>NZ_CANSMR010000071.1 GCF_947648125.1 uncultured Bradyrhizobium sp. | reverse complement strand
CATGGACGATCTGTTGCGCGAGTTCCTGACGGAGAGCAGCGAGAGCCTGGATACGGTCGACAACCAGCTGGTGCAGTTCGAGCAGGATCCGAACAACGCGAAGATCCTGGACAACATTTTCCGCCTTGTGCACACCATCAAGGGGACCTGCGGCTTCCTCGGGCTGCCGCGGCTGGAAGCGCTGGCGCATGCCGGCGAGACCCTGATGGGCAAGTTCCGCGACGGCATGCCGGTGAAGGCGGAAGCCGTGACGCTGATCCTGTCCTCGATCGACCGCATCAAGGAGATCCTTGGCGGGCTCGAGGCGACCGAGGCCGAGCCCGAAGGCAACGACCGCGACCTGATCGATCAGCTCGAAGCGATGGTCGAGCACGGCATGGCGGCGATGTCAGGCTCGACGCAGTCGATGCCGGCTGCTGCCGAAGAAGCTGTACCTGTCGTTGAATCTCCATCCGTGCAGGCAGCAATGACTGAAGGCACGCTGGTGGTGCAGACGCTGGAGCGTCCGCTGCGTCCGGGTGAGGTCTCGCTCGACGAGCTCGAGCGCGCCTTCCGCGAGACCGAGATTGAAGTCGCAGCACCGGCGCCGGTTGCGAAGCCCCTCGCCGCGGCGCCCGCAGCCGTGCCGACGGAGGCCGCAAAGAAGCCGGCCCGCAAGGCCGCCGCCGAGGATGTTGTCCAGGAAGGCGACAAGATCGCCAACCAGTCGATCCGGGTCAATGTCGACACCCTCGAACACCTCATGACCATGGTCTCCGAGCTGGTCCTGACCCGCAACCAGCTTTTAGAGATCTCAAGGCGCAACGAGGACACCGAGTTCAAGGTGCCGCTGCAGCGGCTCTCCAACGTCACCGCCGAGCTGCAGGAAGGCGTCATGAAGACGCGGATGCAGCCGATCGGCAATGCCTGGCAGAAGCTGCCGCGCATCGTCCGCGATCTGTCCGGCGAACTCGGCAAGCAAATTGAATTGGAAATGCACGGCGCCGACACCGAGCTCGACCGCCAGGTGCTCGACCTGATCAAGGATCCGTTGACGCACATGGTGCGCAACTCCGCCGATCATGGCCTGGAGACCACCGCCGAGCGGGTCGCGGCCGGCAAGCCCGAACAGGGCACCATCCGCCTCAGTGCCTACCACGAGGGCGGCCATATCATCATCTGCATCGCCGACAATGGCCGCGGGCTCAACACCGAGCGGATCAAGGCCAAGGCGCTCCAGAACGGCCTCGTCACCGAGGCCGAGCTGGAGAAGATGACCGAGGCCCAGATCCACAAGTTCATCTTCGCGCCGGGCTTCTCGACCGCGGCGCAAGTGACCTCGGTGTCCGGCCGCGGCGTCGGCATGGACGTGGTGCGCACCAATATCGACCAGATCGGCGGCACCATCGACATCAAGAGCGTGGCCGGCGAGGGCGCCTCGGTCACCATCAAGATCCCGCTGACCTTGGCGATCGTCTCCGCCTTGATCGTGGAAGCCGGCGGCGACCGCTTTGCAATTCCCCAATTGTCCGTGGTCGAGCTGGTGCGGGCCCGCGCCAACTCCGAGCACCGCATCGAGCGGATCAAGGACACCGCGGTCTTGCGCCTGCGCAACAAGCTGCTGCCGCTGATCCATCTCAAGAAGCTCCTGAAGATCGACGACGGCGCGACCTCCAGCGATGCCGAGAACGGCTTCATCGTGGTGACGCAGGTCGGCAGCCAGACCTTCGGCATCGTGGTCGACGGCGTGTTCCACACCGAGGAGATCGTGGTCAAGCCGATGTCGACCAAACTGCGGCACATCGACATGTTCTCCGGCAACACCATCCTGGGCGATGGCGCGGTCATCATGATCATCGACCCCAACGGGATCGCCAAAGCGCTCGGCGCGTCCGGCTCCTCGGCCCATGACATGGCCGACGACAATGCCGCGGCGCATGCCTCGAGCGGCGAGCAGCTGACCTCGCTGTTGGTGTTCCGCGCCGGCTCGAGCCAGCCCAAGGCGGTGCCGCTCGGCCTCGTCACCCGGCTGGAAGAGATCGCAACCGACAAGATCGAGCTCTCCAACGGCCGCTACATGGTGCAGTACCGCGAGCAGCTGATGCCGCTGGTGCAGATGGCCGGGGTCGAGGTGCAGACCCAAGGCGCGCAGCCGATCCTGGTGTTCGCCGACGACGGCCGCTCGATGGGGCTCGTGGTCGACGAGATCATCGACATCGTCGAGGAGCGGCTCAACATCGAGGTCGCGGGCTCGCAGGACGGCATTTTGGGCTCGGCCGTGATCAAGGGCCAGGCCACCGAGGTGATCGACGTCGGCCACTTCCTGCCGATGGCGTTTGCCGACTGGTTCTCGCGCAAGGAGATGCGGCCGTCGGCCTCGGCGCAGTCGGTGCTGCTGGTCGATGACTCAGCGTTCTTCCGCAACATGCTGGCGCCGGTGCTGAAAGCCGCCGGCTACAAGGTGCGGACCGCGGGAGGCGCGCAGGAAGGGCTCGCGGCGCTGCGCTCGGGGCAGGCCTTCGACGTCGTGCTGACCGACATCGAGATGCCCGAGATGAACGGCTTTGAGTTCGCCGAGAACATCCGAAGCGACCACAACCTGATCGGGCTGCCGATCATCGCGCTGTCGGCGATGGTGTCGCCGGCGGCGATCGAGCGCGGCCGGCAGGCCGGCTTCCACGACTATGTCGCCAAGTTTGATCGTCCCGG
>NZ_CANSMR010000070.1 GCF_947648125.1 uncultured Bradyrhizobium sp. | reverse complement strand
TCGCCCGATACCATCAAGAAGTTCAAGGCGCTGGGCGCCGAGGTCGCGGTCGAGCCGGGCGCGGGCATCAAGTCGGGGCTGCCCGATTCGGAGCTCACCGCAGCGGGCGCGACCGTCAGCGCCGATGCGCTCAAGGACGCCGACATCATCATCAAGGTGAAGCGGCCGGAGGCCTCCGAGCTGGCGAAGTACAAGCGCGGCGCGCTGGTCATCGCGATCATGGATCCCTACGGCAACGAGGCCGCGCTGAAGGCGATGGCCGATGCCGGCGTGTCGGCGTTCGCGATGGAGCTGATGCCGCGCATCACCCGCGCCCAGGTGATGGACGTATTGTCCTCGCAGGCCAACCTCGCCGGCTACCGGGCGGTGATCGAGGGCGCCGAAGCGTTCGGCCGCGCCTTTCCGATGATGATGACCGCCGCCGGCACCGTGCCGGCCGCCAAGGTGTTCGTGATGGGGGTCGGCGTCGCCGGCCTGCAGGCGATCGCGACCGCGCGCCGTCTCGGCGCCGTCGTCACCGCGACCGACGTGCGGCCCGCCACCAAGGAGCAGGTGGAGAGCCTCGGCGCCAAATTCCTCGCCGTCGAGGACGAGGAGTTCAAGAACGCGCAGACCGCCGGCGGCTACGCCAAGGAGATGTCCAAGGAGTATCAGGCCAAGCAGGCCGCGCTGACCGCCGAGCACATCAAGAAGCAGGACATCGTGATCACCACCGCGCTGATCCCGGGCCGTCCGGCGCCGAAGCTGGTGTCGGGCGAGATGGTCAAATCGATGAAGCCGGGCTCGGTGCTGGTCGATCTCGCGGTCGAGCGCGGCGGCAATGTCGAGGGTGCGAGGCCCGGCGAGGTGGTCGAGACCGACGGCATCAAGATCGTCGGCTACACCAATGTCGCCGGCCGGGTCGCCGCCTCGGCCTCGAGCCTCTACGCGCGCAATCTGTTCTCGTTCATCGAGACGATGGTCGACAAGGCCAACAAGGCGCTCGCGGTCAATTGGGACGACGAGCTGGTGAAGGCCACCGCGCTGACCAAGGACGGCGCCGTCATCCATCCCAACTTCCAGCCGAAGTAAGGAGAGAAGCCATGGAGCATCTCGCGCAGGCCGTCGATCCGTTCGTGTTCCGGCTGTCGATCTTCGTTCTTGCGGTGTTCGTCGGCTATTTCGTGGTGTGGTCGGTGACCCCCGCGCTGCATACCCCGCTGATGAGCGTGACCAACGCGATCTCGTCGGTGATCGTGGTCGGCGCGCTGCTCGCGGTCGGCGTCGGCATGGTGTCGAGCGGATCGGGCTGGGCCCGCGGCTTCGGCTTCGTGGCGCTGATCTTCGCCTGCGTGAACATCTTCGGTGGCTTCCTGGTCACCCAGCGCATGCTGGCGATGTACAAGAAGAAAGCCAAGTGAGCGGCGTGCACCTCGGGGTGACGAAGACAAAGGGGGACCTGAGATGAACGCCAATCTGGCTGCTGTTCTGTATCTCGTGGCGGGGGTGCTGTTCATCCTGTCGCTGCGCGGCCTGTCGAGCCCGGCGTCGTCGCGCCAGGGCAACATGTTCGGCATGATCGGCATGGCGATCGCGGTCGCCACCACGCTGGCGAGCCATCCGCCGGCCGACGGCGTCGCCTGGCTCTTGGTCATCGTCGCGATCGCGATCGGCGGCGGCATCGGCGCGGTGATCGCGCGCCGGGTGCCGATGACCTCGATGCCGGAGCTGGTCGCCGCGTTCCACTCGCTGGTCGGCATGGCCGCGGTGCTGGTCGCCGCCGGCGCGTTCTATGCCCCTGAGGCCTTCGACATCGGCACGCCCGGCAACATCCATCCGCAGAGCCTGGTCGAGATGTCGCTCGGCGTTGCGATCGGCGCCCTGACCTTCACCGGCTCGGTGATCGCGTTCCTGAAGCTGTCGGCCCGGATGAGCGGCGCGCCGATCATCCTGCCGTTCCGCCACGTCATCAACATCGTGCTCGCCTTGGCGCTGGTGTTCTTCATCGTCGGCCTCGTGATGAGCGGCAGCGCGCTCGACTTCTGGCTGATCACCATCATCGCGCTGGCGCTCGGCGTCTTGATGATCATCCCGATCGGCGGCGCCGACATGCCGGTCGTGATCTCGATGCTGAACTCGTACTCCGGCTGGGCCGCGGCCGGCATCGGCTTCACGCTCGGCAACTCGGCGCTGATCATCACCGGCGCGCTGGTCGGCTCCTCCGGCGCGATCCTGTCCTACATCATGTGCCACGCGATGAACCGCTCGTTCATCTCGGTGATCCTCGGCGGCTTCGGCGGCGAGACCGCGGCGGCCGGCGGCGGCTCGGGCGAGCAGAAGCCGGCCAAGCTCGGCTCGGCCGATGATGCCGCCTTCATCATGAAGAACGCCTCCAAGGTCATCATCGTGCCCGGCTACGGCATGGCGGTGGCGCAGGCCCAGCACGCGCTGCGCGAGATGGCCGACCTTTTGAAGAAGGAAGGCGTCGAGGTGAAATACGCCATTCACCCGGTGGCGGGCCGCATGCCCGGCCACATGAACGTGCTGCTGGCCGAGGCCAACGTGCCCTATGACGAGGTGTTCGAGCTCGAGGACATCAACTCGGAGTTCGCCCAGGCCGACATCGCCTTCGTGATCGGCGCCAACGACGTCACCAACCCGGCGGCGGAAGAGGACAAGACCTCGCCGATCTACGGCATGCCGGTGCTGCAGGTCTGGAAGGCCGGCACCGTGATGTTCATCAAGCGCTCGCTGGCGTCGGGCTATGCCGGCATCGACAACCCGCTGTTCTACCGCGACAACACCATGATGCTGCTCGGCGACGCCAAGAAGGTCACCGAGAACATCGTCAAGGCGATGTAGGGC
>NZ_CANSMR010000069.1 GCF_947648125.1 uncultured Bradyrhizobium sp. | reverse complement strand
CAAAGAAGACGAACAGAACCCTCGACACGCACACCATGTGTGCAACACTTTGGGAATCCGCATGAAGACCTGGAACGAGCCGCAGGCGACCGAGATCAAGATGGACGCGGAGATCTCGTCCTATCAGGACGACAGCTACGACCCGTACAGGGACTGCCCGCTCTTCATGAAGAGCGATGCCGCCGAGACCGACGGCGACCCCAAGCTCCCGCGCGCCTGAATCGTTAGCTAGGAGCGTGTAGGGCATAGTCGCGACCGCGAAGCCCGCGACGCCGAGCCCGCCCGCGACCCCGCCCGCGACCCGCGACCCCCGACCGCGACCCCGCCCCCGCCCACGACCCTGACCGCGACCCCGAAGGGCCGCGGACGAGAGCGATTCAGCGGATGAAGCCTGTGAGGAGGGCGACGACGCGATTGCCGATGACGACGCACCGGTCCGCCGCTTGTTGCGTGGTGTCTCCGGCGTGAGCGGCGATCTCGACGGCGGCGACCGCTTCGACGGCTTCTCCGCGCGCGATGGCGAAGACGCGCGCCTTGTCCGCGCGCGAGACGCGCCCGGCGCCTTCCGCGCAGTTGAGGCATGCGCCTTTTGCGGCACGCAGCGCTTCATCTCTGAGCTTGGCATCTCGAATGTTCGCCGCCTTCACGGCGAGAAGAAGCTCGACGGCCACGCCATAGGCGACGAGCTTGTGGTGAGGGAGCAGCGGAGCGCGAGGCTTGGTTTGGTCGGTCATGCCCCCCATCGCGCAGGAGTCGTGACAGCGCCTTCTGCGATCCCTGTCATCTCTTGCGATCACGGGGCGGCGCTGGCGCGACTCCTGCGCGTCTCGGCATGACCGACCAAACCAAGCCTCGCGCGGGCCAGAGACCGCGCGCGTCGAGCGCTTTCGTCCTTCGTGCGTGAGACAATGCAGCAGGGGATCGACGCGGAGATGGTTTTCTGATCTCGTGACGATGTGACGAGCAAGCGCTATCAGGATTGGGACCCGACGCAGTCGTACCTGCTTCCGCCGTCGCCACTCGAGTGGCTCCCGCAGGGGCACTTGGCCTTCTTCATCCTCGATGTCGTCGCCGATCTGGATCTGAGCCCGATCGAGCGTGCGATTCAGGGCAAGGACTTGCGCGGGCAGCGGCCGTACGACCCACGGATGATGACGGGATTGCTGCTCTACGCGTACTGCGTGGGCGTCTTCTCCTCGCGACGGATCGAGCGAGCGACGTTCGAGGACGTGGCGTTCCGCGTGCTGGCGGCGGGCCAGCATCCGCACTTCACGACGGTGAACCACTTTCGCCTGCACCATCGCGCGGGCCTCGCGTCGCTGTTCGAGCAGGTGCTCAAGCTGTGTCGCAAGGCGGGTCTTTTGAAGCTCGGACGCGTTGCGCTCGACGGCACGAAGGTGCAGGCGAACGCGAGCAAGCACAAGGCGATGAGCTACGAGCGCATGGGCACCGAAGAGGTTCGTCTGAAGAACGAGATCGAAGCGCTGCTCGCGAAGGCCGACGAGATCGACGAGCGCGAAGACGAGCACTCTGGCAAAGACCAGGCTGCGCTCGACATCCCCGAGGAGCTGCATCGACGCGAGGCGCGGCTCGAGAAGATCCGCTGGGCGAAGGCGGCGCTCGAGGCCGAGGCGAAGAAAACACGCGCCGCGCAGCTACTCGAAAACGCTGCCGGACAGCGTGACGTCTCACGCGACGAGAGCGTCGACGCCGGGGAGCGACGGCGCGCCGCCGCACGCGCCGACAGGAGTGAGCAAGCGGCGAAGAAGTTCTCCTCGAAGGACGACAACGACGATCCGCCGGCCGGTGGCAGCGCGCCCGCGGACGATCTGCCGAAGCATCGCGTGCCCGCGACGCCCGACGGAGATCCGAAGCCGAAGGCGCAGCGCAACTTCACCGATCCCGACAGCCGCATCATGATCAAGGACGGCGCCTTCGTGCAGGCCTACAACGCGCAGACGGTCGTTGCCGACGACAGCCAGCTCATCGTGGCTCATGCCGTCACGAATCAGGCGCCGGACGTCGAGCATCTCGAACCGATGCTCGAGCGATGTGCACTGCAGGCAGGCGAGATGCCGGGCGAGCTCTTGGCCGATACCGGCTACTTCTCGAAGGCGAACGCGGCGTGCTGCGATGCGCGAAACGTCGACGCGTACATCGCAGTGAATCGCAAGAATCGGCCGCCGAGCAGACAAGGGCCGACGCATGAAGCGTGGCAAGAGATGCACGCCAAGCTCATGACGCGCTACGGACGAGAGGCGTACGCGCGCAGAAAGAGCATCGCGGAACCACCGTTCGGCCAGATCAAGGAAGCCCGCCGCTTTCGCCGCTTCTCCTTGCGCGGTCTGTCGAAAGTGCGCGACGAGTGGGCGATCGTGTGTCTCGGTCACAACCTCTTGAAGCTCTATCGAGCTGTCTTCTCGCTCCCCGCGCTCGCAACGGCGTAAACGGGCAGCCAGCGGGTCCCCCATCATCATTGGCCACCACAGCGCGTGTCGCGGTCGGGGTCGCGGTCGCGGTCGGGGTCGCGGTCGGGGTCGGGGTCGCGGTCGCGCTCGGACGCCGAGCGAATGCGCTACACGCTCCTAGCGAATCGTTAGCTAGCCAAACGTCGGTCAGCGGCTCACCGGCACGAGGTCGGTTCGACGATCGCGCGCTCGACCGCGCGACGGACTGGCATGCGGACGTCCTTGCCTCGCAGCGGCGCGAGGCGAGTCTCGAGATCTCGCGGATGAAGCGCGCCCAGAGCTTCGTTGGCGGCGATGCCGATGCGGTCGTCGCCCTCGTCGACCGGCGCGCGTGAGAGATGCGCGAGCTTGGTGAGGCGATCGGCTGCGTTCTGCACGCACATCGCGCCGAGCGTCTTCGCGGCCAGCGCGCGCACCTCGGGATCCTCCTTGGTGTCGTCGAGGCGCTCGCGGACGAGCCCGGCCTGCGACGTCGCATGCTGCTTGCCAAGGGCGGCGATCGAGG
>NZ_CANSMR010000068.1 GCF_947648125.1 uncultured Bradyrhizobium sp. | reverse complement strand
AATTGAGTCATTGAGTCCCATAATCGATCCTGCGCCGGGAGATGAGTTCGCAATTATCTGGCCGGGGGTAAAGACAATGGAAGTGAATCTTGCGGAGTGCTCCGGTCAGCTTAAGCTCGATCACATTCCATTCGGACCCCTGCAGCGGGATGGAAGTGCGCTTCGGTCTCATCCGACGGACAGCGCATCGCGTGACCGCGCGGTGCATGACCTAGGCAATCTTCTTCAGATCGTATCGAGTGGAATCAAGGTCGCTCAGCGCTGCATCCGGGAAGGGCGAAGCGACGACGCGATCTCGCTCCTGGCACAGGTCGACGCGTCAGTACATCGGGCCGGCGGATTCGCACGCGAGACACTCCAATGTCAATCGGCGTTCAAAATTGACCCCTGATCGGCATCCAATTTTGACCCCTTTGGGCGCCGGGTTTTGACGGTAGCGCTCGCGCCGTCGGAGCTGGTCGGGGTTGCGGAGACGGCGCGAGCGCGGGTTGTTTGATCCTCATCGCGGCTCTTGAAGCGCCAACTGTCGTTTCCGGTCTCAACGATGTCACAGTGGTGGGTAAGCCGATCGAGCAGCGCGGTGGTCATCTTGGCGTCGCCGAACACACTGGGCCATTCGCCGAAGGCCAGGTTGGTGGTGACAATGATCGAGGTGCGTTCGTAGAGCTTGCTGACGAGGTGGAACAGCAGCTGTCCACCGGACTGGGCAAATGGCAGGTAGCCAAGCTCGTCGAGAACGATGAAGTCCATCCGCGTCAGATGATCAGCGAGCCGGCCCTGGCGGCCGTTTCGGGTCTCGGTCTCGAGCCGATTAACCAGATCGACGACGTTGTAGAAGCGGCCGCGGCGACCGGATCGGATGCAGCTTCGAGCGATGGCTATGGCGAGATGGGTCTTGCCGGTCCCGGTGCCGCCGACCAGGACGGCATTGCGCTGCTGGGCGATGAAGTTCCCGCTGGCGAGATCATGGACGAGGGTCTGATTGATCGGCGTGTCCTCGAACAGGAAGTCGTCGAGACCTTTGGCAAGCGGCAGTTTGGCGATGGTGAGCTGGTAACGGATCGAGCGCGCCTGCTTCTCGCTGATCTCCGCTTTGAGCAGATCGCCAACGATGCGCTGGGGCTCATGCTGACGTTTGACGGCGGTGGCCATGACCTCATCAAAGGCGGCCTTCATACCGTAGAGTTTGAGCTCGCCCATGAGGTCGAAGAGTTCCGTGCGTTCCATCAAATGGTTCTCCTGAGGTTGTCGTAACGGGCACAGTCGGCGATCGGCGCATGCCGCAGCGTCAGAGCAGCCGGTGTGAGGATCGTCGCCGGCGGACCAGGATCGCGTTGCCGGGCCAGGATGTTGAGAACGACATCGGCGGAATGAACGCTGTGACCGATCGCCTCGGCACAGGCAGCCTCGACCGCCGGTAGCCCGTCGGTCAGCACAGCGGCCAGGATGTTGACCATTTGGCGAT
The DNA here is from genome assembly GCF_947648125.1 of uncultured Bradyrhizobium sp. GTDB lineage: Bacteria > Pseudomonadota > Alphaproteobacteria > Rhizobiales > Xanthobacteraceae > Bradyrhizobium. Next base: position 1,644 of record NZ_CANSMR010000068.1, on the reverse strand, counting down.
CGCCGTCGTCGGCGCCGGCGAGCTTGCGCCGCACCCGCTCCATTGCGGCCGGCAGCACCCAGTCCTTGAATGGCGCACCGTTACGCAAGGCGCCGGGCTTGCGAGCGAGCACCGGAACGTAATGCCAGGGGTCGTAGACAGTCTCGCCGCGGCCGAACGAGCGCTGGTGTTCACCGACGATCCCTCCGTCCTGTCGGATCACGATGCGATCGGCATAAGCATGGACTTCGACAGGACGCCCGACTGCACTGGCGGTCACCGAGTACTTGTTGTTGTCGAAGCGGACCAGGCAGGTCTTGGAGACCGACGCCGGCACGGCATGGAACCCATCGAACCGGCCGGCATACGGAACGAGCTTCGGCCGCTCCGTCTCGAATACCTCCCAGATCGTCCGATCGGTGAACTCCGGATGCCGATGTGCCTTGGCATAGGCAATGCACCGGTCGGTCAGCCAGGCGTTCATCTCGTCGAAGCTCTTGAAGCGTAGCCGCGGCGTGAAGAACCGCTCGCGGACGAGGCCGACCTGGTTCTCGACTTGGCCCTTCTCCCAGCCCGAGGCCGGCGTGCAGGCCACAGGATCGATCAGATAATGGCTGCACATCTGCAAGAATCGGCGGTTGTAGAGACGGTTCTTGCCGACAAAGATCGCGTCCACCGCGGTCTTCATATTGTCGTAGATGCCGCGGCCACAGGTACCCTTGAACAAAGCGAAGGCCCGATCGTGGGCGTCGAACACCATCTCCTGCGTCTCGCGCGGGTAGGCCCGCACAAACAGCATCCGGCTATGGCAGAGCCGGACATGAGCCACCTTCACGATCACCGTCGTGCCGTTGAGCAGCACGACCTCATGGCTCCAGTCGAACTGGTAGGCTTCGCCCGGCGCAAAGCTCAGCGGCACATAGGCCGCAGCGGTCGCTTGCCCGCGTTCCTTGGCCCATTGGCGGGCGTAGCGCCGCACCGCATCGTAGCCGCCGTCATAGCCGCGCCCGCGCAGCTCTTCGAACAGCCGGATCAGCGTCAGTTGTTCGCGGGCGGGTTTAGCAGAGTTGCTGGCCAGCAGACCGTCGAGCTCTTCCGTCCAGCGCCCGAGCTTCGGCCGCGGCTGCACCTCGCGTTCATACTCAAACGATGTTCCGCCGGACCGCAGCACTTTGCGGACTGTGTTGCGTGACACCTTCAGGTCACGCGCGATCTCCTTGATCGACTTGCCCTTGATGAAGTGCTCGCGCCGTATCCGCGCAATCGTCTCCACGACCAGCATTCCCCTGACCACCCGCTTCGAATCAAAGCAGGCAGCCTGCAGTGGCTACAGTTCAAGGGGGTCACTTTTGGACGCCGATCCCCCAGCTTAGGGGGTCAAAATTGCACGCCGAATTACACTCGCCATCGTGCTTCCGCTTGGCACCGCACTTCTTCACTGTCTCGCGAAGGCGATTCCAGCGCATGATCGCCTTGAGAGCAACCCGCCGAAACTCCGGGGAGCGCCGCCAACGCGATTGGCTTGCTGTCGGCCGTGTGAGCGTCATTCGCTACCCCCTAGCAAAGGCTCCTGTGAGCTATCGCGCGATCTGCGCCACAGGATTGTTGCTCCAGTCCCGTGCGCCAGTCCCCTATAAGGGGGGACTGGCGCACTGGCGCAGAGGG
>NZ_CANSMR010000067.1 GCF_947648125.1 uncultured Bradyrhizobium sp. | reverse complement strand
TTCACCCCGGCAATTCGAATGCACGCGGCTGATTACGGCCGATCACGTCAAGCAGGTTATTCAGCGCATACCGGGATTTCCGGTCGGCGCCAAAGCATAGCGCGTAAAGGACGTCGACGCCGACTGGCATCGATGCCCGACACCGGCAAATGAATTTCATTCTGGCCTAGAGGCAGAGCCATGCAGACGATTTCCAGCGGCGTTACCGTTACTGTATCTTCTGGCACGGAATCCGGCGATACCATCCTGACTGGCGGCACGCTGATCATTGAGTCCGCGGGCAGCGCCACTGGAACGACTGTGTCCGGCGGCTCCGAGGTGATTTCGAGCGGTGGTGTCGACAGCGGCGCCACGATTCTGGCCGGCGGCAGCCTGAATATCTCCAGCGGCGGCCTCAGCGTCTCGGCCACGGTGTCTGCAGGCGGCATTCTCAACGTTTCCTCGGGCGGTGCGGCATCGTTCCTTGCGGTGTCCTCGGGCGGCACGATGAACGTTGCCGGAACGGTGACAAGCCAAGTTCGGGTCTACTCGGGCGGCCTTGTTATGATTTCTTCCGGCGGCATCGAGACAGGCACTCCCGGCAGCGACGAGACGATCGTGTCGGGTGGCATGGTCAGCGCGACCGCGGGCAGCCAGCTCTCCTACTTCACGGTCAGGAGTGGCGGCGTTGTCACGGCCGACTTTGGCGCAACGATCCACGACTTCGGCGTCAGCAGTGGCGGCATCCTCAATCTCAGGGGTTCTCAGACCAGCAACTCGGAGATCTTCGCCGGTGGCACGGAGAATGTTTCTTCCGGAGGCAATGCGCAGAGCTTCGATGTGTCGGGGGGCACGCTGAACGTGCTTTCTGGCGGCAATGCGCAGTCCTTTACGGTGTCGGGAGGCTCGCTCAATGTCCTCTCCGGAGGCCTGTCAGAGTTCTTCACCTTGTCGTCCGGAGCGTCGGCCAGCGTCGCAGCTGGCGCCACCGTTCACGATCTTACCGTATCGAACGGGGCAACGCTCAGCCTTCTGGGTACGGCCTCGAGCTTCATGTTCATTGCGGGCGGCGCCACATTGAACGTCTCTGCCGGCGGTGCCATCAGCGGATCATTGGATCCATCCGGCCTCCCAACGGTCAACGTCGTCGGTACAGTGAATGCATCCGCGGGTGCCTCCGTCAGCTACGTTGCTGTCAACAGCAACGGCGCGCTGAACTTGCAGACCGGCGCGTCCGCGCATGACATCAATGTGAAGACCGGTGGCCAATTCAATCTCGCTGGAAGCACGACCAGTAACATCAACGTCTCCGGGGGCGGCCTGGAAACCGTCTCGTCCGGAGGCGCTGCGAACGGCACCAATGTCTTCGGCGGAGGTGAGCTCGACGTCCTTTCCGGCGGATCGACAAACGCCACGATGGTCAATGGTGGTCTGCTGAAGCTGTTCTCAGGCGGGTCCCTCAGTGGCGTTTCGGTCACCAATTTCGGCGCTGTCGAACTGGTCAGCGGAGCGTCCGTTTCGCAGCTTTCCAACACCACTTTCGGTAGCGGCACCTACCTAGAGGTGGGGCCTGGCGCTGTCGTGAGCGGCTACTCGGTGGGGAGTGGCCCGATCCTCGACGTTGTGTCGGGCGGCTCAACCTCCGCCATCACCGTCAGCGCGAATGGGACGGAGAACGTGTTCGCAGGCGGCACGGCCCGCGGCACCATCGTTGGCAGTGCCGGCTTCATGCAAGTCGGCATTCCATCGTTCCAGGGATCGGGTGGTTCGGCCGGCGGAACCGCGAGCAATACGATCGTGGCGGGCGGTCAGCTCGATGTGAACTCCGGTGGCCTCGCGGTGTCCACCACGCTTGCCAGCAACGGCGGCGCGCAAGTCACCTCGGGCGGTGCAGTATCCGGAACGACGATCTCCAACTCCGGCGGCATGACCGTGCTGAGCGGCGGCACGGCGACCGGCACGACAGTGCTGAGCGGCGGCTACTTCCAACTCGGATCGTTCAACGGTAGTCCCGGTTCAGCCGGTGGCAGCGCGACGGGCACCGTCCTGTCTGGCGGCTTCGAGGCCGTCTTCAGTGGTGGCGTCGATTCCGGCGCCACGATTCTGTCGGGTGGCAATCAGGTGGTTTCCTCTGGTGGCGTCACCATTGGCGCCATGGTTTCAAGCGGCGGTGCCTTGAATGTTTCCGCCGGCGCGACGGCGCACGACGTCACCTTGTCGGGTGGCTCGCTCAACCTTGGCGGCACCGTCACCAGCAACGTTTTCATCTCGAGCGGCGGCATAGAAAACGTGCTGGTGGGAGGATTGGTCTCGGCATCCTCCAACGGTGTGGGGACGACGGTTTCGGCGGGCGGCATCCTTAACGTGATGGGGACCACCTCCAACATGGTGGTGGTGTCCAGCGGCGGCGTCGAGAACGTCTCGTCCGGTGGCGTCATCCAGGGCACCATCAGCGGCACGGCCGGTACGGGAACGGTCATCGCGGCCGGCGGAACGCTCAACGTGTTGGCCGGCGGCTCGGCCAGCATGATCAACGTGTCCGGCACGCTCAATGTGCAGGGCAAGATCACCAGCAATGTCAGTATTCAAAGTGGCGGCCACGAAATCGTCTCTGCAGGTGGCTCCGTCACCGGCGTCACCGGTTCGGGTACCGCAATTTCCGGGCTGGTCGACGTTCTCTCCGGAGCGTCTTTCGAATATGCGACCGTCTTCAATGGCGGTGACCTGAATGTGTCGTCCGGTGCTACGGCGGACCATATCTCCGTCTCGAGCGGCGGCATCTTCAACGTCGGCGGCACGGTTCTGAGCAATGTCTCGGTCTTTGCCGGCGGCATCGAGAACGTACTTTCCGGAGGTGTTGTCACCGGTGTGACCGGCTCCGGAACTGGGATTTCGGGCGGCACGGTCAACGTGTCGTCGGGAGGCGCAATAGACCACGCGACCGTCATCAGCGGTGGCGTGCTGAACGTTACATCTGGAGCTACGGCGCACAACATCGCGGTGTCGAGCGGTGCTGCGCTCAACGTTGCCGGCGCGGTGACGAGCAACGTCGCGGTCTTTGCCGGAGGCAATGAGATCGTTTCCTCCGGCGGGTCGACTGGTCCGGTGACGATTTCAGGCGGCGTGGTCGAGTTGCAGGCCGGCAGCGTCGCGAGCGGCGGCGTCACCTTCAGCGGTTCCGGCGGTCAGCTGAAGATCGATGGCACCTCCCTGGCCGGCACGACCATCAGCAGCCTGGTGCTGGGCGACAGCATCGATCTGGCAGGCCTCAATTTCGTATCGGGTGGGTCGGCGACCTTGCAGGCTGGCAACATCCTGCACGTCACCGAGGGTGCTTCCTCCTTCGATCTGCAGCTTGATGCGATGCCCGGCGTGCGGTTCAGCGTCAGCGCGGATTCCGGCACCGGAACGCTGGTCACGACGCGTGCCGATATCGCGCCGGTCACGTCAGCGTCCAACATCCATGCAGGCTCTGGCCAGACCTCCGTGCTGGCTTCCAGCCTCTTTACGGTGTCAGACGCCGATGGTGATCCGATCACCCAATATGCATTCTGGGACACGCAAGGTAACGGCCACTGGGTCATCAACGGCGTGGTCCAGGCCACCAATGCCGAGATCGATGTTGCGGCGGCCAACCTGTCGCAGGTGAGCTACGTCTTCGGTCCAACCGGATCGGCTGATACCCTTAGCGTTCGAGCCAATGACGGCACGCTTTGGGGCGGCTGGACTCAATTTACGGCCAAGGCATTTGGCGACACCGCGCCAACCGTGAACGCAATCAACGTGACTGCGGCGCACGGCCAGACGTCGATTGCCGCATCCAGCCTGTTCACGGTGAGTGATCCGGATGGCGACACGATGACCCAGTACGCGTTCTGGGACACCGGCGGAAGCGGCCACTGGGTGGTGAATGGTGTGGTGGAGGCCGCCAACACCGAGATCGATATTACGGCGGCGCAGCTGTCACAGACGAGCTACGTCTTCGGGCCGACAGGGTCAGCCCCTGATACGCTCTACATCAGGGCGAACGACGGAACGTTGTGGGGAGGCTGGACCGCGTTCACGGCCACACCGGGGCCCGATCACGCTCCGGTTGTGACCGCACCGAACGTGACCGCCAATCACGGCGAGTTCTCGACGCTCGCCTCGAGCCTGT
>NZ_CANSMR010000066.1 GCF_947648125.1 uncultured Bradyrhizobium sp. | reverse complement strand
CTCACATCTCGCTTCGCTCGCTGTGAGCCGACCCTCCCCCTCCAGGGGAGGGTGACCTCCGTCTAGCCGTTCGTGTGGTCGGTCGGCGAGCGCTTGGGTTCACCTGCAATCACGCAGGCCCCCCTTGCGTCCCGCGCACGTGGAATCCGCGTTCGCCATGGTAGGGAAACACCATGGCGCGGCTCCCGAAGATCGCGCGTGGGAGTAGAAATGTCCGATCTCGGCCTCGCCGAAATACCTGTCGACGAACAAGAACGGCCGCTGCCGCCGCCGGTGACGAGGCCGGCGCGCAACGCGCTGCTCGACGGGCCGATTTTGCGCACGCTGCTGTGGCTGGCGTGGCCGAACGTGATCGCGCTTTCCGCCGGCACCTGCGTGGTGATCGCGGAGACCTCCTATATCGGCCGGCTCGGCGTCGAATCGCTCGCGGCGATGGCGCTGGTGTTTCCCTGCGTGATCCTGACCATGACGATGTCCGGCGGCGCGATGGGCGGCGGCGTCGCATCGGCGATCGCGCGCGCCCTCGGCGCCGGCGAGATCGAGCGCGCCTCGACGCTTGCAATGCATGCGCTGCTGATCGGATTGACGTTCGGCGCCACCTTCATGCTGGGCATGCTGACCTTCGGTCCGCGCCTGCTCGAATTGCTCGGCGGCCGCGGCAATGTGCTGGCGCAGGCGATCGCTTATTCGCAGATCTTCTTCGGCGGCGCGATCCTGCCCTGGCTGATGAACACGATGGCCGGCATCCTGCGTGGCACCGGCAACATGAAGCTGCCGTCGACCATGATCCTGTCCTCGGCGGTGTGCCAGATCATTCTCGGCGGCACGCTCGGCCTCGGCCTCGGGCCGGTGCCGCAATTCGGCATGCGCGGCGTCGCGGCGGGTTCGCTGATCGCCTATTCGATCAGCATCAGCGTGATGGGCTGGTACCTGTTCTCGGGCCGCGCCCGCGTGAAGCCGAAACTCAGGGGGTTGCGCGTGCAATGGGCGATGTTCATCGACATCCTCAGGGTCGGCGCGGTCTCCTGCTTCTCGCCGCTGCAATCGGTTTTGACGATCTCGATCTTCACCCACATGCTGGCGCAGTTCGGCACCGCGGTGCTCGCCGGCTACGGCATCGGCGCACGGCTCGAATTCATGCTGACCTCGGTCGCGTTCGCGGTCGGCATCGCCTCGGTGCCGATGATCGGCATGGCCGTCGGCGCGGAGCGCGTCGCGCGGGCGCGGCGGATCGCCTGGACCGCGGGCACGCTATCGTTCCTCGCGGTCGGCGTGGTCGGCAGCTTCATCGCCGTCTTCCCCGACCTTTGGGTCAACCTGTTCACCAACGATCCGCATGTGCGGGCGACCAGCCATCAGTACCTGTCGACCGCCGCGCCGATGTACGCTTTCATCGGGCTCGCGATGTCGATGTATTTCTCCTCGCAGGGGGCTGCGAAGGTGCTGGGTCCGGTGCTGGCGCAGACCGCGCGGCTGATCTTCATCGGCGCCGGCGGCTGGTGGCTGTCGACGCATGAGGCGAGTGCGCAAGATTTCTTTACACTCGCCGCCGCGTCGATGGGCGTGCTCGGCGTGCTCTCCTGCCTCAGCGTGATCCTGACGCGCTGGGGCCGATCTGCACCGGTCGCGGAAGCGCAGCCGGCGCTGTCGTGAACCACTGAAAGTGCCGTCTCGGCTCTCACCCCGTCGTCCTGAGAGAATGTGAATGTATTCAGCGTCGTCCTGGCGAAAGCCAGGACCCATTCCCCCAACCGTTTGTTGTTGTGCGACGCTGGGGCCACTATCGCACTCTCAATCGAATTCGGTGGTTATGGGTCCTGGCTTTCGCCAGGACGACGGCGTGGGGAGGCGGCTCGCTACAATTTTCACACCGTCATCCCGAGGGCCGCTGAAGAAGCGACCTCCTCAGGGTGACGGTCATAGTTCGAAATGCGCGGCCAGTCGCATGACCTAGCGGGTCACGCCGCGTTCTTGTCCCGGGCCGATTTGGCCTGTGCGGCCTGCATCGCGGCCGCGCCGAGGTCCATTTGCGCGTCCATGTACGGCGCGATCTCGTGCGGCAGCACGTCGGCGATCCACACCACCCGGCAGCGCGCATCGCCTTCGGCAAACACCTGCACCGAGGCGGAATGCTGCTTCACCCGCTCGCTGGTGATCGCATAGACCAGCCGACGTCGCTTGTCGTCGCAATCGACCAGCGTCTCACGCGCCACGGTGCCGTTGGCGAAGCTGACGGTGCGGACGTCGCCGGCGAGTTGCGTGTCGGTGACGAAGCCCGGCACCAGCCGCGTGTGCAGCGCGCCGAAATCGCGCAGTGCGTCCCAGACATGATCGGCCGGCGCGTCGATCGGAATGTCCTTGTGAATTGAAGCCATGGAATTGGGTCCTTGCTGGTTGCATTTGAACGACCGTCATTGCGAGCGAAGCGAAGCAATCCACCTCACAGCAGAATGAAAGAATGGATTGCTTCGTCGCTTCGCTCCTCGCAATGACGGGTTGAGGCTTAGGTCGACACCGCCTCGACATTGTTGCCGTCGGGGTCGAGCAGGAACGCCGCGTAGTAGGTCGGGCTGTAGTCCTTGCGGTGGCCCGCCGCGCCGTTGTCCTTGCCGCCGGCCCTCAAGCCTTCGGTGTGGAATGTCTTGATCGCGTCATGGCTCGGGGCGCGGAACGCGATGTGGGCGCCGCCCTGGGTCTTGCCCTTGTGCAGATGCAGCCAGAGTGCGGGCTCGCCCTTGGGGCCGAAGCCGGCGCCGCTGTCGTCGCGCGAACAGAGCACGAAGCCGAGCGGCGCCAGCACCGCGGTGTAGAAGCGCACGCTGGCGTCGAGGTCGGCGACGCGCAATCCGATGTGGTCGTACATGATGGGGTCTCCAGTCGTTGAGCGCGTCGATGGACGCGCGGACCGGAAGAACCTAGCTATTGCAGCGCAAGGCGTTCTTGGAGAATCTTGCGGTCGCCGCGGGAGGCCTGGCGGAATTTCAGCGGCGAGGCGCCGGCGGCGCGGTGGAAGCTGCGCACGAAATTGGAGAGATCGCCGAAGCCGACGTCATAGGCGATGTCGGTGACCGGGCTGTCGTCGTCCACCAGCCGCCGCGCCGCATGGCGCAGCCGCGAGCGCACGAGATATTGATGTGGGGTCACGCCGAGCACGGCGGAAAACAGTCGCAGGAAATGGAAGGTGCTCAAGCCGGCCTGCTCCGCGGCATCGTCGAGGTCGATCTGATGGTGCGAATTGGCATCGATCCACAGCGCCGCTTCAACGGCGCGGCGGCGATCGCGCAGGCCGGCGGTGAGGGGCTTCGCCTTGCGGTCGGACACCAGCTCGACAAGGCGGCTGGCGAGGAGATGGCCGACCTCGTCAAGGCCGACGTCGCTGTTGCCAGTTGCCGCCGTTTGGGCGAGCTCCCCGATCACCATCAATTCCGGCAGCGGCGGCACCGAGCCGACCTGCCAGACCGAGGTGCGGTCGCCGATGGTCTCGACCAGCTCCGGGTCTAGGAAGAATGACAGGCATTCGTCGCCGACCACATGGTCGTGCGTGCAGGTGTATTCGTCGCCGGGGTGGCCGACCAGGATCGAGCCTGCCACCAGCTCATGGAAGCGGCCGCGGCAATGGCAGCCGAAGCTGCCGCTGCGCACATAGGACACGGAGTGGCAGGCGAACTGCTCGACGAACGGCTTGTCGCCGGGCTCCGCCGTGCAGCGAAACTCGTTCACCGTGATGCGATCGCGCTGCAACAGCGTGGTCCGGGTCATACCCCAGATTTAGGCTTGCGGCCGGGGCCGTGCAACGGGCAGCAGCACGTCGAACAGGGTCTTGCTGGTGGTGCTGGAACGGCCGTTTGCGGCTTTCGATTTCGCGGAGCTCGGGAAGCTGGACCCCGGCGACGCCGGCTTCGTCCCATGCGACGCCGCATCGGCCGATTGCCGTGTCGAAAATGGTGTACCCACGCCCCGCCATGACGCCACCAACCCCCAGATGCGAGCACAACATCGCCGCGGTCCGGCGCATCCGGAATCTTGACGATTGGTTAAGCATGTCGCGGCCGTGCTGTGTGATCCCGCCAACGTTCAGTCACGCATCCTCCGGTCACGCATCTTAAAGGCTTTGCCCGCTATCTGGTCGCCGGCATGCTGCTCCAAAAGACGATCAGCGGAACGATGACCAGCACGAGCGCCGAAGCCCCGCCCGGCAGCGCCGGCATGGTCGGGCGCGCGAGCGGGCGTGTTCACCCGCTCTTCGCGTTGCTGCTGCTGGCGTTGGTCTTGCGCCTTGCGGCCGCGGTCTGGCCCAACGTGATTTATCCCGACGAGACCTTTCAGTATCTCGAGCCGGCGTGGCGGATGCTCGGCCATGACGGCATTTTGACATGGGAATGGCGCGACGGCATTCGCGGCTGGTTGCTGCCGACATTGATGGCCGGACCGGTTGCCCTCGGCGATGCGATTGCGCCTGCCGGCGCAGGAGCGTTCCTGGTGCCGCGTCTGATCGCCGCATGCGCGTCGCTGTCGATCGTGGTCAGCGCCTGGTTTCTTGGCGCGCGGGTCTCGCGAACCCATGCCGTCGTCACGGCCTTCGCGGCCGCGGTCTGGTTCGAATTGATCATGCTCGCGCCCCACACATTGGGCGAGCCGCTGGCGACGGCGCTCATCGTTCCGGGGGCGCTGCTGGTCACCGATGGTGCGTCACCGCGGCGTCTCGCGATCGGCGGCGCCTTGCTCGCCTTCGCCTTTGTCTGCCGCTTCCAGTTCGCGCCGGCCATCGCCGTGCTGGCCCTCGGGGCGTGCTGGACGCGCTGGCGAAACCTGGTTCCGCTGGTTGCCGGCGGGCTCGTTGCGCTGCTGCTCGCGGCCGCGATCGACCTCGCGCATGGCAGCGTGCCGTTCGCCTGGCTGATCGCCAATATCAGGGAAAACCTTGTCCACGATCGCGCCATCGAATTCGGCGTGTCGCCGCCGTCGGCCTATCTCATCGACTTCCTGACCGTGTGGTCGGTGGCGATCCTGCTTCCGCTTGCTGCGATCTGGCGCGGCTGGCGGCACGCACCGCTGCTCGCGACCGTGGCGCTGGTCAACCTCGTCTTCCACAGCCTGATCGCGCACAAGGAATACCGCTTCATCTTCCTGTCCGTGGTGCTGTTCACCATCGTCGCGGCGCTGGGATCGGCCGATTGGGTCCAATGGCTGCGTACGAAGGACATGTGGCGCCGCCGGGCATTGCCGATCGTCCTCAGCGGCTGGGCGCTGCTGTCGGTGGCGCTGGCCGGCGGCAGCGAAGATATGCGCGAGTACTGGACGCGCGGCGTCGGCGCTGCGCGGCTCGCGGCCGAACTGCGCAGCGATCCGCAGATGTGCGGCCTTGCGCTTTACGACGTTCGCTTCCAGCAGTTGCCGGGGCGGGAACGATTGGTCGGCCCGGTGCCGCTCTATGCGCTGCAGCCCGCCGATCCGCTCGCCGAGTTGATCCTGCCGCCGCTGCTGCTGCGGGCGACCAAGCCGGCCTTCAACCGCATCCTTGCGCGGCCCGAGGCCGCAGGCGATCTGCCGGCGGATTTTTCACGGCAAAGCTGTGCCCGCGTCGGTTTCAGCAACGCCTGCATCTATGCACGCGGCGGAAGCTGCGACGCATCCACCGCTGCGCCCTTTGTGATCAATGACGTGCTTGTGAGGATGGGCTGGTAGCGGGTGGCGACGCGACGATCGGTGTCAATGCACGCTTGATCCGCTGCCTCGGCCCGGGCTATGGTCCGGCGGTCGCACCGGCAGGGGCGACCTCAAGCAATTGAGATCGCGGGCGTAGTTCAATGGTAGAACGGCAGCTTCCCAAGCTGCATACGAGGGTTCGATTCCCTTCGCCCGCTCCAG
>NZ_CANSMR010000065.1 GCF_947648125.1 uncultured Bradyrhizobium sp. | reverse complement strand
CCTGGGGCTGGAGAAGGTCCCAAGGGTTCGGCTGTTCGCCGATTAAAGTGGTACGTGAGCTGGGTTCAGAACGTCGTGAGACAGTTCGGTCCCTATCTGCCGTGGGTGTCGGAGAGTTGAGAGGATTTGCCCCTAGTACGAGAGGACCGGGGTGAACGTACCTCTGGTGGAGCAGTTGTCGCGCCAGCGGCAGTGCTGCATAGCTATGTACGGACGGGATAACCGCTGAAAGCATCTAAGCGGGAAACCCACCTCAAAACGAGCATTCCCTTGAGAACCGTGGAAGACGACCACGTTGATAGGCCGGATGTGGAAGTGCAGTAATGCATGTAGCTTACCGGTACTAATCGTTCGATCGGCTTGATTGCTCTCATTTTCAGTGTCCATAGGACTGCAAAGTCCCAGACCAAATGAGAAGGCCTTAGCGCGCATCGCGCTCAAACAGCTTGCTTCGTTTCCGTTGTCCTTCGCCGGCCTGGTGGTTCTAGCGAAGCGCCTCAACCCGATCCCATCCCGAACTCGGCCGTTAAACGCTTCAGCGCCAATGGTACTATGGCTTAAGCCCTGGGAGAGTAGGTCGCTGCCAGGCCTGCCAAGGACAATGGAATTCCTCTTTAAGATGTCATGATCAAAGCAAAACGCCGTCTCCGATTGGAGGCGGCGTTTTTGTTTGTCCGGCGCGGTGCAAAGTTCAGCTATTGGACGCGCGAGTGGCGGCGTGGCGGCGTGTTTCATCGACGCTTCTTTGCAGGGACATAACCTCATCCACTGTCGGTGCTTGGTTTCGCCATTCGACGTCGGATGGGGCGAGCCCGAGTGCCGATAATGCCTCCGCAATCAGGTTTTCAATTCCGACGCGCTGGGCATCGGTGGCATCAGCGTAAAGATCCGGCCCTCGCGCGCCGAAGTGAGAAACGAGATGGGCGCGTTCCAAGAGTTGGATGGCGACGCCGGAGGGGAGACGACCTGCACAGCCGGTCGTTGGCCCCAGGCCGTCTTCGTCCCAGCTCTGCACTAAGAGGGCATTGCGAGCCGCGATATTCTCGATCGAAACGGTAAGACGGGCGATTGCCCAGTCGATCGTCGACCAGCGATGTTCGAACAATTGAACCAAGCCAGATTGACGTTCAACGGTCATTGCTTCCTCGGTTTGGGTCGTACAGGTCGTTATTGTACATCACGGGGCCATGGCTGTCGTTTCAAGCGTACGGGACGATGCTGCTGCTGGATTTTGCTCACGCACTGAGCCGTCGCGGCGTGGGTGCGCGATTCCTGATCAACCGACCTTCAACCAGGAACGCCGCGATCACCAAGCTCTGAATACTTTGTGATCATTCGGCCACGATTGCTCATCATGCTCTACGACGAAAGTTCATAGGCCGTTCATTTCGATTTCCGTACCTCTTGCACCCAAGAAGCTCGGCAAACCTGCCCCAACAAGGAGACTTCCATGCGCGAGATCGTCCGTCCCGTAACTGCTGCGTTGAGCGTCGCATGTCTTGCGATCGCCATGACCGCGGCGTCGAACAGCGGCGCATTCGCGCAGGCCCAGCAGCAGATGGCGCCGGCGGCAAAGCAGCCCGCGCCTGCCGCGCAGGCCGCAGCTCCGGCACAGGACCAGGCGCCCCCGATCAAGCAGATCGCATTGACCGACAAGCAGATCGACGGCGCGATCGCGGCCGCCAAGGAAATGGACCCGATCACCGCAAAATTGTCCCAGGATGCCAAGCCGGATCCGAAGGTCGTTGCCCAGCTCGAGGCCATCGCCAAGAAGAACGGTTTCGCCAGCTATGACGACTACAACAGCGTCGTCGACAATATTTCGCTGGTGCTCGGCGGCTTCGATCCGCAGACCAAGAAGTACATCGGTCCCGAGGCCGTGGTGAAGGCACAGATCGCCCAGGTCCAGGCCGACAAGAAAATGTCGGCCAAGGACAAGAAGGACGCGCTTGCCGATCTCAACGAAGCCCTGAAGTCGCCGCCGCCCGCAGTCGAGAACAAGGGCAATATCGACCTCGTGACCAAAAGCTACGACAAGCTGATGGAAGAGTTCGGCGGCAGCGACGACAACTGAGCTGCGATCCGAATCAAAAGCCGAATCAAAAATGCGCCCCGGAGAAATTCTCCGGGGCTTTTTTGTGCCTGATCTCGTGCTGGCTCAGGTCCGCGTGCGCATCCGCATCATGAAGCTGTCGAACGAAAGTTCGGCGACCTGCATCCAGGCCAGCGATTCGTTGCGATAGGCGGCGAGGCTCGCATACATCTTGCCGAAATGCGGATTGCTCTTGGCGAGATCGGCATAGATCTCGTTGGCCGCGTTGTAGCAGGCCTCCAGCACTTCCTGCGGGAACGGCCGCAGCTGCGCGCCGGCCACGATCAGGCGCTTCAGCGCCGGCGGATTCACCGCATCGTATTTTCCGGTGACCCAGGTGAAGGTGTCTTCGGAGGCGGCCTGGATCGCGGCCTGATAATGCTTCGGCAGCGCGTTCCACTTGTCCTTGTTCATCACGTTGTGGCCCTGTCCAGTGCCTTCCCACCAGCCGGGGTAGTAGTAGAATTTCGCGACCTTGACGAAGCCGAGCTTCTCGTCGTCATAGGGCCCGACCCACTCGGCGGCGTCGATGGTGCCTTTCTCCAGCGCCGGATAGATGTCGCCGCCGGCGATCTGCTGCGGCACGCCGCCGACCTTGGCGATGATGGTGCCGGCGAAGCCGCCGACGCGGAATTTCAGTCCCTGCAAATCCGCCATCGACTTGATCTCCTTCCGGAACCAACCGCCCATCTGGGCGCCGGTCGAGCCAGTCGGAATGCCGACGCAGTTGTATTCCGCAAGCAGGTTGTTGATCAGTTCGCTGCCGCCGCCCCATTGCAGCCAGGAAATATGCTGCCGCGTGTTGAGGCCGAATGGCAGCGACGTGCCGAAGGTGAAGGCGGGATTCTTGCCCCAGTAATAATACAGCGCGGTGTTGCCCATCTCGACCGTGCCGTTGGAGACGGCGTCCAGCACCTGCAGGCCGGGCACGATCTCGCCGGCAGCGAACGACTGGATCTGGAAACGGTTGTCGGTGATTTCGGCGACGCGCTTGCAGAAGAATTCGCAGCCGCCATAGAGCGTATCGAGCGCTTTCGGCCAGCTTGCCGCGAGCCGCCACCTGACCTCCGGCATCGATTGCGCGACCGCGGGCGCAGCCACCGCCGTCGCAGCCAGCCCGACGCCGCCTGCCCTCAAGAAATCACGACGCTTCATGCGTATCCCTCCTGTGTGCCGATGCCTCGACAAGGGGAACGATCTTGGTGCCGTCTTTCTTCGCCGATCGATCGACGTTGCTGTGGTGATGTGTCCAGTGGCCCTCGACGGGCTCTTGTGGAAATCCGAGCTTCCGGTTCCACCGGTCAGGATGATGGTTTGCCGGAGGAAATCAAGCGTCCGGCTTCGTTGCAGTTGCGAAGGGAAATCGGCGCTGTTGGTCTCATCCGATACCTGTCGGCGGTGCTGCGATCTGCTACGACGGCAGGTGAGTTGATGGGAGTTCAAGGACATGGCCAACAAGAAAGTCGTGGTCGCCGGCGCGACCGGCCTCGTGGGCAACGCCGCCTTGCGACACTTCGGCGCATCTGGCGAGTGCGAGCGCATCGCGCTGTCGCGCCGCAAGCCGCGCGATCTCTATGGTGCGCAGCATGTGCGAATCGACCTCACCAGCGCCGAGGATTGCCGCCGCGCCGCGGCCGAGCTCGCCGGCGCAACGCACCTGATCTATGCTGCACTTTATGAAGCGCCGAGCCTGGTCGATGGCTGGCGCGATGCCGGGCAGATCGAAACCAACGACCGCATGCTGCGCAACCTGATGGGCGTGCTTGAACCCGTCGCGCCAGATCTCAAACATGTCGCGCTGCTGCAGGGCACCAAGGCCTATGGCGTGCATGTCCGGCCGCTCACGGTGCCGGCGCGCGAGGGCCGCTCGGAAATGTACGAGCAGCCCAATTTCTATTGGGCGCAGGAGAATTTCCTGCGAGAGCTGCAACGTGGCAAGAGCTGGCACTGGAGCATCCTGCGCCCGGTGCTGATCATCGGCGAAGCGATGGGCGGTGCGATGGATCTGATCCCGCCGCTCGGCGTCTATGCGGCGGTGCTGCGCGCGCAGGGCAGGCCGCTCGACTATCCTGGCGGTGCGCCGCGCGTCGCGCAGGCGGTCGACGTCGATCTCCTGGCGCGCGCGATCGCCTGGTCGGGCGATGCGGAAACCGCACGCAGTGAAGCCTTCAACGTCACCAATGGCGACGTCTTCACCTGGGAGAATATCTGGCCCGCGGTGTCAGATGCGCTCGAGATGGCGCCTGGCCGGCATGTGCCGCTGTCGCTGGCGCAGGAGTATCCGAAATGGATCGCGCCTTGGGACGAACTGCGCAGGAAGCACGATCTGATCGCACCTAGCCTGGAAGAGTTCGTCGGCCTGTCGTTTCAATATGCCGACTACAGCATGCGCTACGGACAGACCGAATCCGGACCGCCCTCGATCGTGTCGACGGTGAAGATCAACCAGGCCGGCTTCACCGAGATGATGGATACGGAAGCGATGTTCCGGAAGTGGTTCAAGTTGGCGAAGGCGAGTCGGCTGCTGCCGTAGTTATTCAGGAACCGGCCTAACCGCTCCCTCGCCCCGCTCTTGCGGGGGGAGAGGCGAAGGACGTCGCTCCGTTGGAGTGAACGGTAAGAGAGCGCCATAGCGATGAAGTGAGGTTGAATCGGTTTGGCCTCGGGTTCGGCTCACCTCTCCCCAGCGGGGAGAGGTCGATTTGCGCAGCAAATCGGGTGAGGGGCCGCAGCTCCAAGGAGAGACCGTAACCCCTCACCCGGCGCTGCGCGCCGACCTCTCCCAAGGGAGAGGTGAACTTTCGACGCCGCTCCAGCTCAACCTCATCTCATCATCTAGCGCGAGAACGCGGCTTCCATTGCCTTGCGCGTCTTGATCGTGTCGTTGCCCTCGTCGACCTCGACGTCGCTCCAGCGCACCACGGCGCCATGGGCGATGTCGTTCTTCAGCTTGACGCGATGCGCAAGCCCGATCGGCAGCGCACCGGCGGCGAGGCTGGCGGAGGCGGGCATCAGTTTGCCCCACACCGTGTAGCCGCCTTCGCCATCGAGCATCTCGCCGGCGCGCAGATTGCGTTTCGCCACCGCCGCGACGTCGCCGCGGAAGCCGCGCGGCTGCCCGGTCGGTTCGTTGCGCAGCGCCGCCGAGAGGACGGAAATATTCAGCTCGAGCCCGATCAGATGATACGGCTTGTACATCGCGGCATAGCGGCCGGACGCGTCGGTCTTGAGGCCGTACTGCTTGAAGCAATCGGCGGCATAATCGTTCGGCGCCTCCAGCACCACATAGACGCCCCAGCGTAGATCTCGGAACACCGGACGGCCGTCGCGCTCCAGCGACGACACCACCTCGACGATGCCGGGTTTCTCCAGCACGCCGCCCGCCTCACGCGGCCGCATCACATGCGGCAGGTCGTCGACGCCGCAGGGCGGAAACAGCAGGCCCTCCGACGGCACGTCGAGCGTACAGGCGTTGGCGATCGCCGCCATCTCGATCGCGGATTTGGTGCCATCGAGGAAGGAGTTGAACATCTGCGGGTTCATGCCGGCTGATTGCGCTTCGCCTGATGTGAGCCCGTAATGCTGCCAGACGCCCTCCGGCGTCACGTCGTGATAGGCGGGCAAATATTTCGTGCCCTTGCCGGCGGCGACGACGCGGAAGCCCGTGGCGCGCGCCCAATCGACCATCTCCGCGGTCAGCGCCGGCTGGTCGCCATAGGCGAGCGAATAGACCACGCCGGCCTTGCGCGCCTCTTCGGCGAGCAGCGGCCCCGCCAGCACGTCGGCCTCGACATTGACCATCACCACATGCTTGCCGGCTGATATCGCCGCGCGGGCATGGCGGATGCCGACCGCGGGGTTGCCGGTGGCTTCCACCACCACGTCGAACGCGCCGCCTGCGATCGCGCGGGCGCCGTCATCGGTGAAGGTCGTTGCGCCGATCCGTGCATCGTCCCAGCCGACGGTACGGCACGCCTCGCGCGCGCGATCGCGGTCGAGATCGACGATCACGGGTACCTCGAGCCCCGGCGTATGCGGCACCTGCGACAGGAACATCGAGCCGAATTTTCCGGCGCCGATCAGGACGACGCGAACCGGCTTGCCGGCGGCGGCGCGGGTTTGGAGGAGGTGATGCAGGTTCATGATGGGTGTCCGAGGTGTAGCGTTGCAGCTTTGATTCCGTCATGGCCGGGCTTGTCCCGGCCATCCACGACTTCGGTGCCGCGAGCCTGTTTAGTAGTGGATTCGCCGGGCAATCCCCGGCAAGACGAAGTTTGGGGTGTGGGTGTTTTAAAAAA
>NZ_CANSMR010000064.1 GCF_947648125.1 uncultured Bradyrhizobium sp. | reverse complement strand
CGTCATGCCCGGGCTTGACCCGGGCATCCACGTCTTAGGTCTTGCATAGGGGCAAAGACGTGGATGGCCGGGTCAAGCCCGGCCATGACAGAGGAGCGACCTTTCGCAAGGAGTTCACCATGAAACTCACCTTCTCTCCCGCCTCCCCGTTCGCCCGCAAGGTGCGCATCGCGGCGATCGAGCTCGGCCTGATCGACAAGATCGAGTTCGTGCCGGCCAGCGTTGCGCCGGGCACGGCCAACGACGAATATTCCAAGATCTCGCCGCTGAAGAAGCTGCCGGTGCTGATCCTCGACCATGGCGACGTCATTTTGGATTCCTACGTCATCGTCGAATATCTCAACGAGATCGGCGGCGGCCGGCTGATCCCCGGCTACGGTCCGCGGCGCTGGCAACTGAAGACCGATCATTCGTTGCTCAACGGCATGCTCGATTCCATGCTGCTGTGCCGCTACGAGAAGATGGTGCGGCCGCAGGGCTCGCTGTGGCAGGCCTGGTATGACGATCACTGGAACAGGGCCTGGGCCGGCATGGCGCGGTTCGAGAACCGGCCGGACGTGCTGAACGGCTCGTCATTCGACATCGCGCAGATCGGTCTCGTCTGCGTGCTCGGCTACGCCGATTTCCGCTTTGCCGATTGCGGCTGGCGCAAGGCCTATCCGAAGCTCGACGCCTTCTACCAGAAAATGCTGGAGCGGCCGTCGGTGAAGATCTCGGCCCCACCTGCGGCGTAGCAAAGCTACGCCTGGGGAGAACGACGATGCGCGACCGCGTCCCCGCCTCTCGATTTTCAGCGCGAGCCTGGTGCTCGCGCTGACCGTCTCCGATCTCGACTTTGTGATGATGATGACGGCAGCCCGGTACAGCCCGCCGGAGCAAGACCTTGCGGCGATGGATATCCTCGCCAACATCAGCATTCCCGCCGTGCGCAACGCGCACTGACCTCATCCAAGGAATCACCATGAGCCTGAAATTTGCCGCCGGCGATCTCACCATTCATCGCCTCGTCGAGGAGGAAGGCCTGTTCCTGCCCGCGCATGACATGCTGCCCGGACTGACGCCGGAGCTGCTCGCGGAAAACCGCGCCTGGATGAAAGCGGCCGGGGCACTCGACGACAACGACACGCTGATCCTGGCGTTCCAGTCCTACATCGTGAAGACGCCGCACCACACCATCCTGATCGACAGCTGCATCGGCAACGACAAGCCGCGACCGGGACGGCCGAGCTGGAACATGAAGACCGACGACAATTATCTGCGCGGCCTCGCGGCGGCGGGCTTTTCGGTCGGCGACATCGACTATGTGATGTGCACGCATCTGCACGTCGACCATGTCGGCTGGAACACGCGGCTCGAGAACGGCCGCTGGGTGCCGACCTTCCCGAACGCGCGCTACGTGTTCGACAAGAGCGAGTTCGACTACTGGACCGAGACCAACGCCAAGGCAGAGGTGCCGCCCTTCGTCGACAGCGTACTGCCGGTTGTCGAAGCCAAGCGGGCCGAACTTGTCGGCAGTGATTTTGCGATCGGCGACCACATGCGCGTGCTGCCGACGCCCGGCCACACGCCGGGCCACGTCGCCTTCACCTTCGGCCGCGGCAAGGATGATGCGGTGTTTACCGGCGATTTGATGCACTCGCCGATCCAGACACTTTATCCGGAGCTGTCGCCGAAGTTCGACGTCGACCCGGCGCAGGCCGCGAAGACGCGGCGCAGCTTCCTCGAGCGCTATTGCGACACCGATACGCTGTGCTGCCCCGCGCACTTCCCCTCGCCAACAGTCGGCAAGATCAGGCGGAAGGGCAACGGATTTGTGTGTGAGACGGTGTAGCTGAGGCCGCTTACCCTCCCCTGGAGGGGGAGGGTCGGCTCACAGCGAGCGCAGCGAGATGTGAGACGGGGTGGGGTGATCTCTCAACACGGGCAGCACCCGATACGAGAGACCTTCACCCCACCTCGGTTCGCATTTCATGCGAACCGATCCTCCCCCTCCAGGGGAGGATAAGAAGAGCGCGCCCCGCTCAATCAAACAAACTCGGCGTGTGGTTCACCACCGCGCCTTCGATCTGCAGCATCTTCAGCTTGGTGACCACGCCACCATTGGCCGAGAAGCCGCCCGGCTTGTTGCCGGCCGCCAGCACGCGGTGGCAGGGCACCACGATCGGGCACGGGTTGCGGCCCAATGCCTGGCCGACGTCGCGCGACAGCTCGACGCCGCCGAGCTGCTTGGCGATATCGCCATAGGTTACGGTCTTGCCCGGCGGAATCTTCCGAGCGATGTCGTAGACGCCGCGGTTGAACTCCGGCACGCCGTCGAGATCGAGCACGATGTCGGCGAGGTCGTTCGGCTTGCCGGCGAGCAGCTCGATCATGCCGTCGATCGCGTGCTGCACCTCGGCCGGCGGCGCCGCCTCGGTGACGTCGCCATTGCGCTGGAAGATGCGCTTGCGGGTCTTCTCCTCGGTGCCCATCGGCAGCTGCACGCCGGTGACGCCGTGCTCGCCCCAGACGACGCCGCAGGCGCCGATCATGGTTTCGAAGATTGCAAAATGCTGGCCGGTCATGGCTCGCTCCAGATGTTCCGTCATATCCCTTGGGCTCATGCGTATGAGCCTGCTGCTGATCTGAAATCTAGGCTTGGAGAATGTTGCTATCCACCCGAATTCCGTGGGAACTTGGGTCAAATCAACAACATCTCCCGCCTGCGAGCCCTCGAATGCACAGCCTCCACGTCAACGGTTTCGACATGCCCTATCTCGATATCGGAGAGGGTCCGCCGCTGGTCTGCGTGCACGGCTCGCTGTGCGATTTCCGGATCTGGTCGGCGGTGCTCGGCCCGCTGACGCGACGGCATCGCGTGATCGCGGTCAGCCTGCGGCATTTCTTCCCGGCGCATTGGGACGGCATCGGCGACACCTATTCGATCGCGCAGCATGTCGACGACGTGATTGCCTTCCTCGAGGCATTCGACACCAAACCGGTCGACCTGATGGGACATTCCCGCGGCGGCCATATCTGCTTCCGTGTCGCGCAGCGGCGGCCGGACCTGCTGCACAGGCTGATCCTGGCCGAGCCCGGCGGCGAGCTCGACCAGACCCTTGATCCCGACTTCAAGCCGGGCCCCTCGCCGCTGGCAGCACGCTTCGCGGCGTGTGCCGCTGAGATCGCCAAGGGCGACGTCGACGGCGGCTTGCAGATCTTCATGGATGCACTCGAAGGCCCCGGCGCCTGGAAACGGATTCCGGCAACCTCCAAGCAGCTCTTGCGCGACAACGCGACCACGCTGCTCGGCCAGACCCGCGACCAGCGGCCGCCGTTCTCGAAGGCCGACGCGGAGGCGATCAGGACGCCGACGCTGTTCATCGGCGGCGCCAACACCAAAGGCGTGCTGCCGAAGGTGCTGCACGCCCTCGCCGCCAATGTGAAGGGCGCGCGCACCGAGATGATCCCGGGCACCACGCATCCGATGTTCGAGCAGGCCCCGCAGCGCTATTGCGAGATCGTCCTGGATTTTTTGGCGGCATAGGCAGTGCACCCTCTCCCCTTGTGGGAGAGGGTGGCGCGATGGCGCGCAGCGGCATCGTGCCGGGTGAGGGGTATCTCTCCGCGGAGACAGACCCCTCACCCGGATCGCATCTGTCGATGCGATCCGACCTCTCCCACAAGGGGAGAGGTGCAGTGAGCAAGCGGCACGAGCAGCGCGCCTCGACTATCACACCTTCCAGACACCGACCGGCTGGCGCACGGCGACGTTCAGCCGATTCCAGACATTGATCGCCGCGATGCCGAGCACCAGGGACGCGAGCTGCTGCTCGTTGAAGTGCTTCGCCGCCTCGTCCCATACCGCGTCCGTCACCGGATCCTCGCGGTCGCTGAGCCGGGTCACCGCTTCGGTCAGCGCCAGCGCGGCGCGCTCGGCATCGGTGAAATACGGCGTGTCGCGCCAGGCGCCAACCGCGAACAGCCGCTCGTCGGTCTCGCCGGCGCGGCGAGCAAGCTTCGGGTGCATATCGACGCAGACGCTGCAGCCATTGATCTGGCTGGCGCGCAGATGCACCAGTTCGAGCAGCTTTTCCGGCAAAGCCTGTTTGGTGCTCTCGCTGAGCGCCTGTAGTGCCTTCATGGCATCGGGAACAACCATCACCGGGTGGTTCATGCGGGCTTTCATCATGTCACTCTCCTGATTTGCCTTTTGACGAAGCCGTGCCGATCTGTTGTCACATCGGCCCACTTTCGTTCGTCACGGCCATGACGGAGCGGACAAAGGGAATGTGACCGATGGACGAGAAAAAGTTTGTGGCCGAACAGTTCGAGGCCAACCGGCCGCGCCTGCGCGCGGTGGCATACCGCATGCTGGGCTCGACCGCCGAGGTCGACGACGCCGTGCAGGAAGCCTGGCTGCGGCTCGGCCGCACCGACGCTGCGGCCGTCGACAATCTCGGGGGCTGGCTGACCACGGTGATCGCGCGGATCTGCCTCGACATGCTGCGCTCGCGCAAATCGCGCCGCGAGGAGCCGATGGGTGCACACGTGCCGGAGCCGATCGCGGACAACCCGTCCGAGCGCGAGACCGAGATGGCTGACTCCGTCGGAGCGGCGCTGCTCGTGGTGCTGGAGACGCTGGCGCCGGCCGAACGGCTGGCTTTCGTGCTGCACGACATGTTCGCGGTGCCGTTCGAGGAGATCGCGCCGATCGTCGGACGCACGCCGGCCGCCGCGCGGCAACTCGCGAGCCGCGCAAGACGCCGCGTGCAGGGCGCGCCGCCGGCGCCGGATGCCGATCTCAGCCGGCAGCGCGGCATCGTCGAGGCCTTCCTCGCAGCATCCCGTAACGGCGACTTCGAAGGACTGCTTGCGGTGCTCGCGCCTGACGTCGTGGTGCGCGCCGATCAGGCAGCACAGCGGCTCGGCTCGCTGCCGGTCATCCGCGGCGCAGTTGCGGTGGCCGAAAGCTTCAAGGGACGCGCGCAGGCGGCGAAAGCGGCGCTGGTCGACGGCGAGATCGGCGTTGCCGTCGTTCTTGGTGGCGCGCTGCGTGTCGTGCTGCGGGTCACGATATCAGGCGACAAGATCGCCGCGATCGATGCCACCGCCGAGCCCGCGGAGATCGAGACCTTCGATGTCGAGGTGCTCGACCAGGCCTGACGCGGCTAGGTTGCGATGCTAGTGTCGCTCTGCGCTGTTCAGGGAGGACAATCATGAAACTATCCATCAAATTGCTCGCGTCGGCCGGTCTGTTCTCGCTCGCCCTCGCCTCGTCCCCCGCCTTTGCCGCCGCGGATGAAAAACTGCGCGCGCCCGCCGAGCAGGCCCAGCCGGCCGTGATCGAAAGCCTGCACGACATGGTGCTGATCGAGTCGGGCTCCAGCGATGTCGAGGGCCTGAAGAAGATGGCCGACTACACCGAAGCGCGGCTGAAGGCGCTCGGCGCCAAGACCGAGCGGCGCAAGACCACGAAGGGCATCGGCGCCGACATGGTGATCGGGACCTTTGAGGGCACCGGCAGCAGGAAGCTGATGCTGATCGCGCATATGGACACGGTCTACGAGCACGGCATCCTCGACACCCAGCCCTACAAGGTCGACGGCAACAGGATCTACGGGCCCGGCATCGCCGACGACAAGGGCGGCATCGCCGTCATCCTGCATTCGCTGAAGATCCTGCAAGATACCGGCTGGCGCGACTACGCAAAACTCACGGTGTCGTTCAATCCGGATGAAGAGGTCGGATCGATCGGCTCCGGCGAGATCATCGCCGAGCTCGCCGACCAGCACGATGTGGTGCTGTCCTGCGAGCCGACGGTTGCGCCGCCGGTGGCCAAGAACGAAAGCCTACTGCTCGGCGCCAGCGGCACCGCGACCGGCACGATGGATGTGAAGGGCAAGGCCTCGCATGCCGGCGCCGCACCGCAGCTCGGTCGCAACGCGCTGATCGAGCTCGCGCATCAATTGCTGCAGACCCAGGACGTCGCGAAATCCATCCCGGGCACGCAGCTGAACTGGACCACCGCGAAGGCCGGCACCGTGCGCAACCAGATCCCTGATCACGCCAGCGCCGGCGCCGACATCCGCCTCACCATTCCGGACGGCGTGCAGAAGCTGCAGGCAGCGCTTGACGAAAAGGTGAAGAACAAGCTGATCCCCGACACCGAGGTGACCGTGAAAGTCGCCGCGGGCCGCCCGCCCTTCGTCGCCAATGATCGCGGCCGCGCGCTCGCCAGGCAGGGACAGGCGATCTACGCGGAGCTCGACCGCACGCTCGATATTGCGGAAATGACGGGCGGCGCGACCGACGCCGGCTACGCCGCGCGCAGCGGCAAGGCCATCGTGGTCGAAAGCTTCGGCCTCGCCGGCTGGGGCTATCACGCCCGCGACGAATATATCGACACCAACTCGATCGTGCCGCGGCTCTATCTGATGACGCGGATCCTGATGGAGCAGGGCAAGGCGAAGTAGGCCCACGGGATGGCTGACGACAATGATCTCGTCATGCCCGGGCTTGTCCCGGGCATCCACGTCTTGGTTTCTGCATGAGGAAAGACGTGGATGGCCGGGACAAGCCCGGCCATGACGGATGGACTCAGGCAGAGCCAAGACAAAAAACATTAACTCATCAACAGCTTAGATCGTTCTCTGACTTCAACCTTGACCGTTCCTGAAGCCCGCAGTAGCTTACCTTCCGAACACGGAATTCCGTATTCCAATTTGGACTGATGGCATGATCCCGTTGGACCCGCTTCCGAACCTGATCGACCAGGTCTACGGGCGATTGCTCGAGGCGATCATCGACCGCACGCTGCTGCCCGGCCAGCGCATCACCCAGAACGAACTTGCCGATCGGCTCGGCGTTTCGCGCCAGCCGATCTCGCACGCGCTGCACCTGTTGCATCGCCAGGGGCTCGTCGCGGAGAGCGGCAAGCGCGGCTTCGAGGTGACGCAGCTCGATCCGCAGCGCATCCGGGAGCTCTACGAAGTGCGCGGCGCCATCGATGCGCTGGCGGCGCGGCTTGCGGCAACGCGTGTGAAAGAGGATTCCGCGGCGCGCACGCAGCTCGAGAGCGCGCTCGAAGCCGGACGCGCGATCGACGACGATGCGCCGCTGGCGCGCCTGATCGCGCTCGACGTCGACTTCCACAGCGCGATCTACCGGCTGGCCGGCAATACCGCGATCGAGGAAATGATCGCACCGCAATGGCCGCATATGCGCCGCTCGATGGCGACCGTGCTCGCCGAGCTCGACTATCGCGGCAGCGCCTGGACCGAGCACGAGACCATCGCCGCGCATATTTTCTCCGGCAACGCCGCCGCCGCCGAGGCTGCGGCGCTGGCGCATGCGCAGACGGCGGGGCGGATGACCGAAGAGAAGCTGAGGGCCATCGACGTGGCGGCGTGAACAAACAAAGCCGTCATGCCCGGGCTTGTCCCGGCCGTGGCGAAGAGAGAACAGAAGATAACAACAGGAGGAAAGCACCATGAAACTGACCCAAGAGCAGGTCGAATTCTTTCATCGCGAAGGCTGGCTGTTCCTGCCCGAGCTGTTCAGCCAGGAAGAGGTCGACTTCCTCGCCCGTGAGGCGGTCTCAATCTACGACGCCAACCGTCCCGAGGTGTGGCGCGAGAAGAGCGGCGCGCCGCGCACGGCCTTCGCCGCGCATCTCTACAACGAGGCGTTCGGCCTCCTCGGCGCGCATCCGCGCATGATCGACCCCATCGAGCAGCTGTTCGGTGAGAAGGTCTACATGCATCAATTCAAGATCAACGCGAAGGCGGCCTTCACCGGCGACGTCTGGCAGTGGCACCAGGACTACGGCACCTGGAAGCGCGACGACGGCATGCCGGAGCCGCGCGCAATGAACATCGCGATCTTCCTCGACGAGGTGATGCCGATCAACGGCCCGCTGATGCTGGTGCCGCAGAGCCAGACCGCCGGCGACCTCAAGGCGTCGCACGATCTCGAGACCACGTCCTACCCGCTGTGGACGCTGGACGAAGAGACGGTGACCCGGCTCGTCAAGCAGGGCGGCATCGTCGCGCCGACCGGCAAGCCCGGCGGCATGCTGATGTTCCACGGCAATCTGGTGCACGGATCGAGCGGCAACATCACGCCCTACCCGCGCAAGATCGTCTATCTGACGCTGAACGCGGTCTCGAACTACATCCGCACCCCGACGCGGCCGGACTACATCGCGCACCGCGACTTCACGCCGATCCAGACGGTTGCCGACGACGCGCTGCTGCGGCTTGCCCGTGCACCGCGGCAGGCGGCGGAGTAGACTGACGCCTACCCCCAACGTCGTCATGCCCGGGCTTGTCCCGGGCATCCACGTCTTAACACGCTCGCTGCAC
>NZ_CANSMR010000063.1 GCF_947648125.1 uncultured Bradyrhizobium sp. | reverse complement strand
CGAGTTCATCACGCACGAAGAAGTAAAGCCGGAGCGATACTACGCGACCTACAGCATCGGACTGTTTTTCGACGACAAGGATTGCGTCTATCAGCCGACCGATTTTCGCCATGTCGGGCTACATCGGACCGCGGGTTATATTCTGGGGGTCGATCCGACCGAGCAGCCGCCGCGCATCGTCATCAAGGATGATACGAGGCCGATAGCCGAGCCCTATGTCTGCATCGCGGTTCAGAGCACCACGCAAAGCAAATATTGGAATAATCCCCATGGTTGGCGCGAGATCGTCAATTTCCTGAAGGCGGCCGGCTACCGGGTGGTCTGTATCGACCAGAAGGCCACTCACGGCACTCAGTTGATCTGGAACCACATTCCGAACGGCGCCGAGGATGAGACCGGCGACAGGCCGCTGGCCGAGCGCTTTCGCTACCTGAAGCACGCGGACTTCTTCATCGGTCTGTCGAGCGGCCTGTCATGGCTTGCATGGGCCTCGGGGACGCCGGTCGTCATGATCAGCGGGTTCACCCATCCGACCAACGAATTTGAAACGCCTTACCGCATTGTCAATTTTCACGCGTGCAACAGTTGCTGGAACGATCCGCGGGTGCGTTTCGACCACAAGGATTTTCTGTGGTGCCCGCGGCATGCCAATTCACCCCGGCAATTCGAATGCACGCGGCTGATTACGGCCGATCACGTCAAGCAGATTATCCAGCGCATACCGGGATTTCCGGTCGGCGCCAAAGTGTAGCGCGTAGACGACGTCGATGCCCAACTATGCGGCATTGGCGACCGAAACCGACAAATGAATTTTATTCTGGCCCAGGGGCAGAGCCATGCAGACGATTTCCGGCGGCGTGACCGTTACCGTATCTTCTGGCACTGAAACCGGCGATACCGTCCTCAATGGCGGTACGCTGATCATCGATCCCGGCGCCAGCGCCGTTGGCACGCAATTGAGCGGCGGCTTCGAGTTCGACTCCGGTACCACGACCGGCACAACGGTTTACAATGGCGGCCAGGAGCAGGTGGACTCCGGTGGCGTTGCTTCCGGCACGACCATCTCCGCGGGCGGTGCCGAGACCGTCCTGAGCGGTGCGACGCTCGTCAGCGGCGTGGTCGACGCCGGCGGCTTCCTGGGGCTGGGATTCGACCCCGGCAACGGTTCGGCGATTTTGGCCGGCGGAACTGCAAGCAACACAATCGTGTCGGGCGGCTTCGTCAATATCGTGTCGGGGGGATTGGCCGTCTCGACCACCGTGACCGGCGGCGGAGGCTCTTTCGGCAACATCACAGTTTCCTCGGGCGGCTCAGCGAAAAACACGACGGTCGGCGTCTCCGGTGGCCTGAACATTTCAAGCGGCGGCAGTGCCACTGGAACGACTTTGTCCGGTGGCTACGAGGTGATTTCGAGCGGTGGTGTCGACAGCGGCGCCATGATTCTGTCCGGCGGCAGCCAGAATATCTCGAGCGGCGGTCTCAGCGTTTCGGCCACGGTCTCGGGCGCGAACAGTTCCGGATTCCTTGCCGCCCAATTTGTGTCGAACGGCGGCATCGCGAGCGGCACGACGGTCGGCAGCAATGGCTTGCTGGACATCGGGGGCGGCGGCACGGTGATCGGCGAGACCGTTCTGAGCGGCGGCCGCGTCACGCTCGAAAACGGCGCGTTCTTCACCGTTTCAGCCGGTCAGACGCTGCACGACGTCTTCATCAAGTCGGGCGCCATCGAAACCATTGCGTCCGGCGGTATCGAGACCGCGCTCGGCAGCGGCAACAACGTTGATAACGGGCAAGTCAACGTGCTGTCGGGCGGCACGCTCGACCATATGGCCGTCAACAGCGGCGCGGTCCTCGGCGTCGCCGGCACCGTCACGAGCAATCTCTTCGTCGCCAGTGGTGGCGTGGTCAACATCCTGTCGGGCGGCCTCATCACCGGAAGCGGCGGCGGCAGCGGCGGCCTTTTCACCGGCGACAACGGTACCATCAACGTTCTGTCCGGCGGCCAGGCCGACCATGTCGTCGTCAAGTCGGGCGGTGTGCTGAACGTCTATGGCACGACGCTGAGCAACGTCGGCATCTCGGCCGGCGCGGTCGAGACCGTCTACTCGGGGGGCCTGATCAGCGGCCAGTCCGGTTCCGGCACGGGCGTGTCGGCCGGCGCCACCTTGAACATCCTTGCCGGCGGCTCGGCCGCCTTCTTCGCCGTTTCGAGCGGCGGCACCGCGAACATCGCCGGCACCGTGCTCCGCAATCAAGCGGTCTACGGCGGCGGCATCGAGAATGTCTTGTCCGGGGGCGTCGTCACCGGCTTCACCGGCAGCGGCACCGGCATTTCCGGCGGCACCATCAACGTGATGTCGGGCGCAGAGTTCGATCATGCTGCGCTTCTCTCCGGTGGCGTGCTCAACATCAATGCGGGCGCGACTGCGCATAATCTGACGTTTTCCGGATCCGGCACCCTCAACGTGGCGGGCACCATCACGTCCAGCGCCACCGTCGTTTCGGGCGGCATCGAGAATGTGCTGTCGAGCGGCATCGACATCGGCACCACAATATCCAGCGGCGGCCAGCAGAACGTCTACGCCCATGGCACGACGTCGAACACGCAAATCTTGTCCGGCGGCGTCGTCACGATTTCCGGCGCGGGCACGGTTGACCTGAGCGGCGGAGCGACCGAGTCGGGGTCGCTGATTTTTGCCGGCGCCGGCGGCAAGCTCGAAATTGACGGCACGACCATGCCCGGCACCGTCATCTCGGGATTCGGCATCGGGGATACGATCAATCTCACGGGTGAGAGTGCCGCAAACATCACCGGCATCACCCTTAGTGCCGGCAATGTTCTGGCGGTCGCGACCAGCGACCATGGAACGCTCAATCTGCAGCTTTCGCCCGGCGACACGTTCAGCGGCACGTTCAGCAGCGCCACCGACGGCGCGGGAACGGACATCACCTTCATTGATAGCTCGGCCATCAAGGTCAGCGCCGGCCAGACCTCCAGCGGCCTCGTGATCAGTGCGGGGCAGACGCTCGACGTTCTCTCGGGCGGCGCGGCGATCGGCACCGTGCTGAGCGGCGGCACGGAGAACGTGTTCGGTACCGAGCAGAGCACAACGGTCAGCAGTGGCGGCCAGCTCAACATCGACATCGGCGGTGTCGCGCATGACTTGACCGTGTCGAGCGGCGGCACGCTCAACGTTGCGGGATCGATCACCAGCAACACGTTCCTGCTCTCCGGCAGCACCGAGAACGTCCTTGCCGGCGGCAACGCCAACGGCGTCACCGGTTCGGGCACCAGGGTTTCCGGCGGCACGCTCAACGTTCTGGTCGGCGCGACACTCGGGCATTCCACGGTCTACGCAGGCGGCACGCTCAACGTGTCGTCGGGCGGTGCGGCGTCCTTCCTTGCCGTGTCCTCGGGCGGCACGATGAACGTCGCCGGAACGGTGACAAGCCAGGTCGCGGTCTATTCGAGCGGCCTCATCGAGATCTCTTCGGGCGGCGTCGAGACGGGCGCACCCGGCAGCGGGACGAGTGTCTCGGGCGGCACAGTCAGCGTGACCGCGGGCGGTCAGTTCTCCTTCTTCACGATCAACAGTGGCGGCCTGGTCGCGGTCGACAATGGCGCGACGATCCATGACCTCGGTGTCAGCAGCGGCGGTGTCCTCAACCTCGCAGGATCGCAGGTCAGCAACGGGGCGATCTACTCCGGTGGCACGGAGAACATATCTTCGGGCGGCAGCGCGCAGAACTTCGCTGTATCGGGAGGCACGCTGAACGTGCTTTCTGGCGGCGACGCCCAGCACGTCACGCTGTCGGGAGGCTCGCTCAACGTTTCCTCCGGAGGCCAGTCCGAGTTCTTTACCTTGTCGTCCGGAGCCTCGGCCGCGATCGCAGCTGGCGCCACCGTTCACGATCTGACTGTATCGAGCGGGGCGACGCTCAACCTTGTCGGCACGGCTACGAGCAACGTCTTCGTTACGGGCGGCGGCGCGCTGAACGTCTCTGCCGGCGGCGCCATCAGCGGATCGATCAATCCGTCCGGTTTCCCCACGGTCAACGTCAACGGCACCGTGAATGCTTCCTCGGGCACCTCTGTCGGCGATGTTTCCGTCAACAGCGGTGGGACCCTGAACCTGCAGGCCGGCGCATCCGCGCATGACGTCAACGTGAACAACGGTGGTCGGTTCAATCTCGCGGGAAGCACGACGAGCAACATCAACGTCTTCTACAGCGGCCTGGAAACCGTTTCATCCGGAGGCGTGGCGAGCGGCACCAATATCTTCGGCGGTGGCGAGCTCGATGTTCTCTCCGGCGGATCGGCAAACGCCACGACGGTCAATGGCGGTCTGCTGAAGCTGTTCTCAGGCGGATCCCTGAGTGGAGTTTCGGTCACCAATTTCGGCGCCATAGAACTCGTCAGCGGAGCGTCCGTTTCGCAGCTTTCCAACACCACTTTCGGTGGCGGCACCAACCTTGAGGTGGGGCCCGGCGTTGTCGTGAGCGGCTATTCGGTGGGTATCGGCCTGATCCTCGACGTGCTGTCAGGCGGCTCAACCTCCGCCATCACCGTCACTGCGAATGGGACGGAGGACGTGTTCGCGGGCGGCACAGCCGTGGGCACCATTGTTGACGGTAACGGCTTCATGCAACTCGGCGTTCCGCCGTACCTGGGACAGGGTGGTTCGGCGGGCGGAACGGCAAGCAACACGACGGTGGCGGGCGGTACGCTCAACGTGAACTCCGCTGGCCTTGCGGTTTCCACCACGATTACCGGCGACGGCGTGCGTTTTGGCGGCATACAAGTCAACTCGGGCGGCGCGGTATCCGCGACGACGATCTCCAGCTCCGGCGGCTTGACCGTGCTGAGCGGCGGCACGGCGACCAGCACGACGGTGCTGAGCGGCGGCTACTTCCAGCTCGGCCAAGGACCGTTCAACGGCAGCCCCGGTTCGGCCGGCGGCAGCGCGACGGGTACGATCGTGTCCGGCGGATTCGAGGCCATTTCCAGGGGCGGTGTCGATTCCGGCGCTACGATTCTGTCGGGCGGCAACCAGACGGTCTCGGCTGGTGGCCTCAGCATTGGCGCCAGGGTCTCAAGCGGCGGATTCGTGGCCGCCGCGAACCTCGGCGCGACCTCGAACACGCAGATATTGTCAGGCGGCCTGGTCATGATCTCGGCCGGTGGCGTTGCCGATCTGAACGGCGGCTCAACCGAAAGCGGGACGGTGTTCTTCTCCGGCGTCGGTGGCAAGCTTGCGATCGACGGGATATCGATGCCGACAACGGTCGTCGCCGGCCTCGCCATCGGAGACACCATCGATCTGACCGGCGTCAATATGTCGGAGATCACCAGCGTCGGCCTCGGCGCCGGCAACGTGCTGAAGATCGCGACCAACGATCACGGGACACTCAGCATTCAGCTCGATCCCGCTCAAGCCTTTACCAACCAATTCGGCCGCGCCGCAGACGGCAGCGGCACCGATATCTTCCTTGTCAGCAACACCGTCGGCAATATCACCGTGAGCAACGGTCAGACCAGCTCGGGTCTGGTGATCAGCAATGGTCAGACGCTGACGGTGCAGGCCGGCGGCACGGTAAACAACACCATCATTGATGGCGGTCTCGAGATCGACAGTGGCACCGCGATAAGCACCATCGTTTCCGCTGGCTCGGAGGTGGTCTCTTCCGGTGGCGTGACGTCGAACGCGACCGTGGAGACGGGCGGCAGCATATATATTTCTGGCGGTAGTGCGTTCGGCGCCATCGTCGCTTCCGCCGGCTACATGGAAATTGATGGCGGAAGCGCCACCGGCACCACGATTCTGTCCGGCGGCTTCGAAGCCGTGAAGAGCGGCGGCGTCGAATCCTCTGCCGTGATCCAGGGTGGCAACGAGTCGATTTCAGCCGGCGGCGTCAGCATTTTCGCGCAGATCGGCGGAAGCAATAACAGCAGCTTCGGCGTGCTGACGGTTTCCTCCGGCGGCGCGGCTTCGCATACCCAGGTTGGCAGCTTCGGCGGTCTCACCGTGCTCGGCGGTGGCACTGCGACGGGTACGGTCGTGTCCAACCAAGGTTTCCTCGACCTCGGTCTGACGCCCTTTGGCAGCAATGCCGGCTCGTCCGGCGGCACGGCCACCGGAACGATCCTGTCCGGCGGTTACGAGGCCATTATCAGCGGTGGCGTGGATACCGGAGCCCAGATTCTGACCGCCGGCAACCAGAACGTCCTCGTCGGCGGCGAAAGCATCTCAGCGACTGTATCGGGCATAAATGCTCCCGGATTGTTGGCAAGATTGACCGTCTCGGGCGGCGTTGCCATCGATCCGACGATCGGAAGTGGCGGGCAGCTGGCGATCTTCGCCGGTGGCACCGTTTCAGGCGAGAACATCCTCAGCGGCGGCGGGGTTTTCGTCGGCAGCGGCGGCACGTACACCGTGGTCGCCAGCAATAATCTGGCGCACGACATATCGGTTTCGAGCGGCGGTTCGCTGATCGTAGACGGCACGACCGTCAGTAATGTCTTCATCGGCTCCGGCGGGACCGAGACCGTTTCCTCCGGAGGTTATGCAACAGGCAACCCCAATAATTTCACCGTCGATAGCGGCACGATCACCATTCTGTCCGGTGGCCGGGCCGACCATATCCTGGTCAACAGCGGTGGTGTCCTGAACCTCATGTCGGGCGCGCTGATCGGCGGCGGTACCGGCAATGGTACGGGTGTTTCCGCTGGCGGCGTGCTGAATATCTCGGCTGGTGGTTCGGGTGCCAATATCGCCGTGTCGAGCGGAGCCGTCGCCAATATCGCGGGCACGATGCTCCACAACATGGCCGTTTACGGCGGTGGTACCACGAATGTCTTGTCAGGCGGTGTCGTCACCGGCTTCACCGGCAGCGGCACGGGCATTTCCGGCGGTACGGTCAACGTCAGTTCGGGCGGCGCGCTCGACCATGCCGCGCTCCTTTCCGGCGGCGTGCTCAACATTGCGGCCGGGGCTTCGGCACACCACCTCACCTTCTCCGGATCCGGTACGCTCAACGTGGCCGGTACGATCACGTCCAACGTCACGGTTGCGTCTGGCGGCATCGAGAATGTGCTCTCGGGCGGTGTCGACATCGGTACCACCGTGTCGAGCGGCGGCACCGAGATCGTGTTGTCGCACGGCACGACGTCGAATACGCAAATCACGGCTGGTGGCGTGCTCACGATTTCCGGCGGCACGGCCGATCTCAGCGGCGGCGCCGCGGAAGCCGGATCGGTGGTGTTTGTCGGCGCCAACGGCAAGCTCGAGATCGACGGCACGGCGATGCCGACCACGGTCATCTCCGGGCTTGCCGTCACGGATACGATCAATCTAACCGGCGTGAGCATGTCGGAGATCACGAGTGTCGGTCTTGCTGCCGGCAATGTCCTGGATGTTGCGACCAACGACCACGGCACGCTGGCGATCCAGCTCAATCCAAGCCAAACCTTTAGCGGCCTCCAGTTCGCCAGCGCCGCTGACGGTGGCGGCACCGATATCTTCCTGGTCACCAGCAGTGGCGGGACCAGCGGCACCAACATCGTCGTCAGCAATGGCCAGGTCAGCGCCGGCCTGGTGATCAGCAGTGGCCAGACCTTGACCGTGCAGTCGGGTGGCACCGCTCTGAACACGGTTCTTCAAGGCGGTATCGAGCTCGACAGCGGAGCGACGATCAGCACGATCGTGTCGAGTGGCGGTCAGTTGCAGGTCTCGTCCGGCGGCGATGCGACCAGCACGACGGTGTTGAACGGCGGCAACGCGACGGTGCTTTCGGGCGGCCTCGCCGACAATTTGTCTGTCTCCAGCGGCGGCACGCTCAATGTGCTTGGCACCGTCCAGAGCCTGACGACGGTGTTCGCGGGCGGCACCGAAAACGTCTCTTCGGGTGGTGTGATCAGCGGGACGACGAGCTCGGGAACCTATATTTCCGGCGGCACCGTGAACCTGCTTGCGGGCGGCTCGGCGGCGTTCGTCGGTGTGTCCAGCGGCGGCGTCTTCAACGTTGCGGGCACGGTGCTCAGCTATGGCGCCGTGTATGGCGGCGGTGTTGAGAACGTTCTCTCGGGTGGTGTTGTCACCGGCGTGACCGGTTCCGGGACCGGCGTATCCGGCGGCACCGTCAACGTATTTGGCGGCGGCGCACTGGATCACCTGACGGTTTCAAGCGGTACGCTGAACGTCTCCGCTGGCGGTACGGCGCATAACATTGCGGTGTCGAGCGGCGGCACCATGAACGTTGCAGGCACGATCACCAGCAACACGCTGGTCTCGAGCGGCGGTGTCGAGAACATCCTGTCGGGCGGGTCGATCTCCGGAGCGTCCGGATCCGGGACCGGCGTTTCGGGCGGCACGTTGAACCTGTCGGCTGGCGGCTCGGCGTCCTACGTGGGCGTCTCAAGCGGCGGCATCTTCAATGTCGCGGGCACGGTGCTGAGCTCCGTCGGCGTGTATAGCGGCGGCGTCGAGAACGTGCTGTCGGGCGGCGTGGTCCAGGGTGTGTCCGGAGGCTTTGGCACCGCGATCTCCGGCGGCACGGTGAACGTGCAGTCGGGCGCGACCGCGACCGCGATGTTCGTCTATGCCAGCGGTGCGCTGAACGACAGCGGCATCGTCACCAATCAATTCGTGCTCAGCGGCGGCGTTGAAACTGTTTCGTCCGGAGGACTCGCGTCGGGTGGACAGGTTTCGGGCGGCGGCCTGCTCGACATTCTCGCGGGGGGCTCGGCGACGAGTGTCGGCGATGCCGGGAGCGTCATCGTCGAAGCCGGCGGCGCCATCGACCACATTACTGTTTCGAGCGGCGGTGTGCTCAGCGTGGGCGGCACCGTCACCAGCAATACGGCCGTCCTGGCGGGTGGTGTCGAGACCGTGTTGTCGGGCGGACTGATCACCGGCGCCATCAGCTCGGGCACCGGCGTTTCCGGTGGCACCCTCAATGTTCTGGCCGGTGGCTCGGCCGCGTTCGTCGGCGTGTCGAGCGGCGGCACGTTCAACGTGTCGGGCACCGTGCTCAGCCGCGTGGGCGTTTATGCAGGCGGCGTCGAGAATGTTTTCTCGGGTGGTGTCGTCACCGGCGCCACGGGCTCCGGGACAGCCGTATCCGGCGGCACGGTCAACGTATTTTCAGGCGGTGCACTGGATCATCTGACGGTGTCGAGCGGCGGCGTGCTGAACGTTTCTTCCGGAGGCACGGCGCACAACATCGCCGTGTCGAGCGGCGGCACGTTCAATCTCGCCGGTACGACGACGAGCAACGTCTTCGTGTTTGGCGGAGGTACTGAAGTCGTATCGTCGGGCGGCTCGACTGGTCCGGTCACAATCTCCGGCGGCCTGGTCGAATTGCAGGCGGGAAGCACCGCCAGCGGCGGCATCACCTTCAGCGGCTCCGGCGGTCAGCTGAAGATCGATGGCACGTCCTTGGCCGGCACGACCGTCAGCGGTCTGGTGCTGGGCGACAGCATCGATTTGGCTGGCCTCAATTTCGTATCGGGCGGGTCGGCGACTTTGCTGGCCGGCAACATTCTGCATGTCACCGAGGGGGCTTCCTCCTTCGATCTGCAGCTTGATCAGACGCCCGGCGTCCGCTTCAGCGTCGGCACCGATGGCGGCACCGGCACGCTGGTCACGACGCGCGCCGACGTCGCACCGGTCACGTCAGCGCCCAATGTAACGGCAATCGTTGGCGAGAGTTCTGCGCTGGCTTCCAGCCTGTTCTCCGTCTCGGACGCAGATGGCGATGCCATCACCCAATATGCGTTCTGGGACACGCAAGGCAACGGACACTGGGCTATCAACGGCGTCGCGCAGGCCACCAACGCCGAGATCGATGTTTCGGCAGCGAACCTGTCGCAGGTGAGCTACGTGTTCGGTCCAAGCGGCACCGCCGATACCCTGTTCGTTCGGGCCAATGACGGTACGATCTGGGGCGGCTGGACCCAATTCATCGCAACCGCTTTTGTGGACACTCCACCGACCGTGCATGCCGCTAATGTCGCAGCGGTGCACGGCGAAACGTCGGTTGCCGCATCAAGTCTCTTCACGGTGACCGATCCGGATCACCAGACGATGACCCAGTACGCGTTCTGGGACACCGGCGGCAACGGCCACTGGGTGGTGAATGGTGTTACCGAGCTGGCCAACACCGAGATCGATGTGTCGGCGGCGAACCTGTCGCAGGTGAGCTATGTGTTCGGGCCGACAGGATCGACGCCCGATACATTGTACGTCAAGGCGAACGACGGAATGCTGTGGGGGTCCTGGACGGCGTTCACCGCAACACCGGGGCCGGATGCGGCGCCGGTGGTGACGGCGCCCAACGTTACAGCAACCCATGGAGAGGCATCGGCGCTCGCCACGAGCCTGTTCTCGGCGACGGACGCCGACCACGACACCATCACCCAGTACGCGTTCTGGGACACCGGCGGCAACGGCCACTGGGCGATCAATGGCGTCGCGCAGTTAGCCAACACCGAGATCGATGTGTCGGCGGCGAACCTGTCGCAGGTCAGCTACGTGTTCGGGCCGACAGGATCGACGCCCGACACGCTTTACGTAAGAGCGAACGACGGAATGCTGTGGGGCGCCTGGACGGCATTCACGGCAACACCGGGGCCGGATGCGGCGCCGGTGGTGACGGCGCCCAATGTGACAGCAACCCATGGAGAGGCATCGGCGCTCGCCGCGAGCCTGTTCTCGACGACGGACGCCGACCACGACCCGATCACCCAGATCGGGGTCTTGGACATCACCGGCACCGGCCACTGGGCGATCAATGGCGTCGCCCAGTTAGCCAACACCGAGATCGACGTGTCGGCGGCGAACCTGTCGCAGCTCAGCTACGTGTTCGGACCGACAGGGTCGACACCCGACACACTGTACGTTAGGGCCAACGACGGCTACCAGTGGGGGTCCTGGACGGCGTTCACGGCAACGCCGGGGCCTGACCACGCGCCGGTGGTGACGGCGCAGAACGTGACAGCAACCCATGGAGAGGCATCGGCGATCGCCACAAGCCTGTTCTCGACCTCGGACGCCGACAACGACACGATGACCCAGTACGCATTCTGGGACACCGGAGGCAACGGCCACTGGGCGATCAATGGCGTCGCCCAGTTAGCCAACACCGAGATCGACGTG
>NZ_CANSMR010000062.1 GCF_947648125.1 uncultured Bradyrhizobium sp. | reverse complement strand
GCGAGCACGGCGTCCCCTTCGCGAGCGTTAGAACAGAAAGAAGTCAGGTGGAGACAGCTTGGCCGCAGACTCGCTGCACCTCTCCCGCTTGCGGGGGAGGTCGGAACGCATCGAAGATGCGGTCCGGGTGGGGGCTCTCTCCACAATCAGACTCGCGGAGAGAGCCCCCACCCCAGCCCTCCCCCGCAAGCGGGAGAGGGAGCGCAGTTTCTTCGCGGCAGCTGTTCGATCTAATGTCATCTTGTGCGAGCTATTTGTAGCTGTAGGTGGTGCCGGCCGGCAGCGGCAGCACGGTCTCGCGCTGCATCTGGCTCTTCGGCCACACCACATAGGATTTGTCGTCAATATATTGCAGCACCACCGGGAACGAGCGCGCGTTCTGCCCGGCGTACTGCTCGCCCTCGCCGTAGAACTTCACGCCGTAACCGAGCATGGTGCCGCCCTCGGGAATGTCGGTGTCGAGCGCGGCCTTGCGCAGCGCATCCGGATCGACGCCGCCATACTTCTTGATCGCGCGCGGCAGCACGTCGTCGAGGAACACATAGGCGTTGGCCGCGCCGATGCCAACATGGGCGGAGCGGATCGGCACGCCGGGCTTCAGCCGGTCGAACTCCTCGCCGACCATCTTGATCACTGGCGGCAGCTTGGCATCCATGCCGTTCTGGTTGGCGAGCCAGATCGAGATCGGGTCGGTGTTGAAGAGATAATTGGCGTCGGCGCCGAGCCCTTCCTTCAGCTTCTCATAAACGCCATAGCCCGCGCCGTGGCCGACGATGGCGCCGAACTTCAGCCCCTGCTCGCGCGCCTGACGAAACAACAGGGTAATGTCGGGATTGTAGCCGGTGTGGAAGATCACGTCGGGCTTGGCGCGCTTGAGCTTGGTGACCAGCGCCGACAGGTCGGGCGCGGTCGCCGAATAGCCCTCCTTGAGCACGATGTTGAAGCCGGCTTTCTTCGCGCCGGCCTCGTTGCCCTTGGCGACGTCGACGCCATAGGCGCCGTCCTCATGGATGATGGCAACGCGGAGGTCCTTCGGCTCCTTGCCGAACTTGGACATGGAGTATTGCGCGATGAAGTCGGTCGTCATCATGCCGTATTGGTTGCCGGCGGCCTGCGGGCGGAACACGTATTTGTAGTTCTTGCCGTCGAACACGCCCGAGGAGATGCAGGTCGTGATCCACATGAATTTCTTCATCTGGTCGACCCGGGCCGCCACCGGCACGCATTGTGCCGAGGAGAAGAAGCCCATCACCATGTCGACCTTTTCCTGCTCGAGCAGGCGGACGGCCTCGTTGATGGCGATGTCGGGCTTGCTCTGCGCGTCGGCATAGACCGCCTCGACCTTGTACCCCTCGACGCCGGTCCTGGCGTAATGGTCGAGCATGATCTTGACGCCGGTATATTGCAGCTCGGAGCCGCCGCCGGCCAGCGGGCCGGTCAAATCGAAGATGACGCCGATCTTGATCTTCTTGTCCTGCGCATGCGCGGCATCAACCCCGCCCAGCGCCGCAAGCGCGACAGACAGACCCGCAAGCCAGCGGGCGGCCTTCCTGACCGGCATGAATCCCTCCCCAGAGATTGTGCACTGCATTTTTTGTTTTCGTGCCGCCCTATCACAGGGGGAGCGGCCGATGATGTCAAGCGCGATGGCTGCGTCGCCACGGCGCAGGCCTGATCAAAGCTTCAGCAGATGGATGCGAACGCGCGGCGCTAAGGCGTGTACTCGCGCCATGGATAAACGCCTGCAATGGCGTGGCTCGCTCCGAGCGAGATGACCTGCGTCGGCGATCGCCGCAGAGCGCGTCTGCGCCTAGCGCTTGGGTTGACGCATCGAAGACAGCCTGGATCGCTCAAAGATTCTATCGGTTGCCCATGACAGGATAGCCATTCCCACGCTAGGTCCGGCGCGATTTTACTTTTGCATCCGGAAGCAGACCCGCCGCGCGATAGCCGTCAATTAGCCGATCAAAGAGTTCGATGTCGACGCGGCTCCGAGCCATGAGCTGCGCACCGGCAACGGCGGCGAAGATGGAGCGGGCGCGGATTTCGCTCTCCTTACCTACCGCCAGGCCCGACGCCCTCAGTGCCCTACTCAGCCATGCGACATTGACATCCGCGAAGGCCTGAACCTCCTTTTGCACCTCCGTCGGAAGGTCGTCATGTTCGGCCGACATGAAGCTGCAGAGGCACAAGCGGTTACCGTTCTCGAGCGATCTCCGGAAGATATTGGGATATTCGTTGAGCGCTCGCCGCGGGTCGCCTGCATCCTTCGAGATTCTCTCCAGATCCGCTGCAGTATCTTCCCAGTAGCGCTTGGCGACCGCCGCACCGAGATCAGCCTTACTCGCGAAGTGATGATAGATACTCGGAGCCTTGATACCCACGTCTGCCGCAAGATCGCGGAAGTTCAAGCCGCCGTAGCCGTGAGCCTGCGCAATCCGCGTTGCTGCCGTCAAAATCGCTTCCCGTGATTTTTCGCTCAAAGGAACACCCCGAAGCCTCAACCTAACAAACGTTAGATAGGGCTTGACGGGAAATTTTGGAAGCACTAAAAATACCCTACCAAACGTTAGTTAGGCAGAAGCAATGAGCACTGAAATTGTTTACTCCGACGCGACGAGGCTGGCCGAACTGATCCGGACGAAGGAGGTCTCGCCGGTCGAGGTCGTTCAGGCGTACCTCAATCGCATCGAAGCGGTCGACCCGAAGGTCAACGCAATCGTCACGGTGGCCAACGGTGCCCTCGAGGCCGCCAAGGCAGCGGAGCAGGCGGTCCTCGCCGGTGACGAGCTCGGCCCCCTGCACGGGGTTCCCTTCACGGCGAAGGACTCGATCGACACAGCCGGCGTCGCCACACAGCGCGGCTCGCCGATCTTCAAAGGACGCACGCCCAAGGCCGACGCGACCAGTGTCGCGCGCATGAAGAAGGCGGGTGGAATCCTGCTCGCGAAAACGAACCTTCCCGAATTTTCCTACTGGATCGAAAGCGACAATCTGCTCTCGGGACGGTCGAACAATCCGTGGGATCTGACCCGCACGCCGGGCGGCTCGAGCGGCGGCGAATCCGCCGCGATTGCTGCTGGCATGTCGCCCCTCGGTCTTGGCACCGATCTCGCAATCTCGATCCGCGGACCAGCAGCGCAAACCGGCATCGTCTCGCTCAAGGCAACGCACGGACGCGTCCCGATGACTGGCATCTGGCCCCGCGCACCGCGTCGCTTCTGGCATGTGGGCCCGATG
Source organism: uncultured Bradyrhizobium sp. (assembly GCF_947648125.1). Lineage (GTDB taxonomy): Bacteria > Pseudomonadota > Alphaproteobacteria > Rhizobiales > Xanthobacteraceae > Bradyrhizobium. The sequence goes on along the minus strand of NZ_CANSMR010000062.1, from coordinate 8,633 downwards.
GCCCGCAGCGTCCGCGATCTCGCGCTCGCCCTCTCGCAGCTTGCCGGTCCTGACGGCCATGACGCCTTTGCGACGAGCACGTCTTCATTCGACGCCGGCATCGGGCGTGCACCCGATCGACAGCTTCGGGTGGGCTGGATGGTGGGACCCGGCTTCGGCCCGGTCGACCGGGAGGTCACCGCAACCGTGAACGCCGCCGCAGACGCGCTCGCAAGAACCGGGGTCTTCGTCGAGCCGGTGAGTATCCCTGCGCTCGAGCGGGACTTCGCGCTGGACGTGTTCAACCGCCTGCACGTCATGGAGATGAAGCCTGCGTTCGAGGAAGCGACCGCCGGCCGCCGGCCGGAAGAGCTTTACAAGATGGCCAAAACCATGCTGACGCTACCCGACACCTCCATGAAGGACTACGTCGAGGCGGAGCAGGCAGCCGAACGGATGCGCGACGGCTATGCCGAGTACTTCAGGACCTACGACGCACTGCTCACGCAGGTGCTGCCTATCCCGGCACACGAGCACGGCGTCGGGGAGTTCGTCATCGACGGCAAGAAGGTCGACGCCACCTATCTGCAGGGCGCGACGGTGCCACTCAACGTTACCGGCCTGCCCGGCCTCTCGATGCGATTCGGCACCAGTAAGGAAGGGCTGCCGATCAACGTGCAGCTCGTCGGAAGCTGGCTCGCCGAGTCGACCATCCTGCATCTCGCATCGCTGCTCGAAGGCGCGAGCCCGGTACGCGGCTTGCGCCCGGCGCTCTGAAAGGAAACAAGGCGCGCAAGGTTCGGCGGAACGGTGCCGGCGCGCGGTAGCTTGGCGCGCACTCATAAAACCCGCATGTGCTTTTGGCCCCAAAAGGCGACATAGAAGCCGGTCGGACAGAACGTCGGCCATGGGCAACAGATGACATTCGGTATTGTTACCTTCGGAATTTCCTTCAGACCGGAGAACTACGGAAGGAACCTTCGCCATTTCTGCCTTATCCTTGGGAGCTGCGAAGTAGCTGTCATTGGAGGCGACACATGACTCATGTGCTTTGCAGAACGAGACTCATCGCATGGTTCGGCGCATGCGTGCTTGGATTGGGAGCGTGGATTGCCGCTCCGTCGGGGGCCGTGGCGCAGAATTCACCTTCTGCCGAGGCCAGGCTGAAGGAGTTGAACATTACACTGCCGCCCGTGCCGACCCCGGTTGCCAACTATGTCGATGCGGTTCGGGTCGGCAATCTGCTCTTCCTCGCGGGAAACACGCCGGCTGCTGACTGGAAGTACAAGGGCAAGGTGGGGAAGGACCTCACCGTGCAGGAAGGCTATGACACGGCCCGCCAGGTTGGACTGATCATGTTGGCGAAGGTGCGCGTCGCACTTGGGAGCCTCGATCGCGTGAAGCGCGTGGTCAAGGTGTTCGGGATGGTCAATTCTGCCGAAGGCTTTGGCGATCAGCCGAAAGTCGTGAACGGCTTCTCCGATTTGATGGTGCAGGTCTTCGGCGAAGCGGCCGGCAAACACGCGCGATCTGCTGTCGGAATGGCGGGCCTTCCGTTCAACAACGCTGTGGAAGTCGAGATGATCGTCGAAGTGGCCGAATGATCGGTGATTGCTTCGTGTCTGGGGCTATGCCGGCAGCTGCGTTTCGATGAACGCGGTGACGAAGCGCGGCATGGCGGCGGTGAGATCGGCGCGGCTGCGCACCAGATGGATGCCGGCGAGTTCGGGATTTTTCTGGCGCGCGAGATTGGACTCGATCCGCGCGCGCAGCGCGTCGGCGGGCATGTCGACGCGCAGGATCTGCATCATTGCGAGCGCAACGCCGGTGTAGATGCAGTGCCAGTCGGCGTCCGCGCGGCAATCCGCCGGCAACAGTCCCGTCTCCTCCTCGAGTTCGCGCATCACGCTGCCGGCGATATCGACCGTCTCGCCGCTGATGTCGTCGAGATCAGGCGTGCCGGAGGGAAAATAGATCCGTCCCGCATTCGCGGTCCGCTCACCCATCACGCCACACACGAAGGCGCCGTCGCTTGAGAGCAGCGCGCCCATCCCGAAGCCGTTGAAGACCTCCTTGTCGGGAAAGCCCCAGTCGCGCCAGGCGAGGAAGCTTGCGAAATCGGTCTCGAAGTAGCTGGCGCTGAGCCGCTCGCCGGCAAACACCGGATCGCACCCAAGCAGGACACGGCCGTTCCACAGGTTCGGGTTGAGCCGCTGCTGCTCGGCGAAATGCGCGTCGATCTCGGCGCGCCGCTCATCCGCGAATGCCCAGGGACGCCGCTGCAGGGCGAGGTCGAGCGCGGTGACGCGACAGATGAGCGGAGCCTGCATGCCGGGCACAGCGCGCCTACTTCGCGCTTCCGGTCGTCTCCTTGACCTGATCGACGAACTTGTTGGTGTAGGTCTTGGTGACGTCGATGCCGGCCTTCGCGACCTCCGGCGAGCCTTCGCTGAACACGGCGAGCACCGCTTCGGCGCCCTTGGGATCCATCTTGCCGGTCTCCGAATACATCGGGATCGTGTTCTTCAGCGCCGCGAGATACTGCGCCCTGTCCTTGCCGACGATCTCGTCCGGCATCTTGGCCATGATGTCTTCGGCGGTGTGCGAATGGATCCAGGCCAGCGTCGCCATGATGGCATTGGTCAGCGCCTGCACTTCCTTCTCGTGGCCGTTGACCCAGGCAGCGGTCGAATAGAGCGCGCCACCGGGATATTCGCCGCCAAACACCGCAAGCGTGTCGTGCTGGGTGCGGGTGTCGCTCAGGATCTTGAGATCGGAATGGCTGCCCTGCAGAACAGTGACGGCGGGATCGAGCATCACGGCAGCGTCGATCTGGCCCTGCTCCATCGCCGCGACCGCCGTCGCGCCGAGGCCGACGCCGATCACGGCGGTGCCTTGGGGATCGAGTCCGTTCTTCTTCAACATATATTTCAGGAAGAAGTCGGTCGAGGAGCCCGGCGCACTGACGCCGACCTTCTTGCCGGCGAGATCCTTGACCGAATTGATCTCGCCGGTGTGCTTGGGCGACACCACCAGCACCAGGCCGGGATAGCGGTCATAGACCACGAAGGCCTGCAGCTCCTGCTTCTTGGCCGCGAGGTTGACGCAGTGATCGAAATAGCCGGAGACGACGTCGGCGCTGCCGCCGAGCACGGCCTTCAGCGCATCCGAGCCGCCCTTGAGATCGACCAGCTCGACCGCGAGCCCGGCCTTGTCGTATTCGCCAAGCTGCTTGGCCAGCACGGTGGGCAGATAGCACAGGCAGGCGCCGCCCCCGACCGCGATGGTGATCTTGCTTTGCGCCGCGGCAAGGCCCGTGGACAGGGTCAGCGCCAGCAGCGTTCCGGCAAGCTTGCCCAGCAGATTGTTCATGACGTCCTCCGTTCGACTGGCCGGCAAGATAGAGGAGTGCGCCTGCCTTGAGAAGGCGACTTTCCGGTAACTGGTCAAGCCTGCAGCCACGGCATAGCATCGCGGATACAGGAAAACGCCGAACAAGCACCAAGAATATTTCAAGGGAAACATCAAGGGAGGTCGTCATGAATCGTATTGCAACCGCGCTGTCGATTGCCACTGCCTTTGCGGCCGGCTGCGGCGTCACCCATGTGCTGCGGCCGGCGCTAGCGGCCGAGAGCATCACCGCGCAGGTCATCCACACCGGCGAGATGGAGGGCGACAAGCTCGGCGATGCCAACAAGGTCGGCTTCCGCTCCAAGACGTTCGTCTCGGCCGACGGCGCCACCGTCTCGATCCAGGACGGCAATGTGCCGAAGCACATGCACCCCAACACCAACGAGATGCAATTCGTGCTCGAAGGCACCGGCACGGTCTGGCTCGGCGACAAGGAAGTGACGGTCAAGCCGGGCGATTTGATCGTGATCCCGAAGGGCACGCCGCATGGCGGCACCAAGCCGAACGGCCGCGCCATCAAGGCAATCGCGATCAAGACGCCGCCTCAGGCGCCGGATGACACCAAGCTGCTGGATTAATTGGTGCCTCGACCGTCATTGCAAGGAGCGACAGCGACGAAGCAATCCATCGGCCCGCATGCGCTGAGGGATGGATTGCTTCGCTTCGCTCGCAATGACGGGGATACTTACCTTCTGCCCCCGCGTGAGACAAAGGTGTAGGGTCGCGCACGCCGAGAGTGGTTCCATTGCATGACGATTGACAGATAATTCACTTGCCACACATCCGGCTGCTCCATAAGATGATGATCGTCATTTTAAAGAGAGCGAACCATGAGCCTGGACGATCACCCCACGGTCAGGGCTGTGCGGGCGCGCGGCGGCAACCAATCGGTCCACGATGTCCCGGTGTCATCCGAGCTCATCAAGGAGATCGCGCGGGAGTGCGGGGCCGATGATGTCGGCATCATCGAATTCGAACGTGCCGCCATCGCGCCGCAGCGCGACTTCATCCGCAAGGTCTATGGCCGGACGCGTTCCCTGCTTGCGATTGTGTGCCATATGAACCGCGAGCCGGTGCGCTCGCCTTCGCGCTCCGTCGCCAACGAGGAATTCCACGGCACGTACGATCACGTCAACGAAACCGCGCGCGCCATCGTTCGGGCGCTCGACGAGCACGGCATCCCGGCCTGCAATTCAGTCGCCGCCTTCCCGATGGAGATGGACCTGCCCCGGATCATGATGGTCCAGCACAAGCCGATCGCGGTCGAAGCCGGCCTCGGGCGCATGGGAATTCATCGCAGCATCATCCACCCGAAGTTCGGCAGCTTCGTCCTGCTCGGCACCGTCCTGCTCGGATCCGAGGTGGACGCCTATGACCAGCCGATCGACTACAATCCCTGCCTGGAGTGCAAGCTGTGCGTGGCAGCCTGCCCGGTCGGCGCCATCAAGCCGGACGGCGGCTTCGATTTCCTGTCCTGCCACACCCACAATTATCATGACTTCCTCGGCAACTTCACGCAGTGGGTCGAGAAGGTCGCGGATTCCAAGGACGCCAGGGATTATCGCGCCCGCGTCCCCCGCACCGAGACGCTGAACATCTGGCAATCGCTGTCGTTCAAGCCGGGCTACAAGGCGGCCTATTGCATCTCGGCCTGTCCGGCCGGCGAAGACGTGATCGGCCCGTTCCTGCACGATCGCGACGCGCATTTCACCGAGGTGGTGCAGCCGCTGATCGACAAGGACGAGTTCGTCTATGTGATCCCGGATACCGACGCAGAGGACACGGTGACGCGGCGCTTTCCGCACAAGAAAGTCCAGCATGTCACGTCCGGCCGCCATACCGGCAGCATCCAGTCTTACATCTTTTCGCTCTCGCTCGGATTTCAGCGCGGCCGGGCGCGCGGTCTGGATTTCGCGACGCATCTGCGCTTCACCGGCACGAACGCGCTGGATATGACGGTCGTGATCAAGGGCAAGGACTTGCAGGTGATGCCGGGACGTCATGTCGGAGAGGCAGCTTTGAGCATCACCGCCGATACCCAGTCATGGCTGCGCATCCAGAACCGCGACCTCGAACTGGCGGATGCGATTGCTTTAGAGCTGGTGAGCTACAGCGATGCGACGCTGTTCGCGGCCTACATGCGGTGCTTCCCGCTCTGAGCCGGAATGCGTAGGGCGGGTTAGGCGAAGCCGTAACCCTCTTTCTCCGCGATAGGGTGGGTTACGCCTCCGGCTAACCCACCCTGCGCATCCAGCTGCGCTGCGTCCTACTGCGCGGAGTAGACCAGCTGTTCGAGATCGGTAATCAACCTCGGCCCGGTCGGTTGCCATCCAAGCTTCCTGCGCGTCTGCTCGCTGGAGGCCGCCATGTCGTATCCCGCGAACGTGCCGAGCCAGCCAAAGAAGGCCTGCGCCTCTTGCGGGGCGATGGACTTGACCGGCAGCTTCAGGCGCCGTCCGATCGTTTCGGCAATATCGCGCATCGAGACCCCCTCTTCCGCTACAGCGTGATACCTTGCGTTCGGCTCAGCCTTTTCGATGGCCAGCCGATAGAGACGCGCCACGTCGAGAACATGCGCCGCCGGCCAGCGATTTTGCCCGTCGCCGAGATAGGCGCACGCGCCCTTTTCGCGGTACACCGCGATCAAGGGGGTGATGAGACCCTGCCTGACAGGATCGTGGACCTGGGGAAGGCGCATGGCCGATGCGCGGACATCCTTCAGCGACAAGGCTGTCTGTTCCGACACACGAGGGAATGGGAAATCCGGCGATATCGTTTGGTCCTCAGTCGCGATCTGGCCGGGCGCGGCCAATCCCGCCAAGCCCCCGGTGACGATCAGCGGCCTGTCCGATCCAGCCAGAACAGAACCCAGGGCTTCGATCGCGCGGCGATCGATCTCGCAGCTCTTCGCGAAACTGGACCAGTCATGAACGAAGCCCAGGTGAATGACAGCATCCGAAGCGGTTGCCCCCTTGCGCAAGCTATCAAGGTCCTCGAGCGAGCCGCGAAGAACATCCGCACCAAGGGCAGAGATCGCGCTCGCGCCTTCGTCCGAACGGGCCATGCCAAGAACCTGATGTCCGGCGGCGATCAGGTCCTTGACGACGGGAGTGCCGATAAATCCGGTGGCACCAGTGACAAACACACGCATCAGCAAAGTCTCCAAGTTTCACTGGAGACAAATCTGGCCCTGTGCGATATCCTGTTAAAGTAGTGATCTTATCATGGTATAAATGCTAACAGCATGAGCGCTTCACTCGAACAAGAGAACCTGCTCGGCGCTTATCTGAAGGACCGCCGCAGCAAGCTCGATCCGGCCGCGTTCGGCTTCCCGACGGAGCGGCGCCGGACAGCGGGCCTGCGCCGCGAGGAAGTGGCTCAGCGCGCCAATATCAGCCCGACCTGGTACACCTGGCTCGAGCAGGGCCGCGGCGGCGCGCCGTCCGCCGACGTGCTGGACCGCATCGCGCGGGCGCTGATGCTGACCGATGTCGAGCGCGAGCACCTGTTCCTGCTCGGCCTCGGCCGCACGCCTGAGGTGCGCTACCAGAAAAATGAAGGCGTCACCCCACGGCTGCAACGGGTGCTCGACGCGCTGGAGCCGATCCCCGCCGTCATGCGGACCGCGACCTGGGACGTCGTCGCCTGGAACAGAGCCGCGACCATCATGCTGACGGACTATGCATCGGAGCCGCCGAGCCGGCGCAACGTGCTGCACTATTTCTTTCTCGATCCGAACGCTCGCGCCGCGCAATACGATTGGGAGAGCGTCGCGCGCTTCGTGGTCGGCGCCTTCCGCGTCGATGCGGCACGCGCCGGCGCCGCGACGGTGGTGCAGCCGTTCGTCGACGAGCTCTGCCGGCAGAGCCCTGAATTCGCGGCGATGTGGCGCGATAACGACGTCCGCGCCCACGGCGAGGCGATCAAGCATATTCGCCATCCGGTCCTCGGACCGATCTCGTTCGAATATTCGATCTTCGCGGTCGACGGCCGACCCGACCTCGGCCTTGTGATCTACAATCCGATCGACCCGGAGGTCCGGGACAAAATTCGCGTGCTCATGGAAGCGAAGCCGACCCGCAGGCGCGTGTGAGACTGCTTAATCCCGCGCCACCGCCGTCGGCCGCCAGACCAGCAGCCGCTTCTCCACGACAGTCACCGCCATGTCGATCAGGATGACGAAGGCCGACAGCACGAACATGCCGGCGAACACGCCGGCGACGTCGAACACGCCCTCGGCCTGCTGGATCAGGTAGCCGAGGCCGGCGGCGGAGCCGAGATATTCGCCGACCACCGCGCCGACCACCGCAAAGCCGACCGAGGTGTGCAGCGAGGAGAACATCCACGACAGCGCCGAGGGCCAGTAGACGTGGCGCATCAGCTGCCGCTCGTTCATGCCGAGCATGCGGCCATTGTCGAGCACCGTGGTCGGCACTTCCTTGACGCCCTGATAGACGTTGAAGAACACGATGAAGAACACCAGCGTCACGCCGAGCGCGACCTTGGACCAGACGCCGAGCCCGAACCACAGCGCGAAGATCGGCGCCAGCACCACGCGCGGCAGTGCGTTGACCATCTTCACATAGGGATCGAACACGGCGGCGACGCGCGGCTGCCGCGCGAACCAGAAGCCGACCAGGATGCCGCCGGCCGAGCCGATCACGAACGCGAGGATCGATTCCCACAGCGTGATCGCCAGATGCTTCCAGATCACCCCGGTCGAGAACCATTTTACAATTTGGCTGAAGACGTCGACCGGATTGGAGAAGAAGAACGGCGGCAGCACCACCTTGCCGAACACCGGTACAGTGGAGAAGAACTGCCACAGAGCCAGCGTGACGACCGCGACCAGAACCTGCAGGGACAGCAACGTGACGCGCGACATCAGGCGGCTCCCGCCTGCGTCGACTGCACGTAGCCCTTCATCACCTCGTCCTTCAGCACGCCCCAGATCTCGCGGTGCAGGGCATGGAAATCCTTCTCCATCCTGACTTCGGCGATATCGCGCGGCCGCGGCAGCGTGATGCGCCAGTCGCCGATGATGCGCGCGGAAGGACCTGCCGACATGATCACGACCCGGTCGGCGAGCGCGATCGCCTCCTCGAGATCGTGGGTGACGAAGAGCACCGCCTTGCGGTCGGCGGTCCACAATTCCAGCAGAAGATTGCCCATGATCTGCCGCGTCTGGGCGTCGAGCGGGCCGAACGGCTCGTCCATCAGCAGGATCTTCGGATCGCGGATCA
>NZ_CANSMR010000061.1 GCF_947648125.1 uncultured Bradyrhizobium sp. | reverse complement strand
TGTTTTGACGCGTTTTCTTCACGCGAACCGGTATCCACTTCGCTCGAAAACGCTCCAGGGAACCGCGGTTCCAGCATGAACGGGTTGCAACATTGGCGCGGAACATCCTCACGCGCCAGCCATTGTCTCCTGCGTTTAGCCTTTGCGCTTAGCCTTGGGGGGCTAACGGAGGAACTTTGAAATGGCTTACAACCCTGACGATCCGTATCGCGCCAACCTGACCGATGACGAAATCCGCCGTCAGGCGCGCTTCAACAGCCTGGACAACGAGCTGCAGCCGGATCCGGAACTCCAGGAGAGACCGGCCAGCAGCACCAAGGTCGCGATGTTCGCAGTTGCGGTGGCCGTGGTGCTCGGCGCGCTGTTCTACGGGTTGAACAATACGTCGGTGCACGAGGCTGGCACGACGCCGTCGACGCAGACCGCGCAGACCCAGCCGGTCAACCCGGCCGCGCCGCCTCCGGGCATGCGCGACGTGACGCCGAAGCCGAACAGCCAGCCCGGCGTAACCACGGGCGCGGCACCGGCCAACCCGTCGGCCCCGCCGTCTGACATCAACAAGTCGGACATGAACAAGCCGGCCGCCCCGCCGGCAGGGAATGCGAAGTAACGCGCAACGACACCGACCAGGCGCGAGCAGCGGGCCCCAACGGCCCGCTGCTTTTTTGTGGCGACTACTTGAACATCTTGTTGAGCTCGCCGCCGGGATAGCCGTTGGCGAATTCGGTGAAGGTGCCCTTCTCGGCCATCTCCTTCGCCGCCTTCATGACGCCGGTCCAGGCCATCCGCGCCAGCGCGCCGCCGACGCTGATCCGACGCACGCCGAGGTCGGCGACCGCTTGCAGCGAAAGATCGGACGCGCCACCGATCAAAAGATTGACTGGCTTCGGCGCCACCGCCTTCACGACCGCGGCAATTTCCTCTCTGGTCGAGATGCCCGGCGAATACAACACATCCGCCCCGGCTTCCGAATAGGCCTGCAGCCGCTCGATCACCAGATTGAGGTCCTTCTTGCCCCACAGGAACGCCTCGCAGCGGCCGGTGAGCAGCACGCCGCTGTTGTCGGCATCGATGGCTTTGCGCGCTGCCCTGATGCGCTCCACCGCAAGCTTGTGCTCGAACAGCGGATTGGCCGCGTCTCCCGTCGAGTCCTCGATCGAGAGCCCGGCGACACCAGTCTTGACGCCGCGTGCGACATTGATCGCAACCTTGTCCGGCTCGACCGCGAAGCCGCCCTCGAAATCGGCGTTGACGGGGATATCGACCGCCGCGCACAGCGCGGTCAGGTGATCGCAGACGTCGTCGACGGTGACACGGTTGTCGGCCTTGGCGATGGTCCAGGCAAAGCCGGCACTGGTCGAGGCCAGCGCCTTGAAGCCGAGATGTTGCAATGCGCGGGCGCTGCCGACATCGAACGGGTTCGGAATGATGAAGCACCCGCTCTCGTGCAGCTTCTTGAAGGCGGCTCGTTTGTCAGCAGTTGGCAGTGGCATGGGTCGCTCCCTAGAGTCGTTGGCCGCGCAGAGATAGGCACGCGCATATGCGAGCGCTAGAGCTTCGCCTCATGCACCGCGCGGCTGTCCTTCGGGGCCTGATCGCGTTCGTTCAAGCCGTAGTCGCGCATCACGCTCGCGACCCGCAGCCGATAATTCTCGAAGATCCGCGCGCGGCCCTTCGCCTGGGTGCGGCGGTGCTCAATCGTGTTGCGCCAGGCTTCTACCGCGGCCTCGTCGCGGAAGAATGACAGCGACACGAACTTGCCCTTCTCGGTGAGGCTCTCGAACCGCTCGACCGAGATGAAGCCGTCGATCTCCTGCAGGATCGGCTTCAGCTCGGCGGCCAGATCGAAATAGAGCTCCCGGTGCTCAGCCTTCGGCCAGACTTCGAAGATCACGGCAATCATGTCCGCCTCCGTTCATTGTTGTTGTGGAGCGACTATAGCTCGACCTTGCGCAGGAATGTCCGTTCTTCGGCGAGGATGAAGCGGTTTTGTTCCGCGAAGTTGAAATTCGCCACGCCCTCACTGTCCTGGCGCAGCCGTGCGCGATAAGCCTCGTAGGCGGCGAGGCTCTCGAACGAGATCAGCGCGAAGGCGATGTTGTTGGTGCCCTCGTGCGGCATCCAGTAGCCGAGCAGATCGCCGCCGCAGCGCGGGATGATCGAGAGCCAGTTCCGCGAATACTCCTCGAACATCGCGCGCTTGAACGGATCGAGCTGGTAGCGGATGAAGACGGTGACGGTCATTTGGGCCTCCTGGCGTTTCGTCATTGCGAGCGACGGGCACGATGGACACTACCGCCTTGCCCGCCCTCGATGCTTCGGCTATCGTCGAACTATGAAAGCAGGACCCGACATCTCCCGGATCGCCGCTTTGGTCGGCGATCCCGCACGCTGCAACATGCTGACCGCGCTGATGACCGGCCGCGCGCTGACCGCGAGCGAGCTGGCACAGGAGGCCGGCATCACGCCGCAGACGGCGAGCTCGCATCTCGCCAAGCTCGAGGCCGGCGGGCTGATCGAGCCCGAGAAGCAAGGCCGCCACCGCTACTATCGCCTCTCCGACCCCGACGTCGCCGACGTGCTCGAAGGCCTGCAGGGCATTGCCGCCCGCGCCGGCCATATGCGCGTGCGCACCGGGCCGAAGGATCCGGCGCTGCGCCGCGCCCGCATCTGCTACGACCATCTCGCCGGCGATCTCGGCGTGCAGATGCTCGACAGCATGAGGCGGCAGAAGCTGGTGCGCCAGAGCAAGCAGGCGATCGAGCTCACCGGCGAAGGCAAGCGCTTCATGGCCGAGGAGCTGCAGATCGACGCCGATGCGCTGACGCATCCGCGCCGTCCGGTGTGCAAGGCCTGCCTCGACTGGAGCGAGCGGCGCCACCATCTCGCCGGCACGCTGGGCGCTGCCATGATGGACCGCTTCACCGAATTGAAATGGGCCGCGCGCGACACCACGCCGGGCAGCCGCGTGGTCAATTTTTCGCGGAACGGCGAGAAGCGGTTCGCCGCGCTGTTCGGCGCGGGCGAGTAGGATCGCGCGTTCAGGTCAGCGCTGGCGCGTCATTCGCGAGCTCCGGTCTCGCTTGTCTCGCTCTCCGATACATTTGGTGCCCTCGCCGCTGTGCGCTTCGTCCGATGCGCGCCTCGCGAAATATTTTGAAACGATGCTGAGCGTGATTGCGACGCACTGACGCAGGCGTGATGCGCAACATTCATGTCGCATTCAGTCCGCAACATTATGGTCGACGACATCGGGCACGGCTTCTGCAATGATCCGGCCGGGCGAATCGGTAATCTCAAGTTTGTTGCGGCGCCGCAGCGCGCGGCCCATTAAGAAGGAGAAGTCATGAAGTATCTTTTTGCAGCAGCAGTTTTGGTGACGACCGCTTTCGCCGGCATCAGCGCCGCTGACGCTGCCGGTGGCTGCGGCCCCGGCTGGCACCGCGGTCCCTATGGCGGCTGCGTCAGGAACCGCGGCCCCGTCGTCGTCGCACCCGGCCCTGTCGTTGTTGAGCGCCCCGTCGTCGTCGCACCCGGCGCGGTCGTGGTGGCGCCGCGCGTTCGCGCTTGCCCGTACGGTTTCGCCTGGCGCTACGGCCGTTGCCGCCCGATCTGATCGCGGCGCATTCCGAACAAACAAAACCCCGCTTCGCGCGGGGTTTCTTTTTCGTCGTGACGTCGACATCACCAGCGGCGCCAGTGATGATGATGCCAATGATGATGGCGCCAGCCCCAATGCCTGTGGTGCCAATGCCGGTGGTGCCAACCCCAATGGCGGTGGTGCCAGTGCCGATGATGCCAGCCCCAGTGGCGGTGATGCCAGTGCACCTGTTCGGGCTTCAAGCGACCAACCTCGTCGCCCGTGGTGACAGCCGGTTGCGCATCGCGATCGACGGGCGAATGTGCCTCGCGGCTGAGGGGAAGCGGTGCGAGCGGCGCTGCCTGCACGGTTGCTGCGAAGGCGGCCGCACAGGTAGCGACGGCAAAGGCCATCTTTAGAAGATTCCGGCGTTCCATGAGCGTTTCCCTTTGTTGCTGAGCGGGATCAACTGCGTCAGCCAGTCTTTTCGCCGCGACCTGAACGCTCGCTGAACCGCGCATTCACGTTTCATGGAGTTCGACGCCGCGCGGCCGCATTCGCGTTCGCGTGACGTCCTCCTCCAACGTTCTGTAGGGCGGATTAGGCGAAGCCGTAACCCGCTGCCCGTCGCGCGGAACAAGCACGGCGGGTTACGCTGACGCTAACCCGCCCTACGCATCACGCCCGCTGCTGCGTCTTGCCCGTCATGCCCATTCCGCCGGTTTCGTGAACCGTCGATAGGAACTAGCATCACGCATCACAAGAACATCTCCGGGAGACCGCCATGAAGTCTGGACAACCGATCAAGGATGCGAGCCACCTTTACGAAGTCGAACGCCGCGCCCAGCACGCCGCCCGCCCCGGCTTCCGCATCATGGAGTTGCAGCTCTCGCCGACCCAGAAAGTGCCGTGGCACACCCACAGCAACATCTCCGACACGTTCTACATGCTGGAAGGCCAGATGCGGCTGTTCCTGCAGGAGCCGAAGGAGGAAGTGAACCTGAAGGTAGGTGAGGTCTACGCCGTGAGGCCCACTCGCCCTCACCTCGTCACCAACGCCGGCACGACGTCGCTGACTTTTTTGGTTTTGCAGGGCGTAGGGGAATACGATTACGTGCCGCTGGCGGCGAAGTAAAGGTGCGCTCCTCCCGCTGTCGTCCCGGCGAAGGCCGGGACCCATACGCCGCAGCAGGAGTTGTGTGGGGACTCGTCGTTCCGGTGTCGCGCGATAAGCGGCATTTGTGGTTATGGGTCCCGGCCTTCGCCGGGACGACACTGAATATGTGACGAGATCTGTAAGTCATAAATCCGCGTTCTCGCGGCATCGTCCGAGCTTTGTGACAAGGCAAATCAACCGCGCGGCCACCCCGATGGCACGGCCCAGACCAGCCCGCGCCACGGCCCGCCGCGCGGCGTCAGCGTGGTGAAGTCACGCGCGGAATCGCGCCGCAGATTGAGCCGCACCATCACAGCCTGCGAGCGCACGTTGTCCAGGCTGGTATATGACACGATCTCGCGCAGGCCTATGTCATGAATGGCGTGCCGCAGCGCCGCGCTGGCGCTCTCGGTCGCGTAGCCGTGGCCCCAGGCCTTGCGCGTGAAGCGCCAGCCGATTTCGAAATGCGCGCCGAGCGGATGATCGTTCGACAGCCGCGGCATCACACCGGCATAGCCCAGCAATCCGCCGTCTACCTCCTCAACGGCCCATCGTGATATGCCGTGGTCACGCTGCGCGGCAACGTATCGCTCGAATTTTGTCTCGCTCTCCGCCCTGCCGACCGGTCCGCCGTAGTCGGCCATGACGTCTGCATCGGCATGCATCGCCGCGAAGGCATCGCGATGCCGGTCGTCCCACTGATGAAGTCGAAGGCGCGGGGTTTCGATCATGCGCGTGCCCTCGCCCGCTCCAGCCATCACATCAGCTTCAACGGCGCGTCGTGAACCAGCCGAAGATCGATGTTGCCGATCAGTCGCGCACGGCGCGCCTCGGCGGTGCTGATCGCGGCCTCGGTCTGCCGCAACGTGCTCACATTCGATCCAAGCGACACGATGCCGCCGAGCACCAGCGCGATCGATCCGAGTGCCGCGGTCTCACCGGAACTGAACAGGCCGAGCAGCGCAGCAAGCAGCAATGCGAACCCGCCTGCGATCGCGATCTTCGACCCGAGAATGATCCGCCGGGATCGCTCGGCGCTCTCGGCAAGCTCCTCGATCTGCGCCTCGATCTCGGAAATCGCGTCGGTCGACTCGTCGTCGGTCATCTGGTTCGGACCTGTAGGGCGGGTTACGCGAAGCCGTAACCCGCAGCGGATCGTGCTGAACGAAGATGGTACGCTTGCGCTAACCCCACCCGCGCTGCTCGCCCGAGCTTGCGCAAATTAGTCAAACCACGCTGTATGCATCGCTTCAAGGAAATCTTGGCTGATGGTCAGACCAGAGCCGTCTCCAATAACGCTGTCGATTCCGCACTGAGGGCACAACGCCGTAGAGTCTTCATCGATCCATTCGACGATCTGACCCGGTCCAAATGTTTGCTTGCAATAGAAGCAGCCACAGTGTTGGCTGCGTTCGATCTCTGAACGATGCCTAACGCACTTCTTATGAGCGACGCGTAGAGGGTGATCCTCAGGCAGATCGAAAACCGTGGACATGTCGTTCGCGCTGCTGGCTGCCTGCTTCGATCGCGTTTGGTGGGTTACGGCTTCGCCTAACCCACCAACGCATTCCTCATAACGGCAGATTGTCGTGCTTCTTCGCCGGGATCTCGACCTTCTTATCCCTGAGCATCGCGAGCGCCCGCGCGATCCGCCGCCGCGTCGAATGCGGCATGATGACGTCGTCGATGTAGCCGCGCTCGGCGGCGATGAAGGGCGACAGGAAGCGGTCTTCGTATTCTTTCGTTCGCGCCGCGATCTTGTCGGGGTCGCCGATGTCGCTGCGAAAGATGATCTCGACCGCGCCCTTGGCGCCCATCACCGCGATCTGCGCGGTCGGCCAGGCGTAGTTCATGTCGGCGCCAATTTCCTTCGAGGCCATCACGTCGAAAGCGCCGCCATAGGCCTTGCGGGTGATGATGGTGACGAGCGGCACCGTGCACTGCGAATAGGCGAACAAGAGTTTTGCGCCGTGCTTGATCAGGCCGCCATATTCCTGCGCGGTGCCCGGCAGGAAACCCGGCACGTCGACGAAGGTGACGATCGGGATGTTGAAGGCATCACAAAAGCGAACGAAACGCGCGGCCTTGCGTGAGGCATCCGAGTCGAGCACGCCCGCCAGCACCATCGGCTGGTTGGCGACGAAGCCCACGGTGCGGCCGGCGATGCGGCCGAAGCCGGTGACGATGTTTTTCGCGAAGGTCTCCGAGATCTCGAAGAAGTCGCCCTCGTCAACGACCTTCAGGATCAGCTCCTTCATGTCGTAGGGCTTGTTCGGATTGTCGGGGATCAGCGTGTCGAGCGACATGTCGACCCGGCCGATGTCGTCGAAGCTCGGCCATTCCGGCACGCCGTCGCTGTTGTTCGACGGCAGGAAGTCGATCAGCCGGCGCATCTGCAACAGCGCATCGACATCGTTCTCGAACGCGCCGTCGGCGATCGATGAGCGCGTCGCGTGCACCGAGGCGCCGCCGAGTTCCTCCGCCGTCACCACCTCGTTGGTCACGGTCTTCACCACGTCGGGGCCGGTGACGAACATGTAGCTGGTGTTCTTCACCATGAAGATGAAGTCGGTCATCGCAGGCGAATAGACGTCGCCGCCGGCGCAGGGCCCCATGATGACGGAGATCTGCGGGATCACGCCCGAGGCCTGCACGTTGCGGCGGAACACGTAGGAATAGCCCGCCAAGGCAGCGACGCCCTCCTGGATGCGCGCGCCACCGGCGTCGTAAAGGCCGATGATCGGCGCCCTCGCCTTCATCGCCATGTCCTGAAGTTTTGTAATTTTCAGTGCGTGCGTTTCGGAGAGCGAGCCGCCGAAAACTGTAAAGTCCTTGGCAAAGACAAAAGTCTTGCGGCCGTTGACCGTGCCCCAGCCGGTGACGACGCCGTCGCCGGGGATCTTGGTCTTCTCCATGCCGAACTCGATCGAGCGATGCTCGACGAACATGTCGAATTCCTCGAACGAGCCCTTGTCCAGCAGGAGCTCGATCCGCTCGCGCGCCGTCAGCTTGCCGCGGG
This sequence comes from uncultured Bradyrhizobium sp., assembly GCF_947648125.1. Lineage (GTDB taxonomy): Bacteria > Pseudomonadota > Alphaproteobacteria > Rhizobiales > Xanthobacteraceae > Bradyrhizobium. The sequence goes on along the minus strand of NZ_CANSMR010000061.1, from coordinate 4,531 downwards.
CGTGCTGCGCCTCGATGCGCTTTTCGCCGCCGCCCAGCTTGGCGCCGGCGCGCCGCTCTTCGAGGGTATCGAGGATGTCTTTCATTTGTTTCCGCCCGTGTTAGCTACAGTCCGCGTCCCGGCGCGAGGTGCGGGTCCGCTTCGTTCGGAATGGCTTTAGCACGGCCATTTCGGAACCGGAAAGGCGCTTGTGACCGGGTTCGGGCGCAAAAACGGTAGGATTTTCCGACATCTGGGGAGACAGCGATGACTGATACGACCACGGCCGAGACCGGCGCCGCCACCGGCGGGGTCCGCACCCTGCTCCGGCTGGAGGGGCTGGTGCTGTTCGTCGGGATGACCGTGCTCTACTACAAGTGGGAGGGTTCCTGGCTGGTCTACGTCCTGCTGTTCCTGGTGCCGGACATCAGCTTTGCCGCTTACCTGATCAGCCCGCGGGCCGGCGCCATCGCCTACAACGCCACTCACACCTATCTGGCGCCGGTGGCGCTGATGACGCTGGGTTTTGCCGGCGAAGGACCGCTGGTGCTCTCGATCGCGATGATCTGGCTTGCCCATATCGGGATCGACCGCGCGCTCGGCTACGGGCTGAAATACTCAAGAGGGTTTGGCTACACCCATCTCGGGCGAATCGGCAAAGCGCAGGAGCCGGCTTAGCCCAACTCGTCATGGCCGGGCTTGTCCCGGCCATCCACGTCTTTTCTCACCGGTTGAGGCAAAGACGTGGATGTCCGGCACAAGGCCGGGCATGACGGCGTGATGAATGGTGACCCACCATCAGTTCAGCTACGCCCTCCTACCCGACTGCTCCTTCCGGATGCCCGGCCAAATTGACAGCGCGCGCCCCGATTGCTGTAGTCGCGGATCATCAACACTACATCCGGGTGATCCGATGCTGACAGACTGGCGCCTGGCCGCGACCGCGATCCTGTTTTGCTGTGCCGTGCTGTTCACCTGCATCGAGACCAGCGCGCAGCAAGTGCCGAAGGAGATCGCGGCGCGCACCGAGATCTACGCCATCCCCTCGCTGACGATCTCCGACCACCAGTTCCTGACCGGCGACAGCAACGGCAAACCGGTCACCGTCGGCGGCGAATTCCGCATCGCGCAAGGAAGCGGCCGGTTGCCGGTCGTGGTGCTGATGCACGGCTCGAGCGGCGTCGGCGCCGGGATGGACGGCTGGGTCCGCCATTTCAACGCCATGGGCATCTCGACCTTCGTGATCGACGGCTTCTCCGGCCGCGGCCTGACCGCCACCGGACCGAACCAGGCCCTGCTCGGCCGGCTCAACCTGATCGTCGACATCTATCATTCGCTGGAGATCCTCGCGAGGCATCCGCGGGTCGATCTGGAGCGCATCGTGCTGATGGGATTTTCGCGCGGCGGCCAGGCCACGCTCTATGCCAGCCTCGACCGCTTCAACAAGCTCTGGAACAAGTCCGGCGTGCAGTTCGCAGCGTACATCCCGTTCTATCCGGACTGCTCGACCAGCTATCTGACCGACACCGAAGTCGCGGCGCGGCCGATCCGGATCTTTCACGGCACACCCGACGACTACAATCCGGTCGCGAGCTGCAAGGCCTATGTCGCGCGCCTAACAGAAGCCAAGCGCGACGTGGTGCTGACTGAATATCCGGATTCCGCGCACGGCTTCGATGCCGGCCTGATCGGCAACCACACGGTGGTGGAGGCAACGGGATCGCAGACCGTGCGCCACTGCACCATCAAGGAAGGCGACGGCGGCGTGCTGATGAACGCGGCGACGCAGGCCCCGTTCAGCTACAAGGATTCCTGCGTCGAGCTGAGCCCACATGTCGGCGGCAACCCGACCACCGCGCTCGAAGCCCGCAAGGCGGTCAGCGAATTCCTGCAGACGTTGTTCAAGTTGGGCTAGCCGTCAGGCGTAGCGGCGCGCGAACACGACGCAGACGACGACCAGCATGGTCGCCGCGATCATCGACCAGGCGACCGGCTCATGCAGCAGCAACCCGGCCAACGCGAGGCCGAAGAACGGCTGCAACAGCTGCAACTGGCCGACGCTGGCGATGCCGCCGAGCGCAAGGCCGCGATACCAGAACACGAACCCGACCAGCATGCTGAAGATCGAGACATAGGCAAGCCCGAGCCAGGCCGGCACGCCGATGCCCTGCCGGCTCGGCGGCAACGTCATGATCGTCATCACGAGCACCACCGGCACTGAGAGCACCAGCGCCCAGGAGATCACCTGCCAGCCGCCGAGCCGGCGCGACAGCGCAGCACCCTCGGCATAGCCGAGGCCGCAGACGATGATGGCGGCGACCATCAGCAAGTCGCCGGTCAGCGATGCCGATCCGTCGCCCGACAAGGCGAAGGCGCCGACCGTCGCGCTGCCGACGCAGGAGAACAGCCAGAACAGCGGCTTCGGCCGCTCACCGCCGCGCAGCACGCCGAACACCGCGGTCGACAGCGGCAGCAGCCCGATGAACACGATCGAATGCGCCGAGGTGATGTGCTGGAGCGCCAGCGCGGTCAGCAGCGGAAAGCCGATCACGACGCCAAGCGCGACGATGGTCAGCGACACCAGGTCCCTGCGCTGCGGCCAAGGTTGCCGCAGCACCGCCAGCAGTGCGGCACCGAACAGCGCCGCGATGGCGGCGCGTGCCGACGTGAGGAACAGCGGCGAGAACCCGGCGACCGCGACGCGGGTGGCCGGCAGCGAGCCACTGAAGATGATCACGCCGAGCAGGCCGCTGCCCCAGCCCTCCAGCGAAGCGCTGCTGCGCCCCTCGCCCGCCCAAGACTTCCCCGACAGAGACTTTCCCGACAGAGACTTCCCCGACAACGTCTTCGAATCGCTCACCGCGCACCTCGTCTTTCGCGAGGCGAGGATAGCGGCGGCGGGCTGGCCAAGGCAGCTACGGATCAGTACAATATCGCGAAACTGTATGGGTAAAGGTAGGCATACACTTGCAGCAACCATCCAATGCGCCGAAGGCGACCCGGACCACCGACGTGATGAACGCGATCCGCGCCAGGATCGCGAGCCGCGTGCTCGCCGCCGACGACCGCCTGCCCTCGATCCGCAGCTTTGCCGCGACCATGGGCGTCTCGCCCTCGACCGTGGTCGAGGCCTATGACCGGCTCGCCGCCGAGGGCCTGATCCGGGCGCGGCCAGGCTCGGGCTTCTATGTCTCGTCCGCGGCGCTGCCGCCGCTGGCGCTGGCAAGGGACCAGCCGCAGCACGACCGCGCCGTCGATCCGTTCTGGGTATCGCGGCAATCGCTCGACGCCGCGGGTGGCGCGCTGAAGCCGGGCTGCGGCTGGCTGCCCGCCGACTGGATGCCGACCGAAGCGTTGCGGCGCGCGTTCCGCGGCCTGGCGCGGGCCGAGGACGCTGTGCTCGCCGACTACGGCGCGACGCGCGGCTCGCTGGCCCTGCGCCGCATGCTGATGGCGCGGTTCGCCGACGAAGGCCTCGAAGTGTCGCCCGAGCAGGTGCTGCTCACGATGTCCGGCACCCAGGCGATCGACCTGATCTGCCGCTTCCTGCTGCGGCCCGGCGACACGGTGCTGGTCGACGATCCCTGCTATTTCAATTTCCGGGCACTGCTGCGCGCCCATCAGGTCAAGCTCGTCAGCGTGCCGTACACGCCATCGGGGCCCGATGTCGCAAGCTTCGAGGCGGTGCTCGACGCCGAGCGGCCGCGGCTCTACATCACCGTATCAGGGCTGCACAATCCGACCGGCGCGACGATGTCGCCGCAGACCGCGCACCGCGTGTTGAATGCCGCCACCGCCTGCGATCTCACCATCGTCGAGGACGACATCTTCGCCGATTTCGAGCCCGAGCCGTCGGCGCGGCTCGCGGCGCTCGACGGGCTGAACCGCGTGATCCGGATCGGCAGCTTCTCCAAGACGCTGTCGGCATCGTTGCGCTGCGGCTTCATCGCGGCGCGCGCCGACTGGATCGAGCAGCTGGTCGATCTGCAGGTCGCCACCGGATTCGGCGGCCCCTGCGCGGTCGCGACCGAGATCATCGCCAGCGTCTTGGCGACCGGCTTCTACCGCAAGCATGTCGAGGAGCTACGCCGGCGGCTGGTTCGCGCCCGCCGCGACGTTGGCGAGAAGCTGCAGCGCATTGGCATCGAGCCGTGGCTGATGCCGCGCGGCGGCTTCCAGCTCTGGTGCCGCTTGCCCGACGGCTGCGACTCCGCCGACGTGGCGCGCGCTGCGCTCGCCGACAACATCGTGCTGGCGCCGGGCAACGTGTTCAGCACCACGCAATCGGCCACCGGCTTCATGCGCTTCAACGTCGCGCAATGCCGCGACCCGAAACTGATGCCGGCGCTGCAACGCGCGATCGGGCGCTAGCGCGCGATGAGATTGGGTTGAATGGGTCTCGCGGCAGACTGGTTCCACCTCTCCCGCTTGCGGGGGAGGTCGCATCGCATCAACGATGCGACGCGGGTGGGGGCTCTCTCCGCGATGCGACTCGTGGAGAGAGCCCCCACCCCAGCCCTCCCCCGCAAGCGGGAGAGGGCTGGGGTGGGGG
>NZ_CANSMR010000060.1 GCF_947648125.1 uncultured Bradyrhizobium sp. | reverse complement strand
CCCCGAACACCCGTCGGTCATGTCCCCGGGCTGAACATCAAGCCGGGCGATGACAGTTGAGAATGAGGACGCAGCTTCGCATTCTCGCGACCTAAGCCGCCCGTAGCACCGCATCGACGACCAGGCTCGCGAACAGGATGAAGCCGGCATCGCGGTTGGATTTGAAGATGCGCAGGCAGAGCGCGGGGTCGCTGGTGTCGAGCCGCCGGACCTGCCAGGCGAGATGCAGTGCGAACGCCGCAAGGCCGATCCAGGCCGGCCAGCGTGCGCCCGCGAGCGCGAACGCCACGCCGATCAGCAGCACGGCGAGACCATAGAAGATCACCAGCGCGCGATGGGTGCGCTCGCCGAACAGGCGCGCGGTGGATTTGACGCCGATCAGCGCATCATCCTCGGCGTCCTGATGGGCGTAGATGGTGTCGTAGGCGATCACCCAGGCGATCGAGCCGGCGTAGAGCGCGATCGCGGCCGCATCGATGCGCTCCAGCATCACCGCAAAGCCCATCAGCGCGCCGTAGGAAAAGGCGAGGCCGAGCACGACCTGCGGCCACCAGGTGATCCGCTTCATGAACGGGTAGATCGCAACGATCGCGAGCGAGGCGATGCCGGTTATCACCGCAAAGCGGTTGAACTGCAAAAGTACCGCAAGCCCGATCAGCGCCTGCAGGACCATGAAGACCACAGCCTGCGTCACCGTCACCTGCCCGGCCGGGATCGGCCGCGACCGTGTGCGCTCGACCCTGGCGTCGAGATCGCGATCGGTGATGTCGTTCCAGGTGCAGCCCGCGCCGCGCATCACGAAGGCGCCGATGAAGAACAGCAGGACGACGAGCGGGAGCGAGCGAACATCATGCGCGACGCCGGCGGCGAGTGCCGCCGACCACCAGCACGGCATCAGCAACAGCCAGGAGCCGATCGGCCGGTCGTAGCGCGCAAGCCGCAGATAGGGCCGCGACCAGACCGGCGCATGGGTATCCACCCAGTTGCCTGTGGAGTCGGCAACGCGGGCGGAGACATCGCTCATGGCTGGTCAATCATCGGGCGCTCAAATCATCGGGTGAGAACGTTGCCGTTCAGCGTGTCGAAGGTGCTGCCGCCCTTCTTGGTCGGTGTCGCTTCCGGCAGCGAGGCGGACGAGCCGAGCACGTCGCTCAGCGACGGCCCAGCGGGCCCGCGCGGCTGTGCCGCCGCCTGCTCCGCGACGTTGCAGACCTTCTTCAGCAACGCCTCGGTATTCTTGTGACCGTCCTTGAGCTGATTGGAGATCTGCGGCGGGATTCCGCACTTCGATGCGTTGGTGTCGACGTATTTGATCATCCTGACTTCGGCCTGGCTGTAATTGCCGATCAGCTTGCAGGCCTCCTGCGGGCTGGCGTGCCGGTCGCTCGCCGCCTTGATCGCCTTGCCGCGCTTCTCGGCTTCCTCGCGCAGCGGGACGAAATCCTTCATGCAGGCGTCACCGGCCGCGCCACCGCCGGCGCCGGGCGGGGGCGGCGGAGACGAAAGACCGCCGCCGGCGATGGGAGCTGCACCATTGGCCGGAAATGCCGACGGCGTGGCGCCGACCCTGGCCGCCGGCGCGCCGTTGACCGGCGGGAACGCAGGATCTGAAGCGGTGCCTGCCCGGCTTGCACGTGCGCCGTTCACCGGCGGGAACGCGGGATCCGACGCGGTGCCGGCCTGGCCCTGATTGGGCAGCGGCGCCGGGAAGGCGCTCTGGGCGGCAGCGTGCCCCACGGACAGGGCGGTCGCGGCAACGGTCAGCACGATCAGTCGGCGGATCATCGAGGGTGTTTCTCCGGCAAAAGGTCCAGGCAACCCCAGCGCAACAAAACGAAGCAACGAAATTTGGGGGCGTTTTACGATTCCTGTGAGCCCTTAACAACCCGTGGATTTGGGCGACAGCGCGGCGTAGGGCCACACCGGCCACATTAAATTGTTCCCCGATTTGAAGCCTTTAGGCTGCGAACGGCGGTAAAACCGGGTCATCAATTGTGCCTGAACGGGATTTTCGGCCATGCGTCGGTTTGAATCCGCGGCTCCATGCGCTGTCCGAACGGCAAAAGGGGCCGCGTGCAAGCGACCCCTCGGACTTCAAAAATGACTTGGTGACAGAAGCAATATATCGACATCCCTGTAGTAGTTGGCCGGAGCGGTCCTGACGAGTCCGAGGGACTACGGTGTCGCCCGGCTTGGTTAACTTGCCCCGACGCATTGAAGCCGTTTCGGCCGGCACACACGATGTCGGTCATGGAATCTGGCGATCCCCTCCGATCGCAATCAACAGAAGCGGGCGATACTTGGCAGCACCTTTGGGCTAGAACGCGGTTCAGGAACCTAGGACATGCCTGAACTCGATTTCCGCAGCCCACGCCTGTTTGTCGATGCCCCGCTCGGTGCTGGCGCGACCGTTTCGCTCGAACGCGACCAGAGCAACTATCTCGGCAACGTGCTGCGGCTTGCCGCCGGCGACGCCGTGCTGGTGTTCAACGGCCGCGACGGCGAATGGCGCGCCGAGATTTCCGGCCGCAAGCGGGCCGACACGCTGACGATCACGACGCAGACCCGCCCGCAGGACCGCCTGCCCGACGTGACCTATGTGTTCGCGCCGCTGAAACATGCGCGGCTCGACTACATGGTGCAGAAGGCGATCGAGATGGGCGCCGCACGGCTCGTGCCGGTGCTGACACGCTTCACCCAGGTGTCGCGGGTCAACAGCGAACGCATGCGCGCCAATGTAATCGAGGCCGCCGAGCAATGCGGCATCATCTCGCTTGCCGAGGTGGCCGATCCCCTCCCGCTCGAGCGTTTCCTGGCGGGGCGCGATCCGGCGCGGCTTCTGGTGTTCTGCGACGAGGCCGCCGAAGTGGCGAACCCGGTGCAGGCGCTGCAGGCAACGACCGCCGCGAACGGCGGGATCGACGTGCTGATCGGCCCCGAGGGCGGCTTTGCCGAGGAGGAGCGCGAGCTGCTGCTGCGCCAGCCCAACATCCTCCGTCTCGCACTCGGACCGCGTATCCTGCGCGCCGACACTGCCGCCGTCGCCGCGCTGACGCTGGTGCAGGCGGCGCTGGGGGACTGGGGGATCAGGTGAGCGCGTAGCCCGGATGGAGCGAAGCGCAATCCGGGTCTCTCTCGTGGCGCGAGATGCCCCGGATTTCGCTGCGCTCCATCCGGGCTACGGTCACGGGTTGTGGGGAAACATCTTCCCCTAGCCAAGCCGTCGCAAAATCGTTAACGAACCCAATCATTAAGCCACTTGGCTGATCCCTGTCGAAAGCCTGATACGGCCATGCTAAGGGCTCCGCCAACACCACCCATGGAACCCGCACTGAAACGCGATTTCGGAGCGAATTGGACGTCGAGATGACCGAAGCTGCCGCACCACGATCCGCCGCCGGATCCGCTTCATGGGCGGATGCGCTGCTGGCCTCGTTCGCGCAGGCCGGTTATCTGAGGTCCGAACCCGCGATCCTGCAGCCGGCCGAGCCGTTCCTCGACCTGTCCGGCGAGGACATCCGCAAGAGCCTGTATCTGACGGCCGACCCGAGCGGCGAGGAGCTCTGCCTGCGGCCGGATCTCACGATTCCGGTGGCGCGCGATTACCTCGCCTCGCCCCGCGCCGGCCAGCCGGCCGGCTTCAGCTATCTCGGGCCGGTGTTCCGCTATCGCGACGGCCAGCCGAGCCAGTTCCTGCAGGCCGGCATCGAATCCTTCGGACGGCAGGACCGCGCCGCGGCCGACGCCGAGATGCTGGCACTGGCGCTGGAGGCGACCACGGCGTTCGGGCTGAAGGATGTCGAGATCCGCACCGGCGACGTCGCGCTGTTCAACGCGCTGATCGATGCACTCGAGCTCTATCCGGTGTGGCGGCGCCGGCTGATCAAGGATTTCAACCGCAAGGTTTCGCTGACCGACGACATCGAGCAGCTGACATTGGCGACCGCGCCGGGCCGCAACGAATATGAGGGCGTGCTTGCGGCGCTAGCCGGCTCCGACCGCAAGGCGGCGCTGGCGCTGGTCACCGACCTGATGTCGATCGCCGGCACCACCAATGTCGGCGGCCGCACGGTCGCCGAGATCGCCGACCGTTTCCTCGAGCAATCGACGCTGAAGGGCGGCGCGCTGCCGCGCGATGCGCTCGCCACCATCAAGCGCTTCCTCGCCATATCGGGCGATCCCGACGACGCCATCGCACAGCTGCGCGCGCTGGCCGCCGACGCCAGGCTCGACCTTGCCGCGGCGATCGACCAGTTCGAGAGCCGGGTCGGCTTCATGGCCGCCCGCGGCATCGACATCAGGAAGACGCGGTTCTCGACCGCGTTCGGCCGCGGCCTCGACTATTACACCGGCTTCGAGTTCGAGCTGCACGCCAAGGGCAATGGCGCCGAGCCGCTGGTCGCGGGCGGCCGCTATGACGGGCTGATGTCGCAGCTCGGCTCGGCCAGTCCGATCCCCGCGGTCGGCTTCTCGGTCTGGATCGAGGCGATGACCCGGCACGGCAAGGCCGGCGCCACCGGAGGCGCCCAATGACCACGCCGTTCGTCGTCGCCGTTCCCTCCAAGGGGCGCTTGCAGGAAAACGCGGAAAGCTTCTTCGCCCGTGCCGGGCTGACCCTGTCGAAGGCCGGCGGCGCGCGCGACTATCGCGGCACCATCGCCGGCGTCGACAATGTCGAGATCGCCTATCTCTCGGCGAGCGAGATCGCGGCCAATCTGGCGCGCGGCTCGGTGCATCTCGGCGTCACCGGCGAGGACCTGGTGCGCGAGAGCATTCCGGATGCCGACAAGCGCGTGCTGATGATCGAGGGCCTCGGCTTCGGCTATGCCAATGTCGTGGTCGCGGTGCCGCAGGCCTGGATCGACGTTCGCACCATGGCCGATCTCGACGACGTCGCAAGTGGCTTCCGCGAGCAGCACAATCACCGCATGCGGGTTGCGACCAAATACATCAACCTGACGCGCGGCTTCTTTGCGAAGCACGGCGTCGGCGACTACCGCATCGTCGAGAGCGCCGGCGCCACCGAGGGCGCGCCCGCGGCCGGCACTGCCGAGCTGATCGTCGACATCACGACAACGGGCGCGACGCTCGCCGCCAACGGGCTCAAGGTGCTCGACGACGGCGTGATGCTGCGCAGCCAGGCCAATCTGGTGGCCTCCCGTGATGCCGACTGGTCGACCGGCGCCCGCGAGACCGCGCGCGTCATCCTCGACCACATCGCCGCGCGCGCCCGCGCCAGCAAGTACCGCGAGGTCCGCACCCGCTTCGCCGGCTGCAACGACGCGCTGCTGTCCGAGGCGCATACCCGTTTCGGCGTGGTCGCCCCGTTCGGCGGCCCGACCTCGTCGGGCATGCTTACGTTGCACTGCCCACCGGGCAAGCTTTACGCGCTCGGCAGCTTCCTGCGCGAGCACGGCGCCGAAACCGTGTCGGTGGTGTCGCTGGACTATGTGTTCGACCGCGAGAACCCGCTGTTCGCCAAGCTCGAGGCGTTCCTGCGACAATGAGTCGGTGTCGCCGTTCATGTTGGCGACAGCCGGCCGTCGGTACCATATTGTGTTCATGATCTCTCGTTGTGACGCGTTTTCTTCACGCGAAGGCGAACCCGATTTCGCTGGAGAACGCTCTAGTCCTGGAACCTGACCGATGATGCTGGGCTCTGACGTTTCCAGCCTGACCACGACCGCCAAGACCGCCGCCGCGCAGGGTCTGTCCATCGTCGTGCCCGTCTACAACGAGGCCGCCGGGCTTGCGGCACTGCACCAACGGCTGATCGACCTCGCCAGCTCACTGCGCGCCCGCTACGGGCTCAATTGCGAAGTGGTCTATGTCGACGACGGCAGCGCGGACAACACGCTTGCGATCGCGCGCGGCCTGCCCGCCGACGGGCTCGACCTGCAGGTGGTGTCGCTGTCGCGCAATTTCGGCAAGGAAGCCGCGCTGATGGCCGGCCTCGACCACGCCCGCCGCGGCGCGGTGCTGTTCATGGATGGCGATGGCCAGCATCCACCGACGCTGGTGGAGCAGCTCGTCGCGCACTGGATCGATGGCGGCTACGACGTGGTCTACACGGCGAAGGCGCATCGCGACAATGAATCGGCGTTCCGGCGGCTTGCCGTGCGCGGCTTCTACGCGCTGATCAACTGGGGTGCGCGGCAGCAGATCCCCGAAGATGCCGGCGACTTCCGCCTGCTGTCGCCGCGCGCGGCCGCGGCCTTGCGGCAATTGCCGGAGCGCAACCGCTTCTTCAAGGGCCTCGCGAGCTGGATCGGCTTCAAGCAGATCCGCGTCGACTACGAGCCGGCACCGCGTGCACATGGCGTCACCACCTTCAATGCCGGCCGGCTGATCGGCCTGTCGATCGAGGGCCTGACCTCGTTCTCGGTGGCGCCGCTGCGCTTCGCCAGCCTGCTCGGCGCGCTGCTCGCCGGCGCGGCCTTCCTGTTCGGTCTCTCGATTCTGTGGGAAGTGCTGACGACCGGCAAGCAGGTCCCCGGCTATCCATCGCTGATGATCGGCGTGATGACGATCGGCGGCGTGCAGCTGATCATGATCGGCATCGTCGGCGAATATATCGGCAAGATCCTCTCCGAATTGAAGGCGCGGCCGATCTACTTCGTCGCCGAGCACACCGAGAAGCATGCCGACGGCGGAACGGCGCAGAGCGCCACCGAGCGGACCGCCGCCGAATGAGCGAAGTTTCGCCGCGCCGGATCTGGCTGTGTGCTGACGATTATGGCTTGAGCTGTGGCGTCAACCGCGCGATCCGCGACCTGATCGAGCGCGGCCGCCTCAATGCGACGTCGGTGATGATGGTGACGCCGGCGATCGGCCGCGAGGCGGCCGCCGCGCTCACGGCCTCGGTGGCGAAAAGCCCGCGCTGTGCGATCGGGCTGCATGTGACGCTGACCGCGCCGTTCCGGCCGCTGACGATGCATTTCCGCCCGCTCGACGGCGACATGTTCCTGCCGTTCCCGAGGCTGTTACGTGCCGGGCTGATGCATCGGCTCGATCCAGAGCTGGTCCATGCCGAGGTGCTGGCGCAGCTCGACGCCTTCCACGAACTGTTCGGCCGCGCGCCCGATTTCGTCGACGGCCATCAGCACGCGCAGCTGTTCCCGCAGGTGCGCGACGGCTTCCTGCGCGCCGTGAAGGAACGTGCGCCCAACGCCTGGGTGCGGCAGTGCGGACGCGAAGGTCCGCTGGCGCGCCAACTGGCGGCGCCGAAGGCTTTGGTGCTGAACGTGCTCAGCACCCAATTCCGGATCAAGGCGCAGCGATCGGGCCTGCGCTTCAACCCGGCCTTCGCCGGCGCCTACGATTTTACGCGCGGCAGTGAATTCGCAGGCCTGATGCAGGGCTTCCTCGACGGCCTGCCCGAGGACGGGCTCGTGATGTGCCATCCCGGTTTCGTCGATGAAACCCTGAAGAACCTCGACCCGCTGACGACGCAGCGCGAGACCGAACATGCCTATCTCGCGGGCGAGGATTTCCCCGCGCTGCTGGCCCTGAATAAAGTTACACTCGAATAAAGTTACACCTGCCTGATAAGGTTCACGAAAAACCGCCGGTCGGATTGTCGCATACATAAATTTAATTCTGGCCCCCACTCCTTGCGCCACAAAGCCCGTCCTACATCAGCGGCGCGCCGATTCGATCGACGCAATGGAGAACGCCATGACACCGCAAGAACGCCAACTGATTGACGATCTCTTCGACCGGCTCGCCAAGCTGGAGAATGCCCCGCGCGACGGCGAGGCCATGTCCGCGATCATGCAGGGCCTGCGCAGCGCGCCGAATGCGGTTTACACGCTGGTGCAGACCGCGCTGGTGCAGGACGAGGCGCTGAAGCGCGCCCATGACCGGATCCAGGAGCTCGAGGCCGCGGTCGGCCAGCAGCAGCCTGCACAGCAGCAGGGCGGCGGCTTCCTCGATTCGATGCGCGATGCGATCTTCGGACAGGGCCAGCAGCCGCACGGCTCGGTGCCGCCGGTGCGCCCGCCGGATGTTGGCGGCAGCCGCCCGGTCTGGAACTCGGGCCAGGCGATGCAGCAGGCGGGCGGCTATGGCCAGCCGCCGCAGCAATACGGTCAGCCCCAATACGGACAGCCTTATGGTGGCCCGCAGCCCCCGGCCTTCGGCGGCGGCGCGCCCGGTGGCGGTGGCGGCTCGTTCCTCGGCACGGCGGCGGCGGCCGCGGCCGGCGTGGTCGGCGGCGGGCTGTTGCTCTCCAGCATCCGCGGCATGATGGGCGGCGGCGGCCACCAGTCGCTGGCGGATGCCGGCGGGCTCGGCGGCGGTTCACGCCCCTGGGGCGGCGACCAGTCGTCGAGCGACCTCGCCCGTGACGCCGGGGTCAACGACATCGGCTCCAACCGCGACAGCGGCTCGCGCGCCGGCCTGTTCGATCAGGCGTCGAACAACAACAATGACGACAACTACAACACCGATCACGATTCCGACGGCTTCGACAATGATGACGACGGCTTCGACGGCGGCGGAGACGGCGACGACAGTAACTACGCGTAGGCGTGCCGCATGAAACACGAACGGCCGCTCCATCGAGCGGCCGTTTTGTTTTGATCAGTCCGTAGCCCGGATGAAGCGAAGCGCAATCCGGGACAGATCTATCCGCGGTGAGGTCGCTCCCGGATTTCGCTTCGCTTCATCCGGGCTACGCAGACAAACGTCTCACATCACGACGACCTTGGCGCCGACATTGACGCGGCCGTAGAGGTCGATGACGTCCTCGTTGCGCATCCGGATGCAGCCGGACGAGACGTTGGTGCCGATCGTCCAGGGTTCGTTGGAGCCGTGGATGCGGTAGAGCGACGAGCCGAGATACATCGCGCGGGCGCCGAGCGGATTCTCCGGTCCGCCTTCCATGTGCCGCGGCAGATCGGGACGGCGCGCCAGCATTTCCGGCGGCGGCGTCCAGGCCGGCCATTCCTTCTTCGCCGAGATCGTCTTGACGCCGGCCCAGGTGAAGCCGGGGCGGCCGACGCCGATGCCGTAGCGCAGCGCGCGGCCGTCGCCCTGCACCAGATAGAGGAACTTGTTCGGCGTATCGATGACGATGGTGCCGGCGCCTTCCTTGCCGCTGTAATCGACCAGCTGCTTTTCATATCTGGGATCGAACGGACGCTGCGTCGGATCGCCGGCGGCCTCTTCCTGCTGCCGGATCATCTGCTGCTGCGGATCCATCGGCGGCAACCCCTGGCGGTTGCCGTAATAGCCAGGCTGCTGCTGATACATCGGCTGCGGCGAATAACCCTGTGACGATGGCGCATCGCCGAACAGGAATTCGATGAAGCCGCCGCCCATGTTGGAGCGCTGCGGCTGCACATAGGCGGTGCGCATCGGCGGCTGCGGTGCGCCCTGGTTGGCGTAGATCACGGTGGGCTCGGGCTGAGCCGACGCGTCGATCGCCATGGCATGATGGGGAACGGCAATAAGCGAAGAAGCGCCGGCGAGCAGCGCAAGCGTGGTTTTCCTGAACATCGACGTACTCTGTACTGGTTTCGTCGTGACGTGTGACGTGGACGGAGCGCACATGCGCCGTTGCACGTGGTCAATAAGCAATGAAAACCGCATCGGTTTGGTAAACGGAGCGGCCGTTTCGATTCACCATCTCGACAGCGGCGCGCGGTTTTGCCTGACAGCGTTTATTTTGCGTGAATGCCGCGGCGACATGGTTAATCGCCGGTATCGCGGCGATTGCCCGCCATCCGCGCAAACTGTTCCCGCGTGAACCTGACGTTAAATCACCTCTCGCTAGAACGGACGGCAGTGAAGGGGCGGGAATGAAATCATGTCAGTGAAGCGGAAGCGTTTTCGTGTCGAGCAGGCCATGGGCGAAGTCGTGATGCCGGAGCCGGAAGTTGCCGGCGGCGGCGAGCTCGGTCCGATGCATCGGGAGATCATGGCGGAGCTTCGCTCGATCCGCGCCCAGATGGCCGCAGCGCCGGCGCAGCGCACCGGCGACACCGTCGATGCCGCCGTCGCCCGCGAAGTCGCCGAGACGCACGCGCTGCTCGAGACCTACCGCGCGCAGGTCGAACAGTGCGAGAAGCTCAAGGTCGAGCTCGACCTGATCCACGACGCGATCAGCCGCACCAAGCGCGAGATCGCCGTACTGCACGGCAAGAGCTTCAACGGCGAGGAGATGGCCAAGGTCAATGGCGAACTCGGCGCCGTGGTCGGCGGCACTGAACAGGCCACCCAGCAGATCCTCGAGGCGGTGGAAGCGATCGACCAGGCCGCGACTGCGCTTGCCAACAACGTGACGCCCGACCAGCAGAAGCGGCTCAGCGAAGATATTCAGGAGCGCGTGGTCTCGATCTTCGAGGCCTGCAACTTCCAGGACCTCACCGGCCAGCGCATCAGCAAGGTGATGCAGACGATGAAGTTCATCGAACAGCACATCAACGAGATGATGAACATCTGGGGCGGCGTCGACGCGATCAAGACTCACGTCCCGCCGATCGTCGACACCCGTGAGGGCGATGCCCGCCTGCTCAACGGCCCGAAGCTCGACGGCGACGCCGGCCATGCCTCGCAGGACGACATCGACGCGATGTTCAACTGAGATTTGTCGGATCAAAACGAAAGCGCCGGCCCTCGGGCCGGCGTTTTTGTTTGGGCGATGGTCCAGCCCCGTGAGGGATCACCAGACAGAGGTGTGAGATCATCGCGATCGCTTCGTGAGTGATCTTGCGCGGTAGCTTTCCTTGCATGCGCGTCAAGTGGCACAGCGGTCAGATCCTCTGTCTCGACCGCATGCAGTTTGTGCCAATTGTGACATCTGCAAATTTGCTGGCAGGGCTGCTGTCGCAGGCGCATACTGTGTGTGAGGGAAATTGTCATGCGTCTGCCGGGAGCCAGGATTGGGTGCCGGTTGCATCGGACTTCGGGAGTGAATCCGGTCGCCCCCGATCGGGGCTTCGTACTTCCACACAGCACAGGTTTGCGGGCCACTCGTTACGCGCATCCGGCGGGGGCAAGCCGGCTTCGCTCGGGCGCAGC
Organism: uncultured Bradyrhizobium sp.; assembly: GCF_947648125.1. Lineage (GTDB taxonomy): Bacteria > Pseudomonadota > Alphaproteobacteria > Rhizobiales > Xanthobacteraceae > Bradyrhizobium. Next base: position 3,664 of record NZ_CANSMR010000060.1, on the reverse strand, counting down.
CGTTATTGAAACTGTGACGATGCGCGGCGGGTTCTTCCGCGCTGATACCTGCGCCTTGTTAAGGGATCACCGATTGGGGGGAGTCACTGAAGTACTCAACACTGGAGATAGAACATGAGGCGAAGAATTGTCAGAAATACTGCAATTGCGCTCTCGACTTTCGCTTGTGCGACACTGTTCTCCATCACCTTGTCTAAGCAGGGCGGCATTTCGGCTTCGGTTGAAAGCGCCCAGGCGCGCGTGGGCCGACCGCTGACGCCCATGAGCGCCGCGGGCGTTGCGCGTCGCCACACCCGGCGCGCCGCGTACGGGTACGGGGTCGGCGCGGGGATCGCCGCCACGGCCGCGGTCGCCACGGCAGCCGCCACTGCGCCGGTCTATGCTGGCTGGGGCACGAATAACTGGACCGATGCATACGCCGCCCAGACGGATCCCCACTTTGGCCAGCCCTACTATCCGGCACGAGCCTACAATGGTGGCAGTCCGTATTACGGGTATGCCGGATGGGCGGACTACAAGGCAGCCAATGGCATCACCTGCGAACCAGGTACGATGACGAAGATGGCCGACGGCCACAGTTACGTCTGTCAGTGAGATCCGCGCAACGACACGACAAGAGGGCGGCTCAATGAGCCGCCCTCTTTCATATGAAGGAGATCGATCTCGCATGGCGGCGGCCCGCGCCCGGCGTTGATCTACGTCAACATCGCCTATCCCCTGCCAATCATATGTTCAGCCGTGCCTGAACCGCCGCCATCATCGTCGGTTCGCTTGCGATGGAGAGGATCATCATGCATCGGACGAACATTTTTTCGACCAAGTCGGTGACGGTTACGGGGATTGTGGCCAGCCTCTTGTTGGGGGCAGCAGGTGTCGCCCTCAATTCGGCACCGGCCAAGGCGGTCGTCTACTGCCAGTATGTCGGCTATCCGCACGGTTGCGTGGCGAGGGCAGGCGTCGTGCTAAGGCCTCGTCCGGTGGCGCGGGCCACGGTTCGTCATCACGCGGGCGGCAACCTGAATGGTGGCGTAAATCGGGTTGGTGTCCGGCGATAAAGCAGGTCTGTGCGAGTCACGACCCCAGGCGCACACGGCAAGGTTCGTGCCCGGGGTCCGTTCAGGGACAGACGAAATCGCCGGCCCTCGGGGCCGGCGGTTTTTGTTTTGACAGACGGCGAGGCCATGACGTCGAGATTGGCAGTGCGCAATTGCGCACCTGAGATTCGATGCGTCGCCTCGCCCCCGAATGACGTGCCAGCCGCGTCACGCCCTCGGGGCGCAGCGGACATAGACCATGTTGCCGTAGCGGGTGGCGGCGTCCTTGTCGACGAAGCGGGTGATGAGGACCCGGCCGTCGAACGAGATGATCTCGCGGTCCTGCTCGCCGGGCACAGGTCCGGGCGGGCCGATATAGTTCTTGCCGCTCGGGGAACCCTTCAGCCGCAGTTCCTGCGGGGTGGCCTGATCCGCCAGATGCATGATGACGCCGCCGTTCTGGCCGGCGCCGATCACGTAAGGCTGCTTGCACTGGCCGCGTGCGGCGGCCTCGGTGCGGGCACGGTCGGCGGGATTCTGGAACGAGGCGAGGCCCCAGCGGCCGACGATCTCGTCGGGGCGGATGCTCGCCGGCATCTCCGGAGCCACGCCCGGTTCGACGGGCCCCGGCTCGGGGTTCGACGACAACGACGGCAGGCTCATGCTGCCGCACGCCCCCAAAAGTGTCGTCAGCGCCGAGACAGCCGCGAACCGTGCGACCAATCGCGCGTTGAGTGACCTGATCATATGCATCCCCCGAACTATCTCCCGGCCGCACCCGTCATGCAGCCAAGCGTAAAACTTAAGGCGGAGCAATGACGTCTGACAAAATTACGTCATCGCTACGATTTGGTTTCCGGTCCACCATCCTATATTGGCCTCACCAAGGCCTTAACCCGTTTGCTTGACAGAAACTGCGCCAAGCCATATTTCCCGGCGCACAATTAGCACTCTCGCACCACGATTGCTAAATGCGCTGGGCGTCCTGCCTAGCGCCGACCGGGCCGGCATTCAACGCCGGTCTCGATGAACCGGACCTGAAACCGAGCCTCCAAGAGGGAACGTCATGGCTAAATCCACCTTCCGCCCACTGCATGACCGCGTCGTGGTCAAGCGTATCGATGCCGAGGAGAAGTCCAAGGGCGGCATCATCATTCCGGACTCGGCCAAGGAAAAGCCGTCCCAGGGCGAGATCGTCGCCGTCGGCCCGGGTGGCCGCGACGAGGCCGGCAAGCTGATCCCGATCGACCTCAAGATCGGCGACCGCGTGCTGTTCGGCAAGTGGTCGGGCACCGAGGTCAAGCTCGACAACCAGGAGCTCCTGATCATGAAGGAGTCCGACATCATGGGCGTGCTGGCGTAAGGCCACGACCAATTCGAGAGCGCCCAGTCTCTCCGCTGTCATGCCCGGGCTTGACCCGGGCATCCATCACGCTTCGAAAGAGTCTCGCAAGGACGATGGATTGCCGGGTCATCAGGCACGAAGACGCACTTCGTGCTTTTGCCCGGCAATGACGGGCGCAGATGCCGGGCGACCGCATCCAATCATTCCAGGAGTTCAAATCAATGGCTGCCAAGGACGTAAAATTCGCCGGAGACGCCCGCGACCGCATGCTGCGCGGTGTCGACGTGCTCGCCAATGCCGTGAAGGTGACGCTCGGCCCGAAGGGCCGCAACGTCGTCATCGAGAAGAGCTTCGGCGCTCCCCGCATCACCAAGGACGGCGTCACCGTCGCCAAGGAGATCGAGCTCGACGACAAGTTCGAGAACATGGGCGCGCAGATGCTGCGCGAGGTCGCTTCCAAGACCAACGACACCGCCGGTGACGGCACCACCACCGCGACCGTGCTGGCGCAGGCCATCGTCCGCGAGGGCGCCAAGTCGGTCGCCGCCGGCATGAACCCGATGGACCTCAAGCGCGGCATCGACACCGCGGTCGCCGCCGTGATCAAGGACATCGAGAAGCGCGCCAAGCCGGTCGCGTCCTCTTCGGAAGTCGCCCAGGTCGGCACCATCTCGGCCAATGGCGATGCCGCGATCGGCAAGATGATCGCGCAGGCGATGCAGAAGGTCGGCAACGAGGGCGTCATCACCGTCGAGGAGAACAAGTCGCTCGAGACCGAGGTCGACATCGTCGAGGGCATGAAGTTCGACCGCGGCTACCTGTCGCCCTACTTCATCACCAACGCCGAGAAGATGACCGCCGAGCTCGAGGATGCCTACATCCTGCTGCACGAGAAGAAGCTGACCGGCCTGCAGTCCATGCTGCCGGTGCTGGAAGCCGTGGTGCAGTCGGGCCGTCCGCTCCTGATCCTCGCCGAGGACGTCGAGGGCGAGGCGCTGGCAACCCTGGTGGTCAACCGCCTGCGCGGCGGACTCAAGGTCGCCGCCGTCAAGGCGCCGGGCTTCGGCGATCGCCGCAAGGCGATGCTGGAGGACATCGCGATCCTGACCGGCGGTCAGCTGATCTCCGACGACCTCGGCATGAAGCTCGAGAACGTCACGGTCAACATGCTCGGCCGCGCCGGCAAGATCGTGATCGACAAGGAGAACACCACGATCGTCAAGGGCGCCGGCAAGAAGAAGGACATCGACGCCCGCGTTGGCCAGATCAAGGCGCAGATCGAGGA
>NZ_CANSMR010000059.1 GCF_947648125.1 uncultured Bradyrhizobium sp. | reverse complement strand
CAGCCGCTGAACTTCATGGGCATGGTGTATCGCGAGATCAAGCAGGCGATCATCGACATCGAGAAGATGTTCGACGTGCTGGCGCGCGATCCCGAGGTGAAGGACGTGCCGGGTGCCAAGCCGCTCGTGGTGTCGTCCGGCAGCGTGCGCTTCGAGGATGTCCGCTTCGCCTATGAGCCCGACCGGCAGATCCTGAAAGGCCTGAGCTTCGAGGTGCCGGCCGGCAAGACGGTCGCGATCGTCGGTCCGTCCGGCGCCGGCAAGTCGACGATCTCGCGGCTGCTGTTCCGGCTCTACGATGTCTCGAGCGGCCGCATCCTGATCGACGGCCAGGACATCAAGACCGTGACGCAGACTTCGCTGCGATCGGCGATCGGCATGGTGCCGCAGGACACCGTGCTGTTCAACGACACCATCCGCTACAACATCCGCTACGGCCGCTGGGATGCCGGCGACGACGAGGTGGAGGAGGCGGCGCGGCTGGCGCAGATCGACGGCTTCATCCGGATGTCGCCGCAGGGCTACGAGACCCAGGTCGGCGAGCGCGGCCTAAAACTCTCCGGCGGCGAGAAGCAGCGCGTCGCGATCGCGCGCACGGTCTTGAAGGCCCCGCCGATCCTGGTGCTCGACGAGGCGACCTCCGCGCTCGACAGCCACACCGAGCACGAGATCCAGGGCGCGCTGGAGCGGGTCTCGCGCAACCGCACCTCGCTGGTGATCGCGCACCGGCTCTCGACCATCGTCGGCGCCGACGAGATCATCGTGCTGGACCAGGGCCGGATCGCCGAGCGCGGCACCCACGCGCGGCTTTTGGCCTCCGACGGCCTCTATGCCAGCATGTGGAACCGGCAGCGCGAGGCCGAAGAGGCCCGCGAACGGCTCGCCCAGGTCGATGACGACGGCAGCGCGCCGAATCGCCTGCCGCCCGTGGTCACCGATTCGTCTGATGATTCCACCCCGGTTGAGGGTGAGAAACCCTTGCCGACCGCCGCGGAATAGTCGATTTAGGGCCTCTCCCGCCGCAGGGGCGGGGTACCACAGCGAGCTCTGATGTCGATCGCCAATTCCATCCGCGCGCAGATCCCGCCGATCCACCCCGAGGGCTATCCGTTCATCGGCGGCTTCGCCCTGGCGAGCCTGATCCTGTTCTGGATCTGGACCCCGCTGGGCTGGATCGGGACGTTGCTCACGGTCTGGTGTGCGCTGTTCTTCCGCGATCCCGTCCGCGTGACGCCGCTGCGCGACGGCATCGTGGTGTCGCCGGCCGATGGCCGCGTCTCCATGGTGGTGCAGGCGCTGCCGCCGGCCGAGCTTGGCCTCGGCGACAAGCCGCTGCCGCGGGTCTCGGTGTTCATGAGCGTGTTCAACTGCCACGTGAACCGCAGCCCGGTGGCCGGCCGCATCGACCGCATCGCCTACCGGCCCGGCGCCTTCATCAATGCCGAGCTTGACAAGGCGAGCGAGGACAATGAGCGCAACTCGCTGGTGATCTCGGGCGCCAACGGCCGTATCGGCGTGGTCCAGATCGCCGGCCTCGTGGCGCGCCGCATCGTCTGCTTCGTCAAGGAAGGCCAGTCGATCGGCGCCGGCGAGCGCTTCGGCCTGATCCGCTTCGGCTCGCGGCTCGACGTCTATCTGCCCGAGGGCACCAAGGCGCTCGTCTCGGAAGGCCAGACCGCGGTTGCCGGCGAGACCATTCTGGCGGATTTCCGCAACGCCGACCCGGGCCGCACCTACCGCGCCGATTAACTCTGTTTCGCCAGCCTGGACCTCCCGTTCCGCTCGGAATCGGAACGGGAGCTCCAGATTTCTATTTTGACGAGTTTTCTCAACGCGAACAGGTATCCACTTCGCTGGAAAACGCTTTAACCAGCCGGTTCCCGCCGCGATGGCGGAGCCGGGACATGCTTGCTATATTGCAAGACCATGATGCCCTTTGATCCCAACTCCACCGAATCTCGCCGCCGCCGGTTCCGCCCGATCCCGGTGCGGATGCTCGTGCCGAACATGATCACGCTGCTGGCGATCTGCGCCGGCCTGACCGCGATCCGGCTGTCGACGGAAGGGCGGATGGAGCTTGCGGTCGCCGCCATCGTGTTCGCCGCGATCCTCGACGGCATCGACGGCCGCGTCGCGCGCATGATCAAGGGCCAGTCGAAATTCGGTGCCGAGCTCGACAGCCTCGCCGACTTCGTCAATTTCGGCGTCGCGCCGGGCCTGATCCTGTATTTCTGGCAGCTGCATGAACTGAACAATGGCGGCTGGATCGCCGCGATGGTGTTCGCGATCTCCGGCGGCCTGCGCCTGGCGCGCTTCAACGCCTCGATCGACGACCCGAACAAGCCGGCCTTCGCCGCCAATTACTTCACCGGCGTGCCGGCTCCGGCCGGTGCGATCACCGTGCTGCTGCCGATCTATCTCGCCTTCCTCGGCGTGCCGATGCCGCCGGCGACGCTGACGGCGTTCTACACGCTCTTGATCGCCTTCCTGATGGTGTCGCGCTTGCCAGTGTTCTCGGGCAAGACCGTGAAGATGCGCGTGCCGCCGGAGATGGTGCTGCCCGTGTTCGTGTCGGTGGTGTTCTTCGTCGCGCTGTTGATCGGCTATCCCTGGCACATCCTGTCGGCGGGCTCGGTCGCCTATTTGATCAGCCTGCCCTGGGGCTGGAAGTCCTACCGCGACCAGGAGCGTCAGCTTGCCGCTCAGACGCAAGGGGCGAGCGCACCGGTGGCGGCGCAGGCCGCTTCTCCCTACACGGCGCCGGTCACGGATGCGGACCACGACGATCGTCCGACGCATCTGCATTGAGGCTCTGTGTAATCCGTCATCCTCGCGCAAAGGCTTCGCCTTTGTCGCTGGAGGAGCGCGCAGCGCGTCTCGAAGGATGCACGGCCACGAGCCGGGCCGTCGACCCTTCGAGACGCGCGTTCCGCGCTCCTCCAGCGACAACGGCTTCGCCGTTGCGCGGGGGTGACGGTGATAGGGCGGTGTGTGCGTCCTCTTCCCGAAATATCAGCCATGAGCGTGCCTCGGTTGGGTTCGCCTGCGATCTCGGCTATAGGCTGAGACGGCTCAGCGAACGCCAAAAATCAGGAGAGAAACGCCGTGACGACATCCGCTTCCGCCCCGCTGCCTGCTTCCGTCCTCGAGGCGTTGGCGCGCTACGACACGCCGACGATCTGCAACGCGATGGAGATCGTCGCGCCGGAGCGCCGCCTGATCGGCTACACGGTGAAGCCGCTGGTCTGCCCGTTCCCGACCTTGCCGCCGATCGTCGGCTACGCGCGCACGGTCGCGATCCGCTCGGTGCTGAAATCCGGCCTGTCGGCCGAGGAACAGTCGAAGCGCCGCATCGAATATTATGAATATGTCGGCACCGGCTTCGGTCCGCGCATCTCCGTGATCCAGGACATCGACGGTCCCGACGTCGGCTACGGCGCGTTCTGGGGCGAGGTGCAGAGCGCCGTGCACAAGGCGCTCGGCTGCCTCGGCGTCATCACCGACGGCTCGATCCGAGACATCCCGCAATGGGCGCCGGGCTTCCAGGCGCTGGCCGGCTCGATCGGCCCGTCGCACGCCTGGGTGCATGCCGAAAGTTTTGGCGGCGAGGTCCGCGTCGCCGGCATGACGGTGCGTTCTGACGATCTGATTCACGCCGACAGCCACGGCGCGATCGTGATCCCGTATGAGATCGCGGCCAAGTTGCCCGAGGCCGCCGAGCTGTGCGGCCGCCGCGAGACCCCGATCCTGGACATCGCACGCAGCAAGGATTTTACGCTCGAGAAGCTGAAGGACGCGCTGAAGCGTTCGGCGGAAATCCACTGACGCAACGCAGGGTGAGGTCGATCAGCGGCCGCGACGGAATGTTGCTCCCTCTCCCGCTTGCGGGGGAGGGCTGGGGTGGGGGCTCTCTCCACGAGTCATATCGCGGAGACAGCCCCCCACCCGAAACGCATCTGACGATGCATTCCGACCTCCCCCGCAAGCGGGAGAGGTGCAGCGAGACCGGCGATCAGGCCGGCGCGACCTTTGCGATCTCGGACGCGCCGCGAATGGTCATGTCGACGGCGACGTACAGGATCACAGCGAGGCCGACATAGGCGATCCAGCGGTGGTTCTGCAGCAGCTTGGCGATAAAGGTCGCGGCCGCGCCCATCATTGCGATCGAGAGCGCAAGGCCGAACACCAGCACGATAGGCTGTTCGCGCGCCGCGCCCGCGACCGCCAGCACGTTGTCGAGCGACATCGAGACGTCGGCGACGATGATCTGGGTCGTGGCCTGCCACAGCGTCTTGCGCTGGTCCTCCGCGCCATCGGCGGTATGCTCGGCCGTCGCCTCATGCGCGGTGGCGCGCAGTTCCCGCCACATCTTCCAGCACACCCACAGCAGCAGGATGCCGCCGGCCAGCAGCAGGCCGACGATCTGCATCAATTGCGTGGTGAGCAGGGCGAACAGGATGCGCAGCAGCGTCGCAGCCGCGATGCCGATCAGGATCGCCTTGCCGCGTTGCTGCGCCGGCAGGCCGGCCGCGGCAAGGCCGATCACGACCGCGTTGTCGCCGGCCAGCACGAGGTCGATGACGACGACTTGCAGCAAAGCGCTGAGGGCGTCGAGTGAAGGCAGTTCGGACATGGGCAATGCTCCCCTTGAGGTCGGGAGTGGACCGTTTCGACGACGCCGTCATGTAGACGGCAAATCCGCCGCGGCGCGTATCCGCGTCGCGGGTCGAAGCAGGGCCACTCCAACTGAGTTCCAGTCCGACATCGCAGCTTGTGGCTGCCAGAGGGGCCCGGCCTGGGATTTACGGTCAAAGCGCGATGAAATCAGATTGGATTGTCATCGTGCTTTGTTCTTATTTGAGCATGATCTTTTCGGAAAACCGCTTCTCACTTTTCGGGATCATGCTCTACACCGGACGCAGCGCGGCCTGTTCCTCGAAGAACAGCGCCGCCTGATCCGGCTCGCCGAGGATCGCCGCCGCACACCCCATGAAGGTGAATGCTCCGGCAAAATCCCACAGCGTCAGGTTCGCCACGCTTGCACGCGTACGGATCACGCGCGCCGCAAGCGCGGCAATGGCTGCCTCTGCGAACAACACCAGGCTGAGCGCGGGCAGCACGAGTGCGGGCTCAACCAGACGAACGGTCAGGATGATCGGCAGCGCGGTCAGCACCGCGAATGACAGGAGCATGCCGAACGGCTCCGGCGAAGGAGCCTTACGCGAGAACCTGTCTGGAATGGTCGAGGACATTCCGATTCTTGCCGACTCTTGCCTATCCTGGCCTTGTCGTTCATCCCGACGATATCAGAATGCATTCACGTTGACGCGCGGCGCGGCGACGCGCGACTGCAGGCCGCGCGACAGACTGTACACTCGCGGCCGTGGAAGAGGGGCCGTGGGCGGGCCATTTTGGCGCCGTTTGGGGGCGATCGCGCCCCGGCATGCCATGGCAAAGTCCAATCTGCGCATTTATCTTTGGTGGCAGTGCTGGGAGAACGACCGAAGGGCGATGTCCATGAATATGGCAGGCAAGACCGTGCTGATCACCGGTTCCACCGATGGCGTCGGCCGCTACGTTGCGATGAAGCTGGCCTCTGCCGGCGCCCGGGTCCTGATCCATGGCCGCGATACCAAGCGGGCGCAGGCCCTAGCCGACGAGATCAAGCGGGTTTCCGGCCGCGAGCCGATGTTCTATCAGGCCGATCTCTCCTCGCTCGCCGAGGTCCGCGAGTTCGCCCAGCTGGTGCTCGACGACCAGGAGCGCCTCGATGTGTTGGTCAGCAACGCCGGCATCGGCTCGCAGAATGAGGGACCGGCGCGGCAGACCAGCAAGGACGGCCACGAGCTGCGCTTCGCGGTCAACTATCTCGCGGGCTTCCTGCTCGCGCATCTGTTGCTGCCGCGGCTCAAGGCGAGCACGCCGGCGCGCATCGTCAATGTCGCGTCGCTCGGCCAGCACCCGATCGATTTCGCCGACGTGATGATCACCAAGAACTACAGCGGCGGCCGCGCCTATGCGCAGAGCAAGCTGTCGCAGATCATGTTCACCATCGATCTTGCCGCGGAGCTCGAAGGCTCCGGCGTGACCGTCAATTCGCTGCATCCGGCGACCTACATGAACACCACCATGGTGCGTGCCAGCGGCGCGACGCCGATCTCGACCGTCGAGCAGGGCGGCGACGCCATCCTGCGTCTGGTCCAGGACGACGACGTCGCCGGAAAAAGCGGGCTGTTCTTCGACGGCAAGCGCGAGGCCCGCGCCCATGCGCAGGCCTATGATGCCGAGGCGCGCAAGCGGTTAAAGGCGTTGAGCCTTGCGCTCACCGGGCTGCGGATTTCCTGACGCGGCGGGCGGCCGGCGCGCCTTCAGTGCGACCTTGGCCACGGATCGCCTCGAACAGGCGCTTGCAGGCGGCCTGCACACCGCGACCGGGTACGGTTGCAATGCCGAGCAGCAGGCCCGGCTGCGCGCGCTTAGGTGAAAGATACCAGGGCGAGAGCGGGGCGGGCGCCAGCCCCTGCGCCAGCACCTGCCGCGCGATCGCGACATCGTCGGCCTTGTCGGGCAGCGTCAGCATGACCGCGAGGCCGGCAACCTGCACGTCGTTGCTCCACGGCCGCAAAGCGGCCGTCAACGCGTCACGGCGCTCGCAAGAGGCCCGCTTGGTTCGCCGGAGATGGCGGATGTAGTGGCCGTCGCGCATGAACTCCGCGGTGGAAAGCTGCACGGCCGGTCCCGGAGCAGGGGCAAGGCACGTCGCGACATCGGCGAACTGCGTTGCCAACTGCTCGGGCGCAACCAGGAAGCCGAGCCGAAGCGTCGGCGAGATCGTCTTGCTGAAGGAGCCGAGATGGATCACGCGGCCGGCGCGGTCGAGCGAGGCAAGCGCGGGCGCGGCGCGGCCATCGAGCTGCAACTCGCCGAGATAATCGTCCTCGATGATCCAGGCGCCGGATTGCGCGGCCCAATCGAGCAGTTGCGCGCGACGCGTCGGTGACAATGGTGGGCCGAGCGGCGCCTGCTGTCCCGGCGTCACGACCGCGAGCGCCGCGTCGGATGCGTGCTTGAGGCCGTGGTCGACATCGACGCCGTCGCCATCGACCGGGATCGGGATCAGCTCCAGCCGGGCAAGCTCGAGCCCCTTTCGGGTCAAGGGAAATCCCGGATCTTCCATCCATGCGCGGCGGCCTTCGAGGCCGAGCACGCGCAGCGCGAGGCCAAGTCCGCCGCTGAAACCCGAGGTGATGACGATCTGCGCAGGCGAGCATTCAAGCCCGCGCGCGATCGCGAGGTGCGCCGCGATCTCGCGCCGCAACTCGAGTTCGCCGCGCGGATCGATGGTGCGGGTCACCGCGCTCAATTCCGCCCGCACGGCGCGCGCGCGGATTCGTGCCAGCAGCTTTGCGGGGAGCACGTCTTGCGCGGGGACGCCCATCCGGAAGTGTCCTTGACCGCTCAGGTCATGAAACATCTCTACGACCGAGCCGGGAACGATCGGCGTATCGGGTTTTGCAGTCTTCCTCGGCCGCCTGGCGACGGTGGTGCCGTTCGCCTTCGACGACACAATGTGCTGGGCGTCCGCCAGTTTGTCGTAGGCCGCTCGCACGGTGCCGCGCGCAACGCCGAGCTGCGCGGCGAGGTCGAGCCACGACGGCAGCCGGGCGCCCGGCACCAGCACGCCATTGTCGATCGCCGCCGCAATCGCCTTGCGGATCTGCTCCGAGAGCGGCGTCCTGGCCGAGCGGTCGAGCGCGATGGGAAGCGAGTTTGGCATGGCCCGTGGTACACCAATTCGGTTCATTCTTGGTGCTTCTTTTCAGTCCCGCGCGCTCGCATTTATCCGACAGCAATGGAGGCACGAGATGAAGAATTTATGGATGGCGCTGCTGGCCTGCGCCGCGCTTGCGACGCCGGCAAGCGCGGAGTCGGTGACGCCGAAGTTCGAACATGTGATCCCGAACATTCCCGGCAAGTCGCTGGTCGCGGTCGAGGTCAACTTCCCGCCCGGCGAGTCCTCGGCGCCGCATCATCATGCCAAGTCGGCTTTTCTCTACGTCTATGTCCTGCAGGGCGCGATCGAGAGCCAGCTGGAGGGCGAGGCCGCGCACACCTATCGGGCCGGGGACAGCTTCTTCGAGCCGCCCGGCGCGCATCACGTGCTCGGGCGAAACGCCAGCGCCACCGAGCCGGCGAAGCTGCTCGCGGTGTTCGTCGTCGACAGCAACGACAAGGCGCTGACCGTCTTCGACAAGGAAGGACACAAGCCGTGAGCATGCGTATCGATTACAACAAGGTCGCGCCCGCGGGCATCAAGGCGCTCGGTGGCGTCTATGGCTACCTCACGCAGTGCGGCCTTTCGGCGAAATTGATCGAGCTGGTCTATCTGCGCATCTCGCAGATCAACGGCTGTGCCTACTGCCTCGACATGCACACACGCTCGCTGCAGAAGATGGGCGTTGCGATCGAGAAGCTGGCGCTGCTACAGGCCTGGCGCGAGGCGGAGGCGCTGTTCGACGCCGAGGAGCGCGCGGCGCTGGCCTGGGCCGAAACCGTCACGCGCGTCGCAGAAACCGCGATCCCGGATGCGGATTACCAGGCCGCCCGCGCGGTGTTCAACGAGAAGCAGCTGGTCGACCTGACCATCGCGATCGGCCTGATGAACACCTACAACCGGATCGCGATCGGCTTCCGCAACCCGCCGCAGGCCGTGCGCGAGCATACGAGCTAGCTCTGACGTTGCGCGAGGTAGAACCCGGCCAACACGGTGACCAATCCGGCCGCCTGCAACGTGGTCGGCGGCTCGCCAATCAGGAGCCATCCCAGCAGCAAGGTGAGCACCGGCACGGTCGCAGGAAATACGGCGGCGCGGGCAACTCCGAGGCGCTGGATCGACAGCGCGAACAGATACATTGCTGCGGGCCCGGCCAGGATGCCCTGGGCGACGGCTTGCAGCGCATTCTCGTGCAGGCCGATGGCCGCATCGCGGGCGAGCCCGCCCGAGGCGGCGTACAGCGGAAACAGGGACAGCGACAGCACGCTGATCACGGTCGCCACCGAGAACGCGGACACGCGCCAATAGCGCACCAGCGTGGCAAAGCCTGCAAACATCAATCCGGTCGTCACGAAGATCAAATCGCCCATCACGGCGCTCAATCCCATGTGGCCGATCGACTCGATACCGATGACGGCAAGGCCGATCACGATGACGACGGCGCCGGCGACCCGGGAGAGTGAGATCTGTTCCTTCAGCAGGACGACCGCGAGAAACAGTCCGCCCAGGGTCGCGCAGGAAGGCTGGATCACACTGCCGTGTCCCAAAGGCACGAACATGAAGCCGGCATAGCTGATCAGCGACATCACCGGGCCGCCCAACATCATCAGCGCCATGCCGCGGCCCCAACCGATGCCGCAGAGGTCCTTCAGGCCGGCGCGCACAACGAGCGGGATGAACACGACGCCCGACCACAGGAAGCGATGCATCAAGAGGTCCACAGGCGTGAACCCGACTTTCAGACCGTGCCGGGTCGCCACGAAGCCGAGAGCCCAGCACAGCGCCGCGCCGAGACCGCATGCGACCCCGAGCAGAATGGCTTTCTTATCAGGAAGGGCTGCCGGCTTGGCGACGGCCTTGTGTTCGTTCATGCCCGGACGAGTACGTTAGCTCCCAGGATGGATCAACCCATCGCGACGCAGGGCTGGTTGGCGCAGCAGCCAATTGCGAGGGTCTTCTTCGGCGAGGAACGTGCAGGCTGGCCGAGGTCCGCTTGTGCTATCGGGCTCGTGCCGCTGCGCGCCATGCGCGCACCCTGGCGGTGGTCTCCTCGACGAAAGCATCCTTGCCGGTCCGATAGGCTTCGATGTCGTCTTTTGAGGCAGCGGCGAGGGCCCGCTTGATCTCGGCGTAGGCGCGGGCCGCCTCGCCATGCGCGCGTAGGTAATCGCGAAACACCAGGCGTGCCTCCCAATTCGGATGAGACGGCTCCATCATATGCAGATGGTGGGTCCACGGACCCGGAGGTCCCTTGCGGAAGAACAACTCGCCGGGGATCCACGACGCATATTCCGGCATGTAGATGTAGCCGAGCGCCTCGAGCGGCGCGATGCAGCGTTGCCTGGCCTCTTCGAGGCTGCGCACGCCAACCAGCAGGTCGATGATGGGCTTCGACGGCAGACCTGGAACGGCTGTGCTGCCGACATGCTCGATGGCCAATGCGAACGCGCCGAGAGCTCGCTCGATCCGCGTGCGCTCCTGCGCGAACAATGCGGGCCAGTTGGGGTCATAATCGGAGACGACGATCGACCCGGCGCCGTACTTCTCCACGTTCTCCCCCTGATTGCTCCTCACAGAGTATCACGCAGGCAGCGGCCGTGGCGTCGCTCACGAACCCTGCTTCACCTCGACCGGCTGCTTCGCGAACTGCGGAAATGTCTCGGCCACGACAGGTCCATCCAGCCGCCACGAATAGCAGCCGCCGACGAAGAACGGCGGCTCGGTGGCGCCCTGCTGGTGATCGAGCGCGCCGCGGCCCTGCGGATCCTTGCCGGAGGTCGCGGTCTGGAACAGCGTCGTCACCGCAGGACCCAGCAGCTCCGCGAGATGGGTGCAGGTCTCGAGCTTGCCGATCTTGCGGCGGACCAGTTCGCGCCAGCCCTTGCCGATGCGTTCGCCGACCAGGCGCTGCAAGATGCCTTCGACGTCGAGGCAGGACGGGTAGGGCGTCGAGGCCATCGTGGTGCCGGTCTCGCGGATCGTAAAGCTGTCGTCGACCGCGAGCCGCAGCCTGATGTCGTGCACGGGGTCGTCGGGCTGCTGCAGCCCGCGATGCTTGTCCTGCCGCGCATAGGGTTTGGTGTCGACCAGCCGCGCCTCGACCTCCCACAGCCCGTCGTCGCGGAGATAGCCAAGACATTCGACGGAGCGGCGGTGCATCAGGCGGCGGGGGTTGCCGTCGGCATTGGTATCAGGTGCGGACATCGGAACTCGCTGGATTGAATCTCAAATTGATCCAATCGGCAGCAAGCTGCGATGTCAACGTCCGCCGTCCGCGCGGCGCCATGCACTGTGTAGGGCGGGTTAGCCGACTACGTCCGCCGTAGCTCGACGAGCGAAGGCGGAAGGCGTAACCGCCATGCCGCGGGGAAAGAAGTGGTGGGTTACGCTTCGCTAACCCACCCTACGATTGCTGCGATATCGGCCGTCAGCTGACGCGCCGCTCGCGGTTCTCCCAATACGGCTTGCGCAGCTCGCGCTTCAGGATCTTGCCAGCCCCTGAGAGCGGTAGCGGAGTTGCCGTGATGTCGACGCTACGCGGGCATTTGTAGCCGGCGATCAGCGCCTTGCAGTGCTCCATCAGTTCCTCCGGCGTGGCGCCGGCGCCGCTCTTCATCACCACGACGGCGTGGACCTGTTCGCCCCAGCGCTCGCTGGGGATGCCGATCACGGCGCATTGCGCCACCGCCGGGTGCTGGGCGAGGGCATTCTCGACCTCGGCCGAATAGACGTTCTCGCCGCCGGAGATGATCATGTCCTTGACCCGGTCGACCACGTACACGAAACCGTCCTCATCCATGTAGCCGCCGTCGCCGGTGTGCATCCAGCCGTCGATCACGGCGCGCGCGGTCTCCTCCGGCCGCTCCCAATAGCCCATCATCACCATATCGCCGCGCACCGCGATCTCGCCGACGGTGCCTGTTGGCACCACCTTGTCTTCCGCATGGACGATCTTCACTTCGGCGCCGAGCGTGGCGCGGCCGGCGCCGCGATGCCGGCCCTTGGCGCGGCCGTCGCCGATATGCTCCTTCCAGTGCAGCAGCGTCGCGATCGGCGACAGCTCGGTCATGCCATAGGCCTGCGTAAACTCGACATGCGGCAGCGCCTTCATGGCGCGCATCATCACGGCGTCGCTGATGACGGAGGCGCCGTAGGAGATCCGCTTCAGGGACGACAGGTCGTAACTGCCGAGCGTCGGGTGATCGACGAACATCTGGATCATGGTCGGCACCAGCAGGACGTCGGTGATGCGCTCCTTCTGCACCGCGGCTGCGACGCCGTCGGGCGTAAAGCCCTGGATCACGACATTGGAGCCGCCGGACAGCAGCACCGAATACATCGCCGCGCCATTGGCGAGGTGGAACATCGGCGCGGCGTGCAGATAGATCGAGGTGCCCGGCCACAGGCCTTCGCCGAGCGCATTCAGCGCATTGGCCATCAGATTGCCGTGGCTCAGCATCACGCCCTTGGAGCGGCCGGTGGTGCCGCCGGTGTAGAAGATGCCGGCGAGGTCGTCGCGGGTGCGCATCGCGTCCGGGATGGGTTCGCTGCGCGCGATCAGCGTCTCGTAATTCTCCATGCCCGCGGGCGTCTCGCCTTCGTCGGCATAGACCAGCTTCAGGCCCGGGATAGCGTTCGCCAGCGCCGTGCCGACCGCCGCGAACGCCTTGTCGACGAACAGGATCGTTGCGCGGCAGTCGCGCAGCGCATCCTCGTTCTCGATTGGAGACCAGCGGATGTTGAGCGGCACGATCACGGCGCCGGCCCAGCCGACCGCGAGGTACAGCTCGAGATAGCGGTCGGAGTTCAGCGACAGGATCGCGACGCGGTCGCCGTCCTTCGCGCCAAGCGAGCGGATCGCGGCGGCGAGGCGGGCGACGTGGGTGCCGACCTCGCGCCAGCTGCTCCGCCGCTCACCGCAGACGACCGCGAGCCCGTTTGGATTGACCTGCAGCGCCCGCCGCAGCCCTTGTGTGATGTTCACTCCCGTCCTCCCTTGATGCGTTTCCCACGTTTCTCTTGCGAGGCGGTTTGTCCGCCTTCTTGCGCGTTGATGCCATTTGCGTTGTTGTCTTAGCGATGCCTTCGGTGAGGCGGATCGCGAATTCTTCGGCGACGGCGTGTCCGGTCTGCTCACCGCCGGGCTGGAACCAGTGGCCGATCCAGTTCAGCGAACCGGCGATGGCGAAGGCCGCGAGCTTCGGGTCGCAGGGTCTTACCGAACCGTCCGCGATGCCAGAGGCGATATAGTCGCGGAAGGCGCGATCGATCCGCCGCTTCGCGGTCTGCACGATCTTGCGGTTGTGCTCGCTGAGATCGCGGAGATCGAAGCGGACCAGGCTCTTGCCGTAGTCCGTTGTCATCAGCTCGGCGTAGCGGATGGTGAGCTTGCGCAGCTTGTCGAGGCCGCTGCCGCCGCCGGCCGAGGTCTCGGCAATGCAGTCGTCGACCAGCTCGTGGCCGATCGACCAGCACTCGAACAGGATCTCGTCCTTGCCGCGGAAGTAATTATAGAGCGCGGGCTTGGTGATGTGCAGCCGCTTGGCGACGTCGTTCAGCGTGGCGCGGTGATAGCCCTGTTCGAGGAACAGGGCGACGGCCGTGCGCAGCACCGCCTCGCGCTTTTCGTCGCGGGCGCGGCGCCGGCTCTCGAACGGCAGCCAGGGCGACTCGGTGTTGGAAAGAGGGTAGCGGGCGTCCATCGCGTGGCTGTTGTCGCATTGACTCCGGAAGATCGCCCGTATATTACCCACGGGTAATAAATAGTCCAGTGGGTAATTTCCGGGAGGATCCGCGATGACGTCACGCACCTATGTTGCCGGGGTCGGCATGATCCCGTTCGTCAAGCCCGGCGCCAATGCGCCGTATCATGTGATGGGCGCCGAGGCGGCGAAGCTCGCGCTCGCCGATGCCGGGCTCGACTACGGCCGTGTGCAGCAGGCCTATGTCGGCTATGTCTATGGCGACTCCACCTGCGGGCAGCGCGCGCTCTATCCGGTCGGCATGACCGGCATCCCGATCGTCAACGTCAACAACAACTGCTCGACCGGTTCGACCGCGCTGTTCCTGGCGCGGCAGGCGATCGAGTCGGGCGCGGCCGATTGCGTGATGGCGCTCGGCTTCGAGCAGATGAAGCCCGGCGCGCTCGGGGCCGTGTTCACCGATCGCCCCAGCGCGTTCGACGATTTCGATGCCGCTGCCGATAAGCTGGTCGATGCGCCCGGCGTGCCGTTGGCGCTGCGCTATTTTGGCGGTGCGGGTTTGAGCCACATGAAGAAGTACGGCACGCCGCTCTCCGCGTTTGCCAAAGTGCGCGCCAAGGCGAGCCGTCACGCCAAGAACAATCCGCTGGCGCTGTTCCGCAAGGAAGTGACCGCCGACGACGTCATGAACGACCAGGTGATCTGGCCCGGCGTGATGACGCGGCTGATGGCGTGCCCGCCGACCTGCGGCGGCGCCGCCGCGATCCTGGTTTCGGAGAAGTTCGCCGACCAGCACGGCCTCAACAAGCAGGTCCGCATTGCGGCGCAGGCGATGACGACCGATACGCCCTCGACCTTCGGTGCGTCAGACATGATGCAGGTGGTCGGCTACGACATGGCGCGCGATGCCGCGAGCAAGGTCTATGAAGCCGCCGGCATTGGCCCCAGGGATCTCGATGTCGTCGAGCTGCACGACTGCTTCGCCCATAACGAGCTGATCACCTATGAAGGGCTCGGCCTGTGCGGAGAGGGCGAGGCCGCGAAATTCATCGATGACGGCGACAATACCTACGGCGGCAGGATCGTCACCAACCCGTCCGGCGGGCTGCTGTCGAAGGGCCATCCGCTCGGCGCCACCGGCCTTGCGCAGTGCTACGAGCTGACGCGGCAGCTGCGCGGCACGGCCGCGGCGACGCAAGTGGAAGGCGCGCGGCTCGGACTGCAGCACAATCTCGGCCTCGGCGGCGCCTGCGTCGTGACGCTCTACGAACGGGCCTGAGGCCGCCATGGTCGATCAATCCGCCGTCGGGCATGCGTTTACGCCCGTGACCGCGCGCGTCGAACCGGCGCGCCTGCGCTTCTTCCTCGACACGCTCGGCGAGACGAACGCCGTCTATCGCGACGATAAGGCCGCGCAGGCGGCGGGTTTCACGGCGGCGCCGGTGCCGCCGACCTATCTGTTTTGTCTGGAGATGATGGATGCGCCCGATCCGTTCGAGTTCCTGACCGCGCTCGATATCGATCTCGCCCGCGTGCTGCATGGCGAGCAGCGCTTCGACTATCACGCGCCCGTTATGGTCGGCGACACCCTGACTTTCAAGTCCCGGGTGGCCGATGTCACTGACAAGAAGGGCGGGGCGATGACGCTGATCGTTGTCGTCACCGAGGTCACCAACCAGGACGGCACTCACGTCGCCGATACCTCGCGCACGGTGGTGGTGCGCAATGCGAGGCCGTCATGAGCACTCGTTCTCCGTCGGTCGGCGACCGCATCGTCCACAAGACGTTTCCGCCGATCACCCGCCATCGCCTCGCGCTGTATTGCGGGGCCTCGGGCGATCACAACCCGATCCATGTCGATATCGATTTCGCGAAGGCCGCGGGATTCCCCGACGTGTTCGCGCACGGCATGCTGGTCATGGGCTATCTGGGCCAGGCGCTGACGGACGCGGTCAGCCCGTCGCGCATCCGCTCGTTCTCGACCCGCTTTGCCGCGATCACCCAGCTCGGCGCCGCGTTGACCTGCGAAGGCACGGTGACCGAGCTGATCGAGCAGGGCGGTGAGAAGCGGGCGAAGCTTGCGCTCACGACAAAAGATCAGAGCGGCGAGATCAAGCTTGCCGGCGAAGCCGTCATCGCGCTCTGATTGGCCGAGCTGCTATCGCAGCGGTACTGGGGCTCCCTCTCCCGCTTGCGGGGGAGGGGTGGGGTGGGGGCTCTCTCCACGAGT
>NZ_CANSMR010000058.1 GCF_947648125.1 uncultured Bradyrhizobium sp. | reverse complement strand
CTTCAGACCGGTCGCGTCCTCGAAACCCTGAAGCGAGCAGCCTTCAACCTTGCCGCGGACGAGAAGCAGATACAGTTGGCGCAGTGCGTCACGGCCGTAATGGCTTTCGAGGTTGTCCTCGGGACGGAAGAGACCTTGCCCTCCGGTCTGGCGCTGACCTCGGGTAATGGCGCCTAATGTGTCGAGCCGACGAGCAATGGTACTGAGGAAGCGCTTCTCAGCTTTTACGTCTGTCGCGATGGGACGAAACAGCGGCGGTTGTGCCTGGTTGGTACGGTTCGTGCGGCCCAGGCCCTGGATGGCGGCATCCGCTTTCCAACCGGGTTCGAGCAGGTAATGAACGCGCAGCCTGCGATTCCGAGACGACAGTTCGGCATGGTACGAACGTCCTGTGCCACCGGCATCGCTGAAGACAAGGATGCGCTTGGCGTCATCCATGAAGGCAGCAGTCTCCGCGAGGTTTGCCGATGCGGCACGGTTCTCAACGATGAGGCGGCCTCCCCTACGGATGACGCGGCGAGAGCGTCCCGTGACCTCAGCGACCATGTCCGTGCCGAACCGCTGGACAATCTGGTCGAGCGCGCCCGGCACGGGCGGGAGCGAGGCGAGCTTCTCGATCAGACGATCGCGGCGCCTGACGGCTTCCCTGCTCTCGACCGGCTGACCGTCGCGATAGACCGGCCGGGAGGAGAGATTGCCCTCGCTGTCGGTAAAGGGCTCGTAGAGCTGGACCGGGAAGGAATGGGCGAGATAATCGAGGACATATTCCCGCGGGGTGATGTCGACCTGGATGTCGCCCCACTCCTCGGTCGGGATCTCGGCGAGCCGCCGCTCCATCAACGCCTCGCCTGTGGAGACGATCTGGACAACGGCGGCGTGTCCGGCATTAAGATCGCGCTCGATCGAGCGGATGAGCGACGGCGTCTTCATCGACGTCAGCAGGTGTCCGAAGAAGCGCTGCTTGGCGCTTTCGAAGGCAGATCGCGCCGCGGACTTTGCCTGCGCGTTCAGCGTACCAGTTTCGCCGGTGATATTGGCGGCGCGCATGGCCGCGTCGAGATTGTTATGGATGATGCTGAATGCGCCGGCATAGGCATCGTAGATGCGAACCTGTTCGGGCGTAAGCTGGTGCTCGAGCAGTTCGTATTCGACGCCCTCATAAGATAGCGAACGCGCGGCATAGAGACCGAGCGCCTTGAGGTCGCGCGCAAGCACCTCCATGGCCGCAACCCCGCCTTGCTCAATCGCTTCCACAAACTCGGCCCGGGTTGCGAATGGAAAATCGTCGCCGCCCCACAATCCCAACCGCTGGGCATAGGCGAGATTGTGCACCGTTGTGGCGCCGGTCGCCGAGACGTAGACCACGCGGGCATTCGGCAACGCATGCTGAAGCCTCAGGCCCGCACGCCCCTGCTGAGAGGCCGCTTGTTCTCCCTGCTCGCCTTTCCCACCTGCTGCGTTCTGCATGGCGTGGCTCTCGTCGAAGACGATCACTCCGTCGAAGTCGGAGCCCAACCATTCGATGATCTGCCGGACGCGCGAAAGCTTTTCTCCGCGCTCATCGGTGCGCAGCGTAGCGTAGGTGGTGAATAGGACGCCTTCCTCAAGCCGGATTGCCGTGCCCTTCCGGAAACGGGAGAGCGGCGTCACGAGCAGCCGCTCCATCCCGAGCGCGGACCAATCGCGCTGCGCATCCTCGATCAGCTTGTCGGACTTGCTGATCCAGACCGCACGACGGCGGCCTTTGAGCCAGTTGTCGAGCAGGATGCCTGCGACCTGCCGTCCCTTGCCCGCGCCGGTGCCGTCGCCCAGGAACCAGCCGCGGCGAAAGCGAACGGCATTCTCAGCGTCATCACGCGCGGCCGCCACGACGTCAAAAGTCGCATCGACCGTCCAGGAACCCGCGAGAAACTCCGAATGCGCTTCGCCAGCATAGATGACGCTCTCAAGCTGCGCGTCCGACAGAATGCCATCGGCTATGATCCTGGCTGGCAAATGCGGCCGATAGGATGGCTTTGGCGGCGCGACCGAGGCCATGGCGGCCGACTGCACGAGCCTTGTGGGATGGGCCTTGGCGCCCGGAATGCGGATCGACTGCAATGCGTACGATTCGTAGAGCGCGTCGGTGATCTTGCTGGCGTCGGTGGGCGCCCAGTCGACGGACTCGTAGGCGACTTCCGTCGCCACGAGGTCGGATGCTGGCGCCGCCGTTGCGGGCTGGCGCTGGGCAACGTCGGCGCGGACGGTTCGGGGCGTTGAACGGCTGGCAATCGCTGGCACGATCGCCGTCGGCGTGCCAGCAATTGGACGACGTGCTGGCACGTAGCGCATGACCCAGTCGAGCAAAGTCGGCAGGTCTAGCGCGACGCCAACAGATGCCGGCAATGACGCGATGTCGTCCGCCGGCACGCGATCGATAACGGTCAGGCGGGTGTCAGTGGTGGTGCCGCGCTTGGCATAGAGGGCGCCATCAATCGCCGCGGAGAATACGACTCGGCCCTGTTCCTGAAGCCGCTTGAAGGAGTCGGTCCAGGCGGCATTGTCGGGGGCTACGTTCGCGCCGGTGATGGCGACCAGGCGTCCGCCTTCTGGAAGACGGGCCAACGCAGAGGCGACGTGTCGCAATGCCGCATCCGCCATTGCGCGATCGACATGGACCGCTGCCGAGAACGGCGGGTTCATCAGGACGACGCTCGGCACGATGTGCGCATCGAGGTGGTCGTTGATGTGTGCGGCGTCAAATCGCGTGGTGGAAACGGCAGGAAAGATCTGTCCGAGAATGCCGGCGCGGCTCTCGGCGACCTCATTGAGAACGAGCGAGGCGCCGGCCAGTTCTGCGAGGACGGCGAGTTGGCCGGTGCCGGCTGACGGCTCCAGCACGACATCGGCTGGCGTCATCGCGGCGGCAACGCTCGCGACATACGCCAATCCGATCGGCGTCGAGAACTGCTGGAGGGATTGGCTTTCCTCGGACCGGCGTGTCTGGGTCGGAAGGAGACTTACGATCCTCATCAGCATTGACAGCATGGCCGCCGGCGACGCCGCCTTGGCGCGCATGGCGGCGCCATGCCGCCTTAGGAACAGGAGGGTCGCCGCCTCGCAGGCGTCATAGGCGGCCTTCCAGTCCCACACCCCGGTCGCATCGGAGCCGCCGAACGCCGCCTGCATGGTGTTGCGCAGAACGGTGGCATCGATGCGGCGTCCCTGTTCGAGTTCGGTCAAAAGCTGTCGTGCAGCGCTAACGATCGCGGATGCAACGGCTGCGGTGGCACGCATCGAGAGCGGCGCGGCGCTGGCGCCGGCGACGAGAGATTCGGTCATGAGGGATGTCTTTCGGAGAGCGGGAAAGGGCCGAACCGCCCGGCGCTCTCCTGACACCGCCGCGGCTCAAACCCTTCCCGGCCGACCTCTCCCTCTGGATCTCAGCCAGAAACAAAGGGTCCGGCGACCACCGCCGGACCCTTGAAGCGAACTATCAGAACCGGCGATCACTTGTTGGACTCGTGCTCATTGTTGAGCAGAACGAATGTGATGCCCTCGTCGACGGCGTAATTCTTGGCGAGGTTGATCGCCCAGCATCGCGCTTCCAACAGCTCGCCGAAGTAGGGTTCCCATTTGTCGCCGACGCGCGCGCAGCCGTCCGCGACGAGACGCGGCAGATCGGGATGATCGGCGATCTCCTCGCGCGCCTGTTCGAGCGTATCCTCAACGGTGAGGAAAAGCAGCGGATGCCAGCCCGCCGGATAGCGGCAGTCGAGCATCAATCGCTGCGCCTCAATCGCGGAAAGCCGCCCCGTTGCATAACGCCAGGCTCGGGTCCATCGGCTGAACTTGGCGCCGCAGCGATAGCGGTGACGGCGTATCCACGACGCAACGGCGGCTGTGCGGCGGCAGATGACGTCAAACATGGCACACCCCGCGGATCCAATGCGCGAGTTCGTCGGGCCTGTTGAGCAAATCGAGCGATGCGAAATTGTTCGGGCCGCCGACATAGTCCTTCCGGCCCTTGCAGGTCCGGAACAGAACGCCGCTGTGGTAGCCCATCGCTGATTGGGAGACCTGCACGTAGAGGCGATCGCCGTGGAGGGTAATTTCACCGGACACGGCAATGCCGGCCTGGTTGGAGCGGAGGTCGTAGAAACCGGGCGCAAGACCCAGCGCCGTCGCAATACGGCGGAGCTGGGATTTCGCACGGCTGTGGAAGAGGCGCTTGGCCTCGGCGTCATAGGCGACGGACTTTCGAAAATCGAACTCCTTGGGTGTCCTGGACATATGGGAAACTCCGAGAGCGGGTGAACCATCCCGGCGGCTCGCTCTCGCCGCGCGCCGGGCTCGCCCGAGGTCGCGGCCCTCCTCTCGCTCTCATGCTGCAGCCTTGGCGGCGCGCCACCACGCGACACGCGCCTCGCGCGTGGCGTTGGCTAGCTGCAGCAAGAGATCGCCGTGGCAGGCGCGCGGCGCGCAGAAGCACACGAGATCGCGTCCGCGCAGTTCATCGAGCGCGCGCAGCAGATGGTGCTGGTCCGCCAGCCATCGCTCGTACTTGGCGATGACGGCTGCGCGGTCGCCATCGCGGCCGATCCGGAACGGATTGCCCCATTTGCTGCCGCGTCCGATGTAGACGGTGCCTGCCGGAATGCCCGCGCGATGCTTGTTGAGAACCTCGCACATTTTCCGTTGTCTCCCGACCTTCGCGTTGCGTCGGACTGGCAGCGGGACGCGGTCGAGCATCGGCTGTCACGCGAGGCTCTTCCGCCGCAGCGGGAACGGCTTGCCCGTTGACAGCCGGTGTGCCGCGCCCAGACAGCACACAACGCAACGCTGGTCGGGAGGCGTGAAGGGGTGCCGGGTTCTCAACAAGCATCGCGCGTGCGGCAGCCGGCGCCGTTTGTCGGAACGCGATGCAAGGTGCTCCTTCGGAGGCCCCGGTAGCGAACGACGCTTCGCCCGCCGCGCTATGGGTCAGCTATCGCTTCCGGGCGCGACCTGCTCGATGAACTCCTGGAGAAGATCATTGGTGGACTTGCCAAGGATGGCGTCGGCCGAGATCACGACGACGGCGCCGCCGAAGCCGTCGACGCGCATGCGCGAGCATGTGAAGGAGGATACCGCCGACACGTATTTGAGCGTCATCGAACGCCGGACGATATCCTGAACGATGAACTCCCAGGACGTTTCGCTTAGATCAAGGTCCATGTTTCCATCTTGGAGTTCTTCGTCCTTCAAGCTTGCCAGCACCTTCGTGACGAAGCTGTTGGCGGTGTTATCGAGATCGAGCTGGGACGCGGCGAGCGCGGCCTCTAGTGCCGCTCGCGCGACGATGAACGTGTCGGCTGGTTGCGTCTCGGCAAAGAAATACCAGCCGTCTCCGTCGCGCTCGGCTTCGAAGACGTGGGACAGAAGCAGGCGTTCGAGCGGCGTCACGTCCGCTTCGGGAATCGTCTGTTGAATGACGGTGGGAGTAAAGTAGTCAGCCATTTCCGTTCTCCTGAACATGCGATGGCCCGACGCTCTTTGCGCCGAGCGCCGGGCCGAGTGGGACTTGGATGGCAAAGGCTCTCGACGGACGACGTCTCAGAGCCGCCAGGTCGCAACGATTTCTTGTTCCTGGCGGTGATAATCGAGCATCTCGCGGTAGAATCGCTTGCGCGCTATGCGACACCGGGGGTCGCGAAGCGCTCGCCGAGTGAGCTTGCGCGCTGCCGCGCGAACCACGGCACGCCAACTATCATGCACGGTGATATTCAGGCGCAAATACGTGCCGTACATAGTCAAGCTCCTTCTGCGGTCGAAGAAGCCAGCGGCTCGAGCTCGCACGAAATGCGCCGCGTGCGGCTCATCCAGGGTTCGGGACGGATGCACCTCGCCCAATCGGCGAAGGACGGGATGTATCCGAGATCCTCGATAACGTGCTGCTCACCGACCCAGCGCGTCGGGATAACGCGACCGGACGACAAGGTGACAGTCGAACCAAAGATGGTCTCGGCCATGAAGATGCCCTCGGCGTGATGGCGGAGCGCGCGATGCCGGAAATCTGCCGTGATCTGCTTGCTGGCGTCGAACCAGTTATGGATCGCCAGATAGTCGTCGACCGCCCCGCCCCACTTCTTCACCGAGGAGAGCGAATGGTGATAGGGATGTGCCATCGCTTCCTCCTTCAGAACACATGCTGGGTGTATTCGGAGGTTTCGATCCGCTCATTGAAGTTGAGCGTGATCGTTCGCTCGGCGACGTCGAACAGAAAGTCACCGTAGGCGCCCTGGTTATTCTCCCATCCGGAGTAGGTCTGCTCGAGGAGGCCGTAGACAAGATTCTCGATCGCGTCCTTCACGGAGAGGGTTTGCCGCGTGACAATCTGGTTGCCGCATTCGACCCGCGCAATCTCGACATGGATGCTCTGTAGATCCGTGTCATCGCCCTCTCCGTCCGCGACAGCGCCGTCGATTTGCCCCTCATCGGCATAGCCGTTGAATGTGACCTCCACGGTGTCGATGCGCGCACTGGCGAGCGCGTCGAACAACGCTGTCTTGTTCTCGGAGAGAGTGGACTTGCATAGTCTGATAAATTCCTGGTCCCGCAGGAGCCAGGAGGCAGAATCGAAACCCGAGCCGGGTGTTGAAGTATCGCCGGTCATGATGGTGCTCCCAAGACGATGAAGCCCGGCGCGAGGGCCGGGCCGAGAGATGAAGGAGAAGTGGTAAAGAACTGCGGGGCGGCGGATGCCGCCCCGCAGCGATGGCCTATTCGGCCGCGACGGCGTGCGGCTGCTCGCTCTTGCCGCCGTCGGTCGATTCCTCGTCACCGCCTGAGAGGAATTCGGGAAGCGGCTCGGCTGCAGATTCGGAAGCCTCCGAAGTTGACGGCAGAGCGGCCAGGCGCAGCGGCTCGGGAAGCCAGCCGGCCCCCTCGAGCAGGCGCTCGGCTTCCTTTGCCATCTCCGACTTCTTCAGATGGTCGATGAGCTGAGCCGAAGATTCGCCCTTCGCCTCGCGGACGGCATCGAGGATGCGGCCCTTGGTGACACGGCCGAGATAGTTGTCGACCGTCGGACGCCAGCCGGCTTCGACCATGTCCAGGCCAACCGCACGGGCGAGGCGATCGGCTTGATCAAGCCGGCGCTGCAGCCCATGGGCGGTAATGCCGGACCCGCCATGGCGATCGGCCTTCTCGAAGAGGGCGTTCACGCCGAAGGAAACACAATGGGCGAGCAGGGCCAGCCGACTGGCATCGTCGAGCGCAGCCAGCCAATCCCACAACGCGGCCTCGTCGGTCGGCATGTCGGCTCTCCAGCCCTCGTGCCGGGCAGCGATCGACTTGGCGGACGCACTTTCCTTCAATTCGGGCGCCTGGATAGAAAGTTGCACATGACGCACGCCAGCCTCGAGACAGCCCGGATTGTAAGTCCGATGGAAGCCATCGAGGCAGAGTTTGTGCAGAAGCGTAGTCATCGCGACATGCGGGTTGGCCGCAACGGCGTCCTGCAGCGCTAGCGTCCGGTGCGCGGTGAGCTCGATGACGAGCCGGTCGGGCAAGGGCCGGATGGCATCATCCTCCTCATCCGGCGGCACCTGCCCGGTCATGGTAATCACGCTACCTTGGACCGGAGTTGCGGGTTGATCGCTATCTTCGGAGCGAGGCGCTGCCGCGGCGGCTTCAGGATTGGGCTCAGCTATTGCCGCAACGAACGCCCCCTCGTCTTCGCGGCGGACATAGCCGCGCGCGACCTGCACCGTGCCATCGGTATCGATGCTGACGAAGGCGCCGGCATGCGGGATGGCGGCCGCATCGAACACATGCGGCCGGTCCTCGAAGGCCGCGAGGGCCTGCTCGAGTTCGCCGAGGCGCGTGTCCACCTCATCCGGTATTTCGTCGGCATCCTCGTATTTCTCCTGGAGCGCCGTATACTCGGCCTGGAGTGCATCGAGGCTTACCTGTTCCTCCATGGTGAAATCGGCCGGTTCGCCTTCGAGCCGGCGCAGCCCGTGATCGTAACCGTAGGGGAAGCTCGGGGCGACTTCGATCCACTTCCAGCCTTCGGTGGCGATCGTCTCAGCTTCTGTCCGAAGCCTCTCTGCCACGAGACGCTCCAGCAGAGCGACGTCCTCGAGCCAGCCGCAGCCGTCCTCTTCGAAGAGATCGCGCAGGATGTTGCCGCCGGCCGCCTCATAGGCCGCGAGACCGACAAACCGCGCGCGCTTGTCGGAGGCCCGAACCGCACGCTCGGTCAGAAGGCGCCTGATCTGATACGGCTCGTCATAGCCCGACTTATTGACGTTCTCCCAGACCTGCTCCTGTCGAACGTGATCTGCGGTGACGGAGAACGCCATCAACTGCTCGAGCGACATGCCGTCGTCGGCATAGACGTCAAGCAGCTTCGGAGAGACGGCCGCAAGCCGAAGCCGCTGCTTCACCACGTGAACGGAGACGAAGAAGATTGCCGCGATATCCTCCTCCGACCGCTTCTGCTCACGCAGGGTATGGAATGCGCGGAACTGGTCGAGGGGATGAAGCGCGACGCGATGCACGTTCTCGGCGAGCGAGTCCTCTTCCGCCGAAATCTCACCGCCGGCTTCGCCGACGATGCAGGGGATTGGCGCGGTCTTCGCGAGGCGCTTCTGCTTCACCAGCAATTCGAGCGCGCGATAGCGGCGGCCGCCGGCCGGCACCTCAAACATGTCGGTCTCCTGACCGTCGGCATCGACGATGGGCCGGACGTTGAGACTCTGCAGCAACTTCCGGCGGGCGATGTCCTCGGCAAGATCCTCGATCGAGATGCCGGCCTTGGTGCGGCGGACGTTGGATTGGGAGAGCACGAGCTTGTGGAAGGGGATGTCACGGGAGGACGACATTTTGATCTTCTGAACGGCCTTTGCCATATCAGTTTCTCCGGAACGAGCGGCCAAGACCCTCTCTCGGCCTCCAACCCGTTCAAGGAGCGAAGCGCCGCCCTCTTGCTCTAAGAGGGCAGCGCCACGGAGAAGACCAAACCGAGAAACGCGAGGAAGCAAAAGCCGGAGACACGGAATTTGGAATCCCCGGCTTCGCGATGGTCAGGCGACGCGATCCAAGAGCTTCTTCGCTTTCGCCTCCATGTCGAGGCGAACGTCCTGGTGAGACTTATCGCGGGCAACGGCAGTAATGCCCTGTACGAAATCGAAGATGCTCTCAGGCGGCCGACCTTCTTCAATCAGCACCGCATCGATGATCTTGCCCGTCTCGGCTTTAGAGAAACCGCGGCGACGCAGGAACTCGGTGCGATCCTCGTCGGAGCGTGCCACGATCCGCTCGCGGGCGGCCTTGATGCCATTGACGAAGGGTGTGGGTGACGAGTTGGCGAAGTTCAGCAGCGCCGGGGCCGCCTCATGAGCAAAGCGGGAGGCCGCATATTTGGAATGGCGGATGGTGATCTCCTCGAAATCTTCCACGCCCCACAGATTGCGATTTTGGCAGACTGCACGGAGATAGAAGCTCGCCATGCCGAGCGTCTTCGCACCAACCTCCGAGTTCCAGCAATAGAAGCCGCGGAAATAGAGGTCGGGCGAGCCGTCGCGGAGACGACCAGCTTCGATCGGGTTCAGGTCATCGACCAGGAAGAGGAATACGTCCCTGTCGGAAGCATAGAGCGTCGTCGTATCCTTGGAGATGTCAACGCGAGGATTGTAGGTCCCGGTCGACCAGTCGAGCACACCCGGCACTTTCCACCGCGTATCGCCTGTGCCATTGCCGGCGATGCGCTGCACGGCCTCAACCAACTCATGGTCGAAAATTCGGCCGTAGTCTGGGCTCGTGACGGCGCGAAGCTCTACGCGGCTATCCTCGGTCTCGAGCGTTTTGATCTGTTCGGCGCGATTGGCGGTCAGGCCATATTGCAGGTTGATGCCTGCGAGTGCTGCTGGGAGTTGCCGCAGGTAAGCGGCCGGAGCGCCAACCTGGCTTGCAAGCTGGCCGAAGCTCCAATGGGTCGGCGCGACCGGCTTGTCCGAGCCGGGCAACATCAGGGCTAGGCGCTCGGGGTCGGCACGGTTTGCTTCCACATGGATGAGCGCGCTTTCGACCACGCGCGTCCGGCTGCGGTCCGCGCGATCACGCACCGTGCGGGCCAGTTCGTTGAGCGACAGATAACGCTGATCCGCCGGACGAGAAAACCACTCCGAGGACACCCGGCCGACGCGCTCGCCGCGACTCACATCCACTCTGTAACCGCCGCTGGCGTCGCGACGGGCATCAAGAACCTGCATATTCATGGGAGCAATCTCCATGACGGGCGCCGGAAGACTCTCCTCCGGCCCTCAACCCGTCATGTCCAACGCGGCTCCACTCTTCCTCTCCTGCATCGTCTATCGCCGACGCCGACGAAACCCGCTCCCGCTGCATCTTCCGTCAGGGATGGAAGCCCGAAGGGTGAAAACCCGGCTCAAGCCGGGGTTTCAGCGCCAGCCGACAGCCCGGTCCCGCAGGGAGACGGCAAACCACTGGGCTGCCGATCAGCAAGGTCTGTTGATGAACCTATTGCGCTTTTCTGAAGCCATACGATTCTGCGTGCCTACGAGCATCCGCATGAGGACTTCAGCAACAAGTGTCGTCACAGCGGTTGCCCCTCCAAGCCGATGCGAGACTCACGTTAGCTCGACGTCCTCGCGCGTCCGTGTCTGCGCGTCATAGATTCTGATTCTGAACATGGGAAAACGCTTCTTCAGTTCTTCCGCGCCCATCTTGGCTCCGTCCCTGGTCGCAAATTCGGCCTTGAGTCGACCATCGACTTCCAGCGCATAACCTGAAGCCGGCAATTCACGGGCAGCAGCAACCATCTCAGTCCCTTTGCGCAGTGAGCAGGTGATGGCAACTGCTTAGCGCGAGTCGCACAAATCGCGCCAGCTCACTCCGATGTTGATTTAGCCCTCTTAACTCTTGAAGCTCCGATTCGCCGCATAAAGGCGCATTCAAGGATGTGCGTTCGCATCATCCGAGCAGTTGGTCGGGGTGCCGCCTGCCCTGATGCACGCGCGGAACAACCATGGCTCCACGTAGCTGCCCGCCCACATGCCGCGGCCCGAACGATCCGCATCACGCTCGGCAGCGGCATGCCTCTCTTTTGAATATTGCTCCAACGCGAGGCCAAACCGTTCCCCGAGATCGGTGCCGTTGACCGAATAGGTCGCAATCGCACGCCCATATTGATCCTCGGATACCGAGGTGCAACTAAAGGCGGCGCGCGAATGCGTGACGTGACAGCGCCGCTTGCATCCCATTTGTCCTCTAGATTAGCCGAATTCCCTCCGTCTAGCGCGCGCGCTTTTCACCGTTGTTCTTGTCTGCTCCCATGTTCCCCATTGACTTCGGTCAAAGGAGAAAAAGTGACGCGGCGTTGCGAACGTATGCATTTGCCCCTGCCGAATCCTCCACGGGGGATAGTGCCGCCCTATTCTTCGGCCGAGGTTGCGATGGCGATCGGCGTCTCACTGGACACTTTCTATCGCACGCGCCAAATCCGGCATGAGCGCGACGGCTTGCCAGCGCCGATTAGCGAACGCGGGCCACTTAAATGGGAACGTACCGGCTTCGACGCCTGGCTGACTCGGCATCATCCTATGCGACCGAAGACGATCGCTGGTGACGCATTCGCTGCACCGCCGGCAGCAAGCGATGAAGAGCATCGTGAGCGGCTGAGAACGGCCTATGGGGATCATGGCGCTTGACATTCAAGGTCGCGCTAGATTCCAATGGGTGCCTTCTTACTTCGGCACCGAGGCTTTCTATGGCCGATCCGAAATTTCCGTACGTGAAGTGGCGTGACGGCCGTCCGCGCTCATCACATGGTGCTTACGCCAGGGCACTCGGCTTTGTCGATACCGACCTGCGCCATCCGCCCTGCGATGAAAAGGGCCGTCCGGTCGGCGCGTGGTTCAACCTTCAGGAAGCCTCCGATTTTTCCGACAAAAGAAGATCGGAGATTGAGGCGGCGCGACGCGCTGGCAAACTGCCCAAAAAAATCACTGTACGGAAACGCACCACGATTGAGGATATCTTGGACGACTGGAGCAAATCGGCCGAGTTCAAGGCGCTTTCGGCCGCCTCGCAATCGTCTTATCGTAAGTGCATCTCCGCTATCCTCTACCGGCCGCAGACGCGCGAGGCTGCTGCGAAGATGCGCGCCGAAATTCGCGCCGCGAAGTTGCTCGGCGTGGCCGAGCCCGTGCGCGAACTCGAGGCGATCGCGACGGCCACACCATCTTCGATCGGTAAGCCGGAGCTCCGAGCTTTCTACAATTATGCGAAATCGGTACGCGGCCATCATATGGCACTGGCGATGATCGCAACACTATCAGCCGCGTTTACCTGGGGCCAGGAAAGCGTGCTGTGGCGGCTCGGACCCAACCCGCGAGAGGGCATGGAGTTCGATCATCCGGACGGCCGCATCGTGCTGGTTGCGATGCCGGAATTTTCCGCATGGGTTGCCGCAACCGATGCAATCGAACGCTCGTCGATCGGCGACAGTTTCTATCTCGCACTGTTCACAGGTCAACGCCAGACAGACCGCTTGATGATGCGCAACGAAAGTGATGTCGAGGGACGACACGCGTTCCGGCAGAGCAAGACTGGCGAACTTGTCGACATCAAAGAGGCACCACAGCTAACTACACGCCTGAATACGGCGCGCGCGCGGGTGAAGGCACTCAAGCTGCGGCTCCAGCTTGAGAAGGTGCCGGTCGAACTCGTCGTCAACGAGGACAACGGCGAGCCTTACGATGAGAGCACCTATCGGCATTGGGTGTCGACCGCGCGTGCCGTCGCCGTGTTCGGCTTTCTCGCACGCGATAGCGCGCGGCAGGCGATCGTCCGGGCGGAGCGACTGACCGCCGAACTGATCAGATCCGTCGACAGCCTATTTGCGAATTTCCCACTCGATGAAGACAACAAGGCGCGACGTGCCCGCGCAGTCGATCAACGCGCTCGCGCGCTGGCTGAATGGCTGGATACGCAGGCGACGCGCGACAGCAACGGCGATGAAGCAGCATGGCGGCTGAAGCCGTGTCAATCGCTGATGTTCGTCAATGGTGCCGGCGAACTTGACCAGAAGCACGATCAAGACCTGCGCGATACTTGCGTCATGCTACTCGACCGTGCCGGCTGCGATCTGCTGACGATCTGCGACATCACCGGGCACTCATACCGAAGCGCGCAAACCATCGTGAAGCATTACCGTGCCCGCAATGTCGATCGCGCCGATGCTGGCATCGACCGGCTCGAATTGCAGGTGCGCAAGGAAGGTATGAAAGGTTGACCGCCTTCAAGGCTTCGTCTCCGACGACGAATCCGCCGGCGATTTTCGTTTCTTTTTGACGGCTTTGCGAACCGGGTTCCACTGAAAATATTCACAGAACATCATCAACTCGTCGCACGGCGTGCGACGTACGACCACAAAAAGCGTCGCACGAGACCCCTTTTGTTCTCGGCCCCTTCTCATCTAACTTGTTGAAAGCGAAGGTCTTTGTTTGGTGGGCGCACCAGGGCTCGAACCTGGGACCCGCTGATTAAGAGTCAGCTGCTCTACCAACTGAGCTATGCGCCCGGAACTTGTCCGGAAATGACCCTCGCAAGAGAGGCCGTCGTTTAGCAAAGCGATTCCGCGATGTCCAGCAAGCTGGCGCAACTTTTCCCGACTTTCTGACAGCCGAAAGGCCGCCGGATTCCGGCGGCCTTTCATAGGCTTGGCGAGGATGCCGGCGGCTGGCTCTCAGAGCCGGCCGGAGCGCTCCTGATCCGGACCGTCATCGCGGTCGAAATGATGGTCGCGGCCGCCATGCTCCCAGCGGTCCATGCCGCGCTCG
Organism: uncultured Bradyrhizobium sp.; assembly: GCF_947648125.1. Classification (GTDB taxonomy): domain Bacteria; phylum Pseudomonadota; class Alphaproteobacteria; order Rhizobiales; family Xanthobacteraceae; genus Bradyrhizobium. The sequence goes on along the minus strand of NZ_CANSMR010000058.1, from coordinate 2,366 downwards.
AGGCGATGGCGGCGCCAGCCCTCGGCGCCGAAGCCGCGCCCTTCCATGTGGGTGAGCATGGTCAGCCGCCGCTTCTGGCTGTCGTCGAGCGTCTTGTAGAGCGGATCGGCGGCATCGGCGATCTTCTTCAGCGACGTCGCGGTTGCGGCCATGTTGTCGGCGCGCTCGCGCAGACGCGCGACCGGATCATCCGGCATCGCGGCCTTGTCCGTATCGGTCTTCTCCGCGGCCATCCGCGCATTGGCGCGATCGAGCCGCATCTTGGCGAAGTCGCGCACCGCGGCTTCAACCGGCGGCCACAGCTTCTCCTGATCGGCGGTCAGCTTCAGCCCGGCGTGCACCGCGGCAATGCGCGCGTCGAGGAAGGCAGCCCGATCCTCGGGGCTCATCTGCGTCTGGCCATGGAACCACGGGCGATGCTGGGCATAGACCGCGGTCGAACCGGCAATCGTGAGCGCCGCGATGCCGGCGAGCAGAACTTTCTTCATCCGAACCTCCTTTGAAGGTTGCTTGAAGATGATGCCGCCGCCCCTCGCCTTCAACTTACGGATTGGACAGAGAGACCTTTCTTGCGAAGATGTAATCCGCTTCATTGCCCGTCAGAAACATCCAAAGCGCGAGGTCGCGCTTTGGTTTCTTGTCTGTTTGCTTTGCGCATGATCTTGTCGGAATACCGCTTCACACTTTTCCGGATCATGCGCTGGCTAGATCATTCCCAACAACCGCGGCAGCCACAGCGAGATCTCCGGCACGTAGGTGATCAGGCCGAGGAACACCAGCATCGCGCACAGCCACGGCAGGACCGAGACCGTGATCTCGCTGATGCCCATCTTGGCGATGCTGCTCGCGATGTAGAGATTGAGCCCAACCGGCGGATGGCACAGCCCGACCTCGGTGTTGACGATCATCAGGATGCCGAGATGCACCGGATGCACGCCGAGCTTGGTCGCCAGCGGAAACAGGATCGGCGCCATGATCAGGAGGATCGACGACGGGTCCATCACGTTGCCGGCGAGCAGCAGGATGACGTTGACCACGAGCAGGAACATCCAGACCGAAAAGTTCTTGTCGATGATCCAGGCCGCCATCTCCTGCGGGATCTGTTCATGCGTCATCAGGAACGAGAACAGCACCGCGTTGGTGATGATGTAGAGCAGCATCGAGCTCATGCTCGCCGCCTGCAGCAGCACCTTCGGCACCTCGGAGAGTTTTAGCTCCTTGTAGACGAACACGGTGATGAAGAAGGCGTAGGTGGCGGCGACTGCGGCTGCTTCGGTCGGCGTGAAGATGCCGCCATAGATGCCGCCGAGCACGATCGCGATCAGCGACAGGCCCCAGATGCTTTCGCGGAACGCGGTGAACTGCTGGCCGATGGTCGCGCGCGGCATCTTCGGATAGCCGTTGCGCTGCGCCACGAAGAAGGTCACCGCGGCCAGCATCAGCGCGAGCAGCACGCCCGGCACGATGCCGGCCATGAACAGCGCGCCGATCGAGGTGTTGGTGGAGACGCCGTAGAGCACCAGGATGATCGAGGGCGGCACCAGGATGCCGAGCGCGCCCGAGGTCGAGATCACACCGACGCCGAACCGCTTCGGATAGCCGTGATCGACCATCGCCGGCATCATGATCGAGCCGATCGCGACCACGGTGGCGACGCTCGAGCCCGAGATCGCCGCGAACATCGCACACGCCGCGACACCGGCGAGCCCAAGGCCGCCAGGCAGATGCCCGACCAGCGAGGTGGTGAACGCGATCATCCGCCTCGCGACGCCGCCGCGGGTCAGGAACGTGCCGGCCAGGATGAAGAACGGGATCGCCATGATGCCGAAATTGTCGAGGCCCGAAAACAGCTTCAGGCCGACGCTCTCGATCGGCACCTCGGTCATGGTGAACAGGAAGGTGAGCACGGTCAGGCCGAGCGAAATCGAGATCGGCATGCCCGTCAGCATCAGGGCAAACAGCAGTCCGAAGATAAGTGCGGCGCTCATCACGCTTCTCCGAGCGCGACGGGCGCGGTCTTGCTGGTCTCGACGCCATCGACATGGGAGGCGTCATGGTGCGGCAGTTCGCCGGTCTTCCAGTAGGTCCAGCACACCTGCAGGAAGCGGAAGCACATCAGATAGGAGCCGAGCGGGATGCAGGCATAGACGATCCAGCTCGGGATCTCCATGTCCGGCGAGACCTGGTCGGTGTGCATCAGCTCGAACACGAACTTGGCGCCCATGGTGCCGACGATCGCGGTGAACAGCGCGCCGCCGAGCAGGCCGAAAGTGATCGTGCGCTTGCGCCAGAAATCATTGAGGCGGTTGATCAGCACGTCGACGCCGACATGGATGCCGGTGCGCACGCCATAGGCGGCGCCGAAC
>NZ_CANSMR010000057.1 GCF_947648125.1 uncultured Bradyrhizobium sp. | reverse complement strand
CCCACGGGCAGACCACCCGTGTGGCACCCCCCTCCCTTGCCCTCCCCCACAAAGGGGGAGGGAACGGAGAGAGCGTTGATCGCATCGCAGCGAGTAAAGACGACACATCCATCGTCGCGACCGCCCTACTCGTCCTTCGGCGTGAGATCGCGCTTGCCGTGATAGCCGCGCTTGGGACGGCGTGGCGGGCCGTAGCCGTTGGCCTCGTCCTCGTTGCGGGCGCGCGCTTCCTCGCTGCCGGTGCGCTGCACCAGCACGCGGCGGCCCTTGCGGTCGTTGATCGTTTCGCGCTTGCTCGGCTTCGGCTTCCTGGCGGGCGCATCGTCGCTATCGCCGGCGTCACGCTGCTCCGGCCGCGTGAAATCCGCACCTGCGACTTTGGCGATCTTCTCGCCGAGTTGCTCGCGCAGCACCCGCGTCTTGACCTCCTCGACCTTGCCCTCCTCGAGCTCGCCGAGCTGGAACGGGCCGTAGGAGATCCGGATCAGCCGGTTCACCTCGAGCCCGAGATGCGCCATCACGTTGCGCACCTCGCGGTTCTTGCCCTCGCGGATCGCGAACACCACCCAGACGTTGGAGCTCTGGTCGCGCTCCAGCGTCGCATCGATCGGCCCGTATTTGACGCCGTCGACCTCGACGCCGTCCTTGAGCTGGTCGAGCTGGCCCTGCGTCACCTCGCCATGCGCGCGCACGCGGTAGCGCCGCAGCCATCCGGTGTCGGGATGCTCCAGCGTCCGCGCCAGCCCGCCGTCATTGGTGAGCAGCAGCAGGCCCTCGGTGTTGAAATCGAGCCGGCCGATTGAGATCAGCCGCGGCAGGCCCTCGGGCAGATTGTCGAACACGGTCGGCCGTCCCTCGGGATCGGCATGCGTCGTCATCAGCCCGCGCGGCTTGTGATACATGAACAGCCGCGTCCGCTCGCGCGGCGGCAACGGCTTGCCGTCGACCGCCACGACATCGTTCTCGGTGATGTCGAGCGCCGGCGAGTTGATCACGCGTCCGTTGACCGTGACGCGGCCCTGGGTGACGATTTCCTCGGCATCGCGGCGCGAGGCGAGACCGGCACGCGCCAGCACCTTGGCAATGCGTTCGCCGGATTTCTTCGGCTTCGGCTCGGGACGCTCGCGGCGATCGTCATAGGAACGTTCGCGATAGGCACCGCGGCCGCCGAACGCCGGGCGCTTGGCAAAGACCTTGCTGTCGTCCTCATTGTCGCGGCGCGGGCGGTCGCCGAAGCGGCCCTCGCTGCGCGGATGCTCCTGCCAGTCGGTGCGGCCTTCGGGGCGGTCGCGCCGACGATTGTCGCCACCAGCCTCGTCTCTTTCCCAGCGCGGCCGGCTGAACTTCGGCCGATCGCCCTGCTCCCGATCGTCGCGGGAGCGCGAGAACCGCGGCCGCTCGCCGCCGCCGCGATCGTCGCGCGGCCTGTCGAAATTGCGCGGGCCGTCGCGGAACGGACGCGAACCACGCTCCGGACGATCGGAACCGCCCTCGCGCTTCTGCCACGGCTTGGATTCGCCGCGCGGCGGCCGATCGCCAAAGTCCTTGCGCGGGCCGCGATCGCCACGATCACGATCGCCGCCGCGCTTGAACTTGCTGTCGCCGCCGAATTTCCGCGCGGGCCGGTCGCCATCGCGCGACGGACGGTCGCCGAACGATCGCTCGCCACGCGGCGTATAGGGCCGCTTCTCGCCGTCACGTTCGCGCGGCGCGTAAGGCTTCCGGTCGCCGAACTTCCGATCGGAAAACCGCCCCGCCGGGCGTGCATCATCGCGATCGCGCCGCGGCGCGCGGTCGTCGCGATTATAGTTCGGGCGGTCGCCGCGGGGCGTGTAGGGCCGCTTTTCGCCGCCGCGGTCTTCACGCGGCTTGAACGTGCGCTTCTCGCCATCGCCGTCACGCGGTGAGCGATCGCGGAACGGCCGGTCGCCGCGCGGGCGGTCGTCGCGGTTGAACCTCGGCTTGTCGCCGAACTCGCGGCGCGGCGGACGGTCCTCGCGGTCGCCGCGATAGGGCCGCTTGTCGCCATCGCCCTTGCCGGCAAACTTCTTATCGCCAAAGCCGCGCTTGGCAAATTTCTTGTCCGGTCCACGGGCGGCGCCGGAGCGGCCTTTGCCGCCGCCGGAACGGCCCTGTCCACCGCCGGGCCGATCACGCCGGCCGCGGGAATCGTTGTGTTTGTCGCTATCGCGGGGCATGAATGTTCTCGCCTGGGCGTTCAATTGGGGTGCAAGGGCAGCCGGGCATACGCGCCTGTTGGCAGCGCATTTGACGCAAAACCGGCATCCACTTTTGCTGAAGGCGAAGCTACTAGCAGGTTTCTTGCGATGATACGAGGCATGTCAGCCCCTTCTTTCATGGATTTGGCGCTGAAAACGGCTGAAAACGCCGGAAAGGCCGGCGAAGTTCCGATCGGATGCGTGATTGTCCGGGGTTACGAGATCATCGCCACCGCCAGCAATCGCACCCTGACCGACCGCGACCCCACCGCCCATGCCGAGATTTTGGCGATCCGGCAGGCGGCAGAGGCGATCGGGACCGAGCGGCTGGTCGATTGCGACCTCTACGTGACGCTGGAGCCCTGCACCATGTGTGCCGGTGCGATCTCCTTCGCCCGGATCCGCCGGCTGTACTACGGCGCCGCCGATCCCAAGGGCGGCGCGGTCGAGTCGGGCGTCCGGTTCTTCGCACAGCCGACCTGCCACCACGTCCCGGAGGTCTACGGCGCCGTCGGCGAGACCGAGTCCGCGACGCTGCTGAAGGATTTCTTCAAGGCGCGGCGGTGACGCTGCCGTAGCCCGGATGAAGCCCCCTCCTCGTCATTGCGAGCGAAGCGAAGCAATCCACATCTCAGCCCGGGGATGGAATGGATTGCTTCGTCGCTTCGCTCCTCGCAATGACGGCTAAGCCGCCAGGAAAAACTCCCGCAGCAGCTTCGCCGTCGCGTCCGGCGCTTCCTCGGGCAGGAAATGCCCCGACGCCACCGGCGCGCCGCTGACATTGGTTGCCCAGTTCTTCCAGGTGTCGAGCGGCGTCGTTGCGGCGCTCGCAACGCCGGCATCGCCCCACAATGCCAGCATCGGGATCGTGATCTTCTTGCCGGCATCGACATCGGCCTTGTCGATCTCGTAGTCGGCATAGGCGCCGGCGCGATAGTCCTCGCACATCGCGTGGATGCGCGCGGGATCGCGGAATGGCGCAATGTAGTGCGCGAGCGCGCGCGGATCGATCGCGTCCAGCGTCTTGGTCCTGGTCTGGCTCGCCATCTTCTCCTTGAGGAAGAATTCGCCATTGTTGGAGATCAGCGTCTCCGGCAGCGGATAGGGCTGCGCCAGGAACGCCCAGTGGTAGATCTTCAGCGCCGAGAGGCGATTGAGCTTCTGCCAGTAGTCATAGGTCGGCGCGATATCGAGCACCGCAAGCTTCGACAGCCGGCCGGGATGATCGAGCGCCAGCCGGTACGACACCCGGCCGCCGCGGTCGTGACCGGCGAGTGCGAAATGCACGTGGCCGAGCTGCTCCATCGCCTCGACCATGGTCTTGGCCCAGGCCCGCTTGGTGTAGGGCGTATGGTCCTTGTCGCTATCAGGCATGTCGGACCAGCCGTAACCCGGCAGGTCGGCGATGATCAGCGTGAATGCGTCGTCAAGTTTCGGCGCGACCGTGTGCCACATCACATGGGTCGAGGAGAAGCCGTGCAGCAACAGCAAGGGCGGGCCCTTGCCGCCGACGCGGGCGAAGATGCGGCCCTGCGAGGTGTTGATCCATTTCGACTCATAGCCGGGAAAAAGATCAGCGAGATCAGGCATCGGTAGCTCCCCGGTCGCGTGCGCCGTGCTTCAAACTTTGTTCGGCGTTGCCGCTGGCCCAGGTGAGGTTTATGCCATCCTCAAGCCGAGCCAACAACAACATGAAACGAGGAAGTGCCATGTCGATCGATTTCGAGATTCCCGCCGAGGCCAAGGCGATCCGCGAGAAGGTTCGCAAATTCGTGCACGACGAGTGCATCCCGGCGGAAATGGAACTCGACACCAAGCCGCTTGCCGAGGTGCTGGCGCCGCTGCGCAAGAAGGCCCGCGCGCAGGGCCTGTGGTGCCCCTTCGTGCCGAAGGAGTATGGCGGTATGGGCCTCGGCCCGCTCGCGAATGCGCTGGTGCAGATGGAGCTCGGCGAAAGCATGCTCGGCGCGCTCTCGATGAACACGCAGGGGCCGGACGACGCCTCGATGATGACGATCCTGGCGCACGGCACCGAGTACCAGAAGGAGAAATTCCTTAAGCCACTCCTGAACGGCGAGAAGCGGATCTGCTTCTCGATGACCGAGAAGGCCGCCGGCGCCGACGCCACCGGCATGCAGACCACCGCGGTCAAGGACGGCAACGAGAACTACATCCTCAACGGCGAGAAATGGTTCTCCTCGTCGGCGAGCGTCGCCGACCTCGCGCTGGTCATGGCGAAGACCGATCCGAACGCGCCGCGCCATAAGCAATACTCGACCTTCATCGTCGAGCTGCCCAACCCCGGCTACCGCATCAAGCGCAACGTCGCCAACATGGCGATCGAGGGCCCGCATGACGACGTGATCCATGGCGGCCACTCCGAGATCGAGATCAAGGATCTGAAGGTGCCCGCCGACAATCTGCTCGGCGGCGAAGGCAACGGCTTCAACATGGGCCAGCACCGCCTCGCCTACGGCCGGCTGCGCCACGGCATGCACAACGTCGCCAAGGCGCAGCGCGCGCTCGACATGGCGGCAGCCCACGTCACCAAGCGCTCGACCTTCGGCCAGTTGCTGGCCGACCGCCAGGCGGTGCAGTTCATGCTCGCCGACTGCGCCAGCGAGCTCTATATCGGCCGGCTGATGCTGCTGCACATCGCCTACAAGGCGGAGAAGGGCCTCGACATCCGCCAGGAGAACTCGATCGCCAAGATCTTCCACGCCCACATGGTGCACAAGGTGATCGATACCGCGATCCAGCTGCACGGCGCGCTCGGCTTCAGCCAGGATACGCCGCTGGCGAAATGGTACACCCAGGTACGCTCGCAGCGGCTGGTCGACGGTCCCGACGAGGTGCACAAGTGGAAGATCGGCAAGAACGTCATCAAGGCGTTCCGCGAGCACGGCACCACCGCGAGCGCTGCGGGCGGGGATTTGCTCTGAGCCGCTTCGTCATTCCGGGGCGGCGGCGCCCCACACCACTCCGTCATTGCCGGGCTTGACCCGGCAATCCATCTCACGAAGAGACTCTCTCGAAGGCGATGGATGCGCGGGTCAAGCCCGCGCATGACGAGCGAAAAGTGCGGCGGGAGCTAGCCCTTTTCCTGCTCCACCGCCTGCCAGGCGATATCGCGCCGGCAGAATCCCTCCGGCCATTTGATGCGATCGACGGCCTGATAGGCACGGTCGCGCGCCTCGGTCACTGTCTTGCCCATCGCGCAGACGTTCAGCACCCGACCCCCGTTGGCAAGGATGGCACCATCCTTCGCCACCGTGCCGGCATGGAAGATCTCGACGCCCTCGACCTTGCCGGCATCATCGAGGCCCTCGATCCGCGTACCCTTGATGTAGTCGCCGGGATAGCCCTTGGCCGCCATCACCACCGTCAGCGCCGGGTCCGGGTACCAGCGTAGGTCGAAGTTCTTCAATTGCCCGTCGATGGAGGCAAGGAAGGCCGGCACGATGTCCGACATCATCCGCAGCATCAGCACCTGGCACTCGGGATCGCCGAAGCGGACGTTGTATTCGAACAGCTTTGGCCCCTGCGCGGTCAGCATCACGCCGGCATAGAGCACACCCTTGAACGGTGTGCCGCGGCTCTTCATCCCCGCAACCGTCGGCAGGATGATGCGCGCCATGATCTGGTCGTGCACCTCAGGCGTCACGAACGGCGTCGGCGAATAGGCGCCCATGCCGCCGGTGTTCGGCCCCTTGTCGTGATCGAACACGCGCTTGTGGTCCTGCGCCGAGGCCAGCGGGATCGCGGTCTCGCCATCGCACAGCGCGAAGTAGCTGATCTCGCGGCCCGACAAATATTCCTCGATCACGACCTCGGCGCCGGCCGAGCCGAACGCGCCCTCGAACATCATCGCGATCGCGGCTTCGGCTTCGGGCAGCGTCTGCGCCACCACGACGCCCTTGCCGGCGGCAAGCCCGTCGGCCTTGACCACGATCGGCGCGCCCTGGGCGCGGACATAGGCCACCGCGTCCTTCGCATTGTCGAAGCGGCGATAGGCGCCGGTCGGAATGTTGAATTCGCTGCAGAGGTTTTTCGTAAAGCCCTTGGAGCCCTCGAGCTGCGCAGCCTGCTTGCTCGGCCCGAACGCCTTGATGTCGACGGCGGCGAGGTCATCGACGATGCCGGCGGCGAGCGGCGTCTCGGGACCGACCACCACCAGATCGACCGTATTGCGCCGGCAGAATTCGATCACCGCGGCATGGTCGGCGACATCGAGCGCAACGCACTCGGCCTCGCGCGCAATCCCGGCATTGCCCGGCGCGCACCAGAGTTTGGTCACCAGCGGGGATGCGGCGATCTTCCACGCCAACGCATGTTCGCGGCCACCGGAACCGAGCAGGAGGATGTTCATCAGAGACAGGCTCAAAAAGGGTGCAAGAGCTGTTTCGGTCGCACGAATCCCCGCCGGCCTGCAAGGGGCGACGGGGCCGATTCCCCCGTCATCCCGGCTCACGGCTGCTTGCCGGCGATGATCTCCTGCAAGGTCGCGACATGGCGGGCGAAGGCGCCACGGCCGGCCGCGGTCGCGGTCACGGTGGTCTGCGGCTTCTTGCCGACGAACGCCTTGTCGACCGAGACGTAGCCGGCCCGGGCCAGCGTCTCGATATGGGCGCCGAGATTGCCGTCGGTGGCGCCCGTCAGCTTCTTCAGCCGGGCGAATTCGAGCCCGGTCGAAACCGGCAGCGCATTGAGCGCCGCCATGATCCGCAGCCGCAGCGGCTGGTGGATGATCTCGTCGAGTTCGGCCATCGATCAGATCCGGCGCATCCAGAGGCCGCCGAGCACCAGCGCGCCGCCATGCACCGCGGCCATCCACAGCAGCAGAGCCGGGCCGGCGTAGAAATAGCCGATCACGATCAGGGCGCTGGTGCCGAGCGCGATCACGATGAAGGCATAGCCGAACCACAGGCCGGCGAGCGCGTAGAACAGCATCGCGAATACCGGCCAGAACACCAGCATCTGGCGCGGTCCGAAATGGCCCAGCACCACCGAGCAGAAAATGCCGAATACGATGAACAGCAGGAACGCCATCAGCAATCGGATGGCGAAGGCGCCCGCCCCCGGACCGACACCGCTGAACGCGGCAATTGCAATGGAGCCTGCGATCCCGACGAGGTCGATGACCAGCCAGATTGCATAGCCCTGCGGCGGCCATGTGTAGTTGGCGAAGTAGCCCACGGATACCAATACGCCCCACATGATGACGATGAGGCTGGCGATCTGGTAGATCTGTGATTGGCGGACGCGCTGCACGACGTCGTTGATGTCGTTCAGCGCCGCGCTGGCCTGCTGGCTGTCGATCATGACGGCACCCCACTCTGCTCGGCGAGCTTGGCGGACACCAGTGGCGCCTCCGCCGGCGGACGATATTTGCCGATCAGGACATAGGCGATCGTCATGGTGATGATCGACAGCACCAAGGCCACCAGCCCGACCTGCCCGCGCGTTGTCAGCGGCAGCACACGCGCCATGATTTCGGTCGCCGCCGCCGACATCAGCGACACGTAGGACCAGGAGATGAAATAGTAGTGGGTCAGTCGCCAGTTCGCCGGGCGCGGACTGCGCAGCAGCGGAACAATAGCCGCCACGATGCAGGCGAAGTTCACGATCGCGCCGACATGGAACAGGTTGAGAGCGCCGGTGAACCGATAGACCAGCATCGCGGTCCCGTCGGCGACCAGCATGGCGTAGACGAAGAAATACCCGCGCGCCCGGTGGCCCGCGCCGCGCTTTGGCCGCAGGAACTGGATCAGCCCGACACCGATGCACAGCATCGCCACGACGGCATGGACCGCGCCTGCCGCGGAATGGATGAAACTTGCCAACGTCAACTGCGGGATCATCGGGCAGCCCTCCAGCCAGGTCGCCATCACTCCTTTTACAGAGAACTCTGTATCACAGAGTATATGGACAAACAAGCCCGCGCATTGGCGATGGCGGGCAAAAGTCCCTACGTTGCGCTGAAGCTCACAAACAGCCGAATCACCTGCAAATGACTGCTGCCGCGCCGAATCTCGTCAACGCGCCCGAATTCACCGTCTCGGAACTGTCCTCCGCCCTGAAGCGGACGGTGGAGGACCGGTTCGGCCATGTCCGCGTCCGCGGCGAGATCTCCGGCTTCCGCGGCCCGCACTCCTCCGGCCACTGCTATTTCGCCCTGAAGGACGAGAGCGCCAAGATCGAGGCGGTGATCTGGAAATTTGCCCACGCCCGGATGCGCTTCAAGCCGCAGGAAGGGCTCGAGGTCATCGCCACCGGTAAGCTGACCACCTATCCGAACTCCTCGAAGTACCAGATCGTCATCGAGTCGCTGGAGCCGGCCGGCGTCGGCGCGCTGATGGCGCTGATGGAGGAGCGCAAGAAGAAGCTCGCGGCCGAGGGCCTGTTCGACGAGGCCCGCAAGCAGCTCTTGCCCTGGCTGCCCGAGGTGATCGGCGTCGTCACCTCGCCGACCGGCGCCGTGATCCGCGACATCCTGCATCGCCTCGAGGACCGCTTCCCCCGCCGCGTGCTGGTCTGGCCGGTCAAGGTGCAGGGCGACGGCTCGGCCGAGCAGGTCGCGGCCGCGATCCGCGGCTTCAATGCGCTGCCGGAGGGCGGCAGGATCCCGCGGCCCGATCTGTTGATCGTCGCGCGCGGCGGAGGCTCGCTGGAGGACCTGTGGTCGTTCAACGAGGAGATCGTGGTCCGCGCCGCGGCCGAGAGCCATATCCCGCTGATCTCGGCGGTGGGCCACGAGACCGACATCACGCTGATCGACTTCGTCGCCGACAAGCGCGCGCCGACGCCGACCGCGGCCGCCGAGATGGCGGTGCCGGTGCGCAGCGAGCTGTTCGTCGAGGTCCAGGCGCTCGCCCGCCGCACCCTGGTGTGCTGGCAGCGTAGCCAGGAGGCCCGCCGCAACGAACTGCGTGCTGCGGCGCGTGCGCTGCCGGCGGCGAACGAACTGCTGGCGATCCCTCGGCAGCGGCTCGATCATCTCGCTGCCGGGCTGCCGCGGGGGTTGAAAGCCAATACGCACGCGCACTTCCGACGCTTTGCCGCGTCGAGCTCGCGCCTCACCATCGGTGTGCTGCGCGGCCAGGTCGCGCATGCGCGGCAGCGGCTGACCGCATCCGGCGAGCGCATCACGCTGTCGGCGCGCGCGCTGCTGCATCGCAGGCAGGAGCGCTTCAGCGGGCTCGAGATCCGGCTCAAGGCCTCCAAGCTCGCCAATGCCAAGGCCCAGCGCACCGCGATCGCCCGCGATCTCGAGCGCACCCACCGCCTCGCCGAGCGCGCCCGCCGCGCGCTGTTGACGACGATGCAGCGGCTCGAGGCGCGGGTCGCCCATCGCAGCCAGCTGCTGTCGGCGCTGTCCTATCGCGGCGTGCTGGCGCGCGGCTTTGCCTTGGTGCGCGATGCGCAGGGACACGCGATCCATTCCGCCGCGGCGGTCGGCCCGAACGCCAACCTGTCGATCGAGTTCGCCGACGGCCGCGTCGCTGCCACCACGAATGCCGATCAGCCGGCGGCGACGGTGATGCCGGAGAGCCAGCCGAAGCCGCAGCGCGAGGCGAAACCGGCGGCGCCGAAGCGCGTCACCAAGCCGGTCGATCAGGGCAGCCTGTTCTGATTCTTGTTTTGACGCGTTTTCTTCACGCGAACCGGCGTCCACTTCGCTCGAAAACGCTCTAGCGCGCAAGCCACTCCGCGACTTGCTTCTGCGCGTCCTTGCGTGCGCTGGTATCGGTACCGATGTGACCGGGCTCCGTGATGTCGACCTCGGACGAAGCCGCGACCGCATGCAGCGGCAGGTTGGCGCGATCGAAATCGTGATAGGCATCGGGATAGACCACGATCCGCGCCAGCGCGCTGCGGCCGCGCGCGCCGTCGACCATCTGGTGGCAGGCCGATGATGATGTCACATCATCGCGCGCGCCGATCAGGACCAGCGTCGGCACCCGCGCGCTCCAGCCAAGGCCGGACGAGGTGCGGCAATCCGGATAGAACGCGACGGCCGAGCGAAAGTCCGGCTCGACGTTGCGCGACCACATCTGCGGTCGCACCGCCCACAGCAAGGCGGCCGCGCCATTGCCCCAGCCGATCAGGCTGATGCGGCTCTTCGCCACCCATTTCTGCTGCACCAGCCATTGCCGCGCGGCATTGATGTCCGCAACCCGCGCACGGCGGGTCTGGACCTGATGCTCCTTGATGCGGCACTGGGGCCCCAGCTCGCGCGAGCCGTAGCTGTCCGGCAGCAGCACCGCATGACCTGATGTGAGCAGCTGCTCGGCCCAGTCGCGATAGCGCGGCAGCACGGCCTCGGAACGGCCGGCAAGACCGCCGCAGCCGTGCAGCGCGATGACCGTCGGGAACGGGCCATCGCCGTCGGGCCGGTAGAGCTGCGCGTGCAGGGTGATGTTGCCTTCGGGAATCTCGACCTGATGCGGGGCCGGGAGCGGCGCCGCGGCCGCGGCCGGCACGGCAAACATGGCAAGGCACGTGAAAACTGACTTGAGGCGCATCCGATCCGGCCGGCTCGTTATGGCGCTGTAAACACAGCGGACCACGCCTGCAACGCTACCATGCACGTCTGCCGCCAAATCATCACAAGTCGGTGGTTTAACGGGCGGACATGACCCCCTATCTGTGATAGACGGCTTCATGAACATTTAAGGGCCTCATCGGGGGCAAGGCGGAGAGCTCAAACGTGCTGAACAAGTTCGGTCCCTCGGGCCATGGCGAAGCGCAGGTGCAATATCTCGATGGCGATTTCCGCGTGATCTCGCCCGGCACCTTTGTGCGTTGTGCCATCACCGACGTCCGGATCCCGCTCGACGAGCTGAAGTACTGGAGCGTCGACCTGCAGGAGGCCTACGCCACCCCGACCGCCGTGCTGCAGCGCCATCATCCCGGCGTGCTCAAACCGCAGGCTTAGGCTCAAGGCTGGGTTCATGTGGGCAGCCTCCTGTCCCGCGCCTTGAACAGCTGATCGGTCACCAGGCGCCGCAGCGCGGCAGCATCCTCGAATTGCAGCGTCACCGCGAACGGCACGATCGTTTGTGCCCAGGCCGGCATCCCGGCCGGACCACGCAACCGCGCCAGATCCTTTTCCGTCGTTACCAGCGTCAAGGCGTCGCTTCGCCCGTCGGCAACGAGCTGTTCGATCTCATCCTTCGTGAAGGCATGATGATCGGGGAAGGTTCTGTTGCGCACGACGTCGACGCCGCTTGCGCGCAGCGTGTCGAAGAAGCGCGCGGGATCGCCGATGCCGGCGAAGGCGAGCACACGCTGACCGCGCAACGCGCTCAATGAGGCCTCATCGGGCCTCAGATGCGCCGACAATATCGGCTTGCCACGGGACGCGACATCCGCCGCAATCTTCTTCGCGCCGCTTCCCTCGTCGACCACGATCAGCGCGTCGGTGCGCTCCAGCTGCGGCGACAGCGGCGCGCGCAACGGCCCCGCCGGAATGACGCGGCCATTGCCGACGCCGCGCGTGCCGTCGATCACGATCAGGCTGGCGTCCTTGAGTACGGATGGATTCTGGAAGCCGTCATCCATCAGGATCACGCTCGCATTCTGCGCGCGCGCCAGCGCCAGGCCCGCGGCACGGTCACGCGACACCACGACCGGCAAGGTCGCCGCCATCATCAGCGGCTCGTCGCCGACATCGGCCGCCGTGTGGCTGCTGCGATCGACCTTGACCGGCCCGGCAAGCCTGCCGCCATAACCGCGGCTGAGCACCACCGGCCGCTCGTCGAGCTCGCGCAGCAGTTTTGCCAGCGCCAGCACCGTCGGCGTCTTGCCGGCGCCGCCGACATGGTAATTGCCGACGCAGATCACGGGAATGCCGGCATCGATGCCGGCGCGCTGCATCCGCCGCGCGGCCACCGCGCCATAGAGCGCGGCAAGCGGTCGGAGCAGATGCGATGTCCAAGACGATGGCCGGTGCCAAAAGGCCGGCTCACGCATTGGCGGCTCCCATCTCGAGCTGCAGCTGCAACAGATAGGGCTCGAGAGCGGTCACCGTGCGCTCCAGCGCACCACCGAGCTGTTCGACGACGCGCTCGGAGGCCGAAAGCGAGGCGTCGCGCGCCGCGGGATCGGCGAGGAACTGGCCGAGCTGCTTGACCAGCGCGTCCAGATCGTCGGCGCGCCGCGCACCGCCGGCATGATCGAGCGCGTCGTAGACTTCGGTGAAGTTGAAGACGTGCGGGCCGTGCACGATCGCCGCGCCGAGCTTGATCGCCTCGATCGGATTCTGGCCGCCATGCGCCACCAGCGAGCCGCCCATGAACACGATCGGCGCGAGGCGATAGAACAGGCCGAGCTCGCCCATCGTGTCGGCGACGTAGATATCTGTTGTCGCGACCGGCAGGTCCTCGTGCGAGCGCAGCCCGGGGCGCAGGCCCGCTTCCGTCACGAGCCGCGCCACCGGCTCGCCGCGCGCGGCATGCCGCGGCACGATCACCGTGAGCAGCCCGGGGAAGAATCCGGCGAGCGATTTATGCGCCTCGATCAGGATCTCTTCCTCGCCGGGATGGGTGGACGCGGCAACCACGATCGCGCGGCCGCGCGTCATCGACATCAGCCGCTCCAGCTTGGCGGGATCGGCCGGCGGCGCCGCGACGTCGAGCTTGAGATTGCCGGTAACCATGACGTTGGGGCTGCCGAGCGCGGCAAAGCGTTCGGCATCGGTCTTCGACTGCGCGAGGCAGATGTCGAACCGTCCGAGCAGCGCCCCGATGGTGTTGGAAACCCGGCGCCAGCGCGGGAACGAGCGCTGCGACATCCGCCCGTTGATCAAGACCATCGGCAGCCGCCGCGCAGCGCTCGACAGGATCAGGTTCGGCCACAGGTCGGACTCTATGAACAGCGCCAGCGACGGATGCCAGTGATCGAGGAAGCGCGCGACATAGCGCGGCGAGTCATACGGCACGTATTGATGGATCACGTCGGGCGGAAAGCGTTTGGCCACGATCGCGGCCGAGGTCACCGTGCCCGAGGTGAGCAGGATGCGCAGATTGAGCGCGCGCAGCCGCTCGATCAGCCCGACTGCCGCCAGCACCTCGCCGACGCTCGCGCCGTGTATCCACACCAGCGGCCCCTGCGGCCTGGTATCGGCGCTGACGCCGCGCCGCTCGCCGACGCGTTCGGGATCTTCCTTGCCGAGCTTGAGCCGCCGCTTGATCAGCGCAGGCGCGAGCGGCACCATCGCGGACGATAGCTTGCGGTAGACACGCAACGTCATCGGTAGCGAGCTAGCCAAGCGTTGCCTCCGGCCGCCCGACGGCTGCATAGGCGCGCCGGGTCGCTTCGTTGAGAAGATTCTCCACCTGCTGCCGAAGCTTTTCCATCGTCGCGGCATCGGCATCGGGCGGCACATAGACCGGCTCAATACCTACCACTGCGCCGCGCCCGAATGGCAAATTGATGGTCGTGGAATCCCAGTTTTTCAACCGGATGAATCGGCTGGTGACCATCGCAAAGGGCATGATCGGCCGGCCGGTTTCCCGCGCCAGCATGATGGCCCCGAGGCCCGCCACCCGCGCCCGCTTCGGCACATCGGCCGTGGTCGCCATGTTGCAGCCGTCTTCCAGCGTCCGCACCATCTCCAGGAAGGCGCCGACGCCGCCCTTGCGGTGGAACGCGCCGGAATGGTCGCCGGACCCCCTGATCGTACCGATGCCGAGCCGCTCGACCGCCAGGGCGTTGAACTCGCCGTCGCGGTGGCGGGAGATCAGGACCTTGGCACGGTAGCTGTCCTTGGTCTTGATGAACGGCGTCATGAAGTGCTGGCCGTGCCAGAACACGAAGATCGCCGGCATCAAGGGCTCGACGATCCCGTACACGTCATGCGGCTGGTAGCTGAAGCGGTTGGTGTACCACACCAGCCGCAGATACTCGGCCGCGAGCACACCCAGCGCGCGCTGCACGACGCCGCTGCGCAGCAGATCGCGAAGAAGTCGTTTCAATGGGAGTGCTTCGTGTCCTGCTCGGGATCGAGCAACCGGTGGAGGTGAACGACGAAATAGCGCATCTGGGCGTTGTCCACGGTCTGCTGCGCCTTCGCCTTCCAGGCCGCATAGGCGGTCGCATAGTTCGGGTACACGCCGACGATCTCGACTTCGTCCAGATTCTTGAAGGTGTTGTGCTCGAGATCGGTCAACTCGCCGCCGATCACGAGATGAAGCAGCTGTGGCTGGGCATTGTCTGACATGATGGTTTTCCTAACGAGATGCCCGGCAAGCAAATGAAGTCGTAGTCGTCACAGGTCTGTCGTAACAAGTCTGGTCGTCACAATCGGAAACGCGGGGCGGATCGGCGGGGCCTCACGGCAATGGACGGTTGCGAAAATGCTCGACAATGCGTGCATGACGTTCGCGTCCTGCTGCCACCAGCACCCCATGCGTCACCTCCCGGCGATTGTACTCAATCGCATCCCCCGAGAGCGCGGTCATCTTACCACCCGCTTCCTGCACGATCAAATTCGCGGCGGCAAGATCCCAGTCGCGGCTTTGCCCGCCTGCAAAGGCGGCGTCAAGTCGACCTTGTGCTACGCGGCACAACCGCAGGGCCAGCGATCCGATCCGCGGATAGAGCGTGATCTCGTCCGATGTCGGGCTGAGCCGCTGCACCAGCGGTTTCGGTCCGGCCATGCGCGGAAAATCGAAATCGGTGCCCGCGGTTGCATGCACGCCGCTGTCGTTCAGGGTGGCGCCCTGGCCGCGGGCGGCGAAGAAGAATTCCTCCGTCACCGGCGCATACACCGCCGCGAGCACCGGCGATGCATTTTCAACCAGCGCCACACTGACGCACCAGTCCTCGCGGCCGGCGAGATACGCACGGGTGCCGTCGATCGGATCGACGATCCAGGTGAAGCGCCTGTCGAGCCGGTTCGCGTTGTCGGCGCTCTCCTCCGACAGCCAGCCGTAACCCGGCGTCGCCGAACGCAGCTGCTGCTCCAGGAGGTCGTTGACCGCGATGTCAGCCTCGGAGACCGGCGAGGACGCGCCCTTGATCCAGTTCTTCAACTCGGTGCGGAACAGCGACAATGCGAGCCGGCCCGCCTCCTGCACCGATCTGGTCAGCAAGGCGGCGTCGCGCGCCTTGGTCCAGTCGTCCGTATCAGCGTCCGCCAAGCGTCAGGCCCTCGATGCGCAGCGTCGGCGAATTGACGCCGTAGCGGAACTCCAGATCGTTGGCGGCAACCAGCGACTTGAACATCGGCAGTAGATGTCCGGCGATGGTCACTTCGCTGACCGGATAGGTGATCTCGCCATTCTCGATCCAGAAGCCGGACGCACCGCGGCTGTAATCGCCGGTCACGCCGTTGACGCCGGAGCCGATCAGGTCGGTGACATAGAAGCCCTGCTTGATGTCGGAGATCAGCTCCTTCGGCGTCACCGCACCCGGCTCGAGATGCAGATTATATGTTCCGGGCGACGGCGAGGACGACACGCCGCGATGCGCATGCCCGGTCGTCGCAAGGCCGAGCTCGCGCGCGGTCGCGGAGTCCAGCACCCAGGTGGTCAGCACGCCCTCATCGATCAGCGCGATCTTCTTCACCTTGACGCCCTCGGCGTCGAAGGTCTGCGAGCGCAGGCCGCGCACGCGCAAGGGATCGTCGATGATGCGGATATCCCTGGAGAACAGCTGCTCGCCGAGCTTGTCCTTCAGGAAGCTGGTCTTGCGCGCGATCGAGGCGCCGTTGATGGCGCCGACCAGATGGCCGACGATCGAGCCGGCAACCCGCGGATCGAACACCACAGGCACCTTGCAGGTCTCGACCTTGCGCGGATTGGACCGCGCCACTGCGCGCTCGCCGGCCTTGCGGCCGACGGTCGTGGGTGAATCGAGATCGGAGGCATGCGGCGCGCTGGTGAAATCATAGTCGCGCTCCATGCCGGTGCCCTCACCGGAAATCGCCGTCGTGGAGATGCCGTGGCTGGAGCGCAGGTAAGAACCGTGGAAGCCGGTCGAGGTCACCAGCACCATGCCGCCGATCCCGGTCGATGCCGACGCACCGCCGGACTTGGTGACGCCCTTGACCGCGAGCGCCGCGGCTTCCGCTTCGATGGCGCGCCGCTCGAGCTCGGCCGTGGTCGGGACCTTGCGGTCGAGCAGATCGAGATCGGGGAAGTCATGCGCATGGAGCGCGGGATCGGCCAGGCCGACATATTTGTCGTCCGGCGCGACGCGCGCCATCGCGACCGCACGCTCGGCGAGCTTTGCAACCCCGTCGCCGCTGACGTCATTGGTCGACACCACCGCCTGGCGCTGGCCGACGAACACCCGCAAGCCGACGTCATCGCCTTCGGAGCGTTCAGTTTCCTCGACGCGGCCGTCGCGGACTTCGACGCCTTGCGAGACGCCGCGCACCGCGATGGCATCGGCCGCATCGGCGCCGGCGCGCTTTGCGGCTTCGACCAGACGCTGCGCAAGGTCGCTCAGGCCGGACTGATCGAACAGATCGGAGGTATCGCCGTGTCGCGATGCAGATGGTGAAGAGTTCACGAACGAATTCCTGCGGATTGAGGGGGGCCCGGAATGGCGTCGACAGACCTAACCAGATGTGCCGGTTTCACAGGGAATTCAAGCACTTTGCACCGGCGGGCAACAAAGATTTGAGTGATCGGCGCAAGGCTTCGTCAATCATGCGGGCCAACCTCTTGTCAATCATGGTGCCAGGTGAGGAGCGGTTAACCAGGCTTTTTAAGCCGAAACGGCCATCGCTCGGCTAGGCTCTCACACATCGACCGGGAACATAATCCCGGCGGGGAGACTAAGGCTTTGAGGCGTCAAACACCAACAAGCGGAATCAATTCCGCCGGGTCGAGCCGCGCACTGCGGCTCGACCCTCTTTCCCTTCCGCTCAGCTTCCACGCGCAGGATGCGCGCGCGGATGGCGGCATGCGGCAGGTCGAGCTTCATCGCGAACATGTCGTGCTGCGCCGCGCCGTTCTCGGTATGCGGATGGCGGTCAATGTTCGCGTCAGCGATTTCCTCGGCGTCGCGCTGCGCGGCATCGACGATGCGCAGATGCTGGTGCTGGTTCACCGCGATCCCGCGCTCACCATTCCGCTCGGCACCAGTTCGGATGCCGAGGAGATCACCTCCGCCTGGCAGATGTGGAGCGACATCTTCCGTCTCCCGCAACTGACCGAGCCGGCGCCGCGCCGGCCTGCCCCGCGCCGCCGCCGCCGCAACGCGATCCGCGCGCGCCGCCCGAAATTCCTGGTCCGCCGCCGCGCCGGCGTCAGCCTCAACGGCACCAGCGTGCATCGCGACGAGCGCGAGATCATCGCGCGGAATTGAGTTCGTTTCGCTGCGCTCCACGACTCTCACCTCTTGGTCGTCCTGGCGAAAGCCAGGACCCATAACCACCGCGTTTGGTGATGAACGGGATCGTGACCCCAACTTCGCGCAACAATTGAGATTTGGGGTAATGGGTCCTGGCTTTCGCCAGGACAACGATGAGGATGGTTCTCGATTCAAGTTGTCACACCACGCGGTGTCATCACCCGCGCATGCGGGTGATCCAGTATTCCAGAGACGCCTGTGCTTGAACCGAGAAGCCGCGGCGTACTGGATCGCCCGGTCAAGTGTTCAGCCCGGGGACATGACCGACGGGTGTTCGG
>NZ_CANSMR010000056.1 GCF_947648125.1 uncultured Bradyrhizobium sp. | reverse complement strand
ATGCTGGCGCATTCGTCCGGCCTGGTCGGGCTGCCGCTGCGGCTGCTCGCGCGCGAGGTCTACAACAAGGTCGCGGCCCGCGCCGGCGTCGACAATGTCGCGCTGATCACCGGCGAGGAGAAGATCAAGCCGAAGGCGCCGCGCTTCTGGGTCTCGACCGTGGAGGCGATGCCGCGCGATCTCGATGTGTCGTTCCTCGCCGTCGACGAGATCCAGATCGCGGCCGATCTCGAGCGTGGTCACGTCTTCACCGATCGCATGCTCAACCGCCGCGGCCGCGACGAGACGCTGCTGCTTGGCGCCGCCACGATGCGGCCGATCATCGAGCGGCTCCTGCCCGGCGCCTCGATCGTCACGCGGCCACGGCTGTCGCAGCTCGAATTCGCCGGCGACCGCAAGATCACGCGGCAGCCGCGACGCACGGCCATCGTCGCGTTCTCCGCCGACGAGGTCTATGCGATCGCCGAACTGATCCGTCGCCAGCATGGCGGCGCGGCCGTGGTGCTGGGCTCGCTCTCGCCCCGCACGCGCAATGCGCAGGTCGAGATGTTCCAGAACGGCGATGTCGATTACCTCGTCGCCACCGACGCGGTCGGCATGGGGCTCAATCTCGACGTCGACCATGTCGCTTTCGCCTCCGACCGCAAATATGACGGCTATCAGTTCCGCCGGCTGACGCCGGCCGAATTTGCTCAGATCGCGGGCCGTGCCGGGCGCGCCACGCGCAACGGCACCTTCGGCACCACCGGCCGCTGCGCGCCGTTCGAGCCGGAGCTCGTCAACGCGCTGCAGAACCACACCTTCGACAGCGTCAAGATGCTGCAATGGCGCAACGCCAAGCTCGATTTCGCCTCGCTTGGCGCATTGCAGGTGTCGCTGGCGCTGACGCCCAATCATGAGGCACTGACGCGGGCTCCGGTCGCCGAGGACCTGCGGGTGCTCGAACACGTCGCACGCGACGCCGAAGTGCGCGAATGGGCGCATGGGGCTAAAGCGGTGGAGCGGCTGTGGGAGGCCTGCCAGGTTCCGGACTATCGAAAGCTGTCGCCGGCCGCCCATGCCGAACTCGTGACCACGCTGTATGGCTTCCTGATGCAAAAGGGGCGTATCCCTGACGCATGGTTCGCCGCCCAGGTCGACCAGGCCAACCGGACCGACGGCGATATCGACACGCTATCGGGCCGGATCGCGCAGATCCGGACCTGGACCTTCGTTGCCAACCGGCCGGACTGGCTCTACGACCCGGACCACTGGCAGGGGATCACGCGCGATCTCGAAAATAAATTATCCGATGCGCTGCATGAACGGCTCACGGAGCGTTTCGTTGACAGGCGGACCAGTGTATTGATGCGCCGCCTGCGGGAGAACTCAGTTTTGAATACGGAAATTGGCAAGACCGGTGAAGTGATCGTGGAAGGCCACGTGATCGGCCGGCTCGATGGTTTCACCTTCGCACCTGATGCGGCCGAGGCCGGCAGCGACGCCAAGGCGCTGCAAGCCGCCGCCCAGCAGGTGCTGGCGCGCGAGATCGATACGCGTGCCGAGAAACTGGGCGCCGCCCCCGACGAGCAGTTCGTGCTGACCTCCGACGGCACCATCCGCTGGACCGGCGATGCGGTGGCCAAGCTGGTGGCCGCCGACGACGCGCTGCATCCGCGGCTGCGCATCATTTCCGACGAGCGGCTGACCGGCGCCTCGCGCGAAGCCGTGCAGACCAGGCTCGATCTCTGGCTCAAGACGCATATCGAAAAGCTGCTCGGGCCGCTGTTCGAACTGTCCAAGGCCGAGGATATCCAGGGCATCGCCCGCGGCATCGCCTTCCAGCTCGTCGAGGCGCTCGGCGTGCTCGAGCGCAGCAAGATCGCGGCCGAGATGAAGGATCTCGACCAGCCCTCGCGCGCCGCGCTGCGCAAATACGGCGTGCGCTTCGGCGCCTATCACATCTATTTCCCGCAGCTCCTGAAGCCCGCGGCGCGCTCGCTGGCGTCGCTGCTGTGGGCCGAGAAGCAGAGCAATGTCGACATGGCTGCGCTGTCGAACGTGCAGCATCTGGCGTCGAGCGGCCGCACCTCGTTCCCGGTCGACAAGGCCCTGCCGCGCGACGGATATCGCGTGCTCGGCTATCGCCAGTGCGGCGAGCGCGCGGTGCGCGTCGACATCCTGGAGCGGCTCGCCGATCTGATCCGTCCGGCGCTGGCCTGGCGCGAGACCTCGCCGGGCGAGAAGCCCGCCGGTGCATTCGATGGCCGCGGCTTTGTCGTCACCCAGGCGATGACCTCGCTGACCGGCTCCGCCGGTGAGGATTTTGCCTCGATCCTGCGCGCGCTCGGCTACCGCATGGACCGCCGTCCGCCGCTGCCGCCGAAGGCTGTCGAGGTTGCGCCGGCCGAGACCACCGAGACCGTCGCTGCCGAGACGCCGCTGGTCGAGGCGACGTCCGACGCGGCTGCAGACGCGCCGGTCGATGCCGCCACGGAGGTCGTGGCCGATGCGCCGGAGGCTGCCGCTGCGCCCGAGGCCGAAGCCGCCGTCGAGCAGCCGGTATCCGGCGATCCCGCGCCGTCGGCTGCGCTGCTGCCCGATGTCGGCTTTGCCGAGGTGGTCGCCAGCGAGACGACGCCGGTGGTGCTCGAGACGCAGCAGGATGCTGTCGCCGAGCGCGCTGCGCCGGTCGATGAGCCCGCTGTCGCCGAAGCACCCGCTGCCGAAGTTGCAGCCGAGCCTGCGCCTGCCGTGGAAGCCGCTGCGGAGGCGCCGCCTGAGGCTGCTGAGACACCGTCAGAGCCTGCCGCCGAAGCGCCTGCAGAGACCGCGAGCGCGGACGCTGCGCCCGCCGAGGCCGCTCCCGCCGCCGCGGAAACGCCGGCTGAGCCGCAACTGGTCGAAGTCTGGCGGCCCGGTGGCCGCTCCGACGAGCGCCGTCCTCATCATCGCGGCCACGACCGCAACCGCGGCCGCCATCAAGGCAAGCCCGCCGAGGGCGCGCAGGCCACGGAGGGCGGTGGCGAGGGCGAGAAGCGCGAGCATCATCGCCGGCCGCGCCGTCACCAGGATTTCCGCGTTCCGCGCCCAGGCGCGCCCGCTGACGGCTCTGCGCCGGCCGCTGCCGCGCCGGCCGATGGCGCGCCGCGCGAGGACAAGGGCCAGCGCCGCGAGCGCTTCGAAGGCAAGGGCCGCGATCGCGACAATGAGCGTCGCCGCGACAACAAGTTCGGCGGCGGTGATCGCAAGGGCGAGCGCGGTGATCGTGACCGCGGCGGCCGCGATTTCGGCAAGGGCGGCCGCGACAAGCGCGAGGGTGGCCCGTCGCATCGGCCCTACGCGTCGAGCGCGCCGCGCGAGCGCGACCGTCCGATCGATCCGAACTCGCCATTCGCCAAGCTCGCTGCCCTGAAAGAGCAGCTCGCCGGCCGGAAGGAATAATCCAACCCTTGGTCTAGTTCTTGGTCTGAAGCTTGGATCGGCAGCGCCTCGACAAATGGCTGTGGCACGCACGGGTGGTGAAGGCCCGCACCAGCGCGGCTGAACTCGTCGCATCAGGTCATGTCCGCATCAACGGCACGCGCGAGAAATCGCCGGGCCATGCCGTGAAGGCGGGCGACGTCGTCACCGTCGCGCTCGACAACAGCGTCCGCGTGCTGAAGGTGACGGGCTTCGCCGAGCGGCGCGGCGATGCCAGTGCGGCGCGCGTGCTGTATGAGGATTTGCAGGCCGGCAATTTGCAAGCCGGCAAGGAGTAGTTATCTAGCGCTTGCTATCTCAATTCGGGGTGGCAGGGGCGTGAGAATACTGGCGTTTTTCAGAGGCGGCTTCCCTTGCGGCCCCGGTATTCCTGCGCTACGCAACCCCAGAAAAATCGATCGTTCCGGAGTTTTGGATGACCTACGTCGTCACTGAAGCCTGCATCAAGTGCAAATATACCGACTGCGTCGAGGTCTGCCCCGTCGATTGCTTCTACGAGGGCGAGAACATGCTGGTCATCCATCCTGACGAATGCATCGATTGCGGCGTGTGCGAGCCGGAATGCCCGGCTGACGCCATCAAGCCGGACACCGAGCCGGGGCTGGAGAAGTGGCTCGAGGTGAACACCGAGTATGCCAAGACCTGGCCGAACATCACCCAGAAGAAGGACTCGCCCGAGGACGCCAAGGAGTGGGAAGGCAAGGAAGGCAAGTTCGAGAAATATTTTTCTCCGAATCCGGGCAGCGGCGACTGATTCGCTGACGTTCGCGAGCCGCCGTCGGGACTACCCCGATAAGGGCGGGCTTGGGCCGCGACGGCCCTCCGTTCGGCCGCCGATTTAACCCTAATGACGGACATATGACCTGAGGATGCCCTGTTATGCCCGGAATCGGGCGTAAACCATTGATTTTTGCGGAAAATGTGCTATATCTGCACCATTACAGGCCAAGAACCCCCTGCCATGCGTACCTTGTGGCTTCGAGGTTCCCGCAAACATCGAACAGGGGCGTGGCAGTTTCCGCGCGCAGGCTGTGTCACAGAAAACGCGTAAAAAGAGTGCTTCAAAGACGACGAAGAAAGCCGCTGTCGTTGCTCGCAGCGCAACCAAGGGCCGTGCCAAGGCGCCCGTGAAGGGGGCCAAGAAGGCGGCGGCTGCAAAGTCCTCAAAGAACAAAAGAAGCGTGATGCCAGAAAAGACTGCCAAGACTGCCGCGAAAGCGGCAGCTGCGAAGCCCGCTGCTGCGAAGGTCGCCCCCAAGACTGCTGCTGTTGCGCCGAAGCCGGCCGCCCCGAAGGCTGCCGTCCCCGCCGCCGCTCCGAAGGCTGCCGCCAAGCCGGCCGCTCCGGCCCGTCCGGAAGAGAAGAAGGTCGTGACCCAGCGCCAGGGCTTCAAGGCCAATGAATTCGTCGTCTATCCCGCTCACGGCGTCGGCCAGATCCTGGCGATCGAGGAGCAGGAGATCGCGGGCGCCAAGCTCGAGCTGTTCGTGATCAATTTCATGAAGGACAAGATGACGCTGCGCGTCCCGACGGCGAAGGTCGCCAATGTCGGCATGCGCAAGCTGTCGGAGCCGGCGCTGGTCAAGAAGGCGCTGGAGACGCTGAAGGGCCGCGCCCGCGTCAAGCGCACCATGTGGTCGCGCCGCGCCCAGGAATACGAAGCGAAGATCAACTCGGGCGACATCGTCGCGATCGCCGAGGTGGTCCGCGACCTCTATCGTTCCGAATCGCAGCCCGAGCAGTCCTACTCTGAACGCCAGCTCTACGAAGCGGCGCTCGACCGTCTGTCGCGCGAAATCGCTGTTGTCCAGCACTCGACCGAGACCGAGGCGATCAAGGAGATCGAAGGCCAGCTCGCCAAGAGCCCGCGCCGCGGCGCCAAGGCCGAGTCCGCTGAAGGCGACGCCGAGGGCGATGCCGACGGTGAGGATATCGACTCTGATGGCGATGATACCGCCGTCGAAGACGAAGCCGCCTAAGCAGCACGCTGCAAGATTTCGAAGAGCCCGGTCGCAAGACCGGGCTTTTTGTTTTCGTGGATACGCCGCCGCCGCGGCAACGCGGTCTTGCATGCGGGCCTTGCCGCAATCGCCCCTTGGCTGATCGCCGCGACTCATGACCTGCTGCGACGTGCTGGCGGCGAGCTCGCGGAGCCGGCGAGGGGCGCGGCATGCTTGCGGGACGGTCGCTGGGACGCGGTTACGACTGGCTGTGGACGGCGTTCGCGGTTTCGACCTTCGGCACCTGGATCGCCTTCGACGCCTTCCCGCTGCTTGCGATCCTCGTGCTGCATGCAAGGCCGGAGGCGGTCTCGGCGCTTGCAGCGGTCGGCCTGCTGGCCGGGGCTGCGGTGGCGGTGCCGCTCGGGCCCTGGATCGAATTCCGCCGCAAGCGGCCGGTGATGATCGCGATGGACCTGATCCGCTTCGCCGCGACGATCAGCATTCCCATCGCGTTCGTGCTGGGACGGTTGACCTTCGTCCAGCTCGTCGTCGTCGCCGTCATCATGGCCGCCGCGGACATCGCGTTCCGCTCCGCGAGCGGCGCCTGCCTGAAGGCGCTGGTCAAACCGGATGATCTGCTGATCGCGAACGGGCGCCTCGAAGCGACGACCTGGACCGCGACCGCGATCGGCCCGCCGCTCGGCGGCGCTGCGATCGGCGTGTTCGGCCCTGTTGTCACCGTGATCGCCAACGCGGTCAGCTTCCTGCTCTCGGCGCTGGCCATCCGGCGGATCGGCGGAAGCGAGCCTGCGCCCGCCCAGCGCCATGCGCAGGGATTTCGCGCGGCCGAGCTGATCGAGGGATGGCGCAGCATCCTCGCACATCCGGTGCTTCGCCTGCTGTTCTTCAACACCGTGCTGGTCAATGGCCTGATCATGGCGACGGCGCCGCTGCTTGCGGTGCTGATGCTGCGCGATCTCGGCTTTGCGCCGTGGCAGTACGGGCTCGCCTTCGGGGCGCCCTGTATCGGCGGCCTGATCGGCGCGCGGCTCGCGCCTGCGCTGGCCGCGCGCTTCGGGCAGCACAACGTGTTGCTCGCGGCCGGCACGCTGCGTGCCTGCTGGTCGCTCGGCCTCGCCTTCATGCCGAACGGTGCCGCGGGCATCGCCGTCGTGTTCGCGCTGCAGTTCGGTCTCGTCACCTGCGCCGGCATCTTCAATCCGGTGTTTGCGGCCTATCGACTGGCCCAGATCGAGATGGAGCGGACCGCACGCGTGCTCTCGGCCTGGACGATTACCAGCAGCGCAACCATCGCGGTGCTGACCGCGCTCTGGGGCGTGCTGGCGGGTTTTGCGGGTGTCCGGACGGCGATTGCGCTGAGCGGGCTGCTCCTGCTCATGACGCCGTTGCTGCTGCCGCGCCGGGCACTCAGTACGAGCGCTGCTTGATGCCCCAGCGGCCGCTCTCGGACGTCGCGACCCACAGATTGCGGTGACGGCTGGCAATCGACCCGTCGGCGCGGTCGCGGCGGTATTCGACCAAAAGATGCACCTTGCGCGGACTGACCAGCACCGGCTCCTTGCGCTGATAGGTGCTCTTCGCCCATCCCGTTGTGCGCGCCAGATCGTCGAAGAACGACGCCGGCAATTGGCCCGGCCGTTCCCAGATCACGAGCTGCTCGCCGGACAGGATGACGTGCGGGAAGTGCAGCAGCGCATCCATCCCGGCGAGATCGCGGGCATTGAATCGATCAGTGAAATCGTCGATGCAGCGGATCGCCGCCGCGATCATGGTCGCCTCGTCGCCACCATCCGTGCTGGGCTGAAACAGGTCGTCGGCGTTACTCATGCTGTCGCTATACACCGGCACCGGAGTGAGCGGCAACGGCGTGTGCAGGCGGCTCTCCAATCGTAGCCCGCATGAAGTGAAACCTCTTGATCGAGGTGAGGTGCGAACCTCCGGCGACCGAACGGCTTGAAAGCCACGTAAGCAATCCTGACCAGAATCATCTTCACGGATGACGACGGCAATCGGAGCGCGGCATGTTATGCTGGCCGCCCAGCCGCCATTTGATCGACATTGAAGTGACCCATCAATTTGCAGCGAGGAGAAATCCGATGACATCCAATGTTGAGGCAACCAGGAAGGGTTATGAGGCCTTTCAACGTGGTGACATTCCGGCGCTCATGAGCGATCTGATCGATGACGACTGTACGTGGATAACGCCAGGTCCCCAGGACAAATTGCCTTGGGCTGGGACCTTCAAGGGAAAGCAGCAGATTGCAAACTTCTTCGTCCAGGTCGGCGAGAATCTCGAATTCAGCGAGTTTGCACCGCGTGAGATGATTGAGCAGGGCGACACAGTCGTGGTCTTGGGTACGCTCACGGCGCGGGCAAAGAAGACAGGCAAGACCGTCAAGAACGAATGGGCCCACGTTTTCAAGTACCGCGAGGGAAAGGCGGTCCGCTTTCAGGAATACATCGACACTGCGGCGGATGTCGCCGCGATGACGTGACGGAGCGGGAGGCGGCCAGCTGAATCAGCCGCGCATTCGCGTGTCTCGCCGGCGTCATCCGCCTCTTCGTGCTACTTCACCCGCTGCTTCTCGAGCTTGCGCGCCAGGGTCCGGCGGTGCATGCCGAGCCGGCGGGCGGCTTCGGAGATGTTGAAATCGGTCTCCATCAAGGTCTGGTGGATACGCTCCCATTCCAGCGTCTTGATCGAGGTCGGCCGCGCGCCGACCTCGATGGCGGCGTTGCCTTGCGCTTTCAGGAACGCGGCCTCGATGTCGTCGGTGTTCGACGGCTTGGCGAGATAATGGCAGGCGCCGAGCTTGATTGCCTCCACCGCGGTCGCGATGCTGGCAAATCCGGTCAGCACGACGATCAGCATCTCCGGATCATGCGCGTGCAGCGCTTCGACGCAGGCAAGGCCCGACGCGCCGCCGGCGAGCTTCAGATCGACAACGGCATAGCCGGGCGATTGCTGCTCGAGCAGCTCGCGGACTTCGTCGAGCGAGGCTGACACCGCGACGCCGTAGCCGCGGCGCTCGAACGAGCGCTTCAGCGTGCGGGCAAAGCCCGCATCGTCCTCAACGATCAGGAGCTGGCGTTCATCCGTCAAGAGGGTCTCCGATCGCAAGCGTCGAGAGCGGCAGCTCGAGCCTGACCGCGGCGCCGATATCCGGCCGGTTGCGCGCCGTCACCGCGCCGCCCAGCTTGCGCACCACGTTGACGACCAGGAACAGGCCGAGGCCGCTGCCCGGACTGCCCTTGGTCGATTGATACGGCTTGCCGATATGCGCCAGCATCTCGCGCGAGAAGCCCGGGCCGCGATCGGTCACCGACAGCACGAGCTTGTCGGCATTGCGCTCGGCCATCAATTCGATCCAGTCGCGCGAGACCTCGGCCGCATTGTCGAGCACGTTGAAGATCGCTTGCTTGAGCGCGACGTCGGATACGATCGCGAGATCCGTGCCGAACGCATTGCGGAAATACAGCGTCGCCGACGGCCGTGTCGTCCGCCATTCCTCGACCAGCGCGGTCAGGAACGCCGCGACCGTGGTCGGCGAGGAACCTTCGCCGCGGGCTTCGCCGGCCGATAGCAGAATGCCCGTGACGATCGATTTGCAGCGCTGCACCGAGATCTCCATCTCGCCGAGGTCTTGCGACAGCTCGGGATCGGAGGCGAGCGCCGGCATCCGGCGCCAGTCGCCCAGGATGACCGAGAGCGAGGCGAGCGGCGTGCCGAGCTCATGCGCGGCGCCGGAGGCCAGCAGGCCCATCTGCACGATGTGGTCCTGCTCGGCCGCGTGCTGGCGCAGCGCCGCGAGGCGGAGGTCGCGGTCGCGCAGGTTGCGGTTGATCCGGGTCATGAACACCACGAGCAGCACGGCGTCGAGCACGAGGCCGATGAAGGTGCCGGCGATATAGAGATTGAAGGCTTCGGCAAAGCCCTGCGGGAGCTCCAGCGGCCGGTAGTAGCTGGTCAGCCAGGCGAAGTTCATGCAGACCAGCGCCACCAGCGACCAGGTCGAGGGCGCATCGAGCAGCACCGCGCCGAGCGTCACCTGCAGCAGATAGAGCGACGTGAAAGGATTGGTGGCGCCGCCGCTGAGATAGAGCAGGGCGGTCAACGCCGCAACGTCGAGCGCCAGTGCGACCAGAAGCTCGCGGTTGTTGATGTCGGCGCGGTAGCGCAGCCACAGCAGGCTGACCAGGTTGAGCGCGACGAGCCCGAAGATCACGGCCGCCATCGGCAGCAGCGGCAGCGCGACGCCCATCCAGAACTGCACGAAGCCGATGGTGGCGATCTGGCCGATCACGGCGATCCAGCGCAGCTGGACCAGCAGGGCCATGTTCTTGCGATTGGTCGCGAGGTCGGTGGGCGCTGAGAGGTCGAATGGCATGCCGGCAGCCGCGCTCACGGCGGACGGCATCACGGCGGTGCCGGTCGCGGTGTTTTCGTCATGCAGATCCGATGTGCGCTCGAGCATCTGGGCCTGTGTCGCGAGACAGATTGCGGGCTGCGCCGATCAGGCGGCGCACGGCGGCGCGCCTTGAACTCCACCTTGGATCGGAAGCGCCGGCGCGGCCCCTGCCGCTGATGACGCGCAGGAGCGCGCCGACAAGCATAAAGGCCAGCGCGAACCATGTCAGCGCGTAAATCAGGTGGTTGTTCGGAAACCGCACGATCGTGAGCCCGCCGACGGGGGTGCCGCCCGGATTGGGCGTCGCATCGGCGTCGATAAAGAAGGGGGCTACTTGCGACAACCCGTGCGTGGCGGCGATCGCGGCGACGTCGCGCGAATACCAGCGGCCGGCCGAAGCGTCGTTGTTGCGCAGGAAGCCGCCCTTGGGCTCCGACATCCGTAACAGCCCGGTCACGCTAACGACGCCCTGCGGGGCGCCGTCGCGCCGGGTCGCGGGATCGCGCCGATCAGGCGGAACGAAGCCGCGATTGACCAGCACCGTGGTTCCGTCAGCCGTTTGCAGCGGGGTCAGCACCCAGAAGCCGGGACCGTCTGTCGTGACCGCCTGCACCAGCGTCTCGTCGGCATTGAGGAAGGTGCCGCGCACCGTGACGCGGCGATATTCGTCGCTCCCAGCCGTGACCGCCAGCCATGACGAGGGCGACGGCGGCGCCGTCGGCGCCGCATGCATGCGCTGCTCGACCCGCTCGATCAGCGCCAGCTTCCAGGTCCTGCGTTCGACCTGCCAGATACCGAGCGCGCTCAGCAGCACCACGCCCAGCATGCCGAGCGTGAGCAGCACAAGCGATGGTCTGGCAGAGCGCATCGTCACGGCATCTGGCTCATGTCGTGGATCGGCATCATGTTGACGTTGAGATGATGCATGACCCACAGCGATCCGGTCAGCGCGATCACCACCATGATCACGGTGAAGATCATCGCCATCATGGTCCAGCCGTTCTCGGATCGCGTGTTCATGTGCAGGAAGTACACCATGTGCACGACGATCTGCACCGCGGCGAGCACCAGCACGATCAGCGCGGTGACCTGCTTGTCGGCGATGGCGCCCGTCATCACCAGCCAGAACGGCACCGCGGTGAGGACGACGGAGAGGCCGAAGCCGATCAGATAGCTCTTCAGCGAGCCGTGGGCGGCGCCGCCATGGTCATCATGGCCGTGACCGCCGGCATTGGCTTCGAGGGTGCGGGCTTCTGTTGTCATCGCAGCATTCCCAGGAGATAGACGAAGGTGAAGACGCCGATCCAGACCACGTCGAGGAAGTGCCAGAACATCGAAAGGCACATCAGTCGGCGCCGGTTGGCTTCGGTGAGGCCGAAGCGCGCGGTCTGCACCATCAGCGTCACCAGCCAGACCAGGCCGAAAGTGACGTGCAGGCCGTGGGTGCCGACCAGCGTGAAGAACGACGACAGGAAGGCGCTGCGCTGCGGCGTCGCGCCCTCATGGATCATGTGGGCGAACTCGGTGAGCTCGATGCCGAGGAAGGCGAGGCCGAACAGCCCGGTGATGGCGAGCCAGGCCTGCGTCGCGCCGATCCTCGATTTCTCCATCGTCAGCATGGCAAAGCCATAGGTGATCGAGGAGAGCAGCAGCATCGTGGTGTTGAGTGCGACCAGCTTGAGGTCGAACAGGTCCTTCGGCGCCGGGCCGGCGGCATAGTTGCCGCCGAGCACGCCATAGGTCGCAAACAGCATCGCGAAGATGAGGCAGTCGCTCATCAGGTAGATCCAGAAGCCCAGCATGGTGCTGGCGCCTTCCGGATGTGCGTGCTCGTCGATGACGTGAAAGACCGGTTCGGAGCCTTGTGTGGAGACGGTAGCAACGGTCATGTCTGGGCTCCTGCGGCGAGAACACGCGCCCGCGCGTCTTCGGTCCGCACCACCTCATCCGCCGGGATGTGGAAGTCGCGGTGATAGTTGAAGGTGTGGCCGATCGCGACCGCGAGCAGCGCAACGAAGCTGACGGCGGCGAGCCACCAGATGTACCAGATCAGGCCGAATCCCATCACCGTCGCGAAGCCGGCGAGGATGACGCCGGTGCCGGTGTTGGAGGGCATGTGGATCGGCTTGAAGCCGGTCAGCGGCCGCCTGTAGCCGCGGCGCTTCATGTCCCACCAGGCGTCGTTGTCGTAGACCACCGGAGTAAAGGCGAAGTTGTAGTCCGGCGGCGGCGACGAGGTGGCCCATTCCAGCGTACGCGCGTCCCATGGATCGCCGGTGGTGTCCTTCAGCTGCTCGCGGCGCAGGATGCTCACCGCGAACTGCACCAGCATCGCGCCGATGCCGAGCAGGATCAGGAAGGCGCCGAAGGCCGCGATGACGAACCAGATCTGCAGGGACGGATCGTCGAACACGCGGAGCCGGCGGGTCACGCCCATCAGGCCGAGCACGTAGAGCGGCATGAAGGCGAAGTAGAAGCCCGACACCCAGAACCAGAACGACAGCTTGCCCCAGAACGGATCGAGCTTGAAGCCGAACGCCTTCGGGAACCAGTAGTTGATGCCGGCGAACAGGCCGAACAGCACGCCGCCGATGATCACGTTGTGGAAATGCGCGATCAGGAACAGGCTGTTATGCAGTACGAAATCGGCGGGCGGCACAGCGAGCAGCACGCCGGTCATGCCGCCGATCACGAAGGTCAGCATGAACGCCACCGTCCACATCATCGGCAGCTCGAAGCGGATGCGGCCGCGATACATCGTGAACAGCCAGTTGAACATCTTCGCGCCCGTCGGGATCGAGATGATCATCGTGGTGATGCCGAAGAACGAGTTGACGCTGGCGCCGGAGCCCATCGTGAAGAAGTGATGCAGCCAGACCAGATAGGACAGGATGGTGATGACTACGGTGGCGTAGACCATCGAGGTGTAGCCGAACAGCCGCTTGCCGGAGAACGTCGCAGTCACCTCGGAGAAGATTCCGAACGCCGGCAGCACCAGGATGTAGACCTCGGGGTGGCCCCAGATCCAGATCAGGTTCACGTACATCATCGGGTTGCCGCCGAAGTCGTTCGTGAAGAAGTTGGTGCCGACGTAGCGGTCGAGCGACAGCAGCGCCAGCACCGCCGTCAGGACCGGGAAGGAGGCGACGATCAGGACGTTGGTGCAGAGCGAGGTCCAGGTGAACACCGGCATCTTCATCATCGTCATGCCCGGCGCGCGCAGCTTGACGATGGTGCAGACCAGGTTGATGCCCGATAGCGTGGTGCCGACGCCGGCGACCTGTAGTCCCCATATGTAATAATCGACGCCGACGTCAGGACTGTAGCCGATGTTCGACAGCGGCGGGTAGGCGAGCCAGCCGGTGCGGGCGAATTCGCCGACGAACAGCGACATCATCACCAGCACGGCGCCGCCGACCGTCATCCAGAAGCTGAAATTGTTGAGGAAGGGGAAGGAGACGTCGCGGGCGCCGATCTGCAGCGGCACCACGTAGTTCATCAGGCCGGTGACCAGCGGCATCGCCACGAAGAAGATCATGATCACGCCGTGCGCGGTGAAGACCTGGTCGTAGTGATGGGCCGGGAGATAGCCGTCGGAGCCGTTGAAGGCGATCGCCTGCTGCAGGCGCATCATCAACGCGTCCGCGAAGCCGCGCAGCAGCATCACGATGCCGAGGATCATGTACATGATGCCGATGCGCTTGTGGTCGACCGTGGTGAACCACTCGCGCCACAGATAGCTCCAGAGCCGGAAGTAGGTGACGATCGCAAACAGCGCGAGCCCACCGGTCGCGACCACCGCGAAGGTGCCGACCAGGATCGGCTCGTGCAGCGGCAGCGCGTCCAGATTGAGGCGGCCGAAGATCATCTTGATGAGATCGGGATTCATGCGGCGCTCCTCAGGAGTCTGATTTCGGGCGCTGGCCGAGCAGCAAGGATGTCGATGACGGATGGGCGGGCGAGAACGGCGGGCGCTTCAGCCCGACGCCACGCAGCGGCGTCAGGTCGAGCGGCGCGAGAACGTCGCGCGACGGCGCGTCCTTGATCTCGTCCATCGAGCAGATGCCGGCGACGAAGGTCGGTGAGGCGCCGAGCGGCGCGCCGCGGCGGGCGTATTTGTCGTAAGTCAGCGGCAGCGTGTTGTTGAGGCCTTCGCGGCCGAGGCCGCCCTTGGCATCGATCGCCATCATCTCGCTCATGCACATCTTGCCGGGCTCGACGCACATGTTGAGGATCGCCTTGTAGAGATCGCGGTCGACCGAGCGATAGAGCCGGACCGGATCGTTCTGGCTCGGACGCTCGAGCTGCAGATAGTCGGTACGGCCGAGCATGTTGCCGCTGGCCCTGGCGGTGCCGATCCACTTGTCGAAATCGGCGCTCGAGAGGCTCTTGAACTCGAAGTGCATGCCGGAGAAGCCGGCGCCGCTGTAATTTGCGGAGAAGCCGCGATAGGTGCCTTCCTTGTTGGCGACCGCGTGCAGCTTGGTCTCCATGCCGGGCATCGCGTAGATCTGGCCGGCCAGCGCAGGGATGTAGAACGAGTTCATCACGGAGGACGCCGTGATGCGGAAGCGGATCGGGCGGTCGACCGGAGCTGCGAGCTCGTTGACGGCGGCGACGCCGTAGTCCGGGTAGATGAACAGCCATTTCCAGTCGAGCGCGACCACCTCGACATTGAGCGGGGCGTCCTTGCTCTCGATCGGCTTGTCGGCGGCGATGCGGCCGAGCGAGCGGTAGGGATCGAGCAGATGCGTGCCCATCCAGGTCAGCGCGCCGAGGCAAATGATGATCAGAAGCGGTGCCGACCAGATCACGAGTTCGAGCTGGGTGGAGTGATCCCACTCCGGCTCGTAGGGTGCCGCGGTGTTGGACTGGCGGTAGCGCCAGGCGAAGAAGAGGGTCAGCGCCATCACCGGAAGCACGATGATGAGCATCAGGACGGTGGAGATCACGACGAGGTCGCGCTGCTGGACGGCGACGTCGCCGGCAGGGGCCAGGACGACGAAATCGCACCCGCCAAGGAGCGCCGCGAACGGCAATAAGGCCAATAATTTCAAGGCGCGCACGGCTCACCCCATTTGAATTTTATGAGTTCCGCCAAGGGGTAGCTGCGATGCAGCAACGTTGACATTGGACAATTTGTCCAATGTTGCACTGCGGGATAGGCGATCAGAAGGTGAGGTGGACCGCGTGGCAAAGGCTGCCCGTGGCCTCATCTAGTTTGAGCACGGTCGGTTCGGAAAACCGGTTTCCACTTTCCCGGATCATGCTCCAAAGGACGGTTCTCCGGCGATGGCACAGGCCCCAGCAATGGCTCACGGCACCCCGACGGCATCAGGCCACGGGCAGGCGAAACCCGGCGAGATCGCCATCGGCGTCATCATCGGACGCACGTCGGAATTCTTCGACTTCTTCGTCTACGCGATCGCCTCGGTGATCGTGTTCCCGAAGCTGGTGTTCCCGTTCGTCAACGAGCTGACCGGCACGCTCTATTCATTCGGGATCTTCGCGCTGGCGTTCGCCGCGCGGCCGCTCGGCACCGTCATCTTCATGGCGGTCGACCGTCGCCACGGCAAGGGCGCCAAGCTCGTCATCGCGCTGTTCCTGCTCGGCACCGCTACGGTCGCGCTCGCCTTCCTGCCCGGCTACGACACGATCGGCGTCGCGGCGATCTGGCTGCTCGCCGCCGCGCGCGTCCTGCAGGGCATCGCCTGGGGCGGCGCGTGGGACGGCCTCGCCTCGCTGCTCGCGATGAACTCGCCGGTCAATCGCCGCGGCTGGTACGCGATGGTGCCGCAGCTCGGCGCACCGCTCGGCCTGATCGTGGCGAGCGCGCTGTTCGCGTTCTTCGCCGGCAACCTCTCGGCGGATGATTTCTTCGATTGGGGCTGGCGCTATCCGTTCTTCGTCGCCTTCGCCATCAACGTGGTGGCGCTGTTCGCGCGGCTGCGCATGGTGGCGACGGATGAATATTCCGAGCTGTTCGAAAGCCGTGACCTCGAGCCGGCGCGGGTCGGCGAGACCGTCGCGCAGGAGGGCCGCAACATCCTGCTCGGCGCCTTCGCGCCGCTGGCGAGCTTTGCCCTGTTCCACATGGTCACGGTGTTTCCGCTGTCCTGGGTGTTCCTGTTCACCAGGGAAAGCCCGGTGCGCTTCCTGATCATCGAGATGATCGGCGCCATGGTCGGCGTCATCGCGATCATCGCCTCCGGCATGATCGCCGACCGCGTCGGGCGCAAGCCGCTGCTGCTGGGCTCCGCGGTCGCGATCGCGGTCTATAGCGGCTTTGCCCCGCAGCTGCTCGATGCCGGGGCCTTCGGCGAAACCATCTACATGGTGCTCGGCTTCGTGCTGCTCGGGTTGTCGTTCGGCCAGTCGTCCGGCGCGATCGCCTCGAACTTCGCGCGGACCTATCGCTACACCGCTTCGGCGCTGACATCGGATTTCGCCTGGCTGTTCGGCGCCGGCTTTGCGCCGCTCGCCGCGCTGCTGCTGGCGACCCATTTCGGCCTGATCTCGGCCGGTGCGTATCTGCTGTCGGGCGCGGTATGGACGCTGCTCGCGCTGTGGCTGAGCGGCCTGCGCGAGGCGGAAGTTAATTAGCCACGCAGCCCGTCTCGTTCTGCTTGTAGCCCGGATGCAGCGAAGCGAAATCCGGGACTGCTCTCACCGCGGATGGTTCTGCCCCGGATTGCGCTGCGCTCCATCCGGGCTACGCAGCGTAATCGGTTCGACTACCGAAACAGCCCGTCGACGCGGAACGAATAGCCGAGGCCGACGATGTAGTTCGGCGAGTTGCGGTTGAGCCCGAACGCGACGTGGAGATCGAGCTGCTGGGTCGGCGTGATCCGGTACATCCCGCCGGAATTGATCAGCTGGATCGGCCGCGTGCCGTCGGGATAGTCGCCGACATATTCGGTGAACACGCTGATCCGCTCGGTCAATTTCTTCTCGATCACGAAGGTCGTTTCCGACATGTGCCGGCCGGCCAGCTCGGCGGGGCGGAAGAATTCCGTGAACATGCCGCTGACGCCCCAGCCGTCATGCAGCTCCCACGACCATGGCAGCTGGACGTAGGGTTGCGCGCCGCGCCCGGCGATGGCGGCCGCGCCTGTCGGCAGTGCGACGCCCGCGGTGATCGAGAGATCGATCTTTCCCGGCACCGGGCTGATCTGCCATTTGATCCCCGGCGCGACGTCGGAAAAGCCCGCGGCGCCCGGCGATCTCATGCTGCCGGTATAGCTCGGCAGGTCGATCAGGACCTCGAGACAGGGCGCGATGCCAAGCCGCCAGCGGCTGTTGCTGCCGTCGATGCTGCGGCCACTGTTGCGGCCGGTGAGGTTGATGCCGTTTTCGCTCTGCAGGCTCCCGACCGGCACGACGATACTCGAATTGGTGACGTCGGGCCGGTCGGTCGCAATTTCGTCGCTCGGCTTGGGACAACCGTCCGCGCGCGCAGCGGTGGCTGCTGCGAGGGTGAGCGCAGCAAGCACGCACCCGAGTTCGGCAAGTCGAGCGACGGCGCCGAACCGATTGTGAAACACTGGGGATGCTCCAAAAACCCGGCGCCGCTGCGGAGGTGGCAGCTAGGATAGTGATCGGCTGATGACGCGGATATTCCTCGTCGGCGGCAAAAAACTTCGACAACAAGTGCCATTCTCGGCGATCGATGCGGCCGGTGTCCAGCGGGCGGGCGAAATTTCAGGGAATAGAATGGCGGCATGGCTGCTCCTGTTGTGGTGGCAAACAGGAGACCCCGGGAATGACCATTCGTTCGATCGCAGGCGTACTAGCGCCCCGGCAGGCCAAAATCGCCGCGATGGCGGCCATCGCGATCCTGCTCGCGCTGAACAGCGCCCGTGCGGCGGGCGATGCGTCACGCGGGGCCACGCTGTACCAGGGCTGCGGCGATTGTCATTCGATCGAGAAGAACGACGTCGGTCCGATGCACAAGGGGGTTGTGGGCCGCCTTGCCGGCTCGGTCGCGGGCTACAATTACTCGCCGGCGCTGAAGAACTCGAAGATCGTATGGACGGAGGCTAATCTCGACAAATGGCTGACCGGTCCGGACGCGATGGTTCCGGGCACCAAGATGTTCTACGAGGTCCAGGATCCGAAGGACCGCGCCGACATCATCGCCTTCCTCAAGGAGAAGGCGAAGTAGGGCGTTCTCTCTCTC
>NZ_CANSMR010000055.1 GCF_947648125.1 uncultured Bradyrhizobium sp. | reverse complement strand
GCTCGACCGCGACCTCGGCGCCCAGCGCCTTGAACTTCTTGATGGTATCGGGCGAAACCGCAACCCGCGGCTCGGACGCATCGATTTCCTTGGCAACGGCGATCTTCATGGGCCCTCCGGCGGCGCGAGCGGCGCACGCGTCTTCAAACTAGCGTTATTTTCGCCAGATTGGATACCCGGTTTTTCCATCCGGGTTTCGACAGGAATTCCGGCACCGCCGCGGGACGGCGATGCCGCTAGCCGATCAGAGGATCAGACCAGGAAATAGGCCATCAAGGCGAGGAGGATGGCGACGCTGATGGTGCCGTATTTGACCAGTATGAGAAACCCTTCATAGGTCTGCTCATGCGCCACGTAATCGTTGCCGTCGGCGGTCGTATAGGCCACTTCGCTATGGTCTGCCATCGCTGTCCCCAGTCAGAAATTCGCGTTCTGCGAGCCATTACCGCAAACAGGTTGGCAGGGCAACGGCGTGGTCCCGATCGGGCGATTTGAAGCGCAAATCGTCCCCGATTCACCCCTCGAGCGACGGCCCTGCGGCCGCCCCTCGGCAGGATTGATCTCCCAGACGCGGGCGCCATGGGATGATCATGCCGCGAGGCGCAAAAAACGCCGAACGAATCTGACGCAGGGCCAGCCGGAAGGTCGATGGGCGTCAGCCCATCGTCTCCAGCTCGTCGATCATGCCGGCGATGACGGAGAGGCCGCCGTCCCAGAATTTAGGGTCCTTGGCGTCGAGCCCGAACGGCCGCAGCAGCTCGGAGTAATGCTTGGTGCCGCCCGCGGCGAGCATGTCGAGATAGCGCTCGGCGAACCCCTCGGACGCATGCTCGTAGACCGCATAGAGCGAGTTCACCAGGCAATCGCCGAACGCGTAGGCGTACACGTAGAACGGCGAATGGATGAAGTGCGGGATGTACATCCAGAACGTCTCGTAGCCCGGCTTGATCTCGATCGCCGGCCCGAGGCTCTCGCCCTGCACGCTGAGCCACAGCTCGCCGATCCGCTCGGCGGTGAGCTCGCCATTCTTGCGCTCGGTATGAACCGCGCGCTCGAATGAATAGAACGCGATCTGCCGCACCACGGTGTTGATCATGTCCTCGACCTTGCCCGCGAGCAGCGCCTGGCGCTGCTTGGCGTTCTTGGTCTGGGACAACAGCCGCTTGAAGGTCAGCATCTCGCCGAACACGCTCGCGGTCTCCGCCAGCGTCAGCGGCGTCGGCGCCATCAGCGCGCCGTTCTTCGCCGCCAGCACCTGATGGACGCCATGGCCGAGCTCATGCGCCAGCGTCATCACGTCGCGCGGCTTGCCCTGATAGTTCATCAGCACATAGGGATGCGCCGACGGCGTGGTCGGATGCGAGAACGCACCGGGCGCCTTGCCGGGACGCACCGGCGCGTCGATCCAGCGATCGCTGAAGAAGCGCTCCGCGATCTCGGCCATCTTCGGCGAGAAGCCATTATAGGCCGACAGCACCATGTTGCGCGCCTCAGGCCAGGCGATCGTGCCGGTCGCCGCGAACGGCAGCGGTGCGTTGCGGTCCCAATGCGGCAGCTTCTTCTTTTTGAACCAGCCGGCCTTCAACGCGTAATAGCGGTGCGACAGCTTCGGATAGGCCGCGCGCACCGAGGCGACCAGCGCATCGACCACCTCGCGCTCGACCCGGTTGTTGAGATGGCGGGAATCCGCGATATCCTGGAAGCCCCTCCAGCGGTCGGAGATTTCCTTGTCCTTGGCCAGCGTGTTGGTGATCAGCGCGAAGGTGCGCTCATTGTCCTTGAAGGTCTTGGCGAGCGCCTGCGCCGCGGACTTGCGCTTGTCGCCGGCCTTGTCCTGCAACAGGTTCAGCGTCGGCTCGATCGCGAGCTCCTTGCCCGCGACCTTGAAGCGCAGGCCGGAGATGGTCTGGTCGAACAGCCGGTTCCAGGCCGCGTAGCCGCTC
The DNA here is from genome assembly GCF_947648125.1 of uncultured Bradyrhizobium sp. GTDB lineage: Bacteria > Pseudomonadota > Alphaproteobacteria > Rhizobiales > Xanthobacteraceae > Bradyrhizobium. The sequence continues at coordinate 18,056 of NZ_CANSMR010000055.1, read as the reverse complement.
TGCGCCTTTTCATGGAACAGCTGCTCGACGCGGTCCTCGAGCTGGTACGGCTTGTCCTTGCGCAGATCCTCGATCCACGGCCGGTAGTGGCCGAGTGTGGGTTCGGCCATCGCGCGCTCGATCACATCATCGTCAACCCGATTGAGCTCGAGCGAGAAGAACAGGAGATGCACCGAGGCGGCCGTCAGCCGTTCGGAGATGTCGCCGTAGAATTTCGAGATCGCGGGATCGACGCTGTCGCCGGCATGGACCAGGCCGGCATAAGAGCCGAGACGGCCAGCCAAATCGTCGATCGACTCATAGCGGCGGATCGCCTCGGCAAGCCACTTTCCGCCGCCTTCCTCGCCGGTATTTTCGGCAAGCTTGCCCTTGTAGTCGGTCTCAAACGCGACGCAATCTGCATCCATTTTCTGCAAATCGCGCGCGACTTCCGGCGCGTCGATACCGGAGTAGAGATCTGCCAGATTCCATTCCGGAAGCTTGCCGGTCTTGCTGGCTGCCTGTTTCGCCACCGGGCTGGCTGCGGCCGGTTTGCGTTGGGCGGCCGACTTGCGCAGCGCGGCTTCCTTGCGGAGAGCGGCCCTGCTGAGAGCAGACTTGCCGGGAGCAGACTTGGGGGAGGCAGTTTTGGAGCGCGAGGTCATCTTGTTCGTAACCTTACTTCAGTCGGAAAGATGTCGGCGGCGGCGGAATGAAAGCGGGTTTGCAAGGTTTAAGAGTGCGTTAATCGGCATCGGCGACATTGCCCCGATTCGAGACAGATAAACGTAGCGTGCGGGGAAAACCATGGCTGCCACCATTTTGATCGCCGATGATGACGCCGTACAGCGTCGTTTGGTTGAAAACATGGTGCAGAAGTGCGGCTATGAGCCCCTCGTCGTGGACAGTGGCGACGCGGCGATAGCGGCCCTGACCGCATCCGAGACGCAGGCGATCGATGCCGTCGTGCTCGACCTCGTGATGCCGGGCCTCGATGGTCTCGGAGTCCTCGCAAAAATTCGTGAAGCTGGTTTGAACGTCCCGGTCATCGTGCAGACCGCGCATGGCGGCATCGACAATGTGGTGTCGGCGATGCGCGCCGGCGCCCAGGACTTCGTCGTCAAGCCGGTCGGCTTCGAGCGGCTGCAGGTGTCCCTGCGCAATGCCCTCAATGCGTCGGCGCTCAAGGGCGAATTGCAGCGCATCCGCCACAGCCGCGAGGGCCGGCTGACCTTCTCCGACATCATCACCCGCAGCGAGGCGCTGGCGGGGGTGCTGCGCACCGCGCAGAAGGCGGCATCCTCGACCATCCCGGTGCTGATCGAGGGCGAGTCCGGCGTCGGCAAGGAATTGTTCGCGCGCGCCATCCACGGCAGTAGCGAGCGCAAGGCCAAGCCGTTCGTCGCGGTGAACTGCGGCGCGATCCCGGACAATCTCGTCGAATCGATCCTGTTCGGCCATGAGAAGGGCGCCTTCACCGGCGCCACCGAGCGTCACCAGGGCAAGTTCGTCGAGGCCCATGGCGGCACGCTGTTCCTCGACGAGGTCGGCGAATTGCCGCTGGCCACGCAAGTAAAACTGCTGCGCGCGCTGCAGGAGGGCACCGTCGAGGCCGTCGGCGGCCGCAAGCCGGTCAAGGTCGATGTCCGGATCATCTCGGCGACCAACCGCAAGCTGCTCGATCTGGTGAAAGGCGGCCAGTTCCGCGAGGACCTGTTCTATCGCCTGCACGTGCTGCCGCTGACCATTCCGGCGCTGCGGCAGCGGCGCGAGGATATTCCGCATCTGCTGCGGCATTTCCTGGCGCGATTCTGCGCCGAGGAGAACCGCAACATCACCGGCATCAGCGGCGATGCGATGGCGCATCTGGCGCAGCTCGATTGGCCGGGCAACATCCGCCAGCTCGAGAATACGGTGTATCGCGCCGTGGTGATGAGCGACGGCGACCAGCTCGGGCTCGCCGACTTCCCGCAGGGAACAACGCATCCGGTGCCGGAGGGCAAATCGTTGCAGGGCGAGCCGCTGGTGGTGTCGCCGTCCACCGCGCCCGCCATGATATCCGGTAATGAGATACCAGTCACCGCTGCCCTGCCCACTGCGGGCGGCCTGTCGATACTCACTGCCGCGGGCGAGGTGCGGCCGCTAGAAGATCTCGAGAACGAAATCATCCGGTTCGCGATTTCGCATTATCGCGGACAGATGTCGGAGGTCGCGCGCCGCCTCAAGATCGGCCGCTCGACCCTCTACCGCAAGCTCGACGAAGCGGCGGCCGGCACGCGCACAAGCGACGCCACCTAAATCTGAAGCCAACAGGGCCATACCAGGGAACCTTTTGAACCGTGTCCCGTCGGTGACAGACAAAGGCTGTGCCGCGTGGCAAAAGCGCACGGCCCGAGCGAAATCAGCTGCTTCGAGGTCAGTTTGTCGTGAGTTGCCCCGCATGGCGCTGGCTGCATAAGAGGGGCAAATGTATCGTCTGCGTCAATTGCGTGCAGGCATACGAGTCGCTTGAGAGGCCGGCGCTTTCGCGCAAGCTATGAAACCGAATACCGATTTGAACTGTTCCCGAATCTGAGGGGCAGTTCCACCCAGGGGGTGCGAAATGCGTGACTGTTCGAACAACCGTCGAGGATTTGACCGCGTATTGATGGCCGTCGCGGCGACCTTCCTCACGGTGTCCGCGAGCTCGGCCTTCGCGCAGGACACGCCTCGCTCCAGCGCCTCGGAACTCGCGATCGACGCCGCGATCCCGCGCCCCGAACCGGCCAATGTGCCGCCGCCCACCGCAAGCGATTTCAAGGCCGACACCACCGCCGCGCTGCCCAACGCCACCAAGCCGGCAGATGTGAAGCCCACCGAGGTGCAGGCTACCGAAGCCAAGCCTGCCGATGCCAAGCCTGTCGATGCAAAGCCGGCGGAACCGAGTGCAACCGCAAAGACCGTCGAGCCGAAGCCCGCCGATGTCGCCACCGCGCCGGCGACCAAGCCCGCCGATGCGCCCAAGGTCGAAGCGCCAAAGACCGACACCGCGGTCGCGCCGGCTGCGGCCACACCAGCCCCTGCAACCGCAACGGCGCCTGCCGCAACTCCGGCTCCCGCGACGGCGGCAGCTCCGGCGAACGAACCCGCAAAGGCCGCAAGCAATGTTGCCGCCGAGGATCAGCCGGTCGCCGACAAGCTGCGCGAGCTGCTCGCCAGCAAGTCGCTGCGCAGCTTCGATCGCAAGAACGAGCGCGCCGCGGCCGAGAAATTCTATTCGGCGCGCGAATATGCACCGGTCTTCACCAAGGCCGGCAAGCTGACCGAGGCCGGCAAGGGCGTCATCGCCCGCCTGAAGGATGCGGCCGCCGACGGCCTCGATGCGGCCGACTATCCGGTGCCGGATTTCACTGCTGCGACGACGCCCGACGCGCTGGCCGACGCCGAGCTGAAGCTCGCGGCCAGCATGCTGGACTACGCACGCCAGGCCCAGAGCGGCCGCATGCACTGGTCGCAGGTGTCGGCGGACATCCTCTATCCGGAGCACCCGATCGATCCGGCCGAAGTGTTCGCCAATGTGACCTCGGCCAAGGACGCCTCGGCCGCGCTCGACGGCTACAACCCGCCGCAGAAGCTCTACAAGGAGCTGAAAAAGAAGCTCGCCGAGCTGCGCGGTCAGGGCGACGGCCCGGTGATCACGATCGCCGACGGACCCGCGCTGAGATACGTCCCCGCGCGCAAGAAGCAGGCCGCGGTCGAGATGGACGATCCGCGTGTGCCGGATCTGCGCAACAAGCTCGGCATCACCGAGGATGCCGACGGCACCAAGTATGACGCGACCGTCGCGCGAGCCGTGGAGAAATTCCAGAGCAGCGTCGACCTCAAGGCGACTGGCGTGCTCGACGAGCGCACGGTGAAGGCGCTGAACAATCCGAAGCGCGACCGGCAGATCGACACCGTGCTCGTCAACATGGAGCGCTGGCGCTGGCTGCCGCGCCAGCTCGGCGCCGCCAATGTCGGCAATGCCTATGTGATCCTCAACATCCCCGACTATACGCTGAAGGTGATGCAGAACGGTGCGCAGGTCTGGACCACGCGCGTCGTCACCGGCAAGCCCGGCCAGCACGCCACGCCGCTTCTGACCGAGACGATGAAGTACATCACGGTCAACCCGACCTGGAACGTGCCGCCGTCGATCATCTACAACGAATATCTGCCGGCCCTGCAGCAGGATCCGACGGTGCTGCAGCGCATGGGCCTCAAGCTCGAGCGCAACCGCGACGGCTCGATCCACGTCTCGCAGCCGCCCGGTGAAGCCAACGCGCTCGGCCGCATCCGCTTCAACTTCCCGAACAAGTTCCTGGTCTATCAGCACGACACGCCGGACAAGTATTTGTTCGCCAAGGATGAGCGCGCCTTCAGCCACGGCTGCATGCGCGTGCAGAATCCGGATCAGTACGCGTCCGTGCTGCTCAACATCACCGAGCCGAACCAGCACTACACGCCGGAGCGGATCCGCAGCATGTACGGCTCGAGCGAAGTCGATCTGAAATTCCCGACGCCGATCCCCGTCAACATCACCTACCAGACCGCGTTCGTGGACGACGCCGGCAAGCTGCAAATCCGCAGGGACATCTACGGCCGCGACGCCGCCATGCTGTCGCTGCTCAAGAACAGCCGCGGCAAGGATCTCGAAACGGTGGTGGCGCACGCCCAGCCGAGCTACGCGCGGCCGCCGAGCAGCAGCCTGCCCCCGGGCGTCAACGTCGCCGGCGACAACAGCGGCTTTGGCTCCTCCGGACCGAACTTCTTCGAGCGCCTGTTCGGGGGATTCGGCCAGCCGGAGCCGCAGCCGGTCCGCCGCGGCCAGGCCCAGCAGCAGCGCCGGGTGATCACCCGCTAAACTGCCTCTCCGCCCGATTGGGATAAATATTGAAGCAAAATCAACGATCTCGCTCAGAAAGCGAGATCGTTTACGTTAACCATTTGCCATGGGGTCCGGGGAACAGGGCTATCTTTTGCCACACTCCCCCAGTTAGTTAAGCCCAACTTGGGGGCGGGTCGGTAAACCTCGGTTAACCCTCCCGCTTTAAGAAAGCGTTCACCGTCTTCCGCAGGGGGTCTGCGAAGATGCCGACCGAACGCTCGTCGACTGGGTGGGCTCATAGTGCTGGCTGTCTTCGCACGCCGCTACAAACCGCTGTCGCTGCCTAAGGCCGGGTACCAAGTCGGCCTGACCGCGCTATTGCTGTTGGCGGGTGCAGGCTCGGTGCACGATGCGACTGCGCTGAACCAGACCCGCACCCTCTCCTTCCACCACACCCATTCCGGCGAAGACCTCACCATCACCTTCAAGCGCGATGGCCGCTACGACGAAGCCGCGCTGAAGCAACTCAATCACTTCCTGCGCGACTGGCGCTCCCAGGACGAGACGGTGATGGACCGTCACTTGTTCGACATCCTCTGGGAAGTCTACAGCGATGTCGGCGGCAAGCAGCCGATCCAGATCATCTCCGCCTATCGCGCTCCTGCCACCAACGCCATGCTCCGCCGCCGTTCCTCGGGCGTTGCACGCCACAGCCAGCACATGCTGGGGCATGCGATGGACTTCTTCATTCCGGGCGTGCCGCTGGAGCAGATCCGCTTCGCCGGCCTGCGCCTGCAGCGCGGCGGCGTCGGCTTCTATCCGACCTCGGGCTCGCCGTTCGTGCATCTCGACACCGGCGGCATTCGGCACTGGCCGCGGATGACCCGCGAGCAGCTGGTCCGGGTGTTCCCCGACGGCCGCACCGTCCATGTCCCGAGCGACGGCACCCCACTGAAGGGCTATGAGCTCGCCAAGGCTGACATCGAACGCCGCGGCAATGGCGACGATGCTGCGACCATCAGCAAGCCGACCCTGTTCGCGAAGCTGTTCGGCGCCGGCAAGTCGGGTGACGATGAAGACGAAGGCGCGGCCAGTGTGAACGACAAGCCCGCGGCCCCCACCGTGGTTGCGGCCGCGGCCCCTGCAAAATCCGCCGACCCCGTTCCGCTGCCGCGCGCCAAGCCGCAGCAGTTCGCCGCCGCGATCCAGCTCGCCGCCGCCGACGCGCAGCTCGTGCCGATGCCGAAAGCCAAGCCGGCGGTGCAGGTGGTGCAGACGGCCGAGAACACCGCGCCGCAATCGCCCGCCGACATCATCAATGCTCGCGGCTTCTGGGGTGACGAGTCCGCGGCGCCGAAGCAGGCATCGGCCGCGCAGATCGCCGCGCTGAAGGCGCGTGAGGCGGTCGGCGGCTCCGACCCGCAGACCACCGCCAGCACGACGGACAACTTCAACAAGGCGCTCGCTTATGCGCCGGCAGCGTCCTCACCGGTCGATCGCGCCAATATCGTCGCTGCCACCGCGCCGATCCCGCGCAATGTGCGCCCGACGACGCGCAATGCGGCAGCCCCGGCCACCGAAATCAATACCGTCGTTGCGAAGGGCGCGCCTAGCCAGGGCGTGATCACGACGTCGGCGCGGATCTCTGCCGCCAAGGGCAACGACATCTGGATGCGCGTCGTGATGCTGGCGCCGAGCGCGAGCAGCGGCATGCTGACCACGGTGCTTGGCGACACCGACATGAACATGATGCGGCAGCATTTCGTGAAGCCGCAGGCCGCCGTCGCCATGACCTTCTCGGAAGATCCGATGATGGGCATGACCTGCGATCACTTCTCGGGCTCGGCGACCGCCCTCCTGACCACCCAATCCTTCGTGCTGCGCACCGCCTCGCTGCGCTGAACCTCCCCGACAACATCATTTCATCAGCCGTTCAAGCCGGCAGCCCTGCCTTGAGCAGGCCGGCCTCGTAGCGCGCCCGGTCGGGCGCGCGCTTGTAGTGCTGGGTTGCGAGGTGAGCGGCGACCGAGAAGGTCGGCTCGCGCTTCAGTACCTCGGTCGCATGGGCTGAGGCCGCCACCGAATTGCCCATCTGCGCCAATGTCGCGGCGAGGAAGGCGTGATGAGTGTGGTCGGGCCGCGTGATCCGCGAGAACGCCTCGGCCGCGTCGGCGTATTTCTCGGCGCAATAGCAGGCCCGGCCGAGATGACTCCAGAACCGCTCCGGATGGAACGGATTGAGGCGCATCGCCCGCTTGATCCAGTCGATGCCCTCCTCCGGCCGCCCGAGCCAGGTCAGGAGCTCGCCCTGCTGCACGACGACGAGGTCGTAGTTCGGGTTGAGCGCGAGCGCGCGCTCCTGGTGGAAGGCCGCCTTGTCGTGGTCGTCGCGGTTGAGGTTGAGCGCGGCGAGGATCCGGTGCACGTCGCTGTCATTGTCGTCGAGCTTGAGCGCGATCTCGAGCTCGGCCGCCACCTGCGCGAAGGTCGCGTCGCGGTCGTCGCACCAATTGTAGACCCAGGTCTGGCCGAGCACGCAGGCCCGCCAGGCGTGCGCATGGGCGTAGTTGGGATCGAGCACGATGGCCCGCTCGAGCAGGCGCTGCGCCTCCGCATTGTCGTCGCGCTCCGAACGATGATGCAGCACCTTGGCAGCCAGCACGCACTCATAGGCAGCCATGTTGTCGGTCGGCTTGCGTTTGACGCGGTCATGGGCGGCGGCCTCGACACGGCCCGGCAAGGTCGACACGATCGCGCGCGTCATCTCGTCCTGGATGGCGAAGATGTCGGCAAGCTCGCGGTCATAGCGTTCGGCCCAGACGTGCCGGTCGGCCTCGGCATCGATCAGCTGCACCGTGACGCGAATCCGGCCGCCTGCCTTGCGCACGCTGCCTTCCAGCACATAGTCGACCGCGAATTCCTTCGCGACGTCCTGCACCTTCACGGCCTTGCCCTTGTACACGAAGGTCGAGTTGCGCGAGATCACCAGCAGATCGTGGAAGCGCGACAGCTCGGTGATGATGTCCTCGGTGAGACCGTCGGCGAAGAATTCCTGCTCGGGATCGCCGCTCATATTGACGAGCGGCAACACGGCGATCGAGGGCTTTTTGGCGACGACAGGGGCGGCGGCCGCGCTCGCCTGCTCGGTAGCGGATCTGGCGCCCGATTCGAGATGGATGCGGAAAACCCGGATCGGTCGCGCGATGTTCTTGACGGTCTGATCGCCGAGATCCTCGAAGCTCAGATCTTCCAGGCGATCGCCGACCTGATCGCGGACTGCGCCGGAAATGCAGATGCCGCCGGGCTCGGCCAGCACCTCCAGGCGCGCGGCGACATTGACGCCGTCGCCGAAGATGTCGGCGCCGTCGACGATCACATCGCCGAGATTGATGCCGATGCGAAACTGCATCCACCGCGCCGGCGCGACGTCGGTGTTGCGTTTGGCCATCCGGCGCTGCACCTCGGCCGCGCACAGCACCGCATCGACGACGCTGTGGAATTCGACCAGCAGGCCATCGCCGGTGGTCTTGATGATGCGGCCGCGATTCTTGGTGATGGCCGGATCGATCAGCTCGATCCGATGGGTCTTGAGGCGCGCAAGGGTGCCCGTCTCGTCAGCCTCCATCAGTCGGCTAAAGCCGACCATGTCGGCGGCGAGGACCGCAGCGAGCCGACGCTCTGGTCCTGGCACGTCCATCTGAACGCTCTGCCCGGTTACCTCACCGGCAGTCTAGCAAATCCCGGGACTTCACCCAAGCCTCGCCAAGAGGCTTGGGTGAGTTACCTCGGGTGGGCGCCTTGACGGACGCCAGCGGCCGCCTGCCGCCTCAGAGCATCCCGAGCGCCTGCATATAGGTCTCCAGGATGGTTTCCTGCTCCTGGCGCTCGTTGGCATCCTGCTTGCGCAGGCGCACGATGGTGCGCAGCGCCTTGACGTCGAAGCCGTTGCCCTTGGCCTCGGCATAGACGTCGCGGATATCGTCCGAGATCGTCTTCTTTTCCTCTTCCAGCCGCTCGATGCGCTCGATGATGGACTTGAGCTGGTCCTTGGCAAATCGCGTTGCGGGTTCATCCTGAACGGCGGCAGACGTGGTGGCCATCGCGTACTCCTGAAATGGCAATGAAATGTCGCGCGAATACGCGCCACGCGCACCGCTTGTTGCGGGCGACCCTCGATTTTGGAGCACGTCCCGTCAAGGAAACATCGCGCTCATCCACAGCGCGCCCACAGGAGATGCGGACGGCCACGGAACTGGCGTCACATCAATCGGGAATTAATGCCCGCTTTGGGCCTTCTTCATCGCCGCGAGCTGATCCGGCGTCGCGCCGCCCTGATACTTCGCCTTCCACTCCTCATAGGGCATGCCGTAGACCGCCTCGCGGCTCTCGTCCTTGCTCACGGCAAGGCCCTTGGCGTCGGCCTCTTCCTTCATCCAGTTGGACAGGCAATTGCGGCAGAAGCCGGCAAGGTTCATCAGGTCGATGTTCTGCACATCGGTCCGGTTGCGCAGATGATCGACGAGGCGCCGGAACACCGCGGCCTCAAGTTCTGTTCTGGTTTTGTCGTCAATGCTCATGATCGTGATCCCGGTGTGATGCGCTCACCATATTGATATCAGGTGGGAATTGTCACAGATTTTGCCATATCGACGCGCAATACGGACCTGTCCGGCCGCACTTGCCACGGTCCGGCAACGTGGGGGACGGGCGCCCGCCCGTTGACAGTGCCTGCCGGGGCACGCGAAATCGACAATGAACTGATATAGCTTCGCCGTATGCGCCCAACAGATTCTCTCGCCTCAGCTCCCCGCACCATCCGCCTGATCCTGGCCGGCATCCTGCCGGTGCTGGCGCTTGTCGCGGCATGCCTGTGGACGAGCCCGGCGGCCGCCGATTTCCGGCTCTGCAACAACACCTCGAGCCGGGTCGGGATCGCGCTCGGCTACAAGGATGCCGAGGGCTGGACCACGGAGGGCTGGTGGAATGTGTCGTCGCGGACCTGCGAGACCCTGCTGCGCGGCAATCTTGTGGCGCGCTACTACTACATCTACGCTCTCGACTACGATCGCGGCGGCGAATGGTCCGGCCAGGCCTTCATGTGCTCGCGCGACAAGGAATTCACCATCAAGGGCACCGAGAATTGCCTGGCGCGGGGTTTTGACCGCACCGGCTTCTTCGAGGTCGACACCGGCGAGCAGCGTGCATGGACCGTCCAGCTGACCGAAGCCAACGAACAACAGCCGCAGAAAGTACCGGGAATGCCGGGCGGCGTGGCCCCGGGAAGCCCCGGGGCGATGCCGGGCCTGCCCACCCCCCCGCAGGGCGCAGCGCCTCCGGGCGCGTCGGGTCTGCCGCCAGCCGCGCCACCCGGAAACAAACAATGAGACGACTGCGCCGAATCAAGATCCTCGCAACGCTTGGCCCGGCCTCCTCAGACAGCGCAATGATCCGCAAGCTGTTCGAGGCGGGTGCCGACGTATTCCGCATCAACATGAGCCATACCCCGCATGACAAGATGCGGGAGCTGGTCAAGACCATCCGCAATGTCGAATCGAGCTACGGCCGGCCGATCGGCATCCTGGTCGACCTGCAGGGGCCGAAGCTGCGGGTTGGCGCCTTCGCGGAAGGGGCGACCCAGCTCAAGAACGGCCAGAGCTTCATCCTGGATTCCGACAAGACGCCGGGCGACAACAGCCGCGTCCAGCTTCCGCATCCGGAAATCCTTGCCGCGCTCCGCCCCGGCCACGCGCTGTTGCTCGACGACGGCAAGGTGCGGCTGATCGCCGAGGAAACCTCGCCCGACCGCGCGGTGACGCGCGTCGTGATCGGCGGCAAGATGTCTGACCGCAAGGGCGTCAGCCTGCCCGACACCGACCTCCCGGTCTCCGCGATGACCCCAAAGGACCGCGCCGATCTCGAAGCCGCGCTGCCGGAGGGAATCGACTGGGTCGCGCTGTCCTTCGTGCAGCGGGCCGAGGACGTGATCGAGGCCAAGAAGATGATCCGCGGCCGCGCCTCCGTGATGGCCAAGATCGAGAAGCCGCAGGCGATCGACCGCCTCGCCGACATCATCGAGGCGGCCGACGCGCTGATGGTGGCGCGCGGCGATCTCGGCGTCGAACTGCCGCTGGAGCGGGTGCCGAGCCTGCAGAAGCAGATGATCCGGATGGCGCGCCGCGCCGGCAGGCCGGTGGTGGTCGCAACCCAGATGCTGGAATCGATGATCCAGGCGCCGGTGCCGACGCGCGCTGAAGTCTCCGACGTCGCCACCGCCGTCTACGAGGGCGCCGACGCCATCATGCTGTCGGCGGAATCCGCCGCCGGCAAATTCCCGGTCGAAGCGGTTTCGACCATGAACCGCATTGGCGAGGAGGTGGAGCGCGACCCGACCTATCGCAGCGTCATCAACGCCCAGCGCGTCGATCCCGAGGCGACGGTGGGCGACGCCATTGCCGACGCCGCGCGGCAGATCGCCGAGACACTCGATCTATCGGCGATCATCTGCTGGACCTCATCGGGTTCGACCGCGATCCGCGTGGCGCGCGAGCGGCCCAAGGTGCCGGTGGTCGCGATCACGCCGAACCTCGTCACCGGCCGCAAGCTGTCGGTGGTGTGGGGCGTGCATTGCGTGGTCGCCGAGGACGCGCACGACCTCGACGACATGGTCGAACGCGCCGGCTCAATTGCATTCCGGGACGGCTTTGCCAAGGCCGGCCAGCGCGTCATCATCGTCGCCGGCGTGCCGCTCCGCGCGCCCGGCACCACCAACATGCTGCGCATCGCCTCGGTCGGGCCGAACGGCGACGCGCAGCTGTAGATTCTTGTTTTGACGCGTTTTCTTCACGCGAACCGGCGCCCACTTCGCTCGAAAACGCTCTAACCCGCCGCGCCGGGCCACGCATCAGCGTGGCCCCAATGCTGCGCTCCAGACCGTCAGCCCTGCAACGACGCGTCGAGCGTGATCTTGGTGTTGAGCAGCTTCGACACCGGACATCCGGCCTTGGCCTTGCCCGCCAATTCCTGGAACGTTGCGTTATCGGCGCCCGGGATCTTCGCCGACAGCGTTAGATGCACGGCGGTGATGGCAAAGCCGTCGGCGATCTTCTCCAGGGTCACGTCGGCCTTGGTCTCCATGTGCTCGGCCGTGAGCTTGGCCTCGCCCAGGATCAACGACAGCGCCATCGTGAAGCAGGCGGCATGCGCCGCGCCGATCAGCTCTTCGGGGTTCGAGCCGGGCTTGCCCTCGAAGCGGCTGGCGAAGCCATAGGGGTAATCCGAGAGCGCGCCGCTCTTGGTCGAGATCGCGCCCTTGCCGTCCTTGATGCCACCCTGCCATTTGGCCGAACCATGGGTCGTCGTCATGCGTTGCTCCGTAAGGTTGGTTGATCCCAGCCCCGCAACGCTACAACGCCAATGCGACGGAAGTGTTCGCCGAGCAGCCGCGATCTCAGGCGCCGACCAGTGCCTTCGCCGGGGTCGTCGCCTGCACCACAAGACCGCGCGCACGCGCGTCCATCACACCGACCGCGCGCAGCGCGAGCAGCGTCACGGTCTGCACCGTATCGCGCAGCTTGATCGGATCCTCGAGATTGGACGGCGCCAGCGGACCGACCAGCGCTTCATGCAGCGCGCCGAGCAAGGCGGTGGCGGCCAGCGCTGTATCCTGCGCCGGCAGATGTCCGGCGCGCACGGCGGCGTCGATGCGCATGGCAAGCTCGCCGGAAATATCGCGGCGGCTGGCAAGGCGCGAGGCGGTGACGTCGACATCGACCGGCTCGGCCAGGATGCCCCAGGCCAGCTTGCGCTGCGACAGCACGTGGACCGCAATCGTCGTCACCGCGGCGGCCAGCGCCGATGACGGTCCGGGCGCGGCCTCTGCGGCGCGCCGGATCGCGGACAATTCGTCACGCGAGACCTCCGTGATCAATTCCGAGATCAACTCGGCCTTCGACGGGAAATAACGATAGACGGTGCCGGCCGCGACATTGGCCCGCACCGCGACGGGTGCGATCTGGACCGCGGCCATGCCGCCCGCCGCCGCCGCGTCCCGCGCAGCCGACAGGATGGCGCTGCGCCGGGCAGCGAGCCGTTTCACGACCTGATGAGTTCGCCGGTAGACCATGGCATTCCGTCCCCCCACCGTGTGCCCGGGCCGGCGCCCACCGGCAGAACACACGCGTCTTCAATGTTTTGAACGATTGATCCCGCAATCGTCTGAAGAAGTGAACAACTATTCAGACTGAATGACAAGCTGGAATTGTTAGGATTTTGCGACAGTCGCACGCCACCTCCGATTGAACTGGCGGCCGTTCCGGCCCGCGGGTGCTCTGGGCCGCCCGATTCAGCGACAGATCGGTGGCCACTAACGGCACGCAAGTTCGGATCAGGCGTTGGATGGTAAATCGCAAGCTAAGATCATCACTCGATATCGAGACATCTGTTCTCGCGCAGACCCGCGACATCGCAGTCGCATTTACCCGAATTTATCGGAAGCCGTGGTCGAGTGCGCCCGACGTCACGCGTGGCGTTGCCTCGATGTCCCCGGCCGAACCAAGAAAGCGCATGTCACTCTCCATCACCAGCAGCGTGAGCAGCCGTAGCGCGGTGCGAGGGCTGCTGCCGCTGTGCGCCGCCGTGGGCGCCTATCTGTTCTATCTCTCCGCCGGTGAGATCCTGCTGCGCGATTCCGACACGGAGTGGCAGATCAGGGTCGGACAGTGGATCCTCGAACACGGCGCGATGCCAACGACCGACGTGTTCTCGTTCACCCGTTTCGGCGAGCCCTGGATTTCGAGCTCGTGGCTGTCGCAGGTGGCGTACGCCCTGGTGTACGGCGGCGATTGGGCCGGGCCGGTGATCCTGACGTCGATCGCGATCGGCGCGACGGTCGCGATCTTCCTGCATCTGTTGAGCCCGTATTTCGATCCGGCGCGTGCACTCCTGATCGCGGCGCTGGCGCTGCTGCTGTCGACGATCCACTTCTTCGCGCGGCCGCATGTGCTGGCGCTGCCGGTGCTGCTGGCGTTCATCGGTGGCCTGATGGCGGCCGCGGATCGCCGCACCCATCCGTCATGGTGGCTGCTGCCGCTGATGGCGCTGTGGGCCAATCTGCATGGCGGCTTCGTGCTCGGCCTGGCGCTGATCGGGCCGATCGGACTGGAGGCGGTGTGGAGCGCCGAGCCCAGCCGCCGCCGTCAGCTCATCGTGCGATGGGGATTGTTCGGCGTCGCTGCGCTGGCCGCGAGCTGCGTGACACCCTATGGCTGGAATAGCCTGCTGGGCGCGACCAAGATCCTCAGTCTCGGCAAGCTGCTGTCGCTGATCGGCGAGTGGCTGCCCGCGGATTTCAGCAAGCCCAGCTTCTTCGAAGCCACGCTGCTCGGCCTGATCGGCATCATCTGCTATCGCGGACTGACCCTGTCGGTGCCGCGGATCCTGTTGCTGCTCGGGCTGATCTGGATGGCGCTGAGCCATATCCGCAACATCGAGGTGTTCGCGTTCATCGCGCCGCTGGTGCTCGCCAAGCCGATCGCCGAACAATGGGGAATGGCAGGCGCCCCCGCCGCCCGCTTGGAGGAAGGACGCTCCGTCCCCGTCGTCACGATCCTGGCGACTATCGCCATGGTGATCGGAGCGTGGGTGACGACGACGACCTTCGTCGCGCAGCACGAGTTCAAATTCCTGCCGGCGTTCTCGCCCGTTGCCGCGGTCGACGTCCTCCAGCAACACAAGGCGCAACGCGTGTTCAGCACCGCGCCGTTCGGCGGCTACATGGTGATCCGCGACATGAAGGTGTTCATCGATGGCCGCGCCGAGCTCTATGGCGAGCAATTCGTGCTCGACTATTACGCCGCGCTCGATGCCCGCGACGTCGGCCAGCTGCTGAACCTGCTCGACAAATACCGGATCGACGCCACGCTGCTGAGCTCGGACTCTTCTGCCGGAAACGCGCTGGACCATCTCAAGGGTTGGAAGCGGCTCTACAAGGACGACATCGCGGTCATCCATGTGCGGTCGGACGAGACGGCCGGCGCGGTGCCGGCGGTAGAGGGTCCGAAGTAACCTGCACTGCTGCGTTGTCCAGAGTCGCAACGCTGCCTATCCCGTCATCCTGAGGAGCGCGTAGCGCGTCTCGAAGGATCGACGGCCACCAGCGGGGCCGTGCATCCTTTGAGGCTCGCTCCGCTCGTACCTCCAGCGACAAAGGCGAAGCCTTTGCGCGGGGATGACGGGATCGCGCGGAGGACGAGTTCGCGCGCGATCGATCTCAACCTAATTCCCGGTCTGGAGCTCGCCGAAGCGATCCCAGGTCTTGCCGTTGAAGCGCATCAGCTGCATCTGGTCGACCGGCACATGGTCGGCCGGCGACGTGTTGACCTTGATGCCCGGCAGCAGCATCGGCAATTCGAGGTCCTTGATCGCGAACGCCTGCCGCAGGATGTTCTCGGTCGAGAGATCGTCGCCGCATGCCTTCAACACCGCCTCCAGCGCCATCGCACTGTTGTAGGCGTTGACGTAGTTGGTGTCGTGCTGATCGCCTTCGGGCACGTATCGGGTCATGAAGTCGCGCCAGCCCTTCATGCCGGGATCGTCCTTCCAGGCCGGATCATCCGGATCCTTCACATAGGCCGTCGAGATAATGCCGGTGCCGGCCTCGACACCAGCCGGCTGCATCACGGTCGAAATCCACACCGCGGTGTTGGAGAGGAACGTCATCGGCCGCCAACCGATCTCGAAGGCCTTGCGGATCGACTGCGCCGCAAATTTCGGCGTCGCTGCGATCACGAAGACGTCGGCATTGGTCGCCTTCAGCTTGACGATCTGGGAGTCGATGGTCGGGTCCGATATCTCGTAGGTCGCAACGGTGACGACGGAATCATATTTCTCGCCGAGCACGTCCTTGAGGCCGGCGAGATAGTCGCGGCCGTAATCGTCGTTCTGCGAGATCACTGCGAACCGTGCGTTCGGATTCTTCGCCAGCGCATAACGCGCGTAGAGCCGCGCCTCATAGCGGAACGGCGCCTGCACGCCCATCGTCGCCTGCGGGAATTGCGCGATGTCGCCGAACTTCGAGGCGCCGGAGGCCAGGAACAGCTGCGGGATGTTCTTGCCCTGCAGGTATTTCGCGATCGCCGTGTTGTGTGCGGTGCCGATCGAGGAGAAAATCAGCGCGACCTCGTCACTCTCGACGAGACGGCGCGTCTGCTCCACGGTCTTCGGCGGCGCGTAGGAATCGTCCAGCGAGATGAAGTTGATCTTGCGGCCGTTGATGCCGCCGCGCTCGTTCAACATCCTGAAATAGCCGGCCTCGCCCTTGCCCAGCGCACCGAACGCCGACACCGGCCCGCTATAGGGCATGGTCTGGCCGATCCTGATTTCGGTTGCTGTGACGCCGCGCATCTCGGCGGCGAATGACGCGGTGGGCAGCAGCAGGAATGAAATGGCGCCAAGCGCGCCGAATGCCTTGCGCATCGGCCTCCCCTCCCCCTTTTCTTGCCGCGTCCTCAGCGAGCGCGGCTGTGCCGTTTGTCGGCTTGGCCTTAAGGATGCCACGGCGCCCCAACGGAGGCCAAGCCCATTCGCCGGGGCGATCTCAGCGCTTGCCGCGCTCTTTGAGCGGGATCACGAATTTCAGCCCCGACCACACCACGTCGACGGCGCAGACCTTGATGTCGACCAGGCCTGACGCGAGCCCCGCCGCGCGCACGGCCCTGTCGTCAAGGTCGGTCGCGACGCCTGAGCTTTTCTTCGGCCACGACACCCAGATCATGCCGTCAGGCGCGATCGCCTCGCGGTATCGCTGCAGCTTGGCGGCGAGCCCCCTGGCCTCGGCGGCGAACAGATGCACGGCATCGAGCGGCGCCCGCGCGGTCTTCGCGATCCGAAGATCGGCCGGCAGCTCGCCGACGATGTCGCCATAGGGAACGGACAACCCGTCGACAAAAATACAAAAGCCCGGCTTGAGGCCGAGCTTTTGCACAATCGGTTTGCCGGACGTGCCGGCCATGGCGGGCGAGACTCACGCCTGCGGCTGCGGCTCCAGGCCGGTGTCCGGATCGGGACGCGGGCGCGACTTGCCGGCCGGCGGCACGGCGGACGCGCGCGGCGTCGACGGCTCGAGCACGGACTCGCGGTTGGGCTTCTTGCCCTTCAGCAGGTCGATGATCTCGTCGCCGGTCAGCGTCTCGAACTCGAGCAGGCCTTTGGCCAGAGCTTCGAGGTCGCCGTGCTTCTCGGTCAGGATCCGGGTCGCTTCCTTGTAGCCTTCCTCGACCAGGCGCTTGATCTCGGAGTCGATCTTCTGGACCGTCGCCTCGGACGCATTCTGGGTGCGCGAGACCGACATGCCCAGGAACACCTCGTCCTGGTTCTCGCCATACGACACAGTGCCGAGCTCTTCGGACAGGCCCCAGCGCGTCACCATCATGCGGGCCAGGCGGGTCGCCTGCTCGATGTCGGACGCGGCGCCCGAGGTCACCTTCTCGCGGCCGAAGATCAGCTCTTCCGCGACGCGGCCACCCATCATGATGGCGAGGCGCGAGGTCATCTGTTCCAGCGACATCGACAGCTTGTCGCGCTCCGGCAGCTGCATCACCATGCCCAGCGCACGGCCGCGCGGAATGATGGTCGCCTTGTGGATCGGATCGGTCGCGACGACGTTGAGGCCGACGATGGCGTGGCCGCCCTCGTGATAGGCCGTCAGCAACTTCTCTTCCTCGGTCATGACGAGCGACTTGCGCTCGGCGCCCATCATCACCTTGTCCTTGGCCTCTTCGAACTCGGCCTGCGTCACCATCCGCTTGTTGCGGCGGGCAGCGGTCAGCGCGGCCTCGTTGACGAGGTTCATCAGGTCGGCGCCCGAGAAGCCCGGGGTGCCGCGCGCGATGGTCTTGAGGTTGATATCCGGCGCCAGCGGCACCTTGCGGACGTGGACCTTGAGGATCTGCTCGCGACCGACGACGTCCGGATTCGGCACCACGACCTGACGATCGAAGCGGCCCGGACGCAGCAGCGCGGGATCGAGCACGTCGGGACGGTTGGTCGCCGCGATCAGGATCACGCCTTCATTGGCCTCGAAGCCGTCCATCTCGACCAGCAACTGGTTCAGCGTCTGCTCGCGCTCGTCATTGCCGCCGCCGAGGCCGGCGCCGCGATGACGGCCGACCGCGTCGATTTCGTCGATGAAGATGATGCAGGGCGCGTTCTTCTTGGCCTGCTCGAACATGTCGCG
>NZ_CANSMR010000054.1 GCF_947648125.1 uncultured Bradyrhizobium sp. | reverse complement strand
ACCCCACCTCGGTTCGCATTTCATGCGAACCGATCCTCCCCCTCCAGGGGAGGATGACGTCTGGTCTAGCCGATCGACCAGACGAACGGCGCGCCGGCGGCGCTGTTCGGCTTCAGATGCACCGGAATATGCCGTCCGCAGCCGGCCGCCAGCCCTTCGAACAAGCCTGTCAGGACGCTGGCGCAGGCCGGGTGATAATCGGCCACGTCGGCCATCAGCTTCCAGCCCTGCTGGCGGATCTCGAACTGGCCCTCGGACTCGCTGATCTCAGCGACATCATCCTGCGACTCGAAGAGCACGCGCAGGAATGCGGCAAATTCCGTGGCACGGCCACGGCCGCCGCCGAGCGCCTGCGCAACCTCGTCGAAATACTGCATGCCAATCAGCTTGCCGGTGAGATGCAGCAGATAGCTCGCATCCTCGGGCCCGAACACCTGCACGATGACCGGCGCTGCCGTCTTCACATATTCCATCGCGTAGTTGCGATAGGCCTTTTCCAGCCGTGGTTTCGGCCAGCTGTCGACCGGCAATGCCGGCGCGGTTCTGGAATCGAACAGCGGCGCCTCGAGGTGGCGCGCGAACACCAGGCGCTGGTCGAGTTCGAGCGGATGATCGTATTCGCAGTAATAGCCCTCGAGCCCGTCCTGGCCGTCGACGCTTTGCTTGGTGCAGACGAAGCCGAGCCTGAGATCGCCGAGCGCGACACCGTTGTTGGCGTGCCAGCCGCGCAGCATCGCGCGCGAGACCTCGCCGGGCACGCCGCAGATCGCCGTGCCCTTCCAGATCCAGCGCGGCGGCGGATAGCGGATCCAAGCCTTGCGGTCGGTCTCGTACATGTATTCGACATGCACGCCGCCGATCCAGTTGGAGAGATAGTGATACTGCGCGGCCGCGACCGCAGGCGGCAGGCCGTCGAGGCCGAGCTTCTTCAAGCCGGGCAGGAAGCGCTCCTGCTGCTGGCGGCGAAACACGCGGAAGACGAACTCGGCGGCGTCGGCCGTGCCGCGCCGCGTCACCACGGTGAGGATCAGCCCGGTGAAGAAGGCGTGATAGAGATCGGCGACGCTGCGCCACCTTCGCCACTGCGCTTCGCGCGCGTCCTGCTCTCCGGTCATGTTTGCTCCCTGGCTCTTGTTGGCGAGGTCGAGCTCGCATACGCAATCGTAGCCCGGATGCAGCGAAGCGCAATCCGGGGCCGCTCAATCCGCGTATGCACCGTCCCGGATTTCGCTAGCGCTTCATCCGGGCTACGGAATTACACGCGCGCGAAACGGAATTACACGCGAAAATGCTTGGAGAGCTTCAGGCCCTGCGCCTGGTAGTTCGAGCCGATGCGCTGGCCATAGAGCGCGTCGGGGCGCTCGAGCATGCGTTCATAGACGAGGCGGCCGACGATCTGGCCATGCTCGAGAATGAACGGCACCTCGCGCGAGCGCACTTCCAGCACGGCGCGCGCGCCCTTGCCGCCGGCGCCAGCATAGCCGAAGCCGGGATCGAAGAAGCCGGCATAGTGGACGCGGAATTCGCCGACCAGCGGATCGAACGGCACCATCTCCGCGGCGTAGTCCGGCGGCACCTGCACGGCCTCTTTCGACGCCAGGATGTAGAACTCGCCGGGATCGAGAATGAGGCTGCCGTCGGGCCGCGCCTTGATCGGCTCCCAGAATTCCTCGACCGAATAGCCGCCGCGGCGATCGACATCGACAACGCCGGTGTGGCGCTTGGCACGATAGCCGACGAAGCCGCCCGAGTTCTCGCCGGAGAGATCGACCGAGAGCGCGACGCCATGGGTGAGATCGGCATTGTCGGCATCGACCAGCCGCTCGGCGGCATGCAGCGCGTCGAGCTCGTCGGCGGTCAAGGTCGCCTCGCCGATCCGGAAGCGGACCTGGCTGAGCCGCGAGCCCTCGCGCAGCAGCACCGGAAACGTCTTCGGGCTGATCTCGGCATAGAGCGGGCCGTGATAGCCGGCGCCGATCATGTCGAAGCGGCGGGTGCCGTCGGCGATCACGCGGGTGAAGACGTCGAGCCGTCCGGTCGAGCTCTTCGGGTTGGCCGCGGCCACGATCTCCGGCGGCAGCGCCAGGCTTTCCAGCAGCGGCACGATGTAGACGCAATTGGTCTCCAGCACCGCGCCGTCAGACAAATCGATCTCGTGCAGCTTCAGCTGGTCGATCCGCTCCGCGACGGTGGCATCGGGCCCCGGCAGGAAGCTGGCGCGGACGCGGTAGGCGATGTCACCGAGGCGGAGATCGAGGCTCGCCGGCTGGATCTGGCTCTCGACGAAGTCGTAGGCGGGCAGGATGAGGCCCGCCTCCGCCATCTCCGCGATCATGCGGTCGGGCAAGATTCCGTTGGCTTCATCTTCCAGCGTGAACGACACGTCGCGGTCCCTCGGCGATCCCTCGAGATGGCCCAAAATCATACTCTGAGCGGCCACCAAGTCCCAAATTATGGGCTTTTACGGGTTATCCGATGACCGTCTTGACGGAAAGGGCGCGAGGGAATATCAGCTGCACTTATCCCGTGGTGATTTGAGCCGGCCGGCTTGCAGCCACGTTAAATAAGTCGCTAAACAGGCCGGGGACAGTGTGATCCCGGCTTGTGGAGGTTTCTCCAGGCCGGTTTTTTTGTGGCCAGTTTCCGAGGGAAATGGCCACTTCGGAGGTCACATGTCTGAACCCAAGTCTTCTGAATCCAAGTCTACTGCCCACCTTCGTCCCGAAACCCGCCTCGTCCATGGCGGCACGCTCCGCTCGCAGTTCGGGGAGACGTCGGAAGGGCTGTTTCTTACCCAGGGCTATGTCTACGACACCGCCGAGCAATGCGAGGCGCGCTTCAAGGGCCAGGATCCCGGCTTCATCTATTCGCGCTATTCCAACCCGACCATTGCGATGTTCGAGCGCCGCATGATCGAGCTCGAGGGCGCGGAAGCCGCGCGCTCGACCGCGACCGGCATGGCCGCGGTGACCACCGCGATCCTCGCGCCGCTGAAGGCCGGCGACCACGTGGTGGCGTCGAAGGCCCTGTTCGGCTCGTGCCTCTACGTCGTGCAGGACCTGCTGCCGCGCTACGGCATCGAGACGACGCTGGTCGACGGCCTCGATCTCGACCAGTGGCAGCGCGCATTGCGGCCGAACACCAAGACCTTCTTCCTGGAGAGCCCGACCAATCCGACGCTCGACGTGCTCGACATTGGCGCGATCGCCAAGATCGCGCATAGCGGCGGAGCACGGCTGATCGTCGACAATGTGTTCGCGACGCCGATCTGGCAGAGCCCGCTGTCGCTTGGCGCGGACGTCGTGGTCTACTCCGCGACCAAGCATATCGACGGCCAGGGCCGCTGCCTCGGCGGCGTTATCCTGTCGTCGGAAGCCTTCATCGCCGAGCACATCCACAATTTCATGCGCCAGACCGGCCCGTCGCTGTCGCCGTTCAACGCCTGGGTGCTGTTGAAGGGGCTGGAGACGCTCGGCATCCGGGTCCGCGCCCAGACCGAGAACGCGGCCAAGATCGCCGAGGCGCTGGCCAACCATCCGAAGATCACGCGGCTGGTCTATCCGGGCCGCCCCGATCATCCGCAGGCCGCGACGGTGAAGAAGCAGATGGGCGCCGGCTCGACGCTGGTCGGCTTCGAGGTGAAGGACGGCAAGGCCGGCGCCTTCCGCTGCCTCAATGCGCTGAAGATCTCGCGCATCTCCAACAATCTCGGCGATGCCAAGAGCCTGGTCACGCATCCCGCGACCACGACGCATCAGCGCCTGGCGCCGGAGGCCCGCGCCGAGCTCGGCATCAGCGAAGGTTTTATTCGCTTCTCGGCAGGGCTCGAGCACCCCGACGATCTGATCGAGGATTTTGAGCGCGCGCTGGAGCAGGTTTGAGGCTGACCCGCAAGACTCGTCATGGCCGGGCTTGTCCCGGCCATCCACGTCTTGCTCGCAGCAACCGCCAAAGACGTGGATGCCCGGCACAAGGCCGGGCATGACGATTCCTTGGTGTGCTTTTGTAAAGCGATTCGTTACGCCGCAGCCGTCGTCACGCCGCCATCGACCACGATGGTCTGGCCGGTCATGAAGGTCGAGGCATCGGAGGCGAGATAGGCCACCGCGCCCGCGATCTCGTCGGGCTCGCCGATACGGCGGAGCGGCGTCGATGCGGTGCGGCGCTTCAGATTGTCCGGATCCTCCCACAGCGCGCGGGCGAAATCGGTCTTCACCAGGCCCGGCGCCACGCAATTGACCCGCACGCCTTTCGGGCCCCATTCACCAGCAAGGCTGCGGCACAGCGCAAAGTCGGCCGCCTTGGAGATGCCGTAGGCGCCAATCACCGTCGAGCCGCGCAGACCGCCGATCGAGGAGATGATCACGACCGAGCCCTTGCCGCGTTCGGCCATCTGCGGGATCGCCAGCGCGGAGAGCCAGATGTTGCTCTTGACGTTCGAGCCCATGATCTTGTCGAAGGCCTCGTCCGTGATGTCGAGCAGCGGGCCGTAATAGGGATTCACCGCAGCGTTGCAGACCAGGATGTCGATCTTGCCGTAGTGCTTCATCGTGCCGGAGATCAGACCCTCGACCTCCGCGCGGCGCGCGATGTTGCAGGGGATGACGAGCGCGTCACCGCCGGCCTTCTTGATGCCGTCAGCGACCTCCTGGCAGGCGTCCGCCTTGCGCGAGGAGATCACGACCTTGGCGCCGAGTTTTGCGAGCAGTTCGGCCGAGGAGCGGCCGATGCCGCGGCTCGAGCCGGTGACGACCGCGACCTGGCCGGTGAGATCGAACGGGGTGTTTTTCATTGTTGTTGTTTCCCTGACTTCTATCAGAACTCGTCATGCGCGGGCTTGACCCGCGCATCCATCTTTTCAAGAAGCGATGGGTTGCCGGGTCAGGCCCGGCAACGACATCTCAAGCCAACAGCCCACCGCCTTCGCTGACGCGACGGAGGTGGTAGTCGGTATCGCCGAGCGTGTTCTCGATCATGGTCAGCCGCTTGAAGTAGTGGCCGATCTTGGCTTCCATGGTCATGCCGATGCCGCCATGAAGCTGGATCGACTGCTGGCCGACGAACTTCAAGGACTTGCCGACCTGCACCTTGGCGGCCGCGACCGCGGACGAACGCTCCTTGGCATCGCTGAAGTCCGACGCCATGGTCGCGAACATCGACATGCTGCGGGCCTGCTCCAGTGCCACGAACATGTCGGCGGCGCGGTGCTGCAGGCTCTGGAACGAGCCGATCGCAACGCCGAACTGCTTGCGGGTCTTGATGTACTCGACGGTCTCCTTCAGCGATTCATCCATCGCGCCGACGGCTTCCGCGCACAGCGCAATGCGGGCTTCGTCCGCCACGCGCTCGATCAAGGGCAGGCCGTTTTCGGGATCGCCGATCGCAGCGTCCGCACCGACCTCGACATTGGTGAAGGTGATGTCGGCCGCGTGCAGGCCGTCCTGGGTCGGATAGCCCTTCTTGGTGACGCCCTTGGCGTCCGCCGGAACCAGGAACACGCCGATGCCGGTCTTGTCGCGCTGGCCGCCCTTGGTGCGCGCGGTGACGATCAGCGTGTCGGCGTTCTCGCCGTTCAGCACGACGAACTTCTCGCCGTCGATCACCCAGCCACTGCCCTTCTTCTTCGCCGTGGTCACGACGTCGAACAGGTCGTAGCGCGAGTTCTTCTCGAGCTGCGCGAAGCCGAAGGTCTTGCTGCCGTCGATGATGCCGGGGATGTACTTGGCCTTCTGCTCGGCCGAGCCGCCATGGCGCAGGAAGCCGCCGGCGACCACGACGGTGGCGAGATAGGGCTCGACCACCAGTGACTTGCCGAGCGCTTCCATCACGATCATGGTCTCGACCGCGCCGGCGCCGAAGCCGCCGTCGGTCTCGGCGAAGGGCAGACCAAGCAGGCCCTGCTCGGCGAGCTTGCCCCAGAGCGCTTTGCTCCAGCCGCCCTTCTCCTTCATGTACTTCTTGCGCGCATCGAAGTCGTAGGCATCCGCCAGCAACCCGTCGACGCTTTCCTTGAGAAGCCGCTGCTCCTCGGACAGATCAAAATCCATGTTCGTTTCCTTAAACTGAAAGTCGTTACCGAAACCGGGACCTCGTCACCTCTCCCCGCCGCAAGCGCGGGGAGAGGGAGAGAATCAAAGCCCCAGCACCGCCTTGCTGATGATGTTGCGCTGGATCTCGTTGGAGCCGCCGTAGATCGAAACCTTGCGGTTGTTGAAGTAGCTCGGCGCGATCTGCGCGGTCCAATCCATGCTCTCGTTCGAGCCGGCATCGCCGTGCTCGTCGTAGGGCGCGGCGAACGGGCCGATGATCTCCATCAGCAGCTCGGTGGTGGTCTGCTGGATTTCCGAGCCCTTGATCTTGAGCACCGAGGAAGCCGGGTTGGGCTTGCCCTTGCCGTGCTTGCCTTCGTCGGCGACGACACGGAGCTGGGTCAGCTCGAGCGCCTTCAGCTCGATCTCGCAGGCCGTGAGCTTCTCGCGGAACGCCGGATCCTCGATGACAGGACGGCCGCCGGACTCGACCTTGGAGGCCAGCGCGCGGATGCGGCGCAGCCGCTCCTTCGAGACGCCGACCCGGGCGATGCCGGTACGCTCATTGCCGAGCAGGAATTTGGCGTAGTCCCAGCCCTTGTTCTCCTCGCCGATCAGGTTCTCGACAGGCACCTCGACGTCGTCGAAGAACACTTCGTTGACCTCGTGGCCGCCGTCGATGGTCTGGATCGGGCGCACGGTGACGCCCTTCGACTTCATGCTGAACACGATGAAGGAGATGCCCATCTGCTTCTTCGCGTTGTTGTCGGTGCGGCAGAGGCAGAAGATCATGTCGGCGTGCTGGGCGAGCGTGGTCCAGGTCTTCTGGCCGTTGATGATCCATTTGTCGCCACGGCGCTCGGCCTTGGTCTTCAGCGACGCAAGGTCTGAACCCGAGCCCGGCTCCGAGAAGCCCTGGCACCACCAGTCGTCGACATTGGCGATGCGCGGCAGATATTCCTTCTTCTGCTTCTCGTTGCCGAAAGTGTAGATGACCGGGCCGACCATGCTGACGCCGAACGCGAGCGGCTGCGGCGCGGGATAGGACTGCAGCTCTTCGTTGAAGATGTAGTGCTGCACGGTGGTCCAGCCGGTGCCGCCATATTCCTTCGGCCAGTGGGTGACGCCCCAGCCCTTCTTGTTGAGGATGCGCCACCAGGTGACCATCTCGTCCTTCGACAGATGGCGGCCTTCCTGCAGCTTGCGCCGTGTATCCGGCGGCACGTTGTTCTTGAAGAACTCCCGTACCTCCTCGCGAAACGCTATCTCTTCCTTGGTGAAAGCGAGATCCATCGGATCCTCCTTTTGAAGTTCAACTTCCTCGTGATTCTCGATGTCGTCCCGGCGAACGCCGGGACCCATAACCACCGGCCGTCGGGATTGGCAAAGCCGGCTGCCGCTTGTGCCTCTTGCATAGGCCGCGGCGTATGGGTCCCGGCTTTCGCCGGGACGACGGATTCATTGCACCATGTCGTCCATCATGAGCGCGATCCTGATGCGGTTTGTTGCGTGGTTTGAGATGTCTTCGGCTGCTGCTGGCGCAATTCGTGACGCGACAGCTTGCCGACCGGGGTGCGCGGCAGTTCGTCGACGAACTCGACCGCCGCCGGCAGTTCATGCTTGCCGACCTTGCCGGTGAGGAACGCGCGCAGCTCGTCGATCGAGAACACTTTCTCGCCGTCGCGCAGCTTGATGAAGGCCTTTGCCGCCTCGCCGCGGTAGTCGTCGGGAATGCCGATCACGATCACCTCCTGCACGGCGGGATGCGTGTAGATCGCCTGCTCGATCATCTGCGGATAGACGTTGAAGCCACCGGAGATGATCATGTCCTTCTTGCGGTCGACCAGATAGAAATAGCCGTCGGCGTCCATGTAGCCGATGTCGCCGGTCAGGAAGCGATCACCGACGAAGGCCTCCGCGGTCTCCGCCGGCCTGTTCCAGTAGCCCTTGGTGACGTTCGGGCCACGGATGCGGATTTCGCCGACCTCGCCGACCGGCATCACCTTGGTGGAATCCTCCAGCGATACCACGTCCATCTCGATGCCGGGCAGCATCAGCCCGATCGAGCCCGGCTTCTCCGGTCCTTCCTTGGGATGGCCGGTGCCGGGCGAGCAGGTCTCGGTCATGCCCCAGCCGCTCTTCAGCTTCATGCCGACGCGGCGCTCGAAGATCTTGGCGACTTCAACCGGCAGCGGCGCGCCGCCGGAGCCGGCGACCACGAGCGAGGACAGATCGCGCTTGTCGAGATCGGGCAGCGAGGCGATCGCGATCCACATCGTCGGCACGCCCGGAAACACCGTCGCGCGCTTGACCTCGATGTCGCGCATCACGGCCTCGACGTCGAAGCGCTGATGCAGCGAGATCAGATGGCCGCGCCGGATCACCGACAGCAGCACGACGGTCAGCGCGTAGATGTGGAACAGCGGCAGCACGCAGATGACGCGCTCGACCGCGTTGCGTTCGAGCCGCCCGGGCTTGCCCCAGACGTCGTAGATCGACACCGCCGCGGTGAGATTGCCGTGGCTGAGCATGGCGCCCTTCGGCAGGCCGGTGGTGCCGCCGGTATATTGCAGCAGCGCGACGTCCTCGACGTCGACGGCGGGCCATTGCGACGGCTTGACGGCGCCGTCGATGAACTGCCGGTGGGTGATGATCGCGGGATTGTCAGGCAATGCCGTCTGCGGCGTACCGGCCTTGCCCCAATGGTCGTCCTCGCAAACGATCAGGCGGTCGAGCAGACCCTTGGCGAGGAATTTCAGCGCGGTCGGCAACAGCGCCGACAGGTTGCTGGTGACCAGCACGCGGGCGCCGGAATCGGAGAGCTTGTGCGACAGCGCGATCTCGCCGTCGAGCGGCGACAGATGCACGACGCGAGCGCCGGCCTTCAGCGCGCCGAAGAAGTTGATCGGGTGATCGGGCGAGTTGCCGAGAAACAGCGCGACCGAGGTGCCCTTGCCATAACCGGCCCGCATGAAGGCGGCCGCAGCGGTCTCGACCAGCGCCTCAAGCTCGCTGTAGCTGATCTGCCGGTCGCGGAACTCGAGCAGCGGACGCGCGCCGAACTCGGCGGCGGCATTCGAGAGCAGGTCCGGCAGCGTGCCGCGCGTGATCTCGTCGCTCCACTGCACGCCCTTGGGATAATATCGTTCGCCGGGATAGGTCATGGAAACGTTCAACACCTGTTAGGTGAACACCAGCGTGTGGGCTCCCCTCCCCCTTGTGGGGTCGAGACGAGCGAAGCTCGCTCTTAGGGGTTGGGGAAGGGGGTTCACACGGGCAATCCGATGCGGCAACCCCTCTCCCTAACCCTCTCCCACAAGGGGAGAGGGAACCCGAACACCGAGCCAGTGGCGCCAAGTAAGATCACGCCGCCTTCGACGCTGCGGCGAGCGAGGCGAAGGTCTTGCCTTCGTCGGCGAGCTTCTTGAGCAGCGGCGCCGGCTCGAGCGAGGGATCGTTGGTCTCCTTGGCGTAGAAGGCCAGGCGATCGGCGATGTGCTTGAGGCCCACGGTGTCGGCCCAGAACATCGGGCCGCCGCGATAGATCGGCCAGCCATAGCCATAGAGCCAGACCACGTCGATATCAGACGGACGCGCCGCGATGCCCTCGGCGAGGATCTTCGCGCCTTCGTTGATCATCGGGTACATCATGCGCTCGAGGATCTCGTCATCGCTGACGACGCGCTTCTTGCGGCCGAGGCGCGCCAGCGTCTCGTCGATCAGCTTCTCGACCTCCGGATCGGGCAGCGCCGCGCGCGAGCCCTGCTCGTACTTGTAGTAGCCCTTGCCGGTCTTCTGGCCGAAACGGCCGGCTTCGCACAGCGCGTCCGCGATCTCCGACTTGATGCCGCGGTCCTTGCGCGAGCGCCAGCCGATATCGAGGCCGGCGAGATCGCCCATCGCGAACGGGCCCATCGGCATGCCGAACTTGGTGACGACAGCGTCGACCTGCTGCGGCAGCGCGCCTTCGAACAGCAGCTTCTCGGACTGCTTGCCGCGCTGCGCCAGCATGCGGTTGCCGACGAAGCCGTCGCAGACGCCGACCACCGCCGGCACCTTGGCGATCTTGCGCGCGATCGAGACGGCGGTGACCAGCGCATCCGGCGCGGTCTTGTCGGCACGCACGATCTCGCACAGCTTCATGACATTGGCCGGCGAGAAGAAGTGCATGCCGAGCACATCCTGCGGACGCTTGGTCGACTGCGCGATCTCGTCGATGTTGAGGTAGGAGGTGTTGGAGGCCAGCACGGCGCCCGGCTTGGCATACTGATCGAGCTTGCCGAACACTTCCTTCTTGACCGCCATGGTCTCGAACACCGCCTCGATCACGAGATCGGCGTCGCCGATGTTCTCGATGCCGACGACGCCGTTGATCAGCGCCATGCGCTTGGCGGGCGCGTCCGCCGGGATGCCGCCGCGCGCGGCGGTCGCCTCGTAGTTCTTCTGCATGATGCCCAAGCCGCGCTTGAGCTGCTCCTCGCCGGTCTCGATCAGGGTGACCGGGATGCCGGCATTGGCGAACGACATCGCAATGCCGCCGCCCATGGTGCCGGCACCGAGGATGGCGACGCGCGCCACGTTGCGGCCCTTGGTGCCCTCGGGAACACCGGAGATCTTGGCGGCTTCGCGCTCGGCGAAGAACGCGTAGCGCTGCGCCTTGGACTGTTCGCCGTTCATCAGCTTGAGGAAGCCCTCGCGCTCCTTCTTCAGGCCTTCGTCGAACGGCAGGTCGATCGCGGCGCCGACAGCGTCGGCGGCTGCGAACGGCGCCTCGAGGCCGCGCGACTTCTTGGTCAGCGCAGCAACCGCATTGGTGAAGATCGAGCGGTCGGCCTTGGCCGCCGCGAGTTTGCTGTCGTCATCGCGCAGCTTGCGCAGCGGACGCTTCTCGGCGACCACCTTGCGCGCAAATGCCTCACCGCCCGACGCCGGACCCTCGACGATCTCCTCGATCAGGCCGGCTTTCAGTGCCGCATCCGCGCTGATCGGATCACCACCGACGATCATCTTGACCGCAAGCTCGGGACCGACCGCACGCGGCAGGCGCTGGGTGCCGCCGGCGCCCGGCAGCAGGCCGAGCTTCACCTCGGGCAGACCGAGCTTGGCGTCCCTGGTGGCGACGCGATAGTGGCAGGCCAGCGCGACCTCGAGGCCGCCGCCGAGCGCGGTGCCGTGGATCGCGGCAACGATCGGCTTCGGCGAGCTCTCCATCAGGCTCAGCACCTCGGCGAGGCCGGGCGGCTTCGGCGGCTTGCCGAATTCGGTGATGTCGGCGCCGGCGATGAAGGTGCGGCCGGCGCAGGTCAGCACGATGCCCTGGACCTGCGCATCATCGATCGCGCTCTTGATGCAATCGAAGATGCCGCCGCGCACGGCCGCGCTCAGCGCGTTCACTGGCGGACTGTTAACCGTGACGACGGCAATGTTGTCATGACGTTCGAGCTTGACGACTTCACTCACCGGGACTCTCCCTGGATGCTTGTTCTTGAACTTGTGTTGAGTAGCTGCCCGACTTGCGTTGAGCCGCTACGATTAGACCAATTTCGCACTGCGAAATTTAATTCCACATCTTGACACGGAGGGTTATTTTGAAGCACGAGCCTTGTCAACGAGCATGACAAGGGCAGGGAATGAAGCGCGCCAGCAAGAAAGCAGCGACCGATCGCAATTTCGTCGTCGCGCTTTCCCGCGGACTGGATGTCCTGCGTGCATTTCAACCCAATGACGGGCTGCTCGGCAATCAGGAGATTGCAGCCCGCACCAAGTTACCGAAGCCAACCATTTCCCGGCTGACCTACACGCTGACCAAGCTGGGATACCTTACACCTGTACCGAAATTCGAAAAGTATCAGCTCGCACCGTCGGCGATGGCGCTCGGCTATGCCGCGCTGGCCAATCTCGGCGTTCGGCATTTGTCCGAGCCGTATCGAGAAGAAGTGATGCGCGCGACCGGCGGTGCCGTCGCTGTCGGCGGCCGCGACCGTCACAGCATGATCTATTTCGGCCAGAGCCGGAACGGCCTGGCGCTCGGCGTGCAGCTCGACGTCGGCTCGCGGGTGCCGATCGCAACCACCGCGATGGGACGTGCCTATATTTGGGCATTGCCACCCGAAGAGCGTGCGGCTCTACTACGCGAGCTGCGGGATCACTATGGCAGCCGCTGGGCCAAGATGCGCGACGGCATCGAGCGCTCCGGCGAGACGGTGGCGAAGCACGGTTTCACCATGTCTACCGGTGACTGGCAGAACGACGTCGCCGCGGTTGGCGTTGCATTGAGACTGAACGACGGAACCGGTCCTTACGCCTTCAATTGCGGCGCGCCGGCATTCCGCTTCACGGAAGATAGATTACTCAACGACATTGGACCTCGCCTTGTCGCGATGGTAAGGAACATCGAGCAGGCGCTCGGTGGAATAGCGCCGCAATCCAAAAAAGAACAAAGCAAAAAGTCTAGAGTAGGAGGGAAAGTTGCACGTTTGGCAGAGGGGATCAGATAGCCTCCATCGCGTCCGGCGAGATCCATCGCAGGGCTGCTCGCACCGCTCAGAGATGGCGGGCGAGACGAGATGACGCAGGCACAGCTCGCGCAGGGGAATGATCCCCTGCTCGCGGTTCGCGACGTCAGCGTCGTGTTCGGCGGCATCATCGCATTGAATGGCGTGTCGTTCGACATGCGCCATGGGCAGATCCTCGGCCTGATCGGACCGAACGGCGCCGGCAAGACGACGCTGTTCAATTGCCTGTCGCGGCTCTACCAGCCGTCGTCCGGCGATATCCTGATGGAAGGCAAGAGCATCCTGTCGCGGCCGCCGCACCGGATCGCCGAGATCGGCATCGGCCGCACCTTCCAGAACGTCGCGCTGTTTCCCAATCTGTCCGTGATCGACAATGTGCGCGTCGGCGCGCATGCGCGCACCTCGAGCGACATCGTCAGCGACTCGCTGCGCCTCGCCTGGGTTCGCCGCGGCGAAAACGACATGAACAAGAAGGTGCACGACATCCTCGGCTATCTCGATCTCGAGGATGTCGCCCACACCGTGGTTTCGGGACTTCCCTTCGGCACCCAGAAGCGCGTCGAACTGGCGCGCGCCCTGGCCGCGGATCCGAAGATCCTGCTGCTCGACGAGCCGGCCGGCGGCCTCAATCACGAGGAAGTCTACGTACTCGGCGACCTGATCCGAAAAATCCGCGACGACCGTAAAATTACGGTGTTGCTGGTCGAGCATCACATGGGTCTCGTGATGTCGATCGCCGACCACGTCGTCGCGCTCAATTTCGGCCGCAAGCTGGCCGAAGGCACGCCGGCCCAGGTCCAGGCCGACCCCGACGTCATCAAGGCCTATCTGGGGAGCAAGGACCAATGACAGCGATGCTCAACGTCAAGGACCTGCGCGCCTATTACGGTCAGGTCCAGGCCCTGCACGGCCTCTCCTTCTCGCTCAACGAGGGTTCGCTGACCACCCTGCTCGGCGCCAACGGCGCCGGCAAGACCACCACGCTGCGGGCGATCTGCAACATGGTGCGCTCGACCGGCGCGATCGAGTTCGAGGGCAAGCCGATCGGCACCCGTTCCACCGAAAACGTGGTCCGCCTCGGCATCGCCCATGTGCCGCAGGGCCGCGGCACCTTCACCAACATGACGGTGGAGGAGAATCTGCAGCTCGGGGCCATCAGCCGCTCCGACAAGGGCGCGATCGGTTCCGACATCGAGCGGATGTACGAACATTTCCCGGTGCTGAAGCAGCGCTACACCCAGCAGGCCGGCACGCTGTCGGGCGGCGAGCAGCAGATGCTCGCGGTGGCGCGCGCGCTGATGCTGCGGCCGCGCCTGATGCTGCTCGACGAGCCGTCATTCGGCCTCGCGCCGCTGATCGTGCGCGACCTGTTCCGCATCCTCGGCAAGATCAATCGCGAGGAAAAGGTGACCATTCTGGTGGTCGAGCAGAACGCGCAGCTCGCGCTCGAACTCGCCGACCAGGCCTATGTGATCGAAACCGGACGGATCGTGATGTCGGGCAATGCCAAGGACATCGCGAACAACGAAGACGTCCGCAAATCCTATCTCGGCTACTGAGGAGCTGGCACAATGGAGCTTTTTGCCAACCAGGTCCTGGCCGGCATCGCCACGGGCGCGATCTATGCCTGCATGGCGCTCGCGGTCGTGATGATCTACCAGGCCATCGACCACCTGAATTTCGCCCAGGGCGAAATGGCGATGTTCTCGACCTTCGTGTCCTGGCAGCTGATGCAATGGGGCGTGCCATATTGGGGCGCCTTCGTGCTCACCGTCGCCTTTTCGTTTGCCGCCGGCATCGTCATCGAGCGGTTACTGTTCAAGCCGCTGGCCAAGGCCCCGATCCTGACCAATGTCGCCGGCTTCATCGCGCTGTATGCGATCATCAACTCGGTCGCCGGCCTGATCTGGGACTTCACCATCAAGCAGTATCCGACGCCGTTCGGCTCCTCGCCGTTCCTCGGGAGCCAGCTGATCTCGACCCACCAGGCCGGCATGATCGGCATCACGCTGTTGATGCTGGCCCTGCTGTTCTTCTTCTTCCGCTTCACCAGGGTCGGCCTTGCGATGCGGGCGGCCGCCTCGCTGCCTGAATCGGCCCGGCTGGTCGGCATCAATACCTCCTGGATGATCGCGCTGGGCTGGGGCATGGCGTCGGCGATCGGCTCGATCGCCGGCATGATGATCGCCCCCGTGGTGTTCCTCGAGCCGAACATGATGCTCGGCGTGCTGATCTACGGATTCGCCGCGGCCGTGCTCGGCGGCCTGACCTCGCCGTTCGGCGCCGTGATGGGCGGCTTCCTGGTCGGCATCTTCGAGAACCTCGTCGGCACCTACATTCCCGGCGTCGGCAATGAACTGAAACTTCCGATCGCGCTCGCGCTGATCATCGTTGTCCTGGTCGTGAAACCGGCAGGCCTGTTCGGCCGCGCCATCGTCAAGCGAGTTTGATCATGAGCGCCGCTGAAGAAGTCGAAGTCGTCACCGAAGGCCAGGCCGTCGAGGCCGTGCCAAAGCGCGCCATGACGCTGGGCTATGGCACCTCGCTGGTCGTGCTTGCCGCGCTGATCCTGATCCCGCTGTTCGTGAAGAACTTCATCATCTTCCAGATGACGATGCTTCTGATCTACGCGCTTGCGGTGATGGCGCTCAACATCCTGACCGGCGGAAGCGGCCAGTTCTCGCTCGGCCAGAGCGCGTTCTACGCCGTCGGCGCCTATACGTCGGCGATCCTGATGGAGCATGCGGGCATGAACTATGCCCTGACGCTGCCGATCGCCGGCATCGTCTGCTTCGGCTTCGGCTTCCTGTTCGGCCAGCCGGCGCTGCGGCTCAGCGGCGTCTATCTGGCGCTCGCGACCTTTGCGCTCGCCACCGCAATGCCGCAGCTGCTCAAGCTCGGCTATTTCGAGCACTGGACCGGCGGCGTGCAGGGCCTCGTGGTCACCAAGCCGGATGCACCGTTCGGTCTGCCGCTGTCGCAGGACATGTGGCTCTACTACTTCACCCTGGCGGTCTCGATCGGAATCTACATCGCCTCGGTGAACCTGCTGCGCTCGCGCTCCGGCCGCGCCTTCATGGCGATCCGCGACAACGAGATCGCGGCTTCCGCGATGGGCGTCGACGTCGCGCTGTACAAGACGCTGGCGTTCGGCGTCTCGGCCGGCATCACCGGCGTTGCCGGCGGTCTCGGCGCCATCGCGGTGCAGTTCGTGGCGCCCGACGGCTACACCATCCAGCTCGCGATCTCGCTGTTCCTCGGCATGGTGGTCGGCGGTGTCGGCTGGCTGCCCGGCTCGATCGTCGGAAGCGCCTTCATCATCTTTGTGCCCAACATGGCGGAGAGCATCTCCAAGGGCCTCTCCGGCGCGGTGTTCGGCGTGCTGCTGTTCCTCGTCATCTTCCTCGTGCCGCACGGCGCCAGGCAGGTTGCGATCGTTGCCCAGCAGCTGGCCGCAAAGTTCAAGAAGAACTAAAGCCTATAGAAGCAAACCAGGAGATATTATGCTTTCTACCGTTCGGATCGCCGCGATTTCCGCGGCGATCGTCGCTTTTGCCGCGACGTCCACTGCCGCATTCGCCCAGAAGAAATACGATACCGGCGCAAGCGATACCGAGATCAAGGTCGGCAACATCATCCCCTATTCGGGACCAGCCTCCGCCTACGGCGTGATCGGCAAGACCGAAGAAGCCTACTTCAAGATGATCAACGACCGCGGCGGCATCAACGGCCGCAAGGTCAATTTCGTCAGCTATGACGACGCCTATTCGCCGCCGAAGGCGGTCGAGCAGGTGCGCAAGCTTGTCGAGAGCGACGAAGTGCTGCTGGTCTTCAATCCGCTCGGCACGCCGTCCAACACCGCGATCCAGAAATACCTGAATTCCAAGAAGATCCCGCAGCTGTTCGTCGCCACCGGCGCCACCAAGTGGAACGACCCGAAGAACTTCCCGTGGACCATGGGCTGGCAGCCGAGCTACCAGAGCGAAGCGCAGATCTACGCCAAGTGGCTGATGAAGGAGAAGCCCGACGCCAAGGTCGCGATCCTCTATCAGAACGACGACTTCGGCAAAGACTACCTGAAGGGCACCAAGGACGGCTTTGGCGCCAAGGCAGCCTCCAGCATCATCATGGAGGAGAGCTATGAGGTGTCCGAGCCGTCGATCGACGGCCACATCGTCAAGATCAAGGCCGCCAATCCGGACGTGCTGCTGATCTACACCACGCCGAAGTTCGGCGCGCAGACCATCAAGAAGACCGCCGAGCTCGGCTGGAAGCCGCTGCAGATCATCACCAACGTGTCGGCCTCGGTCGGCAGCGTGATGCAGCCGGCCGGCTTCGACAACGCCCAGGGCGTGCTGTCGGCGGCCTATGCCAAGGACGGCGCCGACTCGCAGTGGAATAACGACCCCGGCATGAAGAAGTGGTCGGAGTTTCTCGACAAGTACATGCCCGGCGCCGACAAGACCGACGGCGGCTATGTCTACGGCTATGGTGCCGCGCAGACGCTCGCCAAGGTGCTGGAAATGTGCGGCGACGACCTTACCCGCGCCAACGTCATGAAGCAGGCGGCGAGCCTGAAGGACTTTACGCCGGACACCCTGCTGCCCGGCGTCAAGATCAACACCTCGGCCACCGACTTCGCCCCGATCGCCCAGCTGCAGATGCAGCGCTTCAAGGGTCAGAAGTGGGAACTGTTCGGTGACATCATTTCCGGCGACGTCCCCTCTGAGTGACGCTGCACTGCGGGAATAAAACAACAGCCTCCGCGATAACAGTCGCGGGGGCTTTTTGTTGACGCCCCGCGCCGATCGTATTGAATACTGCAAACTAAGAACTCGAGGTGGGGAAACCATGACAGCCGCACGTCCGTCCCTGACGGCGCTCTTGTTCGCATTGGCTCTGATCCTGACGAGTTGCAATGTCGCGCTGGCGCAGAAGAAGTACGACACCGGGGCCAGCGACACCGAGATCAAGATCGGCAACACCGCGCCCTACAGCGGCCCCGCCTCGGCCTATGGCGTGATCGGCAGGACCGAGGCGGCCTACTTCAAGATGATCAACCAGTCCGGCGGCATCCACGGCCGCAAGATCACGTTCATCTCCTATGACGACAACTACTCGCCGGCCAAGACGGTGGAGCAAGCCCGCAAGCTGGTTGAGGACGACGAGGTCCTGCTGGTGTTCGGCTCGATCGGTACAGCAACCAACGCTTCGATCCGGAAGTACATGAACGAGAAGCAGGTGCCGCAACTATTCGTCGGTTCCGGCGGCTCCAAGTGGAACGACCCCAAGAACTATCCCTGGACCATGGGCTGGCAGCCGTCCTACCAGGACGAAGCGCGGGTCTACGCAAAATACATCATGAAGCACAAACCCGACGCCAAGGTTGCCGTGCTTTACCAGAACGACGATTTCGGCAAGGACTACCTCAAGGGCCTGAAGGACGCTTTCGGCGACAAGGCCTCGATGATCGTCGCCGAAGAGGCTTACGAGACGTCGGAGCCTGCGATCGACAATCACATCGTCAAGCTGAAAGCCGCCGGCGCCGATACCTTCATCAGCATCACGTCACCGAAATTCGCGGCGCAGGCGATCAAGAAGGCTGCCGAAATCGCGTGGACGCCGTTGCAATTCGTCGCCAATGTCTCCGCCTCGGTCGGCGGCGTCATGCAGCCGGCCGGCTTCGAGAACGCGCAGGGCATCCTGTCGGCGTCCTATCTCAAGGACGGCGCCGATCCGCAATGGGACAAGGATCCCGGCATGGAGAAGTTTCTTGCCTTCCTCAAGAAGGATTATCCCGACGCCAACAAGCTCGACGGCGCCACCTCCTACGGTTACGCCGCTGCACAGACCATGGCGCAGGTGCTCGAGATGTGCGGTGACGACCTCACCCGCGCCAACATCATGAAGCAGGCCGCGAGCCTGAAGGATTATGTCCCCGGCACGCTGCTGCCGGGCATCAGCATCAACACCTCGGCCACCGACTTCGCGCCGATCAAGCAGCTACAGCTGATGCGGTTCAAGGGCGAGAAGTGGGAGCTGTTCGGCGACATCATCTCGAGCGGGCTCAGCAACTAGGACGACGCACGATCTCCATCGTAAACGCTTCGCGTGTGTTGCGAAGCATTTGTGCGGCACCGGCTTTCCTCGCAACACGTTCGACTAAATGACGCCCTCCGCGGCAGCGCCGCGGGGGGCTTTCTGTTGCTGGCACCTGACGAAAGGTATTCAATGCCGATAGGAGCCGCAAAGTGCTCCCACTCCAAAAATCGTGACACATTCACCGTGATCCAAGGGAGATCAAAATGCCTGCTATCCGTTTGCGGTTGGGGGCCATTTCGGCTGCCCTCGCATTGCTCGCGGCGACCGCGAGCCCCTCCGCCGCGCAGAAGAAATACGACATCGGTGCCTCCGACAGCGAAATCAAGATCGGCAACATCATGCCCTACAGCGGAGCGGCTTCCGCCTATGGGGTGATCGGCAAGACCGAGGAGGCCTATTTCCGCAAGATCAATGCCGAGGGTGGCATCAACGGCCGCAAGATCACCTTCATCAGCTATGACGACGCCTACACACCACCGAAGACCGTCGAGCAGGCGCGCAAGCTCGTCGAGAGCGACGAGGTGCTGCTGATCTTCAATTCGCTCGGCACGCCGCCGAACTCGGCGATCCAGAAATACATGAACCAGAAGAAGGTGCCGCAGCTGTTCGTCGCCACCGGCGCCACCAAGTGGAATGACCCGAGGGAATTTCCCTGGACGATGGGCTGGCAGCCCAACTACCAGAGCGAGTCCATCATTTACGCAAAGTACATCCTGAAGAACAAGCCGGACGCCAAGATCGCGGTGCTCTACCAGAACGATGATTACGGCAAGGACTATCTGAAGGGATTCAAGGACGGGCTCGGCAGCAAGGCAGCGTCCATGATCGTCGCCGAGGACAGCTACGAGGTGACGGAGCCGACCATCGACTCCCACATTGTCAGGCTCAAGGCCACCGGCGCCGACGTGTTCTTCAACATCACGACGCCGAAATTCGCGGCGCAGGCGATCAAGAAGAACAACGAGCTCGGCTGGAAGCCGCTGCATTTCCTCAACAACGTCTCCTCGTCGATCGGCAGCGTGATCAAGCCGGCGGGCTTCGAGAACGCCCAGGACATCATCTCGTCGCAATACCTGAAGGATCCGACTGATCCGCAGTGGAAGACCGACAAGGCAATGATCGCCTGGAACGAATTCCTGGATAAGTACTATCCGGAAGCCAACCGCGCCGACGCGTCCGTGATGTACGCCTACATCGTCAGCCAGGGCCTGGTGCACGTGTTGAAGGCCTGCGGCGACAACCTGACCCGCGAGAACGTCATGAAGCAGGCCGCCAGCATACGCGATTACGAACCCGGCGGACTGTTGCCGGGTATCAAGGTCAACACCTCGGCGACCGACTTCGCGCCGCTTTCGCAACTGCAACTGATGCGGTTCAAGGGCGAGACCTGGGAGCGCTTTGGTGACATTTTGAGCGGCGACGTCGGCGGTTAACGCGGAATTGTCGACTAAAGACGAGAGCCCCTGCGGCGTTGTCGCAGGGGCTTTTCATTGAGGCGGGCCGCCTGAAATGCTAATCATTGCAGCCAAATAACAGAGCCCTCGAAGCAACAGGGCCGCGACACATTCGTCTGACAACAGGGAGAGAGACATAGATGTCCGCTACCAAAAAACTTGCGGTCTTCGGGGCCGCGCTCGCGCTCGTCGCGACATCCGGCAGCGCTGCGCTTGCCCAGAAGAAATACGACACCGGCGCCAGCGACACGGAGATCAAGATCGGCAACATCATGCCCTACAGCGGACCGGCCTCCGCCTACGGCATCATCGGCCGCACCGAAGCCGCCTATTTCAAGAAGATCAACGACGCCGGCGGCATCAACGGCCGCAAGATCAACTTCATCTCCTATGATGACGCCTACTCGCCGCCGAAAGCCGTGGAGCAGGCCCGCAAGCTGGTCGAAAGCGACGAGGTGCTGCTGGTCTTCAACTCGCTCGGCACGCCGTCGAACTCGGCGATCCAGAAATACATGAACTCCAAGAAGGTGCCGCAGCTGTTCGTCGCCACCGGCGCCACCAAGTGGAACGA
>NZ_CANSMR010000053.1 GCF_947648125.1 uncultured Bradyrhizobium sp. | reverse complement strand
CGAGATCCCGAATCCTCACCTTCCAGGGCTGCTCGCCATGAGGGCAAACAATTCGGGCGCCGTCGTTGAAGTCGAATCGCAGTCCTTTCGGACCGACTTGGGTAGGCAACTCGGCGGCCGCCGGATAGGCACGCTTGGGCGCATCCGCACCCGGCGCAGCAGCTTCCGACTTGGCAGGTACGGAGCTGGCAGGTACGGGGCTGGTCGAACGATCAACGATGACTTTAGGTTGGTCAGCCACATGGTCAATCGGACGCTTCAGCCCGATCGCCGGCGCGACGGCAATTGCATTCACGAATATCCCCTGCCCCGAAAATATAAAGAACGCTAAAAATACCGCCGAACGGTAAGCGAGATTGACAACCGCGTCAACGGACGAAAACCTCAGCGGGTACCCCCTCGCAGCCGCTCGCCCCGGAACGGCAGAAACAAAGAAGCACAAATCGATGAGCCGCAATCCCAGCAAGATCCCGTTTGTGATCGCAGCGTCCGCTCATGGCCCGCTGATCGTCAACCGGCTGGACTACCACACCGCTGGCGACCATGTTTTTGGAGTGGGGATTCAGATCCTCGAGCATGGCGCGTTCGACGTCACCGAGATCGAGCTGACCAAGGGTCTTCTTGCCCTGCGAAGGACTTACCGAGGGGACGGCGTGGTCGCCATCGACTGCGGGGCGAACATCGGCGTTCACACCATCGAATGGTCGAAGCACATGACCGGCTGGGGCTCGGTCGTTGCCATCGAGGCGCAGGAGCGGGTCTACTACGCGCTTGCCGGCAACATCGCCATCAACAACTGCTTCAACGCGCGGGCGATGCACGCGGTTATCTCGTCGGAGACCGGGAAGATCCGGGTGCCGACCTTAAGTCATCAGGAACCCGCCAGTTTCGGAAGTCTGGAGGTGACGCAACGCTCGGGCACGGAGCAAATCGGCCAGAAGATCGATTATTCCGAGGCCAACAGCACTGAAACGGCGATGATCACCCTGGACTC
Source organism: uncultured Bradyrhizobium sp. (assembly GCF_947648125.1). Classification (GTDB taxonomy): domain Bacteria; phylum Pseudomonadota; class Alphaproteobacteria; order Rhizobiales; family Xanthobacteraceae; genus Bradyrhizobium. The sequence goes on along the minus strand of NZ_CANSMR010000053.1, from coordinate 20,898 downwards.
CCTGAATCTGAGCCGCTGCGATTTGATCAAGATCGACGTCGAAGGGATGGAGCTGAAGGTGCTGGAAGGGGCGAGCGCCACGATCCGGCAGCATCACCCCGTCATTCATGCGGAATTCATCAAGACCGACAAGGCCGCACTCGTTCGCACGCTGGCCGATCATGGATACCGGACCTACGACGCGGGGCAAAACTGCCTTGCGATCCATGAATCCGACCCGAGTCTGAGCCACGTGGAATCGCGAACCACGTCATGACGGCCTGACCGCCGAATTCATTCACCGCTCGCGGAGAGCATCCTGCCGGTAGCGCATGATCGGCGACAGCAAATAGCTCATGATGCTGCGGCCGCCCGTCCTGATTTGGACGGTTACGGTCATTCCCGGCGAAAGGTTGATCTCCTTGTCATCGACGACCATCTTGGTCCGGTCGATCGAGACATGCGCGATATACACCGGCCCCTGCCCCTTTGGCTCGCTGCTTTCCTCCGGCGCACCGCCATTGGGCTCGCGGGCCGGATCCCGCGCCTTGTCGCGGGAGACGGAATCGGGCGAGACACTGACGATCTTGCCGTGCAGCAGGCCGTAGCGCGTGAAGTTGAAGGTATCGACCTTGATTTCGGCGTCCTGGCCCGGGTGCACGAAGCCGATATCGCGATTTGAAACCATCGCTTCGATTTCAATCAGGTTGTCGCTGGGTACGACGACCGCGAGCGTCTGGGCGGGAGTGACGACACCGCCGACAGTGTGCACGGCCAATTGCTGCACCACGCCGTCGATGGGGGCGGCAAGCTTCTGAAGGTCGGTCCGGTGCTCGGCTTTGGACACCTCGTCCTTGAGGCTGCCGGCCTTCTGCGTCGCCTTGGCCAGATCGTCGTACAGGCGGTGCCGGTATTCCGAGACAAGCTTGCCGCGGGTCTCGTCGAGTGCGGCGACAGCCGCATTGGCTTCCTCGAGCTTGCTCCGTTGCACCAGGATGTCCTGCTGCATCCCGACCAGTTCCTGGAGTTCCTGCAAATATTGCAGCTTTGAACCGTACTCCCTGTCCGCCAGGTACTTGCGAACCCCGACCCGCTCCTGCAGCACCGGCAGCAAAGCTTCAATCTTCGCGATGCTGGCGTCGATCGTCCTGGTCTCCGCGACCTTCTGCACCCGTTGCCGATCCAGTTCGGACAACTTGGCGCGCTGCTCGGAATCCTGACTGCGCAAGTACTCCAGATGCATTTGAATCAAGGCGGGCGGCGTGTCGTCCGGTAAGCCTTCAAGCGCGTCGGTGTTTCCGCCAAGCGCAGAACGGTTGCGTGAAATATCCAGCAGTGCCGAGAGAAGGTCGTTTTTCAGGTGCTGCAGCTCCGCCTGATTGCTGGTCGGATCCAGCTCGATCAGAATCTCGCCGGCCTTGACGGTTTGGCCATCGCGGACATGAATGGCCCGCACCACGCCGATCTCGAGCGGCTGAACCAGCTTTACACGGTCGCCCGGCACGATCTTTCCGGGTGCAGAAGCAACGATGTCGATCCTGCCGAGACCCGCCCACGCCACGGCGCAGCAGAACAGGGCAGCAAGCAAGACGGCCGTGAGTCTCGCGGTGGGAGATGGCGGCGTCTCGACAATTTCGAGGGCGGCCGGCAGGAAGGCCAGCTCGTCCCGGGTTTTGCCCCCGACCGCAACCACTTCACGAGCCGACTTCATGGATCCCCGCCTGCAACCGGTACAGCGACGCGTATCTTCCGCCTGTGCTCAGCAACTCCTCATGGGATCCCTGTTCGACGAGCCGGCCGCGATCAATGGTGATGATCCGATCGGTGCGCCTGACAGCGGATAGACGATGGGCAATGACAAAAACCGTTCGTCCCTTCACGATCCGGTTCATATTGTCCTGAATGACCCTTTCGCTTTCGTAGTCGAGCGAACTGGTCGCTTCGTCGAAGATCAGGATGCGGGGATCGGTGATAAGGGCGCGCGCGATCGCGATGCGTTGCCGCTGCCCTCCCGACAGACTGGAGCCGCGCTCGCCGACGACGGTGTCGTAGCCTTCCGTCAGTTCCAGAATGAATTCGTGAGCTCCCGCAAGCTGAGCCGCGGCGACCACTTTCTCCATCGGAGCGGCCGGATCGGCGAGCGCGATGTTTTCCCGTACGCTGCGATTGAACAACACGTTTTCCTGCAGGACGACGCCGACCTGGCGACGCAGCCAGGCCGGATCGACCATCGCAAGGTCGATCCCGTCGACAAGGACCCTGCCCTTCTCCGGAACGTAAAGGCGCTGAACGAGCTTCGTGAAGGTGCTCTTGCCGGAACCGGACGGGCCGACGATGCCGACGACCTGGCCGGCCGGAATGCTGATGTTGATGTCGTGCAGGACTTCGGGTCCATCGACCCGATAGCGGAACGACACATGTTCAAGTGTGACCTGACCCTTGATGGGTGGCGGCACGGCGCGACCGGGGCTGAACGTCTGCTCCGCCGGCGTATTCAGGATGTCGCCGAGCCGCGCGACAGAGAGCCTGGCCTGATGGAAGTCCTGCCAGAGCTGCGCCAGCCTCAGAACCGGCGCGCTGACGCGTGACGAGAACATGTTGAAGGCGATCAGCTCGCCCACCGTGAGGCTTCCGTCGATCACCAGCTTGGCGCCGGCGTAAAGGATCACCGCGGTGACGAGCTTGCTGACGAACTGAACCGATTGGCTCGCAACATTGGCGAGGCTGAGCACGCGGAAGCTGGCCGCCACGTATCCGGCAAGCTGCTCCTCCCAGCGACGCTGCATCTGCGGTTCGAGCGCCATCGCCTTGATGGTCTCGACCCCGGTCACGCTCTCGACGAGAAAGGCCTGGTTTTCGGCCCCGCGCTCGAATTTGGTATCCAGCCGCTGACGGAACATCGGCGTCGCGCCGGCCGAGATGCCGACATAAAGCGGGAAGGACCCAAGCACGATCCAGGTCAGGATCGGCGAGTAGACAAACATCACCGCGATGAAAACGACGGTGAAGAACAGGTCAATCACGACCGTCAGCGCGGAGCCGGTCAGGAAGTTGCGAATGTTCTCCAGTTCGCGAACCCGCGCAACCGAGTCGCCGACGCGCCGAGCCTGGAAGTAGGCAATGGGCAGCCCGATGAGATGCCGAAACAAGCGGGCTCCCAGTTCGACATCGATCCGGTTCGTCACGTGGGAGAACAGGTAGGTCCTCAGTATCGCGAGGGCCGTCTCAAAAACCGCGATGCCGATCAACCCCACGACGAGCACATCGAGTGTGCTGAGTGTGTGATTAACCAGGACCTTGTCGATCACCACCTGAAAGAACAGCGGCGACACCAGTGCAAACAGCTGCAGGAAAAAGGAGGCGATCAACACCTCGACGAAATGGTACCGATATTTGTGGATGGCCCCTAGAAACCACGACAGGTCAAAGCGGCGCGCAAGATTGACCAGTCCCGCCCGCCGGCTCACCAGGATCAGCTTGCCGGTCCACACCGCTTCCAGGTCGGCCCGCGTGATCAGCTCCGGGCGCTCCGACAGAGGCGATTGAACGAGGATCTTGTCGGCGCCCACCTTGGCGAGGATCAAATGGCCACCGTCGCGCAGCAACGCGATGGCAGGAAGCGGGACCTTCTCGAGCCTTAGCCAGTTGGTGCTCAGCTCGCGAGCCTTGACGCCGGTCGAGCGCGCGTAGCGCAGCATCTCTGCCGTTCCGAACGGGCCATTGCCGACTTGATGACGAATCTGGTCGACATCGGCCGGGATGCCGTGAAAACGCAGCAGCATCGCGAGCCCAACTATCCCGCTGTCCGCTGTCGTACCGCTCCGCGTTTCAATCATCTCGCGACTTAATCTGTTCAGTAGCTGAAAATAACTGCAGTCGAAGGTGAGCCGAGATTGCCGTGAGCGGGCCCCGCCCCTGCTCGTCGGCCTCGCCGTCAGCCCAAACTGACTATTCGTAACGAAACGACAGAGCAGCAAATGAATATGACAGGCAGAGTACTATGGCTCTTCGGCGAGATGCAATTGGCGTTATCAGCGGCCAAGCCGAATTCGCAAGCAACATCATGCCGATCCTGGAGTCCATCGCGGAACCGTTCGGAACGCCGAACCGGGCTCCGTAGTCTTACGGATCGCGGCACCCGATATGGCTGTCACCGGGATCAAAGGGATGATCGCGTCGGCCCTATCGCGTATATAGAGGGTCATGCCCTTCCGATCTTGCAGCACGCAAAGAATGGCCGGACGCTGTGTGATGCCCCAAGGTGATGCCCGAGCCAATCGCGCCCAAGGCGCTGGACGTGAACAGCCTCACGCACCGCCTTGTCCGGGGCCGGCCATCTGGCGTCTATTAACCGCCCAGTGACTGGTCCGCATGGTTTCTACGCTACCATAGATTGAAAGCTCGACCAAGATGACTTGGAACTATTCCGTAACATTAAACGATTCATCGAACGCAGGCGGATCTGCCGACGCGTCTCTCGTTTACGACCTCGAGCAGGCCCTCAACGTTTGGCAGCGATATATCCTGGGCATTGGCACCATGGTGGTGTCACTCAACATCCTGCCCACCTCCGTTGGCCGTGCCGACGGCGGACCTACCTCCAGCTACTACGTGGGCACGAATGGCGGGCTCGCGGTGTATGAGCCGTCAAGCCAGTACGAGCTGACCACGGGACAGCACGTGCCTGGAACGACAAGCGACATCACCATCAACATCGATCCCGGCTACTTCCAGTACATCGACCTCGACTATGGCCTGAGCTGGTCCAGTCAGGTGCCCGGAAACGTGATCAATCCGATCGACGTTTTTCTGCATGAGCTCATGCACGGCTTCGGCATGACGGGCTGGTACAGCCAGAGCGGCCAGTTGCCCGGCGCCTACGAGTCCACGTTCGACAACCTGATTCAAAAGACCGCAACCGGCGCCAACTTTGTTGGTGCGAATGCCGAGGCCGCTTACGGCGGCCCGGTGCCGTTGACCACCAACAGCACCACCCAGAACTACTACCATTTCGGCAACCAGCAATCCGATCTCTACGCCACCCCGTCGACCGTCAAGGACCCGCTCACACTGGATTTGATGAACGGGATCGTTTTCTATCCCAATTACCAGTACGCGATCTCCAACCTGGACGTCGGAGTTCTGAAGGACCTCGGATACAGCATCCGGACGACACCGGTCGTAACCGCCAGCGATCAGTCCGCCGCCCGAAATCAGGTTTATGCGGCCTCATCGTTGTTCTCGGTGAACATGGCCACGGGCGATTCCATCACCGAATATTCGTTCTGGGACACCAATGGCAACGGTCACTGGACAGTGGGAGGAACAGTCCAGGGCACCAACACCGAGATCGACATCAGCGCATCGCAATTGGCCCAAGCCAGTTACCAGGCCGGACCCGGTTCGGACACGCTCTGGGTGAGAGCCTTCGACGGCTATTTGTGGAGCGACTGGAAATCCTTCGTGATTTCTCCGGCCGATCATGCGCCCGTGGTCACGGCAGCAAACGTGACCGGTGCGCGCGGGCAGCTCTCGGTGGCTGAATCCTCACTGTTCTCGGCCAGTGACGCGGATGGCGACACCATCACCAAATATGCATTCTGGGACACCGAGGGCCACGGGCACTGGGCGATCAATGGTGCCGCACAAGCCACCAACGCCGAGATCGACGTCCCGGCCGCCAGCCTCTCGCAAGTGAGCTATGTGTTCGGTACGGCCCCGGACACGCTCTGGGTGCGGGCCTATGACGGATATCTCTGGGGAGCATGGGTCCCGTTCACGGCCACGCCAACTCTGGATCATGCTCCCGTTGCTTCGGCTTCCGCCTTCACGGCAGCACACGGGCAAACGTCGGTCGCGGCTTCGAGCCTGTTCAGCGCCACCGATCCGGATAGCGATACGATCACCCAATACGCACTCTGGGACAGCAACGGCAACGGCGCATGGGTGGTGAATGGTGCCGTTCAGGCCACCAATGCGGAAATCGACATCACTGCCGCTCAACTTGCCCAGACCAGCTACCAATTCGGCTCGGCTCCGGACCAGCTCTGGGTCAGGGCTTACGATGGCACGCTGTGGGGAGCATGGGTGCCGTTCACGGCCACGCCAGGTCCGGATCATGCGCCGGTCGTGAGCGCAACCGACGTTTCGGCGACCCATGGCCAGGATATCGCCGCATCCAGTCTCTTCAGCGTGACCGACGCGGATGGCGACACGATCACCGCCTATCAGCTTTGGGATTCAACGAGCGATCCCGCCAGCGGCCACTGGGTGGTCGGCGGCGTGGCGCAGGCCGCCAACATCGCCATCAATGTTACGCCTGCTCAATTGACGGGCACCTCGTTTCAGTCGGGCTCCGGCTCGGATGATCTGTGGGTGCGAGCCAATGACGGCATCACATGGGGAGCCTGGAAGGAATTCCACGTCAACGCGCCGATCGACCATGCTCCCGTGGTGAGCGCGTCGGATGTGACCGCAACGCATGGTCAGGACATCGCCGCCTCAAACCTGTTCACGGTCAGCGATGCCGACCACGATACGATCACCAACTATCAGTTCTGGGACTCGACCGCCGATCCTGCCAGCGGCCATTTCGTCGTGGCCGGAGTCATCCAGCCTGCGGGGCAGAGCATCGATGTGAGCGCGGCCCAATTGGCCAATACATCGTTCCAGAGCGGTTCGGGCTCCGACGATCTCTGGGTGCGCGCCTTCGATGGCATGATGTGGAGCAACTGGAAGGAGTTTCACGTCAACGCGCCGGTCGACAATCTTCCGATCGTGTCGGCCGCCGACTTTTCAGCGAGCCACGGCCAGGATATCGCGGCCTCCACGCTGTTCTCGACCACCGACGCGGATGGCGACACCATCACGAACTATCAGCTGTGGGATTCGACGTCTGATCCCGGTAGCGGGCACTGGGTGGTCGGGGGATTGGCTCAGGGCAGCAATGTCGCAATCGATGTGACTGCAGCCCAGCTCTCGAGCACAAGCTTTCAGAGCGGCTCCGGTTCAGACGATCTCTGGGCGAGGGCCTACGACGGTATCGCCTGGGGGCCGTGGAAGGAATTTCACGTCAACGCACCGATTGACCACGCTCCGGTCGTCACCGCATCCGACTTCCACGCGACCGCCAACCAGAGCGTGGCCGCATCGAGCCTGTTCTCGGTCACGGATGCCGACGGGGACAGCATGAGCCAGTATCAATTCTGGGATTCGACGCCGTCGGCAAGCAGCGGCCACTGGAGCATCGGCGGGAATGCGCAGCCCGCCAACACCGCAATCAACGTCACTGCGGCCCAGCTTGCCAGCACGACTTTCGATGGCGGCACGGTGTCTGACGACCTCTGGGTTCGCGCCAACGACGGCATGATCTGGAGCGCCTGGCAGGAATTTCATTTCATCATCTAGGGAAGGCCCGGGTTGCGGGGACGGAGTGATCCGCACCTCCGGCAACCGGCAACGTGAGTGCGAATCTCTTCCCAAACAAATCGCGGTGGTACATTCGGAATATTTCATGTCCCTATCGCGTCTCGCCGATCAAAGCGAATGCCGAGATGTACGAGATTCAGCCGGAAAGCGGCGGGACCGCTCTGTCTCCAGGCCGTTACGGCAGTCTGCCACGGTTTGAGGGCGACCAGCGCCGTCTTCAAGACGACGATGTATCGCCCGTCGTACCGCATGCGGATCAGGGAGTCGTTACGACCAGACTCCGAAGCGCCGCACCATTGTAGGCTGCAACTATCGGATCATTGACCGTTGCGGTGACCAGCCTGATGTACGTCATCAGCTTCGCCGATTCCACCGCTGGAGCGTTCGACGTGTACAGAACATCCTTGTTCCGGATCAGCACCTTCGTCGCCAGGAAGTACGTCGACGGGTCGCGCATATTGAAATTATACACGATCGGGACGATCGGCGTCGTGAAACGGCTCACGTCGACGCCCATCATCGCGGCAATTTCGCGCCGCTCACCGCGATAGAGGAAGATCGCTCCGGGATCAGCCAGCGCATCGTTCAGGCCGCCTGCCTTGCCCACGGCCTCAGCCACCGAAATTCGCCAGGCGTCGAAATTGAACTGACCCTGCTGGCCGGTCGCACCAAACGCCACAAACGTCTGCGGCTCACGATAAACGTAAACCGTATCGTTCGGATGGACCCAGATATTGTTCGACGGCTCGTACACCAGCGACCCAAACGGCACGGTCGCCTGCTTGCCGTTGCGCTCGAGCATGACCCAAGTGTCGAAGCCTTGTCCCTTGGGGCCGCCGGCACGCGTGATCGCATCAAGCAGGTGCTCGCCAGCAGCGTTTGCGGGATAGCGAATCGGATTGTTCACTTCGCCGAGAACACTGATGAGCGACGTCCGCTGATCAATGAGGGCGACGACAGCCTGCGGCTCGATCGCGCGATTCTTCAGCGCATCCGCAATCGCCTGCTGGACTTCGGAAGGCGTCCGCCCTTGCGCGCGGACAGCGCCGGCATAAGGAACCGAAATATTGCCGTTGTGGTCCACCGTCTGATTAGGCAGAGCAATGAAGTTGCCCGGCCGAACACCCGCTTCAACCGGGATAAACAGGCCGCCTGCGGCGGCCTCGAAGATGGTCACGCTGACGACGTCGCCCACGCCAAATCTGATTTCGCGGGGGGGCTGACGATCGGGATAGGTAACCGTCAACTTGCCCGTACGCGCAAGTACGGACACCACGTCTGAATTGACGCGAACCAGCGCATACGGAAGGCTGTTTTCATCGACCGGCGTCTCGCTTTTTACAGCTTGGCTGGATGGCCCCGACGTCGGTAACATGCTGCACCCGGCCAGGCCAATCGTGGCGCTAAGGACGATTCCGGCAAAGAGTTTGATTTTAAGATTAGTCCCCATGCTGTCGGAACTCTCGTGGGCTCGGCGCAATCTCTAAGTGAATCTGCGTTGGAGCAGATTTTTGGATCGCGGCAGTTGCTGATTTGCAACGATCTTGCGGGGCTCAACCAGCAGTTAACCAAGCTTGGCACGCTGGCGCGGATTTAGTTCGCTGGCTGCGGAGACATCATCACGGGGAGATGACGGACAGGTGGCAGATTTGGCGAACCTCAACCTTGGTGAGGAGAATCACCGGCTAGAGCCGGAACCGGCGTAGCCGCCCTTCGATTGGGAGCTATTGGAGCTTCCGAACGGACTTGCGAACGGGCTGCTAAATCCGGTGCTAACGCCTTGGTTGATTCTCACCGCCGAATTCGGCCCGCCCGTCACCGTCGATCCGCTCTGGCGCTGCTGCGTAACGGTCTGGGTCGGGGTTTGCGATACGCCCTGTGCCATTGCTCCCCCACCGGACAGCAACAACAGGGTCAGCACGGCTGTTCCGTATCTCATGAAACACTCCTTCCAATTTTACGCACCATCGCAACGACCGGGAACTGTCTCACGCCGCCGCGACGGCGAGAAATTCCGGTCGGCAATGCGTTAGCTGCCAATAGTGTTCGAAAATAGCAAACGGACCGGCGCGTTCAGAATAGGTGTGATGGGGACCGACGTAGACAACCGCCTTTTTCCGCGAAACTGGTCAGGCGGGCGAGCCCAACAGAGACATCAGCCGTCACCGTTGAGGTCGCGAGGAAATGCAATGCGCTGGTTGCGAAGAATTTTCCGCTACGTCAGCCCGGCGGCGGGCAGCGCCAAAGGCAACGGGCAGGCCGAACGCGACTATTTCAAGAAATGCGTCGACAATGAAGGCAACGTGGACGACGACGCCGACAAGGACAAAAAATGATCGGGGTTGTGTCGTCAACGGATCGAGGCAAGCGCGGTTGAAATCTGGATGCGCATTGCCTGCACGCTTGGTGGCTCACCGAAGCACCTCGTCAATGGCGCGCGCCATACCGAACGTCCCTCGCCGCTCGTTCGGCTCACACGCCTGTCAGGGCGATCCACGCGCCGACATCGTCGAGACGATCCCGCGAGTTCATAGCGTCGATAATCCGATTGATCGGCGAGATCGACGGTATCCCCAATCCAGCCACTCGAGATGGCCAAGGCAAGTCGGCCTCCGCTGTTCGCGCCCGGCGTCGTTATGCCAACCGCGCGAGGTTGCGGTGTTTCGAACCCACAAAACCAAGTCGTTGATTGCGTTGCGGCGCGACGTTCGCCCCCAAAAACAAAAACCCGGCAATCCATTCAGATTGCCGGGTTTCCGTGTCGAACTTGGTTGCGGGGATAGGATTTGAACCTATGACCTTCAGGTTATGAGCCTGACGAGCTACCGGGCTGCTCCACCCCGCGTTAAACCGTTGCATGCCTTGCAGAAAGAGTGCCCGAGCCGGTCGGCCAACGCATCAGATGGCGCCGATCGATCCGTCCGGAGGGCTTCCTGAGAAGGCGACCCGGGCCGAAGCCGTCGGGTGCGAGGGGTATGTATCAACGTGAGTACGGTTTGGAAAGCCCCGGATGCGGGTTTTTGAGGATTTTGTGACGCCGAAATCGGTGGTTTTCCTAGCAAATTTACCGCCGGGAACCGGCTCTTGCCAGATCGCGCGCAAAAGCGGAGCTTGGCGCCCAACAAAATCCGTCAAGGACACGTCATTCGAGGGGAAACGCCATGGACCGGCCATTGAAGAGCCCGGGGCTGCATGCGCTTGAGGACACCTTTCACCGCCAGTTCGAGCTGTCGCGGAGCGAGCCGGCGCCGACATTGCAGGCGCGGCTCGACCGGCTGCGCCGCCTGCGCGCCGCGCTGACCGAGAACGAGGCGCGATTCGAGGCGGCGATCTCGGCCGATTTCGGCCACCGCTCCACCGTCGAGACCGCGATCGCCGAGACGATGCTGGTGCTCGGCGAGATCAAGCATGCGGCCAAACACCTCAAGGGCTGGATGGCGCCCGAGAGGATCCCGACCACGGTGCAGTTCGCGCCGGCCAGGAACCGGCTGATCCCGCAGCCGCTCGGCGTCGTCGGCATCATCGCGCCCTGGAATTATCCGCTGCAGCTGACCTTGGCGCCCGCGGTCGCCGCGATCGCGGCCGGCAACCGCGCCATCATCAAGCCAAGCGAGCTGGTGCCGCGCTTCGCCGAGCTGCTGGCCGAGGTCATCGCGAAGAAATTCGACACCACCGAGCTCGCGGTCACCGATATCGACGACGAGATCGCAACGGCCTTTGCCGCGCTGCCGTTCGATCATTTGATCTTCACCGGCTCGACCCGCGTTGGCCGGCTGGTCGCGGAGGCGGCCAGCCGCAACCTGACACCGGTGACGCTCGAGCTCGGCGGCAAATCGCCCGCGATCGTCGACGGTTCCGCCGACCTCGACGAGGCCGCGCAGCGCATCGCCTACGGCAAGCTGCTCAATGCCGGCCAGACCTGCATCGCGCCCGATTACGTGCTGGTGCCGCAAGCCTCGGTGCAGCCGTTCGCGATGCGGCTGCAAGGCCACATGCAGCACATGTTCGGCACCGATCCGAAAAATCCGGACTACACCTCGATCGTCTCGGACCGGCACTATGCCCGGCTCGAGGGCCTCGTCGCCGACGCCGCCGCGAAGGGCGCGACCATCATGCAGCCGGCCGCGCCGAACGATCCCGAGTGGAAGGCGAGGCGCAAATTCCCGCCGACCGTCATCGTCGATGCGACGCCCGAGATGACCGTGATGCAGGAGGAGATCTTCGGACCGCTGCTGCCGGTCATGGGTACGCGCGACGCAACCGAGGCGATCGCCTTCATCAACCGGCGCGACCGCCCGCTGGCGCTGTACTGGTTCGGCACCGACCATGCCGCCCGCGATGCGGTGCTGGCGCGCACGGTGTCGGGCGGCGTCACAATCAACGACTGCCTGTTCCATTTCGCGCAGGCCTATCAGCCGATGGGCGGCGTCGGCGCGTCCGGCACCGGTGCCTATCACGGCGAATGGGGATTCAAGACGCTGACCAAGCTGAAGCCGGTGTTCTACCGCTCGCGCTTCAACCGGCTCGCCGATCTCTATCCGCCCTATGGCGCGAAGGTCGCGCGGCTGGAGAAGCTGATGCGGTTGTTGTCGTAACTCGCAGAGCGTCATTGCGAGCGAAGCGAAGCAATCCATAGCGACGCATAACGGACGGATGGATTGCTTCGTCGCTACGCTCCTCGCAATGACGGATAAGAATGAAGACTAGGGGGAAACATACGTGACTGACACATTCGATTTCGTGGTGGTGGGCGCAGGCTCCGGCGGCTGCGCGGTGGCAGGGCGGTTGTCGGAGGATCCGGCGACCTCGGTGGCGGTGCTCGATGCCGGCGGCAAGAACGACAATTGGGTGGTGACCACGCCCGGCGCCATCATTCTCATGCTCTCGAGCAAGCTCAACAACTGGGCGTTCGACACGGTGCCGCAGAAGGGCCTGAACGGCCGCATCGGCTATCAGCCGCGCGGCAAGGGGCTCGGCGGCTCGAGCGCCATCAATGCCATGGTCTATATCCGCGGCCATCGCGCCGACTACGATCACTGGGCTTCGCTCGGCAATACCGGCTGGGGCTATGCCGACGTCCTGCCCTATTTCAAGCGTTCGGAGAACAACACCGAGCTCGACGGCGAATATCACGGCAAGGGCGGCCCGCTCAACGTCACGGGCCTGCAGTCCGACAATCCGGTCAAGGAGATGTTCTTGCAGGGCGCGCGCGAGGCGCAGTTCCGGATCCGCGACGACTTCAACGGCGCCGAACAGGAAGGCCTCGGCATCTACCAGGTGACCCAGCGGAATGGAGAGCGCTGGAGCGCAGCGCGCGGCTATATCCATCCCCACATGGGCCGCCGGCCCAATTTGCGGATCGAGACGCAGGCGCAGGCGACCCGCATCATCTTCGAGGGCAAGCGTGCCGTCGGCGTCGAATACATGCAAGGCAAGGAGAAGAAGGTGCTGCGCGCGCGGCGCGAGGTCATCCTCTCGGCCGGCGCGTTCCAGTCGCCGCAATTGCTGATGCTGTCGGGCGTCGGCGACGCCGCGGCGCTCGGCAAGCACGGAATCGCTGGCGTGCATGATCTCCCCGGTGTCGGACAGAACCTGCAGGATCATCCGGATTTCGTGTTCGGCTTCGCCTCCGACGCACCTTATTTCTCGGGACTGTCGTGGAGCGGCATCGGGCGGATCATCAAGGGTATCGGGCAATACCGTCGCGAGCGGCGCGGCCCGATGACCTCGAACGTCGCCGAATGCGGCGGCTTCCTGAAGACGCGACCTGAGCTCGACGTCCCCGACATCCAGCTACATTTCTGCATGGCCATGGTGGAAGACCACGGCCGCAAGCCGCGCTGGGGCACCGGCTTCTCCTGCCATGTCTGCCTGCTGCGCCCGGCAAGCCGCGGCAGCGTGTGGCTGAACAGCGCCGATCCCTTGGCGGCCCCCGCGATCGATCCGAATTTCTTCGGCGAGGACAGCGACGTCGAGACCATGGTCGCAGGCTTCAAGATGACGAAGCGGCTGCTCGACACGCCGGCGCTGCGCGCGCTGCAGCAGAAGGACATGTTCACAGCGGATGTCCGCACCGACGACGACATCCGCAGCATCCTGCGGGCGCGCTCCGACACGGTCTATCATCCGGTCGGCACCTGCAGGATGGGCACCGGCGATCCGCTTGCGGTGGTCGATCCGAAATTGCGCGTGCACGGGCTCGAGGCCGTGCGCGTGGTCGATGCCTCGATCATGCCGACCTTGATCGGCGGCAACACCAACGCGCCGACCATCATGATCGGCGAGAAGGCCGCCGACATGATCAAGGCGGAGATGCGGGCGGGGTAACCAAATGCGCAGGGGAGGGCAAAGCAAGGCGTGCCTACCTCTTCTTGCACGGCTCGTGATGGTGGGCACGGCGCGAGGGCGCCCTTGCCCACCCTATGAGACTGCCGTCGCAGGGCCGCACTGCCAAAATATCGAAAACAACCCCATGCAAAGTAGCCGGCGGCTGCCGGCGTTGGACACGGCAACTTGACTCGTCGGGCAAATCAGCGGCATTCTTCCATTATTCCGAAATTGTGCAGACGGCCCTCGGCTATCGCATATGGGAAGGCCCTGCTGCGTCGCTTCCCTGCGGCCATCCTTCGAGACGCCCGCCGTTGAGTCCGCGGCCCCTCCACAACGTCGTCCCTGCGAAAGCAGGGACCCATACGCCGCGGCGGACCTTGTTGCAGGGACTCGTCGTTCCAGCGTCGCCCAACAATTGGCAGCTGTGGTTATGGGTCCCTGCTTTCGCAGGGACGACGATGAGGATGGTTCTCGCAGGATGAGATCTTGTTTCGCGGCTTTTCGCTGCGCGCCATCCGGGCGGCAAAGCTAGTTCAGCAAAAACCCGCCATCGACCGTCACCACCGTGCCGGTCATGTAGCGCGAGGCGTTGGAGGCGAGCAGCATGATCGCGCCGTCGAGGTCGGACTCGGCACCGACGCGGCGCTGCGGAATCCGTTTTGCGAGCCGCTCGCCTGCCGGCGTCGACCAGAAATCATGGTTCATTTCGGTGTCGATATATCCGGGCGCCAGCGCGTTGACGCGGATGTTGTTGCCGGCGAGTTCGAGCGCCATCGCCTTGGTGCCCTGGATCATGCCGGCCTTGGAGATCGCATAGGGCGAGACCGCCTTGAGCACGCCCTGCCCGAGCACGGACGCGACATTGATGATGTTGCCCGGCTGCTTGCGCAGGATCATGCGCCGCGAAAGCTCGGTCGCGAGGAAATAGGCGCCCTTCAGATTGGCGTTGATCACGGCGTCCCAATCGGCCTCGGTCTGCTCGGTCGAAAGCTTCTCGATCGCGATGCCAGCATTGTTGATCAAGACCGAGACCGGACCGAGTGCTGCTTCCGCAGCGTCGAGTGCCTTCGCAATGCCGGAAATATCCGCAACGTCCATCTGTACCGCGGCTGCGCGGCCGCCTTTGGCCTTGATCTCCTCCGCGAGACTTTTCAGCTTCGCGGTCTGGCGCGCCGCCAGCACCACCGCAGCGCCATGCGCCGCCAGCACGCGGGCGAATTGCCGCCCAAGCCCCTGCGAGGCGCCGGTGATGAGGATGATTTCTTTACTGACATCGAATAGGTCGGACATCGGCAGGTTCCCGGATTGAAGCGGACGAGTGATAGCGACAATTGTCCCTGATGTAAGCAGGTTTGATCAACCGGGGGACCGTAGGAGATTGGGGCAGGAATTCCTTATCCATGAACCTCTTCGACATCGTCGTGACGCTTGGTCTGTTGTTTGCGGTCGTCACCGGCTTCACGACCGGCCTGTTGCGCAGCGCGGTCACCATCCTGGCCTATCTCGTTGCGATGCCGCTTGCGGTCGCGCTGCTGGCGATGATCGGGCCCCACATCGCAGCGCTGCCGTCCTCGCCGTTTCCGCCCAACGGGGTGCTGCTGTTCGGCCTCTTCCTTCTGATCGGCGTCATCCTCGGCAAGATGGCGCGGACGATGCTCGACGACACTATGGGCTCGGAGGTCGGGATCGGCGACCGGCTCGGCGGCGCGCTGCTCGGCGCAATCAGGGTCGGCCTGGTCGTGACCACGCTGGTGGTTGTGTTCGATCAGCTGGTGCCGGTGGCGAAGCAGCCGCAATTCCTCAACGGATCGCAGTTGCGGCCGTGGTTCTCCGCCGCCGGACAGGCCGGATTCCGGTCGCTGCCGCCCGAAGCCACGATGGCGATCGAGCGGCTGCGACGCGAGCAGCGCATCTAACCAACGGGCTCACCCGGGCTGCTCCGGTCCGGCATGCACTTATGCATTGCACCTCCCTTACCGGCGCTGCCGGGCTTGGCTAGACTGACGCCAGCGAAACTTTACAAACCTATCCGACATCACAGGGAGTGAACACGTGGATCTTGGAATCAAAGGCCGCCGCGCCATCGTCTGCGCATCGAGCAAGGGACTGGGCCGCGCCTGCGCGATCGCGCTCGCCAATGAAGGGGTGCATGTCACGCTGACGGCGCGCGGTGCCGAAGCGCTGAAGCAGACCGCCGACGAGATCCGCAAGGCACACCCCGGCATCACTGTCACCGAGATCGTCGGCGACATCACGACGCCGGCCGGACGCGAAGCCGTGCTCAAGGCCTGCCCCGAACCGGACATCCTGATCAACAATGCCGGCGGCCCGCCGCCCGGCGATTTCCGCAACTGGACCCGCGACGACTGGATCAAGGCGATCGACGCCAACATGCTGACGCCGATCGAACTGATCAAGGCGACCGTCGACGGCATGATGGCGCGCAAGTTCGGCCGCATCGTCAACATCACCTCGGCGGCAGTGAAGGCGCCGATCGAAATCCTCGGTCTGTCGAACGGCGCCCGCGCCGGCCTCACCGGCTTCGTCGCCGGCCTGTCGCGCAAGACCGTGATCAACAACGTCACCATCAACGGCTTGCTGCCGGGCCCGTTCGAGACCGATCGCCTGCGCGGCACCGCAAAGCCCGAGGCCGAGAAGCGCGGCATCTCCGCCGAGCAGGTCCTGGCCGAGCGCGCCAAGCTGAACCCCGCCGGCCGCTTCGGCCATCCCGACGAATTCGGCTACGCCTGCGCCTTTCTGTGCGGCGCCAAGGCCGGCTTCATCACCGGACAGAACCTGCTGCTCGACGGCGGCGCCTTCCCGGGCACGCTGTGAAGGCGGTCTGGTACGAGCGGACCGGCGCGGCGCCGACGGTACTCACCGTCGGGGAGATGCCGACGCCGGGCGCGGGCCCGGGCGAAGTCCGGGTTCGCCTCGAGGCCTCAGGCGTCAATCCGGCCGATGTCGGCCGCCGCAGCGGCAACTATCGCGCGATGGAATTTCCACGCGTGATCCCGAACAGCGACGGCGCGGGGCTCATCGACCAGATCGGTGAAGGCGTGACGCGCTTTGCCGTCGGCGACCGGGTCTGGCTGTTCAACGGCCAGCGCAACGGCCGCGCCTTCGGCACCGCGGCCGAATACATCACGCTCGCCGATTATCTGGTGACGCCGCTGCCACCGGACGTGTCGTTCGCGGCCGGCGCAACGCTCGGCATCCCCGGCATGACCGCGTGGTGCGCACTGTTTGCCGACGGTCCGATCGCCGGCCAAACGGTGCTGGTCACCGGCGGCGCCGGCGCTGTCGGCCACTATGCGGTGCAATTGGCAAAATGGGGCGGCGCACGCGTGATCGCGACGGTGAGCTCGCAGGTCAAGGACGTGGAAGCGCGGCTTGCCGGCGCCGATACGGTCGTCAACTACCGCACCGAGGACGTTGTTTCCAAGGTGATGGCCTTCACCGAGAACCGCGGCGTCGACCGCGTGATCGACGTCGACTTCGGCGGCAACCTTGCGACCACGCTGAAGATCATGGCGTTGAACTCGACGATCGCGGTCTACGCCACCAACGGCAACCGCACGCCGACACTGCCGGTGCGCGAATTGATGGAGAAATGCATCACAGTGCGCTCGCTGGTGCTGTTCGCACTGCCGCCGCCGCTGCTCGCGGCCGCGCAGGCCGACATCACCAAATGGCTGGCGTCGGGCACCCGCGTGCACAACATCGCCGGACAATTCGCGCTGGCGGAAACCGCCGAGGCCCATCTCGCCGTCGAGAAGGGCGACAAGATCGGCACCGTGATCGTCGACTGCGCCAGATAACAAAAGACCGAGGACACGCCGCATGCACTGGACCGTAGGCAAGGTCAAAATCACAAAAGTCGTCGAGCTCGAGACCGTCGGCAGCACGCGCTTCATCCTGCCGCTGGCCGGCCGGGAAGAGATTCAGAGCCTGCCCTGGCTGATCCCGCATTTCGCCAATGAGGATGGCCGGCTGAAAATGTCGATTCATTCGCTGCTGGTCGAGACGCCGGAGCACCGCATCATCGTCGACACCGGGCTCGGCAACGACAAGCAGGGCCGCAACGTGCCGACCTGGAACAACCGCAACGATCCGTTCCTGGAGAAGCTGACCGCGGCCGGATTTGCACCTGACAGCATCGACACCGTGCTGTGCACGCATCTGCATGTCGATCATGTCGGCTGGAACACGAAACTTGTCGGCGGCAAATGGGTGCCGACCTTCGCCAATGCGCGTTACGTGTTCGGCAAGACCGAGTTCGCGCACTGGCGCGACCACAGCGACGATGCCGCGCATGCCGCCGTGTTCGCCGACTCGGTGAAGCCGATCGCGGATGCCGGCAAGGCCGAGCTGGTACCGAGCGATCATCGCCTGACCGAGGAGATCACGCTGATCCCGACGCCGGGACACAGCCCCGGCCATATGAGCATCCACATCAGGTCCGGCGGCGCGGAAGGACTGCTCACCGGCGACGTCGCGCATCATCCCTGCCAGATGTATCACCTCGACTGGTCGTCGACCGCGGACTCCGACCAGAAGCAATCCGCCGCGACGCGGCGCGAGTTGTTCTCGCGCTTTGCCGACACGCCGACGCTGGTGATCGGTGGGCATTTCAACGCCGGCCACATCAAGCGCGACGGCGACGCGTTCAGGTTCGTCGCGCTCGAGGCATAGAGCGCAATGCTTCTTGGTTGAATCAGTGGCCACAGATTCGCTGCACCTCTCCCGCTTGCGGGGGAGGTCGACGCGCGTAGCGCGGCGGGTGGGGGCTCTCCCCAATAGGTGACTCGCGGCGAGACCCCCCACCCCGGCCCTCCCCCGCAAGCGGGAGAGGGGGAGCGCAGTTTTCGCGGTCGCTATTCCGATCCGGCCTCGTTTCCTAAATCAAACTGGCGCGCGCGAGGAAGAGCGCGTCGGCCTCGCTCGCGGCGATCGCGGCCGGATAAGGCAACGCCTTGGCCCGTCCGGGAAGGGTGCGCTCGAGCTCGGCGCGCTCCTCGTCATCATCGGCGATGTAGACGGTGACCCGGACCAGCCGGCCGAGCTCGGCCTTGCGCGCCTTCATCCACAGCACCATCGGCTTGCCGGCAGCGACCTCCGGCTGATCGTTGACGTTGACGATGACGGCGAGCGGACGGTTCGCGGCAAGCAGCTCGGTGTATTCCGCGGTCCAGTCGCAGCCGTCCTGCTCGGTTTGCAGACGGCCAGTCGCGATGAAGATGCCGGGCTCGGCTTCGCGAAAGAATTTCATGCAAGCTTCCTCATGAATGAACGGCGCCTGACCGTGCTGATCGGCAGGCGGCCGGGCACAAATATTTATCGACTGACGGTCAGTCAATCGAACTAAGCTATTTCAAAGGCATTCTAAATATGCGATCTCAGAATCGGATATCAGGGGCGGATGGATGCTGACGACATGATCGGGAAGCGGCAGGCGCGGACCACACGCGGCACATCGCAACACTGGCGGCGCACGCGGCCCGCCGAGGTCAGGGTGGACGACCTGATGTCGGCGGCAGCGGCCCTGTTCATCGCGAAGGGCATCGACGCCACCACGATCGACGACATCGTCACGCGGGCCGGCGTCGCGAAGGGCACCTTCTACCATTACTTCTCGACCAAGGCGGATGTGATCGTCGCACTGCGCGCCCGCTTCACGCAGGATTTCCTCTCCCGTGTCGCCGCCTCGATCGGCGAGCCTGCCGCGGACGATCACGCCGGGCGGCTATCCGCCTGGTTGCGCGGCGCCGTTGGAACCTATCTTGCCAATGTCGAGCTGCATGACGTCGTGTTTCACGACTTCCCGCATCATCAGCGCCAGTCGCAGGAAAAGGACGACGTGATCGCACAGGTCGTCGGCGTGCTGGAGGACGGCAGGGCAGCCGGCGTCTGGGCGTTCCCGGACGCCCGCAGCGCGGCGCTGATCGTGTTCGACGGAATGCATGCCGTGGTCGACGACGCGATCGTCGCGGGCACCCGCGATCCCGAGCCGCCATGCCGGCTGTTGGAAGAGATGTTCACGCGGATGCTGGCCGCGCCGCGTCCGCGATCATGACCGGCGCAAAACGGCTACGCCGAGAGGTGATGGCTGCAATGCCTGAGACGACAGGCGGTTGAATTTCCCGGCGCGCTGTTCCATGAAGCGTGTCGAGGTATACCAGTAACAATCCTCAAGACATCGTAGGGAGTGATCAACATGAAGCTTGTTCGTTATGGCGAAAAGGGTGCGGAAAAGCCCGGTCTGATCGATAAATCCGGCCAGCTCCGCGATCTCTCGGCCCATCTGAAGGACCTGACCGGAGAGGCCTACACGCCGGAATCGCTGAAGAAGCTTTCCGCCCTCGATCCCGCCTCCCTCCCGGCCGTCTCCGGCAAGCCGCGCTTCGGCGCCCCGGTCACCGGCATCTCGAAGTTCGTCGCGATCGGCCTGAACTATTCCGACCACGCCAAGGAGACCGGCGCTCAGATCCCGACTGAACCGATCATCTTCATGAAGGCGAATACCTCGCTGTCCGGCCCGAACGACGCGGTCGAGAAGCCGCGCGGCTCGACCAAGCTCGACTGGGAAGTCGAGATCGCCGCGATCATCGGCACCCGTGCCAAATACGTCTCGGAAGCCGACGCTCTGAACCACGTCGCCGGCTATTGCGTCTGCAACGACGTCTCCGAGCGCAACTTCCAGACCGAGCGCCTCGGACAATGGACCAAGGGCAAGTCGCACGACACCTTCGGTCCGGTCGGCCCGTGGCTCGCCACCAGGGACGAAATCGCCGACGTGCAGAACCTGTCGATGTGGCTCGACGTCAACGGTCAGCGCCGCCAGACCGGCTCGACCAAGACCATGATCTTCACGATGGCGAAATGCATCTCCTACGTCTCGCAATTCATGACGCTGCTGCCCGGCGACATCATCACGACGGGCACCCCGCCCGGCGTCGGCCTCGGTATGAAGCCGCCGACCTTCCTCAATGTCGGCGACGTCGTGACGCTCGGCATCGAGGGCCTCGGCGAGCAGCGCCAGGAAATCGTCGCGGCGTGAGCGCCACGCGCTGCACCCGAATCGTCATGCCCGGGCTTGACCCGGGCCTCCACGTCTTAGGTCTTGCATAGGGGCAACGACGTGGATGGCCGGGTCAAGCC
>NZ_CANSMR010000052.1 GCF_947648125.1 uncultured Bradyrhizobium sp. | reverse complement strand
CCTCCCCCGCAAGCGGGAGAGGTGCAGCAACGCTGCCGCCGACCAATTCTCGAACGCCTGTCGCGCGCAGCTGAGCGCGCTCAGCCCAGCGCCGCGATCTCACGCGCGAGATTGTCGCGGGCGCGGCGGTCGTGGGTCGCGGCAAAGCCGGCATCGGGGAAGATCACCTCGCGCGCAGCAAAGTGGCGAAGCACTTTGGCGCGGCCGGCGCGATAGTCGGCATCGGCGACATGGATGAACTCCTGCCGGATCGCCGCGGCATAGGCATCGTAGCGCGTGGGCTCGGCGCCGAGAATGCTGAGGTCGATCGAGATCAGGATTGCGCCGAGGCGATCGCCGGCCTGCACGTCGTGCGTCTTCGTCAGACGGATCAGGCGGCCAACCTCCGGGCCGATCTCGGCGCGAACGTTTCGTTCGGCGAGCTGCGCGCTGCGCTCCTCATTGTCTGGCCGGGTCGGATCGTAGACCACGTCGTGCCACCAGATCGCTTCTGTGAGGATCTCGCGTTCGGCCACCGAGAGGCCGTCGACGCGCGCGAGCGCCGCGAGGCAGTCCTCGATATGCGCGAGGTTGTGATAGTGGCGGCCGGGCGCCGTGTAGGCGGCAACCAATTCTTCGCGGTTCATCGCCGAGGTATATGACGAGCGCGGCGGAAATGGTAGCGGTCGGGTCCGAACAGCCGGGTGTGCGCTACGCCCGCAGCCGGACAAACAATCGACCGCAGCGATATGCCCGACACCGATACTCACCGCCTCCCCGATCAGCTCCGCGCCGATCTGCGGCTGGTGTTCGTCGGTACCGCGGCCAGCACGCGCTCGGCCGCGGTCGGGCATTACTACGCGCATCCCGGCAACCGCTTCTGGCGCGCGCTGCACGAGGCCGGCATCACGCCGCGGCGCTATCGGCCGGACGAGTTCACGGCATTGCTCGAACTCGGCATCGGCTTCACCGATCTCTCCAAGACCGGCGCCGGGATGGATCACGAGATCGCGCGGGGCTCGTTCGACGTGATCGGCTTCAGGACGAAGATCGAGATGGTTCGGCCGAAGACCATCGCCTTCACCAGCAAGAAGGCGGCGAGCCTGTTTTACGACAAGCCGACCAGCGCGCTTGCGCTCGGCCGGCAGCCGGCCATGAATGGCTTTCCTGATGTGTTCGTATTGCCGTCGCCGTCGGGTGCGGCGTCCGGGCACTGGACGTTGCAGCCGTGGCGTGAGCTGGCCGAGTGGATCGCGGAATCGTAGGATGGGTAGAGCGCAGCGAAACCCATCGGCTTCTTAGCCGTGGGAGAGATGATGGGTTTCGCTTCGCTCTACCCATCCTACGAAGCCCGCGCTGTTACTCCTTCAACGTGATCGCAAGCCCGCTGAGATCGACATTGGCCATCAGCCCGATCTGCTTGCCGCTCAGTTCGAGCACCGCGCCGTTCTGGTTGGTCAATAGGATGCCGCGCACGCCGGCGCCGAGCGCGACGCCCATGCCGGCCGCGGCGTAGACGCCGGCGATATCCTGGGCGCGGCGGATGTTGCGCACGCGCCCCTGCAGCGTGGTCTGGGAGCCGCCGAACACGAGACCATAGTCCAGCCCGCCGGCCGTGAGCCCGTAGGTCTGGCCGTGGAAGGTCATGACGCCCTTGCCGGCGGAGCCGCCGAAGAACCAGCCGCCCTTGAAGATGACGAGCGTCACCGCGCCCTCGTCGGCCAGCGCGGCGGACGATCCGGTGAGCAGCGCCAGCGCGAACAGCACGGCGCGGGCGGCGGATGACAATCTCATGGGGGTTCTCCGGACGAAGTGAAGCGAATCGCGGCAATCCAACCAAGCGGCGGCACGTCGAAATGCCGGCAAAACACGCGGGATTGCGCTTGTTCCTGTTATTGCGGAGTCTATCATTGCCCACGCAGCCACGCGACCGTTGGCGCATGTGCGCCCACCGCTTTGCGCCATCGCTGAGGAGTTTGCGCAACAGGGACCTGCACCGATGCACGATTTCACCCCAGTTTCCGGCCTTCTCGGCGGCATACTGATCGGCCTCGCCGCGGCGCTGCTGATGCTGCTGACCGGGCGGATCGCCGGCGTCACCGGCATCGTCGGCGGGCTGCTCCAGCCCGATACCGCCGATCGTTCCTGGCGCATCGCGTTCATCGCGGGGCTGATCGCGGCGCCCCTGATTGCGGCATTGTTCGGCGCGCCGCTGCCGCGGCCGGCGATGAATGCGAGCCTTGTGGTGATCGCGATCGCGGGCCTTTTGGTCGGCTTCGGCACAAGGATGGGCAATGGCTGCACCTCGGGCCACGGCGTCTGCGGCTTCGCGCGGCTGTCCGGCCGCTCGATCGTGGCCACGTTCATCTTCATGACGGCGGCGATCGTCACGGTCGCGATCGTCAGGCACGGGATCGGAGGTTAGCGATGGCACTTCTCGCAAGCTTCGTGTGCGGCCTGATCTTCGGCGCGGGCCTTCTGATCTCGGGCATGACCGATCCGCAGAAGGTGCTCGGCTTCCTCGATCTGTTCGGCGCCTGGGATGCGACGCTCGCCTTCGTGATGGCGGGTGCGGTCGCGGTCGCCGGAACCGGCTTTGCGATCGCGCGGCAGCGCACCGCGCCTGCCTTCTCGGCGCGCTTCCTCTGGCCCGACCGCATTGACATCGATGCGCCGCTGGTCAGTGGCGCCGTGCTGTTCGGCATCGGCTGGGGCGTCGCCGGCATCTGCCCCGGGCCCGCACTGGTCAATCTCGCCGGGCTCTCGCTGCCGATCGTGGTGTTCGTCGTTGCGATGCTGGCAGGCATGATCGGCCAGAACCTCTTCGGCAAGAATCTCTGGCGCCGCCGCACGCTGGCGCCGCGCATCGACAATCCTCCGCTTCCATCTCGCGCAGACGGGTGATCCCATGACCGCAATCAAGCACTTCCCTCCTCCGCCCGGCGTCACGGCGCCGCCGCTCTCGTTCGGCGCCCGCGTCGGCGATTTGCTGTTCATCTCGGGCATTCCCGGCTTCGACGCCAACCGCGAGCTACCCAACAGCTTCGAGGCGCAGTTCGCCAACGTCGTCACCAATATCCGGCGCGTGCTGACCGAGGCCGGCGCCACGATGCGCGATCTCGTCAAGGTCAACGTGCTGCTGACCCGCGCCAGCGACGTCGCAACGATGAACGTCCTGTATGCCGGCGCGTTCGGTCCTGCGCCCTACCCCGCGCGCACCACCTGCGTCGTGGTGGCGCTGCCCAATCCGAAGATGCTGATCGAGATCGAGGGCGTGGCACAGGTCAAGGGGTGACGGTCGTCTGTTATCGCCCGGCTCGACCGGGCGATCCAGTACGCCGCGGCCTCTCGGCTCAAGCACTAGCCTGCCTTCGCGGGTGATGACACCGCGTGATGTAGCAGCTTGAATCGAGAACCATCCTCATCGTCGTCCCTGCGAAAGCAGGGACCCATAACCACAGGCGGTCATCATTGAAAGACGGCGGAACGACGAGTCCCGTTCACAACACCCGCCGCGGAGTATGGGTCCCTGCTTTCGCAGGGACGACGATTGTTGATGCATGCCGCGCAATACGTTCAGTGTCGTCCTGGCGAAAGCCAGGACCCATTACCCCGCATCTCGATTGCTGCACGACGCTGGGGCCGCGTTCCCGTTCACAAGCAAATTCGGTGGTTATGGGACCCGGCCTTCGCCGGGACGACGATGTGGGAAGAGCGGCGCGCGATCCGCACCGCGCATCGCGCTCCTGCCCCTAAAACAACGACCCCTGCCCGTCGTCCTCGCGCACCGGCGCCTTACGCGGCGCTACCTTCTTCGCCGCCGGCGCGTCTTCCGCGGCGATCTCTTCCGCGGTCATCGGCAGCAGCAATTGCGCGTCGTCGTTGGCGACGGCATTGACGCGCATCGTCACCTGGTGCCAGGCGAACTCGCCGACATCGGGCCCCTTCAGCATCGGCATCACGTCGTCGACATCGTTGGGCAGGCAGTCGAGCCAGCGCGCGAATTGCTCGGGCCGGATCGTGACGGGCACGCGGTGATGCAGTTGCGCGAGGTCGGGGCTCGCGGGCGCGGTGACGATTGCGACCGTGTCCTGCTCCTCGCCGTTCGGTCCCATCCAGGTCTCGGCGAGCGCGGCGAAAGCCACAGGGTGGCCGTCGCGGCGATGGATGAAGAACGGCCGCTTGCGGCCGCCGGCATCCTGCCATTCGTAATAGCCGTCGGCCGGGATCAGCGCGCGGCGCCGCTTGATCGCGTTCTTGAAGGCGGGCTTCTCCCGCACCGTCTCGGAGCGGGCGTTGATGAGCAGCGAGAATGTGCGGGGATCCTTGACCCAGGACGGAATCAGGCCCCAGCGCATCAATTGAAAATGCCGGCCACCATTCTGCAGCAGCACGACCGGGATCGGCTGGGTTGGCGCAACATTATACCGCGGCGGAAAATTCGGCTGCTCGATGTAGCCGAACATCTCTCGCAAGGCCGCCGGCGGCGAGGTAATGACAAAGCGTCCGCACATATCCTGTCCAGAGTGGTATCCGTTTATTCCGCCTTAACTTGGACCGTTAAAGACTGCGACCAATGACCTCAACGGCCGCCATAGCGGGCTCTTCCCCGCGACCGACGTACCCCGACGAGGCGCGGGCGGCGCTGTTGCGTGGCGCCAACATCAATCCCCGCACCGGGCTTGCGACCGACTACCTCAATCACTTCAACGAAGCCATCATGCTGCTGGAGATGGTCCCGGATCTGCCGGAGTGCGCCAGCGATTTCCTGGAATGGCAGCCATTGTCCTATGCCGAGCATTTCACCGCGTCCAATTTCCGTGCGCGTGACCTCGCGATCGAATCCTACCAGATGGCGGATGCCGGGATCCGGGCCGAATTCGACCAGCTCACCGACAGCATGACGAAGATCCTGACCGAGGTCGGCTCCGCGATGCGGCAATTGCACCAGGACAAGAGCCGGGTCGCGCTCGCCGAACAGGCGATCGTCTGGGTCAAGCCGCTGGTGATGCAAACCGCCGGTGTCATCAACGGCGCCGCAGAGGCCGATGTCGACAGCATCATGGCGGGCGCCTGATTTATCGGGCATGATGGTGCTCGAACCTGATTGTTGATTGCCTTGACCTCTCCCGAACCTCCGATCCGCCCGCAGCTTGCCGTATCCGGCGTGATTTTCCGCGACGGCAAGGTGCTGCTGGTGCGCCGCGCCCGCTCGCCGGGCAAGGGCTTCTATTCGCTGCCCGGCGGCCGGGTCGAATTCGGCGAAACGCTGCACACCGCCCTGCACCGGGAGATCGACGAGGAGACCGGCCTGCGGGTCGAGATCCTGGGCCTGGCCGGCTGGCGCGAGGTGCTGCCGACCGGGCCCGGCACCGGGCATTATCTGATCATGACGTTCGCGGCGCGCTGGGCCTCCGGCGAGCCCGTGCTGAACGACGAGCACGACGATTTCAAATGGCTGGCGCCGGAGGAGATCGGCGACCTCAAGGTCACCGGCGGGCTGCACGAGGTGATTGCGGCCGCCCGGCGGCTGGTTTGAGGCCTGTCTGGGGGCGGTATTGGAGCCTTGCCGCCTTGCCTCCGGCGCATTGAGGGGGCATACCACGGCGATTCCGGAACCCCTGATGATCAGAGCCTTTCTCGCCGTTGTGATCCTGATGTCGGCATGCCTCGCGACACCCGCCCGGGCGCAGGACGCGGCTGCGCCGTTCGACGGCGACTTGCAGCGGCTGGCCGAGATCCTCGGCGCCCTGCACTATCTGCGCGGCATCTGCGGCTCCAACGAGGGCGCCAAATGGCGCAACGAGATGCAGGCGCTGATCGACGCCGAGACCCCCTCCGGCGACCGCCGCGCCCGCATGGTTGCGGGCTTCAACCGCGGCTACAACGGCTTCCAGCAGACCTACCGGACCTGTACGCCGGCAGCCAGCGTCGCGATCCGCCGCTACATCGAGGAAGGCTCGAAGATCTCGCGCGACCTGACGGCCCGCTATGCCAACTGACCGCGCGATCTTCTTCGACCTCGACGGCACCCTGACCGACCCGAAGCCCGGCATCACCGGCTCGATCCAGTATGCGCTGGGCAAGCTCGGCCGGCCGGTTCCCTCGCAAGATGAACTGACCTGGTGCATCGGGCCGCCGCTGCGGGCGAGCTTTGCGATGCTGCTCGGCGGCGAGGAGCTCGCCGACCGCGCGGTCGAGCTCTACCGCGAGCGGTTCGGCGATGTCGGGCTGTTCGAGAACAGCGTCTATCCGGATATCGCGGACGTGCTGGCGGAGCTGCGCGGGCGGCCTGGCCGCATGTTCGTGGCGACCTCGAAGCCGCACGTGTTCGCGACGCGAATCGTCGCGCATTTCGGCCTCAGCGGCTATTTCGACCACGTATTCGGTTCGGAGCTCGACGGGACCCGAGTCAACAAGGTCGACCTGCTGGCCTATGCGCTGACGCAGACCGGGGCCGATCCGGCTAAGGCCGTGATGATCGGCGACCGCAGTCACGACGTTGTCGGAGCGAATCGCAACGGCATCCGCGCGATCGG
Organism: uncultured Bradyrhizobium sp.; assembly: GCF_947648125.1. GTDB lineage: Bacteria > Pseudomonadota > Alphaproteobacteria > Rhizobiales > Xanthobacteraceae > Bradyrhizobium. The sequence goes on along the minus strand of NZ_CANSMR010000052.1, from coordinate 17,360 downwards.
CGTCACCTATGGCTACGGCACGCCGGAGGAGCTGATCGGGGCCGGCGCCAGCCATCTGTGCGCCTCGCCGCGCGCGGTGCTGGACCATATCCACAGCTCATTTGGCTGACGGCGGCGGCGACATCCGGAATTCCCCTTTAAATGCCGTGCCGGGCGTTAACCTTTTCGAAAGATGTGGGCTAGGCGGTACCCGCACGCGTGATACATCTCGCGCGTCGCAGTGGTTCGCTCCTCGGACCGCGCGCATTCATTTTGCAGAGTTTCATGCGCCATCCAGCGTCCTTTCCCCATCACCAAGACCCGCGTCCCGATCACGAGCAGAAGCAGGCCGCGCTGGGCTACCTGAACGAGGCCTGGGCGGAGGCGCGTCACGACGGCGTCGATGGCGACTGTCTGGCGCAGGCGAGCCTGTTTGCGGCGCTCGCCGAGCTGGTCGGCACCTATGGCGAGGACGCGGTGGCGAAGTTCGCCGAGGGCCTCGCCGCGCGCGTGCGCAACGGCGAGTTCTCGCTGGCATTGGCCCGGCAGTAACCCAATCCGCTACGGCTTAAGCGTGTCGAGGAACCGGACCGGTTCCCCTAGCGACGGCGTCGTGACTTCGCCCTGCCACATCACCCGCTTGCCGCGCACGAAGGTGCCGACCGGCCAGCCCTGCACTCGCACGCCGTCGTAGGGCGTCCAGGCCGCGCGCGAGGCGATCCATTTGTTGGTGATGGTCTCGCTGCGCTTGAGATCGACCACGGTGAAGTCGGCATCATAGCCCGCCGCGATGCGGCCCTTGCCGGCGATGTTGAACAACCGCGCCGGACCCGCGCTGGTGAGATCGACGAAGCGCTGTAGCGACAGCCGACCCGCGTTGACGTGATCGAGCATCAAGGGCACCAGCGTCTGCACGCCGGTCATGCCTGACGGCGAGGCCGGATAGGTCTTGGCCTTCTCCTCAAGCGTATGCGGCGCGTGGTCGGAGCCCAGCACGTCGATGATGGCCTGCTCGATGCCGTACCAGATGCCGGCGCGATGATCGGCCGAGCGCACCGGCGGGTTCATCTGGGCCAGCGTGCCGAGCCGCTCGTAGCACTCGGGCGCGGCCATGGTGAGGTGGTGCGGCGTCGCCTCGCAGGAGGCGACATCCTTGTGGTCGCGCAGATACAGGATCTCTTCCTTGGTCGAGATGTGCAGCACGTGGATGCGCTTGCCGGTCTCGCGCGCGAGATTGACCAGCCGCTCGGTCGCCATCAGCGCGGCAGTCTCGTCGCGCCACACCGGATGCGAGCGCGGGTCGCCCTCGATCCGCAGCGGCTTGCGCTCGTTCAGGCGATACTCGTCCTCGGCATGGAATGCGGCGCGGCGCCGGATCACCTGGAAGATCCGCCGCAAGCTCTCGTCGTCCTCGACCAGCAGCGCGCCGGTGGAGGAGCCGATGAACACCTTGACGCCGGCGCAGCCCGGCGCGCGCTCCAGCTCCGGCAGGTCCTGCACGTTCTCACGGGTGCCGCCGATGAAGAACGCGAAGTCGCAATGCATGCGGTGGTGGCCGCGCTTGATCTTGTCGGTGAACGCCGCTTCGGTGACCGTCAGCGGGTTGGTGTTCGGCATCTCGAACACGGCGGTAACGCCGCCCATCACGGCGCTGCGCGAGCCGGTCTCGAGATCTTCCTTCTGCGTCAGCCCGGGCTCGCGGAAATGCACCTGGGTGTCCATCACGCCTGGCAGGATATGCAGGCCCTTGCAGTCGATCACCTCGCCGGCCGAGGCCTGGCCGAGCGAGCCGATCGCGGCGATGCGGCCATTCGTGACGCCGATATCGCGCACGCCCTCGCCGTCCTGATTGACCACGGTGCCGGATTTTAGAATGGTGTCAAAATGCTGATTCATCGGTCCTCGGCGCCCGCTTTCGGGTGTCGCGCGGGCCTTGTTCGGCGCACTCTAGCGCCTTAGCTTGGCAGGGGATATCCGCGAGGACAGCGTTTCCCAAGGAACTTGGAAAAAGAGCCAATTTTGCGAATGAAAGCAGCGTTTCTTCCAGATCGGGGCGTGATCAAGGTCTCTGGCGAGGACGCCCGCAACTTCCTCAACGGCCTCATCACGACCGATGTCGAGCAGCTGGCCCCGGGGCAGGCCCGGTTTGGCGCGCTGCTGACGCCGCAGGGCAAAATCATCGTCGACTTCCTGATCACCGAGATACCCACAGGTCATGGCGGCGGCTTCCTGATCGACGCGCCGCGCGCGCTCGCCAAGGGGCTTGCCGACAAGCTCGGCTTCTACAAGCTGCGCGCGAAGGTCGTGGTCGAGAACCTCTCCGACAGCCTCGGCGTGCTGGCCGCCTGGGATGGCGAGCCGGCGGCGATCCCCGATCTCGCTTTCGCCGATCCGCGCAACGTAGCGCTCGGCTGGCGCATCCTGATCCCCGAAGATCTCAAGCAGAAACTCGCTGACCTGATCGGCGCCGATCTCGTCGACTCCAGCGCCTATGAGGCGCATCGGATCGCGACCGGCGTGCCGCGCGGCGGGCTCGACTTCATCTATGGCGACGCCTTCCCGCACGAGACCAATATGGACCGCCTCAACGGCGTCGATTTCGACAAGGGCTGCTATGTCGGCCAGGAGGTGGTGTCGCGCATGCAGCACCGCGGCACGGCGCGCACCCGCACGGTGAAGATCATTCTTGACGGCCCCGCCCCCGAGACCGGCGCGACGATCCAGGCTGGCGACAAGCAGGTCGGCACCATGGGCTCGACCGCCGGCGAGAAAGGCCTCGCGCTGGTCCGCATCGACCGCGTCGCCGATGCACTCGACGCCGGCCTGCCGCTGACCGCGGGCGGGCTTGCGCTTCATCTCGCCGAGCCGGACGCTGTCCGCATCACCCCCAAGCAGACCGTCGCATGAGCCGTACCGCACAACTGCACCCCGACGGCAAGACGCGCTGCCCGTGGCCGGGCGAGGATGCGTTCTACGTCGCCTATCACGACAATGAATGGGGCGTGCCGGAATATGACGACCGCGCGCTCTATGAAAAGCTGATCCTCGACGGCTTCCAGGCCGGACTGTCCTGGATCACGATCCTGCGCAAGCGCGACAACTTCCGCAAAGCCTTCGACGATTTCCAGCCTGAGAAGATCGCGCGCTACACCGACAAGAAGGTGCATGCGCTGATGAACGACGCCGGCATCGTTCGCAACCGCGCCAAGATCGAAGGCACGGTGGCGAGCGCCAAGTCGTATCTCGAAATCATGGAAAAGGGCCCCGGCTTCTCGAAATTCCTGTGGGACTTCGTCGACGGCAAGCCGAAGGTCAATCAGTTCAAGACCACCGCAAGCGTGCCCGCCTCGACGCCGGTTTCGATCAAGGTCTCCAAGGAGCTCGGCGCCCGCGGTTTCAAATTCGTCGGCCCCACCATCGTCTATGCGTTCATGCAGGCGACCGGCATGGTCAACGATCACCTCGTCAGCTGCTTCTGCCACGAGGCCTGCAGCGGCAAGCTCCGCACACCGCGGCTCAAGAAGAAATGACTGCGCGTCGATCGACGGAGACCACCCGCGCCTGGCAGCGGATGTTGTCGGGGCGCCGGCTGGATCTGCTCGACCCGTCGCCCCTCGATATCGAGATCGTCGACATCGCGCATGGACTGGCGCGGGTCGCGCGCTGGAATGGCCAGACCAGCGGCGCGCACATCTTCTCGGTGGCCCAGCATACGCTGCTGGTCGAGGCCGTGATGCGCCAGCAGACGCCGCGCGTCGATATCAGCCATCGTCTCGCCGCACTGCTGCATGACGCACCCGAATATGTCATCGGCGACATGATCTCGCCGTTCAAGGCGGTGCTCGCCGGCGAATACAAGGTGGTGGAGAAGCGGCTGCTGTCGGCGATCCATATCCGCTTCGGCCTGCCGGCGGTGCTGGCGGACGAGATCACCCAGCAGATCAAGGCCGCCGATCGCGGCGCCGCCTATCTCGAGGCGACGCATCTGGCGGGGTTTTCGCAAGCCGAAGCCAGGCGGCTGTTCGGCCGCGATCCGGAATTGCCCGAAGCCACCGAGCGCGACTATCTGACGCCATGGACCGCCGCGAGGGCTGAAAAGCAGTTCCTCGAGCGCTTCAACGCATTACACGCATCGTAGGCGCGGCATCACGAAGCTTGCTGCCGGTTGCGCCGCAAAAACGCAGCGCGGGCATCGCGCCACCCGGCTTTGCCCACCCGGGAGCAGCCGTTATAATCGGCCCTGCCCGATAGCCAAGGACCATCATGCTTCACGTCTGCTCGCTTGCCGCGCTCTCCGACACGGTTCGTGCCACCGGCGCCAGCCACGTGCTGACCGTGATGGCCAATGTCGACCAGGTGCAGCGGCCGCCCTCCGTGCTTCCGGCCAACCATCTGAAAGTGTCGATGGACGACATCATCGAACAGATGGATGGATTCGTTGCCCCCAACGAGACGCATATCGAGCGCGTGCTGACCTTCGTGCGCGGCTGGGATCGCCGCGCGCCGATGGTGGTGCATTGCTACGCCGGCATCAGCCGCTCGACCGCAAGCGCCTTTGCCACGGTCTGCGCGCTCAATCCGCACCGCGACGAAATGTCCATCGCCCGGCTGATCCGCGAGGCCTCGCCGATCGCGGCGCCCAACCGGCTGATCGTCAGCCTCGCCGACAAGGCGCTGGGGCGCGAGGGCCGGATGCTGCGTGCGTTGGACGCGATGGGCCCCGGCAGCATGAGCGTCGAGGGCCGGCCGTTCCACATCGACCTGGACTAGCTCGGCCTGCCGCGCCCGATCGCTTGAACTTCCATTCCCCTCACCTGCACTACTAGGTTGCGACGGGCGGCCGGCTGGCCGATGGTCCGGCGCGTCCCGCCGGAGGCCCAATGTTCGATTCGCCGTTCGATTTTCTGACGCTCGTCATCGCCATCGTTGCAATCATTTTCGCGCGCAAGGCGCTGGGCCAGATTGCGGTGCTGCAACGCCGGCTGGATACGATCGAGGCCGCGGGCGTGGCCGCCGCGCGGACGGCTGTGCCCCCGCCGCTGGCGCCGCTCGAGGCGTTCGAGCAGACGCTTCCGGCGCCGCCTCCCGTCGCGCCGCCGCCGTTGCCCGAAGCGGCTGCGAGCCAGCCGGATGCGCATGCAGGGGCAGGCGCGGACGCGGCGAGCGCCGCCCCGCCGCCGCTGCCAGAACCACCCGCCCCGCCGCCCCCGGCGCCCGGCTTCGAGGAGACGCTCGGCACGCGCTGGGTGGTGTGGATCGGCGGCCTGACGCTCGCACTCGGCGGCTTCTTCATGGTGCGCTACTCGATCGAGGCCGGGCTGCTCGGCCCCGGCGTGCGCACGATGCTCGCCGCGCTGTTTGCGCTCGCCCTGCTCGGCGCCGGTGAGTGGACGCGGCGCAAGGAAAGCATCTCCAGCATCGCCGCGCTGCCGGTCGCCAACATTCCGGCGATCCTCACTGCCGCCGGCACCGCAGTCGCGTTCGGCACCGTGTACGCCGCCTATGCGCTGTACGACTTCCTCGCACCGGCAACCGCCTTCATCCTGCTCGGCATGGTCGCGCTCGGCACGCTCGCGGCCGCGCTGCTGCACGGGCCGGCGCTGGCCGGGCTCGGCATCGTCGGCGCGTTCGTCACGCCGATCCTGGTCTCCTCCGACAAGCCCGACTTCTGGTCGCTCTACATCTATCTTGCCATCGTCACCGCGGCGGCGTTCGGCCTCGCGCGGATCCGGCTGTGGCGCTGGCTCGCCGTCACGACGATCGCCTTCGCATTGTTGTGGACTTTCCCGTGCCTGCAATGCGGGCCGGAAATGATCGCGCCGCACGTCTTCCACGTCATCGCGGGCTTCGTGCTGGCGGCGCTGCTGGTGGTCTGCGGTTTCATGTTCGGCCCCGACGGCGATGGCGAGGAGATCGAGCCGATCTCATCCGGCTCGCTCGCGGCCTATCTGTTCGGCGCGATGCTGATCGTGCTCAACGGCGCGCACGCCGACAGCGCGATGATCGGCTTTGCGCTGCTGACGGCGGGAAGCCTTTTCGGCGCCTGGCGCGCGCCCGCGGCTGCCGGCGCGATCGCCGCCGCGTCCGCCTTCGTCTTCATCGTGTTCGGCGAGTGGGCCGTCCGCCGCAACGTCGACATGCTGGTGCTGCCTGGCGGCGCGATCCCGGGCATCGGCCCGTCCGCGACCGACGGCTCGGTCTCGCTGCATCTCGTCACCGCCGCTCTGTTCGCGGCCGCCTTCGGCATCGCCGGCTTCCTCGCGCAACTGCGCTTTGCCACCACGAAGATCACGGTGACCTGGGCCGCGGCAGCCGTGTTCACGCCGGTCGCGCTGCTGGTCGCGCTCTATGCACGCATCGCACATCTCGATCGCTCGATCCCGTTCGCGATCCTCGCCGTGCTGCTCGCAGCCGCCTACGCGGCCGCGACCGAAGCACTGACCCGGCGCGGCGAGCGGCCGGAGCTGTCGCCCTCGATCGCGCTGTCGGCGACCGGCGCCCTCGCCTCGCTGGTGCTGGCACTCACCTTCGCACTCGACAAGGGCTGGCTCACCATCGCGCTGGCGCTGGTGTCGATGGGCACGGCATGGCTGTCGGTGCAGCGGCCGATCCCGTTCCTGCGCTGGCTTGCCGCGATCCTGGCCGGCATCGTGGTGCTGCGCATCGGCTACGAGCCGCGCATCGCGGGCGACGCCGTCGGCACCACGCCGATCTTCAACTGGCTGCTGTGGGGCTATGGCGTTCCGGCGCTGTCATTCTGGGCGGGAAGCCATTTCCTGCGCCGCAATGGCGACGACGTCCCGCTGCGCATGGTCGAATCCGCCGCGATCCTGTTCACGGTGCTGCTCGCCTTCATGGAGATCCGTCACTCGGTCAATGCCGGTGACGTCTATCGCGAGAGCGCCGGGCTGACCGAAGTCGCGTTGCAGGTTGGCGTGACGCTCGCGATGGCGATCGGGCTGGAGCGGCTGCGGCTGCGCAGCGGCAGCATCGTCCACAATGTCGGCGCGGTCCTGCTGACCGCGTTCACCGGACTTGCCAGCCTGTTCGGGCTCCTGGGGCTGGAGAACCCGATGCTGTGGTGGCAGGACGTCGGCGGCAGCTTCATCAATCTGCTGCTGCTCGGCTATGCATTGCCGGCCGTGCTGGCGCTGCTGCTGTCCTACGCGGTGGCGGGGCATCGTCCCGCAAGCTACGCCAACACGATCGCTGCCGGCGCGCTGGTGCTTGCGCTCGCTTACGTTACGTTCGAAATCCGCCGGCTCTATCACGGACCGGTGCTGACGCGCGGCGAGACCACGGGCGCGGAGCAATACACCTATTCGATCGCCTGGCTGATGTTCGGCGTCGCGCTGCTCGGCATCGGCATCGTCGTCAACTCGCAGCGGGCGCGGCTCGCCTCCGCTGCGGTGATTGGGCTCACGATCCTGAAGGCGTTCCTGGTCGACATGTCGACACTCACCGGTGTCTACCGGGCGCTGTCGTTCATGTGCCTTGGCATCGTGCTGGTCGCGATCGGCTGGCTGTATCAGCGGATCCTGTTCCGCAGGCGAGCCGCTCCGCCTGTCCCGCAGGCTGAGGCTTAGAGCTTGATCCGGAAAAGTGCGAAGCGGTTTTCCGAGAAGATCATGCTCAAATAAGGCGCCAAAGCGCGATGACGATTCGATCCAATCTCATCGCGCTTTGGAGTTGTTGTCCTGAACGGCGAGCGCCTCAGTCGACGGATTCGGCAACCAGCCGAATTCTGAACACGGGCTTGCGGCTCTCGTCGAGCAGCTCCATGTGCCATTCGCTGTCTTGCTTCATGTTGCGCGAAATGCTGCCAAGGAAATTACCGCAGACCTTGGTCATCTCGGCCCAGGCCACGTCACGGCTCTCAAATTCCGTCGCGTGGTCGGACGCACCAGCGTAATCGCCATCACTGATACGGAAAAAATATTGCGCCATATGACTACTCAAATCGGTGTCCCCACCAAGCCGCCTCGCGGCGAACGCTAGGGTATTGAGTAGCTATCAACGCGTGGCGACCGCCATCCGTATGACTACGGCTTGGCCTGTATTCCCGCTAGCGCGCAGATGAGACGTTCGATCGTTTTCGAGCGAAGCGGATACCGGTTCGCGTGAAGAAAACGCGTCAAAACAAGAATCTAGAGCCCGTTCCGATTCAATCGGAACGGATAGGCTCTAGTCGGTGGAACGGCGCAATTCCGGCGCGCTCTCGACCTTGGCGGGCTCGGCCTTGACCGGCTCGAGCTTGGTCCTTTCGACCTGCGGCGTCTCGACGCGCGACACTTCGGGCGGCGAGGCATCCGCGGATCGGGTGCGCGGGTGCAGCGAACGCGGACGCGCCACCGCACGGGCCATCAGCATCTGCTGGCCGCCCTGGTGATGGAAATCGCAGTAGGCGAAGCCCATGCCTGAGACCGAGCCGCGGAACGTGCGGTCGTCCTGCTTGTCAAGATTGAAGCAAGGTTCGAACGGAATGCCCTTCAGCGAGGCGCACACGCTCTGACCGCGGATTTGCAGCGTATTGCCGGGCAGGCGCACGCGGCGGATGGGTCCGGAGCCGGAGAACTGGATCGAGCCTGCCGCACCCAGATCGTCGAGGATACGGCCGGCGCCGCGGGTGCCGTCGAAACAGGTGAACGCGAACACCTTGCCCGCGACGAATTTGCGGGCCTCATCGGCGTTCATCATGCCTGCGAACGCCGGCACGACCATTGCTCCGGCCGTGACGGCCCCCAACACCAAACGCGCAAGCATGAGCTACTCCACTTACGAGCGCGGGCACCCGCTCCTTGTTGAGCATGATCCCCGCGATCGACGCTTCTCGGCGTCTGCGCGAGGAAACCCGGCCCCCCGGGATCATGCTGCAAGTCTCTTTACCCGCTGCTTACCATACCAACAGTGGCAACATTGGAGCAGCTTGGTTGGTAAAGTCTGAACGTCCTCAGACTATTTTTACCACGATGCGGCCGCGGACCTGGCCACCGAGGATTTTCGCACCATAATTCATGACTTCGTCCAAGGCGATTTCATGAGTGATATCAGCCAGTTTCGCCTTATCCAGATCGCTGGCAAGGCGCCGCCAGGCGGTCCTGCGAAGCTCGATCGGGCACATCACGGAATCGATGCCGAGAAGGCACACACCCCGCAAAATGAAGGGCGCGACCGACGACGGCAGGTCCATTCCGGCCGCCAGGCCGCAGGCCGCGATGGCGCCGCCGTACTTTGTCATCGAGAGTAGATTGGCGAGCGTAGTCGACCCGACGCTGTCGACGCCGCCGGCCCAGCGCTCCTTCGCAAGCGCCTTGGGGGCACCCGACAGCTCGGCGCGGTCGATCACCTCGGTGGCACCGAGCCCCTTGAGATAGTCGGCCTCCGACATCCGCCCGGTCGAGGCGATGACGTGGTAGCCGAGCTTCGAGAGCACGGCGATCGCGACCGAGCCGACGCCGCCGGCGGCGCCGGTCACCACGACCGGGCCGCTCTTCGGCGTGAGACCATGCTTCTCCAGCGCCAGCACCGACAGCATCGCGGTATAGCCGGCGGTGCCGACCGCCATCGCGTCACGGGCCGAAATGCCGTCCGGCAGCCGCACCAGCCAATCGCCCTTGACGCGGGCCTTTTCCGCATAGGCGCCGAGATGGGTCTCGCCCATGCCCCAGCCGTTGCAGACGACCTTGTCGCCCGCCTTCCAGTCGGGATGGCTGGATTGCTCGACCGTGCCCGCGAAATCGATGCCCGCGATCATCGGGAAGCGGCGCACCACCGGCGCCTTGCCGGTCAGCGCCAGGCCGTCCTTGTAGTTCAACGTCGACCATTCGACGCGGACGGTGACGTCGCCGTCCATCAATTCCGCGTCGTCGAATTGGGTCAGTGCGGCGGTGGTACCCTTGTCCGCCTTGTCGATCCTGATTGCCTTGAACGTTGCCACGATGAGCACTCCCCGTAATCTTGGTTTCGGGGGAGTGTTTAGAGCATGATCCGGAAAAGTGGAAACCGGTTTTCCCTCGCGACAAACGCGGAACGCGTTTGCGCGGAGATCATGCTCAAACAAGAGAGCATCAGGCTGGCTGCGCAACCGGGCGCACGACGGGCTTTTCGACGATCGGCAGGTTGATCAGCGCCGACAGCACGCCGAACAGCACCGACAGCCACCAGATCGGCGTGTAGGAGCCATACTGCTCGAACACGACGCCGCCGAGCCAGACCCCAAGGAAGCCGCCCACCTGATGGCTGACGAAGGCGAAGCCATAGAGGGTGGAGAACCAGCGGGTGCCGAACATCAGCGCGACCAGCGCCGAGGTCGGCGGCACGCTCGACAGCCACAGCAGCCCCGAGACCGCGCCGAACGCAATCGCCGAGAACGGCGTCACCGGGAACGAGATGAAGGCGACGGTCGCCAGCGCGCGCGAAAAGTAGATCACCGAGAGCAAATAGCGCTTCGGAAAGAAGTTCTGCAGCCAGCCGACGCTGAGCGAGCCGACGATGTTGAACAGGCCGATCGCCGCAACCACCCAACCGCCGGTGGTCGCCGGAATGCCGCGGTCAGCCAGATAGGCCGGCAGATGGATGGTGATGAAGGCAAGCTGGAAGCCGCAGGTGAAGAAACCGAGCACCAGCAGCACGTAGGAACGATGGCCGAAGGCTTCGGCGAGCGCGGTCTTGAATGATTGCTGATCTGCCGCCGGAGCATCGGTGGCCTCGGATGGCCGCGTCGCCAGCGCGAGCGAGAGCGGCAGGATCAGCAGCATCAGCGCGCTGAACACGACGAGCGCGGTCTGCCAGCCGAAATTGTCGATCATCGCAACGCCAAACGGCGCGAACAGGAACTGGCCGAACGAACCGGCGGCGGTGCCGGCGCCGAGCGCGATGCCACGTTTCTCGGGCGGCAACAGCTTGCTGAACGCCGCCAGCACCAGATTGAACGAGGAGCCCGACAGCCCGAAGCCGATCAGCACGCCGGCGCTGATATCGAGCGACAATGTGGTGGTCGAGTAGCGCATCAGCAGCAGGCCGGCGGCGTACAGCAAGGCGCCGACGATCATGACGCGCAGCAGGCCGAAGCGATCGGCAATGGCGCCTGCGATCGGCTGGCCGAGACCCCACAACAGGTTCTGCAGCGCGATGGCAAGGCCGAACACGTCGCGGCCCCAGGCGAATTCGCGGCCCATCGGCTGCACGAAGAAGCCGAGGCTGGAGCGCGGGCCGAAACTCAGCAGCGCGATCGCGCAGCCGCAGACGATGATGACGAGCGGCGTGCGCCAGGTGCCGGACGTCGGTCGAAGATCCCCGGTGGTAACCGCCATGTTGTCTTCCCCCGCAAACGCTGCGGGGGAACCGCCCCGCGAAACATTACCGGGAGTTAATGCATTTGCATGAAAACCCCAAGAGGCGGCGGAGAAAAATATTCGCTCGCAAGGCAGCTCTGCAGAATCCGAGAGGATGACGAGCGTCATTCCGGGGCATGGCGAACCTGGAACCGAAGGCCAGAGGCGCTATCGCTTGGCGCTGGCCTGCTCGGCCGAGCTCTGGGCGGCTTCGGCGAGTTGCGCCGAGATCTTGGCGGTCTCGGCCGGGTTGCCCCAGCTCGGCGCGTCGCTGCCGTCGCCCCAGGCGCGCGGGCGATAGAAGGTGTGGACGCCGAACTTGTACGTCTTCTTCATTTCACTGACCCAGGACGGCCGCACCCAATAGGCGTGGTAGTGGGTCGAGCGATCGACTTCGGGCAGCCACAATTTGCCGTCGAGGATCGCCTTCGAGATCTTCTTGGCGCGGTCCCACATGTCGGGCTCGCGGACGACGTCGGGGATGTTGTCGCAGGCGAAGGTGAACTGGCAGGCGTAGTGGCGGTTCTTGTTCTGGTAGACCACGCCGCACACCGTCTCCGGATATTTGCCGGAGAATGCGCGGTTCAGCACCACCTGGGCGACCGCGATCTGGCCGCGCACCGCTTCGCCACGCGCTTCGAAATAGACCGCCTCGGCGAGGCACTTCTCCGACTTGGCGCGCGATTTCTCGTCGAACAGGCCGAGCCGTTCCGCCGGCGTCTTGGTGTGCTGGTCGTCGGCGTTGACCTCGCCTTTCGGCGCGATGCTCTCGCCCATCTCGCCGGCCTTGACCGGGCCGTCGGCATCGACCGGCAGAGACGCCATCACCTTCATGTCGGGATCGGGTTGCGCTGCGGGCGCCACGACGACCGGCGCCTCGCCGGGCTGCCAGCGCTCGAGATTCTCCGGCGTGCCGAGCGACGAGCCGAAGAACAGGCTGGCGGTCTTGAATGCAAACGGGTCGCGCGCGTGCGTTGCATCATCAGGCGGCGCAGCGGCAGGCTTGGCGGGCACAGGCTTCAGATCGTCGAGCGGACTGGCCTCGAGCGACATCGACACGTCGTATTGCTGCGGCGACGGCTTGGTATATTGCGGCAAAGGCGGCGCACGCAGCGCCTCCTGCAATTCGGGATCGAGCGGCGCATTGTCGGCCGGCGCGGTCGCGGTCTTCATGCCCCTGACCGACGAATTCGATGTCGCGGGATCCTCGTTCGCCGGAGCCGTGTTCGCGGGCTGCGCAGGATCGACCTGATCAGGCCGTCCGACGACGAGACGATCGCCCTTCAGGGTGCGATCGACCTTGGGAAAATCGGATGCCTGGTAGCGCGGCGGCGGCGCTGTGATCGGATTGTGCGTCACCGTGCCGGTGACGTCGACGCTCGGACTGTCCAGCCGTGCGAGCAGGATTTGCGGATCCTGCGGCGCGGAGGTTCCGATCGGACGGCCGAAGCTGTAGGTCGCGACCTGGATGGAGCCGACCGCGGAGGCGAAGACGCGCTTCTGCCAACGCTCGGCAACGCCGGGCTGCCGGGCCAAGAGCGACGCAATATCCTGATATCCGAGCTCGGTCGGCATCAAGGCGAAGATGCCAAGACCGAGACCGAAGAGCGCAAGACGTGCGCCCTTCGGCTGGTTACGCGACACAAACATCGTACGCTCACGCAACGCTTACTGAGTGCAATCGAACGCGGTACATCCGCGCAATTCGACCTTTCCCGTTGCTAACTTGTTTAGGTTGCCGCGGAGTTAATCGGCGTTGCCCGCGCGCTACACTCAAGCGATCGCAGATGCGACGCGCGCTGCATCACGCGGCTTGGTAAATGCGCAGCGCATGAAAGTCGTAAACATCGGGTCAACGGGGATGGTGAACAAAGTGTTGCGGGCACGATAGCCCCCCATCGTCATTGCGAGGAGCGACAGCGACGAAGCAATCCATGTCACCGCAAGCGGCGAAATGGATTGCTTCGCTTCGCTCGCAATGACGGCGCCTACTGACTGCCTCAACAAACAAAAATGGCCGGGACTTGGTCCCGGCCATTGTCGTCACCGAATTGTTCGATCGCTCACGCCTGGCTGGCGATCTCCTTGCCGAGCGCGGCCTGGGCCGCGGCGAGACGCGCGATCGGCACGCGATAGGGCGAGCACGAGACGTAATCGAGCCCGACCTCGTGGCAGAACGCGACCGAGGCGGGATCGCCGCCATGCTCGCCGCAGATGCCGACCTTGAGGCTCGGCCGTGTCTTGCGGCCGCGCGTGACGCCGATCTTGACCAGCTCGCCAACGCCGTCGCGATCGACCGAGATGAACGGATCGATCTCGAGAATGCCCTTGGCCACATAGGTGCCGAGGAAGCTCGCGGCGTCGTCGCGGCTGATGCCGTAGGTGGTCTGCGTCAGGTCGTTGGTGCCGAAGGAGAAGAACTCCGCGGTCTCCGCCACCTCGCCGGCCATCAGGCAGGCGCGCGGCAGCTCGATCATGGTGCCGACCTGGTAACTGAGCTTGGCGCCGGTTTCCTTCATCACCGCCTTGGCCATGGCATCGATCCGCGCCTTGACGAGGTCGAACTCGGCCTTGGTCGCGATCAGCGGCACCATCACCTCGAGTCCGACCGGCTTGCCGGTGCGCTTGCCGGCTTCGACCGCGGCCTCGAAGATCGCGCGTGCCTGCATCTCGGCGATCTCAGGATAGGCGATCGCGAGACGGCAGCCGCGGAATCCGAGCATCGGGTTGAACTCGGACAGTTCACGGGCGCGGTCGGCGAGCTTGCGCGGATCGGTGTTCATGGCGCGCGCCACTTCCTCGATCTCGGCCTGGGTGTGCGGCAGGAACTCGTGCAGCGGCGGGTCGAGCAAGCGGATCGTGACGGGCAGGCCCTTCATGATCTCGAACAGCTCGACGAAGTCGGCGCGCTGCATCGGCAACAGCTTCGACAGCGCGGCGCGGCGCGACTGCTCGTCCTCGGAGAGGATCATCTCGCGCACGGTGCGGATGCGGGTCTCCTCGAAGAACATGTGCTCGGTGCGGCAGAGGCCGATGCCTTCGGCACCGAACTTCACCGCGGTGCGCGCGTCATCGGGTGTATCGCCGTTGACGCGGACGCCGAGCTTGCGGACCTCGTCGGCCCAGCCCATCAGCGTGCCGAACTCGCCGGACAGTTCCGGCTCGATCATCGGCATGCGGCCGGCCAGCACCTGTCCGACCGAGCCGTCAATGGTGATGACGTCGCCGGTCTTGTAGGTGCGCGCGCCCACGCTCATGGTGCCGCGGCCGTAATCGACACGAATGGTGCCGCAGCCGGAGACGCAGGGCTTGCCCATGCCGCGCGCGACCACCGCCGCATGCGACGTCATGCCGCCGCGGGTGGTCAGGATGCCTTCCGCGGCGTGCATGCCGTGGATGTCTTCCGGGCTGGTCTCGATGCGGACCAGGATCACCTTGCGTCCGTCGGCCTGCAGCTTGGCCGCTTCGTCCGACGAGAACACGATCTCGCCGGAGGCCGCACCGGGCGACGCCGGCAGGCCGGTCGCGATCACGTCGCGCTTGGCGGCGGGATCGATGGTCGGGTGCAGCAGCTGGTCCAGCGAAGCCGGATCGATCCGCGTCACCGCATCCTTGCGCGAGATCAGGCCTTCATTGGCAAGCTCGACCGCGATGCGCAGCGCCGCCTTGGCGGTGCGCTTGCCGCCGCGGGTCTGCAGCATCCACAGCTTGCCCTGCTCGACCGTGAACTCCATGTCCTGCATGTCGCGGTAGTGCTTCTCGAGCAGCGTGTAGATCCGCGTCAGCTCCTTGAAGGCGTGCGGCATCGCGGCTTCCATCGACAGCTTGTCGGAGCCGGATTCCAGTCGCGCCTCTTCGGTGATGTCCTGCGGCGTGCGGATTCCGGCGACG
The DNA here is from genome assembly GCF_947648125.1 of uncultured Bradyrhizobium sp. GTDB lineage: Bacteria > Pseudomonadota > Alphaproteobacteria > Rhizobiales > Xanthobacteraceae > Bradyrhizobium. The sequence goes on along the minus strand of NZ_CANSMR010000052.1, from coordinate 2,157 downwards.
ACGTCCTCGCCCTGCGCGTTGATCAGGAACTCGCCGTAGAGCTTGCTCTCGCCGGTCGAGGGGTTGCGGGTGAAGGCAACGCCGGTCGCCGACGTCTCGCCCATGTTGCCGAACACCATCGCCTGCACGTTGACGGCGGTGCCCCAGGATTCCGGGATGTCATGCAGCTTGCGGTAGGTCACCGCGCGCGCGTTCATCCAGGATGAGAACACGGCACCGATCGCGCCCCACAGCTGGTCGTGCGGATCCTGCGGGAACTCGTGGCCGGTCTCCTTGGCGACCGCCTCCTTGTACTTGCCGACCAGCTCGACCCAGTCGTCGCCGGTGAGGTCGGTGTCGAGCGAGTAGCCCTGGCCGTCCTTGAAGGTGTCGAGGATGTCCTCGAAGTGATGATGCTCGAAGCCGAGCACCACGTCCGAATACATCGTGATGAAGCGGCGATAGCTGTCATAGGCGAAGCGGCGGTCGCCGGAGAGCTCGGCGAGCGCTTCGACCGTGCGGTCGTTGAGGCCGAGATTGAGCACGGTGTCCATCATGCCTGGCATCGAGGCCCGCGCGCCCGAGCGGACCGAGACCAGCAGCGGGTTCTTGGCGTCGCCGAAGGTCTTGCCGGTCAGCTTGCCGACATAGTCGAGCGCCTTCTCGACCTGCGCCTTCAGCTCCTTCGGATAGGTCTTGTCGTGGTCGTAGAAATAGGTGCAGACCGAGGTCGGAATGGTGAAGCCGGGAGGCACCGGAAGGCCGAGATTGGCCATTTCCGCGAGGTTGGCGCCCTTGCCGCCGAGCAGATTGCGCAAGGTCGCCTGGCCCTCGGCCTTGCCGTCGCCGAACGTATAGACCCACTTGCCGGCCTTGATCGCGGGCGGAGCCGCCTTTTTCGCAGCGGTGACGGCCTTCGCCGGCGCCTTGCTGGCGGGCTTTGCAGCCGGCTTCGCAGTCGATTTGGCGGCGGGTTTCGGCGCCGGCTTCGGGGCGCTCTTCTTCAGCGCCTTGCGCGCCGGAGCGGCCTTCCGGGCCGGTACCGAGGACTTTGATTTCGCTGCGGTTTTCTCGGCAGTTTTCTTGGACTTCGCGACGGCTTTGGCCATGTCAGACAACAATCCGAAAAGAGGGGTCGAAGATGCGCGCCTTACACCATTTTGGGGGGTTCCGCGCAAGCCGCGAAACCCCGCTTTCCCGCTACAGGTGCAGCCAGCGCAGCAGGCCCATCCCCACGAGCCCGACGAAGATCAGGTAGATCGCGACGATGTAGTTGAGCAGCCGCGGCATGATAAGGATCAGAACGCCTGCAATCAGAGCGACAATGTGCGGCAAATGCCCAGCGGTGATGACCATTGAAGTGTTTCTCCGGCGGTTTTTTTTGGAGGAGCGAATCGAGCGGCAGTTTATCCGCTGCGGGGGTTTCCACATCAAGACGTCCGTCACGGCCTGAGAGTTCCCGCAACTCACGAAAATTGCTCCAAAATGCCGCGTATGTGGCGGTGGTTTTTCCGGAACATCACCACACCAGATGCATTGGCTCGCCGTGCGCATCGGCGAAAGCCGGCGCGCGCATCAAAAGAATGGAGCGAGCCATGCGAAACAGAATACTTGCCGTTGCAGCGGTTGCTGCTGCGATCACGGTGCCGGCTGTTGCCGCACAGGCCCAGACCGTCGGCGTTGTCCGCGGTGGCCCGCCGGTTGCAGTCGAGGATGATGAGGGCATCGCAATCGAGCAGCGCCCGGCGTTCCGCGAATACATCGTGCGCGAGCGGGTGCCGAACTACACCGTTCCGGATCGCGTCGTGGTCGGCACCGTGCTGCCGGATGCCGGCGTAACCACTTACGACGTGCCGCAACGGTTCGGCGCGACGCCCTATCGCTACACCGTCGTGAATGGCGAGACCGTTCTGGTCGAGCCGCGTTCGCGGCGGATCGTTCAGGTGGTCGAGTAGCTCAGCGTTAGCACGATCGCCTGAACGAACAGTCCGGGCGCCGCGCAAGCGGATGTGCGCGCAGATCGACCGGACCAGAAAGCCCCGCCCGGCCTCCCCACCGGGCGGGGCTCTTCGGTTCTAGAGCAAGATGATGTCATGTTGAATCGGTCTTGCGGCGGACTGGCTCACCTCTCCCGCTTGCGGGGGAGGTCGCATCGCATCGAAGATGCGATGCGGGTGG
>NZ_CANSMR010000051.1 GCF_947648125.1 uncultured Bradyrhizobium sp. | reverse complement strand
GCCCCCACCCGCCGCGCTGCGCGCGTCGGCCTCCCCCGCAAGCGGGAGAGGCGAAACGAGTCTGCGGTCCGGCTGCCTCAACTAAGAAATTATCGCGCCTTAGACCGCGGCCACCGTCAGGCTCGCGCCATCGGCGCGGACCACCTTCACCCGGCTGCCGGCCGGCGCATCGGGACCGGCGACGCGCCAGACCGTGTCGTCGATCCGCACCGTGCCTGATCCATCGACGATCGGCTTCTCCAGCGTGAATTCGCGGCCGACCAGGGCTTCGTTGCGGCGGTTGAGGAACGGATTGGTCTTGCTCGCCTCGGTCGCGCCTTTGGCAAAATGCCGCCACGCCGGCACCGCCAGCGCGGCGAACACCGCGAACATCAGGAGCTGCGTCTGCCAGGACAGCGTGAAGATGAACGACAGCAGGCCGACCAGCAGCGCCGCGAGCCCGAGCCAGAACAGGAAGACGCCCGGCGCCGCGAGCTCCAGCGCCATCAGGATGAAGCCGAAGATCAGCCAGTTCCAGGTACCCAGTGTCGAAAACATCTCGGCCATGACGACCTCTCAACTGTCAAAAGCCCCTCTCCCCTTTTGGGAGAAGGGTTGGGGTGAGGGGTAACAGTCTCTCCGCGGAGAGAGACCCCTCACCCGGATCGCTGACGCGATCCGACCTCTCCCACAAGGGGAGAGGTGCAACGAGTGTGCGGAGCCAACCATCGATCTCTACCGCTGCGGCGGCACTGGCGGTGGCGGGGTCGGGCCGGCTGGCGGCACCGAGCCGCCGCGCCGCGCCGCAGCCGTGGCCGATGCCGCGCTCTCGCCAAAGGTGGCGCGGGCGATCTCGCCGATGCCGGCGAGCGAGCCCAGCACGCTCGTTGCCTCGATCGGCAGCATCAGGATCTTCTGGTTCGGCGACTCCGCCAGCTGGCCGAACGCCTTGATGTACTTGTCGGCGATGAAATAGTTCAGCGCGGCGACGTCGCCCTTGGCGATCGATTCCGACACCATCTGGGTCGCCTTGGCTTCGGCCTCGGCGAGACGCTCGCGCGCCTCGGCGTCGCGGAAGGCAGCCTCGCGGCGGCCTTCCGCCTGCAGAATCTGGCCCTGCTTGGCGCCCTCGGCGCGCAGGATCTCGGACTGACGCTGGCCCTCGGCCTGCAAAATGTCGGCGCGCTTGACGCGCTCGGCCTTCATCTGCCGGCCCATCGCCTCGACGAGGTCGGCCGGCGGCACGATGTCCTTGATCTCGATGCGATTGACCTTGAGGCCCCAAGGCGACACCGCGGCGTCGACCACGCGCAGCAGCCGCTCGTTGATCTCGTCGCGATGCGACAGCACCTGGTCGAGATCCATCGAGCCCATCACCGAGCGGATGTTTGTCATGGTCAGCACGATGATCGCCTGGTTGAGATTGGCGACCTCGTAGCTCGCCTTCGCGGCATCGAACACCTGGAAGAACGCGACGCCGTCCACCGTCACGGTGGCGTTGTCCTTGGTGATCACCTCCTGCTCGGGGATGTTGATCACCTGCTCCATCATGTTCATCTTGCGCCCGATCCGATCGAAATACGGCACGATCAGATTGAGGCCGGGCGACAGCGTCCGGGTGTATTTGCCGAACCGCTCGATGGTCCAGTCATAGCCCTGCGGAACGGTCTTGATCCCGGCGAACAGCGTGACGATGACGAGAAGAACAAACGCGATCGCGAAAATGTCGAAGCCAGTCATGAAGTCCTCCAAGGCACCGCGAGGCCCGCGAGACCGTCGCCAGGCACGGTCGTGCATTGGTCGGCAGGACCGCTCCGCCGGTTCAGCCGGCTGTTGTTCTCTCTAGCACATAGGAAGCGGCTGTCGGACTGCCAGATGCACGCAAGCTGAACGGTGGATGCATGAACGCTGAACGAACCGCTGCGTCCGCTGTCACGGATCGTTAACAATCAGATCCGGCGCGGTTAGACCCGGGCGCGCTAGATCCAGCCCTGAAGCTCGCGCAGCACGAGCTGGCGGATCACGTCCATGCCGCCGTCGCTGTCATTGAGGCAGGGGATCGCCGCGAATTGCTCGCCGCCATTGTGCCGGAAGATCTCGGCATTCTCCTGCGCGATCTCCTCCAGCGTCTCCAGGCAATCGGCGGAGAAGCCGGGCGTGACCACGGCAATTCGCCGCACGCCGTCCCTGGCGAGCTTCTCGACCGTCCTGTCGGTATAGGGCTGCAGCCACTCGGCATTGCCGAAGCGCGACTGGAAGGTGAGGATCAGCCTGTCGGCACCGAGCCCGAGCCGCTTGCGCAGCGCGTCGGTCGTGGCAATGCACTGCGCCTGATAGGGATCGCCCTTGTCGACATACTCCTTCGGCATGCCGTGGAACGAGGCGAGGATGACCTCGGGCTGGAACGACAGCGTCGCAAGATGGTCGTTGATCGAGACCGCGAGCGCCTCGATGTAATCAGGGTCATCGTAATAGGGTGGCGTCACCCGCAGGATCGGTTGCGCGCGCATGCCGGCCAGCACGCGAAACGCTTCGTCGCAGACGGTCGCCGACGTCGCCGCGGAATATTGCGGATAGAGCGGCACCAGCAGCAGCCGGCTGCAGCCCTGCGCCGCCAGCGCCTCGATGCGCTCCTTGATCGACGGGTTGCCGTAGCGCATCGCCCAGTCGACCACGACGTGGTCGTGATCGGCGATCGCCTCCGCCAGCTTGTCGGCCTGCGACCGCGTGATCGTCTTCAGCGGCGACTCGTTCTTCTCGGTGTTCCATATCTTCAGATAGTCGCGCGCCTTGCGGGCCGGGCGAACGCGCAGGATGATGCCGTTGAGGATCAGCTTCCAGAGCAGGCCCTGGTCCTCGATCACCCGCGGATCGGACAGGAATTCCCTGAGATAAACCCGAACGCCCGCGGCATCGGCCGTATCCGGCGTGCCGAGATTGACCAGCAGCACGCCGACGCGTTCCGGCTTCGGCGCCGCGGCAGGCTTCGCGCTCTCGAAGGGGATCACCGTGCTCATGATGGCCTTGCGCCTAACTCCTTCGCTTGGGGGTCTTTGGGCTTCGCGCGTTGCTCCAACCTTGTCAAGCCGAGTGCGGGTTGGCTACGTTCCCGTCCGGAAGCAAAGCTTTTGTTTTGACGCGTTTTCTTGACGCGAACCGGGGCCCACTTCGCTCGAAAACGCTTCTGGGAGGAACCATGACGATCGCCGAATGGTGCGTCTTCGGGACGCTGCTGCTCTCGCTGCTGACGATCGTATCGGTGAAGTGGGCCGGCATCCGCGGTTTCGACAATTCGAAGCCACGCGATCCGGATTTCTACGACGACCCGATCCGCTCGCGCGCGCTCGGCGCCCACCAGAACGGCATCGAGGCCTTCCCGTTCTTCGCCTTCGCCGTCTTGCTCGCCGAATTCCGCGTCGGCCCGCTGCGGCTGATCGACGAGCTCGCCGTGCTGTTCCTGATCGTGCGCATCGCCTATGTCTTCACCTATATCGGCAACCGCCCGACGCTGCGCTCTATCCTCTGGAGCATCGGCTTCGTGATCAACATCGCGATCTTCCTCCTGCCGGCGATCAGGGGATATCTGACGAGTTGAGCGCGCTTACCCTCCCCTGGAGGGGGAGGGTCGGTTCGCATCGAGCGAAGCGAGGGGCGAACCGGGGTGGGGTGATCTCTCCACTCGGACGCGGTCGGATGTGGAGACACCGTCACCCCGCCCCGCTACGCATTTCGCTACGCTCCATGCGTGGCGACCCTCCCCCTCCAGGGGAGGGTGAAAACTTCGCGGATGCGGGCTAAGCCCGACCTCAAAGACAAGTCGCCCGTTCGGCCGCGACATAGCCGAACAGCAGCCCGAGCCCGAACAGCAGCACGAGCGCGGCGGCCGCGAATTCCAGGCCGCGCATGATCACCATGCCGCCGCCGTCGCGCGCCGCGCTCAGTCGCTCCGCCACGCCGCGCGCCGACACTGCGACCAGCGCGATCGCCGCCACCGTGATGGCGGTGCCGAGCCCCATCACGAAGGTCGCGGCAATACCGGCCCAGAACAGGCCCTGCGCCAGTGCGAACACCAGCACCAGGATCGCGCCCGAGCACGGCCGGATCCCAACCGTGAGGATCGCACCTAAGCCGCGCCGCCAGCCGCCGGGACCGGCGAGCTCGGCCGGCGTCGGCCCGTGCGAATGGCCGCAATGCTCGTCATGGACGTGCTGTGCGTCATGCCCATGGTCGTGGCCGTGATCATGATGATGGCCATGATCGTCATGCGCGTGGCGGTGATGGTGATCATGGCCATGGTCGTGGTGATCGTGATCATGGTGGTCGTGATCGTGCTGATGCGCGCCGGCCATCGCCAGCGCCGGGCGCGGCGGCTGGAGTGCGCGGAGGAAGCCGCCGCCCTTGACCCAGACCAGCCGGGCGCCGAACGCCGCGATCAGCGCGTAGCTCGCGATCTCGATCGCCTTCTCCGCGCCGCACATGGTCTTCGCCGTCGCGTTGAGCAGCCAGGCGCACACGCCGACGATGACGACCGCGACCAGCGACTGCATCAGCGCCGAGGCGAACGACAGCACGATGCCGCGCCGCGCGGTCTCGCGATTGGCGACCATGTAGGATGAGATCACCGCCTTGCCGTGGCCGGGGCCGGCGGCATGGAAGATCCCGTAGGCAAAGGAGATCGCAAGCAGCGTCCAGACCGCCGAGCCGTCGGATTTCGCGGCGCGGATGGTCGCCGAGATCTCGCGGTAAAACTCCGACTGTTTTGCCAATAGCCAGCCGACGATCCCGCCCTGCGGCTCCGCTGCGCGCGGCGCGCCGAACGGATTTTGCGCCAGCAGCGCATGAACCGTACTATCCAGCACCACAAATGCCGCCAGCACGGCCGTAAAAACGGCGAGACCACGCATCGCGCGGGAAGCGATCGGCGTCATGGGCAATCCACCGTGATCTTGTTGGCGAACATCATCGCGAAATTGCCGGCACTGCCGTCGAGGAAGTTCTGCTCGCCGAGCTTCTGCGCGGCGGCGGTGCCGTCGTTCGGTCGCTCGAACTGCATCTTGCACTCGGCCGCGGCGCCGATCAGCTTGACCGGCTCCTTCTCAGCAAACTGGAAGTCGATGAAGTAGGTCGGGTCGAACACTTCGAGCGACAGCTGCCTGGCCTTGAACGGCGTCTTCACCGGCAGGGTGAAGTGCAGCGTCAGCGCCGAATCCTTGTATTCGAGGAAGTAGTCGACCGGCTCGGTGAACTTCTGCTTCTTGCCGTCGCCCCTGGCGAAGGTGAAGTAGGCATATTCCTTCAACGACTCGACATTGGTCTGCGCCAGCGGCGCCAGCTCCTCGCGGCTGTAGGCGCCCTTCACCTTGGTCTCGATGCCCTGCAGTGCATAGGTCGAGAACATGTCGTCGAAGGTCCAGGCGTGGCGGACCCCTGTGATGGTGCCGTCAGGCGCGTAGATCAGCTCGCTTTTGGCCACGATCCAGACATGCGGATGGGCCTCGGCGGCCGCCGTGCCGAGCACGACGGACGCCGCAAGCGCGAGCCCGGCGATCAGGCACTTCAGGGACTGCCGCACCTTCAGGCCGCCTCAGGCGTCTCGAGCAGACCGCGCCGGCGCAGCAGCGCGTCCGGCTCGGGCTCGCGGCCGCGGAAGGCGACATAGGCCTCCTCCGGATCGCGCGAGCCGCCCGACGAATAGATGTCGTCATGCAGTCGCTTGGCGGTCGCGGGATCGAAGATATCGCCGGCCTCCTCGAAGGCGCCGAACGCGTCGGCGTCCATCACCTCCGACCACATGTAGCTGTAATAGCCCGACGCATAGTGGTCGCCGGAGAAGATGTGGCCGAACTGGGTCGGCCGGTGCCGCAGCGAGATTTCAGCGGGCATGCCGATCTTCTCCAGCTCCTTTTGCTCGAAGGCGCGGACGTCGCGGCTCGCCGCTGCCGGCTGGGTGTGGAATTCAAGATCGACCAGCGCCGAGGAGACGAACTCCACGGTGGCAAAGCCCTGGTTGAACTTGCGTGCCGCGAGGAAGCGCTTGAGCAGGTCGTCCGGCAGAGCCTCCCCAGTCTGGTAGTGGCGGGCGAAGCGCTGCAGCACCTCGGGCCGCTCCTGCCAGTGCTCGTAAAGCTGCGAGGGCAGCTCGACGAAGTCGGTGAACACGCTGGTGCCCGACAGCGACGGATAGGTCACGTCCGAGAGCATGCCGTGCAAGCCGTGGCCGAACTCGTGGAACAGGGTCCGCGCGTCGTCGGGCGACAGCAGCGACGGCGCGCCGTCGGCGCCCTTGGCGAAGTTGCAGACGTTGATGACCAGCGGCGCGACGTCGCCGTCGAGCTTCTGCTGGTCGCGCAGCGAGGTCATCCAGGCGCCGGAGCGCTTCGAGGGCCGCGCGAAGTAATCGCCGTAGAACAGCGCCTTGTGCTGGCCGTCGCGGCCCTTGACCTCCCACACCCGCACGTCCGGGTGCCAGACCGGCACGTCCTTGCGCTCGGCGAAGGTGACGCCGAACAGGCGGGTGGCGCAGTCGAAGGCGGCCTCGATCATGTGGTCGAGCACCAGATAGGGCTTGATCGCAGAATCGTCGAAATTGGCGCGGCGCTGGCGCAGCTTCTCGGCGTAATAGCGCCAGTCCCAGGCCGCCAGGGTGAAATTGCCGCCCTCTTCGGTGATCAGCGCCTGCAGCGCATCACGGTCGGCGAGCGCCCGCGCCCGCGCCGGCTTCCAGACCCGCTCCAAGAGGCCGCGCACCGCCTCCGGCGTCTTGGCCATGGAATCCTCGAGGCGGTAGGCGGCGTATGTCGGGAAACCCAGGATCTTCGCGGTCTCCTCGCGGAGCGAGAGGATCTCCACGATGGTCGCGTTGTTGTCGTTGGCGTTGCCATTGCCGCCGCGCGCCGTGAAGGCCTTGTAGACCTTCTCGCGCAGGTCGCGCCGCGACGAGCTCTGCAGGAACGGCTCGACCGAGGAGCGTGACAGCGTCACGATCGCCTTGCCGGGCTTGCCGCGCTCTTCCGCCGCAGCCTTGGCGGCCGCCACAAATGTGTCGGACAGGCCGGCGCGGTCGCCCTCGCCAAGCTCCATGGACCACTCCTGCTCGTCGCCGAGCAGATGGTGGCTGAACGAGGTGCCGAGCTGGGCGAGGCGCTCGTTGATCGCGGCCATGCGGGCCTTGGCGGCGTCGTCGAGCCCGGCGCCGGAGCGGTGGAAGCGGGTGTAGGTGCGCTCCAGGAGCCGCATCTGTTCGCCGGTCAGGCCGAGCGAGGCGCGCTTCTCGTGCAGCATGGCGATGCGGCCAAACAGCACAGCGTTCATCATGATCGGATTCCAGTGCCGCGCCATCCGGGGCGACACCTCCTTGTCGATCTCGAGGATCGCAGGGCTCGAATGGGCCGAGACCAGGTCGTAGAACACCGCCGAGACCTTCGACAGCAGCTTGCCGGAGCGCTCAAGCGCCGTGATGGTGTTGTCGAAGTCGGGCAGCGCCGGATCATGGGTAATCGCAGCCACTTCTGCCGAATGGTCGGCGAAGGCCTGCTCGAAGGCGGGGAGGAAATGCTCCGGCTTGATCTCGGCGAAGGGCGGCGTCTCGAGCGGCGTCTGCCATGCCTTCAGGAGGGGGTTGGCGTGAGCGTCTGCGCTGGTTTCTGACATCGAATATCCCGTTTTTCGCCTTGAAAATGCGGCCCAATCTATATCACGCGATACGGCATTTTTGGGCCTTTTGCGCTTGATAGATGGGCACTTTTCGGAGAGATTGCGCCCCCTGAACAGGACCTATTCCATGACCATGCAGCCCTCTACCGCAGGCACCAGCCGGATCGTCTGGCCGAGCGTCATCACCGTGATTTCTGCGGCGATCCTGATCGGCGCGGAAGTGTTCGGCGCGGCCTTCGCCGGCGGCTGGGCACTCGCGATCGCGCTCGGGCTCGGTGATCTCGGCGCGCATATCCTGCAGGCCGTGATGTTCGGCATCGGCGTCCTGATCATGATCGCCTTCATCCGCGCCGCTCAGCGCATCGAGCCGTTCACGCGTCGCGCGTGAGCTGAAGCGATTCAAGAAAGCGCTGCGGCACAGGGCTAAAACGCACACGCTTCGTTAGTCATTCTTAACAGCCGTTCATCTTCAACGCCTGCTGCGCGCGAGATCGCAAGCGCGCGTTAGGGAAATTTGTCGCGATCGCAAAAAAATTCTTGCGAAGCGAATTCAAAAGATTTATTTCCTGCCTTGCCCAATTTCGCACGTGCCTGTGGTCGTGTGTCAGTCGGTAGGTATCCGGACAAGAGGCCGGACAGCCGCCAAGGGGTGGAAGAACCGAGGGTCGCTTACGTCCGTCAGGACACGAGGCGGCCAGCATCTCTCTCCAGGGATGCCGTTGAAGGTCTCGCCACTCTTTGCAACCGTGACTGGCAGCCGGAGGCGAACCGGCGCACCCCGCTCTCCACGGGGGACGCGACTTAAAGCAACGACGGATCGGGCTTTTTTGGTCTCTACCGGCAGTCCAACGCCGGCGCGGGCTACTGAAAAGGCTTGTCCTTCATTGCCAGGTGAGCGGGCGGGAAACTCTCCCAACCAATCCACGGCAGCACAGTCTGGTTTGAGTCTTTTGGCTTCGTTGCGCCTCCATCGCGCGATGTGGCCGGAGCGCTTTGACCCGACGTCATGTTGATGCGGATCCCGTCGCTGGGGCCGTTGGAGAGTGCCATGACTGAACGTATCCAGGAATTCCTGCGCAACCGCCGCAGCGAAGGTCTCGACACCGAGCCGTGCCTCGTCGTCGACCTCGAGGTCGTGCGCGACAACTACCAGACCTTCGCGAAGGTGCTGCCGGACAGCCGCGTGTTCTACGCTGTCAAGGCCAACCCGGCGCCCGAAGTGCTGTCACTGCTGGCTTCGCTCGGCTCCTGCTTCGACACCGCGACCGTTGCGGAAATCGAGATGGCGTTGACCGCCGGTGCGACGCCTGACCGCATCTCCTATGGCAACACGATCAAGAAGGAGCGCGACATCGCGCGTGCCTTCGCGCTCGGCATTCGCCTGTTCGCAGTCGACTGCGCCGCAGAGGTCGAGAAGGTCTCCCGCGCCGCTCCCGGCGCGAAGGTGTTCTGCCGCATCCTCTATGATTGCGCCGGCGCCGAGTGGCCGCTGTCGCGCAAGTTCGGCTGCGATCCGGAGATGGCGGTCGACGTGCTCGACCTCGCCAAGCGCCTTGGATTGGAGCCGTGCGGCATCTCGTTCCATGTCGGTTCGCAGCAACGCAAGGTGAAGGCGTGGGACCGCGCGCTCGCGATGGCCTCGACCGTGTTCCGTGACTGCGCCGAGCGCGGGATCAACCTCACCATGGTCAACATGGGCGGCGGCTTCCCGACCAAGTATCTCAAGGACGTTCCGCCGGTTCTGCAATATGGCCGGTCGATCTTCCGCGCGCTGCGCAAGCATTTCGGCAACCAGATCCCGGAGACGATCATCGAGCCGGGCCGCGGCATGGTCGGCAATGCGGGCATCATCGAGACCGAAGTCGTTCTGATCTCGAAGAAGAGCGACGAGGACGAGGTGCGCTGGGTCTATCTCGACATCGGCAAGTTCGGCGGTCTCGCCGAGACGATGGACGAGTCGATCCGCTACGCCATCCGCACCCCGCATGACGGGGCGGACATGACGCCGTGCGTGCTCGCGGGCCCGACCTGCGACTCTGCCGACGTGCTGTACGAGAAGCTGCCGTATCCGCTCCCGGTGACGCTCGAGATCGGCGACAAGCTGCTGATCGAAGGCACCGGCGCCTATACGTCGACCTACTCGTCGGTGGCGTTCAACGGCATTCCGCCGCTGAAGACCTACCACATCTAAGCCGCCTCCTGTTCGAGGCCTGATAAACCGGGAGCCGGCCCCGCCGGCTCCTTCCCGATCATTTTTGATTTTTCTGAACGACGCTTGCGCGGCGTGCGACATGCCGTTGCAAGCGGGGACTGACGTGCCATGACTGCAAAACGGAACACTCCCGTTGCCCTCATCCGAAAAGCCGCTCCGTTCGCGATCCGTGCGGAGCGGGCTTCGGACGTCGTTGCGCGCGAAGCGCTGCTGGATGCCTGCTTTGGCGAGAACCGCCATGCCCGCACTTGCCAGCGCCTGCGCGACGGACGCGCGCCCGCCCAAGGCCTGAGCCTTGCGGCCGTGCGCCAGGACGGCCGGCTGGTTGGAACCGTGCGGCTGTGGCACGTCAGCGCGGGGGGCCGCAGCGCGCTGATGCTGGGGCCGCTGGCTGTCGACGACGACTGCCGCGGCCTCGGCGTCGGCGCCGCGCTGATGCAGCGCGCGCTGGCCCTGGCGAAGGCCCGTGGCCACGGCGCCGTCATCCTGCTTGGCGATGCGCCCTATTACGCCCGCTATGGCTTCACCGCCGCCGGGACCGGCGAATTGTCGCTGCCCGGCGCGTTCGAGCGCGACCGGCTGCTCGGCCTCGAGCTGGTCGAGGGCGCACTGGACGGCGCCTGGGGCATGATCACGCCGACCGGCGCACCGCTGCCCAAGAGCAAGGCAACCCGCAACCGGAAGGCACCGCTCGCCGTGCCGCACGCGGCGTAAGGCGGGCGCCATGGCAGAGAATCTTCCCGCAATCGATGGCGCGCGCCCGCGTTGGCGCGGCCTCGTCACCACGGTCATGCTGGTCCTGATCTCGGTCATGATCGTCCGGGACATCCTGATCCGGCGCTGGGCCGGCTCGCCGCCGTCCCCGCCGGACACCACGCAGCAGTCCCACTAGCGCCGGCCGCAAGGCCAGAATCCCAGGTCAGAATCCGGGGGTTGCGCGGGCGCCAAAAATGCCCGTAAACCCCGCGCAGAACCTTTTTCCGTCGAGGTCCGACATGTCCCGCCGCCTGATTTCCACCGGCTCGCCGTTCGAGAAGACCGCGGGCTACAGCCGTGCCGTGATCGACGGCGACTTCGCCTTCGTCGCCGGAACCACCGGCTACGACTACACCACGATGACCATGCCTGATGATGTCACGAGCCAGTCACGGAACTGCTTCAAGACCATCGAGGCTGCCCTGAAAGAGGGAGGCTTTGCGATGGCCGACATCGTCCGCGCGACCTACTACCTCACTGACGTCAGTGACGCGGATGCCCATTTCGCGGTCTGCGGCGAGGTTCTCGGCGAGATCCGGCCTGCCGCGACGCTGCTGATCGTCGCGGGGCTCTACAAGCCCGAGATGAAGGTCGAGATCGAAGTCACCGCAAAGCGACGCAACCCCTGATCCACTCTACCCGCCGCTCGGCGCTCTCCTGGAGAAAATGATGAGCCCCTCCTCGCAGATCTACGCGAAAATCACCGGCCCCATTGTCATGATCGGCTTCGGCTCGATCGGCAAAGGCACGCTGCCGATGATCGAGCGGCATCTCGATTACGACAAGTCGCGCATTACCGTGATCGATCCCAAGGATGAGGGCCGCAAGGCCCATTGCGAGAAGCAGAATGTCAAATTCATCCAGCAGGCCGTGACCAAGGACAACTATCGCGACCTGCTGACCCCGCTGCTCACCGAAGGCGGCGGCCAGGGCTTTTGCGTCAACCTCTCGGTCGATACCGGCTCGACCGACATCATGGAGCTCTGCAACGAGCTCGGTGCGCTTTATATCGACACCGTCAACGAGCCCTGGCTCGGCTTCTACTTCGACTCGTCGAAGGGCCCGGAAGCGCGCTCCAACTACGCGCTGCGCGAAGTGACGCTGGCCGCCAAGAAGGCGCGTCCGGCGGGCTCGACCACGGCGGTCTCCTGCTGTGGCGCCAATCCCGGCATGGTCTCGTTTTTCGTCAAGCAGGCGCTGCTCAATGTTGCTGCCGATCTGAAGCTCAATGCCCCGAGGCCGAAGACCAAGGCCGAATGGGCGGACTTGATGCGGCAGGCCGGCATCAAGGGCATCCACATCGCCGAACGCGACACCCAGCGCTCCAAGTCGCCGAAGGAGCCTGATGTCTTCGTCAACACCTGGTCGGTGGAAGGTTTCCTGTCGGAAGGCGTGCAGCCGTCCGAACTCGGTTGGGGCACTCATGAAAAATGGATGCCCGAGAATGCGCATACTCACGAAGCCGGCTGCGGCGCTGCCATCTATCTGATGCAGCCGGGCGCCAACACGCGCGTGCGGACCTGGTGCCCGACCCGCGGCGCGCAGTACGGTTTCCTCGTCACCCACAACGAGTCGATCTCGATCGCCGATTACTTCACGGTGCATGACGCATCGGGCAAGGCGATCTATCGGCCGACCTGCCACTATGCCTATCATCCGGCCGACGACGCCGTGCTGTCGCTGCATGAAATGTTCGGCCGCGCAGCGAAGATGCAGGAGAAGCACCACATCCTCGACGAGAACGAAATCGTCGATGGCATCGACGAACTCGGCGTGCTGCTGTTCGGCCACGACAACAATGCCTACTGGTACGGCTCGCAGCTCTCGATCGAGGAGACCCGCAAACTCGCGCCCTATCAGAACGCCACCGGCCTGCAGGTGACCTCCGCCGTGCTCGGCGGCATGGTGTGGGCGCTGGAGAACCCGAACGAGGGCATCGTCGAAGCCGACGAGATGGATTTCGATCGTCTCTTGGAGATCCAGCTGCCGTATCTCGGGCCGGTGAAGGGCTTCTACACCGACTGGACCCCGCTGACGGATCGTCCGGGACTGTTCCCGGAAGACATCGACACCAGCGATCCCTGGCAATTCAAGAACATCCTGGTGCGCTGACCGCACAGCGTACGTTGAGAACGAAAATGCCCGGCTCACGCCGGGCATTTTGCTATCTGGCGCCGCTCACCTCGCCATATAGTCGAACGCGACCGAGCCGAGGCCCAGCGTCAAATCCGCCTTGTAATGCAGCGCCGAGACCACCTCGCGCACCGGCAGGCGGGCGACGTCGCACAGTGCGTGCGGAAACAGGCCGAGCGCGGCGGGGCCGGTCCAGGCCTCCTTCAAGGTGATATCGTCGAGATGGAAACGCACCAGTTCGCAGATCCGCGGGCTGCCGTCGACATGCGGAATGATTTTCAGAATAAAGTTCGGCGCCTTCATCGCGTTCAGGACCGTGTCGTGATCGACCTTGTGGTATTTGTAGCCCATCGTGGCGGAGGCGCAGAGCACCGAACCGTAATGCAGCGAGCCGACCAGCACGTCGCTTTCGACCGCGATCTTCGGCCGCGCCAGCTTCTTCGGAAACCCCCACAGTTCGCGGCCGCCGGCGATCGGGGCCTCGTCGTCGAGATACATCGCGTGGGTGTAGGCACCCACCTCGCCCTTGAAGCGGACCGGGATCACCTGCCCGGTCTCGGTATAGTCGCCGAAACCGGTCGAGTCCGGCATGCGGATGAATTCATACTTCACGACAGGCTCGGCGACCTCGAGCGGCTCCGGCACCACGGCGGCGAGCGCTTCGGGGTCGGTCTTGTAGGTGATGATGAAATATTCGCGGTCGAAGAACCGGTACGGCCCCGGCGGGAACGACGGGTTGGTGAGCGGCATCGAATAAGCGGTGCGCCGGACGTCCTCGATCTTCATGAAAGGCCCCATCTGTCGTTGGCAAGACGACAGATTATGGCGGGCGCGGGCGGCTGAGGCGAGACCGTATAATCGGCAGCATCAGTCAAATGCGCGTCACAATGCAGACCCTAGGCGGATCGGCGCGCGGCTATTTCTTCTCGATCGGCGGCGCGATCTTCTCGGCGGGCGCCGGCGGCAGCGCCGGCCTGGCGCCGGCCTTCTGTGCCTCAGCGTCGGGACGCGCCGGCTCCGGCGCCGGCGTGGTCGGCCGCTCGCCGCCGGGTTTTGACTCCGCGGGCGGCGTTGTCCGCGGCGGCTGGGTCGCCTGCGCCATCTGCGGCGGGGCAGCGTTGATAGCGTGCAGTGAAACCACCGCGATCGCGACGCCCGCCACTACCAGCGTTGAGGCGATCAGCACGTCGTTCCGCAGCCTGGTCCGATCCGCAGTCATCTCGTTCACCCGCGTAGTGTCAGCGAGGTCAACGATCCGGCCACCGCATGGTTCCTGAGCAGAGCTTGCGGGAACCTCGCCTCAATCCGTGGTGCTGATTTCCCAGGTCACGTGCCGCACGCCGGGCTGATGCTGCAGGTCGACCACCACGGCATTCAGCTCGTTGGGGTCGACCGCGGTCGAGACCAGCTCCGCCACGATCTCCAGGAAGTCGTCGCCGGCCTCGACCACGTTGACATCGGCGACCGGATAGTTCGCGGCCTCGAGCTTCTCGACCAGGCGGTCGCGCATGTCGGGCAGCGCCTCGGGGGTCACCACGAGCTTGAAGTAGTAGGTCGCCTCCGAGGCCTTCTCGTTCAGCGGGATGCGGTTGATGGCGTTGACCAGCGGCCGCAGCAGCGTGTTGCCGGCGATCACGAACACGGTCAGCGCCGCCGCCTGCGCCACCAGATCGGCGCCGGCGCAGGAGCCGACCGCGGCCGAGGCCCACAGCGTCGCCGCGGTGTTGAGGCCGCGCACGTCCATGCCCTGCTTCATGATGACGCCGGCGCCGAGGAAGCCGATCCCCGACACCACATAGGCGATCACCCGCACCGCGCCGTCGGCGCCGGCCAAATGCATCGCGAGGTCGACGAAGGCGGCCGCGCCGACCGCGACCAGCACATTGGTGCGCAGCCCCGCGGTGCGCTGCCGGTACTGCCGCTCGGCCCCGATCAGCGTGCCCAGCACAAAGGCTGACGTCAGGCTGACCAGCGTGTCGATGAAGTCGGCGAGCTGGAATGTCGTGAGGAATCGCATGGCGCTGCCCCGGCGCGAACTACTTTTGACGCGTTTTCTTCACGCGAACCGGTACCCACTTCGCTTGAAAACGCTTCGTATTCAGCGATCTCTTACATTTCCAGGATGCCCGCGTCACCATCTTCCGTGCCGAAGGCGAGCAGCGTCCCCTTGGCATTCCAGCCCAGCGCCGACACCGCCTTGCCGGCATTCCGGCGCACCAGGATCTCGGCGCCGTCCTCGAGCCGGACCATCAGCACGGTGCCGTCGGCATAGCCGACCGCCATGATGTCGTTCTTCGGATGACAGGCGACCACCGCGACCCGTGCCGGCATCGGTGCCAGCATCGCCGGCTCCTTGCCCATCGGGCCGTCCTTGCTGGTGAACGGCCAGACGATCACGGTGTCGGCGCCCGAGGTCGCGAGCCCCTTGCCGCCGGCGCTCCACGACATCGAGCGCACGCGGCCGGGATAGCCGCTCATCCGCATGTGCCTGTTATCGGCGAGCCGCCAGCCATGCATCGCGGCCTCGTGCATCGCCGTGACCAGGAATTTGTTGTCTGGGCTGAACATGACGGCGAGATGCGAGCCGGCCCATTCCAGGAATTCCGGATTGGCCGCCATGTTGGGAAACCACAAGGTCACGCCGTTGTAATGCGCGATCGCAAGTCGCAGGCCCTTCGGCGCGAACGCGAGCCCGCCGACGGTCGACGGCACCTCGAAGGTTTTCTCTTCGCCCTTGGGATTGCGCACGAAGGCGGTCTTGCCCGCCGACCACGCCACGGTGCCGTCGCTGTGCAGGGCGACATTGTCGATCCAGCGCCGCTTGGCGTCGGTCGCAATGACAGAGGTCTCGCCCTTGGCATCGATCGCGATCAGCTTGCCGTCGTCACCTCCGGTAACGAGCCGCTTGCCGTCGGAGGCCGCGCACAGGATGGCGCCGAAATGCGTCTCTGTCCGCGTGATCTCGCCGTCGGCGGTCGCGATCGCGACGCTTTCCTCTGCGCCGACGAAGAACGCGCGATCGCCGAGGAAATGCACCGAACCGACCGCAGCACCAAGCGGAAGCTGCTTGACGCGATCGGTGATCGAAACGATGGAAGAAGGGGCCTCGCCCGGGTCGAACTCTTTCATCACGTGGTGATGCACTGCTCGAAGCCGTCGCGGATCGCCTGCTCAGGCAATTCGCGACCGATGAACACGACGCGGCTTTCGCGCTTCTCGCCGTCCTTCCATTTCCGCTGGTGGTCGCCCTCCAGCATCATGTGGACACCCTGGAACACGTAGCGGTCGTCATCGCCGGTGAAGGCGAGGATGCCCTTCGAACGCAGGATCTTCTGGCCCTCGGTGGCGACGAGGTTCTGCAGCCAGGGCATGAACTTGGTCGGATCGAGCGGCTTCTCCGAGCGCAGCGACAGCGATTGCATGTCCTCGTCGTGATAGTGCTTCAGCCCATGGCCGTGATCGTGGTGATGGTGATCATGGTCATGATGGTGGTGATCGTGGTCATGGTCGTGACCATTGCCGGCCTCGAGGAAATCGGGCTCGATTTCGAGAATACGATCGAGGTCGAACGCGCCGCGCTCGAGCACATCGGTTAGCCCGACCTGGCAACGCTCGGTGCGGTGCAGTTTTGCGTACGGATTGATGCCGCGGATGCGGGCCTCGACCTCGGCAAGCTCGGGCTTGGAGACGAGGTCGGTCTTGTTCAGCACGATGACGTCGGCGAACGCGATCTGGTTCTTGGCTTCCGGCGCGTCCTTGAGGCGGTCGCTCAGCCACTTGGCATCGGCGACCGTCACCACCGCGTCGAGCCGGGCGTTCTTCTGCACGTCCTCGTCGACGAAGAAGGTCTGCGCGACCGGCGCCGGATCGGCAAGGCCGGTGGTCTCGACGATGATGGCGTCGAACTTGCCCTTGCGCTTCATCAACCCGTCCATGATGCGGACGAGGTCGCCGCGCACCGTGCAGCAGACGCAGCCATTGTTCATCTCGAACACTTCCTCATCGGCGCCGATGATGAGGTCGTTGTCGATGCCGATCTCGCCGAATTCGTTGACGATGACGGCGTATTTCTTGCCGTGGTTTTCCGACAGGATGCGGTTCAGCAAGGTGGTCTTGCCGGCGCCGAGATAGCCCGTCAGCACGGTCACTGGAATTTTTTGCGAAGCTTCAGCCATAACAACTCCGAGGAACTCTTTGTTTGAGCATGATCTTATCGGAAAACCGGACCCCACTTTTCCGGATCATGCTGGTCCGCGCTCAATCCCCGGCAGGGAGGCCCCTGCCCTAGTTGGCGAGCGCGCTGGTCAGGGCCTTTATATTGTGCCTGACCATATCAATGTAAGTGGGTGCCTGGCCCTTTTCGCCCGTCAAACTGTCCGAATACAGGGTCCCGCCGACCTTGGCTCCGGTCTCGGCCGCGATCCGCTCGACCAGGCGGGGATCGCTGATATTTTCGAGAAAAACTGCCGGAATTTTCGCGACCCTGATCTGGGCGATGATGGCGGCGATATCGCGTGCGCTGGGCTCGGAATCGGTCGAGACGCTGAGCGGCGAGAAAAACGTAATTCCGTAGGCGTCGGCGAAATAGCCGAAGGCATCGTGGGTCGAGATCACCTTGCGCCGAGCGTCCGGTATCTTCGCTACCGCCTCATGCACCTCGCGGTCGAGCGCCTCCAGTTTGGCCAGATAGGCGTCAGCATTGGCCTTGAAGACGCCGGCATGGTCAGGGGCCGCGGCGATCAGCCCGTCTCGAATATTGACGACATAGATCTTCGCATTGGCGACGGATTGCCAGGCATGCGGATCGTCATGGCCACCCATCTTCCGTGGCATGATCCCCTTGGTTGCCACCGCGACCGGCGCCTTGCTGCCGGAGGCCTGCAGCAGCCGCGGCAGCCAGCCCTCGAAGCCGAGGCCGTTGATGACCAGCAGCTTGGCGTCCGCGACCTTCTTGGCGTCTGCCGGCGTAGGCGCGTAGACATGCGCGTCGCCGTCGGGTCCGACCAGCGCCACCACGTCGACACTGTTGCCACCGACATTGCGCACCATGTCGGCGAGGATCGAGAAACTCGCGACGACCTTGATGCGCTCCTCTGCGCGCGCCGCGCCGCTCGCGAGCATCAGTGCCAGACAGATCAGACCGAACAACCGCCGCATCGTCCTCACGCCTCGAGATGGCGGCCGGGGAACAGCTGCCGAACCAGGCCGCTGACATTGCCGAACAGCAGCGACACAATGTAGAGCCCCGCCGCGACCAGAATGATCGCGGGGCCAGAGGGAATCCGGGTCTGATACGACAGCACCAGCCCGGCATAGCCCGACACAATCGCGCTCGCGACGGCGATGCAGATCATGGTGGTGATATCGCGCGACCAGAACCGTGCGATACCCGCGGGCAGGATCATCAGCCCGACGCCGAGCAGCGTGCCGAGCGCGTGGAAACCGTTGACGAGATTGACCACGACCAGGGCGAGGAAGGCGAGATGGGCCGGCGCGCCGGCCCGGCTCACCGTGCGCAGGAACACCGGATCGACGCACTCGATCACCAGCGGACGATAGATCACGGCAAGCACCAGCAGCGTGAGGGTGGCGTTGAACGCGATCACCAGCAGCGTTTGGTCGTCCATCGCGAGGATGTTGCCGAACAGCACGTGCAGCAGGTCGATATTGGTGCCCTTGATGGAGACGATGGTGACGCCGAGCGCGAGCGAGACCAGATAGAAGGTCGCAAGCGAAGCGTCCTCCTTCAGCTCGGTGGTGCGGGCGACAAGGCCGGCGAGCAGCGCCACCGCAAAGCCCGCGATCAGGCCGCCGGTCGTCATCGCGAACAGGTTGAGCCCGGACAGCAGGAAACCGATCGCAGCGCCCGGCAGGATCGCATGCGCCATGGCATCGCCGACCAGACTCATCCGCCGCAGCATCAGGAACACGCCGATCGGCGCACCGCCGAGCGACAGCGCGATCACGGCCGCGAGCGCGCGGCGCATGAACTCGAATTCGGTGAAGGGCGTGATCAGCGCGTCGGTGAGCATCGGCGTCAGGCAGCCCGCGAGCGTGGATCGGCCGCGCAGGCCGCGGCACTGTCGTCGAAGGCTTCGCACATCCGCATCGCGACCGTCAGATTGTCCGCCGTCAATGTCTCCGCGGTCGGGCCCCATTCCACCGGGCCGCGCGCCAGGAGCAGCGTTTCCGGGAAATTGTTGCGTACCATGTCGAGGTCGTGCAGCGCCGCCAGCACCGTGCGGCCCTCGCCGTTCCAGCGCTTCACCAGCGCCAAGAGATCGGTGGTGGTCTTGGTATCGATGGCATTGAACGGTTCGTCGAGCACGATCAGGCGGGCGTCCTGCAGCAGCACGCGTGCGAACAGCATGCGCTGCATCTGGCCGCCGGACAGCGTGCCGATCGGGCGGTTCTCGAAGCCGTTGAGGCCAACCGCGGCGAGCGCCGTCAAGATCTTGCCACGCGCGGCCCTGCCGATGCCGCCGAAGAAGCCGGTCGAGCGCCACAGCCCGGTGCCGATGAAATCGAACACCGAGATCGGAAAAGTCCGGTCGATGTCGGCGGACTGCGGCAGATAGGCGATGTCGCGGTGCTCGAGCCCGTCGAGATCGATCACGCCCGACAGCGGCTTCAGCACGCCGGCGATGCCGCGCAGCAATGTCGACTTGCCGGCGCCGTTCGGGCCGATCACGGCCAGCAGCGCGCCCGCCTCGACCGCGCCATTGAGATGGTGCACGGCCGGATGGCGGTCATAGCCGAGCGTGACGTCGCGGAATGTGACAAGCGCGCCCATTGGTTTACCTCATCGCCAGCCAGACGACGCCCCACAGGCAGGCAGAGACCGCGAGCGCCGCGGCCAGCCGGGCCAGCACGGGCATGCGCAGGATCGACCAGGGCGCGGCCTGGGCCGGATGCGCCGAGGGGCCATGGCTGTGCGCGTGGGGATGGGCGTGGCCGTGATGGTGGTGGTCGTGGGAGTGCGTGTGCGCCATGGGAAACTGTTATATTATAACATAACGCGAGTCTACCAACGAGGAACTCATGGCCGATCCGCAAAACCGGGAGAGATTCGGGCTGCGCCGGCAGAGTGACGCCCTCGTCTACAGCTTTGTCCGGAAAGTCCGCCCCGATGGAACCGTCGGCTACCTGCGCCAGAGCGAGGCAGACCCGTGTACAGTTCCCTCCAACGTCGTCCTGGCGAAGGCCAGGACCCATACTCCGCAGCGGAAGTGTGAACGGGACTCGTCGTTCCAACGGCGCATGGCAATCGGCATTTGTGGTTATGGGTCCCCGCCTTCGCCGGGACGACGATGAGGATGGTTCTCGATTCGAAGGAAAGACGGGAGCCAGTCTACTGGCACACCGGCGCGGTCAGTTTCGGGTCAGCTGGTCTTGCTGACCAATACCCCCGCTGACCGAGCTCCGCATCGTTTGTCGCGGGAGCACATACGTAGCTCGTCTTGCCAACGCACATGGGCGAGCCAATCGAGTAGATGAAGTTTTCGTAGATGCAATAATTGCCGATCCCGGACGGCAGATCGGTCGGCGGCGAAGTGGAGCCGCCCAAATAGGGCGGTGACGAAACGCCCGGCGCCCTGTCTTGCGCCGCGGCCGCTTGAAGGGAAATCAAAAGCGTCAGACATGTGACGATGCGGAGCATGGTCCCCTCCGGTCAAAGAATGCCGGCGAAGTGTCGGGCGAATTCCAGCGCGGGAGCGCACGGGCAGGCCGCAACGGAAGCGCTAGCAGGCCAATATGACACTTGCTTTGCAAGTTGGTGCGCCCCGATCGCAAACAGGTTCAGGCAGCCGCCCTGCTGACACCATGCTGTCAGCAGGACGGGCGTAGGCAGACCTCGTGCGGGTGCAACCCCGGGCGGGATTGGGAGGCCGCGTGACATGCACGATCGCTCATCTGACGTCGCCCACGAGCGATCGACCCTGATCACGTTCGTTCTTGGCCTCGGCGCGTTCCTGATCCTGTTCGATGTGACCGCGGTCGTGGTCGCCATGCCGGGCATTGCCGGGGATCTCGGGTTCGCCATTGCCGGTTCGGCCTGGGTCATCGACGCTTATAGCCTCGCCCTCACCGGCGCGCTATTGGCATCGGGCGCACTTGCGGATCGCTTCGGGCGGCGGCGCGCGATGCTGGCCGGGAACGTCGTGTTTCTGCTGGCGTCGATTGCCTGCGGCGCGGCGACGAACGGTCCGCTGCTGCTCGCCGCACGCATGCTGCAAGGTGTCGGCGCGGCCTTCCTGAGCACAGGCGCCATTGCGCTGGTCGCCGGGGCATTCCCGCACCAGGGTCAGCGGGCGCGGGCCTTCGGCACCATCGGGATGATCTCGGGCGTCGCCATGGCGCTTGGCCCAACCCTCGGTGGCCTGCTTGCCGCCTGGTTCGGCTGGCGCTGGATCTTCTATGCCAACATCCCCTTTTGCCTGACGCTGGCCTTCGCCGTGCCGCGGGTCGTTGCCGAGACGCATCAACCCGGCGGGGGCCCGCTCGATCCGGTGGGTATCGTGCTGCTGACGCTCTCGCTGGGTTTCGCCATCGATGCGCTGTTGAGGCATGACGCCTCGCCGATCGTGAGAGCGGCCGACCTGATCGCAAGCGCGGCGACAGCCATCGGGTTCGTTCGGCAGCAATGGCGCAGCCGCGACCCGGTGCTCGACCCGCGCGTGTTCGCGGCTCCGCCGATGATCGGGGTCGCGACCTCGTTGACCTCGATCCAGTTCGGTTACTGGGCGGTGTTGGTCTATCTGCCGCTGTTCCTGAGCACCGGCCTGCATGTCAGCATGGAAGTCGCAGGCGTGGCCTTGCTTGCGGCGACATTGCCAATGCTGCTGGTCCCGCTGCTCGGTGGTCGCTTCGTCACCCAATGGGGCTGGCGGCGCTTCTTCATGATCGCCTCCGGCATCATCGCTGCTGGAGACGTGCTGCTCGTGATCGCCGCGCTATCCGCCGACGCCGGGCTGCGCGGCATCGCAACGGCGGCCGGCATGCTGACGATCGGCATCGGCGCGGCGCTGGCCAACCCGCAATTGGGGAGCGTCGCCCTGGCGCTCGCGCCGCCCGCGCAGGCCGGCATGGCCTCCGCCATGACAATGATCGTCCGTCAGGCCGGCTTCGCCATCAGCATTGCCGCGCTGGGCGCGACGCTCGCGACAACGGATCTGACGCCGGCATTCGCGGCCCCGTTCGTCCTCGCAATGTTCGGGGCGATTGCCGGCGTGGTCGCTGCGGCGGTCCTGTTTCCCGCCGCGGAGACCGGGACGATGAAAAGCCGGGTGGAGCAGCGGTAGAAGCACGCCTCCATCCTCCCGTCATTCCGGGGCCGCCTCTTGGGGCGAGCCCTCAGGTGCGCAATTGCGCACCGGGGAATGACGAGGTGAACGATGCGCCTACGCCTCCCTTGCGTAACTCTTCAACCTTGCCTCCAGCACAGCGATCACCTGGTCGCGAACCGGGTCGCGGGAGCCTTTCAGCCAGGCGGCGGCGAGCGGCAGGCGGCCGGTGCTGCTGCCGCGCTTGAGCCTGAGGGGAATGAAACGCACGCCCGGGATCGCCATCCGCGCAGTCCAGCGCGGCACGATGGCGACGCCGAGCCGTGCTGCGACCATGTTGACGATGGTCTGCTTCTCGTCGGCGATCTCCTGGATGCGCGGCGTCAGCCCGGCCTCGTCGAACAGCTTTGTCGTGAGATCGTGGCTGTGCGGCCGCGAGCGGCGCTCCGGCACGATCAAAGGCTGATCGGCGATGTCGGGCAGCACGATCTGCTTGCGCCGCGCCAACGCATGCTTGTGCGACAGCGCCACCACGGCGGTCTCCTGCAGCAGCGGAACGAACTCGATGCGCCGGTCGGGCCGCTCCGGCGGGCGCACGAAAGCGAGATCGAGCGCGCCCGACAACAGCTTCGGCAGCAGCCGGATGGTCTTCTCCTCGAGCAGCTGCACGGCAACGTCCGGATGGGCGGCGCGGAGATCGCGCAGCAGCGGCGGCAGCAGGCCGGCCGCGGCGCTGTCGATCGCGCCGATCCGGAACCGCCGGGCCTGCGGCTTGCGCAGCCGGCGGCGAAAGCCGTTCTCGATCGCCTCGGCGCGGCCGAGCAGCGCCCGCCCCTCGCGCAGCAGCACAGAGCCGTCCTCGGTCAACGACACCGCGCGCGTGGTGCGCGCAAACAGGCGTACGCCGAGGTCCTCCTCCAGCAGCTTGATGTGGCGGCCGAGCGCCGACGGCATCATCTGCAGGCGCTGCGCGGCACGGCCGAAATGCAGTTCCTCGGCAGCCGCCACGAAGCAGCGAAGCTGGTGCAGTTCCAAACTGGATTCCTTCCACTTCCGCCCGCCGTCATTGCGAGCCACCGGGTCGCGCGAACGCGCGCCCGATGACAGGCTCCGCGAAGCAATCCATCGCCACCCGATATGCGGAACGATGGATTGCTTCGTCGCTTCGCTCCTCGCAATGACGAGTAACGAGCGGCGCTCGATTATATCATTTTTTTGTATAAACCGGCACGGATTGAATCGGAAGGGCGCAAGCCTCTAGGCTTCCCGGTGGCGCGGCGAATGCGCCGTCCCAACAAACAAGACGAACCCTGAGGAAGCCCATGGAAAGCGAGCTTGGCACGCGCGTGTTGCGCAAGATCTCACTGCGCATCGTGCCGTTCATCATGCTGCTGTACTTCGTGGCCTTCATCGACCGCGTCAATATCGGCTTCGCCTCGCTGACCATGAACAAGGACATCGGCCTGTCGCCGACCGTCTATGGCTTCGGCGCCGGTATCTTCTTCTGGGGCTACTTCCTGTTCGAGGTGCCCTCCAACATCATCCTGCACAAGATCGGCGCGCGGATCTGGATCGCGCGGGTGATGATCACCTGGGGCCTGGTCTCGGCGGCGATGGCGCTGGTGCAGGGCGCGACCAGCTTCTACGTGCTGCGCTTCCTGCTCGGCGCCGCCGAAGCCGGCTTCTTCCCCGGCATCATCCTCTATTTGTCTTACTGGTTCCCGGCGCGGCAGCGCGCCGCCGTCACCGCGCTGTTCATGGCCGCGGCGCCGCTCTCGACCGTGCTCGGCTCGCCGGTGTCGGGCGCGCTGCTGGAGATGGACGGCCTGCTCGGCTTCAAGGGCTGGCAATGGCTGTTCGTGCTGGAGGCCATCCCCGCCGTGCTGCTCGGCTTCGTCGTGCTCGGCTTCCTGACCGACCGGCCGGAGCAGGCGAAATGGCTTGCCGACGACGAGCGGACCTGGCTGGTCAAGACCATGAAGGCCGAGAACGACGGCAAGGCTTCGACCGCCAGCCACAGCATCTGGCGCGGGCTGGCCGATCCGCGCGTGCTGGCGTTGTCGCTGGTCTATTTCGGCACCTCGGCCGGGCTCTACACACTCGGCGTGTGGGCGCCGCAAATCATCAAGGCGTTCGGTCTGTCCTCGATCCAGGTCGGCTTCCTCAACGCGGTGCCGGCGACCGTCGCCGTGATCGCCATGGTGTTGTGGGCGCGGCATTCCGACCGCACCGGCGAACGCACCTGGCACGTCGTGATTGCCTGCCTGATCGCGGCGGCGGGACTTGCGCTTGCCGGATTGTGGACCGGCCTCGCCGCCGTGATCGCGGCATTGACCTTGGTCAATATCGGCATCTCCTCGTCGAAGCCGCCGCTGTGGAGCATGCCGACCATGTTCCTGTCGGGCTCGGCCGCCGCGGCCGGGATCGCCACCATCAACTCGATCGGCAATCTCGGCGGCTTCGTTGGCCCCGCGATGATCGGCTGGATTAAGGAACGCACCGGCAATTTCGACGGCGGTCTTTATTTCGTCGCCGGCCTGCTGGTGCTCTCGGCCGTGCTCACGCTGCTGCTGTCGCGCGCGCAAGCCGCGCCGGCAGAGACCGAACCGCAACCCAATCCCGTGCGAACCCGCTAACCACTCATCCGGAGACAACCCATGCGTACCCATTCCATCGCCGCCATTCCCGCCGACGGCATCGGCCCCGAAGTGATCTCTGCTGGTGTCCGCGTGCTCGAGGCGCTGGCAAAGCGCAGCGGCGACATCAGCTTCAACGTCAAGACCTTCGACTGGGGCTCGGACTATTACAAGAAGCACGGCGTCATGATGCCGGCCGACGGGCTCAAAGATCTGAAGACCTTCGACGCGATCTATTTCGGCGCGGTCGGCGCGCCCGACGTGCCCGACCACATCACACTGTGGGGCCTTCGCTTACCGATCTGCCAGGGCTTTGACCAATACGCCAATGTGCGGCCGACAAAAATCCTGCCCGGCGTCGCCTCGCCGCTGCGCAATGTCGGCGTCGGCGATCTCGACTGGGTGATCGTGCGCGAGAATTCCGAAGGCGAATATGCCGGGATGGGCGGCCGCGCACACCGCGGCCTGCCGGAAGAAGTCGGCACCGAGGTCGCGGTCTTCACCCGGGTCGGCGTGACGCGGATCATGCGCTACGCATTCCAGCTCGCGCAGTCGCGGCCGCGCAAATTCCTCACTGTGGTGACCAAGTCGAACGCGCAGCGCCACGGCATGGTGATGTGGGACGAGATCGCCGCCGAGGTGGCGAAGGAATTCCCCGACGTCACCTGGGACAAGATGCTGGTCGACGCCATGACGGTGCGGATGACGCTCAATCCGAAGAGCCTCGACACCATCGTGGCGACGAACCTGCACGCCGACATCCTGTCGGACCTCGCAGGCGCGCTGGCCGGCAGCCTCGGCGTCGCGCCGACCGGCAATATCGACCCGCAGCGCCGCTTCCCCTCGATGTTCGAGCCGATCCACGGCTCGGCCTTCGACATCACCGGCAAGGGCATCGCCAACCCGGTCGCGACCTTCTGGACCGGCGCGCAGATGCTGGAGCATCTCGGCGAAAAGGATGCCGCAGCGCGATTGATGGCGGCGGTCGAGAAGGTGTGCGCAGCCGGCGTGCTGACACCCGACGTCGGCGGCAAGGCGACGACCAAGGAAGTGACCGACGCCGTGATCGACGCGATCCATGGGTCGAATGTGTGAGGGCGCGGTAGCCAGCCGCGAACTCCGTCCGCCTCTCCCGCTTGCGGGGGAGGCCGGG
>NZ_CANSMR010000050.1 GCF_947648125.1 uncultured Bradyrhizobium sp. | reverse complement strand
GACGCCAAGAAGGTCACCGAGAACATCGTCAAGGCGATGTAGGGCAGGCGGCGAATGGCGCTGAACCGGGAGTGGCATCGACAGCATCGCATGCCGCCTCGGGCCACGCGCGAGCAGCGCATCAAGTGGCATGTCGCGCGTGCGTTGGCGTGCGCGTGCCGGCCGGTCCCCGAGGGCATCAAGGCTGATGTCGAGAAGCTGCTCAAGCTCCGCGGCAAGACATAGCCGCGGCACGGTGATGACGCTGGCACTCGCAATCCTGAAATGGCTCGTGATCGTTGCGGCCGTCGTCTATCTCGGCGGACTCGCGGTGCTGTACGTCAAGCAGCGCGAATTGCTGTTTCCGATCCCGCCGGTCGGGCGGACGGCGCCCGCAGCCGCCGGCCTTCCCGAAGCGGAAGAGCATGTCCTCACCACAGCCGACGGCGAGAAGGTCATCGTCTGGCATGTGCCCGCGAAGCCGGGCCGGCCCGTCGTGCTGTTCTTTCCCGGCAATGGCGATTTCCTGGCTGGCCGCGTGGCGCGCTTCAAGGGCATCACGGCCGACGGTACCGGGCTGGTGGCGCTGTCCTACCGGGGCTACGCCGGCTCGAGCGGATCTCCGAGCGAGCAGGGGCTGCTGCAGGACGCTGCAGCCGCCTACGCGTTCACAACCGCACGCTACCGCGCCGCGCAGATCGTGGTCTGGGGATTCTCCCTCGGCACCGGCGTTGCGGTCGCGCTCGCCGCGGAGCATCCGGTCGGCAGGCTGATCCTGGAGGCGCCCTATACCTCGACGGTCGACGTTGCCGGCGCACACTTCTGGTATGTGCCGGTCAGCCTGCTGATGCGGGATCAATTCCACTCCGATCGGCGAATCGCCGGCGTCACGGCGCCGCTCCTGATCATGCACGGCACCAACGATCCGGTGATCCCGATCCGCTTCGGCGAGCGGCTGTTCGGCCTCGCCCATGAGTCCAAGCAGTTCGTGCGCCTGCCCGGCGGCGGGCACGACGATCTCGACGATTTCGGCGCGATGGACACCGCGAGGCGGTTTATCGACGCCGCAAGAGGCTGACGGCGGCGATTGTCTGTCGCATAATCGGGGCCATCGAAGTGAGGGGACCCCATAATGAGCGCACACGGACCGATGCCACGGTCGGCCTGGCTGTATCCCGTTCTGGCGGTCCTGTTGTTTGCCGCGGTCTCGGCCTCCGGCTACAGCTTCGCGCCGTCGGCCGGGGGCTGGGTGTTCGCGGCCGTGCTGCTGGTGATTCTGTTCGGCACCGTGTTTGCGGCCGTCCACCATGCCGAGATGATTGCCGAGCGGATCGGCGAGCCGTTCGGCACGCTGCTCCTGACGCTGGCCGTGACGGTGATCGAGGTGGCGCTGATCTCGACCATCATGCTGGGCGACACGCCGGCGCCGACGCTCGCGCGTGACACCGTGTTTGCGGTGGTGATGATCGTCTGCAACGGCCTGGTCGGGCTCTGCATCTTCATCGGCGGCATCCGCTATCGCGAGCAGGATTTCCAGATCACCGGCGCCAACCTTTACCTTAGCGTGCTGTTCGTGCTCGCGACCATCACGCTGGACATGCCGAATTTCACGCTCACCGCGCCGGGCCCGATCTATTCCACGGTCCAGCTCGCTGTGATCAGCGTCGTGACCTTGCTGCTTTATGCAGTGTTCCTCTACACCCAGACCATCCGCCACCGCGATTATTTCGTCAGCGGCGCCAATGAGGCGGCGGCGCATGGCGAGGTGATGTCTGACCGTATGACGGCAATCAGCGTCGCCCTGCTGCTGGTTTCGCTGCTGGCGGTGGTGCTGCTGGCCAAGAAATTCTCGCTGGTGGTCGATGTCGTCACCGTCAAGATCGGCGCGCCGCCGGCCTTTGCCGGTCTGGTGGTGGCGGCCCTGATCCTGCTGCCGGAAAGCGTTGCCGCGGTGTCGGCGGCGCGCAAGAACGACCTGCAGAAGAGCATCAACCTCGCGCTCGGCTCGTCGATCGCGACCATCGGGCTCACGGTTCCCGCAGTCGCCGTTGCTGCCTCTGTGCTCGACAAGCAGCTGGTGCTCGGGCTCAGCAACCAGCATATGCTGATCCTGCTGCTCACGTTCATGGTCAGCATGCTCACCTTCGGAACCGGCCGCACCAACATCCTGTTCGGGCTGGTTCACATGGTGGTGTTCGCGGTGTTCGTGTTCATGGTATTCGTGCCTTAGAGCCTTTACCGTTCCGATTGAGTCGGAACGGGGCTCTAGATTCTAGTTTTGACGCGTTTTCTTCACGCGAACCGGTATCCACTTCGCTTGAAAACGCTTTCGTGGAGAAGTGAAGTGACGATGCTCAGCGCCAAATCGGATGTGCAGGTGGATACGGCGGAGGTCCGCGTGACCGAATGGCGGCTCGCGCCGGGCAGCGCCACCGGCCACCACACCCATGAGATGGACTACGTCATCGTTCCGATCACGGCAGGTGAGATGACGATCGTGGCGCCGAACGGCGAGCGCTCGAAGGCGCAGCTCGGAGCCGGCAGGTCCTATTTCCGCAAGGCCGGGGTCCAGCACGACGTGCTTAACGAGACGGCCAGCGAGATCGTGTTCCTCGAGGTCGAGCTCAAGCCCTGACGCGGCGCAGCAACGCTGCAAGGAACCCTGCGCGCGCCGAATGGCAGCTCCGAGTCCGCGCGGCTGTGGAAATTCATAACCCGTTAACGGCTGCACGATGATCTAGAAGGCGGATGCGGCCTACGCAGGGGGCGCCTCCGGCTGAAACCAAAGTGACACCAAAGGTGACGTCGGAACGGGGGTTTGCCACCGATCCGTCGCAGTTGATCCCTGAATGTGCCTCAAAGTTCCAGCATGAAATAACGGGGTGGGGAGTGGCAGGTCATGCTGAGTTACCTGAAGAAATTCGTGATGGACATCTTACCCTCGGTGGCAGCGACCATCATCGGGGCGTACATCGTCAATCACTACATCGTGGCCAAGCCGCAAGCGCCGGACGCCGCAGCCGTCACCGCCGTCGTGGATCCCAAGGCAGATCCGAAAGCCGCCGCCAAGCCCGCCGAAAAGTCCACCGTGGTCAGCAGCCTCCCGGAAGCCGGCGTGAAGGCCAAGGGCATGTCCGAGCGCACCCTGATCGAGCGGTCGGCGTCGGAGAAGGCCACCGTCACTGAGAAGCCCGCCGACCCCAAATCCGCCGACACCAAGCCTGCCGACGCAAAGGCCGATGCGCCGGCCGAGACGGCCAGCATCCCGACCGACCAGCGCCATCATCCGGCGGCGCCGAAGGCGGTCGCGAAGGCTGCGCCCGCCGCCGCGCCGGTCGAGTCCGCCGTCACGCCGGAGGAAGCCCGCGACGCCAACGATCTTGCACGTGCCGCCATCGAGCGGCTGCGCAAGGAGCGTCCGCAGGACGCTGCGCGGTCCCAGGACGCCGTGCGCTCCCAGGACGCTCGCAGCACTGATCTCGCCCGCCTGCCTGACCAGCAGCGTCCGGCGGCAGCCCCGGCGATCCGGCCGTTGCCGCCGCCGATCATGGTGTCGAACCCGTCCACCGACAATGCCGATCAATCCGCGCAGCCGCGCCCGCCCTACGCCGCCAATGCCCAGGATGCGAATCGGCTGACGCCGCCGGCCGACATTCCGGTCCCGGTGTTGCAGGCCCCGCTCGACCTGCGCGCCGACGCCGCCATGCCGGCGCCGAAGAACGAGCGCACGTCGGTGACCGACGACATGTTCTCCGGCATGAAGTCGATGTTCCACGCCGTCCTGCCGAAGTAACCCGCAGCACGGATCTCCCGTTCTCGACGCATCGTGTTCGAGCGGATCGGTAACCGCTCGTTCGAAAGCGCCCAGAGCGTTTTTCGAGCGAAGTGGACGCCGGTTCGCGTGAAGAAAACGCGTCAAAACAAGAATCCAGAGCTTCGGTTCTGATTTGATCAGAACCGAGGCTCTAGCCGCCGGTGCGCGCCAGCCCGCTGCGCGCGCTTCCGTCATTCGGCCGCAGCGCGAGCACGCGATTGTAGGACGCCGCCGCCTTGGCCTTGTCGCCGAGCCGCTCATAGGCCTGGCCGCGCGCGCTCCACGCCGCAACGTTGTTGGGATCGGCCTGCACGGCCTCGTCGAGGTCGGACGCGGCCTGCTTGGCCTTGTCGAGCGCAAGGTAGCTGGTGGCGCGGCCGACCAGCGGCTCGGCCTTCTGCGGCGACAGCCCGCTCGCCGCCGTGAAATCGTCGATCGCCTGCTGATGTTGTCCGCGGCCCTGATAGATCAGGCCGCGGCCGTACAGCGCCTGGATGTTGTAAGGGTCGGCGGTCAGCGCCTGCTCGAACTCCGCCTGTGCCTCATCGACCTTGCCGGAATGCGCCAGCACCTGGCCGCGCGTGGCGTGATCCTTGGCGCTGTTGATGTCCTGTGGAGTGATAGTGTCGGCGGCAGGCTTGTCGGCAGCGGCAGCCTGTTTCGGCTTGTCGTCCGAGCCCCATGATCCCAGGTCGAAGGAGCAGCCCCCGAGCGGCAGGCCGAGAACCACCGCCATGATGACGAGGTGCGCCGCACGCCGGCGGTGCGCAGCTTCTGGGAGCGGGGAGCGGGGCGCCGGAACGGCCATCATGCAAAATGCTCTTGCCGGTCGTCTTGCATGGGTACCCCGGAACACGGCTTGCTTCAAAACAACAACGCGGGCCCGTGGCCCGCGCTGTTAGACTTCGATATCGGCAAAACGGTTCAGCGGGGTCCGCGACCAGCGCCTGCACCACCGGGACGGCCGCCACGGTCGCCACCGGGACCAGCGCCGAACACCGGCTTCGGCTTCATCGGCAGCAGGCCTTCGCGCTGCAGCTTCTTGCGCGCCAGCTTGCGTGCACGGCGCACGGCTTCGGCCTTTTCGCGAGCCTTCTTCTCAGAGGGCTTTTCGTAGTGACCGCGGAGCTTCATCTCGCGGAAAATGCCCTCGCGCTGCATCTTCTTCTTCAGCGCCTTCAGGGCTTGGTCGACATTGTTATCGCGGACGAGAACCTGCACGCGGCATCCTCTTTTGAATTGATCGGTTCGGAATTCTGGCGAGGTAAAGGGGCGGCAAAAGGCCTGCCTCTTAACCCTAGGCGCGCGCATGTATCAGACAAACGCGCAGATGTCCACCGGTCGAGTGACTTTCGGGCCTAGTAAAGCCACGAAATGGGGCGAAAATGCCTTTGTGCGGCCCTGATTTGGGTGATTTGGCGCCGGTATCGGGGCCGCTCCCGGAGTTTTCGATAACCCGGACATTGGAAATAGGGGAGATCCGACATGGACATGAAGAAATACGCGGCCGAACTGATCGGTACGTTCTGGCTCACATTCGCGGGCTGCGGCAGCGCGGTGATCGCGGCGGGCTTTCCGCAGGTCGGGATCGGGCTGGTCGGCGTGTCATTGGCGTTCGGGCTGAGTGTGGTGACCATGGCCTATGCGATCGGCCATATCTCGGGTTGCCATCTTAACCCGGCCGTGACGGTCGGGCTCGCCGCCGGCGGGCGTTTCCCCGGCGGCCAGGTGCTGCCTTACATCATCGCGCAGGTCGCCGGTGCGATCATCGCGGCCTGGCTGCTCTATGTGATCGCCAGCGGCGCACCCGGCTTCGATGTCAGCAAGGGCTTCGCCTCCAACGGCTATGACGCGCACTCACCGGGCCACTACAGCACGGTCGTGTGCTTCATCACCGAGGTTGTGATGACCATGATGTTCCTGTTCATCATCATGGGATCGACCCATGGCAAGGCGCCCGCCGGCTTCGCCCCGCTCGCCATCGGCCTCGCGCTGGTGATGATCCATCTCGTCAGCATTCCCGTCACCAACACCTCGGTGAATCCGGCGCGCAGCACCGGGCCGGCACTGTTCGTCGGCGGTTGGGCGCTCGGGCAGCTCTGGATGTTCTGGGTCGCGCCCCTGATCGGCGGCGCGCTCGGCGGCGTGATCTATCGCTGGCTCAGCGATGAGCCGGAAGGCATCGTCGCCGGCGTCAAGACCGCGTGATCGGCGAAAGCGTTTTCGAGCGAAGCCTGCCCCGCATTAGATGCGGGGTGGACGCCGGTTCGCGTAAAGAAAACGCGTCAAAGCACAAAGCCAGAGCATCGGTTCTGATTCAATCAGAACCGATGCTCTAATGGGATCGTGGTCGCCACGATCCCATTTCCATCGATGACGCGAAGGCGGCCGCGGCTGCCGGCGTGGAATTACGGCTTGTAGGCCGGAGTCACTTCGGTGACGTGCCCCATCTTGCGGCCAGGGCGCGGCGTGCCCTTGCCGTACAGATGCACAGTGGCGCCGGGAACGGTGAGCCACTGCTCGTAGCTCAGGATGTCGTCGCCGATCAGGTTGGTCATGGTGACCTCGCCGTGGCGCACCGGCTTGCCCAGCGGCCAGCCGGCGATCGCGCGGATATGCTGCTCGAATTGTGAGATCGAGGCGCCGTCGAGCGTCCAGTGGCCGGAGTTGTGCACGCGCGGCGCGATCTCGTTGACCAGCACCGTCGCTGCGCCGTTACCGGGCACCACGAACATCTCCACCGCGAGCACGCCGACATAGTCGAGTGCGGCGGCAATCTTTTCGGCGATCGCCCGCGCCTGCGCCGCAAGCTCCGCGGGGATCGCGGCCGGCGCACGCGAAGTCTTCAGAATATGGTCGCGGTGCTCGTTCTCGGTGACGTCGAAGCACTCGACCTCGCCGGAAGCGGAGCGGGCCGCGATCACCGAGATCTCGCGCTCGAACGGCACGAAGGCCTCGAGGATGGCCGACTTGGTGCCGAGGTCCTGCCAGACCTGCTCGAGGTCGTCGCCGGCGCGGATGATGGCCTGGCCCTTGCCGTCATAGCCGAAGCGGCGGGTCTTGATCACGGCAGGCAGGCCGATCCGCTCGATCGCCGTGCGCAGCGTGGCGACCGAGGAGACGTCGGCATAATCGGAGGTGCCGATACCGAGCTTGCTGACGAAATCCTTTTCGATCAGCCGGTCCTGCGTGGTCTCGAGGATCTTGTACGCGGGCAGCACCGGGCGGCGCGCGGCGAGCACCATCGCGGTCGCGGCCGGCACATTCTCGAATTCATAGGTGACGACGTCGACGTCGTTGGCGAACAGTTCGAGCGCCTCGACGTCGGCATATTCCGCGCAGGTCGCGTTCTGCACCACGTCGAAGGCCGGTGAGTCCGGATCCGGCGAAAACACCTGGCACCGAAGCCCGAGGCGCGCGGCGGCAAGCACCAGCATCCGGCCCAATTGTCCGCCGCCGAGGATTCCGATGGTGTCGCCCGGCTTCAGCTTCACAAGGTTCGAAGCCGTCACGCCGCGCCCTCCGGATGCTCCTTGACAGCATCGGTCTGCTGCTTGCGCCAAGCCGCAAGGCGGGCCGACAAAGCGGGATCGTTGAGCGCGAGCACGCTCGCCGCGAGCAACGCGGCGTTGATCGCACCGGCCTTGCCGATTGCCAGCGTCCCGACCGGGATGCCGGCCGGCATCTGCACGATCGAGTACAGCGAATCGACGCCGGACAGCGCCTTCGACTCGACGGGAACCCCGAACACCGGAAGTTCCGTCAGTGCGGCCGTCATGCCCGGCAGATGGGCGGCACCGCCGGCGCCGGCAATGATCACCTTGTGCCCGGCCGCCTTGGCGCCCTTGGCAAAGGCGTAGAGCCTGTCGGGGGTGCGGTGCGCCGAAACGATGCGCGTTTCGCAGGCAACACCCAGCGCGGCCAGGGTCTCGGCGGCGTGGCGCATGGTCTCCCAGTCGGACTGGCTTCCCATGATGATGGCGATCGGAGCGGTCATCTCTTCAATTCTGTGCAGGAATCCAAAAGCATAGGCCGGATTATAGGGGCGGCCCGGGCGTCATCCAAGGCGTGGCAAGGGAGTTAGAATGGACTATCCTGTCTTGGTGAATCCCGGCAAGCCTTCATAAGCAGGCCTCAACAAGGATGCGCATGAAGAAGAAGACGACTGCGGCGGCCTCCGGGGCGGCAAAACGACGAAAAGGCGCGCCCGCCCCGCGCAAATCCGCACCCGGCAGGACGGCAACAACGGGGACTGGAACCAAAGCGGCTGGAACCAAAGCTTCCACCCGAGGCGCGGTCGCGTCCGGCGATAAATCCACGATCCGCAGGTTGCGGGCGCAGCTGGCGCGGGCCCAGGCCCGGATCGAGGAGCTGCAGGCCTCCGCCGAGACCGACTTCCTGCTCGACATCCTGAACCGGCGCGGCTTCGAGCGCGAGCTCGTCCGTTCGCTCTCCTTCATCAAGCGCTATCAGGCCTCCGGCGCGCTGATCGTGCTCGACGTCGACCGCCTCAAGCCGATCAACGATGCCTTCGGGCACGCGGCAGGTGACGAGGTGCTGAAGACGATCGTCGCCGCGATATCGGACCAGGTGCGCGCCTCCGACGTGATCGGCCGTCTCGGTGGCGACGAGTTCGCGGTGCTGCTGTGGAATCTCAGCGAGACCGATGCCCGCGCCAAGGCCGCTGCGCTGGAAGAGGCGATCGACCGCCTGACCTTCGTGTTCCGTGGCAGCCAAATCTCTGCGGGCGCCTCCGCTGGTGTTGCGATCCTCACCGCGCATTCGGATGCCGATCGCGTTCTCGAGGAGGCCGATCGTGCGATGTATGTGCGCAAGGCGCAGCGGCGCCATGAATCCAGCGGCTAGCAAGGACTAAAGCGCGCTCAGATCCTCCGGCACATTGCCGTAGGCCCGCAGCAGCTTGGCATCGCCGAATTCGCCGATCGCGGGATCGCCGGTGCGGCTGAACGCGACGGCGCCGATGCTGCCGGGCATCCGCGACATCGTCTCCGCCCGGCGCAGCGCGATCGCCGAGCTCTGGCATTCCTCGGCACTGCCGGCGACCGGCGTGCCGTCGTCGTCCTGCATGAAGGGCAGCGCCACGTAGTAGGTCACGTCCGCCATGGCTGCGCTCCCTGAAGATCAGGCGGCGTCGCTCGCCGCATGGGTTCGCGCCGGCACGCAGCCGGCGGCGATCGCGGCCTGCAATTCCTCGAGCTCGGCTTCGAGATATTCGTTGGCCATGATCAGCGCCTTGATGGTGCTGCGCAGGTTGCCGTCGCACATCGCGATCGCCTGATCGCAGGCCTTCTCGTAGCGGCTGTTGTCGGGCAGGGAAGGCGGTGCGGACATGGCGAAACTCCCTCTGATGGCTGGCGGCTGGATCAGCATGTTCTTATTTTGTTCTTTTGGAGTCAAGCGCCGAAAAGCGCGCCCGCGTCCGTTGCCGCGAACGTGAAGCCAGTGAGGCGCTGTGGATGACGGGGAAAACCGTCGCCGGAGCTGAACCAGCCGACCGCCGGACCGCGGCGACAAGCGTCAGGCGATGATGTCGGGCGTGATCTGATCTTCGATGAAGGCGATGCGGTCGCGCAATTGCAGCTTCCGCTTCTTCAAGCGTTGCAGCATCAAGAGATCCGGCGCCGGCGATTGATGCAGCGCGTCGATCGCGGCATCGAGGTCGCGGTGCTCTTGTTGCAGACGCGCAAGCTCGGCGAGGAGTTCGCGCTCATCCTGATCGTTCATGGTTGTGTATTGACTGGTAAGCACGACGAGGTTGTTGCGGCCGAAGCAGCCGCTCGCCGGAATATCCTCCCTGAGCGCGCGCCGCGCAAGCCGAACCGGTTCCATAGTCACGATTAGTTACAGATAAACCGAAATGAGTGCGTGCGGCATTTTGCGTCCCCTATCGACAGCACCGCCCACTCGTGTAGACTTATTGGTCCGGATCGAACCTGAGGTTTAACGCACCGAGGAGTGTTCGCAATGGCAATACAGGCCCATCTCGTTGAGCTGGAGCGTAAGCACAAAATACTCGAGAACGAACTGCACGAAGCGCTCGTTCACCCCTCTGTAGACGATCTCCACATTTGCGAGCTGAAGCGCCGCAAGTTGATGGTCAAGGACCAAATCGAGCGGTTGAGACTTTCCGCCGACGACACGGTCCACTAAGCCGGTTCCTCCGCAAATTTGCAAATAATCTGGCCTTTCACCGAGGGATGAACGCCGCGGCGCGCATCCCCCGGGGAGGCTATGTTGCATTTGCTCAGAGCTTCGCCAGCTCGCCGACGTGGTCGGCGACTGCGAGCGACGACGTCAGTCCGGGCGATTCGATCCCAAACAGGTTGATCAGGCCCGCGACGCCGTGATCGGCCGGTCCCTGGATCAGGAAATCCTGGGTTGCGACCGCCGGCGGCACGATCTTGGGCCGGATTCCAGAGTAGCTCGGCATCAGCGCCCCGTCCGGCAGGGTCGGCCAGTATTTCCGGATCGCCGGATAGAACCGCTCGGCCCGATCAGGGTCGACGGCGTAATCGATGTGATCGATCCATTCGACGTCGGGGCCGAACCTCGCCTGTCCGGCCATGTCGAGCGTCAGGTGCACGCCGAGCCCGCCGGGCTCTGGCACCGGATAGATCAGGTGCGAGAACGGCGCCCTGGCGCTGCAGCTGAAGTAATTGCCCTTGGCCAGATAGGCCGTTGGAATCAACTCGATCGGCATGCCCTCGACGTTGCGCGCGACCGCCGTTGCGCCGAGACCGGCGGCATTAACCAGGAGATCGCAGGCCAGCGTCATCGGCGCCGCGCCGCCGGCCTCGATCTCGAACCCGTTGGCTGTGGCCCTGGCGTGGAGCAGCGGCGTATGGAAGGCGAATGCCGCTCCGGCCGCCTCGGCGTCGCCGCGCAGTGCCAGCATGTAGGCATGGCTGTCGATGATCCCGGTGGAGGGCGACAGCAGCGCCGCGTCGCAGTTCAGCGCCGACTCCAGCGCGCGCGCCGCCTCGCCCGACAGGAGCTCCATGTCGTCGACGCCGTTGGCCTCGGCATGGGCCCGGATCGACTGCAGTTTCTCGGTCTCTTTGGCCGTGGTGGCGACGATCAGCTTGCCGCAATTCTTGTGCGGGATGCCGTGCTCGGCGCAGTAACGATAAAGTGCCCGCTTGCCGCTCACGCACATCCGCGCCATCAGGCTGCCGGCCCGGTAGTAGATGCCGGCGTGGATCACCTCGCTGTTTCGCGACGAGGTGACGGTGCCGATCCCTTCGGCTTCCTCGAGCACAATCACTTCGCGGCCGGCCTGTGCCAGCCGGCGCGCCACGGCGAGGCCAATCACCCCCGCACCGACGACCACACAATCAACCCTGTCCATCTCGTCCTTCACGTCCGAACATTTCCGCGGCAACCACGCCGTTGCCGCCAACATCGTTCAGCCGATCCCATCGTTTTGGGCAAGTGCTTATTAGGCAAGTGCTTGGGCCATCTCAAATAGTTGGGGAGCCATGCCCTGTTAGGGCAGCATTAATCATGTCAGGGCAATTGCCGTACATTAAGTGGCATTTTCCAGTTGCATCCCTACGCGTTTACCCGATCCAAACCGCCGGAGCCGGACACTCGCCCTGGAAATCCGCGGGTGAGTGATGGCTGGCAGGAAGTGGCAGGCGGGCGGGAAGATTTCGATTCCGGCAAGGGCCATCCTTTGCCTGATCGCAGCCGTCGTGCCGGTCGCTGCAGCCCGGGCCGCCTCCCAAGCCTTCGCACCGTCAGCCTATCTTGGTGACCTCGATCCCGGCGTGGTCTGGGAGCTCCTGATCGGCAGCGTGGTGGTTGCCTCTTTCCTCGGTGCGGTCGGGCTGTGGATCCTTTCGGCCCTGCGCAAGGCCAAGCGCGCGCAACTGCGGCGCAACGCTTTCGTGTCGTCCGCCCTCAACCATCTGAACCAGGGCGTGGTGATGACCGATGCGCGCGAGCGCATCGTGTTCTGCAACGACCGCTATCTTGACATCTACGGCCTGTCGCGCGCCGACATCAGGCGCAACATGACCGGCACCGAGCTATTGGAGCTGCGCCGCGACCGCGGCGTGCTCGACATCAGTGCCGAGGATTTCTTTGCCAGGGCTGCAACGCCCGATGGGCTGGTCACCGAACTGCCCGGTGGCAGGGCGGTGCTGGTGAAATATTTCCCGTTGCCGAACGGCGGCTCGGTCGCGACCCATCTCGATTGCACCGACCAGCGCAAGCTGTCGCGCAAGCTCGCCTCGACCACGCAATTCCTCGAATCCGTGCTCGACAACGTTCCGGTCTGCGTCGCGGCCAAGAACATCGAGGACGGCCGCTACATCTTCGCCAATCGCGCGTTCGAGCGCTTCTCGCGCTTCTCGCGCGATCACATCGTGGGCAAGCGGGCCGACGAGATCTTCCGTCCCGAGACTGCGGTGAGCATTGACACCGCCGACCGCGCGGCGCTGGACGCGCCGCAAGGCTATCACCGCAGCGAATTCTTCGTCGAACGCGGTTCGGAGAAGCGCATCCTGGCATCGAACCGCGTGATCGCCCGCAACGAGGCCGGCGATCCGGAATTCCTGATCGCGCTGTTCGAGGACGTCACCGACCGCCGTTCGCTGTCGCGCGAGCTCGAGAACAACAAGAAATTCCTCGAGCTCGTGGTCGACAACATCCCGGTCTCGCTGATCGTGCAGCGCGTCAGCGATGGCCGCTATCTCTTGGCCAACCGCAGCGCCGAGACGATCCTCAACCGCCGCCGCGAGGACGCCGCCGGGCTGACGGCGTCCGACATCTTCAATGCGCGCGAAGCCAAGTTGATCGTCGCCCGCGACGAGGCTGCGATCAGGAAGCGCAGCATGATCGCCGAGGAGCACCCGATCTCGACCAAGGACGGCCTGCGGCTGTTCCTGACCCGCCGCATGACCGTGCTCGACGACCATGGCGAGCCGCAATATCTGATCAAGACCCATGAGGACGTCACCGACCGGCGCCAGACCGAGTCGCGCATGGCGCACATGGCCTATCATGACGGCCTGACCGATCTGCCGAACCGCGCCGCGTTCCTGCAGGCGCTGACCCAGATGATCGAGGCGTGCGACGGTACCGACGAGGAATTCGCCGTGCTCTGCGTCGACCTCGACGGGCTGAAGGAGATCAACGACGTCTACGGCCACGCGATGGGCGACAAGGTGTTGATCGAAGTCGCGCAGCGCTTGCAGACCGTGGCGCGGGGCGGCGTGGTCGCGCGGCTGTCCGGCGACGAATTCGGCCTCATCATCGATGGCCAGCAGCCGGCCGCCGGCATTGCGCTGGCCGAGCAGGCCGCCGAGGCGCTGGGTGAGGATTTCGCGATCGACGGCAAGTCGGTGCGCACCGGTCTCACCGCGGGGGTCGCGGTGTTCCCGCATAACGGATCCGACGCGGCCTCGCTGTTGGCCAATTCCGGCGCGGCGCTGTTCCGCGCCAAGGCGAAGTCGCGCGGCACGATCTCGATCTTCGAGCCGGAGATGGACCAGCAGATCCGCGATCGCCGCGTGCTGCACCAGGAGCTGTCGGTCGCGATCAAGAACGGCGAATTGTCGCTCTACTACCAGCCGCAGGCGGCCACCGGCGCGAGCGTTGCGGGCAGCCAGATCATCGGCTTCGAGGCGCTGGCGCGCTGGCACCATCCGGTGCGCGGCTTCGTGCCGCCCAGTGACTTCATTCCGCTCGCGGAAGAAAGCGGCCTGATCGTCGAGATGGGCGAATGGATCTTGCGCGAAGCCTGCCGTGAGGCCGCCTCCTGGGCGGTGCCGATGCAGGTCGCCGTGAACCTGTCGCCGGCGCAGTTCACCCATGGCGACCTCGTCGGGCTCGTGCATTCGATCCTGCTCGAGACCGGGCTGACGCCCGACCGGCTCGAGCTCGAAATCACCGAGGGCGTGCTGATCGAGGATTTCGACCGCGGCCTCTCGCTGCTGCGGCGGCTGAAGACGCTCGGCGTGCGTATCTCGATGGATGATTTCGGCAGCGGCTATTCCTCGCTGAGCTACCTGCAGGCGTTTCCGTTCGACAAGATCAAGATCGACCGCGCCTTCGTCATCAATCTCGGCCGCAATCCGCAATCCGCCGCGATCGTCCGCGCGGTCATCGATCTCGGCCACGGCCTCGAAATGTCGATCGTCGCCGAAGGCGTCGAGACCGAAGCGCAACTCGGCTTCCTCGCGGAAGAAGGTTGCGACGCGGTGCAGGGCTATTTGATCGGCAGGCCGGCCCCGATCGGTCAATTTGCCGCGCTGGTCGGCGGCGACCTGCTTGCCGAAACCGTGCGCAGAGCCGGGTAAATCGGCCTGAACCGTCGGACCGGCCCGGCCGGCGGTGCTTGCCATCCGCGGCACGTCCGGTTAAATCTCGGCCCACCACAACATTCTTGCCGAGAAAGGAGGGCTGCGTCGTGGCGACATTCATCGATCACCACCTCAGGCGTGGCCCCGTCAACGCCCTGCAAATGCGTTTGCAGGGCTGACCGGAAACTCGGGTAAAATCTCTTCCTGGTCTGCCCTTCGTGGCCATGCGGCGTCGAACGTTTGAGCGTTCGCGCCCGCATTTGAATCCCTCGCCGCGCTTCGACACGCATATCCGATGATGGCTGGACGCCGCGGGATGTCGTGATTGCCGGCAAGACCAGAGAATTGATCGTGACCCTCATCAATGTACGCAATCTCGGCGTGACGCTGAACGCGCCGCTGTTTTCCGAACTGAATTTTGTCGTCAATGCCGGCGACCGGATCGGCCTCGTCGCCGCCAACGGCCGCGGCAAATCCACGTTGCTGCGCTGTATCGCAGGCAGCATGGAGCCCAATGAAGGCGACATCACCCGCGCGCGCGGCCTGACCGTCGGCCATGTCGAGCAGGATGCACCGTCAAGACTGCTGGATGCACCGTTCCATGCCGCCGTGCGCGAGGCGCTACCCGGCGAGCAGCGCGCCAGCGAAGGCTGGCGGGTCGACGTCACGCTGCAATCGCTCGATGTGCCGGAGGAACTGTGGGCGCGACCGCTGAAGCAATTGAGCGGCGGCTGGCTGCGGCTTGCGCTGCTCGCCCGCGTGCTGGTGACCGAGCCCGACGTGCTGCTGCTCGATGAGCCGACCAACCATCTCGACCTCGCCAAGATCGGCCGGCTCGAGGCCTGGCTGAATGCGCTGCCGCGCGAGATGCCGGTGGTGATCGCAAGTCACGATCGCGCCTTCCTCGATGCGGTCACCAACCGGACGCTGTTCCTGCGCCCGGAACGGTCGCAGCTGTTCGCGTTGCCCTACACCGCGGCGCGCGCGGCGCTCGACGAGTTCGATGCCTCGGACGAGCGGCGCTTCCAGCGCGACATGAAGGCCGTCCGGCAGCTCCGGCAGCAGGCCGCGAAGCTCAACAACCTCGGCATCAACTCCGGCAGCGACCTTCTGCTGTCGAAGACCAAGCAGTTGAAGCAACGCGCCGAGAGACTGGAGGAGACGGCGAAGCCGGCGCATGTGGAACGCTCGGCGGGAGCGATCCGGCTCGCCAACCGCGATACCCATGCCAAGGTTCTGATCAGGCTGAACAACGCCGCGATCGCCACCCCCGACGGCAGGCAGCTGTTCAGGACCGGCCAGCAGTTCATCTGCAAGGGCGACCGGATCGCGCTGCTCGGGCCGAACGGCGCCGGCAAGACCCGGTTCGTCGCAGCGTTGCGGCTGGCGATCGAGGACGCGGAGGCGGCAGCCGCCGAGATCCGGGCCACCGAGTCGCTGGTGCTTGGCTATTGCGATCAGGCGCTGGCCGATCTCGCGGATAGCGACACGCCGCTGCATACGCTGACGCGGCGCTTCGCGGTCGGCGACCAGCGTGCGCGCGGCCTGCTTGCCGGCGCCGGGCTCTCGATCGAGATGCAGGGCCGTCCGATCGGGCGGCTGTCGGGCGGGCAGAAGGCCCGTCTCGGCATGCTGGTGCTGCGGCTCACCCAGCCGAACTTCTATCTGCTCGACGAGCCGACCAACCACCTCGATATCGAAGGCCAGGAGGCGCTGGAGGAGGAACTGATGGAGCAGCAGGCCAGCTGCCTGTTGGTGTCGCACGACCGCCAGTTCGTGCGGACGGTGGCCAACCGGTTCTGGGTGATCGAAGGCAAGAAGCTGATCGAGGTCGATGGCCCCGAACACTTCTTCGCCTCGGTCGGTGCGGACTAGCGATGGAGTCAGATTGGATAGCCGTCGCGAAGACGGTGTGCCTCTCCCGCTTGCGAGGCCGTCGCAGGAGGAGCGCCGCCAAAATATCGAAAACAACCCCATGCAAAGTAGCCGGTGCGGCCGGCGTTCCAGCAGGCTACTTGACACGTCGGGCAACTCAGCTGCACTATTCCAATATTCCGAAATCATGCAGGCGTACGTTCGCCCCCGCAAGCGGGAGAGGTGGAGTGTGCCGTGAGACCGCTTCACCCCGATCATGCCGTTAGGCGCCACGCATTGACGCAATTTGGGTGCGAATACGTATTCCGTTCGCATTGAAATGCGATAGGCGTTGCGCATGGCGGACTGTGACGTCGCGATCATCGGCGGTGGCCTGAACGGCACGAGCATTGCGCGCGATGCGGCCGGCCGCGGCCTGCGCGTGATCCTGCTGGAGCAGGGCGATCTCGGCTCCGGCGCGTCGCAGGCCTCGCCGCGGCTGGTCCACGGCGATCTGGCCGGGCTGGAACGGCGGGAGTTCTTCCGCGTCCGCAGGGCGCTGAGGGAGCGCGATGTGTTGCTGCGCATCGCGCCGCATCTGGTGCGGCCGGCGCGCTTTGCAATTCCGGCGCATGCCGAGGAGCGACCGCCGTGGCAATTGCGGTCGTTGCTGCTGCTCTACGAACGGTTGGCCTCACGCAGCGGCTTGCCGCGCTCGACGACGCTGGATGTCACTCACCATCCGGTCGGCAACGCGCTGAAGCGGCCGTTTGGAACCGCGTTCGAATATTCCGACTGCGTGGTAGACGATTCCCGGCTCGTCGTCCTCAACGCCGTCGATGCCGCGGCACGCGGCGCCGATATCCGCACCGGCGCGCGCGTGACCCGGGCCGAGCGCAGCGAAATCTGGCGGCTGGTCGCGATCGACCGCGGCTATCGCCGGGTGATCACAGCGCGGTCGCTGGTCAATGCGACCGGCGCAT
This sequence comes from uncultured Bradyrhizobium sp., assembly GCF_947648125.1. Taxonomy (GTDB): domain Bacteria; phylum Pseudomonadota; class Alphaproteobacteria; order Rhizobiales; family Xanthobacteraceae; genus Bradyrhizobium. Next base: position 13,635 of record NZ_CANSMR010000050.1, on the reverse strand, counting down.
GGACCGCATCCGTCGCCGACACCGTGTTGCGCGTACCGGCGCCTCCGCTCGCGACCGTGCAGACCAGCCAGATCGTGGTGCGCCGCCTGTTCGACTGCGACAACGTCTATGCGTTCCAGAACGCGGACGGACAGTTGATCTTCGCCAGTCCCTACGCGCGCGACTTCACCCTGATCGGCAGTGTCAGTCATGCCTTCAAGGGCGATCCGGCCATTGTCGCGATGGGAGTGCGCGAAGTGGCCTATCTCTGCGACGCAGCCAATCGCTATTTTCGCGAGCAGATCACTCCGGCCGATGTGCTGCGCACGATTTCCGGCGCCAATTCCGTCGTCGCTCCCGTGCGCCGGCGCAGCAGTGATGGTGCGGCGTCACTCGATTTCCGGCGCGGCAAGGCGCCGCTGCTCACCATCTTCGGCGGCGATGTCACCACCGCGCGGCGTCGCGCCGAGCGAGCGGTCTCGAAGTTCAGCCGGTTCTATCCGATGACGCCGCGCTGGACCGCAACCGTGCCGCTGCCGGGCGGCGAATTCGCCTGGCAGCGCTTCGAGACCGAGGTCGAGATCGCGCGCGACCGCTGGCGCTTCCTGAGCGAGGACGAGGCGCGGCGGCTGGTGGCCGCCTACGGGTTGAACGTCAAGGACGTCTTGGGCGATGCGAAGCAGAAGGCCGATCTCGGTCCGGCCTTCGGCCCGGAGCTGACCGGCGCGGAGGTGCGCTACCTCATGCGCAAGGAGTGGGCGCGCTTCCCCGACGACGTCCTGTGGCGCCGCTCCAAGCTCGGCCTGACCATGCCGCAAGCGGATCGCGATGCGCTCGCCGCGTTCATGGCGAAAGGCGATTGAGCGCATTCTCAAACCTCCCCTTGCAAAGGGAGTTATCACTTTGACTGCACATTATCACAGGTTTATAACTCGCCTCCCACACGGAGAAGGCGTCCCCCTCGATGTGCTCCGGCAGTGGACCGAAAGTGGGTCTATTGAGGCGACATTGATGGCCATGGCGAAGCAGGAAGAATTGCCCCACTGGGGCTCGAAGGGTGCGATTAATCGCGCTGGCGAGGCGCTGCGGAGCGGCAAGTTGGAAGCGGGACAGGCGGATATCCTAGAATCGTGGAGGATGGCTCATCGTGATGTAATCAACTCGTTTCAGTCGCTCTTGCGAGCCAGGGCCAAGAACTTGGATGTGCAGGTGGCGCAGCGATTAAAGCGCCGCTCAACGATTATCGACAAATTGTCGCGCCATGACGGAATGCAGCTTGCTCGCATGGACGACGTTGCTGGTTGTCGGCTGATATTTCCGAACCCCAAAGCGCTACACGAATTTCGTACCAAGGTTCATCACGCAAAATTCAAGCATATCCTCAAAAATGAGAAAAATAAGTACAACTACATAGAAAAGCCCTCGGATCGCGGCTACCGTGGCATCCACGACATCTACGAACATAGATCTAAGGCTAAGAAGGGAAATCCGAAGTGCGACGGCCTTCTTATTGAGATTCAGTATCGAACGAACGTTCAGCATGCATGGGCTACAGCCGTCGAGGTCGTAACCGAAGTCACCGAGCATCAGCCAAAATTCGACCGTGGCGACCGTCGCTATATTGAGTTGTTTCGCCTCGCTAGCGAAATGCTCGCCAGGACGCTGGAAGAATCTCCGCCGCGCTTGTTTGTCGAGTTAAGCAATAAAGAATTGTATGCGACATTCGAGAAGCTAAATGGCGAAATTGGTGTGATGCAGATGCTTGTCAACCTCGTCATTAACGATTGGGTTGGAGACCGCATAGAGGCAGACCACATCATTTTGCGTATCAGTAAGACAGACGGGTTTAGGCTTTATCAGTTCGATCTTGAGTTAGAGGCGTCCGCCAAACTGCTCGAACTTGAAAAGGAATTTCCAGAGGACAATATCGTTTTAGTGGGCGCTAGAAACGTCGAGGAAATGAAGTCCGCGTTTCGGAACTACTTCAACGACGTGAAAGATTTTGTGAGCATGATGGTTCGAGCGTATGCAATACTTGACCCGGAGACACATAGCGCGATGATGGCTCAATATGGCCTTAAAGCATGAGCGACGACTTCGACAGCGACGAGATCGCACGCAGGCGTGACGAGGTAATTCGCCGTATGGCGAACACCCCGCCACGACCTAAGAATCGTCGTCCTTCAAAAAAGAAAACGAAAGCTGGCGTGGGTCGCGCGGCTCATAAGGGCCGCGCGCGCCGTGGCGTCCAGACCGAAACCTAGTACGGTCATCCATTAGTTTCTTGATACGTCACTCGCTTTCCGACCACGCCAGCAACCGCCTTTGTGGCGCGCTCTGCATCTGTGACATCAAGCCCCGATCGTTTGTTGTATCGGAAGTCAAATTCAGCGAGATAATGCTTCAAGTGCTGTGCGCTGACATGATGATAGGTGCCAGTAATGCCGCGCTTAAGGATCGAGAAGTAACCCTCAACCGTGTTCGTATGAGCGTCGCCGCGCACATACTCTCCGATGCCGTGATTGACGACCTCATGAGCAAAATCCTTGTGCATGTGGCGATACTGTCCAGCGTCGTCCGTCATCAGCTTGGTATCGGCGTGAAGCTGCGACACTAGCGTTTCGCGTAGCGTCTTAGAGGTCACGCTAGCAACATGCTGAGTACGGACCTTGCCACCACGCTCAACGATAGCGAAGGCAATCTCCTTGCTGCCGCCGATGTTCTCAGCATTGCGCTTGTTGCAGTGCTTATTTTTTTCCTTGCCGCTGATATAGGTTTCGTCAACCTCAACGGTCTTGCCTTCGCCGCCCATAGGCGTCGGCGCGGGGTTCAGTTCGCGCATGCCTTCACGAATGCGATGTGCCATGAACCACGCCGTTTTGTAAGGCAGCCCAATCATGCGGTGAAGCTGGTGCGCACTCATGCCCTTCTTGCTGGCGCACATCAGGTGCGTCGCCAGAAGCCATTTCGTCATCGGGATATGCGAGCGCTCATAGATCGTGCCAACGGCCGCCGTGAACTTCTTGCGGCAGTCCTTGCAGTGATACCAGCCCGGTCCCATCGACTTGCCACCGAGCGGCGCAACGCGATCAAACGAACCGCAGAACGGGCAACAGGCACCCTGAGGCCAACGGATGGCCTCAAAGTGCTTCCGGGCCGCTTCAAGGTTCGTGAAAATCGGGTTCGTCAGATCAACCGTGGCGGGCATTGGCCTATCTCTTTGAGGCCAATATCCCATTTCCGGAGTGTTCAGTCAAGGTGATAACTCCTCTTGCAAAAGGGGAGGTCGCTTTGCTCGCCAAAGCAACGCGGGTGGGGATCCTGTCTCCACAACAACCGTCGTCACTTGCGGCCGACCCCCTTCCCGACCTTCCCCCTTTCAGGGGGAAGGAGAACAGGTCCAACAGCTTCTATTGCCGCGCGGCCTCCTGCGACCAGGCGAGGTCACGCTTGGATGGACGGCGATGCAGCCGCTCCGAGATCAGGTTCGTTGCTTGCCGGCCCTGGCCGGCGCGGAGACACGCGACGATGAAGGTGTCCTCCCACAATTCGCGTTGCGCATGGCTGCCGCCGATCCGCACCAGCTCGGGCATCAGCGGCGCCAGGATGCGCACGGCGCTGTCATGATCGCCGGCCGCGAAGGCCGCGATCCCGCGACCGAGTCCGATCGCAGCGGGGCCGGGCGCCAGTTTGCCGTCGGCGTCGCGCGCCGCCATCTCGGTCAATCGCGTCTCCAGCGCATCATTGTTCGTCGTGGCTGCGACCAGCGCATGGTGGACGTCGGCGAAATGCGCACCGGCCTTCGGGAAGTAGCCGTCGCCATAGGCGGCGACATCCTTCCAGTACGGTTCGAGACCCGTTTTGCCGGCGACCGACAGTCGCCACAGCAGCGAGGCCGTGTCGGTGTAGATGTTGAGCGGCGGATAGGGCCGGCCCGCCGGCTTGATGTGCTGCTCGTAAATCGCGAGCGCGCCGTCGGCGTCGCCTTCCTCGATCGCGATCAAGGCGAGGTGCCAGGCGAGATGGCCCTGCAGGAAGCTGGTGCGATCATTCGCCGGCAGCCAGGCGGAGAGGAAGCTGCGGCCTTCCGCCGCGTCGCCCTGCTCGAACAGCGCATGCGCCACCGCGTGCGCGGCGCCGGCGTTCTCCGGCTTCAGCGCATAGCCGCGCTCGGTGACGGCGCGGCCCGAGACGAGGTCGCCGGCCTCGGTCTTCGACCAGCCGAGATAGGTGAGGAACCACCAGTCGTCGCCATAGTCGCTGGCGTAACGTTCCGAGATTGCGAGCCGCGCGGCGTCATGGTCGGACCGGCCGGAGAAGGCGTAGAGGCCGAAGGCGCCGAGCAACAGCGAGAGTATCTGCGCATCGCGCGGATACTCGGTAAGATGCTGCTCGGCTGCTGTCATCGCCTTCTTGCCTTGGCCCTCGATCACCGACGCGATGATTTCGATGTGCTGGCGCTCGCGCGGGGTCGCGGCCGCCGCAAGCTGCCGCGCATCGTTTGCCTTGGCGCGAGCCTTGGCGCCTTCCATGTTGAGCTGGTGGACGCGGGCACGGCCGAGATGGGCCAACGCGAAATCGGGGTCCTCGGCGATCGCCGCCTCGAACGCTGAGTCGGCGCCGTGCAGCGCCGCCAGCATGCGATCGACGCCGTCGACATAATAGGCGGCGGCGCGGTCCGAGGTGGTGGTCAGCGGCAAGCCGTAGCGGTCGTGAATCATCGGTTGTCCTCCCGAGTTTGGCTGCGAAGTCTAGAGCATTTTCGGTTCTGATTGAATCAGAACCGAAGCTCTAGCTTTTTGTTTTGACGCGTTTTCTTCACGCGAACCGGTTTCCACTTCGCTTGAAAACGCTCTAGCAGAGGCGCGGAAGCCGACAATATTGCGGGAGATGTCCGCGAGGCGGTTGAGCCGATGGCGATCCGCCGCTAGCTTGCCGCCAGGATTGGACCTGGTGGGGAATCGGGGCTTGCGGACGTGACATCGGGCGAAGCGAGTGCGGAGGCGGCAAAGCCGTTGCCTGAACCGGCCGTCTCGGACATGCCGCTGCTGCGGATCGAGGGCGTCGCCAAGTCGTTCGGCAATTTCCGCGCGGTCGACCAGCTCTCGCTCGACATTCGCGCCGGCGAGTTCTTCGCGCTGCTCGGCCCGAGCGGCTGCGGCAAGACCACGCTGCTGCGGATGCTGGCCGGTTTCGAGACGCCAGACGAGGGCCGCATCCTGCTCGGCGGCAACGACATCGCCCCGGTGCTGCCGCATGAGCGGCCCGTCAACATGATGTTCCAGAACTACGCGCTGTTCCCGCATCTGTCGGTGCGCGACAACATCGCCTTCGGCCTCAGGCGCGCCGGCATGGCGCGCGGCGATATCGCGAGCCGCGTTGCGGAGATGGTGGCCCTCGTCAAGCTCGAGGGGCTCGAGAAGCGCAAGCCCGATCAGCTCTCGGGCGGACAGCGGCAGCGCGTCGCGTTGGCGCGCTCGCTGGCGCGCCGCCCGCAGGTGCTGCTGCTCGACGAGCCGCTCGCCGCGCTCGACAAGAAGCTGCGCGAGAGCACGCAAGGAGAGCTGATGGAGCTGCAGCGCCGGCTCGGCATGACCTTCATCATCGTCACCCACGATCAGGAGGAGGCGATGACGATGGCCGGCCGGATCGGGGTTATGGATGCCGGCCGTCTGGTCCAGGTCGCGACCCCGCGCAATCTCTACGAGGCGCCGGCCTCGCGCTGGATCGCCGAGTTCGTCGGCGACATCAACCTGTTCAACGGCCAGGTTGCCGCCCGCGAGAATGGACGGTTGACGGTCTCGACCGCCGAAGCCGGTACGCTCGCGGTCAGCGAGTTGTGGCCGCCGGTGACCAAGGAGGTCGTCAGCGTCGCGATTCGTCCCGAGAAGGTGAAGCTGTCGCGCCGCGCGCCGGCCTCGGACGCGGGCGGATCGCAGGCGATCAACCGGCTGGAGGGCGTCGTCGCCGATGTCAATTATCTTGGCGGCGTCACGAGCTATCGGGTGAGGCTGGAATCCGGCGCGGTGGTGCGGTCGTCGATGGCCAACACCGCGCGGCTCGACGTCGACGCCTATCTCGCCGGCCAGCGGGTGGTGGCGTGGTTCACCGCTGACGACTGCCTGGTGCTCGAGCAATGAGCGCGCGCCGCATCTTCGCCCGGCCGGCGCGGCTCGCCGCCATCGCGCCCTATTTCTGGATGGTGCTGTTCTTCCTGGTGCCGTTCGGCTTCGTGCTGAAGATCAGCCTGTCACAGACCGCGATCGCGCAGCCGCCCTATACCCCGGTGTTCGATTTCACGGAAGGCCGCGCGGCGCTTGCCGCCGCGTTCGCGCAACTGTCGTTCGACAATTTCCGCCTGCTGCTGCAGGACAATCTGTACATCCTGTCCTATCTGCGCAGCCTCGTCGTCGCCGTGACTTCGACCTTGATCCTGCTGCTGATCGGCTATCCCATCGCCTACGGCATGGCGCGGCTGTCGCAGCGCTGGCAGGCCGTGGCGATGATGCTGGTCATCGTGCCGTTCTGGACCTCGTTCCTGATCCGCATCTATGCCTGGATCAACATCCTGCAGCATGACGGCCTGCTCAACCAGATCCTGCTGGCGCTACACATCGTGTCCGCCCCGGTGGTCTGGCTGTCGACCGACAGCGCGATGTATCTCGGCATCGTCTACTCCTATCTGCCGTTCATGATCCTGCCGCTCTATGCGACGCTCTCGAAGATGGATGCCTCGCTGCTGGAGGCGGCAGGCGATCTCGGCGCCTCGCCGCTGCAGGCGTTCTGGCTGGTGACGTTCCCGCTGTCGCTGCCGGGCGTCGGCGCCGGCGCGCTGCTCTGCTTCATTCCTGTTGTCGGCGAGTTCGTGATCCCCGATCTGCTCGCCGGGTCCAATTCGCTGATGATCGGGCAGACGCTGTGGCTCGAGTTCTTCACCAACAAGGACTGGCCGGTGGCCTCCGCCGCGGCAGTCGCATTGCTGCTGCTGCTGGTGCCGCCGCTCGTGCTCTACGACCGCCTGCAACGCCGCCAGCTCGAGAGTAACCGCTGATGGCGCGCACCGTCACCAGCCTCACGCGCTTCAACATGACATCGCTGGCGCTCGGGCTGGCGTTCCTCTATCTGCCGATCGTCATCCTCGTGATCTACTCGTTCAACGCCTCGCGGCTGGTGACGGTGTGGGGCGGCTGGTCGCTGCGCTGGTACCACGAGTTCTTCAACGACCGCGCCATGCTGGAGGCGGCGTGGATGAGCCTGTCGGTCGCCGCGGTATCGGCGACGCTGGCGACATTGCTGGGCACGCTGGCCGCGGTCGGGCTGGCGCGCGGCGAGCGGTTCCGGGGGCGGGCACTGTTCTCCGGCATGCTGTATTCGCCGCTCGTGATGCCGGAGGTGATCTCCGGCCTGTCGTTGTTGCTGCTGTTCGTGGCGCTGAACGCCGAGCGCGGCTTCTGGACGGTGACGATCGCCCACACCACACTGACGATGTGCTTTGTCGCCGTCGTGGTGCAGTCGCGTCTCGCCACGCTCGACCGCAGCCTGGAGGAGGCCGCGATGGACCTCGGCTGCGATCCGGTGCGCGCGTTCCTTCTGGTGACGCTGCCGCTGATCGTGCCGGCGATCGTCGCCGGCTGGATGCTGGCCTTCACATTGTCGCTCGACGACGTGGTGATCGCGAGCTTCACCACCGGTCCAGGTTCGGCGACGCTGCCGATCCGGATCTATTCCGAGGTCCGGCTCGGCGTGAAACCCGAGATCAACGCGATCTGCACGCTGGTGATCGCGCTGATCGCCGTGATCATCGTGGTCGCCTCGTTCGCCTCGAAACTGTCGAACGCGCGCGGCGAGAGCGCCGCACCGCTGTAGATTCTTGTTTGACGCGTTTTCTTCACGCGAACCGGTGTCCACTTCGCTCGAAAACGCTCTGGCCTCACGACTTGACGGCGCCCGCGGTCAGCCCGCCGACCATGTAACGCTTGAAGGCGTAATACACCGCGGCCGGCGGCAGCGCGTAGATGAAGCCGGTGGTCATCAACAGCTCCCACGGCGAATCGTCGGCGGCGAGGAAGTTGCCGAGCGCGACCGGCAGGGTGATGTCGGTGTCCTTCGACAGCAAGAGGAACGCGTAGAGATATTCGTTCCAGGCGAGCAGGATCGCATAAGTGCCGACCGCAACCAGCGAGGGCATCATCAGCGGCACATAGACCAGGCGGAACAGCTGCAGCGTGGTGGCGCCGTCCATCGTCGCGGCCTCGTCGAGCTCGACCGGCAGCTTGTCGGAGGCCTGCTTCAGCACCCAGATCGCGTAGGGCGCGGCGATCGTGACCATCGCCAGGATCAGCGACCAGTGGTTGTTGAGCAGGCCGTAGGTGCCCATGGTGCGGTACATCGGCACGGCGAGGAATGCCGCCGGGATGAAGTAGGTGAACAGCGCAAGGTTCATCACAGCCCGGCCACCCGGAACGCGCAGCCGCGAGATCGAGAACGCGGCGGCGGTGGCGACGAACAGCGTCAGCGCGCCGACGGCGAGCGCGATCACGGTCGAATTCCAGAACTGGATCCAGAAATCGCGCAGGAAGTAATGCTGCTGGTGGAACACGATCGAGAAATTATGCAGCGTCGGATGCGTCGGCCACAGCTTGCCGGTGAACGCGTCCTCCTTCGGGGAGATCGCGAACACGAACATGTGGTAGATCGGGATCATGGTCCAGATGAAGACCGGAATGCCGATCAGGAGCAGCTTGGCTTCGGTGCCGACTTCGCGGAGGGTGGGCAGCTTCATCGCGACAACCGTTTCATCATGTAATAGACCAGCGGCAGCACGAACGGCATCGCGCAGACGATCGAGGCCATCGCCAGCGAGAGCTGGTCGAGCCTGAGATAGCGGATGCCCAGCGTCGAGAGCACGTGGGTGAGGTCGGCAGGGCCGCCGCCGGTGAGCAGATAGACGCTGTTGAAGTCGCCCAGCGTCCAGATCATCGAGAGCAGCGTGCAGGTGATGTAGAGCGTCTGCATCGACGGCCAGGTGATGTAGCGGAATTTCTGCCACCAATTGGCGCCGTCGACGTCGGACGCCTCGTACAGATCGTGCGGGATGGCGAGCCGTCCGGTCAGCAGGATCAGCGTCCAGAACGGCAGCGACTTCCAGATGTGCACGCCGATCGCCATTGCGAGCGCGACCGCCGGATCGTTGAGCCAGTTCGGGCCATCGTCGCCGGTGAACTTGAAGATCAGCTGGTTGACCACGCCCCATTCGGGATTGAGCATGAAGCGCACGGAGAGAATGGTCGGGATCGATGGCACCGCCCAGGGCAGGATGAAGATGACAGACAGCCACCTGATCCAGGGCCGCTGCTGGGCGAAGAAGCCGGACAGGAACAGCGCGATCAGCATCTTGATGTTGATGCCGATGACCAGGAAGATCAGCGTGTTGACGGCTGCGCGCGCGAAGATCGGGTCATTATAGAGCGCGACATAGCTCGACGGATGGCGCGCCAGCCACAGGCCGTAGCCGACCGGATAGACCACGAAGGCGAGGAAGACGAGCAGATACGGCGCGAGCAGCGCGATGCCCCAGACCTGCGGCGGCGACAGCCGCGCCGACAGCGGCGGCGCGGGGGTATCGGATGCGGAGAGCGTGATTGCCATTCGGTTACTCTTGGAACGAGATGCCGCCTACGTCGTCGTCCCGGCGAAGGCCGGGACCCATAACCACAGGGCCCAGCCGTCGCGCGAAAGCCGTCGACCAGACTCTACCAAATTACTGCCGCGGCGTATGGGTCCCGGCTTTCGCCGGGACGACGCGGAGGAAATGTCGGCAGTGCTGGTCATCCTCTACGTTACCCCGCGACCTGCTTGATACGCGCGATCAGTTCGTCGACGGCCTTGTCCACCGGCACCTTCTCGCTGACGACGCGGTTCATGGCCTTGGCCCAGACGTTCTCGTTGTTCAGGATGGTGAACTTCCAGTTCTTGGTAAAGTCGAACGGCGCGGTGCCGCCGGTGAACTGATTCCAGACCGCCTTGCGATGCCGGTCGGCCTGCCAGAACGGGCTCGCCTGGCTGGCCTTGGTCACCGGGAACCAGCGGCCGAGTGCACCTTCGATATAGGGCCGGACGTTGTCTTCCTGCATCAGGAAGCTGATGAACTGCTTGCCTTCCGCCTTGTTCTTGGCGTTGGCGAAGATCAGCCCCGTCTTGACGTCGGAGCGGTAGCGGATCGTCGATCCGTCCGGTGCCTTCGGGAACGACGCCGTGATGATGTCGTGCTCATAGGCCTGCTTGCCGGCGGCACGCTGCGCGTCGGTCAGCGCCGGGTTGGTCGAATCCTCGAACCACTTCGCCGCGATCGAGATCGTGAAATTGTGGGTCATCACGATCGTCTTGTTGTGGAAGGCGACGTTGTTGTCCGGGTCCTTCCAGGTCGTCGAGGACGGCGGCGTGCAGCCCTTGATGTAGGTGTCGGTATAGTCCTTCAGCGCGTGGATCAGGCCGTCGCGCACCTTGGGATCGTCGACCAGGAGCTTGCCGTCGTCGTCGACCAGCTTAACGTGGTAGGCGTCCATGAAGGTGTAGAACGACTGGAAGGAGTCGGTGGATTCCACGCCCATCGGCTGGCCGACGCCGTAGATGCGCTGGCCGGTCGCCTTGCGGATCCCCGGCTGCACCTTGTCGCACCAGAACGTCCAGTAATCCTCCCACTTGGTCGGGATGTCGGCGGCCTTGAAGCCGGCCTTTTCCAGCATGTCGCCCCAGATCTGGACGTGCATGCTCTGCTGCTTGAGCGGGAAGCCGTAATAGGACTTCTTCTTGGTGACGTCATTGTAGAGCAGGGCCGCTTCCAGCGTGTTCGGCGCGAAGGCGTCCTTCATCGGCAGCATGATGTCGGACAGGTCTTCGAGCTTGCCCTCGAAGGCCCACTTGCCCTGGGCCTGCACATCGTAGGTGTCGGAATAGGCGACGTCGGGGACGGTGCCGGAATCCAGCGCGGCGACCGTCTTCGGGATCATGTCCTGGATCGCGTATTGCGACAGTTCGACCTTGATGCCGGTCTTGGCTTCGAATTTCTTGATCGTATCGAGCAGCGCGTCGTCTTCGGACTTGTAAAATCCCTTGCCCCACCAGACGGTGATCGTCTTGCCCTGGGCCAGAGCGGGTGCAGTTGCGGCGAAGAGGCCGACCGCAGCGACCGCAATTGATAGCGCACCGATAACCTTGGATCTCACGTTCTTCTCCCCTCATGAGGCCGGTTTTTTTAACCGGTTAGGGAAAACACTAGCGCATGCCCGTGACCCGATAAAGATGCCGCGTCGACGACTTCTGTAGGGGGCTCGCGGGAGAGCGTGGATCAGTCCCGCTGCATTGATGCGGAAAGTGAATGGATCAATCAGTTCGACCTTGGTCAGTTCGATTTGGCATTCTCGGCCGCCGTCGCCGGTGCGTTGCCGGGCGCGCCGGCAGCGGCATCGGGCGCAGGTCGTGCGGCGCCGCCGGTGAAGCGCTCGATCACCGAGCGCACCGCGTCGCGGGTCTTGCGATCCTTCACGGCATCGAGCAGCGGGGCGGATGCCGGCGAGCGGCGGATCAGGCTTTCCGGATCGGGGAAGATCAGCGGATCGTCCCACGGGCCTTGAATCACGAAGGGCAGATCGAATGCGGTGCCGCCGGCAGCCGCCGAGGTCAGGCTGGCGACGCCCTTGAGATCGTACTCGCGCGACGGCACCGAGGCGGTGCCGGTCAACGTGATCTTCGCCGCGGGGCTCACGACATGGATGTCGTCGGCGGTCGCGACGCCGTCGGCGAATTTCACCGAGATGCTGAGATTGTCATAGGGCGTCGAGCCGGAGCGGAAATTGCCGCCACCGGACAGCGGCCGCTTCTCCAGCCGCCGCAGCAATTGCTCGACATTGAAGCCGGCGATCGCACCGTCATGCCCGTTCAGCGTCGCAGTGCCGTCCAGCGACGATGCGAGCCCGAACGGGCTCGAGCCGGAGGCCGTCAGTGAGACGTTGAGGTTGCCGCGGCCGGACAGCTTGGTGATGCCGAACAGTTCGCTGGCACAGGCCTGCAGATCGACATCGGTGAACTGGAATTGTGCCCTGACGTCGGCGACCGCATCCGAGCGCGCGATGGCGAACGAGCCCTTGGCGATGCCGCCATACATCTGCGCCTCGCCGACGCTGAGCGCGAGCGCGCCGCCGCGCAGATTGGCGCCGAACGCGGTGCGGCCGAGCTTGGACGGGCCGACCGTTACCTTGGCGGCCGACAGGCGCATGTCGAGATCGGTCGACGACAGCGAGGAGAGGTCGAACAGCTGCCTGTTCCAGTCGCGCTGGCCGCTGGCCAGCAGGCGGAACGTCGAGATGTACGGCGTGAAATCGAGATTGCCGGCGGCAAGCGTCGCCTGCAGCGTCTGCCGGCCGTTATTGGCGTAGGTCATCACGCCCTCGGCGACATTGCCGTCGAGCTCGACATTGACATTGGTGAGCGCGACGGAGCCGCCGACCACATTGGCGCGGGCCTTCAGTGCGAAGCGGCCGAAGCCGCCACCGCCGCCGGGCGGCGCCTGTCCCATCCAGCGCAGCGCGTTGCGCAGCGACGGTGAGTCCATGGTGGCGGTGCCTTCCATCATCAGGCTGGTGCGGTTGGCGACGGTTCCGTCGAACGCGATCTTCAGCGGCGCGCTGGCAAGCCGCGCCTTGAGGCCGGAGCGGTCGCCCGACAGCAGCGCGACGAAATCGCTGGCGCTGATCGAGCCGTCGACGCGCTCACCGCGCCAGTCGAACTGGCCGGTTGCGGCAAAGGAGCGCGAGATGGAGGGCCAGGCGAGCGAAAGATCGATATCGCCGAGCTGTTCGGAGATGTGGTTGGTGCCGTCCTCGTAATTCAGCTCGCCGTCCTGGATCCGGATTTCGGAGAATGACACCTGGTTCTCGGCGCCGGGCGTCATCGTCTTGGCGATGGTCTCGACGAACGGGGTCCAGTTGCTCTCGCCGACGCTGTCGCGAACCACATGGATATGCGGGCGGAGCATCATGACGTCGGCAATCTCGAACCGCCGCAGCAACAGCGGCAGCAGGCGCAGGTTCGCGGTCAGCACGTCGACCTGCAAGGCCGGGTCGGTGGTATCGGCGCCCTTCAGCCCGACATCATGAAAGGAGACATAGCTGCCCGGAAACACCGAAACGTCGATCGGGCCGTTGACGACGAGCTCGAGCCCGGTCACGGCGCGAATCTGCGCTTCTACCGCGCTCCGCAGCGCGTCCCGGTTGAGGAACCACGACGTTCCGACCAGCCCGACGAGCGCCAGGCCGAGAAGCGCCGCGATCGGCATCCCCAGGCGCTTAATTCCTTGGGCCATCGTCAATGACATATCCGGGTCGGGTTGAGTTTTGTCGGGTCGTCGTCGAACACTGCCGGCTGCGCAATGGAAGCCGGTGCCAACCCACGCAACTTGAAGGGTTTTCTTGTCGCTTTCAAGGCCATGTTGATGTCGCAGGCCGCCGCCCGCCGCCGCACGGGGCCATGATTGACGCATTGCGAAGATTTCGCCTAATAATCCGCTGGACAGAGCCGTTCCGCGCCCTCCATCAGGTATTCATTGCATGAACAAGGTTTATCCCGACGCCAAATCGGCACTCGATGGTCTCCTCAAGG
>NZ_CANSMR010000049.1 GCF_947648125.1 uncultured Bradyrhizobium sp. | reverse complement strand
CAGCACGTCGACGCCGACATGGATGCCGGTGCGCACGCCATAGGCGGCGCCGAACTTCGCCATCCAGATGAACATGTAGATGCACAGTTCCTGCGACCATGCGAGATTGATGCCGAACAGATACGGATAGAGCACCGGCACGTCGACCAGAAAGCGGTGTACGACCGTGATGAAGGTCAAAAGCGTCGCAGCGCCCATCAGGCTCGCGATGATGATTTCCTCGAGCCGGTCCAGAATTTTCAGCAGCATTGATCTCCCCTGTCATGGCCTGATGCGGCAACCGGCCACGGCACCCAGTCCGCGGCCTCACGTGGCCGCGGCATTCGTTAGATTTGCGAGGCGGCTCTCGGCTGAGAGGCCTGTCCACACACTCGGTCCACCTCTCCCGCTTGCGGGGGAGGCCGCATTGCATCGAAGATGCAATGCGGGTGGGGGCTCTCTCCACAACGTGACTCGTGGAGAGAGCCCCCACCCCAACCCTCCCCCGCAAGCGGGAGAGGGAGCGCACCGCCTTCTCGGCGGCTGTTAGGCGATCCGCCTTAGTTCATCGGGCTGCGGCCCGTTTCCTTCAGGAATTCGTCGATCAGCGGCTGGCCGACGCGCGATGCCACGTCCTTGTAGACCGGCATCATCGCCTTGCGCATCGCCTCGTCCTGCTCCGGCGTCAAGGTGACGATCTCGGTCTTGCCGGCCTTCTTGATCTCGGCGAGCGCGTCCTCGTTCTCCTTGGCCGACTGGTTGTTGCCGAACTCGGTTGCTTCCTTCATCGCCTTGTTGAGTTCGTCGCGGATGTCGGCCGGCAGGCCGTCCCAGAACTTCTTGTTCACGACCACGACGTAGCCGATGTAGCCGTGATTGGTGACGGTCGCGTACTTCTGCACCTCATGCATTTTCTGGGTGTAGATGTTCGACCAGGTGTTCTCCTGGCCGTCGACCACGCCGGTCTGCAGCGCCTGGTAGACGTCGGAGAACGCCATCACCTGCGGGATCGAACCGAGCGCGCGGAACTGGGCCTCCAGCACCTTCGACGACTGGATGCGGAATTTCAGTCCCTTGTAGTCGGCCGGCGCGACCAGCTTCTTGTTCGCGCTCATCTGCTTGAAGCCGTTGTCCCAATAGGCGAGACCGGTCATGCCCTTGGAATCCAGCTTCTTGAGCAGCTGGGCGCCGAGCGGACCGTCGGTCACCTTGCGCAGCGATTTCAGGTCGGGGAGGATGTAGGGCAGATCGAAGACTTCGAATTCCTTGATGCCGATCGGGCCGAACTTCGAGTTCGACGGCGCCAGCATCTGCACCGCGCCGAGCTGCAGTGCCTCGAGCTCTTCCTTGTCCTTGTAGAGTGTCGAGTTCGGATAGACCTCGACCTTCACCTTGCCGCCGCTGTACTTCTCGGCGAGTTCCTTGAACTTGTCGGCCGCCTTGCCCTTCGGCGTATCCGAGGCCACCACGTGGCTGAACTTGATGACGATCGGCGACTGCGCCGAGGCCTGCCCGACAAAGGTCAAAGCCACGATCGACGCCGCAGCCAATATGAGTTTACGCATGTTTCCTCCCGCGTAATTGCGGAGCACGAAATACCGGCCCCGAGACATCCGGTCGCACCATTACAGACAAGCAACGACGATTGCCATTGCCCCTTTAGCAGGGGCCAAATTGCCCCATTGCTGCACTGCAAAATCCGATGCGACGGTATCCCTTTCGGCTCTTGCGACCGTTCAATGACACCGCCTGCACGCTGTGCCCGGCCATGGCGGCGCGGTCAATGCGAGGTTTGGCAATGGCGAGTTCGCCGGGCGCGAATGCTGCGCGGTTCTTACCGGCCGTCGTCCCTGCGAAAGCATGGACCCATACTCCGCGGCTTGTGTTGTCAACGGGACTCGTCGTTCCAGCGACGCACAACAATTCTCATTTGGGGTAATGGGTCCTGACCCCCGTGCGCAATTGCGCACTAGGCCAGGACGACGATGAGGATGGTTCTTGCGCGATACGACGCACCGTCATTGCATACCATCTCGGTGTCATCGCCCGGCTCGACCGGGCGATCCAGTATTCCAGAGACGCCGGTGCTGGAATCGAGAAGCCGCGGCGTACTGGATCGCCCGCATGCGCGGGCGATGACAGTTGTGGTGGGGACGCAACTTCGCATTCTCGCGACACGATTTGCTCGAGTCTTACTCTTCGTTCCGCCCTCTCTCTTGAAGAGGGCGCAGGGAAAGCCGGGTGCCGATCGCACCCATGGGCCCCGAGCAATGGAGATAAGCTCGGGGGTAGGACCACAGGTGTAACCGGAAACAACCCGGCTTTCCCTGCGCGATGGCTTACGGCTTACTTCGTGCTCTCCCCGGCGAGACTGGGCTTGCTTGTCACCGCCCTCGCAAGATGCTTTCGCATTTTTGCGAGAGGACACCTGCCGCTAGGGCGTCAGGACCACACGACTTCACCGTCCGCTTCGCGTGCTCTCGTCAGCCACACGCTCGGCGTCCACCGCATCTCGACCCACGCTCGTGACGACCGCGAAGCGCCCCTCGATCGGGTGAGATGGATGTATTGAACATCTGAGTTGGGTGAAACGCCAAGCGGAATATTTTCTTATGGCGATATTGACAGGTTTTGCTGAGTTGCCCGTCGTGTCCAATCGGCAACAGCGGGCAACAAGAGAGAGATTGAACTGAAACGTCATCGCGCCTTGGTCGCGATTTGCAATCTCAGTGGCCGCTGAGCACCAGCGTCTTGACCGGTAGCAGCAGGGCCTGGATGCGCAGCAAGAGCGCGTGCTGCGGCACGATGCCGGGATTGCGGTGTGATCGATTTCTTTTAAAGCATGTTGATCAGGTCGGAATGTCTCAGCTGGCCCCAAAACAGACCATGCACCGCAGCAAACAGCATGGTGCTACTTCCGGAGAAAACGCGATAGATTGAAGTAGCCGCGTGCTCGCGATTCGGAGGGGCCATGTCCAAGTCAACACAGCGCCGAGGCTTGCAGGGTATCGGTCCAAAGGAACGGCCAGCTGTCGAAAGATTTCCCGCTCGGCGATTTCCGATTCAACATGAAATTCAGAGATTGGAAGACGAACTGAATGCCTTCAACGAACGGATAGCAGAATTGGAAGGTGAAGATCACCGGGGTCATGCAATGGAAGTGTTGAAGGCAAATGCGATAGATTTTGCGCGACGGATTGACGAACTTCGCAGCTTGTTAGTCGAACCCACAAAGAGAGGTCGGCCTCCGTAGATCGCTCATCCTTCAGAAGTGGACATCGTCAGGCTGCTGTCGCATGCCCGTTTCCGAGCCACTTCCGGACCGGACTCCCGCAGCGCAGCAAGCAGCCCTATTCGACTACTTCATCGGCGCGCGCGAGAAGGGTCGGAGGAATCGAAATGCCAAGCGTTTTGGCAGTCTTGAGGTTGATCGTCAGATCGAATTTCGTGGGCTGCATGACCGGCAGATCGGCAGGCTTTTCGCCTTTCAGAATGCGTCCTGCGTACGCACCGGCTTTTCGATAGGAATCCGTGATGCTACTGCCATAACTTATGAGTCCGCCCAATGCGACATTCTCGCGCCAGCTGTACATCGCCGGCGTAGCGTGCCGAGCGACAAGCGCGACAATGCGAGATCGCTGGCTGTCGAAAAACGGCTCACCCGCGACAATTAATGCGTCGGGATTTGGCCAAGACTCGAAAACACTCTCCAAGTCCGATTCCGTGCCGGCGTTGAGCACCTGCACCTTAATCCCAGCAGCGCCTCCCGCAGTTGCGGCCGCCTCAGCTTCGAGTTTACCGCTTGGATTGGTCGGATTGACGAGATAGACAAGTGTCTTGATCGTCGGCAACAGTTCCTTCAGAAGCTCGACTTCCTTGGCCTCCAAATCGGCAGTGAAGGTGCTCATGCCCGTGACATTGCCGCCTGGGCGTCCCAAACTGGCAACGAGGCCGAGCCGAACCGGATCAGGGACTGCAGAAAACACGATCGGTATGCTCGAAGTTGCAGCTTTGGCGGCAAGTGCCGAGGGCGGCCCACCAGCGGCGAAGATCATGGCAACGCGCAACCCAATCAACTCAGCTGCAAGCGCGGGAAGCCGATCATAGTATCCTTCGGCCCAACGATACTCGATCGCGATGTTTTGGCCAGCGATGTAACCGGCTTCACCCAGCCCCTGACGAAATGCGGACACGACCGCCTCCGACTCACCAGGTGATCGGCTGCTCAAAAAGCCGATCACCGGCACTCCCGTTTGCTGCGCGCGTGCAGCGAACGGCCAAGCAGTTGCGTTGCCAACAAGTGCGATGAACTCGCGCCGCCGCATTGGAGCTTCCCTGAGCAGAGGCCTTTGCAAACCTTACCACATCACCGAGCGGGTACGGCGTAGTGCAAGACAGCAAATTTGGCGGCCAATGTGTCAAATGGGCCAAAAGGCGACGTCGAGCAGCGCCGCCGCGATATCCGGCTTGCGCCAACAGACATGGCAACGGCTTTGGCCGAGTAGTCCCGCCTCCTCCCCGGCAACCATGTCAAGGGCGGTCATCGGCAGAAATTCTCTTGACCCTCAGTGGCCAGGTTCTGAAATTTCGGCTCGTTGAATCTGCGTGGCAATGCAATCAGGACGGCATGTCCGTCCTCGAGAGGACAAGGTCATGAAATTGTCGTCAAGGTTTGTCGCGCCCTCCGCCATAGCTTTCCTGTCAACTGTCGTGCTGTGCGGCCCTGCTACGTCGCAGACCGCAACAGGCTCCAGCGCCCCGCTTCCCTCCATCACGGTCGACGCGCCGAAGCAGGCGGCAAGGCCAATCAGGCCGAAGGAGGTCGCAAGCCGCGGGGTGGCTGCTCGCCGGACATCGTCGACCGGTCACACGTCATCCTCAAGCGCGCGAACGCCGTCGCCTGCGCCAGATACAGTCTTGGGGAGGATTGCCAGTCTGGAGAAGGTCGCCAGCAACTGCAACGGTGGTTGCGAGTCCAGCCTCCCACACGGCAAAGACCCCTGGGTTGGGTGCAGCGAATCGGCGGGAGGACAAGCCTATGGACCCTTCTCGTCAACGTGCCGAGACAACCTCACCTACAAATCCTACGTGGATTGTGTCGAGACCAAATGGTTCCTGGGCGAGTATCGAAATCGAGCCTACTGGCTTTGCAGCAGCCTGCAGGCCGCCGGGAAGTTTCAAGTCGCCGACCTCAAGCGATCAAGACGTCCGCACTAGAACGTTTTCGAGCCGTTGATCGCTTGGGCCAACGACGACATTGAAAACGCTTCACAGGGACGCAGCACTGCTGCGTCCCTGGATGCTCGTCAGTGCGGCCGCCTCTCGCTTGTGCTCACCGCGACGCGGTGCTGATGTTCTCGCCAAAGAACTTCCATGTCTTGCCGTCGAACTTCGCGAGCTTGAAGGTGTCGAAGGTGGAATAGTCCGTCGGCGACACCGATACCGTGATGCCGGGAAGCAATAGCGGCAGCGAGACCTTGCTCAGGTTGGTGGCCTGCTTCAGCAGATTCTCGCGCGTCAGCACGTCACCGCAGTTCTTCAGGATGATCGCCGTAAACTGCGCCGACAGATAACCGATCTGGTTGCTGCCATCGATCGGATTGCCCTCCGGATACCACTGCTTCATGAAGGCGAGATAATCCTGCACGCCCTTGTCGGTGTCCCATGCCGGGTCGCCCACCACCTTGGTGGCCAGCGCCGTCATGAGGCCGGTGGATGCTTCGAGGCCGGCAGGCTCGAGCACACCGCCGATTGAGCTCGCGACGGATACGATGAAGTGCGTCGGCTTCCAGCCGAGATCGGTAACCTTACGGATCGCCTGCGCGCCGAACTTCGGCGTCGTGATCGTCATCAGCACGTCGGCGCCGGTGGCCTTCAGATTGACGATCTGCGAATCGATCGTGGGATCGGTCACCTCGTAGCTGAGCTCCTTGACGATGAGACCGGCCTTCTCTCCCAGCCCCTCCTTGAAGCCCTTCAGATAGTCCTTGCCGAAGTCGTCATTCTGGTAAATCACGCCGATCTTCGCGTTGGGCAGCTCCTTGGCGATGTACTTGGCGTAGATCTTCGCTTCCTGCGCATAGGGCGGATAGAACGGCGTGGTCCAGGGGAATTCCTTCGGATCGTTCCACTTCGAGGCCCCGGTGGAGATCAGCAGATGCGGGATCTTCTTGCCGTTCAAATATTTTTGGATCGACGAATTTGTCGGTGTGCCCAGTGAGCCGATATTGGCAAGGATCTCATCCTGCTCCACGAGCTTGCGTGTCTGCTCCACCGTCTTCGGCGGGCTATAGCCGTCGTCCATGCTCAGCAGCGTGATCTTCCGGCCGTTGATTCCGCCCTGGCTGTTGATCATCTTCCAGTATGCGGCTTCGGCCCTGCCCTGCGTGCCATACGCCGAAGCCGGACCGCTGTAGGGCATGGTCTGCCCGATCTTGATTTCGGTATCGCTGGCGCCGGGATCGTATTTCTTGTCGGCAGCGAGAACCGCCGACGTGGAAACAAGGCTGAGCGCGGCGACGGCCGCGAGCGTGATGCAACGCATGTGTTCTCCCCATTCGCGCCGCTGTTTGCCGCGGCGTCCGGCGAGATCATGATCAAGCCCGTGCGAGATGTCGACCCCTGAAGTCGGGACATCTCCCTGCATTAGCCGTCACAGCCCCATCCAGTTCATAACGGCGCCGAACGTTGCCCACAGCGTCCATCCGAGCCCCAGCAGGCAGATCAGCGCAGCCGCCATCGCAATCGTCAGCAGCAGGCCGTCCTCCTGCAGGTAGGCGACCGCGATCAGGACCACCACCATTCCCGGAATGACATTCACCAGAGGCAGCGGCCAGCCTGCCGAGAAGGCGAGGAGAAACACGACCAGTCCGACCAGGCGATCGATCACGTCGCGGCGCGCGTCCCAGCGCGGCCGGCTGACGCGCTCGATCGCCTGCAGCATCGGACGGACCAGGACGGTGAATCGCTTGAAGCGCTTGAAGTCGAACTGCCGCTTCGACAGGAAACGCGGAAACGACGGCGCGCTGCGGCCACGCATCATCTCGACCGCCGGAAACAGCAGCGCCAGCGTCGCAACCGTCGCGACGCCGGGGATGATCACCAGCAGCCCCAGGAGCAGCAGGAGAAGGCCGAACGACCGCTTATCCAGGTTGCTGAGGAGCCATTCGAGATCGACGGGGCCGTCCGGTGCTTGAGCGACGAGTTCCTCAAGAAGTTGGGACGTGTGCGTGGGCGCCAATGGGGCTCCGGACGAAGGGGACATAGCTGCCAAAGTGGTCAGACTCGGCATCGATTGCAACAGCTGCCGAAGCAGACTAGGAAGCATGGGTGACCAACGATTCCGATCAGGCATGGCAGCGCCATGCGCCGTCAAGCCCAATTCCCGCCACGCGCCGCCGCTGGCCGTGGTTCCTGCTGATCGTCATCATCGCCTGTGCGGGCGCCGGGGGCGTCTACGCCTGGCCCCAGATCGCGCCGCTGGTCCCGTCCCTGGGCAACGAAGCGGCGAGCGAAAAGGTGGCCGCTGGCGACAAGGAGACGTTGCCTGATCTGCTCGCGACCCAGCAGAAGCTCGAGGATGACATCGGCGCGCTCAGCAAGTCGGTGGCGGACCAGCAGGAGCAACTGAAGACCGTCGTCGACCAATTGGCGAGCCTGACCTCGAAGGTCGACGCGCTCCAGCGCCCCGCCCCGGCTCCCGTGCCGCCGCCGGCCACGGCAGCGGCCGAACAGCCGCGTGCACCAGTCGCGCAGGCTGCCCCGAAGCCCCGAAAGCCGCCGCCGGTTCGGGCGCCAAAACCGGCAGGTCCGATTTCGACCGGCGGCGCGCCGCTCAACGTGGCACCCGGCGCCGGGGATCGCTGAGCCGCGCCGCGGTCAGCGCAAGATTAACGCAACCAGCTGATGACGGCAGCCTATGCGCGCGGCCGCTCCATGCCCGCCCGCCTGATGGCCGCGCGCAAGATAGCGGTATCGGAGGAAAGGAAATCGATCAGGCGCCTGGCTGCGTCTGGCAACTTTGAGTCGCTGACAACAGCGGCCGTGAAGGTCTGCACAAGCTGGAGATCCGCAGGCAGCAGGCCGACGACCTCGATACCGGTCTCCTGCACCAGCTCGCTGGTCGGCCCGATCGAGAAATTTGCCTTGCCCGCGCGCAGCGCTTCGGCCGCCTCGGTCCCGCGCGCCTCGAGGGTGAGCCGCACCCTGTCCGGCAAATCCAGCCTGGGGAAGACCTTGTCGCGGACGAATTGTCCGCTGGTGCTGCTTGGCGCCACCACCTGGCCCGCATCGATCAAGGCCTTCCTCAGCGCGATCGCGTTGCCGATGTCCGGCTTGGGAGCGCCTGAGCGAACCGCGGCCGCCAAGGGCGCCGTCGCGAGGCCGGTGTCGGATCCCGCACGAATCCGCCCGTCTTCGTTCAGCTTGTGCAGTCCCTCTCGCGAAAGGATCACGACGTCCGCCTTGGTGCCGTGCGCAAGCTGGTGCCTGATCGTTTTCGGACCAGTGCCCTCCGATGCGCCGGATCCGGTCTCCACCTTGATGCCCGTGCTTCGCTCGAATTCGGGCAGGACTTCCCGGTAGACCGCAGCGAAGCCGCCCGAAATGATCACCCTGATCGTGTCCGGGGTATCGGCGATTGCCGGCGTCAAGGCAGCAGCACCGTGTCGGCGGCCCGTTGGCTCATTTCTGAAGGTTCGCGGCAAACAGTTTGGCCGCCTCGGCCTTCGATTCCTGATCGGCCTTGGCGTCGTATCTGAGCGGCAGGTTGAACTTCTTGCCGAGTTCGGTCGCTTCAGGGTTCGTGAACGCGTGCACGGCGCCCGGATACTCGATGACCCGGTAATCGGCCTTCGCTGCGTCGAAATCCTTCTTCAGCGCGTCGTACTGCTCGCGCTGCACGAACGGGTCGTCCGCGCCGTTCAGAATCAGGATCTTCGCCTTGACGGTGCGCGGCGCCGGTGCGGGCGTGTTGAGACCGAGCGTGGCGTGAAAGCCCGCAACGGCGGCGAGATCAGCCCCGGTGCGCGCCATGTTCAGCACCACCGCGCCGCCGAAGCAGTAACCGACGGCGCCGATCCGCTGCGGATTGACCGAAGCCTGCTTGGCGAGTTGCTCACGCGCGGCGTTGAAGCGCTGCTCCATCACCTTCGCATCCTTCATCACCGACCCCGCGAGCGCGCCGGCGTCCTTCGGGTTGTCGGCGGTCTTGGCGTCGCCGTACATGTCCGCAATGAAGGCTGTGTAGCCCTGCTCCGCGAACTTCCGCGCCTCGTTATGGATATGCGGCGTGATGCCCCACCATTCGTGCACCATGACGATGCCGGGCCGCTTGGCCGTCGTCGCGTCGTCATAGACCACGAAGCCCTTCATCGTGGTCTCGCCGTCCGAGTAGGTGACCTGCTCTTCCTTGACCGCGGCGTGTGCGCTCGCGACCATTGCGATGGCGCAAAGTGCTCCGACGATGATCGTTCGCATGCTGATCTCCCTGCGGATTCACGTCGCTTCGTTGCGTTTATTTTGGCCCGGACGGCTATTCCGCCGCCGTCCGGATATCGATCTTCTCGGCGCGCACCGCGCAAAACTTGAACTCCGGAATCTTGCCGAACGGATCGAGCGCCGGGTTGGTCAACAGGTTCGCCGCCGCTTCCGCGTAGCAGAACGGCATGAAGACCATGTTCTCAGGCACGTCGCGGTCGGCGCGCACCTTGACCTCGACCGCGCCGCGGCGCGTCTCGAGGCGGATGAAGTCGCCGGGCGCGAGCCCCTTCTTGCGCATGTCCTTCGGCGTCATGAACGCGACCGCCTCGGGCTCGATCTGGTCGAGCACCTGCGCGCGACGCGTCATCGAGCCGGTGTGCCAGTGCTCGAGCACGCGGCCGGTCGACAGCACCATCGGGTACTCGTCGTCGGGCAATTCATCCGGCGGGATCACCTTGGCCGGCACGATCTTGCCGCGGCCGCTCTCGGTCGGGAAGCCGGTCGTGAAGATGATCTCATTGCCCGGCTTGTCCGGATCGTCGACCGGATAGGTCACGGCGCCCTCGCGGACCAGCCGCTCCCAGGTGATGTTCTTCAGCGACGGCATGAGCTGCGCCATCTCGGTGAAGACCTCGCCGGGGCCGGCGTAATTCCAGGGCAAGCCCATCCGCTTGGCGATCTCCTGGATGATCCAGAGATCCTGCCGCGCGTCGCCCGGCGGCTTGATCACCTCGCGCGCCAGCTGCACGCGGCGGTCGGTGTTGGTGAAGGAGCCAGATTTCTCGGCGAACGCCGAGGCCGGCAGGATGACGTCGGCATGGAACGCGGTCTCGGTGACGAACAAATCCTGCACCACGAGATGATCGAGCTTCGCCAGCGCCTGACGCGCGTGCTGCAAATCCGGATCGGACATCGCGGGATTTTCGCCCTCGACATACATGCCGTGGATTTCGCCGGCGTGGATCGCGTTCATGATCTCGACCACGGTCAGCCCGCGCACCGGATCGAGCTGCTGCCCCCACAGTTTCTCGAAGGCGCCGCGCATGTCGTCGCGGCCGACCGGCTGATAGTCCGGCAGGAACATCGGGATCAGGCCGGCGTCGGAGGCGCCCTGCACGTTGTTCTGGCCGCGCAGCGGATGCAGCCCGGTGCCGGGGCGGCCGACCTGGCCGGTGATCAGGGCGAGCGCGATCAGGCAGCGTGCATTGTCGGTGCCGTGGACATGCTGGCTGATGCCCATGCCCCAGAAGATGATCGACGACTTGGCGCGGGCATAGGCACGCGCCACCTCGCTCAGTGTCTCCGCGGGAATACCGCAGATCGGCGACATGCGCTCCGGCGTGAACTCCTGGATCTTGGCCTTCAGCTCGTCATAGCCCTCGGTATAGCCGGCGATGTACTGCTCGTCGGTCAGGCCCTCGGTGATGATCGTGTGGATCATCGCGTTCAGCATCGCGACGTCGCTGCCCGGCTTGAATGCGAGATGCTGCGTGGCGTGGCGCGACAGCGACTGCCGCCGCGGGTCCATCACGTACAGCTTGGCGCCGCGCTTGGCGGCGTTCTTGATGTAGGTCGCGGCGACCGGATGGTTCACGGTCGGATTGGCGCCGATCACCCAGATCACCTCGGCGTCGGCAGCGGCCGCGAACGGCGCCGACACCGCGCCGGAGCTCAGTCCCTCGAACAAGGCCGCGACCGACGACGCGTGACACAACCGCGTGCAGTGGTCGACATTGTTGGAGCCGAAGCCGGTGCGGACCAGCTTCTGGAACAGATAGGCTTCCTCGTTCGAGCCCTTGGCCGAACCGAACCCGGCGAGCGCCTTGGCGCCCTTCTCGTCGCGGATTTTCTTCAAGCCCGCCGCGGCAAGATCGAGCGCCTCTTCCCAGGATGCCTCGCGGAAATGGGTGTAGGGATTGGCCGGATCGACCTGGTCGTTGGCATCCTTCTTCACGCCCGGCAGCCGCACCAGCGGCTTGGTCAGCCGGTTCGGGTGGTGGATGTAGTCGAAGCCGAAGCGGCCCTTGACGCAGAGCCGGTTGTGATTGGCGGGGCCATCACGGCCTTCGGCGTAGATCACCTTCTCGTCCTTGACCTCGTAGGTGACCTGACAGCCGACGCCGCAATACGGGCACAGCGAGTCCACCTTGCGGTCGGGCCAGGTGACGCGGGTCTGCTTGTCGTCGAGCATGACTGCCGGCATTAGCGCCCCGGTCGGACACGCCTGGACGCACTCGCCGCAGGCGACGCAGGTCGATTCGCCCATCGGATCGTCGAAGTCGAATACGATTTTCGAGCCGTGATTACGATAAGCCATACCGATCACGTCATTGACCTGCACCTCGCGGCACGCCCGCACGCAGAGGCCGCACTGGATGCAGGCGTCGAGATTGACGCGCATCGCCGGATGGCTGGTGTCGGCGTGCCAACGCTCAGTGGCGGGGAAGCGGCTCTCGGTCACGCCGGTCTTCTCGGCCCAGTGCCAGAATTTCGAGTCCGGATCGTGCGAGGTCTCGCGGGCCGGCTGGTCGGCGACGAGCAGCTCCATCACCATCTTCTGCGCCGCGACGGCGCGCTGGCTGGCCGACTTCACCTTCATCCCGACCGAAGGCGTCCGCTTGCAGGACGCCGCCAGCACGCGCTCGCCTTCGATCTCGACCATGCAGGCGCGGCAATTGCCGTCCGGCCGATAGTCCGGCGCGGGCGAATAGCAGAGATGCGGGATCTCGGTGCCCTGGCGCTTGGCGACCTGCCAGATCGTTTCGCCGGCCCGCGCCTCGACCTGTTTGCCGTCGAGCTCGAACTGGATGGTCTGGCCGGAGATGTGATCGTTGCTCATTCAAATCCTCGTCGAAATTCGCCCTGCCCGGCCCGCCTATTCAGCGGCTTGCTGCGGACGAAACCCGTCCGGAAAATATTTGATCACGGATGTCAGCGGATTGGAGGCCGCCTGACCAAGGCCGCAGATCGACGCGTCGCGCATCGCCTGGCTCAATTGGTCGAGCAGCTCCTTGTTCCAGACCGGCTGCTGCATCAACAGCGCCGCCTTCTCGGTTCCGGCGCGGCAAGGCGTGCATTGCCCGCAGCTCTCGTCCTCGAAGAACTTCATCAGGTTCAGCGCGGCCTCCCTGACGTCATCGGCCTGCGAGAGCACGATGACGGCGGCGGAGCCGATGAAGCAGCCGTATTTCTCCAGCGTGCCGAAATCGAGCGGGATGTCGTCCATCGATGCCGGCAGGATGCCGCCCGACGCGCCGCCCGGCAGATAGGCCTGGAGGCTGTGGCCGTCGGCCATGCCGCCGCAGAACTCGTCGATCAGTTGGCGCAGGGTGATGCCGACGGGCGCGAGCTTGACGCCGGGATCCTTGACGCGTCCCGACACCGAGAAGCTGCGCAGGCCGTGGCGCTCGTTGCGGCCGTGGCTCTTCCACCAGTCGGCGCCCTTCTCGACGATGTCGCGAACCCACCACAACGTCTCTATGTTGTTGATCAGCGTCGGCAGGCCGAACAGCCCGACCTGGAACGGATATGGCGGCTTGTGCCGCGGCAGGCCGCGCTTGCCCTCGATCGATTCCAGCAGCGAGGATTCCTCGCCGCAGATATAGGCGCCGGCGCCGCGCCGCAGATGCAGCACAGGGCAGCCGGGCGGAAGCTTTGCGATCTCGCGCGCGAGGATCTCGCGGCAGGCCGGGTACTCGTCGCGGATGTAGATGTAGACTTCGGGCGCCTCGACCACGTGGGCACCGATCAGCATGCCCTCGAGGAAGCGATGCGGATCGGTCTCGAGATAGTATCGGTCCTTGAACGTGCCGGGCTCGCCTTCGTCGCCGTTCACCGCCATCAGCCGCGGGCCGGGCTCGCCGAGCACGGCGCGCCACTTGCGGCCGGTCGGGAAACCGGCGCCGCCGAGACCGCGCAGCGAGGCATCGTCGAGCGCTTTCAGCAGATCTTCGCGCGGCAGCTCGCCAGCGCGCAAGCGCGCCAGCAGTTTGTATCCGCCGTCGGCGACATAAGCGTCGTAATCGACGTAGGGCGGGAGATGCACATGGGTGTCGCCGCTCTTCGTCGCCGCGAGCACGTTGCTGACGGTCGCATGGTCGACGAAGTTGTGGCCGACCTCCGCGGTGGGTGCGGTGTCGCATCGGCCGACGCACGGCGCCCGCACCACGCGGATGCCGGGTCCGGCCCGGCTCTGGAGATCCTTCAGCAGCTTCTCGCCGCCGAGCATCGCGCAGGTCAGGGAATCGCAGACACGCACGGTGAGCGGCGCGATATCAGGCTCGCCTTCCTTCACGATGTCGAAATGCGCATAGAAGGTCGCGGTCTCGAACACTTCGGCGAATGACAGCCGCATCTCGTCGGCGAGCGCCGCAAGATGCGCCGCCGAAATCTCATGGTATTTGTCCTGGATCAGATGCAGGTATTCGATCAAGAGGTCGCGACGCCGCGGCCGATCCGCGAGCAGCACCTCGATCTCATGAGCGGCCGCGGGATCGACCTGGCGTCCCTTGGGCGTGGCTTTCGCCCGCTTCCTACCGGCTCCGGGATGCTCGAACGCGCGGACCTTGTGAACGTCGTCTCCACTCATGAAACCTCGCCTTGGAACCCGGCTTTGCGCAAGTTGCGCCGGTTCAACCCAACTCTATTCTCTGGCATGCCACAGGCAAGCATATTTAGAACGCCTCTAGCAGCGTCGGGTTGCCGCGCAGGCTGTTGTTAATGTTTACCTATCGGTCGATCTGAATTCCCGATCGCGCGAGCATCCGGCTCACGCGATCTCGACCGCGTCTGCAGCCTCAGAGCAGGTCGGCGTAGCCGAGAAAGCCGACCGCATCGCCCGGCTCGACCCGCACGATGGACTCGCCGAGTTCGATCAGCCCATCGGTCTCGACCAGCGACGACAACAGGCCAGCCCCTTCGCGGGGAAACTTGGTCGCCTCCAGCGCGCCGTCCGCCGCCCGGCGCAGCGAGGCGCGGACATATTCGCGGCGGCCGCCCTTCTTCTTGTAACTGAAGGCGGCCCGGACCGGCATCGGCAGCAAGGCAGACGGCACGGCGCCCGACAGCGCCAGCACGGTCGGCCGCACCACATGGACGAAGGTGACGAAGCTCGCCACCGGATTGCCGGGCAGGCCGATCAGCGGCGTGCCGTCGACTACTCCCATCGCCACCGGACGGCCCGGCTTGATCGCCATCCGCCACAGCACCAGCGAGCCGGCCTGTTCGATGCCGGCCTTGACGTGGTCCTCTTCGCCGGTCGAGACGCCGCCGGTGGTCAGGATCAGGTCATAGCGTTGCGCGGCCTGCTTGAGCGCGGCGGCAAGTTCGGCCCGTTCGTCCCGCAGGATGCCGAGATCGCCGACCTCGCAACCGAGCCGCCGCAGCATCGCCATCAGCATGAAGCGGTTGGAATCGAATAATTGAGCGTCAGCGCGCGGGCTCCCCGGCGCGGCCAGCTCGTCGCCGGTCGAGAACACCCCGACACGCAGACGCCGCACCACATCGAGCGTGGTGAGCCCAAAGGCCGCGGCGACGGCGACGTCCTGCGGCCGCAGGCGCCGGCCCGACGCCAGCGCGACATGGCCGCGCGGAATGTCTTCGCCGGCCGGACGTACATTGGCGCCGGTCTTCAGGCCTGACGGCAGGACCACGTTGCCCGCATCGTCGATCCGCACGTCTTCCTGCATGAACACGGTGTCGGTGCCGTCGGGCATCGGCGCACCGGTGAAGATCCGCACCGCCTGGCCGGGCAGCGCGGGCTGTGCCGGCGCTCCCGCCTGCACGCGGCCGGCGACGGGAAACGCTCGCTCGCCGCTCGCCGGCAGGTCCGTGCCGGACAGCGCATAACCGTCGACGGCGGAATTCATGAAAGGCGGCAGCGGCAGCGGCGCGGCCACGTCGTGGCTGAGGATGCGTCCGTCGGCGTCTACCAGGGCAACGGCTTCCGTCTCGCCGACCGGCTTGACGCGCGAGGCGATGATCGCGACGGCCTCGTCGACCGACATCATCGGTCCGCCGAAAGCGAAGCAGTCGTCGGAAAGCTGCGCCATGATGTTCCTCAGTCCTCGGCCATCGACAAGATTTGTTCGACCCACATCGCGAACCGCGGCGTTATCCTCAAAGCCGGACCATCCGTGACGAATCCTTGGCAGTTCCGGCGAAGCGGCGGAGAGTGGCCAGTCCGTCTCCGATCGTGCTTATATCCCCTGCTTCGCTGCCATGTGAACCCATCGGGACGCCGCCCTGTGACCGAGAAGACCGCCGCTCCCATTATTGTTCCGGACCCGGACGATCCGCGACTGACGGAGCGCGTCACAGGCGTCGATCAGACGGGCGCGCCGACCGAGATCAGGGTACCGGTCGAGCGGCCGCTGACGCTGTACCTCAACGCGCAGGAGATCGTCACGATGATGACGATCAACGACTATCCCGAATACCTTGCGCTCGGCTACCTCCTGAACCAGAACATGCTCAAATACGACGACGTCGTTACCGAGGTCGAATATGACGACGATCTCCAGGTGGTGGTGGTACGCACCGCCCACCACACCAATTTCGAGGCGAAGCTGAAGAAGCGCACGCAGACCTCCGGCTGCGCCCAGGGGACGGCGTTCGGCGACCTGCTCGAAGCCGTCGAGAAGGTCGCGCTGCCGAAGGCCGAACTGCGGACCTCGTGGCTCTACCAGATGACCCACACCATCAACACGATGCCGTCGCTCTATCTGGAAGCGGGCGCCATTCACGGCTGCGTGCTGTGCAAGGAAAGCACGCCGGTCTGCTACACCGAGGACGTCGGCCGGCACAACGCCGTCGACAAGATCGCGGGCTGGATCTATCGCCACAACGTCGATCCGGCCGACAAGATCCTCTACACCACGGGACGGCTCACATCGGAGATGGTGATCAAGACGGTGCGGATGGGCATCCCGATCCTGGTCTCCCGCTCCGGATTCACGGCGTGGGGCGTCGATCTGGCGCGGCAGGTCGGACTGACGCTGGTTGGGCGCGCCCGCGGCAAGCGCTTCATCGCGCTGTCGGGCCAGGAGCGGATCGTTTACGACCAGAACCTCGACTATGTCGAAGAGGAATCGATGCGTCACAAGCGCAAAGGCGAGGCCGACAATGACTGATATCCCGGGCGTGCTGCTGGCCGGCGGCCTCGCGCGGCGGATGGGCGGCGGCGACAAGCCGATGCGCAAGATTGCCGGCCGCACGATTCTGCAACGGGTGATCGACCGTCTCGCCCCGCAATGCAGCGGGCTGATCATCAACGCCAATGGCGACCCCGCGCGCTTCGCCGCCTTCGGCCTTCCCGTCGTCGCCGACGATGTCGCCGATTATCCGGGCCCCCTCGCCGGCATCCTGGCCGCGCTCGACTGGACTGCGGCCAACCGGCCGGATGCGAAATGGGTGCTGAGCGCGGCAGGCGACTGCCCGTTTCTGCCGCGCGATCTTGTCGCACGCCTGGAGCAGGCGCGCGCGGCGGAGAATGCCGAGCTCGCCGTCGCGTCATCGGGCGGCCAGGTGCATCCCGTCATCGGTCTGTGGAGCGTGCCGTTGCGGAGCGAATTGCGCCATGCGCTGGTCGAGGAGGACGTGCGCAGGATCGATCGCTGGACCGCGCGCTATCCGCTGGCAACAGTCGAGTGGCCGACCGAGCCGCTGGATCCGTTCTTCAATGCCAACACCGTCGAAGACATTATGGAAGCCGATCGCCTCGCCGCGCTCGACGGCGGCTAAGACGCGCGGCTGCGTTTGCGTCCGGAACGAACATCCTCGGCTGCGAGCGCGCAGGCAGCTAGCCGAGCTGTCCGCCGGCCCGCCCTCTCCGATCCGTTTCGACGGCGCGCAGATAGTCCAGCATCAGGCGGCCGGTTCCGGACAGATGCGCGGCATCGCGGACCACGATCTTCAGCTCGCGCCGCCCCCAATCGTCGCGCAGGGGGATCGCACGAAGGCCCATGCCGGCGCCGACGACCGCGAAGGCGCGATCGGGGATCAGGCCGAGCCCCATATTGGCCTGCACCATGCGGCAGACCGCATCGAAGCCGGGCACGTTGATGCGCAGCCGCATCGTCTTGCCGGCTTGTGTGGCCGCATATTGCGAGCGCAGATAGATCGAGCTCGCGGTGTGCAGGCCGATGTGGTCGAAATCGAGCGTCTCGGTGAACAGCAATTTCTCGCGACCGGCCAGCTGATGGTCCGGCCGCATCACGACCACCAGATTGTCGTAGCGATAGTGGAAGGCTTCGAGCGCGCGGCTGTCGGCCTCGGCCGAGCAGATGCCGATCTCGGCCGCGCCCTCCTCGATGCCGCGGACCACCTGCCCACTCGGCCGCTCCTGCAGATCGACGCGAAGCAGCTCGTGCGCCGCAAAGAAGGCGGAGAGGTCCTCCGGCAAATACTGCACGATCGCCGAGAGGTTGGCGAGCATGCGGACATGGCCGCGCACGCCTTGCGAATATTCCGACAGCTCGACCGCGATCTTCTCGACATTGAGCAGCGTGACCCGGGCGTGATGCAGCAGCGCCTCGCCGGCCGGCGTCAGCGCCATGCCCTTGGCGAGCCGCTTGAACAGCGTGACGCCGAACGCCAGCTCGAAATCGTTCATCCGCTTCGACACCGCCGACGCCGCGATCCCCTCGCGCTGCGCGGCGCGGGTGAGGTTCTGCTCGTCGCAGACGGCGACGAAGAGGCGAAGCGTGGTGAGATCCACCCGGCGGGTCAGCGCGGTCTCCGCGGGCGTGGCGGTACGCGAGATGTTGTCGACGTCGATGGAGGCAAGCGGCATGGACGGCGTCCCCGGGAAAGACCGCAGGGTAGCGCTGGAGATGGCGCGGAAGATTCCAAAACAGCGCGAAATGAGACGGATCGTTGGGAAATGATTCCAACAATGAGCTCAGTGGGCAGATTCTATCCTAAGCCGATCCGTCAGGCGACGAATGCGCAATATTGGGTTCATTCTTTTCGCGCACCACGAGATAGATGCGCTCTTCCAGCGCATCGATGATGCGATCCAACTCCTGTTCCAAATGCCACCTCGCTATTTCCATTCTTTCGCAGCGAGACAGCCGGTCCCACTGCGTCTCTGATCCCGCGGACAAACACAAACCCCTCGTGTCCTGAATCTTTGTCGATAAATGCCGCAGCGGATTGACTCAGAGCCGTCCGGAATAGCTCGCGACCAGCTTCACGAGATCGGCCTGTCGCTTCGTAGCGGTCTTTTCATAGATGCGATGCAGATGGGTCTTGACGGTTTGATCGGAAATGCCGAGCACCGGGGCGACTTCGGGCACGCCGCCGATCTCGACGATCGCAAACAAGACCCGAACCTCCGCTGGCGTCAGCCTGAACTCGTCGGCGATAGCCTCTGGCGGTGACAGCAAATCCAGCGCGGCCTTGCGGACGAACACAGCCGCCGCTGCCGAGTAGGAAACTCCGGCCTTGCGGCGCGCGCCCGAGGTCAAGGGCAGTACGTGAGCGACGTAGCGCTCGCCGGTGCGCGCGGTCAGCGGCATCGCGATCCCCTTCTTTCCGACGGCTGCATCGCCCGCCTGGGCCGCCGCGAATATTTCTAGGAGATGCCGGTTGCCCTCGGGATCAAGCGCTGCAATCCGGCCGCGGTTGGAACGCAGCACATTGGCCTCGGCGATCAGGCGATGGGCGCTGGCATTGGCATGGATGATGCGGCCGGTCGAATCGACGATGAACATGCTCGAAGCGAGTTCGTCGAGACTGTCCGCCAGCGCCGCTGCCTCGACGCGATGGAGATCGATTACCTTGCCAATCAGCATGGCGCGCCGGACGTGCGGCGTAATCAGTTCGAACCGTTGGCGCATGCGGTCGTCGACCTGGCCCTGCCCGGCGTCACGCATGGCGGTGAACAGCGCGCAGCCCGTCACGCCCTTTTCCAGGTTCGAAAACAAGCCGTCGGTCAGGTTTTGCGGCAACAGCCATTCGCGAAAGAAGCGCGTCCGAACAAACTCCTCGCAGGAAATCACGTCGGGGACGGCGACCGGCTGCTCCACTTCGAAAAAGACGACGCCCGGAAAGATCGGGTTGATCTTGCCGTACCTCTCCAGATAGAGCTTGAAATAGTGCGGCGCATCGGACTCGCGGCCCCACCAGAACAGCGCGTCCGTTGCCCTGCTGACCGAGTCCTGCGAATGCAGGCTGGCGGAGGCCGCGCCGATATAGCCGCAGATGCTTTCAAACGCGCTCGGCCACAGCGCCGGGTCGAGCGAAGCATCGTAGATGTCGCCGATGACCCGCGACAGTTCGTCAGCTTCATGCATGTCGGTGGCTCCAGCCTGCTGAGCCGACCCCAGCATCGTAGCACGTCCGGGGAGCCGGCAGCCACACCTCAATCGATCGGGTGACGCGGCGATCGCACCGATCCGGCAAGTTACGACCGTCGGGTAACCCGCATAACACCAGCGACTGGCAGGGCCGAGTTCCGACACGGACGGGAGCACAGGGCCCTGTCGGGCAACCCAACTGGCCCGTGAGATCAGGAGAGGATCATGCGTGACGAAGCCAAGATCAAGTTGCGTGAGAGCCTGCGCGGTACAGTCATCGAGCGTGGCGAGGCCAACTACGACGAAGCCCGTGCGCTCTATAATGGCATGATCGACAAGCGGCCATTGCTGATCGCCCGCTGCGCCGATGTCGCCGACGTCATCGCTGCGGTGACCTTCGGCCGCGACAATGACCTGCCAATCGCGATCCGCGGCGGTGGCCACAATGGGCCTGGCCTCGCCAGCGTCGATGACGGGCTGGTCATCGACCTCTCAGCCATGAAGGGCGTCCGCGTCGACCCGGTTACGCGCCAAGCGCGGGTCGGTGCCGGATGCACCCAGGGCGACGTCGACCATGCCACGCACGCGTTCGGCCTTGCGGTGCCGGCCGGCATCATCTCGACGACCGGGATCGCCGGCCTGACCCTGAGCGGTGGCCACGGCTATCTCACCCGCAAATACGGCCTCACCATCGACAATCTGGTCGAGGCCGACGTCGTGCTCGCCGATGGCAGCTTCGTCGTCGCCAGCAAGGACAACAACCCCGATCTGTTCTGGGCGCTGCGCGGCGGCGGCGGCAATTTCGGCGTCGTCACCTCCTTTGTGTTCCAGCTCCACCCCGTCAACACGGTGTTTGCCGGGCCGATCGCCTGGGACCAGAAGCAGGCGCGCACCATCATGCAGCGCTATCGCGACTTCCTGCCGGCAGCACCGGAGGAACTCGGCATTTTCCTCGGGCTCAAGACGGTTCTGTCCAGTCCGCCGTTTCCGGAAGAGCATTGGGGAAAGCCCATCTGCCTCCTGATGTGCTGCTACGACGGCCCGGAGGATGCGGCCAAGAAGGCTCTGGCACCATTGCTCGACGCATTGCCGGCACCGTGGCTAAACTGGATGGGGACGATGCCGTATCCGGCGGTGCAGAGCATGTTCGACGGGCTCTACCCCAAGGGCATGCAGTGGTATTGGCGTGGCGATTTCGTCAAGACGCTGCCGGACGCCGCGATCGACATCCATCTCGAGCAGGCCGCGCAAACGCCAAGCGAATTGTCGCTCATGCATCTCTACCCGATCAACGGCGCGGTGCATCGCGTCGGCAACGGCGAGACCGCCTGGAATTGCCGCGATGCGACCTGGTCGATGGTAATCGCCGGCATCGATCCGAATCCGCAAAAGGCGGGGCCGCTCACCCGATGGACCAAGGCCTATTGGGAAGCGGTTCACCCGTTCGACCTCGGCGGCGCCTACCCGAATTTCATGATGGATGATGAGGGCGACGCCCGCCTCAAGGCAACCTACGGGTCCAACTATGCGCGACTGGCGGCGGTGAAGCGCAAATATGACTCCGCCAATCTGTTCCGGGTCAACCAGAACATCAGGCCTGCCGCCTGATGCAGCGGCCCGCGATATTGCGAAGGTGATGGCTTCGCGAAGGTGACCCAACAAAAAACGCGGCGCCGAGGCGCCGCGTTTCCGAATGTCTTGATCGAGCGAACCGTCAGCCTGCGACCTTGGTCGCCGGGACGTCGCGCTGGCGCTTCATCACGATCTTGTTCAGCGCGCCGAGATAGGCCTTTGCGGAGGCAACCAGCGTGTCCGGATCGGCGGCACGCGCGATGTTGTCGACGTCGATGGAGGCAAGCGGCATGGGCGGCGTCCCCGGGAAAGACCGCAGGGTAGCGCTGGAGATGGCGGTGAAGATTCCAAAGCGGTGCGGGATCCGGCGGATTATTGGGAAATGATTCCAAGAATTGAACAAAAAGACGAATTCGAATCCAATGCGCGAAACGCAGGGCAGGTCGCGAAGCGTAACCCGCTGTCTTCGGTCTGCGCGACAGGCGGCGGGTTACGGACTCGCCCTGCAAACTATCGAGCCTCTCCCCGCGCATGAAGCGCCAAACGCGCCGCTTCCAACGCGCCGATGATGCGATCCAACTCCTCTGCTCCGAATACGACCTCGATATCTCCGTTCTTTCGCAGCGAGACGGCCAGTCCGACTGCGGCTCCGGTCACGCGGACAAGCACAACCCCCTCGTCTCCGGAGTCTTTGTCGACAAAGCTGATCGGAGGAACGTTCACGATGCACTCCATGCGGTTCGAGGCAGAACTGTACGGCGGTTAGCGAAACGTAACCCGCCGTCTTCGGTGCGCGCAACAAGTGGCGGGTTTACGGCTGCGCCTAACCCGCTCTACGAACTTTACCCAAACGAAAAACGCGGCGCCAAGGCGCCGCGTTTTCCGAATGCTTTGATCGAGCGAACCGTCAGCCCGCGACCTTGGTCGCCGGGACGTCGCGCTGGCGCTTCATCACGATCTTGTTCAGCGCGCCGAGATAGGCCTTGGCGGACGCGACCAGCGTGTCCGGATCGGCGGCACGCGCGGTCATCGAACGGCCTTCGTGGGCGAGACGCACCGAGACTTCGGCCTGCGCGTCGGTGCCTTCGGTCACCGCGTGGACCTGGTACAGCTCCAGCTTGGCTTCGTGCGGCACCAGACGCTTGATGCAGTTGAAGACGGCATCGACCGGGCCGTTGCCCTCGGCTTCCTCGATCTTGATCTGGCCGTCGACGTCGAGCTTCATGGTCGCGCGCTGCGGACCATGGGTGCCGGCGATCACGGTCAGCGAGGTCAGCTTGATGCGGTCGTGCGCGGCGGCCATCTCCTGGTCGACCAGCGCCTCGATGTCCTCGTCGTAGATATCCTTCTTGCGGTCGGCCAGCGCCTTCATCCGCGTAAAGGCATCTTCCAGCTGGTTGGCGCCGAGCTTGTAGCCCATCTCCTCCAGCTTGTGGACGAAGGCGTGCCGGCCGGAATGCTTGCCGAGCACCAGCGAGGACTGCTTCAGGCCGACCATCTCGGGCCGCATGATCTCGTAGGTCGAGGCGTCCTTCAGCACGCCATCCTGATGGATGCCGCTCTCATGGGCGAACGCGTTGCGGCCGACGATCGCCTTGTTGTACTGCACCGGGAACGAGGTGGCGGCCGACACTACCTTCGAAGCGCGGGTCAGCTGCGTGGTGTCGATCTTGTTCCAGTACGGAAACTTGTCGTTCCGCACATTGATCGCCATCACGATCTCTTCCAGCGCGGCATTGCCGGCGCGCTCGCCGATGCCGTTGACGGTGCATTCGACCTGTCGCGCGCCGCCGACGATGCCGGCCAGCGAATTCGCGACCGCCATGCCGAGGTCGTTGTGGCAGTGCACCGAGAAGATCGCCTTGTCGGAGTTCGGCACCCGCTCGATCAGCGTCCGCATGAAGTGGGTGTATTCCTCCGGCACGGTGTAGCCGACGGTGTCGGGGATGTTCACCGTGGTGGCGCCGGCCTTGATCACGGCCTCGACGATCCGGCACAGATAGTCCATCTCGCTGCGGGTGCCGTCCTCGGCCGACCATTCGACGTCGTCGATCTGGTTGCGGGCGCGGGCGACCATCGCGACCGAGGTCTCGATGACTTCCTCGGGGGTCTTGTTCAACTTGACGCGCATATGCAGCGGCGAGGTCGCGATCACGGTGTGGACGCGGCCGCGGCGAGCGAACTTGACGGCTTCGGCGCAGCGGTCGATGTCGGCCGGGTGGGCGCGGGAGAGGCCCGCGATGACCGAGTTCTTGGAGCGGCGGGCGATCTCGCTGACCGCCTGGAAGTCGCCTTCCGAGGTGATCGGGAAGCCCGCCTCGATG
Organism: uncultured Bradyrhizobium sp.; assembly: GCF_947648125.1. Taxonomy (GTDB): domain Bacteria; phylum Pseudomonadota; class Alphaproteobacteria; order Rhizobiales; family Xanthobacteraceae; genus Bradyrhizobium. Next base: position 7,660 of record NZ_CANSMR010000049.1, on the reverse strand, counting down.
ACGTCGACGCCCATATCGTCCAGCAACTCGGCGACCTCGAGCTTCTCCTCGAAGGTCATGGTAGCGCCGGGGCACTGCTCGCCGTCGCGCAAGGTGGTGTCGAAAATGATGACGCGGTCCTTGTCGGACTTGTTCGCGGTGGCCATGTCAGAAATTCCTTTAAGCTTTTGCGCCCGTCATGTTGCTCCTTGAGCAATTACTTGGGCGATATCAGGGTCCGGTGATCTCGTACAAACCCCTGAGTGCCCAGGCGCAAACGCCCAGCCGGCCCTCAGGGGCAGGTAAGAAGCAGGCCGCCAATAAGCAGGGTGGGCCGTGCGGCCGGGATCGTGGCGGTAGCCTGGGCCACCTCCCCCGAAATCCCATCAATTTGGCCGCGAATCAGCATTGCCAGACCCTGTTGAGCGCCGAAATCCTCGGGCAAAACCGTTGACGGTTGGTTGCCGGGAGCGCTTGGACGCCGCCGTTCTAGACGATTATGGCGAGCCGCCGCAATGGGTAAAGATGGTCAGTGGGGTTGACCTATCGTACCCGCATGGCTCTGCCTGTCCCGTCCCCTCACCTCCGCCCGCGCGAGGACGCGCGCAGGCTCGACGGCGAGCGGCCGTAGAGGTCGGCGAAGGCGGCGTTGAAACGGCGGACGCTGCCGAAGCCGGCACGGAAGGCGATCTCGGTCATCGCATCGTCGGTGGTGTCGATCAGGCGCTTGGCGCGCTGCACGCGGCGGGTGGTCGCCACCTGCTGCGGGCTGGCGCCGACGTGGCGCTCGAACAGCCGCCCGAGGTGGCGCGAGGTGATGCCGAGCCGGTCGGCCAACGCGGCAACCGAGCCGCGCTCGAGCGCGCCGCCATCGATCAGCTTCAGCGCGCGCGCAACCGTGGAGCGGGTGCCGTTCCACGCCGGACAGAACGGCGCGGTTTCGGGACGGCAGCGCAGGCATGGCCGATAGCCCGCCGCCTCGGCCGCGGCGGCCGTCGGGTAGTAGCTAACGTTGCGCGGCAATGGATGCTTCACCGGACAGACCGGGCGGCAATAGATCCGGGTGGTCTTCACCGCGGTGAAGAAGCGGCCGTCATAGTGCGCGTCGCGCCGCAGCCGCGCAGCGTTGCAGACCTCGAAGCTGAGCATGACCTGAGACTACCGCATCGCGCGATCGGGGAAAGGGGCCGGCGGTGATGGGGTCCGATTCCGGCCAGCACGGCTCGCAACGCTGGCCTAGATCGAGCCGATCGATCACCCCTGGAGACATCGCAATGACCACCCCGACCGCCAAGGAAACCGTCCTCAATGCCTGGCAGACGTTCAGGACCCGCGACGCCAACCTGATCGCTGCATTGTTCGCACCGGATGCCGAATGGATCGCGCCGGTGCGCAATGCCACGGCGGTTGCGCTCGATCACACCGATCACATGATCGGCGCGGATGCGATCGCCCGCTTCATCTCGACCGAGATGCACCGCCTGTTCACCGAGATCGATATCGCGTTCCGCGCCGTTCATGCCGACGGCGACAGCGTGATCGTCGAGGAGCGCATGCGCGCGACACTGCCGGACGGCCGGCGCTACGACAATGACTACTGCTTCGTGTTCGTGGTCGAGGCGGGCCGCATCAAGCAGGTGCGGGAATACATGGATACGCGCAAGGGCTGGCAGATGGTGTTTGGAGAAAAAGCGGTGTGAGGACGGCCATTGCCGACTGGTGAGGGACGCGCCGCCGAAAGGGCTCCCTCCCCCCTTTCGTTCCTGACATGGACAATCGACGCCGGGACAAACCCGGCATGGCACGCCCGCAGCGAAACCTTTCCTACACCATGACTCCGTGCGTGGCAGCGGCGACAGCCGCGGCGCGTATGCGGCCCGGTAAATCAATCTTTGCTCAACTGGTTGCATCTAGTGTGCCGGCGGCGACCGGGTGTTAAGGGCGCGTCCTTTGTTGGTTAAGGAGATATCGGGATCATGCCCACGACGAACCTGGCCGATGGGCCCAATCAGCGCCAAGCCGGCTTCAATCTCTTCCTGGTCGGATTCCTGATTCTGTTCCTCGAACTCGCCTGCATCCGCTGGTTCTCGGCCAAGGTCGTGTTCCTGCAATTCTTCACCAATATCGTGCTGCTCGCGGCCTTCCTCGGCATGTCCTGCGGCTGCCTTGCCGCGCGGCGGACCACCAACTGGCTTGCGCTGTTTCCGGGGCTCGCCCTCGTGACCTTCGCTGCCGTGGTCACGATCATGATGCTGTATTCCAACTGGGGCCAGTTCGCGGTCGACGTCGGCCATCAGGCCTCGCCGCAGGAAGTGTTTTTCGGCACCGAGTATCGCAACCCTGATCTCGCCAAGTTCGTCGTGCCGATCGAGGCGATCGCCGGGCTGTTCTTCGTGCTGATCGCGCTGATGTTCGTCGGCCTCGGCCAGACGCTCGGCCGCGCCTTCGACGCCTACCCCAACCGCGTCGCCGGCTATTCGCTCAATATCGGCGGCAGCCTCGCGGGCATCGTCGGGTTCTCGCTGCTGTCGTTCGCGCAGGCGCCGCCGGTGGTCTGGTTCGGGATCAGCTGCGCCGGCATCGTCTACCTGCTCTACCAGGACAAGGCGCTGTCGCTCCTGCGCCTTGCAACGATCATCGTCGTGGTGGGATTTACCGCCTACTACACCGATCGCTCCGGCAGCCATGACATCCGCTGGTCGCCCTATTACGCCGTCGACCTCAACAAATCGAACGGCGTGATCACCGTCAACAGCATCGGCCATCAGGAAATGATGCCGTTCAGCGAACGCGGCTCGTCCTATTCGCTGATCCATCTGCTGCAGAAACACAGCGGCGGCGCGCCGTTCAAGGACGTCATGATCATCGGCGCCGGCTCCGGCAACGACCTGGCGCACGCATTGCGCTTCGGCGTCGAGCGCATCGATGCGGTCGAGATCGATCCCGTGATCCAGAACATCGGCATCCACAACCATCCCGACAAGCCCTATCAGGATCCGAGGGTGGTGCCGCATCTCGACGACGGCCGGCATTTCCTGCGCACCACCGAACGCAAATACGATCTGGTGGTGTATGCGCTCGTCGACTCGCTGATCCTGCACAGCGGCTACGCCAACATCCGTCTCGAAAGCTATCTGTTCACCGAACAGGCGTTCCAGGACGTCCGCCGCGTGCTGAAGCAGGACGGCGTCTTCGTGATGTACAACTACTATCGCCAGGGCTGGATCGTGCAGCGGGTCGCCGAGATGGCGAAGCAGGTGTTCGGCTGCGATCCGCTGGTGCTGCCGCTGCCCTACAAGGAAACGCTGACCTCGTCCGAAGCGGTCGGCTTCACCACCATCATCGCGGGCTGCAATCCGCGCATCTCCACCGCATTCCGCGACCGCGGCCAGTTCTGGCTGAACAGCATTCCGCCGGAAAACCTGGCGGTCGACGGCTTCGAGAAGCCACAGGACAAGGCTGCCGCCCAGCACGGCGACTGGGTGCCGCTGGCGCCGGCGAAGCTGGTGGTCGACAATGAAGGCGCCAAGCAATCGACCAGCGACGACTGGCCGTTCCTCTATGTCAGCGGCCGGCTGATCCCCGATCTGACCGTTCGCTCGATGATCCTGCTCGGCGTGCTCGGGCTTGGCCTCGTCTATCTGTTCAAGCCGAAGGGCGCCTGGCGGCCGAACAACCGGATGTTCTTCCTCGGCGCGGCCTTCATGCTGCTCGAGACCAAGGCAGTCGTGCAGATGGCGCTGTTATTCGGCAGCACCTGGCTGGTCAACTCGGCGGTGTTCTTCACCGCGCTGCTATTGATCCTCGCCGCCAATTTGTACGTGATCAAGGTGCCGTCCACCCGGCTGGCGCGGCACTATGCCGGGCTGCTGGCGCTGCTGGCGGTCTCGGTGCTGGTGCCGCTCGACACGTTCCTCAGCGGCGGCATCGTCTGGCGCTACGTGATCCCGTGCGCGCTGGCGCTCGGCCCGATGTTCTTCGCCGGCGTGATCTTCGCCCGCTCGTTCCGCGACGAAGCCAATCCCGACCAGGCGTTCGGATCCAACATCGCGGGATCTGTGATCGGCGGCCTCGCCGAGTCCTGCTCGACCCTGCTCGGCTTCCGCTATCTCCTGATCGTCGCGATCGGCTTCTATCTGCTGTCCGCCTGGATGCCGTCGCGGAAGGGCTAGCGAGGGCTGGTGCGGTTGATGCCGCACGGGAGTGAGGGACACACCTAGGGTTCCCTCACCCCGTCGCAGGGGCATATTGCCAAAATATCGAAAACAACCCCATGCACAGTAGCCGGCGGCTGCCGGCGTTCGACATGGCAGCTTGACACGTCGGGCAAATCAGTCATATTTTCCATTATTCCGAAATCGCGCAGACGCTCCGAGGCCATGGCATATCGGAAAGCCGCTTCCCTGCGGCCATCCGTCGCGACGCCCGCTGTTGAGTCCGCGGCTCCTCCAACACGTCGTCCCTGCCTGGCGCGCAATTGCGCACGGGAGCAGGGAGCCATACGCCGCGGCGGACCTTGTCGCAGGACTCGTCGTTCGAGCATCGGCCAACAATTGGCGGTTGTGGTTATGGGTCCCTGCTTTCGCAGGGACGACGGTGAGGATGGTTCCCGATCGCAGTTGGCCACGAGTGAAGGGAAACCGCCCCGCCACTTTTGCGCAGCCTACTTCTTCGCGGGCGCCTTCTTTTCGGCTGCGCCGCCCTTGCCTTCGGCTTCCAGCGCCGCGCGGACGCGCTTGAATTCGCTGAGGTCCGCCTTGTCGACCTCGGGGAATTTCAGCTCGAGCTTGTCGAGCGCGTTGACGATGGTCGAACCGATCACGACGCGGGCGAACCATTTGTGGTCGGAGGGCACGATGTGCCAGGGCGCGTCTCCGGTCGCGGTGTGGTGGATCATGTCCTGGTAGGCTGCCTGGTACTTGGCCCACAGTGCGCGCTCGGTGACGTCGGCCATCGAAAACTTCCAGTTCTTGGCCGGCTCCTCGAGCCGGTCGAGAAAGCGCCGGCGCTGCTCCTCCTTGGAAACGTGCAGGAAGAATTTCAGGATCATGGTGCCGTTGCGCGACAGATAGCGCTCGATCGCGGAGATGTCCTCGAAGCGTTCGCGCCAGATGTCCTTGGTCACTAGCCGTTTCGGCAGCTTCTGCTTGCCGAGTACCTCGGGATGCACCCGCACCACCAGGCACTCCTCGTAATAGGAGCGGTTGAAGATGCCGATGTGGCCGCGCTCCGGCAGCGCGATCATGGCGCGCCACATGAAATCGTGGTCGAGCTCCTTGGTCGAGGGCTGCTTGAATGAGGAGACCTCGCAGCCCTGCGGGTTGACCCCCTCGAACACGCTCTTGATCGCACTGTCCTTGCCGGCGGCATCCATGCCCTGGAAGATCAGCAGCAGCGACCAGCGGTCCTGGGCGTAGAGCTTCTCCTGGAAGTCGTTGAGCCGCTTGCGGTTGACCTCGATGATCTTGCCGCCGGCGTCCTTGTCGATGCCGCCCTTCTCGGCGGTCGGGTACGACTTCAGGTGAAATTCACCCGAGCCGTCGAAGCGGAACGGCGCGACGTAGGGCTTCAGTTCATCGGCGAGCGATGGGGACGGTTTGCTGCTCATGGCCTCTCGACGGCTTGCGTGGCGATTTGATCCGGTCGATCACGCTACCAAGAATGCCCTTGGGCAGGAAGATGATGAAAAGCACCAGCAGCACGCCATAGACCAGATTGTCCCAGCCGACCGCCCTGGTGCCGAACGAGATGCGCAGCACCTCGGCCAGCACGATGGTGATGACGGCGCCAACCGTTGGTCCCAGCGCGACATAGACGCCGCCGACGATCGCCGCGAACACCATCTGCAGGGAAACCGCGATGCCGCTCACGGTGTCGGGCGAGATGAACATCTGGTACTGGCAATAGAGCGCGCCGGACAGCGCCGTCATCAACGCGCTGATCAAGGTGATCTTCAGCTTCTCGGCGGTGACGTTGACGCCGGCCGCGGCCGCCGCATCTTCATCCTCCGAGATCGCCTCCATGGCATGGCGGATCATGCTGCGGTCGATCGCGCGCCAGATCACGAGGCCTGCGACCCAGACCGCGAGCGCAATCAGATACCAGGTGATCTTGTCGTCGAATTGCAGCGCGAACAGCCCCTCGCCGCTCGGGGCGCGCTGCGGCGTGTAGCCCAGCGATCCGCCGGTATAGTCGCGGGTCGCGGTGATGACCTGCAGCACGATGCCCGACAGCGCCAGGGTCACCAGCACGAAATAATGCCCGGTGATGCGGAAGCGGAAGCAGGGATAGGCGACGACGAGCGCGAGCACACCCGCGGTCGCCATGCTGAGGGGAATACCGATCCAGGGCGAGACGCCGAGGTGATTCCACAGCAGCGCGGTGACATAGGCGCCGATCCCCATGAAGCCGCCATGGCCGAGCGAGACCAGGCCGAAGCGGCCCATGATCGACCACGAGGTATAGGCGAACGACCAGATCAAAATCAGCACCAGCACGTGCAGGTGATAGGGGTCGCGATGCACGAAGGGCAGCGCGACGAGCGCGAGCAGCGCGATGATCCAGCCGGCGGCCTGTCTGTTCACGAGCGCCTCGCCAAGAGGCCCGCGGGCCGGATGAACATCATGACGATGAAGAAGGCGAACGCCAGCACGTAGCCCCATTCGAGATCGGAGAACAGGCCGCCGAGCGAGATGATCTCGGCGAACACGAACGCCGCGATGAAGCCGCCGATGAAATTGCCGAGGCCGCCGAGCACGCAGATCAGGAAGGTGATCGGTCCGAACGACAGGCCGACAAACGGATGCACGTCATATTGCAGCACCAGGAGGCAGGCGGCGAGCCCGGCCAGCCCGCCGCCGATCGCCGAGGTCACGAGATAGATGCGCTTGGGGTCGACGCCCATCAGCGGCATGATCTGGCGGTCCTGCGCGATGGCGCGGATCGCCGTGCCGGTGAAGGTGCGGGTCAGGAACAGATAGACGCCGATCATGCCGACCAGCGCCGCGCCGAACGACAATAGTCGCGCGTAGCTGAAATTCATCTCGCCGAGCGCGAGCACCGGCAGGCGGATGCCGAGATTGCGGAAGTCGATGCCGAAGGCGACGGTGGCGAAACTCTGCAGGATGAACAGCACGCCGCCGGTGGCGAGCAGCTGGTTGATCGGTGGCGCCGTCAACAGCGGCGCGATGACGAAGAAATGTAGCGCGGCGCCGAGCAGCGCCACCAGGAGAATGACGAGCGGCGCGGCCGCCCAGTACGGCAAATGAAAGACCTGCACGAGATAGTACATGCCGTACATGCCGATCATCACGAGCTCGGCGTAGCAGATCCAGGTGACGTCGATGACGCCGAAGATCAGGTTGAGCCCGAGCGCCAACAGTGCCAGCACGCCGCCGAGCAGGATGCCGTTGATCACGGCCTCCAGCAGGTAGATGTCGAAGATGTCGAGGAAAGATTGCATCGCTGCCGCCTTTCTTACCTCTCCCGCTTGCGGGGGTCGAGACGAGCAAAGCTCGCTCTTAGGTCGGCGCGCGGAAGCGCGCCGGGTGGGGGCTCTCTCCGCAATTCGACTCGTGGAGACACCCCCACCCCGGCCCTCCCCCGCAAGCGGGAGAGGGAGTAAAGCGTGCTCGCGGTAATCGTCCCGACCAAATCAATCATCCTATACCCCGAGATACGC
>NZ_CANSMR010000048.1 GCF_947648125.1 uncultured Bradyrhizobium sp. | reverse complement strand
CGTCGATGAAGATGATGCAGGGCGCGTTCTTCTTGGCCTGCTCGAACATGTCGCGGACGCGGCTCGCGCCGACGCCGACGAACATTTCGACGAAGTCAGAACCGGAGATCGTGAAGAACGGCACGTTGGCTTCGCCCGCCACCGCGCGCGCGATCAGCGTCTTGCCGGTGCCGGGAGGGCCGACCAGCAGCACGCCGCGCGGAATGCGTCCGCCGAGCCGCTGGAACTTGCCGGGGTCGCGGAGGAATTCGACGATCTCCTGCAGATCCTGCTTGGCCTCGTCGACACCCGCGACGTCCTCGAAGGTGACGCGGCCGTGCGCCTCGGTCAGCATCTTGGCGCGCGACTTGCCAAAGCCCATCGCCTTGCCGGCGCCGCCCTGCATCTGCCGCGACAGGAAGATCCAGACGCCGATCAGCGCAATGAACGGCAACCAGGAGACGAGCAGCGAGACGAACCACGGCACGTTGTCGCCGGGCGCCTTCGCAGTGATCTGCACCTTAGCGTCATAGAGGCGCTTCACGAGCGTCGGATCGCTCGGCGCGTAGGTCTGGAAGCTGGTGCCGTTGTTGAAGGTGCCGTGAATCTCGGGCCCCTGAATCACGACGTCGCGGACATGGCCCTGATCGACTTCGGTGAGGAGCTGCGAGAACGAGATGTCTGAGGACGACGAGCGCTGGCCAGGATTCTGGAAAAGCGTGAACAACGCCAGCAACAGCAGGACAATGATGACCCAGAGGGCGAAATTCCGCAGATTGGCGTTCATGGTCTTCCTTCGTGGTCGCGCGGATCGCGGCCTCTCTCTAATCCTTGGGCAGGCTCTGTGGGAATCCCCAGGGAATCCATCCCGTCGATGCCCTACAATCTAGGTGCCGCTGGGGTCGATGCCAAGGGAACCACGCACGACTATTTACCGCATCCTAGCCCGATTCCCGGTCAAAAAATGACGCAGAATCCGGTGTTTTTCCGGGGTGGTTAAGCCTCCTTGCCGGATTATGACAGCGGTTGAAACAATCGAACCGGGCTCATCGGGAACGAGCCCGGCGAGGCGGCGCCGGACCGATCCTGATGCGGCCGGAGGCGACGCTGATGACCGCTCCGGCAAGCGTCTGTTTCAGCTTGGATTCGCGGTGCCCCAAGGCCTGATTGACGGCCTCATCGACCGCGGCGAGCAGGGTTTCGACCTTGCCGAGTTCGGCCGGCCCCTCATGTCCGGTGCGATCGATGGCGCGCTTGAGCAGACGGAGGCGGATCTCGTCCGGCATCACCGCGAACAGCGCCGCGTCGAAGCCCGCATCGAGGTTATCTTCGCTTTTCAACGCAAGATAGCGCTCGGCGCCGTCGACCAGCACCTCCAGCGCAGCGTTGGCGCGCGCGATCCGCGCGGCGAGCCGTGCCAGGTTCCGCGCGTCGCCGCCCTCCTCCGCCAGCAGCGGCATCAGCGCGCGCAGCCGCGGTCGCGTGAAGGACGGATCGCGGTTGGTCGGATCGTCGGCAAAGCTGATGCGCGCCTTCTTCAGCGTCGCGATCAACTGCGCCTTCGAGATATCGAGCAACGGTCGCGTCAGCATGACGCCGTCACGCTCGGTCTCGCGCGCCATCGCCGAGAGACCCGCGACGCCGCTGCCGCGCAGCATCCGCATCAACAGCGTCTCGGCCTGATCGTCACGGGTGTGCGCGGTCAGGATATGCGTCGCGCCGTGCTTGCGCGCGGCTTGCGCGAGCAGGCCATAGCGCGCCTCACGCGCGGCTGCCGGCACGCCGGTGCTGGGCTTGGGCCCGCTCCAGCGCAACGTGTGATGCGGCAGGTCGAGGCTTCGCGCCAGCCGCTTGACGTCGCGTGCCTCGCGGGCCGCTTCAGGACGCAGGCCGTGATCGACGGTGACCGCCACCAGCCGCGGTCCCTGCGCGAGCGCGCGGCGCCAGCGCGCGGCCAGCCACATCAGCGCCACTGAATCGGGACCGCCCGACACCGCCAGCACGATCGCCGGCGCGCGCGCCAAGCCTGCGAACAGGCGCTTGGCGTCGCTTGCCGGGATGGCGGATTGGTCGTCGGGCATCACAGAACCAGCGGGTCGCGGAAAGGCCGGAAGCGGCCTTCCCTTGCTGGTTTAGCACTTCACGCGCTTCTGCTCGCGGTCAACCGCAGCTTTGACCCCGCCGGACGCGCGCGGGTACTTCCGCGTGATCTCGCCGAAGGCGGCGCAAGCGGCTTCCTTTTCCTTCAGCGCCGCCAGCGACTGCCCGAGCCGCAGCAGCGCGTCGGGCGCCTTCGCGGACTTGTCGAACTTGGTGGTCACACCGAGGAAGGTTTCCGCGGCATCGCGATACTGCTGGCGCTGGAAATAGCTTTCGCCGAGCCAGTATTGCGAATCCGCCACCAAAGGATCGCTCGGATACTTGGTGGCGAAGTTCTTCATCGTCTCTTCGGCGAGCGCATAGTCCTTGCGCTGCATGTAGCCGATGCCGAGGTCGAACTCGTCCTTCGCCGTCGCCGACGGCGGTAATGTGGTCAGGGCCGCGCTCGCGCCGGGCGCCCGCTGCGGACTGGTGTTGCCGAGCTCAAGCGGCTCGCCCGCCCCGCGGCCGCCGGGCGCGCCGACCGCCGCATCGTTCTGCATCGGCATCTGGCCGCCGCCACCGAGCACGCGCGGCGCGCCGGGGGCATTCGGATTCTGGGTCGGATCGAAGGCATCGCCGCGGCCGCGGCGGCCGGGAGCTGCCGCCGGTGCCGGCTCCTGTACGATCGGCGCGGGCGCGGCGATCTGCTGCTGGTCGTAGCCGCCCTGCGGCTGCCGGCCATATCCCTGCTGCGGCTGGGCGTAGCCGGGCTGCGCCTGCGGGTACCCCTGCTGCGCCGGCGGCACCGCCGCGACACCGGGCTGGGCCGCCGGAGGCTGTCCATTCGGGCCGGGCGGCTGGCCGCCGAGCTGGCGCAGGCGCTCCTCGAGCTGGCGGTTGCGGTACTGCAGCTCCTCGTTCTGCCCGGTCAGCTGCCGCAGCTGGTTCTCCAGCCGCTCGATCCGCATTTCGGCATCGGAATCGTCGGATTGAGCAAACGCTGGTGCGGAAACGACGAACAGCGCCGCGATCGCCGCGGCGGAAGAAAGAAAATGTAGCCTGGATGACATTTTGCCCTGACGACGAGATCGACGTGAAAAGCGCGCGACTTTGAGAGACGGAGTACGCCAGAATTGTGACTTGCAGTTCAAATCCGGGACAGCGTCGCGGATACCGGTTTAGTACGGACGGTGGAACAAGCAAGCGGCCAATTGCACGCAGCTTCGTTCATCTTGATGAAGCCGGGGCGGGCTTTCATGCGGCCAAAACAAAACCGGCGCCCGAAGGCGCCGGCTTGGAAAACCCATCCAGGGTCACGTCAGGAGCTGGCGTTCAGCACGGTGACGGCGCGGCGGTTCTGCGACCAGCAAGAGATGTCGTTACAGACCGCGACCGGGCGCTCCTTGCCGTAGGAGATGGTGCGCATGCGGCTCGGGTCGATGCCGCGCGAAGCGAGATAGGCGCGAACCGACTGGGCACGGCGCGCACCGAGCGCGATGTTGTATTCGCGCGTGCCGCGCTCGTCGGCATGACCTTCGATGGTGAAGGAATAACGGTTGTAGGTCTGCAGCCACTGCGCCTGCTTGTCGAGGGTCGCTGTCGCCTGCGGGCTGAGATCGGTCTGATCGCTCTCAAAGAACACACGGTCGCCGACATTGACCACGAAATCCTGCTGGCTGCCCGGGGTCGCGGCGCTCGCCATCGCGCCATCGGCGCCCAAGCCGTTCTTGTTGGCGCAGGCACCCATCGACAACGCCACCGCCAGAACCGCAGCCAGCTTCATACCCTGGAGGATACGCATCTGATGTTTCATTCCGGAGCCTCCACGCTCACGCTCTTCGTACTGTCCATTGGGTCTACAGGGCGATGGTTAAGCGAACGTTCCGTCAACCTTGACGAGACCTTGCTAGAGCCGATCAAATGCCAGGCAATGGCGAAAAGCGCCCCCGATGGTTAATGGGTGGCAAATGTGGCGCGACGGTGAAAGGAAGGCAAGTTCGCGGGAACCGGCCGCTTTTGCAGGTCAATCTTGAGCCGGTCCGTGGCCGGTCGGCAACAGATCGTCGTGGTTTGTGCCAACGGAAGCGGCTGCAGTGCGAACAGAGGCGGCGGACTGATTCCCGGTCAAGAATTAGCAACGATCGAGGGACGCTCGAACCTGGCGATCGTCGCCTGTCGGGACACATGTTGGTCCCGCTCGAACAGCATGCGGCGCTCGAATACCGACGAGCGCATGATCGGAAAACGGGTCAGGACCCGTTCCCTCAGGGTCCGGAAACCCGACGCCATCAAGGCCACCTTCTTCAGCACGTTCGGAAACGAGCGCGGCTCAGCGATGGTCTCGTGCAGAAAAACCCGGCGGTAAAATGCCTGGTGCTCCGCCCGAACCACTGCGAGCCCGGTATCGGCGTTGAAATATTCGCACGCCAGATAGGCTAGCCGCAGTGACAGATATGGCAACTCCGGGAACCGGCGGGCCTTGTCGGGATCGGCGACAAAACGGGCCGGATCGATGAAGACCTCACCCTTGTCGAGACGACTGTGCAAAACATCGCCGAACAGCTCGGTCGCGTAAGACATCCGCGCGTCAGAGGTAAGGACATGAAGGCGGAGCGAACTGCAGAGTTCTCCGTCGACATAGATTCCGAAAATCCAGGCATTGGGCGCATCGTCATAGCGATCGCTGACGCGCCCGGATGCCGACGGCAGGATCAACCCGCCGTGCAGATAGGCCCGGTAGCGCATCAAATAGAGCTCGTCTTTTTCTTCGGGAGTTTCGATCAGGCGGTAATCGATACGATCAAACAGCCCGGCTCCGCGCACTATGGATGGAGTGCGCGGCTCAGCTTTCGGTATCATCTGCTACCCTCACACCGGCAACTTCCACGGGTAACAAGATTAACGGCTCCTTAACCGAATAGCAAAGCATTCGAAAGGTTAGGGTTAACCTTCAGCCGCAGCGTAACCCATGGTTGTGCCTGTGGAATCGTCAACTATCCTGAAGCAACCGCCGCGATGTGGTCGTCCGGCCTGCGGCGACCATGGGAGGCATTCAGCAGCTGGCGGATGCGTACAGCGGGGACCGGCCGGCTGAACAGGTAGCCCTGGGCTTCGGTCACCGCGCCGTCGGCGCTGATCAATTCGAGCTGCTCGTTGGTCTCGATACCCTCGACCACGACCGACATGCCGAGATCCGCGGAGAGCCGCGCCACCCCGCGCAGCAGCGTCAGCGGGCGGTCGCTGTCGATGCCTTCGAGGAAGGAGCGGTCGATCTTGACCTTCTGCAGCGGGAAATTGTGCAAATAGCTGAGCGATGAGTAGCCGGTGCCGAAATCGTCCAGCGAGATCCGCACGCCGAGCGAACGCAGCTGCGAGAGCACGTCGTGGGTCAGCTCCGTGTTGTGCAGCAACGAGGATTCGGTGATCTCGATCTCGAGGCGGTGCGCCGGCAGGCCGGAGACCTCGAGCGCGTAGCGGATCTCGCTCAGCACGTCGCGCTGATGGAACTGCTGCGGCGAGAAGTTGACCGCGACGCTGACCGTCTCGGGCCACTTCATGCATTCCATGCAGGCCTTGCGCAGGATCCAGCGGCCGAGATCGACGATCAGGCCCATGTCCTCGGCGACCGGAATGATATCGACCGGAGAGACCGTACCGCGCGCCGGATGATTCCAGCGCAGCAGCGCCTCGCAGGTCGAGATCTTGCCAGACTTCAGGTTGATCAGCGGCTGGTAGAACAGCTCGAACTCCTCGTTGGCGAGCGCCTTGCGCAGATCGAGCTCGAGGATGCGACGGGCCTCGACGATTTGCGCCATCTCGTCGCGGAAGAAGCAGAAGGTGCCGCGGCCGTCCGCCTTGGCGCGGTAGAGCGCCATATCGGCGTTCTTCAATAGCGTGTCCGCGCTGACGCCCGGCGCGGTCATCGCGATGCCGACGCTGGCACCGATCTCGACCAGATGGTTGTCGATCTTGTAGCGCTCGCTGAGTCGGTCGACGATGCGCCGCGCCAGCGCGGCGGCGTCCTCATGCGAATGGATGTTCTGCTGGAACACGACGAACTCGTCCCCGCCGAACCGCGCCACGAAATCCTCCGGACGCAGCATCTCGCGCAGCCGCTCGGCGACCGCGCAAAGCAGCTGGTCGCCGCAGGGATGGCCGAGCGTGTCGTTGACCTGCTTGAACTGGTCGAGGTCGACGAACAGCAATGCGGAGCGATGGTCGCCATGCTGCATGGTGAGCAGCCGGCCGATCTCGTCGCGGAAATTGACCCGGTTGGGAAGCGCGGTCAATTCGTCGTAGCGCGCGAGGTGGCTGATCCTGGCCTCAGCGTCCTTGCGCTCGGTGATGTCCTCGACCAGCACGACCGTGCCGCCGCCGGCCATCGGCTGGAACGTCCAGTCGAGCGAGCGATTCTTGGCGGGATCGGGATCGCTGGTAACGATGTCACCATGCTGCGAATTCTCGATCTCGTAGAGAATCTGTTGCGCGGCTGCGGCCGAGATCGAGCCGGACAGCACGCAGGCGTTGCAGATATCATCCGCGCGGGCGCCGCGCTGCACGAAATCATCCGATAGCTGCATCATCTCAATAAAGCGATGGTTCATAACCGCGAGCTGGCCATGGGCGCTGAACATGCACAGGCCGTGCGGCATGTTATTCAACGCTGTATCGAACTGGCCGGCGAGCGCCGCCTCGCGCTCGCGTGCCAGGATGGCCCGCATGAAGATTCTGTGCAGATTGGCTGCGGTCTCAATCAGAGCCAGAACAAATGCGAAGCTCACGATCGACATGGCGATGTAGTAGGGCGTGCCGCGCAGCGCCAGCGCGATCACCATCGGACCGAAGCTGAGCACGACCTGGAGCTGGAATATCCACTGCCGTCCATAGGCCCTGCCCGCGCCGCCAGCCACGATCCCGGTCGTGACCGACAGACAGATCATGTGAGCCACGGCGTCGTCGGAGCACAGCAGCGTCGTGGCGCCCCAAGTGCCAATCGCCGCGGCTTGCAGCATGGCGCCGACCTGATACCGCTTCTTCCACTGCGCGGCTTCCTCGGCCGTCAGGTTGAATTTGCGTTCGTGATATCGCCAGAGATCAAAGGCCCGGAGCGCACCGGCAGCGATCAGGAGCGCGACGCACCCCCAGACCAGGTCCTGTCCGGTCTTGAGCGCGGTCATGGCCGCCGCGATGGCCACGAAGATGAGGCCGGCGAGCAGCGGACCGGGCGTCTCGAACAGCGAATCGATCAGAGCCGCCGAAACCGACGGCGACACCAGCCGCTGTTCCGGCTCTCCAGTCTGACTTGTGAACTGCATCTGTGGGGCGCGCTTCACTGCTTTCGGATGTAGTAGTACCCACCCGAGGTGAAGTCTTTCTGAGGGAACATCGTTAGCGAGTCGTTGCCGCAGCCGCCGCGCGATGGAAATTCACCATAAAATTCAGTGCGCTAGATGAGAACCGCCGACCGGCTCGGGGGTTCCCCGGAGCAGGCCTGCAGCGGCTTACGACAACAACGGCGACCAGGCGGGATCGGACGCAAAGCCCGGCGTCGGCACCCGCAGTTCATTGCGCCCGGAGACGTCGATGGTGAACAGCGACGGACCGCTGTTGCCGCCGGGATCGCGGAAGAACATCACGACCCGCCCGTTCGGCGCAAAGGTCGGGCCTTCATTGTGGAAGCCCGAGGTCAGGATGCGCTCGCCGGAGCCGTCCGGCTTCATGATGCCGATAGCGAATTGCCCGCCGCCCTGCTTGGTGAAGGCGATGTAGTCGCCGCGCGGCGACCACACCGGCGTCGAATAGGTGCCGTCGCCGAACGAGATGCGCTGGGCCGCGCCGCCGGTTGCCGGCATCACATAGATCTGCGGCTTGCCGCCGCGATCGGATTCGAAGCAGAGCCGCGTGCCGTCGGGCGCATAAGATGGCGAGGTGTCGATCGCCGGCGTGTCGGTCAGCCGCGTCATCGATTTCGAGCGCAGATCCATCACGAACAAATTGGAGTTGCCGCCCTGCTGCAGGCTCATGATGACGCGCTGGCCGTCGGGCGAAAAGCGCGGCGAGAACGACATGCCCGGGAAGTTGCCGACGATCTCGCGCTGGCCGGTCTCAATGTTGAGCAGATAGACGCGCGGGTCGCCCTGCCCGAACTCCATGTAAGTGATTTCCTGGGTCGACGGCGAGAAGCGCGGCGTCAGCACGAGGTCCGAGCCGCGGGTCAGATAGCGCACATTGGCGCCGTCCTGATCCATCAGCGCGAGGCGCTTGACGCGGCGATCCGCCGAGCCGCTCTCGTCGACGAACACGACGCGGGTATCGAAATAGCCCTTCTCGCCGGTCATGCGCTCGTAGATCTGGTCGGAGATGATGTGCGCGATCCGCCGCCAGTATTCGGCCGAGGTGTCGTATTGCTGGCCGGCAAGCTGCTGGCCGGTGTTGACGTCCCAGAGCCGGAACTCCGCCTTCACGCGCCCGTTGCCCTGGCGCGTCATGCGGCCGGTCACCAGCGCCTGTGCGTTGATGCTCTTCCAGTTGTTGAAGTTCGGCGCCGCGTCGATGTTGATCTGCTTCTCGAGATAGGCGGCCTGATCGATCGGCGCGAACAAGCCGCTGCGCTTCAGGTTGTTGGTGATGACCTGCGTAACGCCGACGCCGACTTCAGTGTCGCCGGGAGTACCTGCGGAAAAGTTCGGGATCGCGATCGGGACCGGCGCGAACTCGCCCTCGGTGATCGTGATCCGCTTCTGAGCGGATGCGGGGCCAGTGAGACCACTCAGCATCACGCCGGCGGACGCCATACCGGACAGGATCTGCCGGCGGCTTGGACGGAACAGCGCTTCAGGCAATCGGGTCTTGTCAATCATCGCTCGAACTCATGCTCGTAAACAGTGGCCCGCATTCTCAGCTCTGCCTCTCGGTGAAGGCCGGCTCAAAGAACTGCCACTCCTCAAAGAAACCTGGAGGCAATCGATAGGGCTGGCACTCGATGATCGCGCGCAAGCCGCTCTCTTGATACACCCGAAGATAGGGGGTCTTCGCCGTTCCCACCACGACCGGCATGCCTTCCAGCGTGCCATCGCGCTTCAAATGGATTGAGAACACGGCCTCCGCCATCTGTGCCTCGATTCCACCGTAAGGCTTCTTCCAGCAGCGTTCGACCTGCTGCCGGAACATCGCGCCCCAGGTTGCGGAGTTGTCGGCGGCCTTGCCCTTCGCCGTGCCGAGCGCAGCGTTGGCGTTGAGCGCATCGCCGGTCGCCGCGGCCCGCGTCGGGTCGCGCTTGTCGAGCAGCGCTGCGATCTTGCTCTGATCGAACACGCGATCCTTTGGCTTCTGCTCCGGCGGCGGCTTGGCGGCCTGCTGGACCGGCTTCGGCGGCGGCTTCTTCTCTTCCTTCTTGATCGCTTCGGCGATCGGGTCGGGCTTCACCGGATCCGGCTTCTTTTCGACCGGCTTCGGCTCTTCCTTTGGCTTGTTCTCGACCTTCTTCGGCGGGTCCGGCTTCTTGTCTTCCGGCTTCTCGACCTTCGGCGTCGGTGCGGGGGCGGTGTCGGTCACAACCGGCGGCTTCTTCTCCTCGACCTTGCCGACGGTGTCATCGACCGGCTTGGCCTCGGCGACCTTGTCGACCAGCGGCTTCGGATTTTCCTTCTTGCCGTCCTTCTGGCCGGTCATGACATGGGAGAGCTGATCGGCGGAGATCACGTCGACCGCGACGGACTCTTCTTCGGGCATCACGTACGCCCTGGTCGAAAACGACAC
Organism: uncultured Bradyrhizobium sp.; assembly: GCF_947648125.1. Lineage (GTDB taxonomy): Bacteria > Pseudomonadota > Alphaproteobacteria > Rhizobiales > Xanthobacteraceae > Bradyrhizobium. The sequence continues at coordinate 23,086 of NZ_CANSMR010000048.1, read as the reverse complement.
GAGGCCCCACCCGATCACGAGGACGTGCAGGGCGATCGATGCCGCCAGAGTCTTGTCGACCTTGACCTTCAAATCAGGCTTCCCCGTGCCTTGGCATGGTGGTTATCCGCCTTCCGGGATGATGACGATATTCGCCTTGAATCCCGCGGCCCGGACCTCCCCGAGCAATTTCATCATATCCGTGTAACAGACGTCCTTGTCGCCACGGAGATAGACCACTTTCTCGGCATCCGACCGGGCGTCCCCGATCGCCTTGATCTTGGCCGGAAAATCGGCGGCCGTGATCGGCGCGTCGCCCAGATAGAGCTCGACATTCGAGTTGCAGCCACCGCCGGTGCGCTTGACCGACAGCGTCAGCGGCGGCTGGTTCGACGAGATCGACTTGCCGCCGCTCGCGACTGGCAGGTCGATGTCGATGTTCGACGTCATCAGCGGCGCGGCGACCATGAAGATGATCAGCAGCACCAACATCACGTCGACCATCGGCGTGACGTTGATCTCGGCCATGACCGGCTTGCGCCCGCGGCGGCGTCTGCCACTTCCGCCGGACCCTGCCATGCTCATCGCCATGATCGTGCGCTCACAACAGTGATCATCGTGACCATCTTTGATCTCAGCCCCGCTCGTCGATCTGACGCGACAGGATGGCGGAGAACTCGTCGGCGAACCCCTCCAGGCGCGCGGCCTGCCGGTTCACCTCCGAGGTGAACTTATTGTAGAAAATAGTCGCCGGAATTGCGGCAATCAGGCCGATGGCGGTAGCAAACAGCGCTTCCGCGATACCGGGCGCCACCACCGCCAGGGAGGTGTTTTTGGAGGCCGCGATCGACTGGAAGCTCGACATGATACCCCAGACGGTGCCGAACAGGCCGACAAAGGGGCCGGCCGAGCCCACGGTCGCCAGCACCAGCAGCCGCCGTTCCAGCCGTTCCACTTCCCGGGCGATCGAGACGTTCATGACCTTCTCGATCCGGGCCTGCAGGCCGGCAAACGACCGCGACTGGCTCTCGAAGGAGCGCTTCCACTCCCGCATCGCGGCGACGAAACAGGCCGCCATCGACTGGGTCGGCTTGGCCGAGAGGGCCCGGTAGAGTTCCTCGATCGACTGGCCGGACCAGAACGCCTGCTCGAACTTGTCCATCGCCCGCTTGGTGCGGGCGTAGAGCAGGATCTTGTCGATCGCGATCGCCCAGACCCACACCGAGCAGGACAAAAGTCCCAACATCACGCATTTGACGACCCAATGGGCCTGCCAGAACAGCGCGATCAGCGACACATCGCTCGATGCCAGTGGCAGAGTTGACTGAGCCACGTCGGCGGGATTCATCGGCAATATCCTCTCAACGCAAGTGTCCCCATCAGGCGGGCCGCCATTCGGCACCGATTCCACGGCCGCATCAGGCGCGGCGAAACTGCGCGAAAGCCTCTTGCATCTGTCGCATGGGGGGCCCGTCCAAAGCCGGGCCCTGCTTCCCCTGCCAACATGTCAAAACGAGGGCTTTTCACGCGGCATTCCGACCCTAACCAAACGCTAATCATGGTTAAGGCGAGGTTACCAAAGGGAAATTTGGAGGCGGGAAATGCCGCCGGCGGAGGCGGTTGGCGGGTTCCCGGGATGAATGGTTTCCGCAGGATGGCGGGGGTGCGGGTGCCCCTCCCCTTGCGTCGTCCTGGCGAAAGCCAGGACCCATAACCACCGCGCTCGGTGATGAACGGGATCGTGGCCCCAGCCGCGCGCAACATTGAGACTTGGGGTAATGGGTCCTGGCTTTCGCCAGGACGACGATGGGGATAGGGCGCGATTCAAGCTCAGGTCAAATGCCTGACAATCGCAAGCCCGGCGAACAGGCCTGCGATCGACAACGCCACCGAGCCCGCGACGTACAACACGGCAAGGCCGAGTTCGCCGCGCTCATAGAGCACCGCGGTGTCGAGCGAGAAGGCGGAGAAAGTGGTGTAGCCGCCGAGGATGCCGGTCATCAGAAAGAGCCGCCAGGGCTGCGAGGCATCGCCCTTGAAGGCGAGATAGCCGGCGATCAGGCCCATCACGGTCGAGCCCGTGATGTTGATGATGAAGGTGCCGTAGGGAAACGCGGTACCGATGCAGCGCGCGCAGGTGACGTTGATCAGCTGCCGCAGCGTTGCGCCGAGACCGCCGCCGAAGAAGACCAGGAGATAGCTTGCCGCGTTACCCACCAATGCCCCCGCTGGTGTGTCGAGAAGCTCACAATACGCGCCGCTCAAAAGCTCACCCTCCCCTGGAGGGGGAGGGTCGGTTCGCATGAAGCGAAGCGGAATGCGAAACGGGGTGGGGTGATCTCTCAACACGGACGGTGTCGCGCGTGGATAGACCGTCACCCCACCCCGCCGCTCATTTCATTCGCGTCGACCCTCCCCCTCCAGGGGAGGGTGAGAGGGTCGAGCCGAATTGCGATCTGCGCTTAGCCGGCCTTGCCGAACAGCTCGTCGACGTAATCCCAGTTGACGAGGCTGTCGACGAACGCCTTCAGATAGTCCGGACGGCGGTTGCGGTAGTCGATGTAGTAGGAGTGCTCCCAGACGTCGACGCCGAGGATCGGCACCGCGCCATGGACCAGCGGGTTCTCGCCGTTCGGGGTCTTGGCGATCTCGAGCTTGCCGCCCTTGACCTGCAGCCAGGCCCAGCCGGAGCCGAACTGGCCGACGCCGGCTGCGGCGAAGTCGGTCTTGAACTTCTCGAAGCCGCCGAGGTCCTCGTTGATCTTCTTCTCCAGCCGACCGGGCAGCTTGCTGCCGCCGCCATTCGGCTTCATCCACTTCCAGAAGTGGGTGTGGTTGTAGTGCTGACCGGCATTGTTGAAGACGGCCGCGTTCTTGCCGAACGAGCCCTTCACGATCTCCTCGAGGGACTTGCCTTCGAATTCGGTCCCCTTGATCGCGTTGTTGCCGTTGGTGACGTAGGCCTGGTGATGCTTGTCGTGGTGAAACTCCAGCGTTTCCTTGGACATGTAGGGCGCAAGGGCGTCGTGGGCGTAGGGCAGATCGGGTAGCGTGAAGGTCATGGGGTAATGTCCAACAGAGGGTGGGAGACTACACTTAACGGGTCCCCCTTATAGAAGGTTCCACGGCGGAGAAACACCGCATTTTCGGATCGTGTATGACAGATCGGCGCAGCCGAGGACCAAGACCCAGGGACCTGAGACGATGAGCATCGAAATCGACATTCTCAACGGAGATGCGTCGTGGCGGCGCGCCGAGCCGCTGCTCCGGACGGTTTGGAGCCCGGATGTCATGAAGAACAAGCAGTGGGCGGATATCAAATGGGCTCACGCGGATTTGCGCGTGTTTCTCGATGCGCCTGACGACGGCGGGCTCGCCTGCCATGTCGGTATCTATTTCCGGACGATCACCTGGAATGGCCACAAGGTGCATGTCGGCGGCATCGGCGGGGTTGCGACTCGCGAGGATTGCCGGCGGCGCGGCTATGCGTCGCTCGCGTTAGATGCCGCCGTGCACACCATTCGTGCCAATGACGCGGTGAAATTTGCAATCTTATTCTGCGAGCCGCACAATTTCGCATTCTATCAGGCGCGCGTCTGGCATCCCTTCGCCGGCGAAGTTTATTGCGAACAGCCTTCCGGGCAGATCCGTTTCGAGGCGATGGCACCGTTCGTCAACGACATCGTCCGCGCGCCGCGCCAGGGCAAGATCGACCTATGCGGCCTGCCGTGGTGACCCCTGCGCGAGCGTGGGTGGCGAGCACCAGCTCGAACACGTAACATGTCGATCATCATTTATTGATTGCGAGCCTGGTTCACTGGCGTCGAATTGCAGTGCGCCCCTCTCCCGCTTGCGAAGTGAGCCGCCGACGCATGACCATCGATGCTTCGATCGACGACATCAACCGCGCCGCGGCCACGCCTGCGGTCCCGGTCGATCATTTATTGACCGCGCCGATCTTGCCGACGCTGCTGCGGCTGGCGGTCCCCAACACCATCGCGATGTTCGGTTCGACGCTGGTCGCGGTCGCCGAGACCTCCTACATCGGCCGGCTCGGCACCGAGCCGCTGGCGGGCATCGCGCTGGTGTTTCCGTTCGCGATGCTGACGCAGATGATGTCGGCCGGCGCGATGGGCGGCGGCGTCTCATCGGCGATCAGCCGCGCGCTCGGCGCCGGCGACCGCGATCGCGCCGCCGACCTGGCGCTGCATGCGGCGATCATCGGCGCCTGCGCCGGATTGTTCTTCACCGTGATGATGCTGGGCTTCGGCCGCGACTTCTATGCGCTGCTCGGCGGACGCAGCGGCGTGCTCGAACAGTCGATGCATTACTCGCAGGTGCTGTTCTCCGGCGCGATCTCGATCTGGCTGGTCAACACGCTCGCCTCCGTCGTGCGCGGCACCGGCGACATGCGCGTCCCCTCGATGACGCTGATCACCGTCTCGATGATCCAGATCGCGGTCGGCGGCATATTGGGTCTTGGCCTGTTCGGCGTGCCGAGCCTCGGCATGCGCGGCGTCGCCGCGGGCCAGCTCACGGCGTTCACGTGTGGTGCGATCTTCCTCGCCTGGTATCTCGCCTCTGGCCGCAGCCGGTTGAAGCTCGACTTCGCCACCTTCAGCTTCCAGCGCGCGATGTTCCTCGACATCCTGAAAGTGGGCGCGATCTCCTGCCTGTCGCCGCTGCAAAGCGTGCTGACCATCCTGATCTTCACCAAGATCCTGGCGGGCTTCGGCACCGAGACGCTGGCCGGATACGGCATGGGCTCGCGGCTGGAATTCCTGCTGATCCCGATCGCCTTCGCGGTCGGCGTCGCCTCGGTGCCGATGGTCGGCATGGCGGTTGGTGCGGGACTGGTGACGCGGGCCCGCAAGGTGGCATGGACCGCCGGCACCGTTGCCGGGCTTGTCGTCGGATTGGTCGGACTCGTGGTCGCCCTCAAGCCGACATTGTGGATTGCGCTGTTCACCACCGATTCCGGCGTGACTGCCGCGGCCTCGTCCTATTTCGCGCTGGCCGGCCCGGCTTTCGGCTTCTTCGGCGTCGGCGTCTGCCTGTATTTTTCCTCGCAGGGCGCGGCCAAGGTCGGCGGGCCGGTGCTGGCCGGGACCATCCGCCTGTTGCTGGTCGGCATCGGCGGCTGGTGGCTCGCCACCGTGAGCGCCCCGGCATGGACACTGTTTGCGCTGGTCGGAGGTGCGATGGTGGCATTCGGCCTCGCGACCATCGTCTCGATCAGGCTGACCCGCTGGGGATAACTACCGCGGCGCAGTTGCGTGTTGCCTGAGAATGACCATGCAGGAAGCAAGCAGTAAAATTTTCCGGGTACCGCGCGCCTGATCGCGCGAATATGACATTGCAGAAATCTTTCGACTTGTTATGCAGGCCGGCCTCTAGAGCGCGATGAGATTGGGTCGAATCGTCATCGCGCTTTAGCTCTTTATTTCGACCATGATCTTTTCGGAAAAACCGCTTCGCACTTTTCCGGATCATGCTCCAGGGGAACGAGCCATGGCCTGCAGACTGGGATTCGTGATCGCAATCATTGCGACGGCACTTGCTGTGCCTGCCGCGCATGCACAGGGCGCGCCTGAGCCTTTCGGCGTCTGGCAGACCCAGGCCGGCGATGCCCGCGTCAAGGTCAGCAAATGCGGCGGCGGCATCTGCGGCGTGGTGGTGAGCCTGCGCGATCCGATCGATCCGATGACCGGCAAGCCGCAGGTCGACAACAAGAATCCCAATCCGTCACTGGCCAACCGGCCGATCATCGGGCTGCCGCTGTTCTCCGGCATGCAGCCGGTTGCCGCGGGCAAATGGTCGGGCCAGATCTACAATGCCGATGATGGCGGCACCTATGCGAGCAGCGTCTCGGTCACCGGCGAGAGCACCCTGCGGGTCGAAGGCTGCGTCGGCGCGCTATGCGGCGGCGAGACCTGGACGCGCGTCGGGAAGTAAACCTCCAGCGGAACAGCAACCGCAACGGGACTACGCTCCCTCTCCCGCTTGCGGGGGAGGGTTGGGGTGGGGGCTCTCTCCACGAGTCACACTGTGGAGAGAACCCCCACCCGGCGCGCGTCGCGCGCCGACCTCCCCCGCAAGCGGGAGAGGTGCATCGTCCGTGCTGCTCGAACTGATTTACACCGCGCGCGTCTTCAGCACGGTGGCGGCCGAGGCGTAGCCGCCGCGGGCGCCGTCGATGAAGTGGACGTGATCGGCGCGCATCACCGACGGCGTGAAGCAGGTCATCATCGCGGCGTCCTGTTCATGCAAGCCATAGCGCACGATACCTTGCGCGGCGGCGGCGACGAGACGCTGCTCGAGCTCGGCGGCGAGCTCCGGCGTGCAATCCAGGATCATGCGCAGGCCGTCGTCGAACTTGCGGAAGTCGGAATTCTCGACCAGCTGCCGCACATAGTTTTTCGGCACGAACTTGCCGACCGGGATATTGAACCGCATCAGCGTATAGGCCCACAGCGTGAATGCGAGCACCGTGGCACGGCGCAGTGCAAGCGAGCCGCCGCGCCGCGCACGCGCCTCGTACTCCATCCCCTGTGGTGGCCAGCGCAGCGGCGGGCCGCCCGGCGGCACCGGCCGTCCGGCGTCGGGGCTTTTCTCGATCCGCACGACGGTGTCTTCGATCACCTTGCGGAAGGCAGCGGGATCGGCGTCCTTCGCCGGCAGCACCAGCACCGAGAGGATGACGCCGCGCACCGAGGGCATCACCTCGAAACGGCAGGACAGGCCGGACAGATCGGGCTGCGTGCCCTCAGGCGCCGGATCGACCGCGAACGCGCCGCGCTTCATCGCGGCATCGGCAAACGCAAGACCGCCGCCGGAGAACATCGCATAGGACAGATTGGCCGACGGCCCGAAGCGCGCGACGCGGACGTCGGCGCCCGCGGCGCGGATCGCTGACATCGGCACCAAGGCCACCCGCAGTACCAGATCGAGGTCGTCGCGCACCCAGCGCGCGGTCGCCGCCAGCGCCTCGCGCGCTTTGTCGAGATCGGCAGGCGCGACTGCGAAGCTCGCGCCGTCGCCGCCGAACACGAAGGGGAATTCGCGGCCATCCAGCGCATTGGTGACGGAAGCGACCACCGCGGCACCGGCCATGTTGACCGCCTTGTAGCGCTGCGCCGCGATCGCCCTGGTCGACTCCACGATATCGGCGACGCCGACCGTCCAGTCATCGGGCAACGGCGCATACAGCGCCGGATCCATCAGGCGCGCGAAGCCGCGAAACACCGGAATGCCGCCGTAGAAGATCTCGCTGCCGCCAGCCATCGCAACGCCGTGTTGTTTCCTTGCCCAGAGCAGACTCTGTAGCAGATACGCGGCAGTTTGAGATCGGGTTTTCCCCGATCATCGGTGCATCACCGTCACCCTGAGGAGCGCGTCCTTGCGCGCGTCTCGAAGGGTCGACGGCCCGACCGTCGCCGCGAGCGGATGGTCCCCCGTGGAGACATCCGGGCCGATTCATCCTTCGAGGCGCGCAAGTGCGCGCACCTCAGGATGACGGGGACGAAACGCGCGGTTCTGTCATTTCACGCCGCCTCGCCCGCTCTTCGCCACGGCGGAAACGGATCGCGGAGTTTTGCCCAGGCCTGCGGGTCCATGCCCGGCTTGCCCGCGACGAGGCAAAGATCGAGCCGGCGGCGGATGTCGTTCTCGTTCATGCCGGAGCCGATGAACACCAGCTCCTGGCGGCGATCGCCGTAGAGATCATTCCAGCTCCGCTGCATCATCAACCGCCAGTCCGGATGATCCGGCCAGCGCTCGCGCGGGATCGCGGCCCACCACGAGCCGAGGCCTTCGGTCCGGACGATCGCGCCGGCCTGGCTCATCTCACCGCACCAGTCCGGGCGGGTCGCGATCCAGAAATGGCCCTTGGCGCGGATCACGCCTTGCCAGCTCTCGCGCAAGAAGCCGTGAAAGAGCACCGGATCGAACGGGCGCCGCGCGCGATAGACGAAGCTCGTGATGCCGTATTCCTCGGTCTCCGGCACATGCCCGGCAAAGCCGTAGAGCTCCTTGTGCCAGAGCGGATGCTGCTGCGCGCGCTCATGGTCGAAGCGCCCGGTGTCGAGCACGCGGTCGAACGGGACATTTGCAAAATTCGCCTCGACGAGATCGGCGTCGGGATTGAGCGCACGCACGATGGTCGCCGCGGCCGCACGCTCGGCCGGGGTCGCGGCATCGACCTTGTTGAGCACGACGACGTCGGCGAATTCGATCTGCTCGACCAGCAGGTCGACCAGCGTGCGCTTGTCGCCGTCGAGCGCCTCGCCGCGCTGGCTGAGGAAATCGGTCGAGGCATAGTCCTTCAGGAGATTGGCGGCGTCGACCACCGTGACCATGGTATCGAGGCGCGCGACATCGGAGAGGCTCTGGCCATCTTGATCGCGAAACTCGAAGGTCGCAGCGACCGGCAGCGGCTCGGAAATGCCGGTCGATTCGATCAGGAGATAATCGAAGCGGTAGCTCTCGGCGAGCGCGCGCACCTCCTTCAGCAGATCGTCGCGCAGGGTGCAGCAGATGCAGCCATTGCTCATCTCGACCAGCTTTTCGTCAGTCCGGGACAGGTTCGCACCGCCATCGCGAACGAGGTCGGCGTCGATGTTCACCTCGCTCATGTCGTTCACAATCACCGCAACCTTCAGGCCGTGACGATTGTGCAGGACGTGGTTCAGCAAAGAGGTCTTTCCAGCCCCGAGGAAGCCGGACAAGATGGTGACGGGGAGTTTTTGCATCGAGATCAAACAGTTGCTGGAGGGATGGGCGGCGGCGGGACATGGGTCACTGGATTATGTAATGTTATAACATAACATCATCGACGCAACGAACTGTCAAGCGCCGGTGTGCGGCGCGCCGCATTGTTTGCCTTTCTTCGGAACCGTGGCTCGGATGGAGCGGCACACTTGATCCCGTCATGCTGAGGAGGCCGCGCAGCAGCCGTCTCGAAGCATGCACGGCCTCGCTGCCCAACAGTTCGGCCGTGCATCCTTCGAGACGCGCTACGCGCTCCTCAGGATGACGAGGATGGCGCAGCCGCCCCTACTTCCCCAAGCCGCGCAGCACGAGCTGGTTCATGCGGCTGGCGAAGGCGGCCGGGTCATCGGGCATCTCGCCGTCGAGGATCTGCGCCTGCTCGAACAGCAGCAGCGACAGATCTTTCGCCTGCGCGGTGTCGGTCGCGAGCGCGGCGACCAGCGGATGACGCAAATTGATCTCGAGGATCGGCTTGGTGATCTCGCCGCGGTTCTGCTGGGCGAGCAAGCGCTCCAGCGCGCGGTCGCGCGCGTCGCCGCCGGCGACCAGGCACGACGCGCTCGCGGTCAGCCGCTGCGAGGCGCGGACGTCGGAAACGCGCTCGCCGAGCGCATCCTTGATCACGGCGATCGTGGTCGCGGCATCGGCTGCGGGCTCGTCCTTCTTGTCCTCGGACTTGTCGTCGGCGAGCGGGATCAGGCCGAAATCGACATCGCCCTGGCTCAGCGACTTCAGCGGTTTGCCGCCGAACTCGAGCGGCGCCGAGGTCCAGAACGCATCGACGGGATCGGTCAGCAGCAGCACCTCGATGCCGCGGGCGCGCGCCGACTCCAGCTTCGGGTTCGACTTCAGCCGCTCGACGCTGTCGCCGACCAGATAATAGATCTCGGTCTGGTTCGGCTTGAAGTCGTCGACAATTTGCTTCAGCGAGCGCTTCTCGCCCGACGTCGTGGTGAAGCGCGCCAGCGCCAACAGCTTCTCGCGGCGCTCGAAGTCTTCCCACAAGCCTTCCTTGATGACCGGGCCGAATGCGTCCCAGATTTTTGTGAAGGTCTCCGGCTCCTTCTCGCCGAGCGTTTCCAGCTCGCCGATGACGCGGCTGGTGACCGCCTTGCGGATCTGCGCGAGCTGCGGATTGTTCTGCAGCATCTCGCGCGAGATGTTGAGCGGCAGGTCCTCGCTGTCGATCACGCCGCGGATGAAGCGCAAGTAAGCCGGCAGCAGCTCGGCATCGTCAGCGATGAAGACGCGGCGGACATAGAGCCTGACCTTGCCCTTGCGCTCGACCTGGAACAGGTCGAACGGCTTCTGCGACGGCGCGAACAGCAGCACGGCATAAGACTGCCGGCCCTCGGCCCGGTAATGCAGCGTCATCGCCGGCTCGTCGAACGCGCCCGCGATCTGCTTGTAGGCCTGCGCGTAATCTTCCGGCGAAAGCTCCGATTTCGAGCGCTGCCACAGCGCGCTCGCCGAGTTGATCTGGCGCGGCTCGCCCTCCTCCGGCACCAGCAGGATCGGAAACTGGATGTTGTCGGAATATTCGCGGACTATGCGCTCGATCTCGTAAGCCTCGAGATACTTGGCGGCGTCCTTCTTCAGATGCAGCACGATCTCGGTGCCGCGCGCGACGCGGCTTGCGGCCTCCTCGCTTGCAGGCGCGATCTCGAAGCCGCTGCCGCCTTCCGACGACCACACCCAGACCTCGTCCGAGCCGGCGCGGCGGCTGGTGACGACGATCTTCTCGGCGACCATGAAGGCGGCGTAGAAGCCGACGCCGAACTGGCCGATCAGATTGGCGCCGTCCTTGGCTTCCGTGAGCTTCGACAGGAACGATTTGGTGCCGGAGCGCGCGATGGTGCCGAGATTGTCGATCAGCTCGGCCCGCTCCATGCCGATGCCGGTGTCGACCACGGCCAGCGTATTGGCCGCCTTGTTCGGGACGATCCTGATCTCCGGCGGCGTGCCGTCGGTGATCAGGCCGGGATTGGCGATCGCCTCATAGCGCAACTTGTCGCAGGCGTCCGACGCGTTCGAGATCAGCTCGCGCAGGAAGATATCGGTCTCGGAATAGACCGAATGCACCATCAGGTGCAGCAATTCGGCAACCTCGGCCTGGAACGGCTGGGATTCGGCGGCGGCAGTTGTGGCCATGCAGAAACTCGGACAAACGGTAGGTGGCGGGAAAGCCCTGATATAGCGCGATCGCGCCGTGTGGCAAGACGAGCCGGGGGAACCGTCAGTCCGAGATCGCCGCGATATAGCGCGCGACCGAGCGGTCGAACGCCGACTTGGCATCGGTCGCGATGTTCTTGCCCCACCAGGCGCCGTAGATCCGATCATACGCCAGCGGCTCGACCGCGTGCGCGATCCGGCGGACCGCTGACGCGTTGAGCGGGATGTAGTTCGGGTAGGAATACATGAAGCTGACCGAACGGCGGTCCATCGCCACCATCGCGATGTCGCCGGTCAGGAGCGCACCGCGCCCGTCCGCGCCCTTGCGCCAATGCAGCATGGTGGCGCCGGAGAAATGCCCGCCGCCGCGCACCAGCAGAATATCATCGGAGATGCGATGGCTGTCGCCTTGCCACGGCACGATCGACGAGTAAGGCCGCGTCACCCATTGCGCGTCGTCGCCGTGCAGATAGACCGGCGCGTCGCCGAACGCCGCGCTCCAGTCGGCAACCGCGCCATAATAATGCGGATGCGAGATCGCGATCGCCTTCAGCCCGCCGAGCGACCTGACATGCGCGATCGCCTCGGGCGCGGCCAGCGGCACGCAGTCCCACATCACGCAGCCGCCGCGATCCGGCACCAAGAGCGCACGCTGCCCGATCGCAAAGGACGGCTCGAGCGCCAATCCGACCAGGCCGAGATCGTCGCGCCAGATCAGCCGATGCCGTTGCGCGAGCCCGTCGCGCGACAACCACGCCTGCCCTTTCCAGTTCACATATTGCCGCTCGTCCTCGCAGATCGGGCAGGACGATGGCGGCGCCGCGGTTTCGGGAAATTGCGCGCCGCATTGTTCGCAGGTCCAGAGAGGCATTGAGAGCACACGCGTTGGGATGAAGCTGATCCCCTGATCTACGTCAGCAGCGCAATGCGTTCAATGCCGGCGTCCCAATTCCATCTGCATCTCCGCTGGCGCTGCGCCGAACTTGCGGCGGAACGCGCGATGGAAATAGGACAGGTCGTTGAAGCCGACCGTATAGGCGATGTCGCTGATCTTGCGGCCGGCGCCCTGCTCGTGCAGCAGCAGCCGGCGCGCCAGCAGCAGGCGCTGCTCCAGCACAAATTCCGAGAACGTTGTCCCTTCGGACGCGAACAGACGTTGCGCCTGGCGCGTGCTCAGCGCATTCGCCTTTGCCACGGCTTCGATCGTGAGCTTGCCGTTGTCGAGATTCTTCAGGACATCGGCCTTCATCAGATCGAGCCGCGCCTTCGCCACGCCGTCGCGTGCGACGAGCTCCTTCTGCTCAGCATTGCCGCCGAGCACGAGGCCGACCAGATCGGCGAGGTGATGCGCCGCGGCCTGCTGGCCCGGCACATCCAGATCGCCGGCCAGCTCGGTGCAGAGCGTCGAATAGCGCTCGATCATCAAGGCCGGCTCCCGCCCGAGCGGGCGCGCCAGCTGCGTCTCGGCCATGGGCGCGACCTGGAGCAGGAGGCGCCGCGGAAACCGCGTCGTCGTAAAGCTGCCGGACTGAGTGAGATCGGCGGTGCCGACGATATTCATCTCGGTGAGGCACATCTGACCGCGCGCCAGTTCGATCGCCGTACTGCCTTGTGTGACCTGCACCATGCCGCGCGTCGCTGATATCAGCACCAAATCGTCGCAGCCGTCATCCAGAAGCGCGCGGGTGCGGGCAAAACGGGCCGAGCCGCCGCGCGGCGTCGCGATCGCGACCGTATGCAGCAGCGTGAACTCGTTGTGGCAATCGATGCGGTTGTCGTCGGTCGGTCCGACATCGAGCCGGCAGAAGCCGCGGCAAATGCCCTCGCGCCAAGCCTCATAGGCCGGCCCTTTCGCCAGCCCGTGATGGAAGATCGAGAAGCGGTTGGGCACCTGTGTCTCGGACATGATCCGTGCTCCGAACGCCCGATCGATCTCGACGCTGGCACGATCGATCGCCTGCTGCCCGATACGCGCATGTCGCGTGCGCATGTCGTTCCTGTCCCTACGCTTGGCGCGACGGTCCACGACTCCGGCGGGGAGCCTGATACCACTCCGCCGATTGACGGTAAAGCTATTCACGAGATGCAACCCTATGATGCGTAGTGCGAAAGCCGGGAATAAAACGGCGCAGCAGTTTCGTGACGCCGCCCTGCCGTGGCTCGACGATGCCTATGCGTTCGCCCGGATGCTGATACGAACCGAGGCGGACGCCGAACAGGCCGTGCAGGACTGCTATCTGCGCGCACAGCGCCAGTTCGACGGCATTCGTGGCACCACCATCAGGCCGTGGCTGCTCGCGATCCTCAAAACCGTCTGCCAGGAGAAGCAGTCTCGCCGAGGCTCAGCCTCAGATGCCGGCGCGAGCAGGACGCCGGAACGGCGCGGCTCGGCCACCATCCGGCAACTCGTCGACGAGCTACCCGCACCACTCGGCGAGGTCATCGCACTGCGCGAATATCTCGATCTCACCTACAAGGAGATCGCCGAGGTCACCGGCGTTCCCGTCACCACCGTGATGTCGCTCATCGCGGAAGCTCGCGCATTGCTGCTCGCGGCGCGGCGAGCAGCGCAAGCGCACCAGGAACCAGCCGCTGCGAGGCCCGCGGGCGGCACGACAAAACTCACGGTCTATCGCGCGAACGCCTGTTGAACCGCCGAGGACTCGGTGACGCCGTTGGCGATCAGAAGCTCAAGCAGGACGCGCGCTTTCTGCGGATTGAGATCGAGCGAGACCGCAAAGCCGAGCTTGTCGTCCTCGACCTCGACGTTGCGATTGACATAGCCCGAGCCAACCCGAGTGGAACGCACCACCACAACACCCTGCTTCGCCGCGGCCGCCAGCGCATCGATCGCGCCCTTCGATGAATTGCCGTCACCGACGCCGGCCAGCACAATGCCCTTGGCGCCGCGCTTGACTGCATCCTCGACCTCCGCGGCATCCATGTTGGCGTGCGAATAGATGATGTCGACCCGCGGCAGGGGCGGCGCATCCGGAAGCTTCAGCTGGGCAGCTTTGACCAGTGCGGCCGGCTGCAGGAAGCGGAGCGAGCCCGTGTCGACATAGCCGACCGGGCCGGCACCGGGCGAACGAAACGTCTCGACGCTGGTGGTATTGGTCTTCTGCACCCAGCGTGCCGCGTGGATAGTGTCGTTGAGCACCACGAGCACGCCGCGGCCGCGGGATTCCGGCGCGGACGCAACCCGCATCGCCTCGTAGAGATTGGCCGGGCCATCGGCGCCGATTGCGGTCGAAGGCCGCATCGATCCGACCAGCACGACCGGCATGTCGGTGTCCAGCACGTTTTGCAGGAAGAACGCGGTCTCCTCCATCGTGTCGGTGCCGTGCGTGATGACGATCCCGTCGACCTCCTTGTTGTCGATCGCGGTACGGATACGCTTGACGAGGTCGAACCAGACCTTGTCGTTCATGTCCTGCGAGCCGATCGACGAGATCTGATCGGCCGAGATCTGGGCGAGTCTGTCGATCCCTGGAATGGCCGCGATCAGATTCGCTGCGCTGACCTTGCCCGAATCATAGGCATTGCCGGCGCGTGCATTGGCCTGGCCCGCGATGGTGCCGCCGGTGCCGAGCACAAGCACGCGGGCCAGCGCGGTGCCGGCGGGGGACTGCTGTGCAATGGCCGGCGACGCAAGCCCGATCGCGAGGGCTGCGGCAAGGCCGATGATGATGTGTGCGGAACGAGCCGATCGGAACGAGTGCAGCGTCATTTCTTCCCCCAGCGGCAAACTGCCTACTCACAACTCGTGGTTTTATCGCGCAGGAAATGGACAAACTTGCGGCGGAAACCATCGGGGACGGAATTCCGACCTTCCCGGCCGCTCTCACCCGTACCCTGCACACACCGCCTTGTTCGCCGGCGCTTTGGCAAATGTTGACACCGCCGGAATGACGGCGCACATTTTTCGAATATTATTCGAAATACGAGCCCACCATGCATTTCGAGCTTCCCGACGATCTCCGCATCCTGCAAGGCCGGGTGCTGCTGGACTACGCGCTCGAACATGTCTCGGCGCGCGAGACGTTCGGGCGCAAGCTGCGCGACCATCAGGGCATCGAGTGGCAGATCGCCGACATGGCGAGTGCGCTGCATGCCGCACGCCTTGTCGCCTATGAGGCGGCCTGGTGCTACGACCAAGGCGACGCCGCCGCCCGCACCGCGGCTGCGGCACTGTCCAAATATACCGGCGCCGACATGGTGCAGCGGGTGGCCGACATGACCATGCAGATGTTCGGTGGTGCCGGTTATTCCAGGGACCTGCCGATCGAGCGCATCTGGCGGGAAACGCGGGTGGTCCGCATTCTGGATGGCACGTCCGAGATCATGCGGCAGATCATCGCCCGCGACGCGTTCCGCCGCCATGACCGATGGAACGCGCCAATCTGACAACGGCCTCTTCCACTTTATGTTGCAATAGTTCTTGGTGATCCACTTCCGCTATCTTACTGTTTTTGCGGGATGGGAGAAGGAAGTGGCTTCGGGGACGACGCTCAAGCTCAAGCAACAACGCAGCCGCGATCGGCGCGAGCAGATCCTCTCGGCGGCGACCAAGCTGTTCGGCCAGCGGGGCATCGACGGCACCTCGCTCACCGAGGTCGCGGCTGTCGCGAAAGTACCGCTCTCCAGCATCTACGATTATTTCGAGGACAAGCGCGCGCTGGTGCTGGATGTGCCCGAGGGCAATTTCGAAGCGCTGTATCAGAAGACCGAGCCGCTGCTGGTGAAGAGCGGCGACCCGGTCGAGCAGCTTCGCATCATCTTCCTGACCAACTTCCAGTACATCAAGGACAACCCGAGCTGGGGCCGCGTGTTCTTCCTGGAGATATGGCCGAGCGTCCTTGCCGCCGAGCCGCGGGTCAAGAAGGCGGTCGACAAATACGCGCTGCGCTACGTGCAGCTGATCAAGCAGGCGATCCGCGCCGGCACCTATCGCCGCAACCTCGATCCCTACACGGCGATGTCGCTGATGATGGGCGGCATGTGCCACTTGACCGCGGTCTGGTTGCTCTATGGCCGCAAATACGATCTGGTGAAGAAGGGCAAGACGCTGTTCACCACGCTGCACAACGGGTTCGTTCAGCGTTAACTGCGCCGGTGTGCCGCCCCGGGCTCTCGTAGGATGGGTAGAGCGAAGCGAAACCCATCATTGGTTGGGCGGCCACGGAGCGATGGGTTTCGCTTCGCTCTACCCATCCTACGCGAAGTCTGCCGGCGAGTGGCTCGCGGCGCGAATGATTTGATCCAAATTCAACGCTGTTTGACCTGCCGTTGAGACGATCCTTTCCCAGAAAACCAATACACAACCGTCGAAATCCTGTTCTAGTATCATGCCATGGGC
Source organism: uncultured Bradyrhizobium sp. (assembly GCF_947648125.1). Taxonomy (GTDB): domain Bacteria; phylum Pseudomonadota; class Alphaproteobacteria; order Rhizobiales; family Xanthobacteraceae; genus Bradyrhizobium. The sequence goes on along the minus strand of NZ_CANSMR010000048.1, from coordinate 6,807 downwards.
GACCCGCGGTTGGACTCGCGGGCACTGGGGATCGGAGCGAACCGATGGATGTCAAGGCTGTTCTGCCGCCGCGTGGCCGCGACTATCGCCTCGATCTGTTGCGCGGCTTCGCCAACTGGGCGATCTATCTCGATCACATCCCGAACAACGCCGTGAACTGGATCACGCAGAAGAATTTCGGCTTCAGCGACGCGGCCGATCTGTTCGTCTTCATCTCCGGCTACACCGCGTCCTTTGTCTATGCGCGCATGATGCTCGAGCGCGGCACCGTGATCGGCGCCACCCGGCTGATCAAGCGGGCCTGGCAGATCTATGTCGCGCACGTCCTGCTGTTCGTGATCTACATCGCCGAGATCGGCTATCTCGCGCAGCGCTATCACGACCCCAACCTGCAGAATGAATTCAACGTCGCGGGCTTCATGCAGAATCCGGCGGAGACGCTCTATCAGGGCCTGATCCTGGCTTTCAAGCCGGTCAACATGGACGTGCTGCCGCTCTACATCGCGCTGATGCTGGTCTATCCGCTGGTGCTGTGGGCGATGCTGCGCAAGCTCAATCTGACGCTCGCGGCCTCGTTCCTGCTCTATCTCGCCGCACGGCATTTCGGTTGGAATCTGCCGGCCTATCCGGGCGGCTCATGGTACTTCAACCCGTTCTGCTGGCAGTTCCTGTTCGTGTTCGGCGGCTGGTTCGCGCTCGGCGGCGCCAGCGAATCGATCACGTTCATCCGCTCGCGCGCCTTCCTCTGGCTCGGCGGCGCCTATCTGTTGTTCGCGCTGGTGATGACGCTGGCGGGCCGCTTCCCCGAGCTGGGCCAGGCGATGCCGCCCTGGCTCTATGACGCCTTCAATCCCAACGACAAGACCAACCTCGCGCCCTATCGCGTGCTGCACTTCGTGGTGCTGGCCTTCTTCGTCACGCGCTTCCTGCCGCGCGAGTGGGCTGGATACGAGTGGCCGGTGTTCCAGCCGATCATCAAATGTGGTCAGCAGTCGCTCGAGGTGTTCTGCTCGGGCGTGTTCCTTGCCGTGGTCGCGCATGTGGTGCTGGTCGAGGTCTCTGGCAGCCTCTGGATGCAGATCGTGGTCAGCGTGATCGGCATCGTGCTGATGACCGTGCTCGCCTACTACCGCTCCTGGTCGAAGAAGGTCGACAAGGCGCCGAAGCCGCCCGTGGCTGCGCAGGCGCCGGCGGCCCCGAAGCCGGCGGCGTAGGCGCGTCGTCGATGTCGCGTGCCTTCTATCACGATCATCCCGAGATCCTGCAGCTCGAAGCCGAGGTGCGCGACGGCTCGGCCCGGCTCCGTCCTCGTCGAGCGCTCGCCGTTCTTTCCCGGAGGGGGCGGGCAGCTTCCGGACCAGGGTGTCCTGAGATGGTCCGGCGGCGTGCTGCCCATCACCGGACTCGAGCGCGACGAACGCGGCCTGTGGCATCTGTTTGCTGGCGAAGCCCTGCCCTCCGGCAACGTGACGCTCGAGGTCGAGCCGGCATTTCGCGCCTTGATGTGCGAACTGCACACGCTGGCCCATGTCGTCAATGCACTCGTCTACACGCAGTTCGGCGGCGCCCTTCTCACCGGCGCCCAGCTCAACGCCGATGCCACGTTCCGTGTCGATTTCGATCTGCCGGGAGCCGACAATGACACGCTGCGGGCACTTGAGGCGCCGCTGAACGAGGTCATCCGGCGGGATCTTCCGGTGAGCAGCATCTTCATGCCACACGACGAAGCGCAGGCCGTGCCCGGCCTGTTCCGCAGCAAGGCCGTCGCCCCGCCGGCCGGAGAGGATGGACTGGTTCGCATCGTCGAAATCCTCGACCTTGATCGCCAGGCCTGCGGCGGGACGCATCTGGCGTCGACCGGGCGCGCGCGACCCGCACGCATCGTCAAGATCGACAACAAGGGCCGCCAGAACCGCAGGATCAAGGTTGCGGTCTGACCGGCTCTCGCAAGCCGCCTGCGCTTGCTATTTCGCGAGCGGCTTGCCCGCCGTCTCCGGCGCAAGCCGGATCAAGGGCAGGCCGATCAGATAGATCAGCGACAACATCGAGATCGCCAGCGGGAAACTTCCGGTGCGGGCGGCGAGCGCGCCGATCAGCGTCGGGCCGGCGGCGCCGAGCACGCGGCCCATGCTGAAGGCGAAACCGGAGCCCGAGCCGCGCAACGCGGATGGAAACATCTCCGGCAGCCAGATCGTGAACAGGCCGAACACGCCATTGGTGAAGAAGCCGAGCACCGGCAGCAGCACCATGAACAGCGTCAGGCTGTCGAGCCATTCGATCGCGACTTCATAGCAGACCACGACGGAGATCAGCCCGCCGATGAAGAACAGCACCGCGGTGCGGCGCCGGCTGCCGAGCCATTCGGTGAGCCACGGTACAAGAAGGCAGCCGATCAGCGTGCCGACATTGGTGATCAGCCCGGCCACCGCGCCCATCTCCTGCGCATGCGCTGGCGTCGCCCCCGCCGCGACCAGCTTGGTCGAGATCACGGTGGGCGCCCAGAAGTTCGACGACCACAGGCCGAAGATGATGCAGGCCATCATCAGCGCCGCCGCCCAGGTGGTGCGCGCCTGATCCCCGGCGAACAAGGCAGCGACCGAAGGCCGCTCGCGCGACGCGCTGCCCTCGGGTTCGGGAATGTTGCTGCGCAGATACGCAATCAGCAGCGCCGGCAGGATGCCGAGCAGGAACATGCCGCGCCAGCCGAGCGTGCTGCCGATCACGAGCGTCACGGCGGCGGCGAGGAACAACCCGGTCGGCGTGGCCGTATGCAGCCAGCCCGCGAGCCGCACCCGCGTATTCTCCGGCACGGATTCCTGCAGCAGCGGCGTGCCCGCGGCCCATTCACCGCCGATGCCGAAGCCGGCAACGAAGCGAAACAATGCGAACATCACGATTCCAGTTGCAAGCCCGCATAGCGCCGTGAACAGCGAGTAGACCAGCACCGTCCAGCACATGATCCTGACGCGCCCGTAACGGTCCGCGGCCCAGCCCCAGACCATCGAGCAGGCCCAGCCCAGCATGAAGATCGAGAACAGCAGGCCGCCATAGATGCCTATGTTGGCCTTGCTCGGCTCGATGCCGCTAGCGGGCAACAGTTCGCTCAACGCGCTGACCAGGATGTAGCCGTACATCGAGGAATCGAAGCCATCGAGCATCCAGCCGAACCAGGTCGCCCAAAACACCTTTCGCGGCGACGCCGCGCCAATCGCCGCGACCGACGGCGCAACGGCATCAACGATGCTCTCAGTCATGTTTCCTCGCACGTTTCTTTTGTGCTGAGGACTATGACGGGGTTTGCGCAAACGAACACCTCCGGCAAACGGGACGGAGGTATCCGGCACGAGAATGGCGGCGCCGCTCACATCGACGTCACGGCCACGGCCGGCTCAAAGGTGTCACGGTGGAGATCGCCTCGCGCCTGGGGATCATGCCGTGGTTCGCTCGACGGGGCGCGATCGGCTTGTTAAGCCGCGTCCCGCAAGGACAATTTGAGTCGGGACATGACCGTAGCAATCGAGATGGGACAGACGACGGCCGGCGCATCGGCGGCCATCGACCTCGAGGAGCTATTGGCCACGCGCCTCCTGGTGCAGGGCAATTCGGGTTCCGGAAAATCCCACCTGCTGCGCCGGCTGCTGGAACAGAGCGCGCCATGGGTGCAACAGACCATCATCGATCCCGAGGGTGACTTCGTGACCCTGGCCGAGCGATTCGGCCACCTCGTCATCGATGCCGAGGACCATACCGAACGCAGCCTGCAGGTCGCCGGCGAGCGCGTGCGCATCCATCGCGTCTCCACCGTGCTCAATCTCGAGGGGCTCGACGCCGAGAACCAGATGCGGCGCGCCGCCGCCTTCCTCGGCGGCATGTTCGAGGTTGCCCGCGACCACTGGTATCCGATGCTGGTGGTGGTGGACGAGGCGCAGCTGTTCGCGCCGGCGATCGCGGGCGAAGTTTCCGACGAGGCACGCAAGCTCTCGCTCGGCGCGATGACCAATTTGATGTGCCGCGGCCGCAAGCGCGGGCTGGCCGGGATCATCGCGACCCAGCGGCTGGCCAAGCTCGCCAAGAATGTCGCGGCCGAAGCATCGAACTTCCTGATGGGCCGGACCTTCCTCGATATCGACATGGCGCGCGCCGCCGATTTGCTCGGCATGGAGCGACGGCAGGCGGAGGCGTTCCGCGATCTGGAGCGCGGACAATTCATGGCGCTGGGACCCGCACTCTCCCGCCGTCCGCTGGGCCTCCGCATCGGTCCGACCGACACGCAACCGCGCAACGCCGCGCCGCGGCTGATGCCGCTGCCTGAAGCGGCTCTTGAGGATGCACGCGCCATCATCCTCGCGGCCCCGCCGCCCGAAACAACAGCCAGACCGCCGCGCCGCGCGCCGTCGCCCGACCTGCTCAGCCAATTGATGGCCGCCAAGCAGCCGGCACTTGAGACCGATCCCGAGGCTACCGAACCGCCACTCAGCGCCGAGCAGCTAGCCGAGCGGCGTGAGCGGCTGGATCGCATCCTGCGCGCGATCCTCGCCGAGCCCGACGCCGGCTTCCGCGCCATCGGAGTGCTCTATCAGGAGTTCGTGGTGCGCTGCCGGATCGAGGGTCTCGGTGCCGTCGTGCCCGAGCTGACCGATTTCCGCCGCATGCTGACGCGCGCCCGCGCCGGACTCGGCACCGAGATGGCGGAGGACGACGCGTGGCAGGACGTCTCGCTGCGTGCCGCGATCCTGCCCGAAGACATGCAGGGCGTCTTCATGATGATCGCCCGCGCAGCGAAGGAAGGCTGGCCCTGCCCGAGCGATGCAGCGATCGCCCGCGCCTATGGCACGCACTCGCTGCGCCGCGCCCGGCATCTTTTGACCTACATCGAGGAGCAGGGCCTGATTGTCTGCCAGCTTGACGGTGCCGGCCGGCGGATCGTGACACTTGTCGAGCTCGCCTGGGCCACGGCCGCAGCCGACCCGAATGCCGACGAGGCGCCGGCGGAAGCGACCTGCAACAACCCGTCGCTGTGATCAGGCACTGAGCGACGAAGCGTTCAGTCTTGCGCGGAATTCGGCAAGCGCAGCATACGAAAAGGCCCGCGGAGAGGCGGGCCTTTTTTGTCTCTGCCGGCTGAGGGATCTGGTTGCGGTGGGCCCGCGACAGGCCCACACAGCCCTCATCTTGAAGCCTCAGGCATGCTGCGGCTGCGCCAGCTGGCTGACCTGCGTCGCCGGCGGATCGACAACCAGGGTCCCGCCATGGCCGTCACTCGAGGTCGTGAAGGTCGAGGCCATGTAGTTGCCGAGCAGCATAATACTCGCCGTGACGGTGCCGTCCGTCACCGTGAGCGTGCCGCTCGCACTGGTTCCGCTGAAGGTCGGCGTGTGAACGCTCGCGAAATTGATGTTCGCGAAATCGATCGCATCCGAACCCGTCATCCCGGCGACGGTTCCGGCAAAGCTCGCGGAATTGTCGAGCTTCAGCGTCCCCGTCGAGCCCTGGAATGCGACGGTGGCGCTCGACGCCCCCGGCAATTCCAGGGTGGCGCCCGCTGCGATGTTGGCACTGCCGGAGCTTTCGCCAGTCGCGTTGAAGGACTGCCACGCCCCCCACGCAATGCCGTCATAGGCCCGGATCCAGAGTTGGTCCGTACCCGAGCCGGCCTGATAGCTGGTCTGGGAAAGTTGCGCCGCTGTGATGTCGATCTCGGTATTTGCCTTCTGCACTGTGTTGTTGACGATCCAGGCCCCGTTCGTGTTGGAATCCCACAACGCATATTTCGTGATGGTATCGCCATCCGCGTCCGCCGCACTGAACAGGCTCGATGCGGCGAAGGTCTGCCCGGAGACCGTCACCACGTTCGAGCCCGACACCGTCGGCGCCTGGTTGGTTGCGGTCGCCGAGAACGCCGTCCAGCTCCCCCACAACATGCCGTCATTGGCCCGCACGTAGAGCGTATCCGACGGCGAACCACCGGGACCGAACACGTAGCTCACCTGCGACAGGTTCGCCGCCGACACGTCGATCTCGGTGTTGGCGGCCTGGATGGCACCATTGACAACAAAGTGGCCGTTGCCGCCGGTGTCCCAGAACGCGTACTGGGTGATCGTGTCGCCGTCGGCGTCCGTAGCCGAGAACAGGCTCGTGGCTGCGACCGAATGGCCGTGAGTCCCGGTCGCGTTCGATGCCGTCACAACCGGAGCGTGGTCGGGCCCCGGCGTTGCCGTGAATCCCGTCCAGGTTCCCCACAACAGGCCATCGTTGGCCCTGACGTACAATGTGTCGGGCGTGGTGCCGGTCGGCCCGAACACGTAGCTCACCTGTGACAGGTTCGCCGCCGACACATCGATCTCGGTGTTGGCTGCCTGCGCGACACCATTGATCGCCCAGTGGCCATTGCCGCCGGTGTCCCAGAATGCGTACTGGGTGATGGTGTTGTTGTCGGCATCCGTGGCCGAGAACAGGCTCGTGGCGAGCGCCGACGTCTCTCCATGGGTTGCTGCGACGTTCGGCGCCGTCACCACCGGCGCATGATCGGACCCTGACGGGGCCGTGAACGCCGTCCAGCCGCCCCACATGAAGCCATCGTTGGCCCTGATGTACAGCGTATCCGCCGGCGAACCGCCGGGGCCGAACACGTAGCTGACCTGCGACAGGTTCGCCGCCGACACATCGATCTCGGTGTTAGCCGCCTGCGCGACACCATTTACCACCCAGTGGCCGTTGCCGCCGGTGTCCCAGAACGCGTACTGGGCGATGGGGTCGTTGTCGGCGTCCGAGGTCGAGAACAGGGTCGTGGCGAGTGTCGACGTCTCT
>NZ_CANSMR010000047.1 GCF_947648125.1 uncultured Bradyrhizobium sp. | reverse complement strand
CGGTGTCGTCGACGAGGCGCATGGTCTTGAGCGCCGCGGCTCTTTCGCTGCAGCGCCGCCAGACGTCGAGCCGCTCCAGGATCTCGGTCGAGGCGCCGAGCAGCGCGGTGGTGCGGTTGTCGGCATAGGGCGCGCGGCGCGCCAGGAGGGCGGCGCGCGCGCCGGCGTCGGCGAGGGCAATCGCAGCCGTCAATCCGGCCGGACCACCGCCTATTACGATAACGTCATAATCCTGCGAGCTGTCGGTCATATCAGGACATTTGACATGCCTGGCCCGATTTTCAAGCCATCGGTAACCACCAAGAGTTTCCAACGCTTTGCGCGGCGGAACGCCGCAAGACTGCATATGCAAAAGGGGCCGATTCCTGATAGCACTCGGCCAATGGAGCACTCGAGCCAGCCGGATGCGTTGCCAGAACGGATGCGGACCGCCGCATTCTCCGTTCATATTTTCACGGCGCTCGGCGCCGGGGTCGCGCTGCTGGCGATGCTGGAGGCGGTGCGCGAGCACTGGGCCAACATGTTCGCCTGGCTCGGGGTCGCGCTGATCATCGACGGGATCGACGGCCCGCTGGCGCGCCGGCTCGACGTGGTACGGCTGCAGCCGAACTGGTCGGGCGAGGTGCTCGACCTGGTGGTCGATTTCGTCACTTATGTGTTCGTGCCGGCCTATGCGATCACCGCGAGCGGCATGCTGCTGCCGCTCGCCGCGCCGGTGCTCGGCATCGGCATCGTGGTCTCGAGTGCGCTGTATTTCGCCGACCGCCGCATGAAGGCCGACGACAACCATTTCCGCGGCTTCCCGGCGCTGTGGAATGCGGCGGCGTTCTATCTGTTCCTGCTGCATTTGCCGCCGGTGCTGTCGACGATCGTGGTCGCGCTGCTGATCGTGCTGACCTTTGCGCCGTTCCATGTGCTGCACCCGTTCCGTGTGGTGCGACTGCGCTGGCTCACGCTGTGGCTGCTCGGCGCCTGGGCGCTGCTCGGCATGTACACGCTCGCCAACGATTTCGTGGTCGGAGCCCCGATCACCTTCGGCCTCTGCGCGATCGCCGTCTACATCGTCGGCAGCGATACCTTGATCCGCCGGATGAAAGCCTTCAGAGCATGATGCAACTGATCACCAGCCCGGAAGCCTGGGCGGCGCTGCTGACCCTGACTGCGCTCGAGATCGTGCTCGGCATCGACAACGTCATCTTCCTGTCGGTGCTCGTCGCGCGGATTCCGCAACCGCAGGCCAACCGCGCGCGGCAAATCGGCCTGCTGCTGGCGCTGGTGTTCCGCATCATCCTGCTCAGCGTCCTGGTCTGGCTGATCGGGCTGACGCAGCCGGTGATCACCATCGAGAGTGTCGCGCTGTCGTGGCGCGACATCATCCTGATCGGCGGCGGCCTGTTCCTGATCGCGAAGGCAACCCACGAGATCCATGGCGAGGTCGAGGCGCGCGATGCGGAGGCCGACGACAAGCCGACCGCCAGCGCGTTCTTCTGGGTGATCGTGCAGATCATCATCATCGATCTGGTGTTCTCGCTGGATTCGATCATCACCGCGATCGGGATGGCGCAGGACCTCGAGATCATGATCGCGGCGGTCGTGATCGCGTGCATCATCATGTACGTCTCGTCGGGACCGGTGGCGCGGTTCGTCGCGGAGCATCCGACCACCAAGATGCTGGCGCTGGCATTCCTGGTGCTGATCGGCGTGGCGCTGGTGGCCGACGGCTTCAAATTCCACATCCCGCGCGGCTACATCTATTTCGCCATCGCATTCTCGGCCGCGGTCGAGATGTTCAACGTGCTGGCCCGGCGCAACCGCATGAAGCCGGCGCGCTAATGGGCATGATCTCCGCGCAAACGCTAGGCGTTTGTCGCGAGGGAAAACCGCTTCGCACTTTTCCGGATCATGCTGTAGCCCCGGTTCCGGCCGCTTGGTTGACAAGCCGGCGCCGATGGCATTCGCTCGTTTGACGCTGAGATCTGAGGGAGCGACGACATGACCAAGGCTGTGCGGGTGCACAAGGTGGGGGGCCCGGAGGTCCTGACCTATGAGGATGTCGAGGTGGGGGCGCCGGGGAACGGCGAGGTCCGCATCCGCCAGCATGCGGTCGGGCTGAACTTCATCGACGTCTATTTCCGCACCGGCCTCTATAAGGCGCCCGGCCTGCCGTTCATCGCCGGCAACGAGGCCGCGGGCGAGGTCCTGGCCGTCGGCCCCGGCGTGACCAATTTCCACCCCGGCGATCGGGTGGCCTACTACTACAACCTCGGCGGTTACGCCTCGGAGCGCGTCATCCCGGCGGACAAACTTGTGAAACTGCCTGACCACATCACGTACGAGCAGGGCGCCGTGCTGATGCTCAAGGGCCTCACGGTTTGGTATCTCCTGCACAAGACCTTCAAGGTCGAGCAGGGCCATCGGGTGCTGATCCATGCCGCGGCGGGCGGCATCGGGCTGCTGGCCTGCCAGTGGGCCCACGCGCTCGGCGCGCATGTCATCGGCACCGTCGGCTCGAAGGCGAAGGCCGATATCGCGCTCGCCAATGGCTGCGACCACGTCATCCTCTACAACGAGGAGAACTTCGTCGAACGCGTCAAGCAGATCAGCCGCGGCGAGCTCTGCGACGTCGTCTATGACGGCGTCGGCAAGACGACCTTCCCGGGATCGCTGTCGTGCCTGCGGCCACGCGGCCTGTTCGTCTCGTTCGGCAACGCCTCGGGTCCGGTGCCGCCGTTCCCGCTCGCCGAGCTCAACAACCACGGCTCGCTGTTCGCGACGCGGCCGAAGCTCAACGACTATGTCGGCACCCGCAAGGAGCTGCTCGAAGGCGCCGACACGCTGTTCGCGGCTGTGATCAACGGCAAGCTGCACGTGCCGATCAACCACGCCTATGCGCTCAAGGACGTCGCCAAGGCGCATATCGATCTGGAGAGCCGGGCGACCACGGGCGCTGCGATTCTGCGGCCGTAGTTTCCGCCGTCATTGCCAGCCACCCGGTCGGCGCAAAGCGCCGCCGGATGACAGGCTCCGCGAAGCAATCCACCTCTCCACCCGGGGACGGGTGGATTGCTTCGTCGCTTCGCTCCTCGCAATGACGGACGTGGGAGCGTTACGCCACACGTCTGGCCGCACCGACCTTCGTCAGCACCCCATCCAGACAATCGATCATCGCGGAAATCTCCTCCCGCGTGACGTCGAGCGCAGGCATGAAGCGCAGCGTGTCGGGCTGCGGCGAGTTGACCAGCACGCCGGCCGCGAACGCCTCGGCGACGACGGCCGCACCGATCGGCATCTTGAGATCGAGCGCGAGCAGGAGGCCGCGGCCTCTGATCTCGCCGAGCCCGTGCCGCGCCGACAGCCGCTGCAATTCGCGCTCGAGCAGCAGACCGGCATCGACCACCGATTTCAGGAAATCGGGCTGGCCGATCTTGTCGAGCACGACGAGCCCCGCGGCGCACATCAGAGGGTTGCCGTTGAAGGTGCCGCCCTGATCGCCGTGATCGAAGCACGAGGCATGCTCGGTCGCGAGCAGCGCCGCGAGCGGCACGCCGCCGCCGATGCCCTTGCCGAGCGTCATGATGTCGGGCGCAATTCCGGCGTGCTCATAGCCGAACAGCTTTCCGGTCCGGCCCATGCCGGTCTGGATCTCGTCGACGATCAAGAGCAGGCCACGCTGCTGGGTCAGCGCCCGCAGCTCTTGCAGGAACGCGTCGGTCGCCGGCCACACGCCGGCTTCACCCTGGATCGGCTCCAGCATGACGGCGACCGTCGACGACGTGATCAGCTGCCGCACCGACTCGATGTCGTTCAGCCGCGCTTTCCGGAAACCCGAGACCTTCGGTTCGAACAGCGGCTCGAACGCCTTCTTGCCCGAGGCCGACATGGTCGCGAGCGTCCGACCGTGGAAGCCGCCTTCGAAGGTGATGATCTCATGCGCGCCGTTCTTGTACTTGGCGCCATATTTGCGCGCGAGCTTGATCGCGCCCTCATTGGCCTCGGCGCCGGAATTGGCGAAGAACACCTGATCGAAGCAGCTCTTATCGACCAGCAGCTTGGCCAGCTTCAGGCTCTGCTCGTTGTAGAACGCCGGGCTCGGCGTCAGCAGCCGTCTGGCCTGCGCAGCCAGCGCGTCGGCCACGATGACCGGCGAGTGGCCGAGCGGATTCACGGCCCAGCCCTGCACGAAATCGAGATAGCGGTTGCGGTTGGCGTCCCACAAATACGAGCCTGCGCCGCGCACGAACACGACCTCGGGACGAGCGGTGATGTCCATCAGCGCATCGAACGGATGGGTAGCGTTGGTCATGTCGTTCTCCTCTGGAGTCGGTGTGGGGATTAAGGGCAGGCCGAAAAGCAAGAAGGCCGCGCTTTGGGGGCGCGGCCTTCTCGAAAACCTTGGCTGATTCTAGCTAATCAGCGATGGCGTCGGACACGGCGTAGCCCAGCATCGTCGCGGGTGCGACGACGGCAGATGGCGCGACGGTGGGTCCGGTTCAGCTTCATGGCGCAGGGCCATACAGCCGACAGGCCGATGGTGTCAAGCGGGAGGTGATCGGATCCCGCGCTCGCCGCGGCGCGGACTGCGTGTGAGGCGCGTTCAGAATCCGGCGACGCTGCCGTGCAGGTCGTATTGGTCGGCGCGCTCGATCTTCGCGGTGACGATCTCGCCGACCTTGAGCGGGCGGCGGCTGGTGAGATAGACGGCGCCGTCGATCTCGGGCGCGTCGGCCTTTGATCGGCCCTTGGCGACCGTCGGGCCGACCTCGTCGATGATCACCTGTTGCCGGGTGCCGACCTTGCGCTTGAGGCGCCTTGCCGAAATCTTCTGCTGCCGCGCCATCAGCGCATTCCAGCGCTCCTGCTTGACCTCGTCGGGCACCGCATTTCCGATCGCGTTCGACGCGGCGCCGGCGACCGGCTCGTATTTGAAGCAGCCGAGGCGATCGATCCCGGCTTCATCGAGCCAGTCGAGCAGATAGGCGAAATCGGCATCGGTCTCGCCGGGGAAGCCGACGATGAAGGTCGAGCGCAGCGTCAACTCCGGGCACTGCTCGCGCCACTTCTGGATCCGTCCCAGCGTCTTCTCCTGGGCGGCCGGGCGCTTCATCGCGCGCAGCACGTCGGGGCTCGCATGCTGGAATGGGATGTCGAGATAAGGCAGCACCTTGCCCTCGGTCATCAGCCCGATGACCTCGTCGACATGCGGGTAGGGGTAGACATATTGCAGCCGCACCCAGGCGCCGAGCTCGCCGAGCTCCTTGGCGAGATCGAAGAATTTTGCGCGCACGCTGCGATCCTGCCACGGGCTCTCGGCGTATTTCAGGTCGACGCCATAGGCTGAGGTGTCCTGCGAGATCACGAGCAATTCCTTGACGCCGGCCTTCACCAGCTTCTCGGCCTCGCGCAGCACGTCATTGGCCGGCCGCGACACCAGATCGCCGCGCAGCTTCGGGATGATGCAGAAGCTGCAGCGGTTGTTGCAGCCTTCGGAAATCTTCAGATAGGCGTAGTGGCGCGGCGTCAGCTTGACGCCCTGCGGCGGCACCAGATCGACATGCGGGTTGTGCGCCGGCGGCAGCGCGCGGTGCACGGCGTCCAGCACGCTCTCATATTGCTGCGGTCCCGTGATCGACAGCACGCCGGGATAGGCGCTCTCGATCTGCTCCGGCTCGGCGCCCATGCAGCCGGTGACGATGACCTTGCCGTTCTCGGCCATGGCCTCGCCGATCGCCGCGAGCGATTCCTGCTTGGCGCTGTCGAGGAAGCCGCAGGTGTTGACGATGACGATGTCGGCGCCGTCATGCTTGCGCGCGAGCTCATAGCCCTCCGCGCGCAGCCGGGTGATGATGCGCTCGGAATCGACCAGCGCCTTGGGGCACCCCAAGGACACAAAGCTCACTTTCGGCGTAGCGGCCTCTTGCATATCTCTGAATCTGCCCGATTGATGGGCAGGAGCTAGTCCCAATTGCCGAGAATTACAACCCTTTCCGCACCGCCCCGGCGTGATATGGATGGTTGTTGCCGGGCTTTAAGAGTGGTCGATGAGCGCTGAATCGTCTCCCAAGATCGTCATTGTCGACGAGAGCCCGATCCGTGCGGCCATCCTGGAGGAGGGGCTGCGGGAGGCCGGCTATACGGACGTGGTCCACATCAGCGAGATGCAGAGCCTGCTGTCGCGGATCTATGCGCTCGATCCCGAGATCATCGTCATCGACCTCGAGAACCCCAGCCGCGACGTGCTGGAACAAATGTTCCAGGTCAGCCGTGCGGTCCGCCGCCCGATCGCGATGTTCGTCGACCAGAGCGACGCCGCCTCGATCCAGGCCTCGGTGGAGGCGGGCGTCTCCGCCTACATCGTCGATGGCCTCAAGAAGGAGCGGATGAAGCCGATCCTCGATCTCTGCGTATCCCGCTTCAATGCCTTCGCCAAACTGCAGGATGAGCTCGACCGTACCAAGCATGCGCTGGAGGAGCGCAAGGTGATCGACCGGGCCAAGGGCATCCTGATGAAGGTGAAGGGGCTGACCGAGGAAGAGGCCTACGTGCTGATGCGCTCGACCGCGATGCGCGAGAAGAAGAAGATCGGGGAGATCGCGCAATCGATCCTGACGGCGTCGGAGCTCTTGAAATGACCACACCCCTGCACATCGGATTCATTCCGCTGGTGGACGCTGCCGCCCTGATCGTCGCAGTCGACAAGGGGTTTGCCGCGGCCGAGGGCCTCGACGTCACGCTGGTACGGGAAGTGTCGTGGTCGAACGTCCGCGACAAGCTCAACATCGGCCTGTTCGACGCCGCGCATCTGCTGGCGCCGGTGGCCATCGCCTCGAGCCTTGGGCTCGGTCACGTCAAGGTGCCGATCGCAGCGCCCTTCAATCTCGGGCTCAACGGCAACGCCATCACCGTATCGCCGGCGCTGCACGCCGCGCTGCTGGAGGAACTCGACGGCGACCGCTTCGATCCGATGGCGACCGCACGGGCGCTCGCGCGCGTGGTTGCAAAACGGCGGAAGAGCGGGGCTGAGCCGCTGACCTTCGGCATGACCTTTCCGTTCTCGACCCACAATTATCAATTGCGGTTCTGGATGGCTGCCGGCGGCGTCGATCCTGACGAGGACGTCCAGCTCGTGGTGCTGCCGCCGCCCTACATGGTGGACAGTCTTGCCAACGGGCATGTCGACGCGTTCTGCGTCGGCGCGCCCTGGAATTCGATCGCAGTCGATCTCGGCGTCGGCCACATCCTGCACTTCGTCTCCGACATCCTGCTCAGCGCGGTGGAGAAGGTGCTGGCGGTGCGCCAGAGCTGGTCGGAGAAGCATGCCGACGTCGTGGCCGCGCTGATGCGCGCGCATCTGCGCGCCGCGGAGTTCATCGAGCAGCCGGAAAACCGGCCCGAGGTCGCGCGCATGCTGGCGCAGCCCGAGCGGCTCGGCGTCGACGCCAGCGTCATCCAGCGCACACTCGATGGCCGGCTGAAGATCCTGCCCGACGGCACCATGCGCGAAAGCAATCGGTATTTGCTGGTCGGGCGCGAGGCGGCCGCGCGGCCGGACCCGGGGCAGGCGGCCTGGCTCTACGCGCAGATGGTTCGCTGGGGCCAGACACCTTACCGGCCGGAGGCGCTGAAGGCGGCCATGGCGGTGTTCAGGCCGGACCTCCACGACGCCGCAGCCGGGCGCCCGGCTGACACATCGAACGCCATCGGCGCGTTCGCTGGTCCGCCGTTCGATCCGAACGACATTCCCGGCCATCTGGCGGCCTTCAAGATCGGGCGCTGGAAGCCCTGAGCGCAACGCAGCGGCCGCGCCTCAGCCATCGACCTCCGGCTACTTTGCATGGGGTTGTTTTCGAGATTTTCGGTTATTGAAGGACCGGCGCGGGTTCCCGACGCCTCGAATTGCAACGAATAAGATTCTCGGGCCAGCGCGCGAGAAAGAATATTCCTCTCGGAACCCTGTTCCCGAAGGCGGCGGCATCGCTATTTCTGGCGCCCGCTTGAATCCGCGCGCGAACGATATTCCATATGCCCGAGAATGGGGCGTTGGAGATCGACCATGCGCGAGCTATCGGCGGAAGCCCGCCTGCACTTTTACGCGCGACACATTTCAAGGAAGTCAGGGACAGGCATTCACACTGCGGCGCTCTACAGCGCCTTCGCGGTGATCGCGGCCATCGTGTTCGGCACGCTGTCCGTCCACCCGTTCTGAGCTACTCAGCGAATTGAAAAGCCGCCGTCTGATGACCTCGGGCGGCGGCTTTGTGTTGGCTGGATGCTGACGGCTCAGTAGCCGTAGCCGTGACCATATCCATAGCCGTAGCCATATCCACCGCCGCAGGTGTTGCAGGTCGGCTGGACCGGCGCGTAGTAGGAATAGCCCGGCGAGACCATCTGCGTGCGCTCTTGGGTGGCGTATTGCGGCGCGATGCGCTCATAGGCGACGCCTTCGGGCGCGACCATCACGGTCTTCGGCACCATCACGGTACGATACTGCGCCGGCGTGCGATGCGCGATGACGCGGCCCGGCGACACCATCACGGTCTCCTGCACGGTGCGATACTGCGGCGGCACGGTCTGCACCTGATAGCAAGTCGTGCAGGGCTGGGGCGGCGGCGTATAGCAGCTGTAGCAGCCGGCGGAGGCCGCGCTGGTGAAGGCGGCCGTGGCCACCGCAGCAATTGCGAGGGAGAGGCTGGTGCGGAACATGCTTTCGTACCCAATTTTCCTGAGAGGACAATCAAAGGCTCGGAAGCTGCACCTAGCAATCAAAACGGCAAGTTTGGGTTTAAGAAGATTCTTAACGGAATCTAAAAGGGCCGGCGCGGCAGCCGGCCCTTGCTGCTCCATGTGTTCACTGCTCAGTGCCCGGTCTTGAACGGCGCGACCGTGATGCCGGCCTTGCTCAGCGCCTCGCGCAGACCACGCGCGATCTCGACGGCGCCATGGGTGTCACCATGGATGCAGACGGTATCGGTCTGCATCTTGATCACCTTGCCGGTGACCGAGACGACCGCGCCATCCTGCACCATCCGCACCACGCGCTCGGCGATCGCCTTAGGATCGTGCAGCACCGCGCCGGGCTTCTTGCGCGACACCAGATTGCCGTCGTCCTCATAGGCGCGGTCGGCAAACACTTCATGCGCCATCCGCAGATTGGCGGCTTCGCCGGCGCGCACCAGCTTGGAGTTGGCGAGCACCACGAAGATGAGATTGCGGTCGACCGCCTTGATCGCATTGGCGATCGCGCGTGCGGTCATGTCGTCCTCGCAGGCGACGTTGGATATCGCGCCGTGTGCCTTCACATGGGTGACCTTGTGGCCGGCCGCGGTTGCGATCGCCTGCAGGGCGCCGATCTGATAGGCGATCAGGTTCTCGATCTCGGAGGATGTCAGCCCCGGCATCGGGCGGCGGCCAAAACCATGCAGGTCGCGATACCCAGGGTGGGCGCCGACGCTGACGCCGCGCGCCTTTGCGAGCTCGACAGTCTTGCGCATGATGTCGGCGTCGCCGGCATGGAAGCCGCAGGCGACGTTGACCGAGGTCGCAAGCTCGATCATCGCGGCATCATTACCCATTTCCCAGGGGCCGAAACTTTCGCCGAGATCGCAATTGAGGTCGATGGTTGAAGTCATGACGATCGATCCGTTGTTCGTATCTGATTCAGGGTAGCGCAACTTGCCAGGTCGTCACATCGATGGCGCTGATGGCCTGACCCGCGACATTCGCATCCCGCAGCGCCTCGATGTTGAGGCCAAAATCGTCGATGCCGCGGAGGCGATCGGTCAGGGAATGCAGCAGCGCGTGGAACTTGATCGCCTCGGCCTGCGCTTCCGCCATCGTCACGGCCTTGAAGCGGAATGGCCGGCCGGCGGAGATCTGCGCGAAGCGGCCAAGATCGGCCGTGATCACGGTCGCGATCTTTGGATAGCCTCCGCTGGTGCCGCGGTCCGGCATCAGCACGATCGGCTGGCCGTTGCCGGGCACCTGGATGCTGCCGTTGACGGTGCCGTCGGAGACGATGTTGTGCCCGTCGCTGTGCTTGATGACGGCCCCTTCGAGCCGGTAGCCCATGCGGTCGCTGGTGGCCGAGATCTTCCATTCGCTGTCGAGGAACAGCCTCTTGTTGTCCGCGGTGAACTCGTCGTCCTGCGGGCCGAACACGATGCGGATCGGCGCTTCGGTGGCGGCGGGCAATTCGATGCGGCGCTCGGCGGCGCCGCTCGCAGCTTTCGTCTTCAATTCGTCGCCGCTTTGCAGCGGCCGCGGGTAGGGGCTGCCGAGCCCGGCCCGGGCGTTGACGGCGAGGCTGCCGAACATCGGCTCGCCCTCGATGCCGTGCTCGATCGCGAGATAGCTGAACGAGCCGCCGCGCGCAAAACCGAGATTGAGCGTCTCACCTTCGGCGAGCGTTGCCGAACTGTCGAAGGCGACCGGCCGGCCACCGATATCCGCATTGCGCGATGCGCCGGCGAGCCCGATGCGCACGGCACCGCCGCGCGCGGTGAAGGTAGCACCGAACGGGCCGATCTCGACCACGGCGGCAAACGGCTCATTGCCGACCAGCGTATTGGCGGCCGCCAGCGAAAGCCGATCCATCGCGCCGCTCGGCGTCAGACCGTAGCGCTGCGAGCCCGGGCGTCCGCCGTCCTGTACCGAGCTGGCCGGGCCGATCGAGGTGACGACGAGCTTGCTCATGGCGTCACCAGTTCTGCGACGAACGCGCCGGCCTCGGCGGCGCGGTCCTGCTCGGCAAAGGTCTTGGCATCCACTGCCGTGAAGGTGACGGCATCGCCCGGCTCCAGCAGGAAGGTCGGATCGCGATGCAATTGGTAGGTTCGCACCGGGGTGCGGCCAAGCAGGTGCCAGCCGCTCGGGCCGGCGAGGCACTGTACGCCGGTCTGGATGCCGCCGATCGAGATGGTGCCGGCGGGGGTCACGAGCCGCGGCTCCTTGCGCCTGGACATATGCAGGAACTTGTCGAGCCCGCTGAGATAGGACCAGCCGGGCGTGAAGCCGATCATGGCGACGCGATAGTCACCGGCGGCGTGGCGCGCGACAATTTCATCTGGCGTGGTCTGGAGTGCCTTCGCCACATCCTCGAGATCGATGCCGTGCTCGCCGCCATAGGTGATCGGGATCCGCCAGCGCCGCGTTCCGCTTTCGGTCGGCGGTGCCTTGGCGGCGCGCGCAAGCAGTTGCTCGCCGAGCGCATCGAAGGTGATTTGCACGGGATCGTAATGCACCAGCAGCGAGCGGTAGGTCGGCACGGTCTCGGTGATGCCGGCGATCGGCTCGGCGGCAATTACGCGGTCGAGCGCGAGCACCCGCCGGTTGGCGGTGTCATCGATGGTGCGGCTGAATTCCACCGTGATGGCGCTGTCGCCACTCGGCAAAAGGCGGGGAGGAGTTAAGGGTTCGGCCATCGGCTCAAGCAGATTGGGTCGGCCATCAAGCTAGCGTGTTTCGATTCAAAACGGAATTCGCTTCGTGCAAAATGATGCAGCAACTTCAATAAATTAATCGGCATGCCGGCGATAAATTTGGATGATCGCAGGTTTTTCGAGGAGCCCTTGACGCAGGGCCTTCGCCCGGCAACATGCGCCGGTCTTTTCCTCCCATCGGAGCAAGCTTTCCAGATGTCACTGTCCGCCGAAGCGATCGCGACGCTGTCGCACGTGTCCACCGCCACCATCACCACGGTCCTGCTCAAGAAGGGCCTGCGCAACATCTGGATGCGCGGCACCAAGCCCTTGAAGCCCGGGCAGAAGCGGTTGGTCGGACCGGCCTTCACGCTGCGCTTCGTGCCGGCCCGCGAGGACCTGGCGACGCCGGAATCCTGGTCGTCGCCGATCTCGACCCGCACTGCGATCGAGGCGATGCCGACGGGCTGCATTGCCGTGGTCGATGCGATGGGCATCACCGATGCCGGCATTTTCGGCGACATCCTCTGCGCCCGCATGGTCAAGCGCGGGGTAACGGCGCTAATCACCGATGGCGTGGTGCGCGACGTCGAGGGCGTGCTCGGCACCGGCCTGCCGGTGTGGTGCGACGGCTACGCCGCGCCGCCGTCGGTCGCGGGCCTGACCTTCGTCGGCTGGGGCGAACCGATCGGCTGCGGCGGCGTTGCCGTATTTCCGAACGACGTGGTGGTGGCCGACCAGGACGGCGCGGTGCTGATCCCGCAGGCCTTCCTCGACCAGGTGCTGGCCGAGGGACCCGAGCAGGAACGGATGGAAGCCTGGATCGTCAACGAGGTGAACAATGGCGCCCAGTTGCCGGGCCTGTATCCGATGAACGCCGAGACCAAGGCACGCTACGCCGCATCCAAGAAATAACGTCAAGAGAGGGAGGTAACCCCATGGATATCCACGTTTCCGGCTCGCGGCCGACCCGCCGCGCGCCGAAGGAGCACTTCACCGGCAGCGTGCTGCAGGATCCGATCAACATGGCGCCGGCACCGGCCCGGCTGAACGCCTCGCGCGTGTCGTTCGAGCCAGGCGCGCGCACCGCCTGGCACACCCATCCGCTCGGGCAGACGCTGTACGTGATCTCGGGCATCGGCCGCGTGCAGGCCAAGGGCGGGCCGATCCGGGAAATCCGCCCGGGCGACGTCGTCTGGATCCCGCCGAACGAGAAGCACTGGCACGGCGCCTCGCCGGACAACAGCATGACCCACATCGCCATGCAGGAGGCGCTCGACGGCGTGTTCTCGACCTGGATGGAGCACGTCACCGACGAGGAATATAACGGCAAGCTGGGCTGAGGTGCGGTCGCTGCTGGCCAACGGAAAAGCCCCGCTCGTAAGCGGGGCTTTTTTTGTTCCTTGCGTAGCCCGGATGGAGCGAAGCGCAATCCGGGGCGATCTCTCCTGCGGTGACAATCCCGGATTTCGCTGCGCTCCATCCGGGCTACGATTCCTCGTCGATCAATTCACCCGCGTCCAGGTCTGGCCGCCGCAGAACATGCCGCCGAATGCGCAACCCTGGACGCGCAGCGTGTCGGGGCTCTTCACTGCGATGGTGGAATCGTAGGTGCTGCCGCTGTTGGGATCGAAGATGCGGCCGCTCCATTTGTCCTTGCCCGGCTTCATGTTGATAAGAACCTGCTCGCCGTTGGCGTTCGATTTCTTGTCGACCGAGTAGCCGCAGAGATTGGCGCCGCATTGCTCGATGCGGACCTTGCCTTCCTTCTCTTCGGTCAGCCAGACGCCGAGCGGCGAATTGGCTGCTTGCACGGGGTTCGCTGCCGGCTTGGGTGCAGGCGACACGGCGCCGACCGTCGGCGCTGGGGCTGGCTTTGCCGCCGCCGGCGCGGTGCTTTGCTGCGCAACTGGCGGCGCGGGTGGCGGCGGCGGGGCGGTCGCCTCCGTGGCCGGAGCTGGCGCAACGCTCGCGTTGGCAGGCTCCGTCGTTGTTGCTGTCGGCGTCGGCGCAGCGGCCTGATCAACGGCAGCCGGAGAGGGTGATGCAGCGGCCGCTGGCGGCGTGGCAGGCATAGACGGAGAAGCCGCCGTGGGCTCCTTGGCCGTCTCGTGCTTCTGCTCGGCGTCCTTACGCTTGGCGCGCTTGGTGCTGCGGCCGGTGTTGTCATAGACACCCGGGATCGAAACCGTTCCGCGATCCGGATCGATGCGAATGGTACGGCCGCCGTAATCGAACGTGTATTGCGCCTGCGCTGTCGCCGTGCTCGCCAGCACGAGCGTGGCGATCGCCAGAAGCTTCTTCATCTCGACCTCCAGTGCAGGGAATCCCGTTCGCGAGGCTATTTGGTGGCCGCCTCGCTGAACGTGCCCCAAGTCACGGTCAGAACATGAGTCGTGCCCTCGCGCCCTAGGTTCAAATCACCGGATCTCGATCTGGTTTCAGGCCGTGCGCATTAATTTGCGGCACGCGAGCAGCAAACTTGACGCAGCCTATTCAAACCACGCGGCATAGATCTTCGCGTAGCTGCCGTCTTCGTGCGCGATGTGGAGCCACTGGTCGACGAACGCCTTTAACGCGACGTCGCGCTGCATCCAGTAGGCCTTTTCCGCAAAGTCGAACGGCTTGTCGGGATGCACGGCGCAGAGCACGCCGGGATGCAGCTTCTGCTGATAGCGCGTCTCGGACGCGTCGGTCATCATCAGGTCGGCGTCGCCCTTGGCGATCTCGTCGAAGATCCTGGTGTTGTCGTTGAAGACACGAATGTCGGCGGTCTTCACGTTGGCGCGCGCAAAGCGCTCATTGGTGCCGCCGGGATTGACGATGACGCGGGTGCCGGGCTTGTCGATCTCGGCGATGGTCTCAAACTTGCCCTTGTCTGCGCAGCGCGCGATCGGCGTCTTGCCCTCGCGCATGATCGGCGTCGAGAACAGACCCTTCTTCTGCCGATCGAAGGTGATGGAGACGCCGCCCATCGCGATGTCGAAATTGTCGGCCTCGAAATCCCTGGTCATCTGCGGCCACGATGTCGGCACGAACTCGACCTTGACGCCGAGCGCCTTGCCGAGCGATTGCGCCATGTCGACGTCGAAGCCGCGAAACGCCTTCGTCTCCTTGTCGAGCGCGGTGAGGGGCAGGTAGTCGCCGGTCATGCCGACGCGCAGTGTGCCGCGCTTGACGATCTCATCGAGCCGGGACGGCGCCTGCTGCGCTTGCGCGGCAGAAATGAGCAAAGCGAGAGCGAGGCCGGCCAGCGCGCGAAACATCAAGTTCTCTCCATCCGCTTTTGCGATGCCCGTGAGCACGTATCGCGTTTCAGGCCTCGTGGCGGTCCCTGCTTGCCCGAAGGGCGGCCGCCGTGCGGCTGACGATCTCGTGCTTGAATTGCTCGAAGCGCTGTCGCGCTTCGGCCTCGCGATCGTCGACGAATTTGATCGCGGCGTCCCTGTCCATCGGGCCGTTGACCAGCGGGGTTGCTCCTTCGCCGACGGTTTCGTCGACATAGTATCGGCCGTCGTCCTCACGCACCGTCCAGTGGAAGCGCAGCGCGGCCATCGGACCGGGACCGGACTTTGAATAGCCGTTGGCCTCGATCGGCTGGGGCGGCTGGATCGGCTCCGGCTCCGGCACGCTCGGCTCGGGTTCGCTCAGCTCGGTCTCACTCGGCTCAGATTGTTCGACCAGTAGCTCGGGCTCCTCGATCGGCGGCGGCTCGTCCGTCGTCGGCTCGGCAGGCGCGGTCTCCACAGGCACGGTATTGATGGACACCGTCTCGACGGTAACGACCTCGACGGACGACGGCAGAGGCGGTGGCATCGCTATCGAGACCGGCGGCTCCTCGGCAGGCTCGGATGCCTTGTCGGCGGTCTTGTCGGTCGACTTGTCGTCGGACGATTTGGACTTCTCGGGAGGTGTCGTCGTCTGATCGAGAATGCTCGCGATTGCGGCGAGCGCATTGTCGGTCGGGTCACTCACGGTTCGGTCTCCCAGGCATGACGCCGGCGGAATCGTGCCGACGCCCTTCCTATCTAGCTGATTGGACTGCCCTTTGTCGCGTCCGATCGAGCTAGGCGGCGCAAACCGGCGGACGCCGGTCCTTCCAGGGACGAACCTGTTCGAGCTGGCCGGCCAGGCGAAACAGCAGTCCTTCCTTGCCAAGCTTGGCCGCGAACATCATGCCGAGCGGCAGACCGGCCTTGTTCCAGGCCAGCGGCACCGACATTGCCGGCTGCCCGGACATGTTGAACATCGAGGTGCCCGGCATGTAGCGGCGCAGCACTGGCGCGATGTGGCTCAGGTCCTCGGACATGGTGTTCAGCTCGCCAATGCGAAGCGGCGGCGCGCACAGCGTCGGGCTGAGGAAGATGTCGCAGCCCTCAAAGAAGGTCGCGAGCCCGCGTGAGATCTGGAACGCCGCAAGCTGCGCGGCGACATAGTCGGCGGGGGTCATCTTGACCGAGTTCTGGCCGCTGGCGAGCGTCAGCCGCTCGACATCGTCCGACGTCAGCGTGCGGCCGACGCGCTGTTCGAGCAGGCGGATGGTCAGCGCCGTGTTGCCGCCGACGATTGTCGTCATGACCGCGGCGGGATCGGCGGCAAGCGGCGGTGCGCGCTCCTCGACATGGTGGCCGAGGCCCGCGAGCAGCTTGGCGATGTCGCGGACTGCCGCTGCGATCTCGGGATCGATCGCATCGCCATAGGGCGACTTGTCGGTGAAGCTGATGCGCAAATGGCCGGGGTCGCGGCCGACCTCCTGGGAAAACGGCCGCTCCGGCGGCGGTGCGACATAGAGGCTCGACGGCTCCGGACCATGGATCGCATCCATCATGACGGCGCTGTCGCGGACACTGATGCTCAGCACATGGCCGACAGAGAAGCCGCCCCAGCCTTCGCCACGATCGGGACCGCATGGGTTGCGGGCACGCGTCGGCTTCATGCCGAACACGCCGGAGGCGGAGGCGGGGATCCGGATCGAGCCGCCGCCGTCGCTGGCATGCGCGACGGGCAGGATGCGCGCCGCGACCGCAGCCCCCGCGCCGCCGGACGAGCCGCCGGAGGAATGGTCGAGATTCCAGGGATTGCGGGTCGGGCCGAACAGGCGGGATTCCGTCGTCGGCATCAGGCCGAACTCCGGGCTCGCGCTCTTGCCGAAGATCGCAAGACCCGCATCGAGGAAGCGCTGGGTCAACGTGCTATTGTGATCGGCGACGAAGTCCTTCAGCAGGCTGGCGCCTGACGTGGTGCGGGTGCCCTCGAGCAGGTCGAGATCCTTCAGGAGGAACGGTACGCCGGTGAAGGGGCCGTCAGGCAATCCCTTGGCGATCTGGCGCTCGGCGTAGTCGTAGTGCTTGACGACGACCGCGTTGATCTTTGGATCGAGGGCGGCGGTGCGCGAAATCGCCTCGTCGAGCAGTTCCTTTGCCGTGACGTCCTTCTTGCGGACGAGCTCGGCGAGACCGACCGCATCGTAGTTGCCGAATTCCTTGAAAGCCATGTGCATGCTCCGCATCGCCGGGCCGACCTCGCAGGATCGGCCGCGGCGCAAACGAGGAAGGCTGAAAGCTCAGCCGAGGACGTCCTGATTGATCACGTTCTGGCGCAGCGGATTGCCGTCCAGCACGCTCAGGATATTGCGCGCGGTCTGCTCGCTCATCCGATCGACGGCCTCGACGGTCACACCCGCAACATGCGGTGCCATGATCACATTTGGCAAAGCGTGCAGCGGCTGGCCGACTGGCGGAGGCTCAACCTCGAACACGTCGAGGCCGGCGCCGGCGAGCTTGCCCGACACCAGCGCGTCGTGCAGCGCCTTCTCGTCCACGATGCCGCCGCGGGCGGTGTTGATGAGATAGGCGGTCGGCTTCATCAGCCTGATCCGCGCGGCGTTGAACAGGCCGACCGTTTCGGGCGACTTCGGGCAATGGATCGTGACGAAATCCGCCCGCGGCAGCGCCGCTTCGAGGCTCGGCACCGCCTCAAAGCCGGCCGCGGTGATCTCGCTGGCCGCCTTGTAGGGATCGTAGACCAGCACGTTCATTTCCATCGCGAGGCAGCGCTTGGCGGTGCGGGTGCCGATGCGGCCGAAGCCGACGATCAGGACCGTCTTGCCGTAGAGGTCGAACGGCAGCACGCCGAGCCGGCTCGCCCAGGTGCCTTCCTTGACCATCGCGTGCATTTCCTGCGCGCGCTTGGCCAGCGTCAGCATCATGAACACGGCGTGCTCTGCGACCGACGGCGAGTTCGCGGTGCCTGCGACCATCAGCGGCACCTTGCGGCGGGACAGCGCCGGCACGTCGACCGCGTCATAACCGACGCCGATCCGAGTCACCACCAACATGCCCTTGGAGGCCTCGAGCTCCGCCTCGCCGAACCGGGTAGCGCCCAGCGCCACCCCGTGGACCGGCGCATGCTGCTCCAGCATCACCTGGAAGTCCTTGGCCGAGATCAGGTTGGGAAATTCGACGAGTTCTACATCATCCCGCTCGTTGAGGAGGACCCGTGCCTCCGGAGAAAGAGTCTGGGTGATGAAAATCTTCTTCTTGTTGGTAGCCATTTCCTGCCCTTGAGGTTTCTTGTGCGCCGTCAAAGCACGGCGCCGGTCACCTCGTTTAGCAAATGCATATTGTTAAGGTCCACAGCCAATCGGAGCGGGCTGCCATCCTGCGCGCCGGCATTGGGATTGACCCGGCCGCAGAGCTGGGAGCCCTCGAGCGTGAAGTAGACCAGCGTCTCCATGCCCATCGGCTCGGTGACGTCGAGCATCGCGTCGAACGGCTCGATGCCGGGCTCGGCATGCGGCCGGGCCTCCATGACATGCTCGGGCCGGAGACCCAGCAGCAGCTTGTCGGTGCGGGGGAGGCCCTGGTAGCGGGCGGCGCGCGCCGGCGGCAGCGGGAAGGAGAGGCGATCGGTCAGCCGCACGTTGAGCTTGCCGCCGACGTCCTCGAGGCGGCACGGCACGAAGTTCATCGCGGGCGAGCCGATGAAGCTTGCGACGAACCGGGTCGCCGGCTTGTGATAGAGCTCGTTGGGCGTGCCGATCTGCTCGATCTTGCCGTGGTTCATCACCACCACGCGGTCAGCCAGCGTCATCGCCTCGACCTGGTCGTGGGTGACGTAGACGGTCGTGGTACGGACCTTCTGGTGCACCTTCTTGATCTCGATCCGCATCTGCACGCGCAGCTTGGCGTCAAGATTGGACAGCGGCTCGTCGAACAGGAACACCTTCGGGTTGCGCACGATCGCTCGTCCCATCGCGACGCGCTGCCGCTGGCCGCCGGAGAGCTGCTTCGGCTTGCGGTCGATCAGGTCGGTGATGTCGAGCATGCGGGCGGCTTCCGTCACCCGGGTCTTGATCTCGGCCTTGGGGTAGTGCTTCAGCCGCAGCCCGAACGACATGTTCTCGGCGACGGTCATGTGTGGGTACAGCGCGTAGTTCTGGAACACCATCGCGATGTCGCGGTCCTTCGGCGGCACGTCGTTGACGACGTCGCCGCCAATCATGATATCGCCGTCGGAGATGTCCTCGAGGCCGGCGATCATCCGCAGGGTCGTTGACTTGCCGCAGCCGCTCGGCCCGACCAGCACCACGAACTCATGGTCGGCGATATCGAGGTCGATGCCGCGCACCGCCTCGACCTCGTCGTAACGTTTCACCACCTTGCGCAAACTGACGTCGGCCATGAATCCTACCTTTGTCGCGTTCAACCCTTTGTCGCACCGGCGGTCAGGCCGGCAATGTAGTAGTCCATCAGGAAGGCGTAGATGATCAGCGGCGGCGCGGCGCCGAGCAGGGCGCCGGTCATGATCTGTCCCCAGTTGAAGACGTCCCCCTTGATCAGCGTCGTGATGATGCCGACGGGCAGCACGAGCTGATCGGTCGAGGTGGTGAACACCAGGGGGTAGAGGAATTGGGCCCAGGAGACGGTGAAGGCGAAGATTGTCGCCGCGATCAGGCCGGGCAGGGCGACCGGGATGAAGATCCGGGTCAGGGTCTGGAACCAGCTGGCGCCGTCGATGATCGCGGCCTCGTCGAGCTCCTTCGGGATCGAGGCGAAATAGCCGATCATGATCCAGGTGCAGAACGGCACCGTCAGCGTCGGATAGATGAACAGCAGCACGTACCAGCGGTTGACCAGCTGAATGCCGGTCCAGTCGCCGAACACGGCAAACATCTTGAACAGCGGGATGAACAGCAGGCTGTCCGGGATAAGATAGGTGAGGAACACCCCGGTCGCGAGCGTCGCCGAGCCCCAGAACTTCATCCGCGCCAGCGCAAAGGCCGCCGGCACGCTGATGAGCATCGTGATCGTGACCACGATGATCGAGACCCAGGCCGAATTCCAGAAGAAGCGCAGGAACTGATTGGAGGTCAGCAACTCAACGTAGTTGGAGAGCGTCGGATGATATACCCACCACGGGTTGGTCGCCGCGGAAATCTCCGCGCTGCTCTTCAGCGAAGTGATCAGCATGTAGAACGGCGGAACCAGCGAGAAGATCGCAAACAGCGTCAGGAAGAAGTAGGACCAGCGCAGCGCCCAGGTCCGGTCGCGGCTCATGCTGCCGTATTTGATCTTGCGGGTCGGCCCCGACTTGTCGATCGTCACCGTGCTCATCAGGATTCATTCCCGCGTTTGGTGATGTCGCGCAGGATGAAGATCGCCGCGACCGCGAGGATCGGCACCATGAACAGCGAGACGCTGGCGCCGAGCGGGATATCGCTGCCCTCGATGCCGACGCGGAACGCCCAGGTGGCGAAGATGTGGGTATGGTCGAGCGGCCCGCCCGCGGTCAGGATGCGCACGATGTCGAAATTGGCGAAGGTCACGATCAGCGAGAACAGCGTGGTGATCGCGATGATGTTGCGCATCATCGGCAGGGTCACGTACCAGATGCGCTGCCACCAATTGGCGCCGTCGATAGCGGCCGCTTCATAGAGCTGCTCGGGCACCGATTTTAGCGCCGCCAGATACATGATCATGAAGAACGGCGCGCCGTACCAGACGTTGACCAGGATCACCGAGAAGCGCGCCCACATGGCATCGCCGGTCCACGGGATCGGGCCGATGCCGAAGAAGGAAAGCGTGTAGTTGAAGGCGCTGTAGGACGGGTCGAACAGCCACAGCCAGGCCAGCGTGCTCATCGCCGGCGGGATCACCCATGGCACCAGCAGCATGCCGCGCCACTTGCGCTGCTTGTTGGCGGGGACGTTGTGCACGAAATGCGCGACGATGAAGCCGATCAGCGCCTTGAAGACCACCGCCGAGATCGCAAAGATGCAGGACTGCTTGACCACCAGCCAGAAGGTTTCGCGCTTGAACAGGAACTCAAAATTGCCGAAGCCGACGAACTTCGTCATCGCCTTGTTCAGCGTCGCCAGATGCAGGGAATAGAGGGCTGGATAGATCACCAGCACCGCGATCAGGAGGATCAGCGGCAGCGTCATCAGGAACGCCGACATCGACTTGCGCCGCAGCGCGTTGCGCAGGCCGGCGCGCCTTCGCCCTGCCTGAGCGGCAGCTGTGCGGCTGGATTGGAATGCGACATCAACCATTACACAGGTCCCTCGCGCGGGTCGGTTGCACGGCTCGCCGGTTCGGCGGTTTGGCTACGAAGACGAGACCCCGTTTGGCCAGCACGATCGGCGGCCGCGCGGGGCTCATCCTTTCGTCAGCTTCGCATGAAGCCTTCACACTCGCCCTCGGCCCAGGCGAGCGTCTTCTCCATGCTTTCACCCTGGTAGTAGCGCAGGCACATCTTGGTCAGGGTGGCCTGGAAGTAGATCTGCTGCGCGACTTTTGGCGGCGCCGGCGAGGCCGCGATCGACAGCGTCTGGTGCTTGTAGGGGTTCGGGTAGTGGTAGAGCGTGCCTTTCGGCGGCCCTTGCTCTTCCCAGACCTTCAACGTCGTAAGCTTCTCATAGGCCGGGAGGTCATAGCCGCCGCTCGCGACCACCATCTTCTCGATCGATGCGGGTTGCGACAGGTAGGACAGCAGGCTCTTGGCCGCTTCCTTGTTCTTCGAGAACGACCAGATCGACCAGAAGAACGGCAGATAGGGCGCGAAGCGTCCCTTCGGCCCGGACGGGAACCCGTGCGTCCAGCATTGCTCGGCGACCTGCGGGGCGTCGCGCTTGGCGACCGCCCACGCGCTCGGCGGGTTCATGATCATCGCGCCCTTGCCCGCGACCAGCCACTTGTTGTTGGAGGCATCGTCCCATGCGGCAACATCGGGCGGCAGGAAGGCGAGCAGCTTCTTGTAGAATTCGAGCGACTGGCGCACCGCGTCGGTCTTGACGGTGAGGTTGCCCTTGGCATCGACCAGCTGCGCACCGAACGACTGGAAGATCGCGCCGGCGGTGTCGACACTGTCGCTGGTTTCGCCAAGACCGATGCCGAACGGGAAGCCGCCCTTGTGGCAGGCTTCGGCCGCCTTCAG
Source organism: uncultured Bradyrhizobium sp. (assembly GCF_947648125.1). Lineage (GTDB taxonomy): Bacteria > Pseudomonadota > Alphaproteobacteria > Rhizobiales > Xanthobacteraceae > Bradyrhizobium. The sequence continues at coordinate 12,776 of NZ_CANSMR010000047.1, read as the reverse complement.
GAACGTATCGAGGGTCCAGTTGTCGGCCTTCGGCGGGCTTCCGGCCGGATACATCTCCTGCACGTCGATGTTGGCGTACTTCTTCATCAGGTCGATGCGCGAGCAGGGACCCTTGATCTGGCTGCCGACGCTGGCGGGAACGCCGAGCCATTTGCCGTCGGCCTGGCCCAGATATTTCACCGTGCCGTTGACGTCGCCGTTCAGCTTGATGAGTGGGTCCATGATGTCGTTGACCGGCTCGAGCAGCTCGGCATTAGATTGTGGCCACCATGTCGGCATCTGGAAGATATCGTGACCGGATTTCGCCTGCGCCTCGGCGGCGATGGTGACGATGTTCTTGTTGCCCTGGCTGGTGATGTAGTCGAGCTGGACCTCGACCTTTTCCTTGGCGGCCCATTCATTGACGAGCTCGGTGGAGGCACTGTTTGCACCCGGCACCCAGTGATCCCAGAAGCCCATCGAGAGCTTTCCGGCTGCGTAGGCGCCACGCACGTAGGGGGCTGTGATGAGCGCCGCCGATGACAGCGCTGTCGCCGCAACGAATTCTCGGCGCGAAAGCTTCTTCCGTGACATGGCATTCCCTCCCTGGTAGCCGACGGACAAAAGGCTTTTTGAATCCCGTTGTTGTTTTTGTGCGTCGCGTTCGCGCGACATCGCGGGATTTCGTTCACACTGATCAGAACAGAATTGCCGGCTGCTGTCGAGAAACGAGATGCCTGTGCCACGTAGTACTAACGTTGTGGTCAAATCGCAGGCAGCGTCATCGGCATCACTGCAGTTGTCAGTGATTTGCCGCGCTCTTGCCGATCATGCTGCGACGCACGCGGAGGTTGGCACAGCGATGCTCCCGGACGGTGCGCGGTTGAGCCGCAGGTTTCCGGCCACGCCTGATCGAGCCGTGTTCCGTCATGTTGATGGCCAGCGCGACCGATAGACTTGCCGAAGCCGGAAACGATAAAGTCCGGATTCGTCGAACCTGCCCGCCGCGTCAGTCCTGCAATCCATCATCGATCACGGAGACCCGATCATGCTCAACCCGGTAGCGAAGCTGCGAGCACAGTGGAGATTGTGCGTCGCGGTTGGGGCCGCCACCGTCACGCTGCTTGCAGTGCCTCATATGGTCGATGCGCAGATCGTGCAGGGCGTCGAAAACGGCGCGCGCGAAGGCAACAAGGCGGCCGGCCCGGTCGGCGGCGTTCTGGGCGGAGCAATCGGCGGCGTCGTCGGGGTGGTGACCGGCGTGACCGGGGTGCTGACCGGCAACAACAACGCCAACCCCAATGCCGGCAACGGCAAGAACGCACAGGCTCCGGCGTCCGGTGACAAGCAAGGCGCCAAGGCCGCCAAATCGGCCAAGGCCGCCGCCAAGGACAAGGGCGCGAAGCAGGCGCCGACCGTGCTGACCCAGGCTGGCGCACCGCAGCTCACGGCCGAACAGATTGTCGCCAACAGCGACGCCAATATCGAACGGATCAAGAAGGAGCTCAACCTGACGCCGGAGCAGGAGAAGAATTGGGCCGGCTTCAACAGTGCGATGCACTATCTCGGGCACAATGGCGCAGATCGTCTCAACCTGCGCATTGCACGGGCGCAGCGCGATCCGCCTGACGACATCATCGAGCAGATGCGCAACGAGGCCCAGTTCCTCAATGACCGTGCCGTCGATCAGCGCGGCGTCGCCGACGCCGCCGAGCCGCTCTATGCGAGCCTCGACGACAAGCAGAAACAAATCTTCATCAACGAAATGGTCCGCCTCAGCCACGAACGCGGGCTCGATTGAGCCCCATCGACGGCGAAGTGGGGACGAATAGCCGGGCCACCAAGCCCTGGGGTAGGTTAAAGGCGCAGCACCCGGCTATTCTGCCGCAGCGGCGCGGCACGGTTAATTCGTCATTCAATGTTGAAGAAAAACGGACCGGATCACGCCCGAGTGATGGCCGAGTCAGGGCCTTGTCGGGAACCGTTTTGCTGAGATGAAAAATTGGCCGGCACATGCGCTGGCCAATTGTTGAGCAAGGGCAAAATCCGGCGAAGACCGGTTCAGCTCTTCGGGAAGTTCAGTTCCACGCCAACACCGTCGGGATCGTAAAGGAAGATCTGGGTGTCGCCGGTGCGCGGCACGATCTGCTCACGGAAGCTGACGTTCTTCGACTGCAGGCGCTTGCGAACCGCGTCGACGTCGGTGGCTGCGAAGGCAATATGATCGAGCCGGCCGGTGTCCTCATATTTCTTCTCGGTACCGCGCACCACGATGCCGTCGCGCGGCTTGCGGGTGCCCATCAAATGGACAGTGGCCTGGCCGCCGGAATAGAGCCAGTAGCCGGGGAAATCGAGCGGCGGGCGATCGCCATTCTCGAGCCCGAGCACGTCGCAATAGAAGGCCTTGGTGCGCTCGAGGTCCTGTGGCTCGATGGTGTAATGCTGTAGTCCGCCCAATGGCATGGTTCTTCTCCTTGAGAATTCAGATTAGAGCGTTTTCGAGCGAAGTGGGTACCGGTTCGCGTGAAGAAAATGCGTCAAAACAAGAATCTAGAGCCTCGGTCCGATCCAACCGGACCGAGGCTCTAGACGAAGCTGAGGTCGGTATCGACGCCCAGCATCCAGGCGCCGACGGTCTCAAAATGGCTGAAGCGGCCCTGCAATTGCTGGGTCACGGTGTGGATGTCGCGAAAGCGCCGCTCCAGCGGATGGCCGTCGAAGATCGCGGTGGCGCCGGCCGTGTTGTAGGCGAAGTCTACGGCTTCCCGCGCCTTGTGGATGGCATGCGTTGCCGCCATCCGGATCGTCATGCGCTGCGCAACCGTGATGCTGTGGCCGGCAACCAGATCCTGCCAGATATCCGCCATCGACTGCAGCAGGAAGCCGCGGGCGGCACGCAGATCGACCTCGGCCTGGGCGAGGCCGGATTGCACCACGGCATTGTCGCGCAGTGTCTTCTTCATGCCGCGCGGCACCTTGTTGCGGGCGACGTCGATGAAATTGTCCAGCGCGCTGCGCGCGGTGCCACAGGCGACCCCGGCGAAGCCGACCTGGTAGCAGGTGTGGTTGCTCATCCGGTACAGCGGGCCATTCTCGCGGCATTCGCGGTCGAATTCGCGGGTGATCGAATGGTCGGCGCGGACGAAGGCGTCGTTGAGCGCGAACTGGTCGCTGGCGGTGCCGCGCAGCCCGACCGTGTTCCAGATGTCGGTCCATTCGACGTCTTCGGTCCGCACCAGCATGGTGCGCTCGACCTGCTCGCCATTGGCGTCGCGGCGCGGCGAGCCGTCCGCGGCATAGACCGGACAGTGGGCGCCGAGCCAGGTGGCGTGCCGCCCGCCCGAGGCAAACGACCAGACCCCGGTGACGCGGTAGCCGCCCGCGCACTCGACCGCCTTGACCTTCGGGCCGGGTCCCCAAGCGAGCACGGCCCGCGGGTCGGCAAACATCTCCTGCGCGACCGGCAGGTCGAGATAGGCCGCCGACATGGCACAGCCGCCCGCCTGGCTCAGGCACCACGCCGTCGAGGCATCGGCCTTGGCGATGGTCTCGATGACATGGAAAAAGGTGACCGGATCGGTCTCGATCCCGTTGGTCGAGCGCGGCAACAGCAGGCGGAACAGGCGCGCCTCATGCAGGCGGGCGAGCAGATCGGGCGGCAGGCGGCGGGTCGTTTCGATCTCGTCGGAGGCGGCCGCAACCGCATCCCTGACCGCCTCGGCGTGGGCGATCACCTCGCGATCACCGGCAAGATCGGCTGAAGTCAAGCTCATGATAGCCTCCCTCAGGCGCGCCGGATCGTTGCGGAGGCCGCGACGTCAGCCGTCGCGTTGAGCTCCCTGTCGATCTGCTCGATCGACTTGCCTCGGGTCTCAAGCCCGAAGAACAAATAGACAGCACCCGCCATCAGGAACCAGCAGCCGAGATACACGAAGGCGGTCGGGATCTGGGTCAGCGGCACATCCGGCTTGAGATAGTTGTTCGAGCCGACAATCAGGGCAAGCCCGACCGGTCCGATGATCTTGCCGATGCCGCCGAAGCCATAAGCCGATCCCATGCCCGTGGTGCGCAGATGCGACGGCCAGACCTCCGCCGCATAGGGCCCGACGATCGCAAAGCCGCCGTCGGCGAAGAAGAACGCGGCGCCGAGCAGCAGCCAGAATGCCGACATGCCGAACAGCGTCGCGTCGTAGTGATAGCCGGCAATGATGGTCAGCGCGCCGGCGCCGAAGCCGAGCAGGCCGCCGGCGATGCGCCGTCCCAGCAGTTCCGAGAACCAGGAGAACGAGAGGCGGCCGAGGAAGCCGGTGATGCTGAGCAGGATCATCATCTTGGCGGCCTCCTGCGGCGTGACCTTCAGCAGCAGCACGAACAGCGCGGGCGCCCACAACGTGATGCCGTAGACGCCGGTCTGTGCACCGGCATTGCCGAGCCAGGAGACGATCAGGCTGCGCGGATATTTGAACAGGTCGAACCAGCTGGTCTTGACGATCGGCCCGGCGTCGGCCGCGCTCGGCAATGGCAGCTCCGATGGTGGCACCTGCAGGGCCCAGGCCAGCGACTTGCGGGCTTCGTCATAGCGTCCCTGCCGGCACAGCCAGCGCGGCGACTCCGGAACCCAGAGCCGGATCAGCAGCACCATCACCGATGGCAGCACGCCGATCGCAAACAGCAGCCGCCACTGGTCGGTGCCCATCACGGCTCCAAGCACCGCACCGAGGCCGACGCCGAGCGGGATCACGCAGGTCACGAGCCCGCCGACCCAGCCGCGCTTGTGCGAGGGCATGAACTCCTGCACCAGCGGCAGGTCGACGCAATAAAGTCCGCCGACGCCGGTGCCGACAAAGAAGCGCAGGATCGCCAGATAGACCCAGCCATTGTCGGGCGTGAAATAGAGCAAACCGGTTGCGATCGAGAAGTTCAGGACGGTGCCGATGAAGACGATGCGGCGCCCGACCCGGTCGGCGAGCCAGCCCCACAGATAGGCGCCGAGGATGGCGCCGATGCCGGAACTCATCAGCACGGTGGCCGACTGGCCGAAAGTGAGTTTCCACGGTCCGATCAGAAACGCGAGCACAAAGCCGATCAGGAAGTAGTCGAAGAATTCCAGCGCATCGCCGATGATGGCTGCCGCAAGGATCTTGATCTGGTTGCCGGTCAGAGTCGTCCGGCGATCGAGAATCTCGAACATGGCGCGTCTCCCCATGGCGCCTGTTCGTTGTTGTTGGGAGCGTGCGTCGCGCCAGCGCATCGCCCATAGGGTGAGGCTATCCTCGCGCTGTCGCGAACGGCAAGCCCGAACCGACGCGGGGCTCATCTGCACGGGCGCGATACGCAATCCGGCTTACTGCCGCGCACAAATCGTGGTGCGAAAGCCTGATGCGGGCCGCGGGAGCCGTTGACTCCTGCAATGCCGATCGCCCACGTTTGCGCGGAGAAAGCTTGAGGGGGGCAGGCCGGGTGGACGAAAAACGCAAGCATCCGCGAACCGAGGTCAATGAACCCGGCTATGTCTCGTCGGGCGGTTCGGTCATGCATTGCACGATCGTGAACATATCGCCGGAAGGGGCCGCCATCGAGGTCGAGAATCCGGCCTTCGTCCCGCACAGATTCCGCCTGGTGATGGCCCGGGACGCCTCGGTCGTCTATGACTGCCAAGTGATCTGGAGCAAGAAGACGCGGATTGGAGTGAGTTTCGTGACGCCCGCCTGAGCGCGGCAATCTCGTGGGGATGCCATGACCGACCGTGCCAGGATGGGCGGGTTTGGTTGCTGGAACAGCAGGTGAGGCGCCGATGACTCCGGAACCCGCAACGATCTGCCTCGGCTGCTGGCAAAACCTGCATATGCCGATCCCGTTGCGTGGTCCCTTGTCGGCACCGTTCCGCCTGTTCGGCGTCCGGCCGAGCCGTATGAATCCGAACACCTGCACGATCTGCGAGATGGCCTTCTCGAAAATCATGAAGGCGCGCGCGGTGACCATCGACGCCACCATCCTGTTCGCCGATCTGCGCGGCTACACCACACTGACGCAGACCATCGCGCCGGCCGGGCTGACGTCGTTGCTCGATGCGTTCTACGACGACTGCGCCGCCGCGATCTGGCGCTATGACGGCATTCTCAACAAGACGATCGGCGATGCCGTGTTCGCGATCTTCAATTTTCCGGTGCGGCGGGACGATCATGCCGTGCAGGCCTTGCAGGCGGCGCGCGAGATCCAGCGCCGTTTCCAGGAAAGACACGACGCCCTGGTGCGGACGATCGGCGCCGGCGACATCGAGCTCGGCATCGGAATCGGGATGGACAGCGGCGACACCAATTTCGGAGAGTTCGGCCAGACCCACCGCGACCTGACCGCGGTCGGCACGGTGGTCAATCGGGCGGCACGCGCCCAGGCCGCCGCGAAGTCCGGCGAGATCCTCGTCACGGCGGCCGTGCGTGATCGAACCCGCGACATGATTACCGCGGCGGGTTCCGATTATACGCTGAAGGGCTTCGACCAGCCGGTTACGCTGTTTTCTGCGTGAATTGACGCGGCGCAAAAAAGACGGCTCCAGCGTGCCATTGCGCGCCGGAGCCGTCGGGATGGTCGTTCGCCGATTACGAACGTCGCCTCAACGCCGGATCGGCGGTTTCGTTCCCGCCCACGTGAAATCCTTTCGAACCGGGTCAGCGCCACATGCCGCGCATCCGGGCGCCGATATCGATCGGCGGCGCGCGGGTGGCGGAGGTGGCCTGCGCGGCCGCGGCGCGCGGCCAGGTGGTCCGCTCGAACATCGGCAGCAGCCGTTCCGGGATGAAGCGGGTGCGCGAGGCGTACATGTGGCGGTCGCCCTTGGCGGCCTGGCCGTGGACGAAAAAGCGCTGCGGCACCATCAGATGCAGATCGTCCTTGGCGCGGGTCATGGCGACATAGAGCAGGCGGCGCTCCTCCTCGAGTTCCGCCGATGTGCCGGCGCCGAGATCGGAGGGCATGCAGCCGTCGACGACGTTGAGCACGTAGACGGATTTCCATTCCTGCCCCTTGGCGGAGTGGATGGTCGACAGGATCAAATAATCCTCGTCGAGCAGCGGCACACCGGCCTGGTCGCTGGTCGCATCGGGCGGATCGAGCGTGAGCTCGGTGAGGAAGCGTTCGCGCGACGGATAGCCGGCGGCGATCTGCTCGAGCTGAATGAGGTCGGCGCGGCGGACCTCGCTGTCCTCGTGGATGCGATCGAGATGCGGCTCGTACCAGAGCCGCGCGCGTTCGATGTCGACGGGCCATTCGGAGTAGCGAAGGTTCTCGATCGCCTCGACGAACAGCCGCCAGTCGGCGCCGGCGCGGGGCGGGGCAGGCAGCGCCGCCAGCGCGGTGATCGGATCGGCGGCTTCTGCCATGCGGTCGAGCACGCGCTGCGCCGAGGCCGGCCCGACGCCGGGCAACAGATGCAGGATGCGAAAGCCGGCGACCCGGTCGCGCGGATTGGCGGTGAAGCGCAGCAGCGCCAGCATGTCCTTGACGTGCGCGGCGTCGAGGAATTTGAGACCGCCGAATTTCACGAACGGAATGTTGCGGCGGGTCAGCTCGACCTCCAGCGGACCGCTGTGCGAGGAGGTGCGGAACAGCACCGCCTGATGCTTCAACAGCGCGCCTTCCTCACGGTTGGCCAGCACCTGCTCGACGATGTAACGGGCCTGATCGGCTTCGTCGCGGATCGTGACCAGCAGCGGCTTGCGGGTCGAGGTCCGGTCGGTCCAGAGGTTCTTGGTGAAGCGTTCCTTGGCGAGCGAGATCACGCCATTGGCGGCCGCCAGGATCGGCTGCGTCGAGCGATAGTTGCGGTCGAGTGTGACGATCTCGGCGGCCGGACTGAACTGGCTCGGGAAGTCGAGGATGTTGCGCACCGTGGCGGCGCGGAACGAGTAGATCGACTGTGCATCGTCGCCGACGACGGTGAGCCCGCGTCCGGCCGGCTTGAGTGCGAGCAGGATCGAGGACTGCAGGCGGTTGGTGTCCTGATATTCGTCGACCATCACATGGTCGAAGCGGCTGCCGATCTCCCCTGCGAGAGCCGTATCCGTCACCATCTGCGCCCAGTAGAGCAGCAGGTCGTCGTAATCGAGCACGTTCTGCCGTTGCTTGGCTTCGACATAGGCCGCGAACAGTTGCTTCAACTCGCTGGCCCAGCCGGCGCACCACGGGAAGAATTGGCCCAGCACGGCCTCGATCGGCATCTCGGCGTTCACGCAGCGCGAATAGATCGCAAGGCATGTGCCTTTGGTGGGAAACCGGCTTTCGGTACGAGAGAAACCGAGATCGTGGCGGACCAGGTTCATCAGGTCAGCAGAGTCCTCACGGTCATGGATCGTGAAGGCCGGGTCGAGGGCGATGCGTTCGGCGAATTCCCGGAGCAGCCGCGCGCCGATGCCGTGGAAGGTGCCGGCCCAATTCAGCGCATCGGTCATGATCGAGGCGCGATCGCCGAGCACGCGCCGCGCGATGCGCTCGACGCGGCCGGCCATCTCGCCGGCTGCGCGTCGCGAAAAGGTCATCAACAGGATGCGGCGCGGATCGGCGCCCGCGACGATCAGGTGCGCGACGCGATGGGCGAGCGTATTGGTCTTGCCGGAGCCTGCACCCGCGATCACCAGTAACGGGGCGCCGACGATGCCATCCTTGCCGACCCCATGCTCGACGGCGCGGCGCTGCTCGGAATTGAGCGCATCGAGATAGGCTGTGTTGGCAAGATCAGGCACGAATCACCCCCACGAAACGCTAACAGACATTGCGATTCCGTGGAGCCGGCGCACCTCTATGAGAGCAGAGAAATTAGATTGACATTAACGCGCCGCGGAGCACAACCGCGCCATGGCTGACGTTTCCAAATCCGACACGCCGCTGAAGGCGACATTCAAGGTGCGGCTGAACGGCGAGACGGTGACGCTCTCGACCGTCGGCCAGGCCTACCGCTTCATCAGCAATCTCAGCGCCGTCGAATGGATGGAGTTCCGCTCACTGCATGACGACGCGCTGGTCGCGCTGGAGCGCGCGGCCGGTAACGCCATGCTGACGGTGCAGGCAACCTCCGCGCTGCGGGTGCTGTTCGTCCGCGCGAAATTGCTTTGAAAAGAAATGGGCCGCCTTGGCCCTCCGCGGCGGCCCGAGAGTGCGGCCGAAGCGCGTTGCGCACCCGGCCGTCGCGTGTACCGCCGTTACCTTGTTTGCGGCCATAACGATCGGGGCCTTACGAAAGGCGCGCCGATTCGGCTGTAGCGGCAACGCCACAATCAGTGGCCGGCGTCGTCGACGAGGCGGTCATACACAAGTGCAGAGCGCAGGTTCATCGTTGCGATCCTCAGATAGCTGGGCTCGCGCATCGCGTTGTTGAACATCATGATCGCCGTCTTCCAGTACCCGCGCTCGCGCTGATCCGCGTTCAGTGCTGACAGATAATCCGCCGCGTCGCCAACGGTCGCGAGTGTTCGCCCGTCCTTCAGCGTAATCGGGAACGCAAGCGGCGACCGCTTCTCCAGCTCCAGCACGAAAGGCTCCCCCAAAAAGGCAAACAGCAATAACAGAACAGACCTAGCTGCGCCGCTCTATCAAAGCCTTAAGGGAGTGTCCGGCTCGGTCGAGGGTGGGCGGTTCAGAAAGAATCCGCCAGCGCGATCTCCGCCCTGAGGGCATCGATGCGCCGTTCGGCTTCCTCCGACGTCAGGTCGCGCGCGTACTGGTTCGGCTGATAGGCCTCCTCGGCCAGGCTTCTCAACCGCAGCGCCTGGGCACGCGACATCAGCCCGCCAAGCCGCTCCGCAACCCCGCCAAATCTCACCGCTGCCATGCTCATCGCTCACCTCACTTGCCGGATCGTGACTTGACAATATGTTCTATTTTTGTTCTAACAAGCCATGGACAACAAGATCAATGAAATTCGTCGCAGGATCAGCACTTTGCGGGCTGAGATGACCCTGGTCGAGGCGTCGATCCGGGACCAGGTCAACCGCGATCTGGATTGCAGCGAAGCGTCATACCGGCTGATGGCGATGCGCGCCGAAGTGGCCGAGCTTGTCGGCCGCTGGAAGGCTGCCGGCGGTGGCGAGCGCCTCCCCACGGTTCGGGAGCGGCTGAGCCGAAGCTTCGCGGATCGGCCGGTAGCAACCGCCAAGCCGGCCCCCGTCAAATCGGACAAGGGCAGCGCCAGGCCGGGCCGAAGCAACGCGAGGGCTTGATCGGTCCAAATCTGGTTTCGGGGCGGGAACCGAGCCACGGGGTGGGCATTTTCTTGTGGTGAGAGCCAACACCATAGCATCGCCCAGCGCCATGATCGCCGATCCGACCGCGCCACCGCGGGCATCGATGAATGACGATCGCAGTCCGCTGCTGACGCTGATCTCCTGCATCAGCTGCATCAGGACGATGAGGCTTGAGAGCAGCTATCCGGGCAGCGAGGGCAAGGACATCCTTCAATACCGCTGCGAGCAATGCAGCCGCATCGAACGGGTGCAATTGGTGCGGCGAACCTGGCCAGCAGACCGCTGATCCCTCGAAACCGTTTTAGACTTCGTCCGGCGTGTTGCCCATGATGCGCCCGGCGGCCTTGTCGCCGTTTGGCGGCACGCATGCTGGGCCGCGCCGATCGGTTGCATTTGATCGTCATGCCTTCCCAATCCGAGCAGCTTGTCCGGACCAAGCAAAGAGTTCCCATGCTGGTCGGAACTTTTGGTTCCATCGGCGATTAAGCTACTCGGTTTGCGTCACAAATCGCGGTTTTGGCGTTTTCCCGCTTGAATCGATCAAGGGCAGTCATTCTTATGGTCACACTGGCTTCTCCGAGTCCCTGGATTCGTGGCCAGCGCGTAGGGGAAATTCCATGACCGATCTCGGTTCGCCGCCTCGTCCCCGTGCTGATACCCGCCGCGCCCAATCATCGAACGGAAGCCTCGATTCCTCGCACGACCTGCTGCAATCGCTGCAGGCGATGCGCGGTGGCGATTTTTCGGTCCGGATGCGTGGCGACTATCTCGGTATCGACGGCAAGATCGCCGACGCCTTCAACGAAATCGCAGCCGCCAACGAGCGCATGGCGCAGCAATTGGCGCGCGTCGGACAGGTCGTCGGCCGCGAAGGACAGACCCGCCAGCGCGTCAATTTCGGCCTCGCCAGCGGCGCCTGGGCCGACATGGAAAGCTCGGTCAACACCCTGATCGACGATTTGCTGTGGCCGACCCGCGAGGTCACCCGTGCGGTCGCCGCGGTGGCGCAGGGCGACCTGCTGCAGACCGTGCAGCTCGACGTCGAGGGCAGGCCGCTACGCGGCGAATTCCTGCAGTCGGCAAACATCGTCAACACGATGATCAAGCAGCTCTCGGTGTTCACCTCCGAGGTCACGCGCGTGGCCCGCGAAGTCGGCACCGAGGGCAAGCTCGGCGGCCAGGCCCAGGTGCCGGAAGTGACCGGCGTCTGGAAGGACCTGACCGAGAGCGTCAACTCGATGGCCAACAATTTGACCGGCCAGGTCCGCAACATCGCTGAGGTGACGATCGCGGTCGCCAACGGCGACTTGTCCAAGAAAATCACGGTCGACGTCCGTGGCGAGATCCTGCAGCTGAAGGAGGCCATCAACACGATGGTCGATCAGCTGCGTTCATTTGCCTCGGAAGTGACGCGCGTGGCGCGCGAGGTCGGCACCGACGGCAAGCTCGGCGGCCAGGCGATCGTGCCCGGCGTTGCCGGCACCTGGAAGGACCTTACCGACTCCGTGAACGCGATGTGTGGCAACCTGACCGCCCAGGTCCGCAACATCGCCAACGTGACCACGGCCGTGGCGCGCGGCGACCTGTCGCGCAAGATCACGGTCGACGTCAGCGGCGAGATCCTCGAGCTGAAGGACACCATCAACACGATGGTGGACCAGCTCAATTCATTCGCTTCGGAAGTGACGCGCGTGGCGCGCGAAGTCGGTACCGAGGGTAAGCTCGGCGGCCAAGCGCAGGTTCCGGGCGTTGCAGGCACCTGGAAGGACCTCACCGACAACGTCAACTTCATGGCGTCGAACCTGACCGCCCAGGTCCGCAACATCGCCGACGTCGCGACCGCGATCGCCGGCGGCGACCTGTCGAAGAAGATCACGGTGAACGTGTCGGGCGAGATCCTTCAGCTGAAGGAGACGCTCAACACCATGGTCGACCAGCTCAACGCCTTTGCGTCGGAAGTGACGCGCGTGGCGCGCGAGGTCGGCACCGAAGGCAAGCTCGGCGGCCAGGCCAACGTGCTCGGCGTCGCCGGCACCTGGAAGGATCTCACCGAAAGCGTGAACTCGATGGCGTCGAACCTGACCGCCCAGGTCCGCAACATCGCAGCGGTGACGACCGCGGTCGCCAACGGCGACTTGTCGAAGAAGATCACGGTGGACGTGCGCGGTGAAATTCTCGAGCTCAAGGACACCATCAACACGATGGTCGACCAGCTCAACGCCTTCGCCGGGGAGGTGACGCGCGTGGCGCGCGAGGTCGGCACCGAAGGCAAGCTCGGCGGTCAGGCCATGGTGCGTGGTGTGGCCGGCACCTGGAAGGACCTGACCGACAGCGTCAACTCGATGGCCTCCAATCTCACGGGACAGGTGCGCAACATCGCCGAGGTCGCAACCGCGGTGGCGAAGGGCGATTTGTCGAAGAAGATCACGGTGAACGTGTCGGGTGAAATCCTTCAGCTGAAGGAAACGCTCAACACGATGGTGGACCAGCTCAACGCCTTCGCCGGCGAAGTGACGCGCGTGGCGCGCGAGGTCGGCACCGAAGGCAAGCTCGGCGGCCAGG
>NZ_CANSMR010000046.1 GCF_947648125.1 uncultured Bradyrhizobium sp. | reverse complement strand
TGGACCCGACCTCGGCGCTGCCGGCCGGTCGCGTCAACACGGCCTGGTTCGATGCGTCGACGCTCAACAGCTTCGGCCTCGGCGGTCTCAACATCAACACGGCCAACAAGATCTCGGTCACTGCGCCGCTGCAGTTCTCGTCCGGCGCGCAGGTCAAGCTGATCGCCCCGACCGTCGATATCGCGGCCGACATCATCGCGCGCTCCGGCAGCGTCACCGTCAGCAACATTCTCAATGCCGCGACCGGCACGTTTGCGCTGACAAACGCCGCAGGTGGGGCGTCGCTGACGCTGGAGTCCGGCGTCACCATCGATGCGCGCGGGCTCTGGGTCAATGCGCAGCTCGACCCGAACAGCGTCTCAGGTCTTGGCTTCCTCGACGGCGGCAACGTCACCTTCGATTCCACCGGTGACCTGACGCTCGCCGGCGGCAGCGCTATCGATGTCTCATCGGGCGGAGCCATTCTCGCCAACGGCAAGACCCGGGGCGGCAAGGGCGGCAACGTTACGCTGATCGCCGTTGATCCGGCCGGCGGCGGCACCGCCGTCAATGGAACGTTGACGCTCGGCAGCAGCATTCGTGCGGCCGGCGTCAGCGGCGGCGGCACGCTGACGATCGCTACGCCGGGGACCGTGGTCATCAGCGATCAAGCAAGCCTGTTCGGCGGCACGCTGCTGGCCAACACGCCTGCGAAGGCGAACCTTGTTCTGGCGCAGCCGCTAACCATTCCCGCCGGCCAGCCGCTGCCGATGCCGTACAGCGTCGTGCTGACGCAGGTCCCCCTTGATACGCCATTGCCAGGCGGCGTTGTACCGGGCGATCAACGCACCGACGGCAGCGGACAGTTCGGCGTCACCGTGCAAAAGGACTGGGTCGTCCCGGCAGGCATGTCGGCCAATGATAATACGACCATTCCCATCACAAACTACACTGCTGGCCAGACGATTCCGGCGGGCTCGAACATTTCCGGTTTCGGTGGCGCCTTCCCGGTCGGCTATGTCGTTCCGTCGGGGACATTTTCGAACAGCATCAGAACCCCAGCCTTCACCTACACGACACCTGCCGGGAGCGTGCAGTCGACGGCCACCACGTATGCGGCCGGCGCTGTAATACCAGCCGGAACCACACTGAATGTGACCGTCGCGGTCCAGCAGCCGACGGTGCTCTCGCCGAGGTTCTTTGCATCCGGTTTCGCGAACTACGACATCAACGGCGGGACGGGGACGCTGGTGACGAATGGGACGGCCGTTGCGCCGACCATGCCGGTCTACCGGTTCACGGCGAGCAGCTATGCCGCGCGGACCGGTGCCGGTCCGGCAGCGGCACTGTCGCTGTGGCAGCCGCCGCTGTTCACCGAGAACCCGCTGAACGCGACGCTGACGCAGCGGGCCGGCGCCAGCGTAACGCTGCATTCATTGATCAAGGGCGGCCTGGAGCACGGTGGTGGTCCGATCGTGATCGGCGACGGTGCTTCGATCACGGTCGATCCCGGTCAGAGCATCAAGCTCGATGCCTATAATCGGATCACGATGGACGGCCGGCTGACCGCGCATGGCGGCAGCATCACGCTGATCAACGAGTCCGACAATTCACTGGGGGCCTCGCGCAACTTCGACGCGTACGGCCAGGGCCGTGCCTTGTCGCTGTGGATCGGCGCAAATGCCGCGGTCGACGTGTCGGGCGCGGCTTACACGGCCACTGACACCACGGGACGGACGTATGGCACCGTCACCGATGGCGGCAGCATCAACCTGGGTGGCGCAACCGGCTTCGTGATCGTCCGGCCCGGCGCCGAACTCAACGCCGACGGCGCCCGCATCACCGTCAACTCCGCTGCCGGCATGTCGCCAAATGCGGCCGGCAGCGCGCAGACGCTCGTCAGCAATGGCGGCTCCATCGCACTCAGCTCATCGAGCGGCCTCTATCTCGATGGCAATATCCACGCCGCGGCCGGCGGTGCGGGCGCGGCGGGCGGCAGCCTGTCGATCTCGCTGCTCAGCGCCGTCTTTCCCGCCGACGGCTCCTTCGTGCCGGCAAATGCACTCGTACCCAGTACGATCATCGTGACCCAGACGCAGCAAGCGCTGCTGCCTGTCGACATCGCGCCGGGGACCGATGCTTCGAAGCTGCCATTCGGCCAGGCCGTGGTCAGTGCCGACATGGTCAAGGCCGGCGGCTTCGGCAATCTGTCGCTGAGTTCGGGCGACTACATGCAGTTCTCGGGCAATGTGTCGCTCGCGCTCGGCCAAAGCATTACGCTCACGGCCGCTGCATTCACGTCGGGGCCCGCCGTGCCGGGCCTGCCGGTCCCCGTCGGCTCGCCCAGCAAGCCCGATCCTTCCGCGCCGGTTCCGACCGGCGATGTCCTGCTGTCGGCGCCCTATGTCCTGCTGCGCGAACCGGCGGCAACGACCGCCGGATTCATCGGCAATCCGGGCGCGGCCGGCGTTCCGAGCCGAGCGAGCTTCGAGGTCGATGCCAACCAGATCGACGTCCAGGGGCTGATCCTGTTCTCGGCATCCTCGCCGAACAGCATGTATGCGCCCGGCTTTGCCGATATCAGGTTTGTGAGCAAGGGCGACATCCGTTTCCTCGCCACCGGCGAGGGGCAGACGACGAGGCTCTCGACCGACTGGAATCTCGATCTCATCGCCGCCCAGCTCTATCCGGCCACGGGCGTTGTCGCGGTCGTCACCGCCGGGCAGAACAATTTTACGGCTGCGCAGTCCGGTCAGCCGCCCACGCTGACCGTCGGCCGCAGTACCGATACTGTACCGGACGCACCGCTGTCTGTGTTCGGCAGCCTCGCGCTGGCCGCGCCTGTTGTCGAGCAGGGCGGCATCGTCCGCGCGCCGTTCGGCGCCATCGTGCTGGGCAATAACAATCCTTTCGACAACCGCATTCCGACGCAACGGGTCGACGTGCTGCCGGGTAGCCTGACCTCCGTCTCAATGGCGGGCATGTCCATTCCTTATGGCGGCACCATCGATGGCGTCACCTACAGCTACAACGGGGCGAGTGTTCGTCCAAAAGGACTGACCAACCTGACCTCGGACGGCTGGCCGATGTCCGGCATCATGCTGGATGGTCAATCCATCAACGTTCAGGGCGGCGCCACGCTCGATCTCTCCGGCGGAGGCAACCTGACCGGTGCGGGCTTCATCTCGGGCCGCGGCGGCTCGGTCAACGTGCTCAACACGCCGCTGATCAACGCCAACCCGGCGACGCCTGTCAGCAAGGCAAGCGACAAGGTCTACGCCATCCTGCCCGGCTACGCGTCCGGTTATGCGCCCGTCGCGCCCGAGAACGGCGCCGGCGATCCCGCGATCGGCCAGCAGATCACCATTCCGGCCGGCGTGCCGGGCCTGCCTGCCGGCACCTACACGCTGCTGCCGTCGAACTACGCGCTGCTGCCCGGGGCCTATCGCGTCGAACTCGGGGCGGCCACGCGCACGCCGATCAACGGCACGGTTGCGATCGGCAACGGCACATACGCGATCTCCGCCTACACGGGCGTTGCCAACACCGGGATCAGCAGCTCGCTTGCGTCACAGGCGCTGATTACGGCTGGAACAGCGGTGCGCAAGTACTCGCAATACAATGAGCAGAGCTACAGCGACTTCCTGATCGCAAATACGACGCAATTCGGCGGCGTGCGGTCGCTGCTGCCTGCGGACGGCAAGACGCTGGTCGTCGCGTTCGAGATGCCATCGACGACGCCGGCTGCAGAGGCATTGTCGTTCGAGGGGACCGCATTGTTCCAACCCGGCCAAGGCGGCTTTGCAGGCCAGCTGGTCACACGCGGCGTCGGTGAGATCTACGCCGATGCTCCGACCGCGGGCTTGGCCGGCGTATCGGTCCGCGCAGCAGACCTGGATGCGATCGGCGCACCGAGGTTGATCGTCAACGGTTACGACGGCATCGTCAACGGCACGGTGACCTATATCGGCGGGAGCGACATCTTCATCCGCGACGGCGTTACGCTGACGGCAAGTGAAGTGTTCCTGGTCGGCGGCAACATCACGATCGGCAACAACGTGACGCTCAGCACCATTGGGCAAGGGCCGGCGCCGTTCGACTCCACCTCCCTCGGCATGAGCTACACCACAGCCAGCGGCACCACGGTGCTGGCGCTGTCAAACGGCAACCTCAACTTTCTCGGGTCGAACGGAGGTTCCGGTTCGATCACGATCGGTGCCAACTCGCAGCTCTATTCCGAAGGCACGCTGGTGTTCGCCACCAACGGCGCTTCGAGCATCGATCCGTCAGCGCATTTCGGATCGCGCAATATTACGCTCGCGGTCGGCAGCATCAATATCGGCGACAGCGGCACGATTGCCGCGGCCGGCGCGCCGGCCGGCTTCCTTTTCAATCAGGCCCTGTTCGACACGCTCGTGCACGGCGACCCCACCCATGCCGCGCCGGCGCTGGAGAGGATCACGCTGAGCGCCGCGAGTTCCGTCAACCTGTTCGGTTCGGCCGGACTCGACGCCACCGGCACCGGCATCAATCTCGTGCTGAATACGCCGGCGATCTATGGCTACGGGAGCGCCGGCGACACCGCGACGATCTCCGCGGGCAAGATCACCTGGAACGGCATCGCCGGCGCGACCCCGCCGGCGCTCGGGGCAGGTGGGCTTGGGAGCGGCCTCGGCACGCTCAATCTCGTCGCGAGCGAGATCGACCTCAGCAAGTTCGCCTCGCTGGATACGACGGCTCCGAGCCGCGTCATCTATGGCTTCGGCAACGTCAATTTCACCGCCAGCTCGCAGATCGTCTCCGCCGGCAACAGTTCGCTATACGTCTACCAGGCGCCGAGCACGGCGGCCGGCGCGGTGTTCGGCCAGAGCGGCACCGGCGGCAACCTGACGCTGTCGACGCCGCTGCTGACCGGCATGCAGAAGTCGATCATGAATTACACCGCCGGCGGCGCGCTTGATATCACCGTGCCCGCGGGGCTCGCGCCGAGCGCGGCGACCTCCACGATCTCCGGCGCCGAGATCGACCTGACCGGCGACAGCGTCGCGATCGCCAGCACCGTCCTGTTGCCGAGCGGCAAGCTGGTGGTGAACGCGACCAACAACATCACGCTCGGAAGCGGTAGCCGCATCGACCTCTCCGGCCAGCCCTCGACGATCCAGCGCGCAACAGTCTACGGCTTCGGTGGCACCGCGATCTTCAGCAGCGGCCACGGCGGATTCACGCAGGCGGCAGGCTCCGTGATCGATGTGTCCGCCACCAACGCCAATGCCGGGTCGATCAGCGTCAGCGCCCGCAGCGGAACGGTCTCGTTCGGCGGTCGCCTCGTCGGCAGTGCCACAGGCAGCAACACCAGCGGTGATTTCAGTGTCACCGCCGCGAACATGAGCAGCGTCGACTTCGCCGCTCTCAATGCTCTCCTGACCCAAGGCGGCTTGTTCGACGCCCGCAGCTTTGACATCAGGACCGGTGACCTCGTGATCGGTGACGGCGTCAAGGCGCACAGCGTGACCGTGTCGGTCGACGGCGGCGGCCTGACTGTCGCCGGTACGATCGATGCCAGCGGCGCCGCACCCGGCACGATCCGCCTTTCGGCTGGCAACGGCCTCACGCTCGCATCGAGCGCCGTGCTCGACGTCTCCGGCACGGTGTTGCAAACCGATAGCTACGGCCAGCCGATCGAGGCCAAGAATCGCGGACATATCGAGTTGACCGCGGCCGGCGGCACGCTGACGCTGACGTCGGGCGCAACCCTGAATCTCGCGGTGCCGGATCCCAGCGGCATCGCTTATGGCGATGTCGTGCTGAACGCACCGCGCGTCGACGAGACATCCGGTAACATCGCGATCAGCGCCACGGGTCCGCTCACCATCAAGGGCGCCTACAGCATCGCGCTGAATGCGTTCTGGACCTACGACCTGCCGGGTGCCAGCACGATCACGCAAGCGACGCTCGATGGTTACAACACGGCGAGCACGGCCTTCATCAACGCCGCGCTCGGCGATGCGCGCCTGTCGGCGAACTTCGCCGGCCTGTCCGCCTATGGCAATGCTTTCCATCTGCGCCCAGGCGTCGAGATCACCTCCAGTGGCGATCTCTCGACGTCAGGCGACATCGACCTCTCGGAATACCGCTACGGACCGCGTGCGGATACCAACAAGGCGTCGGCGACTTATGGTGCCGGCGAGCCGATGGCTCTCGTGGTCCGCGCAGCCGGCAACCTCACGATCAATGGAAGCATATCGGACGGCTTCCAGATGGCGAGCGATGCTCCGGCGCTCTATTCTCCGGTTGCCAACATCACCGTGAGTTCTGCCTTCAGGGTCGTCAAGACAAACTATCTGTTGAGCATTGGTCAGACCGTGCAAACGAGCGCCGCCTGGACCGTTCCAAAGAACTGGGGACTGCTGCTCCCCTTCTATCCGAGAGACCTGAGCGGCCATCGCTATGCTCCCGGGCAAACCATTCCGGCCGGAACTATTCTTAACCTTGTGGTCATTCCGGTCACCGAGGCAGCCTCCGTTGGCGGCGTATTCGCCGCGCCAACGGGGCCAGCGATCCCGGCCGCAACCAGCGGTACGTTGCCTTGGTCCGCCATGTTGGCGAGCGGCTCGCAATCGGCATCGCTGCGCCTGACGGCCGGCGCCGACCTCTCCGCCGCCGATCAGCGCGCGCTGCAACCGGCTCGCGCACTCAATGGCGGGGGCAATCTGACGCTCAACGATCCCGCCTACAGCGACTCCGCCAATGGCAGCTTCTTCAGCGTGGTTCGCACCGGCACCGGCAGCCTCGAGCTGCTCGCCGCCGGCAGCTTCAGCGAAGCAACCCCGTATGGCGTTTATACTGCCGGCACGCAGGCCGCCCCGATTCTGGTCAACGGCAGCAATCCCTATGATCTGGTGGGCGCGATACGAAGCGGTGTCACGCATGCCTGGTATCCGGAGCATGGCGGCGATCTGCTGCTCGTGGCGCAGCAGGATGTCACGGGTTACATCGCGACCGGTCCAGTACAGGGCACGTCCCGCTATGTCGACTCGGATCGGGTCGGCAACTGGCTGCAAACCCAGGGCGGCGGCGGGTTGTCGCCAGATCCGACCGCGTGGTGGATCAACTTCGGCACCTTTGTCAAAGCCGACCAGAGCGCATCCGGCGCCTCGCTCGTCGGCTTCCAGGGAATCGGCACGCTCGGTGGCGGCAACCTGACGGTGATCGCGGGCCGCAATGCCGGCGCGTCGGACGGCAGCGGGTCAAATACCTCGACCGGGCTCGATCTTGCGGTCGCTTCGACCGGGCGGCTGCTGCCGAACGGCACGCTGCTGCAGACCGGCGGCGGCGACCTGACGCTGAGCGTCGGAGGCATTCTCAACCCCATGAATGCGCTCACTGCGTCGGGGGCCCTGGCGTCCGACTATTTCGGTTCGGTCGCCGATCTGCGCGGCAACATCACCGTTCGTGCCGGGGCGGTCGGAGACGTCGCGCAAAATGTAAGGAGCAGTGGCGTCTCGTCGGTCGATCCACGCACGCTCGATCCATCCACATTCAAGGATTCGATGAAAACGCCGGGCCCGACATTCACGCCGGGCGACGGCAGCGTCAGCGTCACAACACGCGGAGACCTCGTGATCAGCGGGGCGAGCGACGCCGGCATGGCGGCGTCGGTCAATTTCAATGGCGGCCCTTATACCCGGGTCAACGGCAACGGAACGACCACGCTGATGAGTTCGGCCGGGCGGACCAATTTCACGCTGTGGACGTCGGCCACTGCAATCAACCTTTATGCGGCGGGCGGCGACGTGGCGCCATTGGCGGGAGACACCACCGGCAGGCAGAACGCCAACGGCTTCTACCCGGGAACGCTGATCGTTGCAGCCGCCAACGGCGATATCCGCTTTGGCGGGGTTCCCTCGATCGAGATGACGCCGTCGCAATACGGCCAGCTCGAATTGCTCGCGGCTGGGTCGATCTACGGGCAGGGCCAGGTGCTGTCGATGTCGGGCGCCGACATGAGCTCGCTGGCGACGCCACTCCATCCGGTGCTCTACATTGGCTCGGCAAACACCAACGCGTCGCCGTACGCCGCCTACCGCACCAACAATTTCAATGCGATCGCCTTCGGCGAAGATACGCCTGCCGCCAATCTGCATCAGGGGGATACCCAGCCCGCGCTGGTCTATGCCGGCGTCGATATCGACGATCTTGGCCTCGGTACGACACTGACCATGATCCGCAGTGGCTCCAGCGGCTTCAATCCCCTCCATCGCACCTGGTATCTCGCGGCCAAGCCGTTCGAAGTCATCGCCGGCCGCGATATCGTCGGCCTCGGTGCTGTGCCGAACGTGTTCTTCAACACCGGCCCGACCAGCGTTTCGCTGATGCAGGCCGGGCGCGACATCATCTACCAGTCGGTCAACGTGGTTGGTCCGGGCCAGTTTCAGATCCAGGCCGGCCGTAACCTGTACCAGGGCTACTATGGTTCGCTGACCAGCGTCGGTGATGTGGTCAACCCTGCCAACAACGCGGGCGGCGCCGGCATCACGGTGCTGACCGGCGTCGGCTCCAACGGCCCCGATTATGCAGATTTCGCCAGGCGCTATTTCGACCCTGCCAATCAACTGGCAGGCGACGGCACGCCGCTTGCCGGCAGCGGCAAGGTGGTGCACGCGTATGATCAGGAGTTGTTGACGTGGCTGCAAAAGCGCTACGGCTACACCGGAAGCGCGGCCGACGCGCTCGCCTATTTCCTGGCGCTGCCGAGCGAGCAGCAGGGCGTGTTCGTCCGCCAGGTCTTCTATGAAGAGCTGACCCTTGGCGGCCGCGAGTACAACGATACGACCGGGCCGCGTTACAAGAGCTATCTGCGTGGCCGCGAGGCAATCACGATGCTGTTTCCGGACCAGGATGCGAACGGCAGGCCGCTCACTTACGCAGGCGGGCTTACGATGTTCAGCGGCTTCGCGAAGGACGCTTCCAACAATCCGTATCAGGCCGATACCGGCATCCACACCCAGTACGGTGGCGCGATCCAGGTCCTCAATCCGGGCGGGCAAACCATCCTCGGCGTGGAAGGCCTCGCGCCGGGCGCAGGTTCCGGCCTGATCACGCAGGGGCGCAACAGCCCGATCGATATCTATTCGCTCGGCAGCATCCTGCTCGGCCAGAGCCGCATCATGACGACCTTCGGCGGTAACATTCTCGCATGGTCCGCCACCGGTGACATCAACGCCGGCCGCGGCTCGAAAACCACAACGATCTTCACGCCGCCGCTGCTGAGCTATGACATCTACGGCAACGTCACGCTTGCGCCCGCTGTGCCTTCGAGCGGTGCCGGCATTGCCGCACTCGCGACCATCCCGGGCACGCCGCCAAGCGACGTCGACCTGGTCGCGCCGCTCGGCACCATCGATGCGGGCGAGGCCGGCATCCGCGTCTCGGGCAATGTCAACCTCGCGGCGCTGCAGGTGGTCAACGCCGCCAACATCCAGGTGCAGGGCACCTCGACCGGCATTCCGACCGTGCAGGGACCGCCGGTGGCCGCGCTGACGGCGGCGTCAAACACGACTGCCGCCAGCCAGCAGGCCGCGGCGCCGCCGCCGAAGACCAATGACCAGCCGTCGATCATCATCGTCGAGGTCATGGGCTATGGCGGTGGTGACGGAAGCCCGTCGCAGGAGCCGTCGGAGCAGCCGCGCAAGCCGCGCGACAAGCAGACCTACAATGAGAACAGCGCGTTCCAGGTCATCGGGCTCGGCGATACGCCGGCCTCGTCCGGCAGGTGATGCGCGCGGATGAGCGACGTCCGGGAGAGCGATCGCGATCTCCCGGAATCGCCAGCGCGGCGCGCGTAGACCCGGGATGGCGATCGGCGATTACTTGACCGTCAGGTGCACGTCCGGCACCGGCCGGCCGGGGACCCATCCCAACGCAAACCGCTGGCCAGCGACGATCTCATTCCTTGAGAGCTTCAATGCGACGGCATCGCGGAACCGCAGATAGGCATCGCGCTGCCGCCCGCCGGTGCGGGCCGCCGCCAGATTGAGCCATTTGTAGGCCAGCACGTAGTCGTTCGGAACGCCGTGACCCTTGTCGTACATCAGGCCGAGCATGGCTTGCGCGAACGGGTCGCCCTGCACGGCGCCGCGATAGTAGAGGTCGGCGGCGGCATCATAAGCCTGCGGGACGCCGAAGCCGTGCTCGTACATGAAGCCGAGCATGCCGAGGGCCCTTGGGTTGTCGCGGTCGGCGGCCGGCGCGAGCTCCCGGGACGCCCTGAGATAATCGCCGCGATGGAAGGCGGCCGTTCCGCGCGCGACACTGTCGGCGCTCGCGACGGACGCGGTCATGCCCCAAAGCGCGACCGCAAGCGAAGCGCAGAGGGCGGTCCGTTGCGCGCGCACGCGGCGCATCGTGCGGCCCGGCTCAGTGGTAGGCGGTGGTGATCGGCGCATTGGTCGATGTCGTTGCGATGTTGCCGCGCAATTTCGATCGCAGCTCCTCGGCCACGATCTGGGCGTCGGAACCGTTGCGGATGATCTGCGGGCGGATGAAGATGATCAGCTCGGTGCGTTGGGTCGCGTTGCTCTGATGCCCGAAGGCGTCGCCGAGGCCGGGAATCTGGTCAAGCACGGGGAGCGCATTGCGGTTGCCGCTCTGCTGTTCGCTGATCAGGCCCGCCAACAGCACGGTCTGGCCATTGGCGACCGCGATCTGGCTCTTGACCCTCCGTTCCGATACCGTCGGGGTCAGGCTGTTCGCACTGGTCTGCGGAACGTTGCTGATCTCCTGCTCGACATCGAGCCGCACGGTGCCGTTCACGCTGACGCGCGGCGAGACCCGCAGGATGATGCCGGTGTTGCGATAGTCGATGGTGTTGACCACCGTGTTGCTCCCGGTCAGCACCGTCGCGCTGCCGGTCGACACCGGGACGACGTCGCCGACCTGCAGCGTGGCGACCTGGTTGTTGATCACGACCAGCGACGGATTGGAGAGCACCTTGACGCTGGTGACGGCATGCAGCGCGTCCAGGATGAGGCTCGGCTGCGTCTCGGATCCGATCAGGAAGTTGAAGCCCGGGAAGGCGCGGTTGATGAAGGCATTGGTGACCGAGCCTGCGACGGAGGCGACCCCGGTGGTCGCGTCCGTGGTGGTCGCGGGCGCCGTGATGGCTTGGGTGCCCGTGAACGAGCCGACGTTCGGCTTCAGGCCGAGGTTTCTGCTGGTGAGATAGGTCTGCACACCATAGGACAAAGTGTTGTTGAGCGTGACCTCGGCGATCGTCGCATCGATCGCGACCTGGAGCTGCGGCTCGTCGATCTGCTGCAGCGTCGCCTCGATGATGCGGTAGTTGGCCTGATCGGCATAGATCAGCAGATTGTTGTTCACGACATCGGGCGTGATCCGCACGTCCTGCATGACGGGCTGGCCGTTGCCGGAGCCAGAGCTAGCGCCGCGTCCGCTATCCAGCGCTGCATTGTTGCCCTGGCCTTGATTTTGATTGTTCGCTTGGCCGCCGGCGCCGAATCCCTGGCCGAGGCCCTGGCCCGTTGCGCCCGTCCCTGACGTGCCGCGCGAGGCAAAGCTGTTCGAGTTCGAGCCCAAATTGCCGTTCGCCGACAGACGATCGGCGACGCTCGACGTCGACGAGGTGCCGGAGCCGGGCGCGAGCTGGCTGTCGGCGCTGTCGAGCAAATTGCCGGACGATCCGCCGAGGAACATGTCGGTCAGAACCCGCGCGATCTGGCGCGCATCGCCGTATTTGACGCGGTAGACATGGACCGAGGTGCGCGCGGTGTCGTTGCGGTCGAGCCGCTTGATCCAGGTCGCTGCCGTGTGCAGCATGTCCGGCTTCTTGGTCACCACCAGCACGGCGTTGAGGCGTGCGATCGGCATGAACTTGATGACGTTCTGGCTGAGGCCGTTCTCGCCGGAATCGACGATCTTCTCCAGCTCCGCAATGACGGGCGCGGGCGAGCCGCTCGAGATCGGGAAGATGCCGACCGATTGGCCGCGCATCCAGTCGACGTCGAAGCTGAGCACGGTATCGACTGCGGTGCGGCGCTCGGCGCCGGTGCCCTGGATCAGGAGCAGATTGCGCGTCGTGTCGGCGCGGATCGAGCCCGCCCGGGTGGCGAAGCTGTCGGTCAGCTTCAGCAGGGTCTGGGCCGACACATATTGCAGGGGGACCACCGAGATGCCGAATCCGGGTTCGGGATTGGCCGCCGCAGCATCGACGCGACCGCCGCCGACGGCGTCGCCGAGCGGCGTCAGGCGATAGCCCGCGGTATCTTTCAGCAGCACCACGCCGCTCAGGCGAAGCGCGTTTTCCAGCACGAAGACCATGTCGGATTTCGGCACCGGGCGGACCGACACCAGGCTCACCGTGCCCTGCACCCGCGGATCGATGGTGTATCCGACATGCAGGATGTCGCCGAGCACGACCTTGGCGACGGTCGCAACCGGCGTGCTCTCGAAATTCAGATCGAAGCCGTTGCCGTTCGAGGCTGGCTGCGGCCGTGCGTCGGCGACCCCCGTTACTTCGCTTCCCTCATACATCGCCGCGCGGACGCTGCCGCCCTGGCTGCCGCCCGCCGCCGCCAGCCCGCTCACCGGTTGCGGCTGGCGCGGCAAGAGATCAAGCGATCGCACCTTGTCGGTGACGTCGACTTGGGACGCGTCCACGCTCTCGCCGACCGTCGCGGAATTGCAGGACGCCAGCAACCCCAGTGACGTCAGGGCAAAAATGGCTGCCAGGCCGCCACGGATCGTCGGGCAGCGGCCCACTGTGCCTACGCGTTGCATGAAGGCCCTTCGCTCTGACTAACTGAAATTTCGACGGCGCGCGACGATCGGTCCTACCCCGGTGGGACTCTTAGCGATCGAACATGACAGAAATAAATTGGTTACATGATTGTCGTTCGCGACCTGCCCATCGCATCGCATCGAATCTGTGCCGCCGTGTCCACGATGCCACGTCAAGGTTTCTTGAGCGAGGCGAACGATGTGACTTCGCACAGCTGTCACACTTCGGATCGATAACCGCAGAATTGCCGGGAGCCGAACGCTGCGGCGGATGGCACGGACTGATCCGGGATAGTGTGGCGGGATATCGAGAATGGCCAACGACCTGTCCGTTCGGTTCGTGGATTATCTTCGTCAGAACAACCACCTGGCGCTGATCGACGGAGCGTCTGAGCGGACCGGGCAGGGCGCCGACGTCAGGCAATTGAAGCTGTGGGAGGTCACCAGCCTCTCACCGACCGAATTCGCCGACGAGGCCGCGCGCTTCTTCGCGCTCGGCCGCCTGACGCTCCAGGATATGACCTCGGCCGAACCGCTGGTCGGGGCGTTCTCGCCGCGCTTCCTGCGCGAGACCATGGTCTATCCGTGCCGGGCGGCCGATGGGAGCACCGTTCTCGCGGTCGTCGACCCGACCGACCAGGCGACGCTGCGGGCGGCGCAGATCGTGCTTGGCGCCGGCATCAATGTGAAGGTGGCTTCGTCGGAAGACGTCGCCATCGCGCTGAACAACTCTTCCAGCGCCGAAGAGGCCGAGGCCACCGATACGGCGGCGGCGCTGCCCCGCGAAGATGACATCGAGAGCCTGCGCGATCTTGCCAGCGGCGCGCCGGTGGTGCGCGCGGTCAATGATCTGATCGAGAAGGCCGTCGAGCTGCGCGCCAGCGATATCCATATCGAGCCGTTTTCCGCCGGCCTGATGGTGCGCTTGCGGATCGATGGCCTGCTGCGGCCGGTCGCGGCGCTGTCGGGGGTGCTGCCACAGGCGGTGGTCTCCCGCATCAAGATCATCGCCAATCTCAACATCGCCGAGCGCCGTCTGCCGCAGGACGGCGCGGCGCGGCTGCGGGCCGGGCGCACCGACATCGATATCCGCGTCGCGATCATGCCGATGCAACACGGCGAATCCGCCGTCATCCGTATCCTGCCCAAGGATCGCGGCCTGCTGGTCGTCGAAAAGTTGGGATTCTCGGAGCCCGACGAAGCCAAGCTGCGGCGGTTGTTGAAGCTGCCGTACGGCATGGTCGTGATCACGGGACCGACCGGCAGCGGCAAGACCACGACGCTGGCGACGATCCTCTCGATCCTCAATGAGCCCAGCCGCAAGATCCTGACGATCGAGGACCCGGTCGAATACGAGATCCCCGGCATCAACCAGTCCCAGGTCAAGCCGGCGATCGGTCTGACCTTCGCCACCGCGCTGCGATCTTTCGTTCGCCAGGACCCTGATGTGATCATGGTCGGTGAAATCCGTGATTCCGAGACCGCGCATGTCGCGGTGCATGCGGCGCTGACCGGGCATCTCGTGCTGACGACGCTGCACACCGAGACGGCGGCTGCCGCGGTGCCGCGCCTGCTCGACCTCGAGGTCGAAGGCTATCTGCTGCGTTCGGTGTTGCGCGGCGTGATCGCGCAGCGGCTGGTCCGGCAATTGTGCGAGCGCTGCAAGACCGCACGGCCGCTGGCAACGGCCGATTTCACCGAGGATCCCCGGCTCGCCGCGCTCGGGTTCCGGGAAGGCGAGATCATTCACGAGCCATGCGGCTGCGAACGTTGCGGCGGGACGGGCTATCGCGGCCGGCTCGGCGTGTTCGAGCTGCTCGAACTATCCAATGAACTGCGCGAACTGATCGGAGAGCGAACCGACGGACTGAAGATCGATACGATGGCGATCAAGGCGGGCATGACCACGATGCTCGATGACGGGGTCGCCAAATGCCGCGCCGGATTGACCTCGCCCGCCGAGATCCTCCGCGTTGCGACGGTGCGGTGACGCTGTGCCCAATTATCGCTATCGCGCTTTGACCCAGGCCGGCGAGATCGTCAACGGCACGATCTCGGCTCCGACGGCGGCCGAGGTGGCGCGGCGGATCGAATATCTCAAGCTGCTGCCGATCGAAACCACCGAGGACAAGCGCGCATCCGGCGCCACCGGCGGCCACAGCCTGTTCGGCGGGCCGAGTGCCGCCGAGGTCACCACGTTCACACGCGATCTCGCGCTGCTGCTCAAGGCCGGCGCCCGGCTCGACGATGCCCTGGAGCTCTTGTCCGGCGATAACGATGTCGGCCGGATGCGTCCGGTGGTGGCAAAGATCCGCGCCGCCCTGCTGACCGGCGAGAGCTTTGCCGATGCGGTGGCGGATCATCCGACCCTGTTCCAGCCGATGTACATCGCCCTGGTCCGGGTTGGGGAAATCTCCGGCACGCTCGATTCGGTGCTGGAGATGCTGGGCACCGAGCGTGCGCGCTCCGAGCAGATGCGGCGCAAGCTGACCGACGCCATGCAGTATCCGGCCTTCGTGCTGGTTGCGGCATCCGGCGTGATGCTGTTCTTTCTGCTGTTCGTGCTGCCGCAATTCTCGACCGTGCTCGGTGATTTCGGCGGCAAGTCGGATACGGCGCTCGCCAGCTTCATCGCGGTGTCGGATTTCCTGCGCGCCAATGCCACGGCGGCAAGCCTGATCAGTGCGGCAACGATTGCGCTCGCATGGTGGCTGCTGCGGCAGGCGCGCGTGCGCGCCGCGCTGGTCAGCGGGATCTCGCGGGTGCCGGGCATCAGCAGCGCCTTCCAGTTCTATCGCGCCAGCCTGTTCTGCCGCAATCTCGGCGTCCTGCTCGGCAGCGGCGTCAACCTCACGGCTGCATTGCGCATCCTCGTCGACATCATGGCGGTGACCGGCAGCGGGGCGAACTGGACCGCCGCCGCCGACCGCGTCCGCCATGGCGGAAAATTGTCGGACGCGCTCGCCGTGGCGGACAGCCTGCCGCCGATGGCGGTCCGCATGCTGCGGCTCGGTGAAGAGACCGGGCAGCTGCCGGTGCTGGCCGGGCGGGTCGCGGAATTCTACGAAGCAAAATTGCAGCGCAGCCTGGACCGTGTCGTCGGCATCGTCGGTCCACTGGCGATCATCACGATCAGCACCGTCGTCGGCGGACTGATCGTATCGGTCATGACGGCGCTGCTCTCGGTCACGCAGCTAGTCGGTTAAAGCAGGGGTCATCGGTCATGATATCGCGCAACACGATCATCGAAACATTCTCCATGCGAGCGGGACGCGATCCGGCGCGCTCACAACCGCCACGGCGTTCGGGGCAGGAGGGCTTTACCCTCGTCGAGATGCTGGTGGTGATCGCGATCATCGGCCTTATCATGGGGCTGATCGGGCCGCGCGTGCTCAACTATCTCAGCGAATCCAAGGTCAAGACCGCGCGCATCCAGTTGCAGAGCTTCTCCAGCGCGCTCGACCTGTTTTACCTCGACGCCGGGCGCTTCCCGTCCACGGCGGAGGGGCTTGCCGCGTTGGTCCGGCGCACGCCGGGCGGCGCCGCCTGGAATGGCCCCTATTTGAAGGGCGGCAACGTTCCGAACGATCCCTGGAACCATCCCTATCTCTATCGCTCGCCCGGCGAACACGGGCCTTACGACATCGTCTCCTATGGCTCCGACGGTCAGGAGGGCGGCAGCGGCACCTCGGCCGACATCTCGCTTGAAAAGGCGACAGCCGCCAACAACGACCAACAATAAGGATGCATGGCGAGCATGAATGAGGCGTCGCAGCGCGGTTTTACCCTGCTCGAGATGGTGTGCGTGCTTGCCATCATCGCGCTGCTGGCGGCCGTGCTGCTCCCGTTCATTCCGCATCAGACCTCGCGGTCGCGCTTGCAGGCCTATGCGTTGCAGACCGCAACATTGCTGAAGGCCGATCGAAATGCCGCCATCGAGCGCAGCACCAGCGTTGCGACGTTGGTCGATGCGGCGAGCCGGGTGATCCACTCCGGCGCGTCGCGCATGACGGTGCGAATCCCCGATGATGTGCGGTTCGATGCGGTGCTGCCGCAGAGCTGTCAGCGCCGCGCCGCCCTATCGACCATCCGCTTCTTCGCCAATGGCGGTTCCTGCGGCGGCTCCATCGCGCTGACGCGGCTCGATGCGGGATATGAGGTCCGCGTCAACTGGCTCACCGGAAGGGTTGAAATCGTTGCGCGTGACGTCGCCGCCAACTAACCGCCCTGATGCAGGGTTCACCATCATCGAGGTGCTGGTGGCGCTGGCGCTGGTGGCTGTCTCGATCGTTGCGATCGGAGCCGTCATGGGCGTCAAGACGCGCGGCGTCCGGGCGATGGAGCAGCACGTTGCGCTGATGCAGGCGGTGCGCACATTGATGACGGTCGGCATTCCGCCGCGTGCCGAATTGCAGTCGGGCACGTCGACGGGGCAGGCGGAGGGCTACCGCTTGACCATCGAGGTCAGTCCGCTCGGCGGCGACTGGACGGTGCCCGAGGGCAACGTGCCCTGGGCGCCGGAACTGGTGCGAATTCGCGTCAAGTCCCCGGGCGGTGCGTTGTCCGACATTCGCACCGTGCGCCTGATGCCGAGGTCATCGGAATGACCGCGGCTGGCACAGCACAGCGAACGCATGAGCGCGGCTTCACGCTGATCGAGACCATCGTCGCGCTGGCGCTGATGGGGCTGTTGCTATCGGCGCTCGCCAGCATCACGGCGCAATGGCTGCCGAGCTGGAACCGGGGGCTCGACCGCATCCAGCGCAGCGAATTGATCGGGATCGCGCTGGAGCGGATCGGCGCCGATCTCGCCGCGGCGGAGTTCGTTGCCGCCAACCGCGATACCCACAAGCCGCTGTTCGACGGATCGGAATTGTCGGTCACGTTCGTGCGCACCTCGGTGGGGCCGAATGCGGGGCCGGGGCTCGACGTGGTGCACCTTGGTGAAACCCGGGATCGCGGCGAGTTCGTCACGGTTCGTTCGCAGGCGCGCTTCACGCCGCTGGCCGACGGGGTGTCGTTGTCGGAACAGGTGCATCTCGGCAGCCCCGTCGTGCTGCTGCGCGCACCCTATCGCCTGTCGTTCGCCTACGCGGGTCCCGATCGGGCCTGGAAGAGCGTGTGGAAGGATGCCAACAAGCTGCCGGCGATGATCCGGTTGACCGTACGTGACGCGGCGAGCCAGCGCGTCCTGTCGGTGTCGACCATTGCACCGGTCCATGTCCAGATTCCGGGCGACTGCACCAAGCCGGACGGCAATTGCGGCGACAAGCAGAGCTCCGACGGCGCGACGACAGATCAGGGGAAGACGTGATGAGCGCCTCCGGCAATATCGGCCGATCGCCGCCCAACCGCGGCTTCGTCATCGTTGCGGTGCTCTGGATCCTGCTTGCGCTGTCGTCGCTGGCGATCATCTTCTCGGCCTATCTCGCCGCGTCGGCTCGCGCCTTGGCGGCCAGCGACCTGTCGTTGCAGACCGAGGCGCTAGTGTCGGCCGGGCTCGAGCTCACCGCCTATCAGCTGACGCTGACGGATGAGAAGACGAGGCCGCAGCACGGGGCGTTTCATTTCGGGCTGGATGACGCCAGCGTCGGTGTCACCTTCGTGTCGGAGGCCGGCCGCGTAGACCTGAACTACGCGTCGAAGGAAATGCTGATCGGCCTCTTCGTCGTGCTCGGCGCGCGAAAGGACGCGGCCAGCGAATACGCCGACCGGATCGTCGGCTGGCGAACCCGGCCCGTACCGGGCAGCGAGAATGTGGAGGCGGCGCGCTACAACGCGCTCGGCTATTCGCCGCGGCAGGGGCTGTTCACCCATGTCAACGAGCTGGCGCTGGTCGCCGGCATCCCTGAAGCCTTCGTCGATCGAGTGTTGCCGTTCGTGACGGTGTTCAACGGCAGTCCGGATGTCGATCCGGCGATCGCTGCGCCGGAAGTCGCTCTTGCCGTGGACAAGGCATCGGGGAAGCAGCAGGATAGCTTCGGTTCGCCAGCTCCCTTGCCGAACGGCGCCCCTGCCGCCGGATCGCAGGCGCCGAGCCCGCAAACTGCGGCATCGACCGCGCAGAGCCCCTGCTACCGGATCGCAATCTCGATCCGGTTCCGCAACGGTCACCGCACCACGTCTGAAGCCGTGATTGCGCTCGGCGACAAGGTCGAGCCCTATCGTGTGTTGTCCTGGCAGAACGATGTCGAGCCGCGCAGTATGGTTCTGCCGCAGAGGAGAGGTTGATGACAATACTTTCCGAAGCACGGCAATGGTTCGAGCAATGGATCGGCGCAGTCGCGACGGCCGTCGACGGCGTCGCGGGCAGGTTCATGCGCCGGCGCAGCATCGAGTTCGACGAAAATGCCGACGGCACGTTCACAGCCCGCGCCACCGTGGCGAGGGATGGCTCGCCGTCGGCTCCGGTTTCGTTCCGGCTCTATCACGACGCGCCGCAGCCTCCGCTGTCGGCAGAGTGGAAGACGGCATTCGACGGCAGCCGCATCGAGGTGCAATTGCGCTCTGATCAAATCGTCAGCCGCGTGCTCGATTTCCCGAGCCAGGCGGGCGACTTCCTCGATGGCATGATCCGCGCGCAGGTCGACCGGCTGACGCCGTGGACCGCAGCCGATGCGGTCTTTGGCTGGGGGGCGCCGCAGCCGATCGCCAACGACCGTATCGAAGTCGCGTTCAGTGCGACCGCGGCGACCAAGGTCGATCCGCTGGTCCGGATGGCCAGGATGCTCGGCGCCGCCTCCGTTTCTGTCTCGGCGCCGGCGGTTGGCAGCGATGGCGCCCCGCAGCAGGTGACGCTGCTCGATAGATCGTTGCGCGGTCTTGCCGGACCTGCGGTTCCGCGCCTGTTGCGCATCGGCCTGGTCTCGACGGCGGCCGCCGCCGCAGTTTCCCTGCTGCTCAGCGTCTATCTCGGCGGATGGCTGCAATCCGAGCAGGAAGACCTGCAACACCGGATCTCGCAGCGCCGCGCCGCGTTGCGTCTCGATGCCAATGGCGACTCGTCCGGCATCGGCCTGCTCGCCAAGCGCAAGCAGACGACGCCGTCGAGCGTCATGGTTCTGGAAGCGATCTCGCGTGTCCTGCCCGACACCACCTATGTGACGGAGCTTCGCATCGAGGGCAACAAGGTGCAGGTGGTAGGACTGACCCAGGATGCGCCATCCCTGATCCGCCTGCTGGAGCAGTCGCCGCAGTTCACCAGGGCGACGTTCTTCGCGCCGACGACCCGCGCCGCGAATGAATCGGCGGAGCGGTTCCACGTCGAGGCCAACATATCAGCCTATTTTGGGTCCGGCTCATGAGCGCAGCATCCCGATCGCTGACGGCCGTCAGCACTTCGCCACTGGTCGCGACCGCGAGCTATCTCGGCCTGTTCGTGCTGCTGCTGTTCGTCGTCGTCTCGTCGCTCTCGGATATCATCGGCCTGCGCAGCGATGTCGCGGCGTCGGCCGGAATGCTGGAGCAACTCGAGGGACGGTCCAAGGCGAATACCGCGCCCGGCCAGCCTGCGATGCCGACCGGTTCCGCCTATCTTGAGGGGGCGACCGTCACGGTTGCCGGCGCCACGCTGCTGCAACGCGTATCGGGCGCGGTGATCAAGGCCGGCGGCAATGTGCTGTCGACGCAGCTCGACGTTCCCAACGCGCCGGCCAAGGCCGGCTTCATCAGTATGGTCGCAAGCAGCGAGATCGAGCAGGCGCAATTGCAGCAGGTGCTCTACGATCTCGAAGCCGGCATGCCGTTCCTGTTCATCGACCAACTGGTGGTGCAGCCCGTCGCCGACGAAGCGGCGAAGGGCGCCGATCCCGGCAAGCTGCGCGTGCTGCTCGGCGTATCCGGACAATGGCGAGGAGCCAAATGATGCGACGCTTCGCTGCGACCATCGTGCTGTTGGCGGTGTCGGCCTATTCGGCGTCGGCTGCGGTGCCTGACCCATCCGGCGATGCACTGGACGCCGGGATGCTCGATGATACCCGACTGAGCGGACCGGTGCTGAGTTCATCGCCGCCGTCCGAGCCGGTGACGTCGGTCCGGGTGACGCCTTCGCCGGCGCCGACGCCCCGGCCGCTTAGCGCAAATCCGCTATGGGGCATTCCGCTCAAGACGCTATCCAACACCCGCGACCGCCCGGTGTTCTCGCCGTCGCGGCGGCCGCCGCCTGCCGTCGTTGCGGAGCCGGAGGTCAGCAAGCCGTTGCCGCCGCCGCCGCGCAAGATCGCGCTCGAACCGCCGCCGCTGTCGCTCGTCGGCACGATCGCGGGAGATGATGAAAGCTTCGGGATCTTTCTCGATCAATCGAACAAGACCGCATTGCGGTTGAAGCTCGGCGACGATTTCCAGGGATGGAAGCTGCGAACCATCAGCGGACGCGAAGTCACGATGCAGAAAGACGAGCACGATGCCGTGCTCACATTGCCCCAGCCGGGCGCTGAGGAGAGCGGCGACGTCCACCTCGTTCCCGTCAGTGCCGACAGGAGGCCGCTGGCTGCGCGGATCCAGAGGTGACGGCGCTTTCGCTCCCGCGTTAGTTCAATCCCAGCCAGCCCTGCAGGGCGGGCGTCAGGAGAAGTCCGAGCGCAAGAAAGGGGCCGAACGGGATCGACGTCTGGCGCTTCATCTCGTGTCCTGCGAGTTGTAGGCTCCCGGCGACAGCAAGTGCTGCGAGCGCCGCGATCAGCAGCAAAGTTGGAATCCCAAAAGCTCCGACCCAGATCGTCGCGGCGGCCAGAAACTTGACGTCGCCAAGTCCTAGCCCGTCCACATGCCGCAAGGCGAAGTAAAGGCGCTGCAACAGAAAGAACAGGGCGCCGACGAGAGCGGCGATCGCCATCGCACTGAACGCGGCTGTCATACTTTCAGTGATGACGACATGTGCAAGCCCGAGTGCCGCGATCGCAACATTCAGCCAATCGGGAATGATGCCGTGGCGAAGATCGATCAGCGCGACGGTGCAGCACAGCACGCAAAGCACGCCGTAGGATGCAATGAAATAAAGAGCTTCGCGATCGATTGGCATGGTGGCGGGACAAGTGTGACGCGTGAACACACTGTGTTGCAACAACTCGCGCGCGTTGAACAGTGCAATTTCAATCGAGCAATGCGTTTGCGGGATTGTGATCGTCAACGACGATCGCGAAACAGAAAAGATGCGACAAAAAGTCTGCGCTGTCACAAATCCGCATAGGATACCGACAATAGTTCGCCCGATTACGTGCCGCGAGCCCTTCGCGGCAGACGAGTGGGTTGGCTATGCACAAGATGCGAGTGGCGGCGTGCCTGGCTTTGCTGGCAGCGTCGGCAGGCGTGCGTGCCGCGAATGCGGGCGCGCTCGAGGACGGCGCCGAGCGCTATCGGCCGTATTTGATCGAGGGCGTTGCCAGCGCGCTGGCGGGCGCGCGTGCATTGCGCGAGCGCGCCGCTGCGGCGGATCTGCCCGGTGCCAAGAAGGCCTGGCTGTCGGCGCGCGCCGGCTGGGAGCGCTCGGAGGTGTTTACCGCAGGCTTCGTGCCCGAGCTCGATGCGCAGATCGATGCCTGGCCGAACGCGGATAGCGGGTTTCACGCCATCGAGGCCAAGCTGTTCGGAGCTGGCAATACCGAAATTGCCACCGATGCGACGGGTCTGGTCGAGCACCTGAACGATCTTCACGGCAAGCTCAAGGATATCAAGCTGACGCCGCAGAGCCTCCTGGATGGCACGGTGCGGCTCGCCTACGAAGTCGGCGAAAGCAAAGCCGATGGCGGCGAGTCGCGCATCAGCGGCACCTCGCTGGACGATATGCGCAACAATATCGCCGGCATCGACTTCGCCTATCACACGATTTTCTCTGCCGCGCTTAATACGGTCGACGGCAAGCTCGACGAGATGGTGACGAACCGGATCGAGCAGCTCGAGGCGATCGTCGCGACGCCTGACCTGCCGCATGTGAATATCGCCGATCTGCGCCAGACCAGCGAGGAGCTGGTCGTCGCGCTGCAGAGCGCCTCGGCAAAGCTCGGGCTGCAGCGCCCGACGCTGGAGGCGCAGGCGCGATGAGATCGCTTCACCTGCGTCCGGCTGCGCTGCTCTCCGCGGTCATCGCCCTTGCACTGCTCGGGCACGCGGCGGCGTTTCCGGTCGACGGCGACAAGACCGTGCTGCCGGTTGCGACCGAGCTGAACGAGGATGCGCTCGACAAGCCGCGCGAGGTGTTCCAGTCCGAGCGGACCGGAGCCAAGTCGTATCTGGTGAATCTCGGCGATCTCGCGTTCAATTCGCCGGGGCTGCTCGGCGAGGTGGCGCGGCAGGCCGGCGTGAGCTGCGGCACCTGCCACGTCAATGGCGCCAACAACGCCAAGTTCTTCATGCCGAAGATGTCGAGCCGGCCCGGCACGTTCGACACCACGGGCCCGCTGTTCAATCCGAAAGCCAACAATTTGGCGTTCGATCCGGTGCGGATTCCGAGCCTGCGCGGCGCCCGCTATCTGGCGCCCTATGGCGCCGATGGCCGGTTCGCCTCGCTGCGCGACTTCGTCCACAACGTCATCACCAGCGAGTTCGCAGGTCCCGAGCCGTCGCCGGCCACGCTCGATGCGATCGTGGCTTATCTCCACGACATCGATTTCCTTCCAAACCCGAGCCTTGGTCCCGCCGGGCGGCTGGCCGGCAAGATCACCGACGCGGAGCGCCGCGGCGAAGCGCTGTTCGCGAAGCCGTTCCCGCACGATCCGGCGCTCAGCTGCGCGGGGTGCCACGTGCCATCGTCCGGCTTTGTCGATCACCAGCAGCATGACGTCGGCTCGGGCGGTCTATTCAAGACGCCGACCCTGCGCAACGCCGACTTCAACGCGCCGTATTTCCACGATGGCCGCTTCGACAGTTTCAACCAGGTTGTCGATTATTTCGACCGGACCTTTCAGCTCGACCTCTCGGTGCAGGACAAGCGTGACCTCGTTGCCTATCTCACCGCCGTCGGCGACGGCGTGCAGCCTTATGAACGCGACGGTGCCGGAGCAACGCTGAAGGAGATCAACGATTTCTCGACAGTGCTTGCGACCGCGATTCCTGCCGGCGACAAGGACACCGTCGCGCTTGCAGTCGATACGATCGGCCGC
This sequence comes from uncultured Bradyrhizobium sp., assembly GCF_947648125.1. Taxonomy (GTDB): domain Bacteria; phylum Pseudomonadota; class Alphaproteobacteria; order Rhizobiales; family Xanthobacteraceae; genus Bradyrhizobium. The sequence continues at coordinate 13,891 of NZ_CANSMR010000046.1, read as the reverse complement.
GAACTGCGCGAGTTGACCGAGCAATATCCCGATCGCAAGAACACCAGCGTGTCGGGCGGCGAGCAGCAGCGCGTGCTTGCGCGCAGTGGGCTGAAGGAGCTCGTGCTCACGCTGCGGCGGATCGAGATGGCCGTCGCTGCGGGCCGCGCCGCCGATGCTGCAGCCGAGTTCAGGAATTATCGCAATCTGATGGCTGCCGCGGTGCCGGCGTTACTGGCGAGCGCCGAGCCGTGGTCGCTGTTCAATCAAGGCGTGCATGATCAGCATTACGCTGCGCTGCGCGAGGTGATGCGCTCCCGGCACATCTCGCATTGATTGAGCTGAATTGTAGGGCATTTGCGATCCACGTCGCTGCGAGGAGCGCTTCATCTACTTTCGATCTTCAGTTGAAGAGTCGAATCGTGGAGATTCAGCGTGAAGCAGCAGATGTCTCCAAAGAAAATATTTGAACGTTTCGAAATTTCTCGCGCGCTTTCACGTAAGCGAAAATCATGCGTCATGTTGTCGCACTAAGCAGTGTGTGTTGCTAACCGCAAACACCCTGAGGTCGACAATGAGTTTGAACTACAAAAAGCACTGGCGAACCAGCACTGCGCTCTGCATCGCGTCAACGGTGCTCGTCGCAACAGCCGCATATGCCGCTCACTATCCGGGCGGACACAGTGATTGGGACAAGCGCCCGCATCACAATCACCAGGCGCATCAGGAAGCTGATCGCGTCAAGAATGACCACGATCATGACGACAAGGATCACGGCGGCAAGGGCAAGACCGCTTCGCCGATCAAGCACGTCATCATCCTGATCGGTGAGAACCGCGGCCTCGACCACACCTTCGGTATCTACAAGCCGAAGGGCAAGGGGCAGACCATCTCCAACCTGTTGTCGAAGGGCATCGTCAACGAGGATGGAACGCCAGGACCGAACTTTGCGCAAGCGCAGCAGTACTCGGTTGCGGGCCAGCCGTCCTTCTACATCGGCGCGCCGGCGATCGGGAAGTCGCCCTACAACGCGACCAATTTGATGCCGCAGCCGAACACCAACGGTACGCCGACCGCGCAGAGCGACACCGGCGCCCCGTTCAAGACGATCGCCGAAGCCCGCGTCGAGAAGGACATGGACCCGGCCGATCTCGACATCCTGACCACCGGCTTCAGCGGCCTGCCGACCGGTGTGCTCGATACCCGCATTCCCGGCGCCGGCGGTCTGAGCGGACCGTTCCAGCTGCAGGGCGAGCAGATCAGCGACGACGACTACACCGGCGACTCGACCCATCGCTTCTATCAGGATTGGCAGCAGGAAGATTGCAGCGCCGCCAACGCCACCAAGAAGAACAATTCGGGCTGTCAGAACGACCTGTTCCCGTTCGTGATGGCGACCTATTCGGCGTCCAACAAGAGCATGGCCAACTCGATGGGCTTCTACAATGCCCAGCAGGGTCAGGCTCCGATCCTGAAGATGCTCGCCGACCGCTTCACGCTGAGCGACAACTTCCACCAGTCGTTCCACGGCGGCACGGGTGCGAACCACTTCATGCTCGGCACCGGCGATGCGGCCTTCTGGAGCGACGGCAAGGGCAACCCGGTGACGCCGCCGGCGAACCTGATCGCCAACCCGAATCCGGTCGCGGGCTCGGTCAACCGCTATAGCGTCGACGGCAACTGGAGCAACTGCTCCGACGTGTTCCAGCCCGGCGTGAAGCCCATCGTCTCCTACCTCAACAATCTGCCGTACGCGGCGGAGCCGAACTGCAAGCCCAACCACTACTACATGCTCAACAACGTCAATCCGGGCTATCTGCCGAACGGTGCGCTGTCGGGCGGCAACAACGTCCCACCGTCGTCGGTTCGCACGATCGGTGACGCTCTGATTGAGAAGAACATCACCTGGGCGTTCTATGGTGGTGCGTTCAACGACGCCGTGGCGCTTTCCAATGCCGCGGTTGCCGCCAATCCGTCGAACCCCAACCTCAGCGCCGCTGCGGTCGCCGATCCGGCGCACGCGCTCGGTGTTGCCTACTGCCAGATCTGCAATCCGTTCCAGTATGCGACCTCGATCATGGCCAATCCGACCGTGCGTCAGGCTCACATGAAGGACACGGCGGATCTGATCACGGCGATCCAGCACAACACGCTGCCTGCGGTGTCGTTCGGCAAGCCGGACGGTCTGCTCGACGGTCATCCGCAGAGCTCGAAGGTTGATCTGTTCGAGGCCTATGTCCTGAACGTGCTCAATGCGCTGGACAACAATCCGGAGCTGAAGGCCGACACCGCGGTCTTCATCACTTGGGACGAAGCCGGCGGCTATTGGGACTCCGGTTACACGCAGTCGATCGACTTCTTCGGCGACGGACCGCGTATTCCGACCCTGATCCTCTCGCCCTATTCGACAGGCGGCAAGGTCAACCACAACTACGCCGACCACGTTTCGCTGCTGAAGTTCATTGAGCGCAACTGGGCTCTCGAGCCGCTCACGAACCGCAGCCGCGACAACCTGCCGAACCCGACCTACTCGAAGAACAACGAGTACGTCCCGACCAACAGCCCGGCGCTGTCTGACCTGTTCGACGCGTTCGACTTCAGCAAGCCGGTCAATTTGTCCTACACCGAGTGATCGAGCTCTCGTCCAGGACGAGGTCTTGAGCCCATCCAAGGCCAGCGCCGATCGAACCATTGGTTCGGTCGGCGCTGTCATGTTCTGCCTGCCCGCCAGCCGATCGATCGGGGATCTGCGATGAAGCGCGACGAGACGACGTGCAAGAAGATGTGCAAGAAGATGTGGAAGGGCAGCAGGAGTGCCATGGCCTGCCTGTTCGCAATGGCGTTGCTGGCCAACGCGCCGATGCCGGCCGCGGCGCAGCAGTTTTCCGCCGACCTCCTCGCGCGCAAGGACGATACGGCAACCGCCATGGGAACGCTGCGGGTCTCGGGCGGAAAAGCGCGAATCGATTCGACCGCGCTGCCGGACGGCTTCTTTCTGCTCGATACCGCCAAGCCCGCCGCCTATTTCGTCCGCCCGGCAGCGCATGTCTATATGAGGGCCATGCAATCGAGCGCGCTCACCCAGCTGTTCGTTCCGGTCGATCCGGACGATCCCTGCCGGCAATGGCTGGCGATGGCGCAACTGTCCGCGCCGGTCGATCTCGCGACATGGCGCTGCGAGCGCGACGGAGAGGAAGCGATCGCGGGGCGCAACACCGACGTCTATCGTGTAGCGGCGCCGTCCGGTTTGAGCTTTACCGGCTGGGTCGAGCGCGCGCGCGGGTTTCCGGTGCAGATCAAGACCGCGGATGGGACGGTGATCGTCGCCGATCACATCCGCGACGAGCCGCAGCCGGCGCAGACCTTCGAAATTCCCGCAGGTCTGCGCAAGTTCGACCCGCAAGCGCTGATCCGCCGGATCCAGCAGAGCGATGTATGGGTCGCGCCGCCGGCCTCGCAGTAGGCGCGTGCGTTACTGCGGCTGCCGGCTTGTCACCGGCAGCATCCGGCCGAGCGCCGTGTAGTGCGACTGATGCACGTTGCTGTTGAAGAGGGACCAGGGCTCGGCCTTCTTCAGGGCGACCGGAACGTCGAAATTCACCAGCTGGGCAAATTTGCGGTATTCCGCCATCGCTTCGTCGATCCGGCCGGCCCCGACCTCGAGGTCGATACGCCGCAAGGTCAGGACGAGATCCTTCAGGATCGCGCGCGCGGCGAGCCGCTCGTCCTTGCCGCCGATCGAGGTGTTCCTGATGTCGGGGATGTGCTCGGTCAATTCGCGCAGTTCGGCGCCGACCCCGGTCACGGCCAGCGACACCACCGCGGTGTCGGCGGCGGGGATCGCGACCTCGAGCGCGCTCGAGAGCTCCAGCACTTCCTTCATCCGGAGCACGACGCCGTCCTTGTCGAAGGCACGTTCGCCGTCGCCGACCGCATTGAGATAGGCCACGAGGTCCTGCGTGTCCTGGGTCGACAATTCGAGGTCGAACATGCGATCGAAATGGCCGACCACCTCTTCATACGTGTCGTACCGCCCGTCGTGAAAATACGGCGCATTGAAATTGGCGTTGAGCAGGGTAGGGGTCTTGACCAGTCCGCCCGATCCGACGTCGTGACGCAGCTGGTCGTTGAAGGTTCCGGCCGGAATATGACATCCGGCGCAGCTCAGCTCGGTCTGCTTCGGGAACGGTTTGAAGAACAGCGCCTCACCACGACGCTCAGTGAGGCTTGCCTGCGGGGCAAGCCTGCCGCCGGGCGCAATCTTCGGGTTGGGGAGGAAATCGATATCGTTGATATAGGCGACGAGGCCGTCGAGAACCTCGTCCTGCGGCCGCGGCCCGGAAAACTCATTGACGATGACATTATATACGAAGTCGCGCAGCGAGGTCATGCGCCCGTCATGTCCGTAAGGCGCGAGGAAGCGAGCGCCCCGCAAGCTCGGAATCCGAACCGGATCGAGGATGCTGTTGAACGTCTTCGCGTTGAAGACAAGGCTGGTCGTGTCGAAGGTGCCGGGGCGGGAGGAGAGGCCCGGAACGAACAATTTCGGGTTCGATGCGCCGTTGACGTGACAGGTGCCGCAGCTCATCTCGGCCTGACGCGCCTTGCCGCCGAGGATGGAAGGCGAATTGAACGCGAGATCGCCGAGATTGACCAGATAGGACTTGCGCCCGCCCATCGCTTCGGAATGAAAGATCTCGCGCGGCCGCGCCAGCGCTTCCTCGGAAAATTCAGTGCCGGCCGGCAGCACGGTCTGGTCGCCGCCGAGCGGGAATGCCATCGCCCGCAACGGGAGGAGCGTAACGACGAGCGCCAGCAACGCGGCCCGTGCCGTTCTGACGCCACGATCGGCCGATGCAGCACGACATTTTCCGGAGCCGGACGCCAGAATTTCCCAAACCATTGCGAGAAAACGCCCCTGTCACAATGCATTTGCGCCGCCGTACGGTCGGAAGGTGTCACGGAGGTGACAGTTTCCTGTCGGCAGGATCAATGACCATCTGTTTGGATAGACGATCGTTGATTGCGGTTTGATGACGATTGATCAACGAGACGCAGCCGATCTGAATGTGACAGAACGAATATTTATCGGCGCGTGCGCATCTTTCACGCGTTTGTGCGCGCGTCGAAAAACGGTCATCCCAGCGAAATGTGTTTTGCATAGCGTGTAACTCCATTTCTATTTCTTTCTAAAATCAGGAGAGCACTATGCGGCTTTGGGGAGCCATTCCGGCGCTCGCAGTTGTTGCTGGCGCCGTTGCCATCTCACCGGTGGCAAACGCCGAAAATTTGGTCGAAAAGATCGTTGATGAATTCAAGCACGAGGTCAGGGACGAGCTGCGGGATCGCGGCCACGAAGGTGTGCATCAGTACAAGCACATCGTCGTCATCTACCAGGAGAACCACAGCTTCGATAACCTCTACGGGCACTGGGGCGATGTCGGCCGCGACCGGATCAACGGCACCTCCGATGCCGATCAGGCGCATACGCTGCAGGTCCGGCAGGACAACCAGACCGTCTATGCTTGCCTGCTGCAGAACGACGTCAACCTGACCTCTCCGTCGCCGCAGCCCACGACCTGCACCGACAATACGGGCTCGGTCGCGATCCTCAGCGCCTTCAAGAACAAGCCGTTCGAGATCAACGACTTCATCCCGACCTCGGCGGCCACCTGTCCGAAGCCGCTCGGCGCTTTCGCGGCGCACGGCTTCCTCAACGGTACCGGCTCGCCCGGCGGCTGCACCGAGGACATCGTGCATCGCTTCTACAGCGAGCAGTACCAGCTCAACGGCGGCCGGCAGAACCGCTACATGACCGGCAGCGACGCTGCAGGTCTTGTCATGGGCTATTACGACACCAAGAAGCTGCCCATCTACACCTATCTCCACGGCCACGGTGCGCCGAACTACGTGATCGCCGACAGCTTCTTCCAGGGCGCCTTCGGCGGTTCGTTCCTCAACCACCAGTTCCTGGTCGCGGCCGCGGCGCCGCAGTTCGTCGGTGCCTTGAACGACGGCAGCGCCAATGACTTCCACGCGATCGTTGATGCGAACGGCATGCCGACCAGCACGCCGCTCTATACGCCGCTGTCGACCGTGAAGGACGCGCAGCTGACGGCGAAATGCAACCAGCCCGGCCTGCCGGCCGGCCTCGCCTGCGGCGACTACGCGGTCAACACCACGCAGCCGACCTATCAGCCGTATTCCCCGGGCACCCCCGACATCAAGCGCCTGCCGCCGCTGCACACGCCGAATATCGGCGATCGGCTGTCGGCCAAGCATGTCGACTGGGCCTGGTATTCGGGCGGCTGGTCGAACGCCAATGGCGATGTCGGCGCGTCCGGCTGGACCAACGGCAACGGCACGACCTGCACCGATCCGAACCATGTCTCGACGGCGGTGTTCCCGAACTGCCCCGACGTGGACTTCCAGTACCACCATCAGGCGCTCAACTACTTCGCCAATTTCGCGCCCGGAACGCAGGCCCGCAGGGATCACCTGAAGGACGAGGCGGAGTTCATCCAGGCGGCCAAGAACGGCCGGCTGAAGCAGGTCAGCTTCATCAAGCCGATCGGTGAGGAGAACGAGCATCCAGGCTACACCAGCGAATCCGAAGGCAGCCAGCATCTCGTCGATCTCGTCAAGGCGATCGTCGAAGGGCCGGATGGCAAGGACACGCTGATCGTCATCACCTATGACGAGTTCGGTGGACAGTGGGACCACGTTCCGCCCCCGCCGTTCAACCGTCATGGGGCTGAAGCCAAGGCTGCGGACCAGTGGGGCCCCGGCACCCGCATTCCGGCGCTGCTGATCGCCAAGCGCTTCAACAAGTCGGGCGTCGCCCATGAGGACTTCGACACCACGTCGATCCTCCGGATGCTTGAAAAGCGCTTCGATCTTGATCCGCTGGTGACGCGCCCGGTGCGCAGCCTCTCGGCGGCGCTGAAGGCCGGCGAAGGCTGGCACTGACATGAGAAACAGTCCCGGTCCGCGTCGATGTCTGACGCGGGCCGGGACCTTCACCAGGGCTCAGGGCCGCTACAAGATCAGATCGTGTTGTACGTGTGTAACCTGGTCTGACAGAATGCTGCCGGCCATCGCAACGCTTGCCGGGCTGGCCGCGAATGTGGGGGCAGACGTCCAGGTCTCGAGGCCGTGAATATCGACCGGAAGGATGGCCGTGGCTGCATCGCCGTCCTTATCGATGGCGGACACATCGAACAGCAGATCGGTGCTCGGGAAGGTCGCCTTCTCGGTATAAGCGATGTTGTTGACCGTGAAGGTAGCGTCGCCGCGTGCCGCGTGATCGTAGTCGACCTGGACCTGATTGAACTCCTTTCCGACGTAGAGCGTGTAGGTCAACGTCGTATTGTCAAAGGCGTAGGTATTGATCAGCGAGGCATTCGAGGTTTCCTTCACCACGATTCCGGTGCAACCATCGGGTGGCTTCGGAACGCAGATGCTGAAATCGTGAACGTCGGCGCTGCCATCAAGGACCTTGAAGGTCACGCTCGCAGTGCCGCAACCCTGCCATTGAGCGAGGGTGAAACCGACTTGCGACTGCTTCCCGGAGAACGCGAGGTTCAACTGCTCGCCGGGGTCCATCTGCAGCCCGCAATCGCCGACCGCAATACCGTTGTTCGACGCCTTGACGTCGAGGGGCTGACCGCAGCTATCAGAACCGGTAATAACGAGTTGTCCGTCCGCAGCAGTCAGTGACGGCTTCGCGTCGCCCGGGGCGCCGAAATCCGAGCCGGTAGCGGTGACGTCCTTCAGCAGATCGACGCTCTCGAGATTGAAGCAAAAGGTTCCGTGCGGATCGATCAGGAGCTTGAAATACGGATCGGTCAGGGTGCCGCCGCAATCCGCATGATAGGCGTCCAGTTCGACGCCGCCGCCCACCTCGTGGGTTGAATAGTAGAAGGTGAAGTTGTCGCAATTTCCGGTGACGTGCACCGCGGTATTGCCGTCGCTCAGTTGCGACGCGGCCAGATCGTATCCTGTATTGCCAACTGCACCATTATGGATGGCAACGAGCATTGCGGCGTCACCGTCAGCGCCGAAATTGACATCGTAAGTACCGGTCGCGAACTGATTGTCCTGGTCGGCGACGCAAATCTTTGAAAAGTTGCAAATCGTCGGACTGTCGTCCGTGATCGTCAGTTGCTTGCCGAGATCGATGGACGCGCTCTGGAAGTCGCCGTCCTTGTCGGTGATGGTGGCAACCAGGCCTACAACGCCGGTACTCAACGATACGCTGTCACCGCCATCAGAGCTGGCGTCGAACGGATGCATCACTGCCCGATACTCGGTGAAGCTCACGCCCCCCGTGGCCGGATCGAGCGAGATGGTGAACGCCAGCGTGCCGTTCGTTGTGCCGACATGGCCTTCGATGGTGTTGCCGTTCAGAACCAGCACGTCGGCGCAGCCCGTGTGCGAATCGATCAGGCCGGATGCGGTGCCGTTGCCGCCGGCGATCGTCAGTGCGTAGCGGATGGTCGCGCCATCCGCGCCTTGTACCGACGTGAACGCGGTCGAGAAGTCGGCGGATGTCGTGGTCAGGGCCGCATCCGGCGCCGTGCCTGCGATATGGTCGTCGAGCACTGTTGCGGTCAGATGCGCTTCGCCCAGTGTCAGAGACGGAGTTGCGCCGCTCGCCTTGATGCTCGGGCCGTCGTCCGTGATCGTGAGCTGCTTGCCAAGATCAATGCTCGCGCTCCGGAAATCTGCGTCCTTGTCCGTGATCGTCGCCACCAGGCCTATAAGGCCGGCGTTCAACGCCACACCTTCCCCGCTGTCCGGACTGGTGCCGAGCGGCTGCTTCACCGCGCGGTACTCGGTGAAGGTCACTCGTCCGGTGACCGGATCGAGCGCGATGGTGAACGCCAGTGTGCCGGTGGTCGTGCCGACATGGCCTTCGATGCTATTACCATTCAGAACCAATACGTCGGCGAGGCCGGTGTGGGAGTCGATCAGGCCCGACGCGGTACCGCTGCCGCCCGCGATCGTCAGCGCGTAGCTGATCGTCGCCCCGTCTGCGCCCTGGACCGAGTTGAATGCCGTCGAGAAGTCGGCGGAGGTCGTCGTCAGCGCTGCATCGGGTGCAGAGCCGGCGATGTTGTCGTCCAGCGGCGTTGCCGTCAGATGCATCTCACTCAGCGTCAGCGAGGGAGCTGTTCCGCTTGTGCTGATGCTCGGGTCATCTTCAATGAAGGTCAACTTGCTGCCGAGATCGAGAGTCACATCCTGGGAGATGCCGTCCTTTATCACGGTCGCAATCAGGGATATGATCCCGGTTGCCAGTGACACGGCTTCGTTGTCGTCGGTGTTGGTGCCAAGCGGCGCCATCGCCGACCGATACTCGGTGAAGGTCACGTACCCCGTGGCTGGATCGAGCGTGATCGTGAATGCCAGCGTCCCGTCAGCCGCGCCGACGTGGCCTTCAACGGTGTTGCTGTTCAGAACCAGCACGTCGGCAAGGCCGGTGTGCGAGTCGATCACCCCCGACGCCATGCCGTTGCCGCCGGTGATCGTCAGTGCGTAGCTGACTGCCGCGCCCGCCGCGTCCTGAGCGCTCGCGAACTTCACCGAGAAGTCCCCTGATGTCGTCGTGAGCGCCCCGTTCGGTGAGGAGCCGGCGATGTTGTCGTCCAGCGCCGTCGCCGTCAGGTGCGTCGCGCTCAACGTCAGCGACGGCGCCGCTCCGAAGGTCAGCTTGAGCGGCGTCGGTGGCGTCGGTGGCGGGTTGAAGACATCAATGAAAGTGGGTTTGATCACCGGCACGGGCGCGAGCGGATCGGGCGTCAGCGACGGCGAGTCAGGTTGGAAATTGATGGGCTGCAACAGCGGCGACCCTTCGAGAGCAGGCATTCCGGACCCTCTTGATCCCGTTCCCCTCTCGAGATTGGCAAGCGTCTCCTGCTGGGCGTCGCGCAATTCCTCCATGTGGGCTGGGCTATTCGTGACCTGGTTCACCGCGACCGACGATCCTTTGGCGCTCAAGATGATCGTCACTCCGGGATCGTCGACGACGATGTGTCTGGGGATCGCCTCCTTGGTCACCAGCTCGAACACACCGTGGTGGAGGTCCTTGTAGTTGATCTTGTCGTCGTCCAGGAATGTGACGTTCGGCTCTGCAGCCCGCACGTCCTCCAGGAGCGAGAGGGTCAGCGCCGCGAACGACAGCATGCCAAGGCCGCTGGCCCGAATGGTGCCGACAGGCGTGTCCGCGGCCAGGACGCTTGACCCTGCCAGCCGGCTGCCAATGATGCGGAAGAAGCTTCTGGTTTTCGCGAACAGGCCCGGCCGCAAGCCGTTGCCGGAGTTCTCGGTCAAGTCGCCCAGCTCCAGGCGTGCGCTAGCCGGCAAATCGAGCACCGTGCCGTCGATCAAGCGGATCTCGGTCCGCCCGCCGGCCGCAACTTCGATGACGTCGCCCTGGTGAATGGGATCGCCGGCCATCATCAGGCTGGCAACCCCGCGCGCACGCGTGACGGTGCTGCGGCCGATCGCCGTCTGAACAATGCCAACCACTCGGGGCAGGCGGCCTAAAACGGCCGTGCACGCGTCCCCGAACGTGACGCCGGACGCAACTGACATTGGCTTTTCGCCTGCTGAACAGCTCGGGCGGAAGGTGGTGCCGCAGTTTTTTTGGTTTGGCTTACTGGCGCCGCGAGGTAAAAATCCCCGCACCAGTAGCCATAGGCTTGTCCGCCGAAACGTCCTGATTGAAACTAAATTCGGAAGTGCAAATCGAATTCCAGTAATGTACTGCACGGAACGACTGAGAAAACGACAGAATTGCTGTCCTTTATCGCAGGGTGCAGCCCCACTGAAATGATAGTATAAGTACCGAGTAAATTGTCCACATATTAATTCTTATTCGAGCTACGTCAGGCTTTTAGGCCTGTTTGCAGCATCTCGTTTGGCACGAAAGGTCCTGTGGTTCCGGCCCGGCGGTCCAGATCGCCGTCACGCCGCGACACGACAAGATCTTCTCGAAAGGGAGGGGATCGTGCGTACTCATTTGGTTATTCAATCGCTCGCAAGCTTCGTCCTCGCGCTCGCCATTTTCGTGCCGAGCCAGATCTAGGCGCAAACTGAGCCGGCCCAGCCCGCTGTTCAGGATTCCTCAGCGAAGTTCATCGGGAAGGTCGTGACGGCCACCGGTTCGGTCACGATCGAACATCCGAGTGCAGTCGTCGTTCAGGCTGCGCTCTCGAATCAATTGCCCCAGGCGAAGGTCGGCGACCTCGTCTATATGGGGGACATCGTGCAGACCGGAGTCGATGGACGCGTCGGAATCAACTTCACCGATGGCACCTCGTTCAATCTGTCGAGCAACGCCAAGATGACCCTGACCGAGTTTGTATACGACCCGAACGGCAAGTCGAATTCGACCTTGTTCAAATTGGCCAATGGAACGTTCACCTTCGTTGCCGGCAACGTCGCGAAGACCGGTGACATGAAGATCGACACGCCCGCCGCGACGATGGGAATTCGAGGCACCACGCCACGCATCGAAATATCCGACGATGGAACGGTCAGGTTCGCGACGCTCGTGGAAGAGGGCAAGAGCAAGCTTCTCAGGAAGCCCGCGACGCGCGCGGCGCCGCAGCCCGAGCAGAACACCTACCACAGGTTCAATCCGAATATTTGCCGAGGGTGCTAGGCGAGCAGGGGCGTCGGCCTTGAGCGGTCACTCATGGAAACCAACGACGCTGCGTCGTCAAAACCGGAGCCTGACATGAAGCCTCGTGCAGGTTCCGGAGAAAGCGGCGGCCTTGCGGCGCTGTTTATCCTGCTGTTGCTTGCATCGCCGGCGGGCGCGCAGAACCCGAAGCAAAAGAGCAACTATCTGCGGAACATCGAGCTGTGCAGCGGCCTCGATCACGCGCTGGCCGACGCGCGCATCGGTGCCTGCACGTCGCTGATCGATGCGGGGCAGGACATGACGCCGGCCGGCCTTGCGATCGCCTACAACAACCGCGGCAACGCCTACGCCTCCAAAGGAGACTACGACCGCGCCATCGGGGATTTTGATCGCTCCATCGAGCTCAATCCAACCTACACCAAGCCGTTCAACAACCGCGGCGTGGCCTACTTCAGGAAGCGCGAATACGATCGTGCGACTGACGCGTTCGATCAGGCGATCCGGCTCAACCCGAATTACGGCGAAGCCTTTGCCAATCGCGCCGGTGCCTACCTGAAGAAAAATGATTATGCCCGCGCCGTGCAGGATTACGATCAGGCCATCCGCCTCGAGCCGAATCTGGACGGCGTGTGGAACGGACGCTGCTGGAGCCGGGCTATCCTCGGCGCGTTGCAGGAGGCGCTGCAAGACTGCAACAAGGCGCTGCAATCGGGGTCGGCCAATGCCGCGACCTACGACTCGCGGGGCCTGATCTATCTGAAGACCGGCGAGCTTGGCGCAGCCATCGACGACTATAGCTCCGCGCTACGCATCGATCCGAAGCTCGCAAGCGCACTCTATGGACGTGGGCTCGCGAAGCTGAAGCAGGGCGACAAGGCCGGCGGCAATGCCGACATCTCGGCGGCCAAGGCGATCCAGGGCAGCATCGGCGACGACTTCACGCGCTATGGCGTGCAATAGCGAGTGCGGCCGGCGCAGGCAGCGGCTGGGTCGGCTTGATGCCGCTGTCAGCGCGTCCGGTCCGGCCGGCTAGAGCGTTTTCGAGCGAAGCGGACACCGGTTCGCGTGAAGAACGTGAAGAAAACGCGTCAAAACAAGAGTCTAGAGCTTCGGTTCTGATTCAATCAGAACCGAAATTGCTCTAGTCCATGATCTCGACCGTGGCCGAACGGCCGGCGACCAGTGCGATGCGATCCGGCAGGTGATCGAGCGCGATGCGCACCGGGACGCGTTGTGCGAGCCGGACCCAGCTGAATGTCGGATTGACGTTTGCGAGCAGGTTCGCGCCGTCCGTGCGGTCGCGGTCCGCGATGCCGGCCGCAATGCTCTCGACATGTCCGGTGAGCCGGACCGGCTCGCCCATCAGCCGGACCTGCGCCTTGTCGCCGACGCGAATGCGCGCGAGCTTGGTCTCCTCGAAATAGCCCTCGACATGCAGGGTATCGGTGTCGACCAACGCCATCACGCCCTTGCCGGCAGTGACGTAGGCGCCGGGCCGCAGGTCCATGTTGGTGATGGTGCCGTTGACAGATGCGTGCACCTCGCTGCGATCGAGGTTGAGCTGCGCCACCGCGCGATCGGCGACCGACTGGTCATAGGCGGCCTTGGCCTGAAGCTGCGTGGCCAGAACCTGCTCCTGCTTCTGCTGTGACACCGCGTCGGTGGTCAGCGCGCTGTAGCGTTTGAGATCGGCGTCGGCCTGATCCAGCGTCGCGCGATGGCCGGCGACCGCAGCGTCGGCCTGCTGCAATGCCAGGGCAAAGCGTGCGCGATCGATCCGGAACAGGATATCGCCGCGATGCACTTGCTGATTGTCCTTGACCAGCACGTCGGTGACGAAGCCGGAGACGTCGGGAGCAACCTGAACCACGTCGGCGCGGACCCTGCCGTCGCGAGTCCACGGCGACTCCATGTAGTAGACCCAGAGCGCGCGGCCGACGGCGAGCGCGGCAAAGAGCGCGATCGCGGTCAGCGCAACCCGGCCGAGCCAGGCGAAATTCCCTTTCATGGCAGAAACTCCGAAAGATAGACGACGACCCCCAGCAGGCATACGTACAGGGCGAAATTGAACAGCGCGCGATGCCAGACCAGCCGGTAGAGTCCGAAGCGCTGCATGATCCGGCTCGCCACCGCGCTCAGCGCATAGGCAACGATCAGCCACAGCAGCAGCGCCGGGACCAGGACACCGTAGATGTCGAGCTCATATCTCATGCAGCAAAACTCTCCTCGGGCTGCGATCGATACGCGGGTGCATCCGGA
>NZ_CANSMR010000045.1 GCF_947648125.1 uncultured Bradyrhizobium sp. | reverse complement strand
CTGGTTTTTTTTTATATGAGACTGGGTATCCGGGCCGGCAGGGGCCTGCGGGTTCTGCGGCCGCGGCGGGGCCGGCGGCGGCGCATCGGGGCGCAAATTGCGCGGCGGGCGCGGTTCGGCCGGTGGCCGCGGGCGCGCGGCATTATCGGTGGAATTGGCCTCGGGCGGCCGCGGATTGGCGCGGCGCAGCGGATCGCTGCTGCGGGCCGCCCCGCCGCCCGGGCGCGAGGCCTCCCGGGCGCGCTGCGCGGCCTCGGACTCGACCTTGCGCACCGCCTCTTCCAGCGACAGCCGCTCGCGGGTGATCTCGGACTCGGAGAGCGGCGGCTGCACGCCGCGGAGTTGCTGGATCAACGCCGTCCGCGCCCGCGCATACAGCGCGCGGCGGGCTTCGCCGGGAGCGTTGGGGTCCAGTCCGGCGATGGCACGGGCGATCAGCGGGTAGTAGTCAGCCATTTCCACACAATTGGTGGGACATAGGTAATATCCCGTTAAGCCTCGAACGGATTCTGTACCAGAATAGTATCTTCACGTTCCGGGCTAGTGGAAAGCAGGGTGACCGGACACCCCACCAGTTCCTCGACCCGGCGGACATACTTGATGGCCTGGGCCGGCAGGTCCGCCCAGGATCGCGCATTGGCGGTCGGCTGCTTCCAGCCCTCGATGATCTCATAGATCGGCTCAATGCGGGCCTGCGCGCCCTCACCCGCCGGCAGATGGTCGATCTCCTTGCCGTCGAGCTTGTAGCCGATGCAGACCTTGATGCTGTCGAACCCGTCGAGAATATCGAGCTTGGTCAGCGCCAGCCCGGCAATTCCGCAGGTCCGGACGGTCTGCCGCACCAGCATGGCGTCGAACCAGCCGACCCGGCGCTTGCGCCCGGTGTTGACGCCGAATTCCTTGCCGCGGCGGCCGATTTCCTCGCCGATCTCGTCATTCAGCTCGGTCGGGAACGGACCCTGGCCGACCCGGGTGGTGTAGGCCTTGCAGATGCCGAGCACATAGCCGACCGCACCCGGACCCATGCCGGTGCCGGTCGCGGCCTGCGCCGCCACCGTGTTGGACGACGTCACATAGGGATAGGTGCCGTGGTCGACGTCGAGCAGCGCGCCCTGCGCGCCCTCGAACAGAATGCGCTTGCCCTCGCGGCGCTTGAGGTCGAGCAGCCGCCACACCGTCTCGGCATAGGGCAGAAGCTTCGGCGCCAGCGCCGTCAGCTCGGCCAGGATACCCTTGCCGTCGATCTCCTCCAGATTGTTGCCGCGGCGCAGCGCATTGTGGTGCGCCAGCAGGCGTTCGATCTTGTGCGGCAGCGTATCGAGATCGGCGAGATCCATCAGGCGGATGGCGCGACGACCGACCTTGTCCTCATAGGCCGGGCCGATGCCGCGGCGCGTGGTGCCGATCGAGGTGACGGCATTGGAGGATTCGCGCAGCGAGTCGAGCTCGCGATGCAGCGGCAGGATCAGCGTGACGTTCTCGGCGATCCGCAGATTGTCCGGTCCGACCGCAACGCCCTGCCCCTTCAGCTTGGCGACCTCGTCGAGGAAGGCCTGCGGATCGAACACCACGCCATTGCCGATCACCGCGAGCTTGTTCGGCCGCAGCACGCCAGAGGGCAGCAGCGCCAGCTTGTAGGTCTCGCCATTGATCACGAGCGTATGGCCGGCATTGTGGCCGCCCTGGAAGCGCACGACGATGTCGGCCTGTTCCGACAGCCAGTCGACGATCTTGCCCTTCCCCTCGTCACCCCACTGGGCGCCGACGACGACAACATTGGCCATTGCGAAGATGTTCCCTTCAGGTGTTTCAGAGACCATGATCGCGGCGAAAACGCGTTCGCCCACAGCGACCATGCATGATATGCCCAGCCCAAATCGCGGCGCCCGGCCGCGCGCACGCAAGGCGCCTACCGGATAACGGAAGCGGGTCGGCTGCGCAAGCAAGAAGGGGGTCGTTTACGCCTTTTAGACGAGCGACAAGCCTTTGATATCCCCTGAAAATTCCATGCCGCGCCCGGCCGGGCCGGGCTGGCGGGAATTTAATGTTGGGGTGGTCTGACGCTGACCGTACGGCCGATTGATCGCCGGGCCCATTGCGGCGATCATTCGGCCGTATCAACCGGCCCGGACCATGCCCAATTCGACACAAGCGACGATGGCGCTGCGCAAGCTAGGCATTGCCTTCAAGCTCCACACCTATGTCTACGATTCCAGCGCCGAGAGCATCGGGCTGCAGGCGGCGGAGGCGCTCGGCGTCGACCCGAACCGCATGCTCAAGACGCTGATGGCGGAGGTCGACGGCAAGCCGGTCTGCGCCGTGGTGCCGTCCGACTGCGAGGTCAGCATGAAGAAGCTCGCCGCAGCCCTCGGCGGCAAGTCGGCCAGGATGATGCGCCCGGCCGATGCCGAGCGGCTGACCGGCTACCATGTCGGCGGCATCAGCCCGTTCGGCCAGAAAAAGAAGGTGCCGACCGCGATCGACGAGACCGCGCTCACCCATGTCACCGTGTTCGTCAATGGCGGCCAGCGCGGCCTGCAGATCGAGATCGATCCGAACGACGCCGCGCTCGCCGCCGGCGCCACGATGAAGGCGCTGGTGGCGACGCAGGACTAGAGCAGCTTCGGTTCTGATAGAATCAGAACCGAAGCTCTAGTTTGTTGTGTTGATGCGTTTTCTTCACGCGAACCGGTGCCCGCTTCGCACGAAAACACTCTGCGCGATTAGTGCGATGACTTGTCCCTGGTGAACTCCGCGCCAACGTAGTCGGACAGGCCGGACAATTCCTCCGCCGAAATATCGTTGACGTTGAGCCTGAGCTGCATGATCGCGAGGTCGAGCAGATGTGCGGCGAAGGTCGCGCCGGCCGCCGTCACGATGCTGCGTTGCTCGATCAACACCGCGATGACGTCGCGCAAGCTGCGCATTTGCACTTGATCCATGGCCCTTTGCCCGATGCTGGCCGTCGTGATGTGTGTTGTCATTGGGATACCGATTGTAATGTGCTGATGGACGCCGCGCTGGCGGATGGAATGTAGGGCAGCCGCTCGGCTTCCTCGCCGAGATGAAGGATGCGCGATGGCATCTCGCGGACTTCGATGTCGATCGTCATCGGCGGCGGAATCAGCGTCACCGAGGCTTTCGGCCAGGGCGCCGGATTCGGGCTGACGGCGGTGAAGCGATAGGCGGCTGCGATCTCGAGCGCGAGCAATTGCAACTCGAGCATCGCAACCCCCATCCCGACGCAGGCGCGCGGGCCGGCACCGAACGGAATGTAGGCGTCGGTGTTGTAGCGCCGCGTCATCAGGAAGCGGTCGGGATCGGGGAATTGCCTGGGATCGCGCTGCAATTGCCAGGGACAGATCAATAGCGAGGTGCCGACCTTGAGGTCGCGCCCGCCGATCGTCACCGGCTGCATCACCTCGCGCGAGAACCACCAGGCGCTGGGATAGAGCCGGCAAACCTCCTTGACAAACGTCGTACTCAGATTGGCGTGCTTCACCGCGTCAAGCCGCAGCTCGCCGTCGTCGCCGATGCACTCTGCTGCCTCGTCGGCAATGTCGTCCATCAGGGCGGGATCGGCGGCCATCTGGTAGAACATCCACGCTGCCGTCGAACCCGTGGTGTGGTGGCCGGCCAGCAGCAGTGTCAGGATCTCGTCCTCGAGATCGCGATCGCTCAGGCCGAGCGCCTCGAGATCCCGCAGCGCGCTGCTCGAGCCCGCCTTGCGGCGCAGGCGTTGCACCACCGTCGACATGGCAAGCTTGGCGCAGACCCGGTTCTGCCGGCGCCGGTACCAAGCCACCGGACCGAACGGCAACGCGCGGAACATCTCCTCGGCCAGATCGTCCTCGATCACGCCGACGGCCTGAACCAGCGCTTCCTCGTCGCCCGACGACATCACCTGTGAGCCGAAGATCGCGACGCAGATGGTCCGCAACGCCAGCATCGCGGTGACATGGTGCGGATCGAACGATCCGAGCCGCGCCAGGCTGGCGCCGACCGCACGGATCTCGGCGCACATATGCGGCAGGAATTTCTCGACGCTGCCCTTGGCCATGTGCTTCTGCAGCACCGTCCGCCGCCGCTTGTGCTCCTCGCCGCTCAGCATCAGCGAGCTGCGGCCGAGCACCGGCGTCAGCTTCTTGATCAGTTTGCCCTTTCCGATGTCGGTCTCCGGCGCCTTGAGGATCGGGCGCAGCAGATCGGGATCGTTCACCAGAAACACAGGCGCAGGACCGAGCCGCAGGGGCACGAGCCCCAACTCGGCCTCGTTGCCGCGCGTCAGCAACAGACGCAGCGGGTCACGCTGGAATGCTCGAACGTCCGAGAACATGTGTGGCATCGTGAATCTCCAATTGCCGTCCAAGGTCGAGGAATTTGGTCAGGCCGGGATTGTCGGCGAGACCCAGCGGGATTTCTCCGGCGAGCGCCGTCAGCGGGCGGCCCATGCGATCATTTCCGATCACCTGCGGCGGGCCGTAGCGGCGGGTGCGGATCTCCATGCGGGTGAGAAAACGTTCGTAGGAAAGGTCGGCGAGCGCCACGAGCGCCGCCGCCCCGCGCAGCTCGGCGAAGCGGAACATCAGCGCGTAGTTCACGCGTGCCGTCCGCGACCTCGCGCCGCACGGCAGCACGCCGAAACGGCTGATTTCCCAGGCGTCACGGCGGCTCGGAAAGCGGCGCACCGCAAGCTGCGGGAACACCGACTTGGTCAGATAGGGATAGTCGGTGCGGATCGCACGGAAGCCGCCAACCAGCTCGACGCCTGAGAACAACAGGCAGTGCTCGGTGTACCAGCAGTCGAACTGATCGCGTTCGACGTCGCCGGTCGTGCTCAGAAGCCAGCCGCAATGGTCGACGAACAGGCGCTTGCGCAGCCGCAACATCGCCCCGACATGCGTCGGATCAAGCTCTTCGCGAGTGATGAGTGCATGATATCCGTCCAATGAATGCGGCATTATCCTTTCCTCCAAATGCGGAACATCTGGAACGAAAGGGGTTAACTGTGGTACCCCCGGAAACCGGGGGTTTTAGTCAATGGGCCTGGTAGACGCGATTTCGACCATCGAGGCGTCGGATACCATCGACGAGCTCAGCTCGTCATTGCACCGTATTGTCCAAAACTATGGCTTCTCGGGCTTCGCCTTTGTCGATGCCGGCCGGCCCGACCTTGATCTGCCCTACCATGTCGGCACCTATCCCGACGCCTGGAAGCGGGCGTATGTGCAGAACGAGTTCGTCCATGCCGATCCAGCGTTGGCGCGATCGCGACGCACCAACACGCCATTCAGCTGGAGCAGCCTGAAGCTGCCGGAGCGAAGCGGACACAAGCGGGCGCCCGAGGTCAAGACGATGGATGCCGCCCGGGAGTTCGGCTTCGAGGACGGCTTCGTGGTGCCGTTCCACTATCGCGACCGGCTCGGCGCCGTGCATTCGAGCTCGACGGTGTTCTTCTGGGAAGACGAACGGCGCGACTTCGACAAGCTGTTCATCTGCCATCGCCATGAACTGCATCTGTTGATGATCTACTGGGTGCAACGGGCGATGGACATCGTCAACCGCGACCAGCGCAACGCGCCGACCATCCTGAAGCCCGCCGACGCCGCCGAGACCATCAAGCTCACGGGTCGGGAGAAGGAAGTGATCGCCTGGGCGGCGCGCGGCAAGACCGTGGCCGACACCGCGCAGATCCTCGGTATTTCGCCGGAGACGGTTGAAGGCTTCATCAAGCAGGCGCTGCGCAAGCTCGAGGCCTCCAACAAGACGCACGGGGTGGCGAAGAGCATCGCGCTCGGGATCATCGACCTGTGAGCGGCGCCGCGCAGCCGTCGCGGCGCTCCGAGGGCTGCTTCCGTGCGCGCTGCTTCCGTGCGCCCGGTATCGCCGCGCTCGGCGGCAACGCCGCGAACTGTGGCAAGGTCACACACCCGGGTTGGGTTCGCCTCGACGATCACCCCCAGATTGCATTCGGATACGATCTTGATAATAAGGCTGCGGCCTGATGACAGGGATTTCAGACCATGGGTGCGTATTGCAGTGCCCGCCCGGCGCGACCGCCGAGCCGTCGTGAAAGCACGGATCGTCCCGCACGTCGCCCGGTGCGCCGGGACCGATTGCCGGTCCGGCTGATCCGTAGAAGTCCCGTCACGACGAACCACTGTTCCATTTGCTACCAATCATCGTCGCGGACATGCTGTCGACGGACGTAGCTGGAGATCGCCCAGGCGCACCATGAGCACATCGCAGGACGACCAGATCGATCAACTGGTGCAGGCGCGCTGGCGCGAAATCGGGCTGTCGCAGGCAGATCTCGCCGAGATCCTCTGCGCTGGCGCCTCCCTGCACAAGAACGGCGTGGACGGCACCGTCAAAATCGAGACCGGCCGCCTGGCGACCGTTGCCGAGATGCTCGGGATCGCCGCCGACATGCTCAATCGCCGGCCCGCCACCACCGCGCAGACACAGGGCGGCCAGTCGTCGGAATCGCTGCAATCCCTGCTCGAGCTGCGCATGCTGCGGGTGTTCCGCGACGTCAAGGACCCCGACACCAAGCGGATCCTGATCGAGCTCGCCGAGCAGATCGTCAAGCGCCAGACCACGCCGCCGGAGACCGGCTAGAGGCTGATCCCTCGCTGCAAACGCTGGAGCGTTTGCGCGGAGATCGTGCTCAAACAAGACGCTCGTGCCGATCGGCGTGTGCTGCCTGCGGACCGGACCGGCCTGGCAGAGCGCCATCGCACCTTCCGTAAGGGGCCTTCGCGCATGGTCGCGATGCGTCGATCCCCATTGATCGAATGGCGGAATCCGTGTCTGTGACGGGGCGCCGGGGAGATCCATACCGGCCCGGCGACGCCAGCTGGGCGGCCCGCGGCGCCGTGAACCCGGGCCTTTTTCATGTCTGCCACCGATTCCACCACAGCGCCTGCGTCCGGCTCCTGGATCGCCAACCAGCCATATCTGCTGCTGTGCATCACCGCGATGTGCTGGGCCGGCAATGCCATCGTCGGCCGGCTCGCCGCGGGCCACATTCCGCCGGTGACGCTGTCGTTCCTGCGCTGGTTCGTGGCGTTCCTGATCATCCTGCCGTTTGCCTGGAAGCACCTCGCCCGCGACTGGCCTGCGATCCGCAAGAATCTCGGCATCATGATGCTGCTGTCGATGACTGGCATCAGCGCCTTCAACACGCTGCAATACTGGGCGCTCGAGCACACCCAGGCGCTCAACACGCTGCTGCTGCAATCCTCCGTGCCGCTGATGGTTGCGCTGTGGTCGCTGATCCTGCTCGGCGCGCGGCTGACGCTGGCGCAGCTCTGCGGCGTCCTGCTGTCGCTCGCCGGCGTGCTGGTGATCCTGCTGCACGGCGACCTCACGACGCTGTCGAAGATCGAGTTCAACAAGGGCGACCTGATCTTCATCGCCGCGCTGGTGATCTTCGCGCTGTACTCGGTGCTGACCCTGAAGCGGCCCAGGATCCACGGGCTGTCGGTCGCGGCTTTCACCTTCGGCTGCGGCGCGCTGTTCCTGATCCCATTCCTGATCTGGGAACTCGGCACGCGTCCGGTGATGCAGCTCACGACCAGCAATCTGCTGTCGCTGTTCTATGTCGCAGTCTTCCCCTCGACGGTGGCCTATCTGTGCTTCAACCGCGGTGTGCAGCTGATTGGCGCCAACCGCGCCGCGCCGTTCTTCCACATGGTTCCGGTGTTCGGCACCGTCATGTCGATCGTGTTCATCGGCGAGCATCCGCAGGCCTTCCATTTCATCGGCTTCGCGCTGGTGCTGGCCGGCGTCTTCGCGGCGTCGCGGAGGCAGTCGGCCTGAACTCGCCCGCCGGAGGCGCGGTGACTATCGGCGGCAAATCCGCTATCTCTTGACGTCTGCTTCGCGGACAGGTCCCAAACGCATGGCGCGCGCCAGCAATCTCGTGATCGGCACCCTGACGCTGGCCCTGATCGCCGGCTCGCTCGGCGGCTGGCTGGGCTATCAGCGCTATGCCGGCATCAAGCGGATGGTGCCCTTCCGGGTCGTGTTCGAGGGCTCGGCCTCCGGCCTGCGCCGCGGCGGCAGCGTCAACTTCGCCGGCGTGCGGATCGGCGAGGTCGTCTCGATCAGGCTCGACCGTCACCGCGTGGTTGCGATGACGCGGATCGAGGGCAACGCCCCGATCAAGAAGGACACCCAGGTCGGCCTCGAATTCCAGGGCCTCACCGGGATCGCCGCGATCTCCTTCACCGGCGGCACCGACGACGCCCCGCCGCCGCCGCTCGGCGCCGACGGCATTCCCGAACTGACCGCCGACCCCGAAGGCACCATGGGCATCCAGGAGAAGCTGCGGGTCGCGCTGCGCAATGTCGATCGTGTCATCACCGAGAACGAGGCCGACATCAAGGACTCGCTGCTCGGGCTCGAGAACTTCACCAACTCGCTGTCCGGCAATGGCGAGCTGATCGCGGGCTTCATCGATGCCGCCGAGGACGGCGTCAATGCGGTCGACGCCAAGTTGACGTCCGCCGACAAGTTCCTGAAGAGCTTCGGCAGCGACAAATACGGCGGCGAGCTGCTGCCGACCGTGATCTCGCTCCGCGAGCTGATCCAGAGTTTTGACAAGAAATCCGGCACCATGATCGCCGAGACCCGCAGGACGCTCAGCGACGTCAGCCAGTCCGTCAACCAGTTCAACGAGAAAATTGTCGGGCGCGGCGGCAGGCGCTAAAGCGCAATGAGATTGGGTTGAATCATCATTGCGCTTTAGCTCTTCGTTTGAGCATGATCTCCGCGCAAACGCGTTCCGCGTTTGTCGCGAGGGAAAACCGCTTCACACTTTTCCGGATCATGCTCTAACCTGCAGCCCCAACCAAGAACCAAGAACAACGGAAACGCCGAACGTGCACGACCGAACCGCAACGCCCTCCCCGCCTCCCGCAACCGTCAACCGCGCGGCGAGCGCCGTGCCCCGGCATTTGCGGCGCTATCTCACGCTCGACGATTTCGAGCCGCAGGCGCGGCGGCTGTTGCCGAAATTTCTCTACGGCTACATCTCCGGCGGCGCCGAGACCGACGCGGCGCGGTCAGACAATCGCCGGGCCTTCGACGAATACGGCTTCGTGCCGCGCGTGCTGAAGGACGTCTCCGGCCGCGACCAGACCACGACGCTGTTCGGCAAGAGCTACGCCTCGCCGTTCGGGATCCCGCCGATGGGCTCGTCCGCGCTGTGCGCCTATCGCGGCGACATCGTGCTGGCGCGCGCCGCGGCCGCGGCCAATGTCCCGATGATCCTCTCGGCCTCCTCGCTGATCACGCTGGAGGACGTCCGCGCCGCCAACCAGCAGGCCTGGTACCAGGCCTATCTCGCCGGCCTCCCCGAGCGCATCGAGCCGCTGGTCGATCGCGTCGCGGCGGCCGGCTACGACACCTTCGTCGTCACCGCCGACGTGCCGGTGCCGCCCAACCGCGAGAACAACATCCGCAACGGCTTCCAGGTGCCGCTCGAGATCACGCCGCGGGTGTTTTGGGACACCATCACCCATCCGGACTGGCTGCTGAACACCTGGGCGCGCACCGTGTTCAATCACGGCATGCCGCATTTCGAGAACATGGACGCCAAGCGAGGCCCGCCGGTGTTGGCCAAGAATTTGATGCGCAACATCGGCAGCCGCGACCAGCTTGCCTGGAAGCATGTCGAACTGATCCGCAAGCGCTGGCGCGGCAAGCTCGTGGTCAAGGGGCTGATCTCGCCGGAGGACGCGCGGCTGGCGCGCGAGCATGGCTGCGACGGCGTGATGGTTTCCAACCATGGCGGCCGCCAGCTCGACTACACCGTCTCGGGCTTGCGCACGCTGCCGGAGATCGCGGCGCTGAAGGGCAGCATGACCGTGATGATGGACGGCGGCATCCGCCGCGGCACCGACGTGATCAAGGCGCTCGCACTCGGTGCAGACTTCGTCTGGATCGGACGTCCGTTCCTCTATGGCGCCGTGGTCGCGGGCGAAGCCGGCGTTGCGCGCGCGATCTCGCTGCTGCACGCCGAGATCGACCGCGACCTCGCGCTGCTCGGCATCCGCAGCATCAAAGAGATCACCCCGGACCTGGTGCGGAAGTTCTGAGACGATTGCATCCGCAACGGGACTGCGGTCCCCTCTCCCGCTTGCGGGGGAGGGTTAGGGTGGGGGTATCTCTGCTTGCGAGAGAGTCGTTGTGTGGCGAGAGCCCCCACCCGCTGCGCCCTTCGGGCACAGCGACCTAAGAGCGAGCTTCGCTCGTCTCGACCCCGCAAGCGGGAGAGGTAAGAAATCATCAGGCGTAGCGCGCCGCGCCCATGCAGAGTGCGGTGATCGCGAGCAGTCCGGCTGCGATGCGCTGGGCGACCGCAAGCCGCGAACGTGCAGCTGATGCATCGGCTGCACCACTGCGCAGCTGCCGGACCGCGCCGCCGCCGACGATGATCTGCACCGCAATGGCCGCGAGCGCGGCGAGCGCGCCGCCCGCCAGGATCTGCTCCGACAGCGCGAACGAACCTTCATGGACTAGGCGCCACAGCGTGGCGCCGGTGACGATCGCAACCGTCGCGGCGCCGATTTGCGGAGCCAACAGCTTTTCGCCACCCAGGCCGCCGGTGCGCGCCAAAGTGAAGCTGGAGCCGGCCCAAAACACCGATGACAGGACGTGAAGGGACAGGGCTATGATGAGGGCGGTCTGCATGATGTCGCTCCAATGGGCATTGGAAATTAGATATACATAATGTATAGTCAATCCGACGAAAGCAAGGCAAGCCGATGCCGCCGCGCAGCTATGTGAGCCCGGCGCGCAGCGCCGCTGCCGCCGAGACCCGCGAGCGCGTGATCGAGGCCGCCTCGCGCACGCTGCGCGAAGGCGAGAGCATTGCGCGCTTCTCGCTGGATACGGTGGCGAAGGCCGCCGGCGTGACGCGGCTGACGGTCTATAACCAGTTCGGCTCGCGGCGCGGGCTGCTCGAAGCCGTATTCGACGAGATCGCACGCCATGGCGGGCTGCATCAGCTCGCCGACGCCATGGCGATGGCCGATCCGCGCGCCGCGCTCGACCGCATGGTCGAGATCTTCTGCGGCTTCTGGAGCCGCGATTCCGCGGTCGGCCGCCTGCACGACGCGATGGCGACCGATCCCGAATTCGCCGAAGCCGTGCGCGAGCGCAACGAACGCCGCCGCCGCGGCGTCACCGCATTGATCGACCGCATCGCGGGCAAGGGCGTGTCGCCGCTGGCCCGCAAGGATGCCGTCGACCTGGTCTTCGCGCTGACGAGCTATCCGACCTTCGCCTCGCTGAGCGCCGGGCGGTCGAGGGATGAGGTCTGCCGACTGGTGCAGAGGGCCTGCCACGCGGCGCTTGCTAATCTGTCAGACCCGTCATCCTGAGGGTCGCTGACCGTCAACCGTCATTGCGAGGAGCGATAGCGACGAAGCAATCCATCGTTCCACATACGCGGTGCAATGGATTGCTTCGCTCCGCTCGCAATGACGGATGGAAGCACGATTCGTCGGCTACCCAACCCTAAACTTGCTGTAGGCCTCGCGCGTCGCGATGATGACGTGCTCCTCGCAGCCGTTGCGGCGATGCGGGTCGCAGCGGGTCTCGTAATCGGCCGAGGTCATCATGTCGAGGAAATCAGCGACGCTCGGGTAATAGACCAGCGCGAGGTAATCCCAGCGCTGGCCGGCCGGCTCACCCAGCGCGACCGTCTCGGCGCTGCCGGTCCAGAGCAGCGTGCCGCCGCGCGCCTTGATCATGGGGACGGTGAGCGCGCTGTAGCGCAGATAGGCATCCCAGCCCGAGCCGTCGCCATCGAGCGACCGCTGGCGAAATCGCATCAGATTGACCATCACGACCGGAGCCTCTTGATCCAGCTCGCTCAAGCCTTTGACGTTCAAGAGATCGACACCCATCCACCAGCTCCTCCCCAAAGTCGCATCAGTCCGGGCCGGGTCGGTCCGGCCGCAACGATTATGTCACATCGCGGGACTACCCTGAAATGCTGGCAGGCCGTAAGCTCACCGCCCAATCTCGGAGGTCAGTGCCGTGATGACCCTTCCCGAACTTGCGGCCGACGCGCTCGGCAAATTCCTCGGCGAATACATGCAGCGCCGGTTCGGCAGCTCACAGACCCAGTTGGTCGAGATGGTGCCCTCGATCGCGCGGATCGCGATCGAATGTATCGGCAACAGCGACGCGCTCTATCACAATGTCGAGCACACCATGCTTGTGACCCTGGCCGGCCACGCCATCCTGCGCGGCCGCGCGCTGCACTCGCACATGAGCGCCGAGGACTACGCGCATGTCATCGTCGCCTGCCTCACCCATGACATCGGCTATGTACGCGGGCTGTTCGATGCCGACGACCAGGACGGCTATCTGGTCGCCGCCGACGGCCGCAAGGTGATCCTGCCGCGCGGCTCGTCGGATGCGGCGCTGATGTCCTATCACGTCGACCGCTCCAAGATCTTCGTGATGGAGCGGCTCAAGGGCGTCGCCCTCCTCGATAAGGAGCGCATCGCGCGCGCCATCGAGGGCACCCGCTTTCCGCAAAGTGCGCCGGATGGCAATGAGGAGTTCGGCGAGGAGGCCATCCTGCTGCGGGCCGCGGACCTGATCGGCCAGCTCGGCGATCCCCATTACATCCGCAAGGCCAACGCGCTGTACCTCGAATTCGAGGAGGCCGGACTGAACCGCCAGCTCGGCTACGATTCGCCGGCCGATCTCGTCGACCTCTATCCGCGCTTCTACTGGGACAGCGTCGCGCCGCATGTGCAGAAAGCGATCCGCCACCTCAACATCACCTCCAGCGGACGGCAATGGATCGCCAATCTCTACGGCAACGTGTTTCGCGCCGAGCGCGACATCTCGCTATCGGGGCCGCAGAAGTAGACGGGGAACGCGCAGGCCGCACGCACGAACTATCGTCGTCACCCTGAGAGGATGTGAGGCTATATCCTCGTCCACCGCTGTCATCGCCCGGCTTGACCGGGCGATCCAGTACGCCGCGACCTCTCGGCTCAAGCACCGCGGTCTCTGGGATACTGGATCACCCGCATGCGCGCGGGTGATGACACTGAGCAAGCTGAGCAATCACCCCGTCACCCTGAGGAGCGCGGTACGTGACGTCGAGTTCGGCCACGCATGGCTCCAATCCGCTCTTTCGTCTTGTGGCGGCGACGGATTCGGGCACAACATCCGCCAGATAATGACCGCCTTGCCCGCACCTGCCACAACCCCGCGCTATCAGCCGCTGCACTGGCTCAACAACCAGCCTTATCTGCTGCTCAGCCTGACGTCGCTGTTCTGGGCTGCCAATATCGTGCTGGCTCGGCATGTCGGCAGCCATGTGCCGCCGGTCACGCTGACCACGATCCGCTGGTTCGGCGTGTTCCTGATCCTGTTGCCGTTCGCCTGGCCGCATCTCAAGGAGGACTGGCCGAAGCTGCGCAGGGCGCTGCCGCTGATGCTGCTGTTGTCCGCGGTCGGCTTCGCGTTCAACAACGCGATCTCCTACTGGGCGATGCAATTTACCGAGGCGTTGAACGCGCTGCTGATCCAGTCGGCGGGGCCGCTGTTCGTGGCGCTGTGGTCGCTGATCCTGTTCGGCGTCCGGCTAACCCCGGCGCAGCTTGCCGGCATCGCGATCTCGCTGGCCGGCGTGCTGACCATCATCCTGCGCGGCGACTTCTCGGCGCTCGCCAGCATCAGCTTCAACCGCGGTGACATCATGTTCGGCGCCTCGCTGGTGTCTTTCGGACTGTACTCGGCGCTGATCCCGCGGCGGCCGAAAATCCATCAGCTCTCGCTGATCTCCTTCACCACCTGCTGCGGAGCGCTGATGCTGTTGCCGGTGGCTATCTGGGAATTCGCCAACGGCGTGACGCTGAAGCTCGACGTTCTGACTTTCGCAACGCTGGGCTACACGCTGATCTTCCCGTCCACGCTCGCCTATCTGTTCTTCAACCGCGGCGTCGCATTGATCGGCCCGAATCGCGCGGCGCCGTTCTTCCATCTGGTGCCGGTGTTCGGCTCGGCGATGGCGATCCTGCTGCTCGGCGAGACGCTCGCGCCGTTCCATCTGATCGGCTACGCGCTGGTGCTCGCCGGCGTCATCATCGCCTCACGGCAAGGGTCCGCGAAGGGCTCGGCGAAGCCTAGCTGACGCCGAGGACATGGCTAGCCCACCTTGCGCAAGCCGGCGGATTTGCGTGGCGAACGGGGCTTTGCCGCCAGCGTTTCCGTGATGAAGTCGATAAACCGCCTCACCTTGGCCGGCACGTGGTTACGCGAGGCGTAATAGACGTAGAGCGGAAAACGCTCGTCGGGCCAGTCCGGAAACAGCTCGATCAGCGCGCCGCTCCGCAGATGATCGTCGAGGCCGAGATCGATCACCTGCGCGATGCCGAAGCCGGCCAGGCAAGCGCCGAGCTTGGTTCCTGAATCGGTCACGGTGAGCCGCCCGTTGACCGCGACCGGCACGACCTCGCCGCCGCGCCAAAACTCCCAATCGAAGGGACGTCCCGTGGCCGCGTCGATTGCCTGGATGCACTGATGGTCGCGGCTCGCCAGCTCCCGCGGATCAAGCGGCCGGCCGTGTCGTTCGAGATAGATCGGCGAGGCTACGGTGAGCACGCGCGCATCGAGTACGCGGCGCGCAATCAGCGCCGACGGCGACGGCTCGCCGAAGCGCACCGCCAGATCAAAACCGTCGCTGACCAGATCCGCGATCCGGTCGCGGGTCTCGATACGCAGCTCCATGCCCGGATTCTGCAGCAGGAACTCGCTCAGCTTCGGCGACAGCACCATGCGGGAGAACAGCGGGTCGACATTGACCCGCAGCCTGCCGCGGACCGCATCGCGCGATTTCGAGGTCTCCGCCGCCGCCTCGCCGATCCCGGCCAGATGCGCCGCAACCCGCTCGACCAGCGCGCGTCCTTCCTCGGTGAGCTCGACGGCGCGGCTCGTGCGGTGAACCAACCTGGCATCGAGGCGCGCCTCGAGCTTGGCGATCGCCTTGCTGACCCCGGATTGCGTCATGCCGAGCCGTTCGGCGGCCCGGCCAAAACTGCGCGCATCCGCCAGCGCCGCGAGGACCACCAGGCCGCCAACCAGCCGACCGTCAACTTCGTCCATGCCGATGCCTCTCAGTCATCCAAGAGATGACCGCCCAGTCGTAGCACTCCGCCACCATATCGGCCACTGTCGGCGCAGATCACCGGTTCGATCCGGTGAGACCACCGCCACATCATCCGCTACGGAGATTTTGCAATGAGCGACATCCAGGCCATCGCATCCGCGATCGATGGATATTTCAAGCTGATGTATGACGTCGACGATAGTCGGTTCGCCGACGTCTTCTCCGATGCCTGCATCGTGCACGGCATCCGGGACGGCAAGCACACGGTGCGGTCGGCTGCGGAATTCCGCGACTTCATCCGCAGCCGTCCCTCGCCGGCGTCGATGAAATCGCCGCGCGAGGAGGCCATCATCAGCATCGAGCAGACCGGGTCTGATCTCGCCATCGCCAAGGTGCGCGTCAGGGCCGGCCAAACCGGCTTCATCGACCATCTCGTGTTTCATCGGATCGACGGCCGGTGGCTCATCACCACCAAGGCGTTTCACGTCGCGCAGGTCTTTCCGGCGGGATCGTAGCGTCCCCCACGACCGTCTTTTCGGAATATTAGAAATGTGACACGGATTTGCCCGACGTGTCAAGTTGCCTGGTCGAGCGCGCCGGCCGCGACCAGCTACTTTGCATGGGGTTGTTTTCGATATTTTGGCAGTGCGCCCCTGCGAAGCCTGCTAATTCCGTCATCCCCGCGCAAAGGCTTCGCCTTTGCGCGGGGATGACGGGGTGCACAGACGTGGAATGCGCTGGGTGGGTTGCGCTTCGCTAGCTAACCCACCCTACGCGATCCGTTACGCCGCACGCACCTTCTGCAGGAACTCGTCGACCGCGTTGCGCAACATGCCCGATTGGGTGTCGAGCTCGCGCGCATTCGACAGCACGTCGCCCGCCGCGGTACCGGTGGCGGCGGCCGCGGTGGTGACGCCGCCGATATGGGCGGAGATCTCGCTGGAGCCGGCCGCGACCTGCTGAATGTTGCGCGCAATTTCCCGCGTCGCATCGCCCTGCTGGTCGATTGCGGTCGAGATCGAGGCCGTGATCTCGCTCATCTGCGCGATGGTTGCGGTGATACCGCCGATCGAGGTCACCGCCTCGCCGGTGGAGGCCTGCATCGCAGCGACCTGCGCCGAGATCTCCTCGGTCGCCTTCGCGGTCTGGTTGGCCAGCGCCTTCACCTCGGAGGCGACCACCGCGAAGCCGCGGCCGGATTCGCCGGCGCGCGCTGCCTCGATGGTGGCGTTGAGCGCCAGCAGGTTGGTCTGGGCGGCGATCGAGTGGATCAGCTTGACCACCTCGCCGATCTTCTCGGCGCCGGTAGAGAGTGCCTGCACGGTCGCGTTGGTGCGCTCGGCATCGGCCACCGCCTTGCTTGCGACCTCGCTGGAGCGAGCCACCTGGCGGGAGATCTCCGCAACTGAGCTCGAGAGCTCTTCGGCCGCTGCGGCGACGGTGCCGACATTGTTGGAGGCAGAGTCGGAGGCAGCACCCACGGTGGCGGCCCGCGCGCTGGCGTCGCTGGCGGTTGCGGTCATCGACTGCGCCGTGGTCTGCATACCGGCGGCGGCGGAGGCCACCGTGCGGACGATGCCGTTCACGCTGCGCTCGAAATCGCTGGCAAGGCCTTGCATCGCGCTGCGGCGCTCGGCGGTGGCGCGCGCCTGCGTCTCGGCCTCGGCCTGTTCGAGGCCACGGATACGGATTGCATTATCCTTGAAGATCTGCACGGTCGCCGCCATGCCGCCGACCTCGTCGCCGCGGCCGACGCCCGGGATGTCGCCGTCGAGTTTGCCGTCGGCGATGTCGCGCATGCGGGAGCCCAGCAGGTTGAGCGGCCGGGAGATGCTGCGGCCGATCAGCCAGGCGACCGAGCCGGAGATGATGCCGATGCCGAGGATCGCAAGGCCGAGCAGCCACGCGATCGGCCGCATCTTGGCGTCGATGTCCTCGAGATAGGCGCCGGTGCCGAGATACATGTCGAAGCCGGGGACCGCGACGGCATAGCCGAGCTTGTGGATCGGCGTCTCCTGGCCGGGCTTCACATAATCATAGAACAGCAGGATCTCGCCCTTGGCCTTCACGCCGTCCATCAGTTCCTGCGAGAGCTTGCGACCATTGGTCACGACATCCATGCGATTGGTTCCGACCTGCTTCGGATCGGGCGCCAGCACCGTGATGCCGTTGTAGTCGGTGCCGAACAGATAGCCGGCGCCGTTGTCGTAGGTCATGGCGTTGGCGCGCTTGCCGAACTCGGCCAGCGCGGCCTCCTTGGTCATCTTGCCGGCGTCGACTTCCTTCTTCAGGCCCGCCGCCATGTTCTTCGCCATCTCGACGATGGCCTTGGCCTGGTCGATGCGAGCATTTGTCATCTCACGCTGCATCAAGTGACCGGCGAGGATGCCGGCCGTGCACAGACCAAGGAGGGTCACCCCCACCAGAATGCCGAGCTTGGGGGTGATCTTCAGATTTGACAGCTTCACGGGGATCTCCAGAAGAGGCGGGGAACGCGACGCGATTGGCGGATTGATTCCGCTCACCGTAATGTGAGACCCTTTACCTGATGGTTACGGAGGTTCCCCGTAGAAGCCCGGAGAATCGGGCAGCGGACCAACCGGCAATTGTGGAGAGAACAGCGCCGCTCGCGTAGAAGTAGGGACAGCGGCGATGCAAGCCGCGCTCCGGGAAACAAGAACATCAAGAAGCAACCTAGCAAGAAGCAAGAACAGAAGACCTCACATCGGGAGCAGACAATGTCGAAATTCAGGGTGGTGACGCCGAAGGGCGCGAGCTTCACGGTCGCCGGCGGCGGCTACGATTATGAGCGCGAGGCGCTCGATCCGATCGGCGCCGAGATCGTCGAGGCGCCGGCCAACGAAGCCGAATTCATCGCCGCCGCACGCACCGCGGACGCGATCTACGCCAAGGGCATGCCGATCACCAAAGCGGTGATCGATGCGCTGGAGAACTGCAAGGTGATCACGCTCGGCAGCGTCGGCGTCGACTCGGTCGACGTCAAGGCCGCGACCGCCCGCGGCATCCCCGTCACCAACATCCCGGACACCTTCATCGAGGAGGTCGCCGACCACGCCATGATGCTGCTGCTCGCAGGCTTCCGCCGCCTGATCGAGCAGGACAAGATGGTGCGCAGCGGCCGCTGGGCCGAGGGTCGCCCGGCGCTCTTGAAGATTCCGCGGCTGATGGGCCAGACGCTCGGCTTCATCTCGTTCGGCCGCGTCGCCCGCGCGGTGGCCAAGCGCGCCGCGCCGTTCGGCCTCCGGATGGTGGCCTACGATCCCTTCATCCAGGAAACGCTGATGTACGACCACGGCGTGATTCCCTCGACCTTGTCGGAGGTGCTGTCGCAGTCGGATTTCGTCTCGATGCATGCACCGGCGCGGCCCGAGGTGCATCACATGCTGACCGAGAAGCACTTTCGCCAGATGAAAAAGTCGGCTGTCTTCATCAACACCGGGCGCGGCGCCACGGTGGACGAGGAAGCGCTGATCAAGGCGTTGCAGGAGGGCTGGATCGCCCACGCCGCGCTCGACGTGCTGGAGAAGGAGCCGCCGTCGCACAACAATCCGATGCTCGGGATGGACAATGTTACCTTGACCGCCCATGTCGCCTCGGCATCGGCACGTTTTGACGAGGCGCGCAAGCGCCGGGTCGGCTACGAATTGTCACTAGTGCTACAAGGCATGTGGCCGGTAAGCTGTGTCAACCCGTCGGTGCTGCAAGACACCGCGCTGCGCCGCTGGCAGCCCGTCAGCATGGATCGCGGTCCGAACAGCTAGGCGGGCGACGCGCTTCGCGCGAAGGCTCGCCTCACCGACGATTCGAGCCGTTCGCGCGGTAGGCGTCGTGACAACAAGGCCCTTCACCGGCGGCCAACGCCGGGAAGGAACAATAAAAGCAGGGAGTGCGAACGACATGAAGTACGAGGTCACGCGTCGCGACGCGCTGGCGCTGGGAGCTTCCGCGGCGGCACTGGCAGTCACTGGCGCTCCGGCGCAGGAAGCGTCGAAGGTCAAGGCTGCCGACGTGGCAGCGCCGTCACTGCCGATCGAAAAGGGCGCGACCTTGCGCATGCTGCGGCCGGTGCGCTTCGTCCAGGCCGACGAAGACGTGTTCCGCGCCAATGCCAAGCGCTTTACCGACAAGACCGGCGTCGAGGTCAAAGTCGACTTCGTCGGCTGGGAAGACATCAATCAGCAGACCGCGGTGACCTCGAACTCCGGCGCCGGCCCCGACATCATCATCGGCTTCGGCGACGCGCCGCACATCTATATCGACAAGCTGATCGAACTGACCGACGTCGCCGACTATCTCGACAAGCGCTACGGCGGATGGCTGGCGCTCGCACAGCGCTACGGCATGCGCTCGAAGTCGAAGAGCTGGATCGGCCTGCCGTTCGGCGCCTCGGGCGGCCCGCTAGTCTACCGCAAGTCGCTGGTCAATGCCGCCGGCTACGACAAGGTGCCGGAGGACCACGCCGGCATCCTCGAACTCTGCAAGAAGCTGAAGGCGGCCGGCAAGCCGGCGGGCTTTGCGCTCGGCAACGCCGTTGGCGACGGCAACGGCTTCGCCAACTGGCTGTTGTGGTCGCACAACGCCGCGCTGCTGGATGAGGAAGGCAACATCATTGTCAACAGCAAGGAGACGATCGCCGCGCTGAAATATCTAAAGGAGCTCTATCCGACCTTCATCGCCGGCACGCCATCCTGGAACGACGTCTCCAACAACCGCGCCTACTCCTCGCAGGAGATAGGCCTCACGGCCAACGGCGTCTCGCTGTACTTCTCGCTGAAGAACGATCCAGCGACCAAGGCGATCGCCGACGATACCGAACATCAGTTGCTGCCCAAGGGACTGGCATCGACCTCGCCGATGTCGGGCCTGACCCTGAATGCGATGGTGTTCAAGCACAGCCCCTATCCCAACGCGGCGAAGGCGTTCCTGCAATTCATGCTGGAGAAGGAGCAGTACGAGCCCTGGCTCAACGCCAACTCCGGCTACTGGTCGCAGCCGCTCGCGGCCTACGCCGACGCGGCAGTGTGGTCAGGCGATCCCAAGGTCGCGATCTTCAGGAACACGATGAAGAGCCCCTATTACAACGGCTACAAAGGGCCGATCTCTACCGCGACCGGCGCCGTCACTGCCGACTATGTGCTGGTGCAGATGTGCGCCTCGGTCGCGACCGATGCGGCAACGCCGGAAGCCGCCGCCGCGGAAGCCGAGCAGCGGGCGAAGCGGTACTTCCGGCGGCAGAATCGGTAACGGCGGGCATTGAACCGTAGATCTGGACCAACCGTCATTGCGAGCGAAGCGAAGCAATCCATAGCACCACGAGGGGAATGGATTGCTTCGTCGCTTCGCTCCTCGCAATGACGGCAGCGGACGAGCATTCAATGTCTGTAACGACACTCCCTCCACGCGGACAAGCGCTGCGCCAGCCGGGCTGGCTCGCGCAGGTGTTCGACTACAAGCCGTTCCTGATCGTGATGTGCCTGGCGCCCGCGATCGGCCTGCTGCTGGTGTTCCTCACCTATCCGCTCGGCCTCGGCATCTGGCTCGCCTTCACCGACACCACGATCGGCCAGCGCGGCATCTATATCGGGCTCGAGAACTTCCAGTACCTGCTCAAGGACCCGCTGTGGTGGAACGCGGTGTTCTATTCGATCTTCTATACCGCGGTCGCGACCTTCGGAAAGTTCGCGCTCGGCTTCTGGCTGGCGCTGCTGCTCAACAACCATTTTCCGTTCAAGAGCCTGATCCGCGCGATCGTGCTGCTGCCGTGGATCGTGCCGACGGTGCTCTCCGCACTGGCCTTCTGGTGGATCTACGATCCGCAATTCTCGATCATCTCCTATCTCCTGGTCGACGTGCTGCACCTGCGCGACAGCAATGTCGACTTCCTCGGCTCGCCCTGGCCGGCGCGGTTCTCGCTGATCGCGGCGAACATCTGGCGCGGCATCCCGTTCGTCGCGATCTCGCTCCTGGCCGGCCTGCAGACCATCTCGCCCTCGCTCTATGAGGCGGCGATGCTCGATGGCGCGACCTCCTGGCAGCGCTTCCGCTACATCACCTTCCCGATGATGATGCCGATTCTGGCGATCGTGATGACGTTCTCGATCATCTTCACCTTCACCGATTTCCAGCTCGTTTACGCCATCACCCGCGGCGGCCCGGTCAACTCGACCCATTTGCTCGCGACGCTGGCGTTCCAGCGCGGCATCGCCGGCGGCGAACTCGGCGAGGGCGCTGCGATCGCGGTCTCGATGATCCCGTTCCTCGTGTTCGCGACGTTATTCAGCTATTTCGGCCTCGCGCGGCGCAAATGGCAGCAGGGAGAAGCCAATGACTGACGTCGCAGCCTCGAACGTCGCGCGCGCCGCACCGGACCCGATGTCGTGGGACTCCGGCGCCCGGCGCGTGGTGATGATCTATCTGCCGCTCGCCTGCTTCATCCTGATCCTGCTGTTCCCGTTCTACTGGATGGCGATCACGTCGTTCAAACCGAATGCGGAGCTGCTGAATTACAAGGAGCACAATCCGTTCTGGATCACCTCGCCGACGCTCGCGCATGTCAAGCATCTGTTGTTCGACACCTCGTATCCGCGCTGGCTGAAGACCACCATGCTGGTCGCGATCGGCTCGACCTTCCTGTCGCTGTTTGCTTCGACGCTCGCGGCCTACGCGATCGAGCGGCTGCGCTTCCGCGGCAGCCCCTATGTCGGGCTCGGCATCTACCTCGCCTATCTGGTGCCGCCGTCGATCCTGTTCATTCCGCTCGCCACCGTGATCGTGCAGTTCGGCCTGTTCGATTCACCCTTGGCGCTGATCCTGGTCTATCCGACCTTCCTGGTGCCGTTCTGCACCTGGCTGCTGATCGGCTATTTCAAGTCGATCCCCTATGAGCTCGAGGAATGCGCGCTGGTCGACGGTGCGACGCGGCTGCAGATCCTGTGGCGGATCACCTTGCCGCTCGCGGTGCCTGGCCTGATCTCGGCCGGCATCTTCTCCTTCACGCTGTCCTGGAACGAGTTCATCTACGCGCTCGCCTTCATCCAGAGCGGCGCCAACAAGACCGTGCCGGTCGCGATCCTGACCGAGCTCATCACCGGCGACGTCTACCAGTGGGGCGCGCTGATGGCCGGCTCCCTGCTCGGCTCGCTGCCGGTCGCGCTGTTCTACTCACTGTTCGTCGACTACTACGTGTCGTCGCTGACCGGGGCGGTGAAGGAGTAGCAGGGCTTCCGGCGTATGGAAGCGCACTCAATCTCTTCCCATCATCCTGAGGTGCGAGCCTCTTCGGCGAGCCTCGAAGGATGCACAGCCCCACTGTGGCCGATTCATCCTTCGAGGCTCGCTCCGCTCGCACCTCAGGATGACGGGAAAAGAAGTGCGGCCTAGGTCAATGAGGCTTGGTACTACCTTGGCACGAACGCGACCGGCACGCTAAATCCCATCGAGCCCTGCGGCATCTCGGGTGGAAACGCCGGAAACGGCTGGGCCTGGCGCACCATCGCCAGCGCTCGCGCGTCGAAGGTCGGATTGCCGGAGGAGCCGCCGAGATGGCTCGACAGCACCTGCCCGCCGCGGCCGAGCGTGAACACCAGGCGGACCACGCCGCGCTGGCCGTTGCCGCCGGCCGGATAGGAGTGGAAGCGCAGCAGATGCGCGCGAACGCGTGAATTGTAGGCCGCGATCGCCGACGCTGCTGCGCCAGCGCTGATCGCGGATGCCGCCGGCGCCTGACGCTCGGCCCGGCTCGGCGCGCTGGTGCGCGGTGCCGGTGTCGCCTCGGACGGCTTCTTTGCTTCCCGGCGAACTACCTTCGGCTTGATGGGTTCGGGCTTCCGCTCCGGAACGACCTCTGTGGGCTCGGGCTTCGGCGGCGTAGCCTGCTGCTTCTGCTCCGGCGGCGCTGTCACCTCGGGCTTCTCCTGCAGCGGCGTCGGCGCGATCTCCTGTTGCACAGCCTGCGCGGCGGCAGGCTCCGGCGGCGAGGCGTCGGCCTCCTGCATCGCCGGGCCCGGCGGCAGCTCGGTCTCGGAAATCGCCGGCGCCGAGGTGATCGGCGTCAGGTCGACCAGCACGGCCGGCACCGCGACACCCGGCGGCGGTGTCGAGACCCAGGTGATGCCGAGCGCCAGCAGCGCCGCATGCGCGGCCAGGATCGCCGCCGCCGCCAGGCCCCAACGCCTCAGCTTGATATCGTCGCCCGCATCATGGAGCGCATACACGTTCATCGAAATCAGCTGCGTCCGTCGAGGCCGACCAGCGCGATCTTGAGATAGCCGGCATTGCGCAACAGGTTCATCACCTCCATCAGGTCGCCATAGCTGACGGCCTTGTCGGCGCGCAGAAAGATGCGTTCGTCCTTCTTGCCTTGCGTCGCGCCATCGAGGGTCGCGGCCAGCACATCACGCGCGACCACATCCTCGCCGACGGCGACCGAGAGGTCGGGCTTCACCGTGACGAACACCGGCTTGTCGGGCCGCGGCTGCGGCTCGGCGGTCGAGGCCGGCAGGTCGACGCCGAGATCGACGGTCGCGAGCGGCGCCGCCACCATGAAGATGATCAGCAGCACCAACATGACGTCGATAAACGGCGTGACGTTGATCTCATGCGCCTCGACTAGGTCGTCGTCGCTGCGACGCCGGCCGCCGAACGCGCCGCCAGTGCCAAGCTTCGCACCCATCGCCTACTCCGCGGCGCGCGCCAGCCGGAACAGGCTGCGATCGCCCTCGCGGCTGACCAGCAGCATCACCATGACGGAGGCGTCGCCAAGCAGCGCACGGTAGGCCGCGATCGAACGGGTCAAATGATTGTAGATCACGACCGCCGGGATGGCGGCCACCAGGCCGAGCGCGGTCGCAAGCAGTGCCTCTGCAATACCCGGCGCGACCACCGCGAGATTGGTGGTGTGGGCCTCGGAGATGCCGATGAAGGCATTCATGATGCCCCACACCGTGCCGAACAGGCCGACGAACGGCGCGGTGGCACCGATGGTGGCGAGCACGCCGGTGCCGCGCGCGATCTGCCGCGACATCGCCGCCTCGACCCGCTCCAGCCGCAGCGCGATGCGCTCCTTGAAGCCGTCGTCGAACATGCCGCCGGACAGCGCGGCCTCGCGCGAGGCCGACTGCACGATCTGTGCAACGGCATCGCTGCCGTCGCGGCTGGCCTGCTCGACCTCGGCAAGCTGCGTGTCGCGCTCCAGCAGCCCGATCCGCTGCCTTGCTAGCGTCGTCTTGCGGCGGATCTCGATGGTCTTGGCGAGCCAGACCGTCCAGGTGACGAGCGAGGCGAAGGCGAGCCCAATCATCACCGCCTTCACGACGATGTCGGCGCTCTCGAACATGCCCCAAGGCGAGAGATTGCGCGGCAGCAGCGCGGCGTCGGCCGCGGCACAGCTCGCGCCCGGCAGCATGCCGAGCGCGGCAGATGCCGCCATCCAGATGCTTCGCCCAAACCAGCGATGCGACATGGTCGCCTCCCGTCCTTCGTCGGTCTCAGCCTGCTTTCGGTGTGAGGCGGTCCGCCAGCGCATGGAAGCGCGCCAGCTGATCGCCGTGCAGCGCGCGCGTCTCGTCGCGGCCGACGAACACCTTGAACATGATGCCGCCGTCGAGATTGATGAAGGCAATGAAGGCCGACACCTTGCCCATGAAGGGCCGCTCGACGAACGTGATCGCCGCACAGCGCTCATGCCTGAGGTGGCCGTGCAGACCCTTCGGCTGCATCAGGTTGAAATAGCCGCGGCCCACTTCGCCTTTAGGAATGGCGCCGGTGAATTCGAAGATCGCATCATCGGTGTGGACGATCAGCGTCACCTCGCCCCATTCCGCGATGTCCTGCATCGCGGCGGCGAACTCGCCGGCCCCGATCCGCACCATGCTGTCGGGTAACGCCTCGAGCACCGCACGCGGTGTGACGTTGCGCTCGCGCGCGACGTCCTCGATCACAGCGCCCGGATTGTCGGCCATGTAGGCCTTCAACCCGGCAAGCCCCGCATTCTGCACGGTCGCCTCCGTCACGCCGGGCTCTTGGCGCGCTCGGTGATCAGCACCTCAAAACCTTCGAATCTGGGATGGCCGAGATAGAGGCTGCCGCCGGTCTCGTTGCCGGCGCGGGAATGGGCGCGACGGAATGCATCGGACTTGGTCCAGTCCTCGAACGCCGCCTTGCTGGCCCACACGGTGTGGGTCGCATAGAGCGTGTGGTCCTCGGCCTCGGGGCCTTTCACCAAGTGAAACTCGATGAATCCAGGCAGATCGCCGAGGTAGGATTCGCGGGTCTTCCAGACCGTCTCGAACGCCTGTTCCTTGCCCTTGATCACCTGAAACCGGTTCATTGCGATGAACATGAAAGCCTTCTCCTGTTGTACGGCGGATGCCCGCGGGCGATCCTGCCGGTTGATCTCGTTGATATCATGAATAGGCCAAGGCCGCGCTGGGGGCACCAGCGCGGCCGGAGCAACCTGGATGGAATGATCGGCCCGTCGCGTTACGCTCCACCTAGGTGAATCTTCAGCCCGGCCTTGTAGACGGTGCCCGGACCGGGGCTCGAGAACAGCACGTCGTTCTGCGTCGTGCCATCGCTCGAGGAGCCCGGGATCGCATAGGGCCGGTAGTACTGGTTCAAAAGATTGTCGACCGACGCCGTGAAGGTGATGTCCTTGGTGGCGTTCCAGGTCAGATAGAGGTTGACCAGCTCGTAGCCGGTCGAGGGCAGATAGCCCGCCGGCAAATCGTTGTTGGCGCCGAACGAGGACCATTGCGCGGCAATGATCAGCGTGCGGTCGAGCAGGCGGACGCCGCCCGTCGTCGTCACCTTGCGCGGCGTAATGGTGGCGAGCCCGACATTGGTCGCGGTGTTCCGGCCGCGCATCAGATGGCCGGCGACACCCACGAACCAGTCGCCCGCGTCATACATCGTCTCGAGCTCAAAACCCTCGATGCGGGCGTGGGCGATGTTCTGGTACTGGTAGAACTGGCTG
Organism: uncultured Bradyrhizobium sp.; assembly: GCF_947648125.1. Classification (GTDB taxonomy): domain Bacteria; phylum Pseudomonadota; class Alphaproteobacteria; order Rhizobiales; family Xanthobacteraceae; genus Bradyrhizobium. The sequence continues at coordinate 12,745 of NZ_CANSMR010000045.1, read as the reverse complement.
AAGCGTCCGAACGGCGTCGTGGTCGGCGTCGACGCGACAAGGTCGATATAGCCGTCGACATCATTGTGGAACACGTTGATCTTGCCGCGGAACGAGTCGCTCGCGGTGAAGATGCCGTCATACTTCAGGTTGATGCCGGCTTCCTTGTTCTTGCCGACTTCGGGCCGCAGCGCCGCATTGGGCAGGAAGCAGAACAGGCCGCTGGTGCCGTCGGGGCAGCTGAACAGCGCCGGCCCGCCGCCGGTGGCGTGGCCGCCCGCGATCAGGGTCTCGGTGATCGACGGCGCGCGATAGCCTTCGGCATAGCTCACATAGGGCGTGAAGCCGGCCACCGGGGTGACGCCGACCGTGACCTTCGGCGACAGCCGGTCGCCGCTGGTCGTGGTGTTGATCGAGGTGAGCTCGTAGCGATCGTAGCGGACCGCACTGACGAGCTCGAGCCAGCTCGAATAGTTCTGCTTCAACTGCACGAAGCCGCCGGACACCGTGCGCTGGCCGCCGGGCGTCGTGATGTTGGAGTTGCCGCGCGAATCGAAGGTCTCGACGTCGTCGCGGAAGGCGTCGAAGCCGTAGGTCACGGCGTTGCGCCAGTCGCCGAAGTTGAAGCGCGAGGTATTGTTGACGTCGAGGCCGACGGTGTCGAGCGAGTAGCCGCGCTTGTCGCCGACGCAGCCGGAGATGTTGTTGCCGGGATTGGCGAGCGTGCAGACGCCGCCGCCGGTGGTGATGCGATTGTTGTAGGTCTTGACCTGGTCGTTGTCGGTGCGGTTGCCGTAGACCGAGATGTTCCAGTCGAACAGCATGTCGTCGGGCTTGGAATATCGCCAGCTCAGCGTACCCGTGTAGTTCCTTGCATCGGAGGTGTACACCGAGGAGCCGGCGATCGCCGCCAGCGGCGCCGCCGTCGTGGTCGGACCGCGGTTCGGCTGACCGATATTGTACTGGTAGTCCTGGAAGACGCCGCCGATCTTGAACTCGTGGCCTTCGGCCGGGCGGATCGTCACTTTCATCAGGCCGGCCGCGATATCGTTGCCGGTGTTGCCGATCTCGGTGCCCGCGCCGTCCTTGTAGTTGCTCTGGGTGCGGTAGACCGCGCCGCCGAACACATCGACATTCGGATCGGCGCGCACGCCGCCGAACACCGACCCCATGCCGCGATCCTTGTTGCTGCCGTAGGAACCCGACATGTCGACGCCCCAGCGTTCGCCGGGACGCACCACATCGTCGATATCCTTGGTGCGGAACGAGACCACGCCACCGATCGCACCGGAGCCGTAGATATTCGCGGTCGGGCCGCGCACCACATCGACGCCGCCGATCAATTCGGGATCGAGGAAGAACGAGCCGTTGGCGTTATGGCCGGTGCGCTGATAGTTCTGCCGCGCGCCATCGACCACGACAGCGACGCGGCCGAAGTCCTGCAGACCACGGATGTTGACGACGGTCGCCGGATCGTCGCCACGCTCCTGGAACGAGACACCGGGCACGTTATAGAAGATGTCGGAGACCCGGTTCGGCTGCAGGCCCTGAATCTTCTCCAGCGTGACGGAGCTGACCGGCGCAAGCGCGTCGATCGCGCGCTCTTCGGTCTTGGATGCGACAGCCGTGATGGTGTCGAGCGATTGCACCGGCACCGCGCCGATCTGCGCGCGCGCATTCATCGCAGGCGACGCCGCCGCCTGCGGTTCGGCCGCGGGCCTTGGCTTGCGTTGGGCCTGCTTCGGCCGCTCGGTCGCGGGACGCGCAGCCGAAGCATCGGCGGTTTGCGCCAAACCGCTTGCCGGCAGCACTGCCGAAAATGAAAACACCGACGCACCCAACATCAAGGCGCGCGAAACCCTAGCCCCGTCAGCCATTCTAGCCCCAGCCCGATCATCGCTTCTCTGGTTTGGCTGGCGTGCGCTCCGCTGAGCGGCTTGCTGGCTACGTTGCGATGCAAGCCACAAGCTTGCATCGTGTGATGATTGGTTACGAGCCGGCAACAAAACGGTCAAGAACGCGGCGGCGCTGTTTACATCGATTGTAAAGTGCAGCCGTTGGAATGCGCCTTCGCCCGCTTATACAAGCAAGCATCATTTGAAGATTTCGTAGGCGCAGCACCACGAGCATGTCGGCAACTTCCGGAGACAACATCGGCGCGGCAGGAAAGCCGGCCGTATCAGCGTCTGACGCGGCCAGAACGCTCATCATGCACGGGAATCGCCTCGACAGCCGCGACCTGTTCTCGGCCGAGCGCGAGATCATCATCGTGCATGGCGAAGAGCATTACCGCTTGCGGCTGACCTCGCAGAACAAGCTGATCCTGACCAAATGACCGTCCCGATGACAATTTGTCGCACGCTCGCTCTGCTCGCGCTCTCCTGTCTGCTGCCGATCGGCGCAGCGGCGGCCGAGGGCATTACCGTGCACGACGCGCGCGACCGCGACGTCGTGATCGACGATCCCACGCGGATCGTCTCCATCGGCGGCGCGATCACCGAGATCCTCTACGCGCTCGGCTTCGAGGACCGCATCGCCGGCGTCGATGCGACCAGTCTCTACCCGCCGTCTGTGCTGCGTGAGAAGCCCGATGTCGGCTATATGCGCCAGCTGTCGCCGGAGGGCGTGCTCGGCCTGCATCCGTCGCTGGTGCTTGCGGTACAAGGCTCCGGGCCGAAGGAGACCATGGACGTGCTGGAAGCGGCCAAGGTGCCGCTGGTGCTGGTGCCGGAGACGTTCTCAGAGGCCGGGCTGGTGGAGAAGATCAGGCTGGTGGGCCACGCCATGGGCGCCGATCCGCGCGCCACTTGCCTCGCCACGGCGGTGGAGAGCGACCTCGCACAACTGCGCACACTGCGCGCCAAAGTGACAAAACCGGTGCGCGTGATGTTCGTGATGTCGCTCCTGAACGGTCGGGCGTTGGCTGCGGGTCACAAGACCGCCGCGGACGAGATCATCCAGCTCGCCGGCGGCGTCAACGCGATCGACGGTTACGACGGCTACAAGCCGGTCAACGACGAGGCCATCGTGGCCGCCAAACCCGACGTCGTCCTGTCGATCGATCGCGGCAAGGACTCGCTGACGTCGGATGCCGTGTTCGCGCATCCGGCCTTCGCACTGACGCCGGTTGCGACCAACAAAGCCTTCATCTCGATGGAGGGGCTTTATTTGCTCGGCTTCGGACCGCGCACCGCGGCCGCGGCACGCGACCTCGCGGTCAAGCTCTATCCGGCGCTGGCGCCGGAGGCCGCCAGCTTCAAGCCGGCGGCGCTGACCGCGAACTGCCGGCAATGAGTGTGCTGGCCGAACGCCGCACGCGTGCGAAGCAACGGCGCGCCGGCATGTCGCTGCGGCCGGCAGCGACACTCACCCTCCTCTGCCTGCTTGCAGCGCTTACAGGGACCGCACTTGCCGCCCTAACGGTCGGGGCTGCCGGCATTCCACTGGCACGGCTTCCCGCCGCGCTCGGGCTGTGGGCCGACGGCGCGGCCAGCCCGCTGCTCGCGCGCGACCAGCTCGTGGTGTGGTCGATCCGGATCCCGCGGATCGCAGCGGCCGCCATGGTCGGCGGACTCCTTGCCGTATCAGGCACCATCATGCAGGGCCTGTTCCGCAACCCCCTCGCCGACCCCGCGCTGGTCGGCGTCTCCTCCGGCGGCGCGTTTGCCGCCGCAGTAGCGATCGTGTTCACCGACAGCCATCTCGGCGACAGTCTGCGCTTCCTGCAACATCAATTGCTGCCGATCGCGGCCTTCGCCGGTTCGCTGATCACCACCATCGTGCTGTATGGCATTGCCAGCCGCGGCGGCCGGACCTCGATTGCGATCTTCCTGCTCGCCGGGCTTGCGATTGCCGCGATCGCCAATGCCGGCATCGGGCTCCTGGTCTTCGTCGCCGATGACCGCCAGCTGCGCGACATCACCTTCTGGATGCTGGGTTCGCTAAGCGGCGCGACCTGGACCAAGCTCACGGCACTGGCGCCGGTGCTGGCCATTGCCCTGATTGCCTGCCTCTCGATCGCGCGCGGGCTCGACGTGCTGGTGCTCGGCGAAGCCGAGGCATTCCACAGCGGCGTCGATGTCGAACGGCTGAAGCGGATCTCGATCGTGCTGGTGTCGGCGATGACCGGGGTCGCGGTCTCGGTCTGCGGCGTGGTCGGCTTCGTCGGCATCGTCGTGCCGCATCTGTTGCGGCTGGTGATCGGGCCCGGACATCGCCTGCTGCTGCCGGCCTCCGCATTGCTCGGTGCGATCCTGCTGGTCGGCGCCGACACCGTGGCGCGCACCATCGTCGCCCCCGCTGAAATGCCGATCGGTATCCTGACCGCGGCGATCGGCGCGCCGTTCTTCCTTGCCATGCTGCTGCGCCAGCGTGGGCTGGTGTCGCTGTGAGCGCGTTGATCGAGGCGCAGTCGGTATCGATAACGGTCGGCGGCGCCGCGCTGGTCGATACGGTCTCGCTGCGGATCGGCGCCGGCGAGTTGGTCGCGATCGTGGGTCCGAACGGCGCCGGCAAATCGACCTTGCTCCGGATGCTGTCGGGCGATCTCCGTCCGTCGCGCGGGGCGATCCGGCTCAGGCAGCGCGACCTCAACGCCTACGGTCCGCGCGAGCTGGCACAGCACCGCGCGATGCTGTCGCAGCACGTCAACGTCACCTTCCCGTTCACGGTCGAGGAAATCGTCAGCATGGGCGCCGGCGAAAGCCCGCGCGCGGTGACGCGGGCGCAGGTCACTGCCGCGCTGGACGAGGTCGGGCTGTCGCATTTCCGGCTCAGGCAATTGCCGACACTGTCCGGCGGCGAGCAGCAACGCGCGCATTTCGCCCGCGTGCTGGTGCAGCTCGCCTGCGGTGAGGCGCTGCATGGGCCGGGGCTGTTGCTGCTGGACGAGCCGACATCGAGCCTCGATCTGCGGCATCAGATCGACCTGGTCGAGACCGCCCGGCGGCGCGCCGCGCGCGGCACCGCCGTGATCGCGATCCTGCACGACCTCAATCTCGCAATGCGGTTCGCCGACCGCATCCTGCTGCTGCATCGCGGCCGGCTTGCCGTCGACGGCGACCGCGCCGCCGCGATGCAGGCCGACACGCTTCGTAAGATCTTCGAGATCGACGCCACGATCGACTACACTGGAGGTGGCGTGCCCTTCCTGCTGCCGCAGACGATGCGGCCGATCTAGCCCACCGCAATTGGCCGCATTCCGTCATGGCCGGGCTCGTCCCGGCCATCCACGTCTTTCTATGTGCAAGATCAAGAACGTGGATGCCCGGCACAAGGCCGGGCATGACGAGCCAACCAGCCAAGGCGACGTAACGCCGCAAGGCTTATCCCATCGCAACACCCGCGATTCACAAAACTGTCAGCCGGCTGTAACAGGCGCCTCGGAGAACACCGCATCGTTTATCCCTTGGGAGATCAACCATGCGCCTGTCACTGCTGTGCTCTGTCGCCTCAATCCTGCTCGCCACGCCGGCGTTCGCGCAGAGCGAGGGCGAATTCCCGGCGACGCTGGCAGGACACGCCGTGATGCCGGCCGAGAGCTTCATCGACGCTCCCGCCGACGCCCCGAATGATCTGAAAACCTCCGGCAAATACACGACCGGCAAGCGCGTCGACGCCATCGGCACCGTGATGGGCAAGTCCTATGAGCGGCCGACCGGCGTGTCGCTGCCGTTCAAGGGCCAGCCGCTGCAAGGCCATTCCGGCATCAAGGCGATGCCGGACGGCTCGTTCTGGGTGATCACCGACAACGGCATGGGCTCGCGCTACAACTCGGCGGACTCGATGCTGTACCTGAACCGCTACAAGATGGACTGGGCGAACGGCAAGATCGAGCGTCAGGAGACCGTGTTCCTGCACGATCCCGACAAGAAGGTGCCGTTCCGCATCGTGCACGAGGACACCGCCAAGCGTTATCTCACCGGTGCCGACTTCGACACCGAAGGCTTCCAGATCATCAACGACATTTTCTGGATCGGCGACGAGTTCGGGCCCTACATCCTCAAGGCCGACAAGACCGGCAAGATCCTCGCCGTGTTCGAGACGGTCGCCGACGGCAAGCCGGTACGCTCGCCGGATCACTGGGCCGTGCAGTCACCCGGCGCGCCCGGCGCCTCCTACACCAACGTCAATCTGCGCCGCTCCAAGGGCTATGAAGGCTTTGCCTCCTCCAAGGACGGCAAGTTCCTCTACGGCCTGCTCGAAGGGCCGCTGTGGGATGCCGACAAGAAGGACTGGGAGAAGGTCGACGGCAAGGAAGCCTCGCGCATCCTCGAATTCGACGTCGCGGCGGAGAAGTTCACCGGTCGCTATTGGCAATATGTGTTCGAGCAAAACGGCAACGCGATCGGCGACTTCAACATGATCGATCCGACCCAGGGCCTCGTGATCGAGCGCGACAATGGCGAAGGCACCGCCGACAAGGCTTGCCCGCAAGGCCAGCGCGGCGAGAACTGCTTCCCAGATCTGGCCAAATTCAAGCGCGTCTACAAGATCGAGCTCTCGGACGCCAATGTCGGCAAGCCGGTGCGCAAGATCGCCTATATCGACCTGATGAAGATCCGCGATCCGAACAAGAAGGCCCGCAAGCCGCTCAACGACGGTGTCTACACCTTCCCGTTCTTCACCATCGAGAACGTCGATCGGGTCGACGAGACTCACATCATCGTCGGCAACGACAACAATCTGCCGTTCTCCTCGAGCCGCGATCCGAACAAGGCCGATGACGACGAGTTCGTGCTGCTCGAAGTCGGCGACTTCCTGAAGGCGAAGTGAGCGGTTGCTCTCGCCGTCAACAACAGCGTCGTCGCCCGGCTCGACCGGGCGACCCAGTATTCCAGAGGCGTCTGAGTTCAACGGATAAGCCGCGGCGTACTGGATGCCCCGCTCAAGGCGGGGCATGACAGTGAATTTGTGGAAGCCAACCCATCCCCAAGGTTGTCTTGCAATTGCCCTTCTACCGAAGCGCTCAATGATGATAGCCTCGGCCGATACTGGAATCGCTTTGGGGCAAATCATGCGAGAAAAATCCAGCCTGACCTACATTGAGGCATTCATCGCCGCGGGCTTCGTTGCGTACCTGGGCTGGGACCAGAGCTGGGGGCTTCCGCCTCCAATCGCCGCCTTGCTTCTCGGCACGATCGTCTACGTTGCCTACCTATGCTTGATGCGACGGTTGGTGAGATTTCATCAAAACAGTTATGAGGTCGTGGCGACGATCCTGGCCGCTGCCTGGGGCGTGTTGGCTTACCTGGTCGCGGGCGCGCTGCAGGCGGGATTCGCCAATCAAATACCCGCCTCGTTGCTGATGCATCTATGGCCCTGGATCGCGGCGCTGGCGGCTTTCATCGGAGCACTCGCCAGCAAGGTGCGCTTCATGGACGATGTTCGCGAATATGTCGTTGGCCGCCGCGCGCGCTGGGACAATCAGCAGTGGCTGGAGGAGGACGCGGGCTTCTAGAGCGGGATGACTTTTTCTTCGAATCATCATCCCGCTCTATCTCTTTGTTTTGAGCATGATCTTTTCGGAAAACTGCTACACGCTTTTCCGGATCATGCTCTTGCCGGCGTCCTCCCGCGGAGCGTCACTCCTTCTTCGTGCGACAATTTTCGCGAACGTCGCGTCGTACACCCGATGCAGATCAACCCGCCGGGACCATCACGACGCCCTTGTCCTTGGGCCAGCGCATCCGCCAGGCGAAATTGATGTCACGGACTTCGCCGGCCTTGGCCTCGAACGCCCATTCCAGCACCCCGCGCTTGTCGCGCAGGTTGGTTGTCGTTGCCGGCGTCGACGACGGCAGCATCTCGACCACGATATCGTCGTTCTCGCTGACCGGGAGCTGATCCTGGATCGCGACCTTGATCGGGAAGTCGTGGCCGTTGCGCACCGTGGTCTTGAAGGCGCGCTCGTCGGTCTTCGACGTCGTCACGATCAGGCCGGCGGAGCCTTCATTGCGCTTCACCACCGTGCGCTCGATCTTGACCTTGTCGTCGGCGCCGAAGCCGAGCCGCACCGTCTCGTCCTTGGCGGCGGTCGCCATCCGGCTGCGGCCGACAAAGATGCCATCACGATAGATCGCGACCTGCCCCGGCAACAGCGGCGCCTCGTCGGCCTGCACGAAGCTCGCTTCCAGGAACGCGGTCGGATCGATCACCGGGACGGCGCGCACCGCGAGATCGGGTGTGATCGTCGCCGTCGAGATACGCAGGCTCTTGACGCCCTCGTTGGCGGCGACGCTGACGCGGCCGGGAATTTTGAAGGTGGCCTGGAACGCGCTGACCTCAGCGACGGCGTCGCGCTCCTCGGCATGTTTGCCGGCGAATGCATCGGCCATGTCGGCCGCAGGCGCGGGCGCCAAAGCCTCGCGTGACCGCATGCTCGCCGAAGGTAGCAGCGACATCGTCGGCCGCGGCGGCTGCGGATATCGCACGATCAGCGAATTAAGGTCGGGCGCGTTGCCGCCGCGGGCGACACGCACGGTGGAGACGACGAGCGCCACGTTCGACCAATCCTCGCCGGTCGACTGGGTGATCTCGGCGCGGCGCACCAGCTCGATCGCCGGCTTGCGGTCCTTGGCGCCGGTATCGAGACGGGCGTCGTAGAGCGGCATCCAGCGGGCGTTGCGCACCGCATAGGTCACCCGCAATGTCGCGCGGGTCGCGGCAGCGGAGGCAAGCTCGATCCGCACCTCGAGCTTGCTCGGCGGCTTGGCGGCGCGATCGGCTTCAAGGCGCGCGATCTCGCGGTCGATGTCGCGCTGCTTGCGCGCGGCGTCGCGGATCGCGGTGTCGGCGGTCGCGACTTCGTCCCCGACCGCGGAGAACGCGGCGCGCCACTCGCTGACCGGACGCGCCTCACCCTTCTCGCCGATCCCGACCGGCGAGGCCTCGGCGAAATGTTCGGCGAATTTGCGCCGCGCCTCGGCCGAGGCGATGATCCCCTGCAGATCCTCGCGCTGATCTCGCAGCGCCTCGATCCGCTTGTCGATCTCGGGCAGGTTCGACGGCTCCACCGGGCGCGGCGGCCGCGCGTCGATGGCGCCGATCGTCAGCCGGCCGCCCGCCTCGCCCTCGACGCGGAGCGAGGACGGATCGAGCCCCATCGGGAAATCCTTCGCGACCAGCGTGTTGTCGCCGGCGGGCAGATCCAGCGTGATGACGCGGGTGACGCTGGCGCCATCGGGATAGACGGTGACGGCGTCGACCTGCGACGCCGTGTCGAGATTGGCCGCGTGGAGCGGCCCGGCAACCAGCGCACCCGCCAGCACCAGGCTGGTGGTCACAAGACAATTCGTAATCTTTCGCATCACATCCCTCCGGGAAACATCGCATCGCGCGAGACCGACGGCACGCCCGGCTCAAAGGCGCGCCGTTTCTCGTGGTGAGACGCGGCGAGGATGGGACTGGTTCGATTGAGGTTTCCCTGCGGCGCGACGATGGCGCGCTCGCGGCTGCCGGATGGCGCGGCGATGTCGGGAGGTCTCCTTTGCCATCAATGCACGGAAGGCGGCACAAAAAAGCACGGCGCCCTGAGGCGCCGTGCTGCAAAATCTTGAGCAGTCAGCCGACTGCCGTACGCTCAGCTGTAGATCTCGAACAGGCCTGCGCCGCCCTGACCACCGCCGATGCACATGGTCACGACGCCCCACTTCGCCTTGCGGCGGCGGCCTTCCTGAAGCAGGTGGCCGGTGAGCCGGGCGCCGGTCATGCCGAAGGGATGGCCGATCGCGATCGAGCCGCCGTTGACGTTGTACTTCTCTGGATCGATGCCGAGCTGGTCGCGCGAATAGAGGCACTGGCTGGCGAAGGCCTCGTTGAGCTCCCAGAGATCGATGTCGTCGACCTTCAGGCCGTGGCGCTTCAGCAACTTCGGCACGGCGAACACCGGACCGATGCCCATCTCGTCGGGCTCACAGCCGGCCGAGGCCCAGGCCACGAAGCGGCCGAGCGGATTGAGGCCGCGCTTCTCGGCGTCCTTGGCTTCCATCAGCACCACGGCAGCAGCGCCGTCGGACAGCTGGCTGGCGTTGCCGGCGGTGACGAACTTGCCCGGCCCCTTGACCGGCTCGAGCTTGGCAAGACCTTCCAGCGTGGTCTCGGGGCGGTTGCACTCGTCGCGGTCGACGACGTAGTCGACGATCGACTCGGCCTTGGTCGCCTTGTCGACCACCTTCATCTTGGTCTTCATCGGGACGATTTCGTCCTTGAACTTGTTGGCCTGCTGCGCGGCCGCCATGCGGCGCTGCGACTCTAGCGAATACTCGTCCTGGTATTCACGGCTGACCTTGTAGCGCTCGGCGACGATGTCGGCGGTGTCGATCATCGCCATGAAGATGGCGGGCGCGGTCTTGAGCAGGTCCGGATCGATCGATTCCTTCGGCGAGCCGCCGCCGGGAATCGAGATGCTCTCGACGCCGCCGGCGACGATGCAATCGGAGCCGTCGGAACGGATCGAGTTCGCAGCCATCGCGATGGTCTGCAGGCCCGACGAGCAGAAACGGTTCACAGAAACACCCGCAGTCGACTTCGGCAGGCCGGCGAGCAGTGCCGCCTGACGGCCGATGTTCGGCGCGCCATGCGCGCAATTGCCGAGATAGCAATCCTCGACATAGTCCTTGTCGACGCCGGCGCGCTCGACCGCGTGCTTGATGGCGTGCCCGGCCAATGACATCGGCGGGGTGATGTTGAATCCGCCACGGCCGGACTTCGCCAGGCCGGTGCGCGCGTAGGAAACGATTACGGCTTCACGCATTGTTTTCTCCCTCTGAGATCGCCGGATAGTGGCGTGTCTTGACGCCTTCGTACACATATTTTGGGCGCTGCAACAGCAATACCAGACGCCCCGGAACGGCAAACACCGCCTCCGGGGCCAGAGACGGCGTCATGTTCCGCAGATCGGAATTTGGACGTGCTTGAACGCTGTCGCCGCTCGTCATGCCCGGGCTTGACCCGGGTATCCACGTCTTTGCGCCACGTGACAGTAAGACGTGGATGGCCGGGTCAAGCCCGGCCATGACGATGGAGAGAGCAGTTAGAACGTCAGCGCCTTGGCCTGCTTCACCTGCGGCAGCGATTGCACCCTGGCCAGCAGCTCCGCTGGCACCGGGCCGTCGACCTCGACCAGCGCGATGGCGTCACCGCCCTGCTTGACGCGGCCGAGATGGAAGGTCGCGATGTTGATCTTGGCGTCACCGAGCAGGCTCGCGAACGCGCCGATGAAGCCCGGCTTGTCCTCGTTGGTGACATAGATCATCGACTTGCCGAACTCGGCGTCGACGCGGATGCCCTTGATGTCGACGAGGCGTGGTTTGCCGTCGGCATAGACGGTGCCGGACACCGAACGCTCCTGGCGCTCGGTGGTGACGGTGACGGTGATCAGGCTTTCATAGTCGCTCTGCGCGGCGCGGACGACCTCGTCCACCACCATGCCGCGCTCCTTGGCGACGACAGGCGCCGACACCACGTTGACCTCGCCCAGCATCGGCCGCAGCAGGCCGGACAGCACCGCCGAGGTGATCGCCTTGATCTTCATCTCGGCGACGTGGCCCTCATAGGTGATCGTGGTCTTGAGGATGCCGCTTTCGGTGAGCTGGCCGGCGAACGAGCCGAGCTTCTCGGCGAGCTCGATGAACGGCTTCAGCTTCGGCGCCTCCTCCGCTGTTATCGAGGGGAAGTTGACCGCGTTCGAGATCGCGCCCGACAACAGATAGTCCGACATCTGCTCGGCGACCTGCAGCGCGACGTTCTCCTGCGCCTCGGTGGTGGAGGCGCCGAGATGCGGGGTGCAGATCACGTTGGGATGGCCGAACAGCACGTTCGAGGTCGCCGGCTCCTCGACGAACACGTCGAAGGCGGCGCCGGCGACGTGCTTGGAATTCAGCGCATCGACCAGTGCCTGCTCGTCGACCAGGCCGCCGCGCGCGCAGTTGATGATGCGCACGCCCTTCTTCATCTTGGCGATCGCGGCCGCATCGATCACGTTGCGGGTCTTCTCGGTCAGCGGCGTGTGCAGCGTGATGAAATCGGCGCGCTTCAACAAATCGTCGAGCTCGACCTTCTCGACGCCGATGTCCTTGGCGCGCTCCGGCGACAGGAACGGGTCGAATGCGATCACCTTCATGCGCAGGCCGAGCGCGCGGTCGGCGACGATCGAGCCGATATTGCCGCAGCCGATCACCCCGAGTGTCTTGGCGGTGATCTCGACGCCCATGAAGCGGTTCTTCTCCCACTTGCCGGCCTGGGTTGAGGCGTCGGCCTGCGGGATCTCGCGTGCCAGCGCCAGCATCAAGGTGATGGCGTGCTCGGCGGTCGTGATCGAATTGCCGAACGGCGTGTTCATCACGATGATGCCCTTGGCGGTCGCGGCCGGAATCTCGACATTGTCGACGCCGATGCCGGCGCGGCCGATCACCTTGAGCTTGGTCGCCTTCTCGATGATCTTGGCGGTCGCCTTGGTGGCCGAGCGGATCGCAAGGCCGTCATAGTTGCCGATGATCTCGGCGAGCTTTTCCTTGTCCTTGCCGAGGTTGGGCTGGAAGTCGACCTCGACGCCGCGATCCTTGAAGATCTGTACGGCAGCGGGAGACAGCGCGTCGGAAATCAGAACTTTGGGTTTTGTCATGTGACTGTTCCTCTGCCCTGCAGCGGGCGGGTCTCATGGACCAATGTGGTGAAGTCTCTGATCACTTCTCCCTCTCCCCGTTCTTACGGGGAGAGGTCGGATTGTGCGGCAATCCGGGTGAGGGGCCTTCTCGGCTTGTTCCTC
>NZ_CANSMR010000044.1 GCF_947648125.1 uncultured Bradyrhizobium sp. | reverse complement strand
TCGGCGTCTTGAACTCGATCGAGCCGCCCCACATCGTGGCGATCCAGGAGAAGATTTTCACGCCTGTCGGTACGGCGATCACCATTGTTGCCGCCACGAAATAGGCCTGGGTCGCGCTTGACATTCCCACCGTGTACATGTGGTGCGCCCAAACCACGAAGCCGATGCCGCCGATCGCGGCCGTCGCGTAGGCCATGCCGAGATAGCCGAAGATAGGTTTCCGGCTGAACGTTGACACGATATGGCTCGTCATCCCAAAGCCCGGAAGAATCAAGATGTAAACTTCGGGATGACCGAAGAACCAAAACAGATGTTGGTAAAGCAATGGATCGCCACCGCCATCGGCTGAAAAGAATGTTGTCCCGAAATTGCGATCGGTCAGCAGCATCGTGATGCCGCCCGCCAACACCGGCAACGACAGCAACAAAAGAAAGGCCGTCACCAGGACCGACCAGCAAAACAGAGGCATTTTATGCAAGGTCATGCCAGGCGCGCGCATGTTGAAGATGGTCGTGATGAAGTTGATGGCTCCAAGAACCGACGAGGCGCCGGCCAGATGCAACGATAGAATGACAAAGTCCATCGCTGGACCTGGATGGCCGGATGTTGAAAGGGGTGCGTAAAGCGTCCATCCCGCTCCTACGCCATTGGCTCCGGGCTCGCCCTCAACAAAGGTCGAGATGATCAACAGAGCGAACGAAGCCGGAAGCAGCCAGAACGAGATGTTGTTCATGCGCGGAAAAGCCATATCCGGCGCGCCGATGAGCAAAGGCACCATCCAGTTGCCAAAGCCACCAATCATAGCGGGCATGACCATAAAGAAGATCATGATCAAGCCGTGCTCGGTCACGAAAACGTTGTAGGTATGGCTCTCATGAAAGATCTGGACGCCCGGGAACATGAGCTCTGCCCGGATCGCTATCGAAAGCGCGCCGCCAATGATACCGGCCACGACTGCGAAGATAAGGTACATCGTCCCGATGTCCTTATGGTTCGTCGAGTAGAGATATCGACGCCATCCGGTCGGGTGCGAGCCTTCATGCCCATGATCATCGAGAGTTGCGCTGCGAAGAGACGTCGCACTGGCTGCCATGTCGTTATCTTTCCTCGCTACGGGAAAATATGTGTTCTTGATTTTCGGTACGGTCAGCCGATCGCCAGCGCGAAAGCACCTCTGGGGCGGTCGCAAACACTGGTCGATGAGCAGAAAAGTAGCTCGATGGAATGTCGCCGCCGAACGCAGCGGACTTTTGCGCGGGCCTATTCATGTCAACGCGCAGCGATTTCGATGCTTTGGCCAGAAACCGACAGTCCGCACGCAATCGGTTCGATCACAGCCAAGCGTCGCCGGCGCAGAGAAAGGCACCGCGGTTGTTGACAGAAGCTGAGTTGTGGCTGAACGACAGCACTAACGCCGAGGCTGCCAGTTAAATTGCGTGGATCTCGCACAGAATCCTGCCTCCGTAAGTAACGTGGCAGGAGTCATCAGCCGATCGGCAGTTATGGGGGACTCCATCCCCTGTGCGCGAAATAGTATCAGGGCGGTAGCGGAACACAAGAGCGCCCGTGGCCGAATATTATGCTTTCGGGCATGACCCATCTGCGTAAGCGACAATGAATAGAGACACGACGTATGCGATCAGACGCCAAAACATCATGTGTTTATACCGGACGTCTGTCGATCGTCGTTATTTCTCGTCCTCCCCAAACGACGCGTGGAGGGAGTTGAGCGTCTCCATCGCTTGATCAATCTTGGTGTCCGGAACGGTGCGCAAGACACTCATCATTGCGGCGAAGTTTTCATCCTGTCCTGCGGCGGCGGACGAAAGAATATCGCGCACGTCGCAGTTCTCCCCCGGGGGAGTGGGGGGCGCGGTTCCGAGCGATAAAGTCTTCCGCGGTGGTGGCGGCGGTGCAGGCGCAGGCCGTGACACAAGCGTGAGAGGCGCCGGCGCTGGCGAGGCCGGCGACGGTTTGGTTTTGCTAGCTGTGGTTTTCGTTCGGCGCAGTGACGGTGCTTTGCGGGGAGTAGCGCTTGTTGCCGCTGGCGGCGCTGTTGTGACAGGCGGCGGCGCCTGGACTGGCGCTTGCGGTGGCTCCGGCGCTGGGTTGATGGCGCCCTGTAGCGCCTCATCCTGCCACGCCCGCAACTTGGGGAGCGCCGGAGGGGAGGCTTTCGCGCGCTCGTAGAGAGCGCGGTAGGGTTTGTCCAGGTAGTGACGAATCTTCGTTAGTTCGAACGACGGAGAGTTTTTCACCATCAGGATCGACAGCCGCGGCGACATCTCCCTTAGCTCGAGCGGGCTTCGCAGTGGCCGCGGCGTGTAGTGTGGGGCCCAGACCCGTGGCGCGAAGATGCCCTGCCCCGGACGCTGAATGGGGGTCTTGTAGACCTGTGTGGTCTCGCCCAGCATCTCGGACACGAATTCCGAGGTCTCCAGATCGTTGATCTGGATGAACAGCTTGATCTGTGAGCCCGAGACCGTCGTGATGCGCGTATGCCGTCCATAGAGCTCGTCGAGCTGGGCGATGTCCTGCATGACGATCGCCATGCGGAACCCGTAGCCTGCGCTGATCGTGATTTTCGAAATCAGCGAGTCCATCCGCCCGACATGGAAGAATTCGTCCAGCATCAACAGGACTTGGTGCGGTTCGTCCGCTCCGGGAATCTTCTCCATCAACAGGTCATGGATCTGCTGAAACAGGATGCGAATGAGCGGTCGGAAGATCGAGAGCTCGGCAATGGTGCAGCCGATGAAGATTGTCATCGGCTGCCGGCGCAGCTCGCGAATGTCGAAATCGGACGTCTCAGTCGCGGCCGAGATCAGTCCGTTGTTCCACAAGCTCATTGCCATGTTGACGTTGAAGACGGCGCTGTTTCGGGTCTCCGGCTCGAGCGCAATGTACTGGTTGAAGCTGTCGATCACCCAGGTCGGCAGATGGTCGCGTTCCGTTTTGACGATGGCGCGCAGCACAGTGGAGATGTCCTTGCCCGTCGTGGTCATGCGCGCCACCGTGCGCATGTGTTGCGCCGTGGTGGTCAGCGGCGACGCCAGCACATAGCCGATCAAGGCAGACAGCAGCAGGCGCCCGGCGCCGGCCCAGGTGTCGTCGGCTTTCTCGGGAATGACGAAGGATGCGACGACCAGGCAGTCGGTCGCCATCCGCTCGTCGCGGCGCACGAAATCAAGCGGATTGTAGCGATGGGTATCGCTCGACCCCGGTGAAAACATGAACACCTTATTGCCCATCGTCGTGCGATGGTTTGCCAACGCATCGAAATTCTCCCGCTTCGGATCGAAGAACACCGCCGAACCTTGCCAGAGATAACCGTTCGGCAGGACGAAGCCGGTGCCCTTGCCGGATCGCGACGGGCCGACAACGAGGATGTGGGCCGGTTCATCTGAGCGAATGGTGGAGCCGTTCAGCGTGCCCAGAATGATCCCCTGCTTGGCGATCATTCCTTGCTTGGCCGCTTCCATCAGGGTGCCGAACCGGGCCGCCCCGTAAGGCATCTGGCGGCGATTGACGAAGCCGAAGATCAATCCGCCGATCCCCAGCGCGAGGACGGCGGCCGCGCCATAACCGGCCCGGATCAGGGCTTCGACGCGCGTTGGCGGATAGATCAGCCGTTCGTAGAAATGACGCCAGGCGATCAAGAAAAACTCCGCCGAGCGGTCGGCGTTCTGCTGCCGAAACAGAGCCCAACGGCTGGCGCCCTCACCCGGAAAGCGGCCCGGCGCCCAGCGCATCGCCACGACGATTTCGTAGGCCAGGCTCCAAAGCAGACAGAACGCCAGCAGCAGCAGGATGGCAATTCCGACTCTATAGACGACGACGCGGGCCATGCCGTCCCCTTTCTGCCCCACGCTCCTCCACTTCTCGTTCCTGCCGCCACTCCGCCATGCGCGAGAAATGGACCGCCGAGGTTCCGCGCCAGCCGCCGATCTTGGTCTGCTGGATCACGATCGGCAGCACTGAGCGAATGTAGGCGACGATCTCCTCGCGCTTCAGCCCCAGGCCCGCCTGCATCACCATGAGCGCGAGTTGCTCGAACGCACCCGAGGGGCTGTCAGCGTGGACAGTGGTGATGCTGCCGGGATGGCCGGTATTGATCGCGCGGAGGAAAGAGTAGGCTTCCGCCCCGCGAATCTCACCGAGGAAGATGCGGTCTGGTCGCAGCCGCAGCGAGGCCTGCAAGAGCATTTCGACCGTGACGCGCGCCTCGCCCTGGTCGCCCTTCGACGCCACGAGCGGCAAATAGTTCTTCTGGACCGGATTGACCTCGCGCGTGTCCTCGATGGTGATGATGCGTTCCTCTTCCGGCACCTCCTTGAGAATTGCGTTCAGGAATGTCGTCTTGCCCGAGCTTGTTCCGCCTGACAGCAGGATCGAATAACGACTGACCACGGCCAGGCGGATAAAGTCCTCGATGCGACCAGCCTCGAGATGCTCGCAAAGCTGACGGTCGGTCGCTGTCAACGCCCCCTCCCCGGCCGTCTCGACCTTCTTGAACGAGCCGAGCCGGCGATAGTCGTCCAGGCGCATCTCCTTGATGACCTGCTTGCGGATCGCAAAGGCTCCGCCGGCCGTCGTCGCCGGCGGCATCACGCCCTGAAATCGCTCGCCAGAGGGCAGTGCAGCCGAAAGCAGCGGATGCTCCTCGTTCACGCTCTGGCCGGAGTGGCCGGCGACGCGCTCGGCAAGGTGGCGGATTGCATGCTCGGTGAGGCTCGGCACCTCGTGCCGCTCCATCGCGGACTGACCGAAGCGTTCAACCCAGACCTCCCCCGGTCCGTTCGCGCAGATCTCGACGATCTGATCGTCCGCGAGCCACTCGCGAATCGGATCGAGCGCCCGATCAATGAAGACGGTCAGGTTTCGTGGCAGCGCGCTCACGCTTCAACTCCGTCAGAGCTTCCTTGACCGGATCCGGATAAAAGGAAGAGAAGTCCAAGTCGCGCCGAACGAAGACGATGATCCGGGTGCCCTGGTCGAGATAGATCGTCGGCGGGATGTTGATCGAGTTGCGCAGAGCCTCCTGTGCGATATTGGTCAAGGTCTGCGAGACGTTCTGGGCGGCGATCTGCCGGGCCTGCAGGCTCAACTGGTTCTGGTTGACGCCAGTCTGCGTTTGCGTGACGACGCCCGTGACCGGATCGGTCGTGGTGATGACGGTGCCGTTGCCATAGCCGTTGGTGTTCTGGCCGTAGGCGCTCAGGAATTGCGCGGCGCCGCCGACGATCGACAGCATGATCGCAGCGCCGAACCGTTCCACATAATGATTGTCGACGAAGCCGGCATTCCCGGCCCGTCCGAGATCGTCGGCGCCGTTCGAGCCGAGTTGCACGGAGACGCCGTCCGACCGCAACAGCCTTGTCCAGACGACGAAGACTCGCGTCTGGCCTTGCGCAATTCCCGATTTGTATTCGCCGATGAGCCGGCTGCCGGCTGGAATCAGCACGCGTCGTCCGTCGAACGACCAGACGTTCTCGGTGACGGTCGCGCGCACCATGCCAGGCAGGTCGCTCTGGACGGCAGTCTCGAGCACGCCCCGGATGAATGTTCCCTGTGCGACCAGCGCGTCAATCCGGTTGTTCTTCGTGGCGCGCGAGACGTCGACGCCGGCGGCCGAGACGGAGGCCAGGAACCGCCGGTTCGGATCATCGTCAGGCGCGCCGGCCGCTTGGTTGGTGTCGTTCGGATTCGCAGCGGCCGCCGTCGCGCTCGCGTTGTCGGCGATCACCTGCGGAGCACGTAGACGCTCCCATTTCCGGCGCTCCTCCTCCTGACGTTGACGCTCGAGCTCTGCAAGCCGGCGCGCCTCGTCGTCGTTCGGTGCAACCATCGTGAGCGGTGGTGCCGGCGCTGGCGGCGGCTGCAAGGTCACCGGGGGCGCCGGCGGCGGCGGCGCTGGCTCAGGTGGGGCCTGCGGGATGACGATCGTGCCCTGATTGGTCTGCGGACGTGGCATTGACAGCGACGGCGCGGGAAATTGGGTGGTCGTAAACTCCTCCTTGTCCGGCGTCGTCATGGTCGGCGCGCGCCGCTGGGTCGTACTGTAGATCATCCAGGCGGCCACGATCACCGCGCCGAGCGGTACGCCGAATTTCAGAAAACGGCCGAGCGCCGTGCGTCCGCGTGCGACGGAAGTCGCCGCAGCGGCCTCCATTTCGAACGAGCGATAGTCCTCCGGTGTCGGCATGCGCTTCAGCCCCCAGCGAGTGACGTCGCGCCGACACGTTGTGGCGCATAGGGCTCAAGTCCGTTGGGCTCATGCATATTGGTCAGGCGGCGGTTGAAGATGCACGTCGATTCCTGGCCGTTGCGCAGCGTCCACTGCGGTGCGACCTTGTCGACGACGACATAGGGCCCTTCGGTTCGATAGTTGACGAGGCTCTCGTTGCGATCAGCGTCGACGATATAGATCGCCGGTACTTCGCCCTCGAAGCGAAACCAGGTCTTGGTGCCATCGTCGAAGACGGCGACGGGCTTGTTGGCGGATGAACCCTTGTAGCCATAGTCGCTATTGGCATTCGCGATATTGAGGCTTTTCAGATTCGGGTTGGCGGCGCGCTCCTTTGCTGCCGCAAGGAGCCCCGCGCTCGCTTCGTCATCCGGAAAGCGAAAGCGAACTTCGTAGATCTGCGACGACGGCGGGCGCGTGTTCGAACGGAGAATGAAGCTGTAGATGCGCTTGTCGGTGACGACGTTGAGGTTCGACTGCGCATTCTTTTCGACCGGTTTGACAAAGATGATATTGCCTTTGCGGTTGGGTTCGACCTTCCAGGCGATCGAATCGCCCAGCGCGAGCGTCTCGATCTTTTCGTCCGTCTGCAGCTCGATCATCGTCGAGGTGCCGTAGGTGGCGTCGACCGCCGTGACATTGTCCTTGTTGTAGATGACATCGCGTACACGAGAATCGAGACGACCGGGCCGCGGCGTCGCTTCGGCGAAAGCCGATCCGGCGGGAAAGATCAGGAGCAGGCTCAACGCAACGCAGCGCCCGATCATGGTTTCGCCTCCGCCGTTCCAGGCGAAGGCGCCGTCTCCTGATCGCGGCGATATTCCAGCGCCTGGAAGCCGAGCGGATTTTGGAACCGCCATTCGTTGCGCATCGGCGCACCGGTGTAGCGGAAGCGCACGAGCGAAACCCAGTGGCGGGTGATCGTGTTGGTGGCCGACTTCTCGTCCGTCGAGAACCGGACGAGCGCGGTGCGATTGTTCGGGAACGTGACCGACTTGATGTTCACGGCGACCTCGGTGTTGGTGCCGTAAATCTTGACCGGGTTGTTGGGATTGGCAGGAGAATAGATCTCGGTCAGCTCGCGCGCGGCATCACCTGATGCGAGCAGTTGCGCCAGATCGAAATTGTCCTTAAGCGCTTTGGGATCGTAGGTCTCGCGCGCCTTGACGTAGCGCACGACGTTGAACATCGTGACGGCTTCGTCCTGGGTCAGCGCGCCTTCGGCCATTGGCCGCTTGACCTCGACAAAGCCCGTCGTCTTGTCCACGACGACCATGTAGGGCTCGTAGGTCTTGAGCGGCACCAGCAGGGCAAGAATGCCCAGCGTGACGATTGCGACGACGCTCATGACACTCGCGACGATCCAGGCGAGCGCTCGCGAATTGCGGTTCCGGCGCGCGATGTCGTGTTCCCATGTCGCGCCGTCTGCGTAGTAGCGCGGATCGATCCGTGCCGGCTCGGAGGTTGCCGTTTCCGTCACGGGCGGCCTCCACTGCTTGGCGCCGGCGGCACGCCCGGATTCCGGAGCTGGTCAGCCAGGCGGCGAAATTCCGCGGATTGCGCCCAGGAGGCGGCGCGCAGTCCGACGCGGGCTCGCTGCCGGGAGGCGAGCTCCTCGCGGCGCGACATCGATGCGGGGTTCAACGGGTTGCGGAAGGCGAGCCGCGCGCGATTGGCCGCGGCCCCGAGGCGGAAGCCCGTGGCGGTCGCGATGACGGAACCGATCCGCGGTGCGAAAATCGGGACGCCGCCGGCGATCGCGGCCGCGACATTATTGATCTGGCTGAGAAGCAAGACGCCGATGATCGCCATCAGAACGACGGGGCCGATGGTCGCCCAGGTCGCCGATTTCGAATTGGCGACGCCGTTCAATGTGTCGATTGATTGCTGGATCAGCGAGACATAGAAGGCGAGAAAAGCATAAACCAGCACTTGGACGACGAAATACTGAACCAGCGCGCTCATCCAGCCGCCAAAAAAACGCGTCGTCGCGCCAAACAGCAATAGGATGATGAAGACCGGCGCCAGCGCGAGCAAGAGCCACATGAACATCTTCGACAAGATGATCAGAAAGATCGCGAAGCCGATCAACAACGCCATCACCACATAGAAGACCGCGGCGAAGATGTAGGGCCCCCAATTGGTGATTCCGGCATTCTGCAGGAACGCTTCCGTGGCGCTGTTCGTGGTGTTCCACATGTTCTGCAGGGCCGACTGCACGCCGTTCACTGAATTCAGATTGGCGGCCGTGCCGGTGTTGTTGGCCGTGGTCACGACATTGAGCAAGGCATTGCCGATCGCCGAGGGACCGCTGTTCATGGCGTTGTAGGCGAAGGTCTGGAAATCGCCCCAGCTCGTCGCCATGGCGTAGATGAGGAACGCCCGGAACAGACGGAAGGCATGGTCGGCCGGACCGCCCGTCGCGGTCCCCTGCCAGATGCCGACGCCCCAAAAGATGACATAGAGCGTCAAGAGCAGGCCGGCGACGCCGGTGCCGCCGCCTGAGGTCGCCGCGCTGGCCAGGGCCTGATAGGCGCTCGAAACATAGTTCTGACCAAGCTGATCGACGGTTTGCAGCAATGTCGTAATGTTGAATGTGTTCCCCATCGCCCCCTCTCAGATCGGCCGCATCGGGCCGCAGCGATCGAGCGCCTCGAGGGCGGGCGGCACGGCAGGTTGGAGCATCTCGCTATAGGCCAGCGGCGTTCCGTCTTCGTCGGGAGAACAGGGCGCCTTGAGCGGCCGGTAAGCGCAACCGGCGAGCGCAGCCGCGACCAGGACAATGAACACCACACGCCAGCTCAGTCTCATTTCGTCGTCGCCTTTGGCTGCGTGAAGGTCATGGCGCGCGAGGCCGACGCGGCCGCATCATCATCGGACGCGCTCTGACCGCCGGGGTTGCTCGCGACCGGAGAAGGAGGCCGGGAGAGCAGGAATCGCCCGGCGAAAAGGCCGATCGCCAGGGCGATGATGGCTATGACGATCGCTGCTCGTTTCGACACGGTTGCTCCCCGACGTCTCTCACTGGGTGAATTTCATGGCGCGCGCGGCCGCCGACTGCGCCGCGATGCGATCGAGATTGGCCTGGTTCGCGGCTGCGGCGGCATTGTTGACCACGCCGTTCAGCTCGTTGATCGTCTGCCCGGTCTGGATCTGGACCTGGGTGTTCTGATCGACGCTGCCCTTGAGGTCCTGGGCGGTGCCGATCTGCTGCCCGCCCTGCGTGAAGGCCTGGGACCGCGTCTGCATCGCGCTTTGCGTCGAGTTGATCAAACCGGAGAGCGTCGCCGCGACATTGACCGAATTCTTGTAAGCCGTGTCGACAGGATTGGTCTGTCCGTTCGCCAGCCCCGTGATCGTCTGCACGAGCTGCAAGCCGTTGATCAGCGTCGAGACGATGTTCTGCGACCCCGCGCCCATTCCCGCGAAGGAGAGCGCGCCACCCGAAATCACCGAGCCGAGCGATGGCGCCTGCGCCATCGAGAAGCCGCTGCCCAGCGCCATCTGAGCGAGCGAGCCTTGCGCCTGCGACGACCGGTCGCCGGTGACGGCCTGCAGCGTTTTTTGCGTGAATTGCAGAATTTGCTGATCCGCGGTGAGGATCTGCTGCGTGCTGGTGGCGATCTGTTGCGCCTTGGTGAGATTGGCGCTGTCGATCACCGGGACCTGCGCGTTCGCTTGCGGGGCGACGGCAAGCCCGGTGATGAAGACCGCAATCGCGAGATGAATGCGCATCAAAGCCTCCCTAACGACTATTGCTGGAGATCACGGCCGCTGCATTGGCCGCGTTCTGGATCTGCGCCAGATAGAACAGGACATTCCCGTCGGTATCGACGTAGCGCGCGCTGACGCAGGCGGGATCGGGCGGTGAGCCGGGCGGCGTGGTCGAGCAAGTCGACGGCGTGCGGCACGGATCGGATGCGGTGCCCGAGCCGATCAGTCCGGCCGGGCACGCCGGGCCCGAAATCGGCTGGCTATTGGTGTTTGACGTCGCACGCATGCCGAGCGCCGCGCGGCTCATGTCGCTTGTCATGGCGAGGTTGAGTGCGTTGATCGCGGTCACCCAGAGATTTGCCGACCCGATCGCGCCGTTCCAGGCGAGATTGTTCTGCAGCCGCGCCGCGCTGTTCATGTCGATCGACGCCATGACGGTCTGGGCGGTGCCCACCTGCTGGCTCGCGGACTGGAAGGCGGATTTCGCTGCGGTCATGGTCGAACCGCTGGCATTGAGTCCGGCCACGACATTGCCGCTCGACTGAAAGAGAGTCTGGTCGTTGAGCGCCGCGCCCTGGGCGGTCGTATCCGGTGTCGTCGGCTGATCCGGGGCATAAGATTGGATGGCCTGCGCGCCGGCTCCGCTCTGCGGCTGCACCGTCGGGTTGGTCACGCTGGCTTTCTTGCCGGTCGTGACCGCGCAATGAACGCCGTTGTTCGCATCCTGCCGCTGCGTTGTCACCGGCACCAATTTGACGGTCGTGCCCGCGGTCAGCGATTTCTGCGTCAATTGAGCGGCGTCATTGACCGGAATGTCGGCCAGCGCCGGGACCGCGCCCGCAACGATGAGACCCGCAACCAGAACCATGCGTCCGATCATGACGCCGCCCTCCCCATGAAGACCGGTAACCATGCTGCCGGATCGTCTCCCAGCTTGGCGCGCAGCGCGTCGAGTTCGGTGACCGTCTCGGTACGCCCCGACAGGACCTTGATCAGGTCCGGCATGCCGGCGAGGTTGAGACGCGCGACGACGCTGTCGCGGCCATGCTTGATCAAAAAGGAACGGCTCTCGGGCGCGGTCGAACGGATCCAGGTGACTTCGCGTCCCGACAAACGGAAGGCTTGCCGATAGCTCTCGTCGTCGGCTTTCGGATTGGGAAAGAAGATGTTGGTGCTGGTCTGCTCGATCAGCGTATTGGAGGCCTTGGAGCGCACGATGTCGGCCGCCGACTGGGTGCCGAAGCCGACAATGCCGTTCTGTTTGCGAATGGTCTTGAGCTTGTCACGGATAAAGAAGGCGAAAACCTCGTCGTCGAGGAGCCGCCAGCCCTCGTCGAGGAAGATCATGACGGGATCGCCGGTGAGGAGCTCGTCGATGCGATGGAAGATGTACATCAGCGCCGCGGTGCGCACGACGGGATCGTCGAGCACGCGGGTCATGTCGAAGCCGAACACGGTCGAAAGCGAGAATTGGTCCTCTTCGTTGTTAAACAGCCAGCCTCTCTGATCGGCACGCAACCAGCTTTCGAGCCGGGCTAGGAGATCGCCCTCGCCCGCGCGGATGCGGCCGCGCAGCAAGGTCGAGAAGGCTTTCAGCGTCCGCCCCTCGGGGCCGGCGCTGAGCGCCGCTGCGATGGCGTTGCGAATCACCTGCTCTTCCGAGGCCGTCAGCTCTGCCCCATTCGCCGGCCGCAGCATGAAGGCGAAGAGCTGGTAAAGAAACTCACGATTGGGCGCGGTATCAGGAAGCGACAGCGGGTTGAATCCGGTCGGCTCACCCGGCACCAGCGTCTCATATTGGCCGCCCAGCGCGCGCAGGAAGATTTCCGCCCCGCGGTCCTTGTCGACGAAGACGAGCTTCGGCCGCGGTTCGATGCGCTGGGTTTGCGCCGCAATGAAGGACAGGAACACCGTTTTGCCGGAGCCGGTGGGACCGACCACGGTGAAGTTGCCGATATCGCGGACGTGATGATTGTAATAATAGGCCGTCTGCGACGTGGTTTCGAACACCGAGATCGCCGGCCCCCAATGGTTGCCGTCCGGCCGGCCGCTCGGGTAATTGTGCAGCGACGTGAAGCCCGCGAAATTCTTCGACGAGATGATCGCCTTGCGTGCGATGTAGCCGAAATTACCCGGAAGCTGCGCCCAGAACGAGGGCTCGCAGTTGAGATCCTCGCGCACCCAGATTACTGAGCGATCGGTTAGCGCAGCGCCGACCGCCGTCACCGCAGCGCCAACCTCGGCGAGATCCCGGCCGAGGCACATCACCGTCATGTGGTGTTCGCCGTAGATCGCCTCCGAGGCGAGCAATTCGTCGCGTGCGTCATCGAGATGTTCGGCGACGATCGACCCGGCCTCATCCGACATGTCGACCTGGCGCGAGACGCGGTCGATCTGCTTGGCGGCCTCCGGCCGGTCCACGATCGCAAAGCTCTGCGACGCGATGAACTCGTGCGGCACGCGCAGCAGATTGTCGAACGAGCCCGGTCCGGTTTGAGCCGGGTATTCCCGAATCGCCACCATGGCGGCAAAGCGGCTGTCTTCCGGCCCGGCGCCGCGGACCTCGATGGCGTTACGGCCAAAGAAGAGGCGCTTCAACGACAAGGCGTCGGCGATGTCCATGCGCGGCAGCGCCATCGGCCGCGGCATGCCGCCGTTCAGAATCTGCACCAGAAATTCCAGCGGCTCGGAGAACCAGACGCCCTCGCGGCGCACGACGCCAAGCTGACGTGCGCCATAGCCGGCGAGATTTTCACGCACAGCCGTCGCGGCGTCGCGTAGTTCGTTGAGCGCCGTTTGTCGCGCAACTGATTCGCCACCCGCGTCCTTGCGGCCCAGCACCTTCGTCAGCATGGCATCGAAGGTTCCCGCCTGTCCCTGCAGCGGGCGCCTGATGATGGTCAGATAAAGATCGTTGACGAACATCCGACGCTTCGAGAGCGCGGCGTCGTAGCGTTCGTCGAGCTCGCGACATAGCACGTTGTCGAAGGTCGATTCGATGCGCGGCTGGACCTCGCGGCGAATGATATGCGCCGTCAGCGCGAAACGCGAGTTTGCCAGCGTCCGCACGACGTCATTGCGGCCGAGAAGCCGAGCATTCACCTCGCTCATATCCGAGGTCTCGAACGAGTAGCCGTCGAGCTTGAGCACGGTCATAACGAGGCCGTCGCGCGTCTTGATGATGTTGTCGTCGACATGGCGCGTGTACGGCACATGCGAGGCGACCGGGCGCTCACGCCGGGAGATCGTGCCGAAGGTCAGTTCATCGAGGAGTGCGCGCGCCACCATTGCCGTCACCTCATGCCGCGTAGCTGTCGGCGCCCCAGAAT
The DNA here is from genome assembly GCF_947648125.1 of uncultured Bradyrhizobium sp. Taxonomy (GTDB): domain Bacteria; phylum Pseudomonadota; class Alphaproteobacteria; order Rhizobiales; family Xanthobacteraceae; genus Bradyrhizobium. Next base: position 30,361 of record NZ_CANSMR010000044.1, on the reverse strand, counting down.
CCGCGCGAACGCGGGGGGCATTTGGTCGACTTCACGAAAAGAATTTCGAAGATGCGGTCGTCGCGCAGCGTCATCACGAAGCCGAAGAGATGCAGCGGGATCGCGACCAGCAACATGAAGAGGTTGTGCGAGACAAGAAAGCAGACGCTCGAGACCACGCCGTTGAACATGAAATACATATACGGCACGCCCATCAGCGTCGGCGCGCGGGTCAGCGCCTTGACGAGCGGCGTGATCAGCGGGTCCTCGAGCTCGTCTTCTGTCATTGTCCGACCGCCGACTGGAAGAACTGGACGATCTGCGCCGAGCCGAACACCAGCACGATGCCAAAGATGACGCTGCCGGCGATGCCCCAAGTGAGACGGCCAGACCAGGCGAAAAACCCGCAGGCGATGACGGCGAGGGTCGCCAATGCGGTGGCGATCGGCCCTGTGAGCGCAGACACCAATTGCGTCAACGTCGATTGAACAGGCTGCAGCGTGCCCCCGCTCGACTGCGCTTGCGCACTCACCATGCTCAAGAGAAATAGGCTTCCGCCCAGAATTGGTCTCGATAGCGATCGTCTCATCGGCTCACTCCCGTTAGTCGACATGCATGACGAACCCGTCGCTCCACTGCGCCGGATCGCGCGACTGGGCGGCGGGTTTTGTCTCAGTGACGGAGCCGGCTTGCGGAGGCTCGATCAGGTCGGCGACCGCAGCGGACTTGTCGCGAGTCGGACGCGACACAGCCGCACTTGGGCTCGGCCAGGCGTAGAAGTCGTTGATGACTTGCGCGACGAAGCGCACGGTTTCGGGGTAAGGCGGCACGCCGCGGTTCTTGTCCACCGCGTCCTCGCCGGCGTTATAGGCCGCAACGATATAGAGGGGATTGCGGTATCGGGTGGTGAGCGCCTGGAGATAGCGGACGCCGCCACGGACATTGTCGGCCGGATCGCACAGATCGACTTTGAAGCGCCGTGCCGTGTCAGGCATCAATTGCATCAACCCGAAAGCGCCCTTATCCGACAGCGCGATCGCGTCGAAATGGCTCTCGTTCTTGGCGACCGAGAGCGTGAAGTCGGGCGAGAAACGCTCCTCGGCCGCGATCCGGCCGATCAAAGCGCGCGCGTCCTCGGGCGTCATCGTCTTCGCCTTCGGACACGGCGTGGCGCCCCTGACGGTGCCGATGGTTTGAACGACGGCGGCCGGCGACGCGACCGGCAAAATCCGACCGGATCCGTCGACGGCTGCGAGCCGGGTGTCCTGCGCTTGGGCGCTGGACACCACGGCCAGAAGGCCGAAACCCATTGCTATGGCGCGTCTCGACATGCCACCCCGCCCCGCATTTTCGGATAGACAATATATTGAATGTTGATACTCTGGCAACAGGAGAGATGATCGGTCCACACCAGGCTCGCTTGCGGAGGGACGATGACGCGCTGTGCAGCTTTGTTGATCGGCGTGGCTGGCGCGGCGATGCTGGCCGGCGTGGGCCGCGGCGAGGCGCAGGACGCCTCCTTTGGATGCAAGGTGCTGCTGTGCGCGGCCGCCAGCAATCCGAGCTGGGCAGGGATTCCCTATTGCGTGCCCGTGATGCAGAGCCTGTTTCACAGCCTGGCGCATGGAGGGAGTTGGCCGAGCTGCTCGGAAGGCAATGCGAGCGGTCTTGGATATGAGCCTTATCAGGCCTGTCCAGCCGGGTTGACGGCGGTGCAGTTGGGTTCCGACGGCAACGCAGGCTATTCGGCGGCGCCGAACGGCAATCTATGCGCCGATTTGTCGAGGCCCTCGCAGACATGCTCGGGAGACAACGGCTGCACCACGGACTATCCGACCACGCCCCGGCAAGCGCGCAACGATCCATATTTCGTTGACATCACGACAGCCAACGGCGTGCAACGCGTCTACTTCTCGCTGCAGGGCTACTGACATGCGACATCTGCGGCGGCTCCTCACCGTGCTGTCTGTCTGCGGTATCCCGCTCGGCGTAGCGAACGCTCAGACTTCGCCCTCGGCCTGGTTTCCCGTGCCGCCGAACGCGATCTACCTGACGGGCGACAGTTGGTCGGTCGAAAACGTGACCTATCGGCTCTACGGCGTCCAAGCTTGTCTTCGCGGCACGAGTTTCACCAATGGCCACGGGGTGAAGCGCGATTGCGGGGAAGCCTCGCTCGCGATGCTCGTCGCACTGACCCGCGATCTGCGACCGCAATGCTACAATGCCGTCGAAGCGCCGCAGACACGCACCGTCTTCGTCTTCTGTGTCGCCATCCCGACGACAGGCGCCGGCGCCGGATCCCGCATCGATCTTGGGACGGCATTGATCGCAACCGGATTCGCATTCGCCTCGCTCAAACCCGACGGCCAGCCGGTCCATCCGCCGTATTGGGTCGCCGAAGAAGTCGCGGCACAGAGCAAAGCGGGTCTCTGGGCGTTTGCGGATCTCCCCGATCCGAACGCCATCATTCTTCGTACGCTGCAGCGCCCGGCCGGCACCGAGCCGACATCGCCAGCGCACGCCGCGGCGCCAACGCCCGATACCCCACAGCAACCATAGGAGACAGCCTTGCGAAGTACCAACCTCTTCATTCTGCGCGGCCGCGTCGGCCAGGCGCCAAAGGCCTTTAACAAGGCCGCGAAAATCAATGTGGCCACCGATCGCGCCTGGACGGATGCCAAAGGCGAGCGACGCGAAGAAACGGATTGGGTGACCGTCACGATCCTCAACGAAAAGGCCGCCCAATGGGCGATTGCCAACATCGCAAAAGGCGATCCGGTCTATGCCGAGTGTCGGATTGCCGATGGCAGTTACAAGAAAGACGGCGAGACCGTCTACACGACCGACATCATCGCCAACGTCTTCCATAAGCTCGATCTCGGATCGCGCGATGACGCGGCTTGATGCGATCCTGATCGCAGTTGCCGGATTGGCGCTCCTGCCCGGCAATGCGGGAGCCCAGTCGGCGAACGCGCCATCGAATATCTACACGCCGAAAACGCAGCCGCAGCCGCAGCCCCTCCGTGTCGAGGTGATCGACGGCGCCCGCTTCCGGGACATCGAAACCCGCACGGTCTACCGGCTCTATGGCATCGAGACCTGCGCGCCTGATCAAACCGCCCGGCTCGGACGGCAGCCGTGGCCGTGCGGAGCCATGGCCGTCGCCTGGCTCGTTACCGCAACCCTCAACAAGTGGCTTGCCTGCGGCAGCGTGCGCGCCGACGGTGACGAGCAACTCGTGCGCTGCGCGACCGCCGGCCATGCCGATCTCGCCGCCGACATGCTCCACGACGGCGTTGCCGTCCTCGCACCCCTGGGCTCGAGCGATCTGAAAATCCCCTCTTACGCCGCCGCCCAGGCGGACGCACGCAAAGCCTATCGCGGCTTGTGGTCGAGCACCTTCGAAATGCCGTGGGACTGGCGGGCGCGACGTGACCGGCAATCGGCATTGGACAATGAGGTCCGCCGGTGACAGCAAAATCGCGGCCAAGCGCCCTCATCCTTCCGCTTCTGCTCCTCCTTGCCGGTTGCGCTGCTCCGGCAGGCCCCGTCGTGAACGGGCCGCCGCTTGGGCCGGAACCACTCTTTGCGCCTGAACAGGTCAAGCCCGGCCGGTTGGAATATGCCCCGGACCGGTCGACGTTCGCGCCGATCCTGACCGAGCGCTTTCCCTATCCGACACAGGTCGAAGCCAATGCCGCCTATCTGCGCTTGCTGGCGACCGCGCCGGAGAATCGCAGCTATCCGGTGTCGATCTGGCTCTTCGGCTGCAAGCCGGGGATACTCGACCAGCAGACCGCTCGCGTGACCCGCTACCGCGCACCCGCGGTTCATTGCGCGACCGATTTTCTCGATGGTTCAGGTCGGCGGATGCGGCGAGAGACCGCGAATTTCTATTATTACGACGCCATTTGGACGATGCAGCCGGTCTATCCGCCGCTCGCCGCGGTTCCTTGGCGCAATCGCGAAAAATCTCCGAAGGATTTCTGGGGGTGGCTGCCCGGCCGGCCGCGATACGAATAGGACCGGTCGCCCGTGCAACGCGCAAATGTGTCGACAAGGCAGAGACAGTATATTAGATGTTGTATTAAACGAAAATGGCTCGGCTTCGTGCTGATCTTGGGGACGGGACTGATGATGGGCGAGGCCTTCACGGTAGCCAAAGCGCAGTCGCTGACGGCCGATCCTGGGACTTGGCGGCCGATGTCCTACGCGGATCTGCAACGGCCGTCACAAGTGACAGCCACCTACACCGACATTTGGAAGGACGCGATCGAGGAGAACAACCGTAACTATCGCGCCCGGGGTGACGAGCGCTTTGCGGCCGGCAACGCACCGGTCACCGAAGCCCATTTCGTCATCTGGAGCGCGCGACGCTCGGTTGTTCTCAGCGCCCTCAACACCGTGACCGGCTGCGAGGTCAAGAGCGTCGATCGGGTCGCCCACGTGACGATCAAGCTCTGCCCTTTGCGCATGGCCGTCTACGAAGGCGTGCAGGTCCGCACGCTGGAGGCCGGCCGCGCTTGTTTTCTCGAGCCCGAAGCCCACGCGGCCGTCGATACGACCGCGACGGCGGCTTACGCCTCCTATGACGTTCCGACCAGGACGGTGAAGATCGGAATGATCGTCAATCATGCGGCCGTCGATGGGTGTTCCTTCAATGTGCCCCTGCACTAGCACCGGCCGATCGGCCCGAACCGTTCGCAGGAGAAATCCGACCATGCGCGCCACCGCCTCCTGGCTGACCTGTCTCGGCATTGCGGGGCTGATCCTTACGTCGCCGTTGAGCGCGGCGGAGATGAATTTTGCCTACAAGACGTCGTACCGCAACGTCGCCAAGGATCCCGACGGAATCTGGACGGGCAACGATCTTGCGATTGGCCCGAAGGGCACGGTGACGATCCACGAATACGTCCTGCACACGCCGAAGGGCGAGCTGATCGTCTCACAGATCTGGAACGAGGATTGTTCGTCCGGCACGTGTCCGACGCGGCTTGTCCGCGTCGGCGCCGACGGACGGCGCACGGTGCTCGTCACCGATCTGATGCATCAAATCGTACCGCCCGACGATCCGCGTTACGCCGATTTGGCTGCAAACAGGACGCTCACCCAATTTGCCCAACATCCGTTCGCGCTCAGCGACGACAGTATGACGCTCGTCAACGGGGACTATAAATTTCCGATCGCCGGAGCGAGGCCATGAGTGCGCGACAGGCAATCCGTCGCGCCATCGCCGACGCGGGTCTTCTCCTCTGCCTGTCGGCAGCGGCGGCTTTCGCCGGCGAGTCCGCCGCGAACTTGACAGCGGCCGGCATCCCGTCGAACTGCGCGGACTTCGCGTCCAAGGTCTCCGGCAGCGAGGGGAATTTCGGAACGGTCAACCAGTTCGGTTGCCTCGGCGCCTTCCAGTTCTGCCCGGGCACCTTCGAGCGCTATTACAGCGGCAGCGCCCAAAGCTTTCTCAACAATCCCTCCGCGCAGACGGCGGCCTGGACGCAATACGAACAGAATTCCTGGGCCCAGGCGCAAAAGAACGGGCTGACCTCAATCGTCGGCCAGCAGGTTTGCTCGGGCTCGAAATGCGCGACAATCGACCAGTCGTCGATCCTGATGGCTTGCCAGTTCGGTTGTGGGTCCAATGGAAAGCTCGCGAACTACGTGGCGAGCGGGGATTGCAACGCACGCAATGTCAAAGATGGAAACGGCGTCAGCGTGTGTACCTATTTGGTGCGCGGCGCAGGCTACGATGTCTCGTGTTTCACCGGACAGAACTCGACCGTCTGCGTCCAGGCGCCGACGGGACCAGGCGACTTTCCGACCTCGACCGGTGTTGCCGCGAATCCGCCGAGCGCTTCGACGGCCTCGGTCATCGTGAGCCCGAACGACGTCTGAACCGGTCAGTTGTTTTCTGATGGGTCGCGGATGATGAAAGGCGCGAAGAAGTTGAGCTGCTCTTCGGTCGCCGCACAAAGATCGCCGCCCCGGTAGTGAGCGTGCACCAAGGCCCAAAACACCACCTCGTCCGACCGGCCCGCAAACAGGGCCTTCTGCAAGGTTCGCCCAATCAGTGTGACAGCACGAATATGATCATATCGTGTGTGCAGTTCATGAGCGACGATCTTCGTATCGGCAGTCCGAATCACCTGCATTTCCTCCTGTTGCGCTGTTCTTGTTCTTGGGCTGCTCGTTCTCAAGCTGCCGACGGCCAGGACGTTGTCGTCAGCACAGGTGTCTCGCAACCGCGAGCATCGTGGAGCGCGGCCAAGGTTTCACGATTGAACGACATGCGCAGCGCGACGACTTCGTCGCGGCCAATGCGTTTGGGGAAGCCGAGCGGCCGCACGAAGAAGCGGAGCTGCATTGCAATCACCATCAGGCGCCAGTCGATGGCGACTGTGACGGTGTCCACGCGATTCACCATTCCCCATTCGACGACGCCTTGCGCCAGCTCGAGGAACGGACTGTCGCCGCGGGGGCGCATCTCACGTTGGCCGGGCGCGACGCAAAACCGCGTCCATTCGAAAACACGTGGGCCTCGCGGCGGACGCCGGCGGCATAAATCGCCAAGCACGTCGCTTAGGAGGTGCGGCCGGGTCGTGGGGAGCAGGCGCTGATAGCCCACGATGTCGTCACCACGCAGGCAGATTTGGTGAATCGCATGGGCGTCATCGAAGCGATCACGCTCCAGGCCATCAGGCTGGCGCAGATCGTCCCAACCCTTTTCGTCCACAAAGATCGCGTGGCGGAAGCGGTAGGCTCGATCCATCAGTGCGGCATGTCGACTGACGTCCGGGCCGGAAACAACCATCAGCATGGGAAACTCCTCGGCTGTTGAAACAAGCCGAGTGAGGCACGGTCGACGCCAGGGCGGTATGGCTACAAACCACCATTGCGGCGCGCCGCGCGCCGTGATTCCACCAATTCGGAGGTATTCTAAGAACGCGCGCGGCGCTGGACGTAACCGCGCCGTCTCTTGCGGGCGAGCCATGTGTCGAGCGCAACACGCTTCAGCCACCTGATCAAAGAATTCGCTATGGCGGCGCCCGGGAGTTCCAATTCGTCCCCACTCTCGTACCAGCGCGCTGTTACCGAACAATGTCGGTTCAACGGACAGCACATAAAACCGCGCCATGTTCATGGTCGGATCGACGCGTTCCAGTACGATGTGAATCCGGCCGAGATCGCCGGAATGAGGGGATGACATAGCGAATCGTCGCACCAGCCGATACGCCAAGTCCAATTGATATTTTGAATCAAAGCCGCAGGACTGATTCGTTGCGTCGATCGATCACGAGCGCGAGGCTGCCGGTGGAGGCCGCAGCATCATTCTAATCCGCCCACGCCGTGCCAAGCACTTTGGCGGTGTTGCTGAGAACCGACGCGACCTCGGGGCAAACGTATTTGTAAGCCTTTACGGAATACGGCTTCTTGATGATGACCGCGATGAGCTTCGCCAACTCGCCGAGCTTGTGTTCCTCGCCCTTGGCGATCGCGATGACCTTCATTCCGTATTTTCCATCGACGGTGTTCTCCGCCCACCATTTATCCACGGCGTCATTCCGGGGCATCGCCTTGCCAAGTTCGACGTGAACGAGTTCGCCTGAGAGAACCCGGAGCCCGACCGTGCAATACCAGAGAAAGAGTTCACCTCTCGCGTCGCGAGCAGCGTGGTCGCGGTCATCGCAAATGAAGAAGTCGCTCTTCTTCAAGTCCTTGATGCGTTTGTCGCCGAAACCGCCGAGCGCCTTGAACAGGTGGCCTTTCAGAGTGATGTCGTCCAACTGTGCCTCCGTCTCGGTTTCGCTGCGGTTAGTCGGCAAATCTCGATCAGATGATCGCGAGATCGAACGCGGTGATAATCGCGGCCAAGTCGCTGCGACACTCAACCAAACGCGGTGTTGCGTGGCCGACGAGCTTCGGCAACGCTCTATCGAATACGACGACGTTCGTTTCGCCGTTGAGCCGCGAGTCGTAGATGATCCCATCGGGCTGCGCCTCGTGCGACCAGACGGCGCGCGACCAGGCGCGTCCCAGGTCTTGCGAACGCGCGCGGGCGACGTCGGTTGGAATGCCCATGCGAATAAGCCCGTCGCCACGAAAGTCAACGAGGTTGAGCGGCGCCGCGACACGGATCTCGGCGCAGGTCCAGGCTTCGAGCTCGCGCCATTCGATCGGAAAGGTTTGCGTACGCCCTGCGCTCCGATCCCGAAGGATCGCTTCGACGAAACAGACTTTGACGCTGCTGCCGAGATAAACCACCCCAAAGCGTTCGGGATGAACCAAGCCGGTCTCGGGGTCGCTGAACCGGCTGGGCCCGAACCCATAGCCGAGCGGATCGCGAAATCGCGTCTGGTAAAGCCGGCGCCAGAGCGCGCCGCGCCCGGCCTCGGTGAGGACAAGCGGGCGCGATTCGAAGCCGGGCGGCGGCAGCGGGTCTGTCGGAGCTGTCGTCAGGGGAAAGCGCCCCGACCGGCCGACTCCGCAGCCGCCAGCACATCGGCGACCTGCCCTGCCCTCAGCGCCTCGAGACCCGTGCGGCCGGCGAGCTCGCTGTGCTCTTCCAGCAAGAAACGATACACGGACCACGGACGCTCGCCGAGGGCCTCGAAAAGCTGTGGCAGGCTCGGAATAAGCTCACCGGACGTGCTGACTTGCCATTTTGGGAATCGGACGCCGCGCTTCGGCCCCTCAAGGCCCAGAACCTCATGGCGCCGGCGCTTCTTGTGCACGGTTTCCCGCGTCGCCCCGATCTCATCGGCGAAGGCATCGGCCGACAGCATGTCGGGGCTGTTCAGGATTTGTGCGACCCGCACCGATCCTCGCTGGCGTGCGGCGGCCAGCGCGACGTCGAGTTCGTCCGACGGCGCGGCTGTAACCTCCTCAACCGCGATGCGCGGGCTTGCGGCCGCCGGATCGACCTCGACCGTCATGCGAACCGACCTGCCCGTCCGTTCCGCGCGCTTCACGGCGTCGACAAAGCCGGAGAGAAGGCCGCGCGTCGTCTTCCGGGTGACAATCTTCTTGTCGAAACCCGAAGCCAGCGATGTTGCGAATTTGAGCGTCAGCGGTTCGCGCCGATCAGCTCGTCCGCGGGACTCGCCGCCCTTTTTCCGTGTAACCGGCATGAGCCACCTCCGCCCCCAATATGGTGGCTTTCGTCAGGTTCGTCAACTTTGTCAGGGGGGCGGCCGCCAGGTCAGGTCGCCGGAGGCGCTAGTTGTCGCACTTGCGGCAGAAACGGCTCTGATCGTCCGCCGGAACGCCGATCCCGTGGCCTTTGGGCACGTAGCCCAATTCGTCACAAAGATCGCGAAAGGCCACGCGGCAGCGTTCCTTATCGGCCTCGGCGACGTCGCATTGCCGGCCTTGCTCCTCGTCTGAGAGGCCTTCCGGCCGGCAGACCGGGCAAGTTGCGCGATGAATCGTCCGCTCCCAGGCCACCAGGGCATCGACGTAAGCGCGATGCGCGGCGATCGCCTGGGTTTCAAGCCCTTTTCTATGTTCATTCCCGGCGCTGCCCACCGATCTCTCCCCCGGTAAGGATATGTCTGCGGTACGCCCCCGCAAACGATCCCTCTCTGACTCTTGGTGATCGGGGAGTTGGAAACCGTACGAAACGGCCCTGTGGCCTTTAGTTCGGGTGAACCTGTTGCATACGCCACAGGCTCCCCGACCATAAGGTCAAGGAGTGCGGCGCCGTAACGGCCGGCACCAAACCGTTCGTAGGGGTTTCCACGCCCCAGGGCGGCGCGTACCGCCCCGAGCGATTCATAACCGCTCGTCGGCCGGCGTTCTAGGTCTCTTCGGGAAATGACTGATTGCTGATCGTTTCTGGTGGCATCCAAACGGTCGCCGGTCGCCGGTCGGCCGTTTCGGCGGGGCGGCGAAGGGCAATTGGTCGCGCCACGATTCGCTGCCGTTGTCCCGAACCCCATCCATCGGCCTGGTGCGTTTGGCTCCCCCTCCCATGCTGCACTGCGCTGGGTATCAGAGGCGCCGACGTTCAGATAGGTCCCGCTTTGTCTTTTCCCGATCGAACGGTCTCGACTTGTAGAGAGCCCTCCGGAAGCGGTCGCAGCAACTCCCTCTCCGGACGCGTCAGATAGATCCAGTGCGCCCAGTCCGATGGTCGCAGCACCACGACCTGTCGATCGTGATAGGGCTCGACGTCCGGCCCCGGAGACGTGGTCAACATGGTGAACGCTGGCGGTGCATCGCCCTTCCCTTCGCGCCAGATTCCGGCAATCGCCATGAACGGCGCATCGTTTAGCGCAAAACGGTGCTTTGCTTTTGGATATTTCTTGCCGGTGAATTCGAAGAAGGCCGAGGCAGGAATCAGACAGCGATGGCTGTTTTCGAAACTGCGCTTCTCCGAGCGAAAATTAAACACCGGGCTGGCACGCGGTCGCGAGGGCGGAAATCCAAAGTTCATCGCCACCAACTCGATGCCGTTGCCTGCCGCCCGCATGACGGGACCGAGATCATTGATTCGAATGTCATCGGCAATCGGCAAATCACGTTCTGATTGTAAGGTTGGAACGCCGAGTTCCAACGCCTGCATCATCTTGCAGTACTCGTGCCACAAGATGTGCTGTTCATAATCGTTGCACATGGCTCACTATATATGTGTCCTCGAGCATCCTTCGAAAATGCAGTCGGGCGTCGCCCCTTCGGGGCCGGGCTGGCGGCTACGCTGAAGCCCCGCAGGCGGGTCTTCCCCCTCGCGGGCAGCCATCCCTGACGCCAAAGAGCAGAAGGCCGCCAATTCCAGACCAGACCCAGCTTAACGATTGGATTTGCGGCCCCAAACGCTAAACTTCCCCCAACAAGTCCGATTCTATCGGTTCTTCCCGCATGATCATCTGTGCCGCGTAGGTCCTGCACGTCAATTGGTCTCGGGTCATAGACAAACATGGCGGAAGCCGCATTCAAACTCGCAGCATCGGCCGGCTCGACATACCGCGAGCTGCCGCAAAACATTGAGGCCGAGCAGGCTTTGCTTGGCGCCATCCTCATCAACAATGACGCCTATTACCGGGTTGTCGACTTTCTGAAGGCGAACCATTTCTTCGAGCCCCTGCACGGCCACATCTTCGAAGTCATGGGCGAGTTGATCCGCTCCAACCGGATCGCCAATCCGATTACGCTGAAGGCTTTTCTTCCCGCGACGATCGACGTTGTAGGCTTCTCAGTTGCCCAGTACCTTGCTCGTCTGGCTGCGGAAGCGACGACGGTCATCAATGCGCCCGACTACGGCCGGACGATCTACGATCTCGCCGTGCGACGTGAATTGATCAAGGTCGCCGAAGACATGCTCAGCAGCGCATTCGAAGCGGCAGTCGATAGCGCTCCGCGGGAGCAGATTCAGCATGCCGAACAGCTTCTCTATGAGATCGCGGAAACCGGCCGGTACGGCGGAGGCTTCGAGACGTTCGAAACCGCGCTCGACAGCGCCATCGACAGAGCGGCGCAAGCTTATGAATCCGATGGCAAGCTCTCCGGGCTGGCAACCGGGCTAAAGGACCTGGACGCCAGGCTCGGTGGTCTTCAACCGACCGATCTTATTGTGATCGCCGGTCGCCCCGGCATGGGAAAAACCGCCCTCGCCACCAACATCGCATTCAATGTCGCAAGCGCCTATGATTCGACACGACAGGTCGACGGCGCGCTGCAGCCCGGCGCCGGCGGCATTGTCGCTTTCTTTTCCCTGGAGATGTCGTCGGAGCAGCTTGCGACGCGGGTGCTCGCCGAGCAGGCCGAGATTTCCTCCTCCAACATCAGGCGCGGCGAAATCGGCGAGACCGAATTCAGCCGGCTCCTCGACCACCGCCAAAAAATGCGCCGGCTGCCGCTCTTCATCGATCAGACCGGCGCGATCTCGATTGCGCAGCTCGCGGCACGCGCGCGCCGCTTGAAGCGACAGCGAGGTCTCCACCTCGTCATCGTGGATTACATTCAACTCATGCAGGGCAAATCCCCGCGCGCGGCACAGAACCGTGTGCAGGAGATCACCGAGATTACGACGGGGCTGAAAGCGCTGGCCAAGGAACTCAACGTCCCGGTCATCGCGCTGTCGCAGCTCTCACGCGGTGTCGAAAACCGCGACGAAAAACGCCCCCAACTCTCCGATCTTCGGGAATCCGGCTCAATTGAGCAGGACGCCGACGTCGTGATGTTTGTCTATCGCGAAGAATACTATCTCAAGAACAAAGAGCCGAGGGCCGGCACCGACGAGCATTTCGCCTGGAAATCTGAGATGCGGGATGTGCGCGGCAAAGCCGAGGTGATCATCGCGAAGCAGCGCCACGGCCCGACCGGGACAGTGGCGATGACGTTTCAAGGCGAGTTCACCCGGTTCTTCGATCTGGCGAACCAGAACCAGTTGCCGCAGCGATCCGAATAGCCGACCGGCTCTTACCTACCGGACCTCGCGTTGCGAGCCGCGGATCTCTTCACTCGCAGCCTTCAATCAGCAGCAGCCGTCGTCGCCTCAAGAGGCCAGCGCGGATGTCGCATGACGTTGCGTGGACGAGGCGTCGTTCGTTGAGACTGTGACATTCGGGGCCCTGCTTCCGGGGAAGGACCACCCCGCTCTCGAAGGGGCTTTCCTTGGTCCGGGCGCGGCCTTCCACGATCAACCCGCAAGGGGTTCGCTACGCAAAGCGTGCGACCTCTTCGGCTGCGCCTGCGAGATGACCGCGGCCGTGCCCGAACACATCGGCGCCTGTCGAGCGGGGATGGTCCCCGCCCCAAGACGGGAGCCTCACGATGTCGCAGAATCTCACCCTCGCTCAGAATCACGCCCTCGATCTCGCCCGCACGCTCATGGTGCCGGTGACGCTGTTCGAAGTTGACGGCGCGTTCGGCGTGATGCCGACGGCGGAGCTCGAGCAGGATGAAGTGACCGTCATTCACGAATACGACCCATGGTCCCCGGCTCATTGAGCCGGGTGACCGGTGCCGCTGGCGCCTTGCCGCAGGCAAGGGAAGCTGCGCCGCGGCTGGAATCCAACATGTTGGACCGCTTGTCATCGCGCCCTTGCCTCCGGCAGGCTTCGCGGCCGGTCGGTCCCGTTCCGGGCCTGCGGAACCAGAAGAACCAACCGAAGAAAGGACCGGGTGGCGGCAAGCGCGCCCGGTGTGGAGATATGGAGAAGAAAGATATTGAAGAGCTGCGCACCAAGGTGGCGTGCGCAGCCGTGCTCGAGAAAGATGGTTGGAAGATCGACCTCAAGGAAAGCACGCGACGCGCGCTCAAATATCGGCGTGGGGCCGATATCATCATCGTGATACACGACGGTCGCGGCTGGTTTGATCCGTTGTCGTCGGCCAAAGGCGATGTCGTCGATCTCGCTGAGCATCTTGGCGCCAAGGGATTCCCCGCGGCTTGCGATCATGTCGCTGACTTGGTTGGGTTCATCCCGACAGCGCCGGCCTGGACGCAAGCCCCGAAACCGACGCCGATAGCCTCTATCGCCAATCGTTGGTCCCGCCGCTCGCTGCCCAGACCGGGCTCCGCCACCTGGCGGTATCTCACCGGCGAGCGCTGTATCCCTGACAGCGTGATCGCCGCAGCCGTAGCTCAAGGCTGCCTGCGGGAGGGGCCGCAGGGCAGCATGTGGGCTGCGCACGATGACCTCGCCGGCCATATCATCGGCTGGGAAGAACGTGGTCCGCGCTGGCGTGGCTTCGCCACCAACGGGACCAAACAGCTCTTCCGTCTCGGTCCGATTGACGCCCCGCGGATTTGCGTCACCGAGGCCGCGATCGATGCCCTGAGCCTCGCTGCGATCGAGGTTCTGCGATCCGATACGCTATATGTGAGCACCGGCGGCGGCTGGTCGCCGGCGACGGAGCTGGCGATCCGCAGTTTGGCGAGGCGCGCTGACGTCCGGCTTGTCGCCGCGACGGACAACAATCGGCAAGGCGACGTCTATGCCGATCGTATTCGCGGCATCGCGGCAGAGGCGTCAGCATTCTATGCGCGATCGCAGCCGCGTACGGGCGACTGGAATGAAGACCTGAAGAATCTGGTTGCCCGCCTGGACAACGAACTGGTCCGGGCCAGCGCGTAGGTCGATGCCGCCTGCCGGTCGGCGCGTCAAGGGAAGCTTCGCCCGCGTACCGCGGCCCTTGACCCGCCCAACCGGAGAGGCGGCCGCCCGAAGGGTGTTTGCAACACCCAAAGGGAAGGATCGACCATGCCTCTGTGGACCATCGAAACCACTTATCGCCTGCCGGTCTATCGTCACAAGACCTACGAGGCGAACACACTCGCGCAAGCCTGCCGTCTCGCCATCGAGGATGATGATTGGAGCCAGGAAAAGCGAGACTACGAATCCGGCGGCGAAACCTACGTGACGGGAATCTGGTCTGGCTCGGACGCAGCTTATAGCGGCGACTCCCATGCCATTCCGTCACACTATACCGAAGCGCATCAGCGGCTCGCGCAGCACTTCGAGGTGCTGCTCGGCCTGGTCAAAGTCCTGGCGAATCCGAATGAGGGATCGCCGGACCAGAACTTCTGGCGGGAGCGCGCCCAGCCTGCCATCGCCAAGGCCGAGGCGATCCTCGCCGGCGCCCGCGATCCCGACACGACGGGAGATGCGTCATGACTGAATATGTCGTGAAGATCGGCTTTTGGCTCCGGGCTTATGACAGCCTCACCATCGAGGCTTCGTCCGACGCGGACGCGATCGACAAAGCCAAGGTCGCCGCCAAGAACGCAATGGCGTCGATGGCGCAGCCCGAGCACATCGATACCGACGAACGTCGCGAAGGTGTCATCGCCTTCATCGACCGGGTCACGGTCGATGGCAGAAAACCGGTCGTCGAGGACGTCGTATTCGACGACGATCGGATCCACGCGCCTCAGCACCAGGCGGAATCGTGAGCTCCGTGTCGACGCGTTGCTGCTGACGGCAGTCCGTCGCGTCTTGCCGGTGAATTGTTTGAATCCCTGCCGAGCCATCGAGTCCTGGCCGCCAAGCGTCGGGCATTCGCTGGACGCAGCGCCTTGCCAGTCAACGGACAAGCCGTTCCCGCATCGAACCCGATGCGTGACAGGCAAGGCCTGGCTGCGTCCGGCCGCGCATCCAACGCAACGCGGTCAGGAGCGACGGACAATGTGCAGGGTTCTCAACAAACATCACGCGGGGATTCCGGCAGGCGCCGTCTATATCGGTCGCGGCTCGAAATGGGGCAATCCGTTTCGGATCGGCCCCGACGGCAGCCGATCGGCCGTGATTGCGAAATACGAACGCTGGCTTGCAGATCAACACGATCTGTTGCGCGGGCTCGACGAGCTGCGTGGCCGCGACCTCGTCTGCTTCTGCGCGCCGCGGGCGTGCCACGGCGATTTGCTGCTTCGGCTCGCAAATGCGACGCGCGACGCGCGGATCGCATGGTGGCGCGCAGTCAATACAGCCGCGTGAGCGGAGGAGGCGCGGAAGGAGAAATAGGGCGGATGAACCGTTGCCGCATGTCCGTCCGGCGCGTCAAGGGTCCGCTTCGCCTGCGTTCCGCAGCCCCTGACCCGCCGGACCTGTGATGCGGCCCGCCTGGAGATGTCTGCAACATCTTCAGAAAAGGGCAAGGCAATGGACAGAAAGGAAATCGCGATCGCGCTCCTGCGCGCGATCGGCATCCAGGAATTGGGATACGCGCTCGACGGTGGCGGCGACTCGGGTGATTCGACGCTGGAGCGGATTCAGCATGTCGATGGCCGCTTGCTCGACAAGCTCCCTGAGATACCGACCGGCGTCGATGGCTCAGGCCGGCCACGCATGCTCTCGTGGCTCCTTGACGATCTCGTCGCCGATCTTCCCGGGGGCGATTGGGTCAACAACGAGGGTGGCTACGGCACCGTCACCATTCGGCCCTTCGAGGAGGATGAGGATCTTCGCTTCGAATGCGACATGACGTTTCGCGATGAGGGCGACTATGGCGACGAAAACGACGAGGAGGAATTCGAGGACGAGGATTTCGACGCCGACGATGATGACGCTGAGAACGGCGAGGTGCGGCCATGAACGCCTCCACCTGGTCCATGCTCGAAACTTCCGCGTTCGAGACGCTTGTCGGTTGCTGCGAAGCCCTCGCTCGCCGTAGGGCGGATACTCGTGTCGCGGGGTTGGTCGCGCTGATGGCGCTATCACAGGCCCAGCTCGACGCGGAAGTGTATGACAACTGCCTCGAAGCCGAGCTTCACGTTGATCCGACGCCATCGGCGCAAGGTCCCGCGGCGGAGTTGCTGAATCATATCGCCTGTGTCGTGAGCGACGTCGCGCGCCGGGCGCGTGGCGAGACGCAGCTCGACATTTCGGCCCGCCTTGACGATTGGGGTTACGCCCTTCTGATGGCGGACCTTCTCAACGGCGGCGCGTGCGAAGTCGAACTCACGCGGATATCCGAAAGTGTCGGCACTGCGCTAACGCGCGTTCACAAGCGCGTCGAGGAGCTCTGCACGCAGCACCTCCGCGCTGTGCTGGAGCGCGATGCGCCCCAGGCTGCTTTCTTGTCGCGCGGCCTCACTGTGCAGGCCGAGTGGTTGCTCGTGCCGCAGCTCTCCGGCGATCCATCCCGGCCAGACATCCTGATCCGACGCGCGCAAGCTGGGCGCCTCTTCGGGAGCCTCGTCTCCGTGTTGCGAGAGCCGGCCATCACGCAGATCATCGATCGCGGCGAACCACTGACGCCGGCGCTTGCTGGACATCTTGGATTGACGGAGGCCGAGCTGCGCGCGTTTCGCGGCGCGCGCGACATGCGTGCATCGATCGAGCAATGGGACGATTTCGCGGTCGCAGCACGGCGCCTCAAGACGTATTCGGTCCCGCGCCATCAATGGCCGGGCGCCGGCCAGCCGGAACGACCGGCCGTGTGGCAAAAATCGCCGTGGCTCGGATCGCCTCGCACGCATCTGATCCGTCCCGACTATCTCGAGGAAAAGGAAGCGGGCGTTCAAGACGCCATCCTCGCGCTGAAGGACGACATCCTGCGTCCGCTCGTTACCAATCGCAGACCGGCCGCCGTTTCGCGCGACACTGTCATCGCACAATTCGTGAACGAACTCGATTTTCCACCAAGTCGACGCGGCAGCATGGACTATCGCGCATTCCTTCTCGGTCTGCATCAGGCCATCGTCGGGACGCGCAAGCCGAAGGCGTTCCAGGAAGCGGCCGCGCTCTGGCATCGCCGCGCCGCGTCGCTCTCGGCGCTGCGCCACGAGCATACGGCGGAGCGACCCGGCTGGCCGGCGCTCTGTGCGCCCTGGCGATCGTGCGATGGCCGCTACGACGTTGTTGCGCTGACCTCGGCCAGCGATCTGGTGATCGAGGGCAACGAGATGCAGCATTGCGTCGGCGGCTATTATGATGTCTGCCGTCGCGGCGATACGCAAATCCTGTCGGTGCGCCGTGACGGCCGCCGCGCCGCGACGGTCGAGGTCGCGCTCGAAGGGCCGATCGAGGCACCGGCGCTGAAGGTCGGTCAATTCAAGGCGATCCGGAATACCCGACCGGCCGATGATCTGCATGATGTGCTTCGCGACTTCCTGCGCGATGTGCGTTCGCAGGCCCATGCCATGAACGACGTGACGCTGGCCCGCTATCGCCGGCGCATGCACAAGCGCGGCGATTATGCGTGGCGCAGCGACGCGCTGCCATTGGATCACGCGCGCGAAGCCTATCCGCTCTACCGGCCGCTCCTGCCGCGTCCGGCGCCGTCAAGCTTCGATCTCTGGTGCGTCGAGAGCGGTCTGGTCGACACCATCGACCGGGCCTTCGCGGCGCTGCTCGGGAAGCCCTCTGCGTCCCGGCGCTGACCCCGTCCCTTCACACCCACAACTCCAAGGAGGCAATCATGCACCCCTACGATCACGCACGCTCGTCCGCACGTCGCTTTGGCGGACAATGGCAGGACTACTATCCCTGCCATGCCTGGTTCGATGCGACGAAATCGATCCAGTGCCGATTCACGCATCGCGCGCTGCGGCATCACCTCGAGGGCGTCAAGGAAGCATTCGCCATCTTTGGGCCCACGATCCAGAACAGCGACGGCGCCAAGGTCGATCTTCGGCAAGTCGGACTTCAGCACCTCGACGAGGATTGCGGCATCATCTCTCAGGCGTGCGACTGGCTGATCGACCTCGATGCGCCGGATTGGCTTCCACAGGAGACGTGCGAAGCCACCGAACTTGCGGTGTCCAGCGCGCAGCGATTTGGCGGCGAGCCCGGGCATTATCGCGCTCTGCACGACTGGTTCCTAGCGACGCAGAGCTGGTGCGCCGGCGCCGAGCACCTGCTGTTTCGCCATCACAGCTTCGGCATCTTCGAGGCCGAGAGCCGCTTCGGACCCGCGCTCGATATCGGCGGCGACCGGTGCGTGCCGACGCGCGTGGTGGCAGAGCGCCACGTGCAGAGGGTGCTTGGCCGCGTTCCGGCAGCCATCGATGTGCTGCGTCGGATCAAAGGCGCCCGCTGGATGCTTCAGGCGACTTCGCCGCAGAAGCTCGGTCTCGACTGAAACCCATCGTCAATCCTTGAGGAGAAGAACCATGAGCAATCCCGATATCCGCAATTTCGTCGTCGTCTCAACCGCGCACCTCACCGAGCTGACGGCGCACACCCTCGACGCGACGCCGGCCAAAGAGTGGCCGTGCGTCGGCGGGCCCTACGGCGACTACGGGTGGTTCGTCTATGCCCATGAAGAGAACGACCAGGGGCCGGACCCGATCCCTGACGACCTCTTCGGCGTCATGACATGGGGACGCAAGCATGGCTTCGACTACATCCTCTTCGATTGTGATGGCGATCTCGTTGAGGCCCTGCCGAGCCACGATTGGTGATGCGGCCCATGACGTTGTTTGCGCAAGACGCGCATGCAGACGCGGCCGATGGGCGCGGGGCGGCGCAGAACAGCGGAAAACCAGAGGGGAGTTGCAAAGAAGAAAATGGAAACCCCGCTGCCGCATGCCCGGCCGGCGCGTCAAGGGTAAAGCTTCGCCCGCGTGCCGCGGCCCTTGACCTGCCGGACCGGAGAGGCGGCCGCCGAGGAGGTGTGACGAAGGACTGAAGTGATGAGGAGATCAGGCGGATCGCTCGCGCTTCAGCCCGGCCAGGCTGAAAGGAGCCGCCGATGCACACCTCATTCACCATTCGCAAGATCTTCGAAGGCGTCGCGACGCGTCCGGAAATGTATCGCATGTTCAACCGCCATCGCGGCGATCCGGCGTACGCCGAGGGCGACGCGGGTCATCTGTTCGCCGGCGAATGGTTCGAGATCGCTGAGCCCGAGCATGACTATATGCTCGAGATTCTGCCGCCGCTGTGGATGCGCGCCGACATGTTCGCGATGCGCGAATTCATGACGGGCAATGTCACCAGCATCTTCTTCTCGCTCTGGATCGATGGTCGCCAGCGCTTCTTCCACGGCTATTGCGATCTTTCCGATCGTGGCTCGCCCGAGCGCATGAAGCAGGCGATCGTCGAGCGCGAGTCCCGGCCGATCCGCGCCATGACGCGCGACGAGCGCCTCGATCACATCTGGTCGAGCACCCATGATGACTATCGCGGCTACGCCGGTCCGCGCTGGCCCGCGGCGTTGCAGGGCAAGCGCACGGTGCTGGTGTTTTGCGGAAGCGTCGGGACGGTGCTGAAGCTCCTCGATGATCTCACGGATGACGAGATCGCCGCCAAGCTGCCCGTGCAGCTCCGCCACCTTCCGCCGCTCGCGGCCTGAGCGAAGGAGCGGTCCCATGCAAGGCACCTATGATCGCCTTCGCGTCCATGTCTTTGCGTCGTGGCGCGATGTCGTGCGGGCCGCCAACACCCGCATCGCCAGGAAACATCGCCGTGGCTCAGCGATGAGAGAAGCGCGCAAGCGCTTCTACCGCGAAATGCTCGGCTGCCATCAAAGGCACCAGGAGCTCGTCCGCACCTTCCGGCTCTGAGACCCCATCAGGGCCTGTCCCGTCCATCCCGGCACGTCTCGCATCCCGCCGCGCACGAGCGGCGGGGCGATGGCGCGTGCCTTCATCACAAGGAGATTCCAATGGCGCAAGATGATCCCTTCACTCTCGATCTGTTCGGCAGCACCGCACTGTCGTCCGGTCTCGGCCTCGGCGTGACCGCCTTCGCCGACAGCGCGGCGGGCCCGGACACCGACGATCCCGACTCGTCGGCAATCGCGCCCGCGGCTGCTGCCGTCGCGGCGGTTGGCCGCACGACGGCAGCCACGTGCCGTGAACGCGGAACGAACTTTCATCTCGCCGGCGACCGCACCCTGGCGAAGGGCTGGAAGGACCGCGCCCGCGACAACATCGCGGCCATTCGCCTTGCCGCGACCGTCAACGCTGATGCGCGGCCTGCGACCGCCGAGGAGCAAGCGAAGCTCATTTGTTTCACGGGATTCGGCGCGTCCGAACTTGCCAACTTCGTGTTCCGGCGGCCGCGCGAGACGGATTTTCGCAAGGGTTGGGAGGCGATCGGGGAGGATCTGCAGGGCGCTGTCGACGATCTCGACCACGCCTCGCTCGCCCGCTGCACCCAGTATGCACACTTTACGCCGGAGTTCATTATCCGCGCGATCTGGACAGGCCTTCGCAGATTCGGCTGGCGCGGCGGCCGTGTGCTTGAGCCCGGTATTGGGACGGGTCTGTTTCCGGCGCTGATGCCTGAGGGGCTGCGTGCGATCTCCCATGTCACGGGAATCGAACTTGATCCCGTGACGGCGCGCATCGTGCGGCTATTGCAGCCACGGGCGCGCATCATCGCTGGCGATTTTGCACGCACCGAATTGCCAGCGAACTTCGACCTCGCGATCGGCAATCCGCCGTTCTCCGATCGGACTGTGCGCTCGGATCGTGCGTATCGATCCATGGGTCTGCGCCTGCATGACTACTTCATCGCGCGGGCGATCGACCTGCTGAAGCCGGGGGCGTTGGCCGCCTTCGTCACGAGTGCGGGCACGATGGACAAGGCGGACACCGCCGCACGCGCACATATCGCCAAGTCGGCGGACCTGATCGCCGCGATCCGACTGCCTGACGGCAGCTTCAGCGCCAGCGCTGGCACCGACGTCGTCGTCGATGTCCTGTTCTTCCGCAAGCGCAAGATCGGCGACGCGGAAGGCGATCTGTCGTGGCTCGATCTCGACGAGGTCCGCCCGGCGACAGATGACGAAGGCGCTATCCGCGTGAACCGCTGGTTCGCGAAGCATCCGCAGTTCGTGCTCGGCACGCATGCGCTCGCCTCCGGCCCCTTTGGCGAGACTTACACATGCCGACCGCGCGAGGACCAGGAGCTCGACGCAGCACTTTTAGCCGCGATCGGTCTCCTTCCGGCGGCGATCTATGACGGCGAGCCCGAGGTCGTCGATCCCGAACTGGACGATGCAATCGGTCCCTCTGGCGTTAATCTTCCATGCGATCGGCATGTTCGCGAGGGCAGCTATTTCTTCGACAAGGCGCACGGCCTGATGCAGGTGCTCGACGGCGAGCCTGTCGAGGTGAGAGCTCGCAAGGGTCGCAGCGCCGACGGCATTCCGGAGAAGCACGTCCGCGTCATTCGTAAGCTGATCCCGATCCGTGACGCCGTGCGGGAGGTTCTGAAAGCCCAAGAGCTCGACCGGCCGTGGAAGGACGCGCAGGTCCGCCTGCGCATCGCCTGGTCGAGCTTCGTCCGCGACTTCGGGCCGATCAATTTCACGACCGTCTCCATGACGGAAGACGAGGATACCGGCGAAGTGCGGGAGACGCATCGCCGGCCGAACATCCAGCCATTCCTCGACGATCCCGATTGCTGGCTCGTGGCCTCAATCGAAGACTATGACCTGGAGACGAACACGGCGAAGCCCGGTCCCCTCTTCACCGAGCGCGTGATTGCCCCGCCGGCGGCGCCGGTCATCGCCAGCGCGGTGGACGCCCTCGCCGTCGTCCTCAACGAGCGCGGGCATGTCGATGTCGATCACATTGCGGAACTGCTGCACCGCGCCACGGAGGACGTCGTTGCCGAACTCGGTAGCGCGATCTTCCGCGATCCCGCCGACGGCTCGTGGAAGACTGCCGACGCGTATTTATCGGGTCACGTTCGCGACAAGCTGAAGACGGCGGAGGCGGCTGCCGCGCTCGATCCCTCTCTCGAACGCAACATTGCCGCGCTGGCCGCCGTGCAACCCGCCGACCTCAAACCGTCCGACATCACCGCACGTCTCGGCGCGCCGTGGATTCCGGCCGCGGACGTCGTCGCATTCGTCAAGGAGACGATGGACGCCGATATCAAGATCCACCACATGCCCAAATTGGCCTCGTGGACCGTGGAGGCACGCCAACTCGGATGGTCGGCGGCCGGAACGTCGGAATGGGGCACGGACCGCCGACACGCGGGTGAGCTTCTCGCCGACGCGCTCAACAGCCGCGTGCCGCAGATCTTCGACACGGTCAAGGACGGCGACAGCGAGCGGCGCGTCCTCAACGTCGTCGACACCGAGGCGGCGAAGACGAAGCTGGCGAAGATCAAGGACGCGTTCCAGCGCTGGATCTGGTCCGATCCCGACCGCACCGACCGGCTGGCGCGCGTCTACAACGACCGGTTCAACAACATCGCGCCACGGGCCTTCGACGGCTCCCACCTGAAGCTTCCCGGCGCCTCTGGCGCCTTTGTTCTTTATGGGCACCAGAAGCGCGGCATCTGGCGGATCATCTCGGCGGGCTCGACCTATCTCGCGCATGCCGTCGGCGCCGGCAAGACCATGACGATGGCCGCCGCCGTCATGGAGCAGCGCCGGCTCGGGCTCATCGCCAAGGCGATGCTCGTGGTGCCCGGCCATTGCCTCGCGCAGGCGGCCCGGGAGTTCCTCGCGCTCTATCCGAACGCGCGGATCCTCGTCGCTGACGAGACAAACTTCACTTTAGCCAAGCGGCACCGCTTCCTGTCGCGCGCGGCAACCGCGACCTGGGACGCGATCATTATCACGCACAGCGCGTTCCGCTTCATCGCCGTGCCGTCGGCGTTCGAGCAGCAGATGATCCACGACGAGCTGGAGCTCTACGAGACGCTGCTCACGAAAGTGGAGAGCGACGACCGCGTCTCCCGCAAGCGCCTCGAGCGCTTGAAGGAGGGCTTGCAGGAGCGGCTGGAGTCGCTGTCGACGCGCAAGGACGATCTCCTGACCATCTCCGAGATCGGCGTCGACCAGATCATCGTCGACGAGGCGCAGGAGTTTCGGAAGCTCTCCTTCGCCACCAATATGTCGACGTTGAAGGGCGTCGACCCGAACGGTTCGCAGCGCGCCTGGGACCTCTACGTGAAGTCGCGCTTCGTCGAGACCAAGAATCCAGGCCGCGCGCTCGTCCTCGCCTCGGGCACGCCGATCACCAACACGCTCGGCGAGATGTTCTCGGTGCAGCGCTACCTCGGCTACGCGGCGCTCAGCGAGCGTGGCCTGCATGAATTCGACGCCTGGGCGTCGACCTTCGGCGACGTCTCGACCGAGCTCGAACTGCAGCCGTCAGGCAAGTACAAGCCGGTGACGCGCTTCGCCACCTTCGTCAATGTTCCGGAACTGATCGCCATGTTCCGATCCTTCGCGGACGTGGTGATGCCCGAGGACCTGCGGCAGTACGTGAAGGTGCCGTCGATCTCGACCGGCAAGCGGCAGATCCTCACCGCGAAGCCGTCGGCGGCGTTCAAGCGCTACCAGGCGCTGCTCGGCGAGCGCATCAAGGCGATCGAGGAACGCGACCGCGCGCCTGAGCCGGGCGACGACATCCTGCTATCGGTTATCACCGACGGCCGCCATGCGGCGATCGATCTTCGCCTGGTCGACCCGGACAACGACAATGAGGCCGACAACAAGCTGAACCAGCTCGTCGGCAATGCCTTCCGCATCTGGAGCGAAACGTCCGAGCGCAGCTATGTCCGCTCCGACGGCAAGCCGTTCGACCTGCCCGGCGCCGCACAGATGATCTTCTCGGATCTCGGCACCATCAGCGTCGAGAAGTCGCGCGGCTTCTCGGCGTATCGCTGGATCCGCGACGAGCTCGTCCGCATGGGTGTGCCGGCCTCCGAAATCGCCTTCATGCAGGATTACAAGAAGTCGGATGCAAAACAGCGCCTGTTCGGCGACGTCCGAGCCGGCAAGGTCCGCTTCCTGATCGGCTCCTCCGAGACCATGGGGACCGGCGTCAACGCCCAGCTCCGCCTCAAGGCCCTGCACCACCTCGACGTGCCCTGGCTTCCGTCACAGATCGAGCAGCGCGAGGGCCGCATCGTGCGCCAGGGCAACCAGCACGACGAGGTCGATATCTTCGCCTACGCGACCGAGGGCTCGCTCGACGCGCAGATGTGGCAGAACAACGAGCGCAAAGCTCGCTTCATCGCCGCGGCCCTTTCCGGCGACACCTCGATCCGCCGGCTCGAGGACATGGGCGAAAGCCAGGCCAACCAGTTCGCCATGGCGAAGGCGATCGCGTCCGGCGACCCGCGGTTGATGCTGAAGGCGGGCCTCGAAGCCGATATCGCACGGCTCGAACGCCTGCGCGCCGCCCATATCGATGATCAGCACGCGGTGCGGCGCCAGGTCCGCGATGCCGAACGCGACATCGAATATTCGACGCGCCGCATCGGCGAAATCGGCCAGGACATCGCGCGCCGCCGCCCGACCGCAGGCGACGCCTTCACGATGACGGTGACGGGCGACACGCACGGCGAGCGCAAGCTCGCAGGCCGCGCACTCCTGAAGGAGATCCTGACGCTGGTCCAGCTCCAGCAGGAAGGCGAGAGCGTGATCGCCGCTATCGGCGGGTTCGACGTCGAGTACAGCGGCGAACGCTTCGGGCGCGATGGCTACCGCTACACCACGATGTTGCAGCGAACGGGCGCCGACTACGAAATCGAACTGCCGGTGACGGTGACGCCACTCGGCGCGATCGCCCGTCTCGAGCACGCGCTTGATGATTTCGAGGGCGAGCGCGAGCGCTTCAGCCAGCGGCTGGCGGACGCGCGCAGGCGGCTTGCCTCCTACCAGTCGCGCGACGGCGGCGACTTCGCCTTCGCCGGCGAACTCGCCGAGAAGCGCCGGCAGCTCGCCGAGGTGGAGAAGGCATTGGCGGAGGACGGCGAGAGCGCGGGCGACATGGCCGCGGCCGCCTGATCACGGAATAGGAAAAAGGAAAAGAGGAAAGGCCCGCTCGCAGATCGGTCGGGCCGCCGACGCTAGCGCTCAACCGCCGCCTGCGCAATCCCGGCCCGTCGTCCTGCGCAGGGCTTTGGCCCTGCTCGTCCTGCCGGGCAGGGCTGCTCGCCCGCAGTTGCGCCGTCCCGTCCGCTCCGCGGGCCGGGGGATGTCTTCGGGAAGAAGACGATGAAGGGCCGGCAGCGCCGGTCCCAAACCCCCAAACGGAGAACTTCCATGAGACTGATAACGGTCGACCCACGCGCGCTGAAGCCCAATCCGGATCCGACACGACGCACGGCTGCGACACCGCAGGCGGATGCGCTACTGCTCGCCACGATCAAGGCGGTCGGTATCGTGCAGCCCCCGATCATCTCGCCGCAGCAGGACGGCGGCAACGGCTACTACATTCAATACGGCCATCGCCGCGTTTCGCAGGCGATCGCCGCGGAACTGGCGGAGATCGAGGTGCTCGTCGCCGATCCGGAGGCCGACAAAGACGCGCTCCGCGCCATCGTCGAGAACGTCGCCCGCGAGGGTATGAACCCGGTCGATCTCTGGCGTTCGATCGAGCGGCTGGTTGGGCTTGGCTGGACGGAGGAATCGATCGCCATCGCGCTCGCCCAGTCCGTGCGTCAGGTCCGCAAGTTGCGGCTCCTTGCGAACGTCCTGCCGGCGATGCTTGACCAGATGGCCCGGGGCGACATGCCGAGCGAGCAGCAGTTGCGTATCATCGCCGCCGCGACCGACGAAGAACAGGCGGAGGTCTGGAAGAAGCACAAGCCGAAGAAGGGCCAGCCGTCCGTTTCCTGGAACGATGTCGCGCGGGCTTTGACGCGGACGCGCATGTATGCGCGCGACGCGAGCTTCGACGAGGACCTCGCCAAGGCCTACGGCATCGTTTGGCAGGAAGACCTGTTTGCGCCGGCAAATGAGGACAGCCGCTACACCACGGATGTCGAGGCCTTTCTTGGCGCCCAGCACGAGTGGATGGCCAACCATCTGCCGAAGCGTGGCGCGATCATCGAGGTCAACGAATGGGGGCAGCCGAAACTGCCGCCGAAGGCCGAACGCGTCTACGGCAAGCCCGGTAAATCCGACCACGTCGGCATGTATCTCGATCGCGCCGGCAAGGTCGAGACAGTGGCCTATCGGATTCCGAAGCCGGACAAGAAGACCAAGGGTGCCACGGCCGGAAACGACGACGCGACCGTCGTGGCGAAGCCGAGGCCGGACGTGACGCGCAAGGGGCATGAGATGATCGGCGACATTCGCACCGATGCCTTGCACGAAGCGTTCTCTCGCGCTCCGATCGAGGAGGATACTCTTCTCGCTCTGCTTGTTCTCGCCCTCGCCGGTCAGAACGTCAGCATCTCCTCGGGCGCGTCCGACAACCCCTACGGCCATGCACGGGTCGAGCGACACGCCGTTCGGCTCATCTCGCAGGAGGGCAAGCTCGCCTTCGACCGGGAAACCCTGCACCAGGTGGTCCGTTCCGTCCTCAGCGACGTCCTCTCGTGCCGTGAGAACCGCTCGGCCAGCGGCGTCGTCGCCCAGATCGCCGGCGAAGCAATCGGCGCGGACGCCTTTCTGCCGAACATGGGCACGGAGGAGTTTCTGTCCTGCTTGTCCCGTAGCGCGCTCGAGGGCGCCTGCCCCGGCACGTCGATCCTGCCTCGCCCGCGGGTGAAGGACACCAGGGCCGAGCTCGTGAAGCATTTTGCCGATGGCCGGTTCGTTCATCCGAGCGCGCTGTTCGCCCCGCCGCTCGAGAAGGTCACGGCGTGGGTCGAGCGCTTCTCCGGCGACACGGATCCGGACGATGAACTCGACGCTCCGTCGGCGGAGTCCGATCTGGGTGCCGACGATGGAGAAGCCGAGGACGACACGCCCACGGGCTTCGCCGAAGCCGCCGAATAACGGCAGCTCCACAGCTTCAAACGATCTCCGCCGCCGGCTCCCAAGCCGGCGGCGGTTCTGTTTCTTCATCACCGACAGGAGGACATCATGTCCGCGCAATCGATCTTCGACCAAGCGCCGATTGGCGCACTCATCCGCTATTCGGACGGCACGCCGCGGCCGCCGCAGCGATTCAAGAACAAGCTCGCGGCCTGGGAAAACAGCAACAATGTCGGACGTCTCGTCCGCAAGGCTGCTGCCCACACGATCGGCAATCACACGACACCGGCGAGTTTCACCCTGCACCAGGGCGATTTCGGCAGCGCTGGCGTGGTGGTGCTCAGGGTGTTCAAGACCTTTTCGGTGGGTTCGCCATTGACGTTCACCGTTGTCGAACGACCGAGGCCGGGCGCAGTGCGTGTTCTCGATCGCGCGGGCGAGGGCGCCGAACTGCTGCATCTTGCCGAAAATCGCGCGGCCGCGCAGGCGTGGCTCGCTTCGCATCGCTACGCAGACGCCGTTCTCGACGAGGTCACCGACGACGATGCGACGGCAAGCGCCGCCGAAGGGAGGGCCGCATGACCGCGCCTAGATCCTCCGACCAGGCCAACGATCGCACCCCCGCCGAGGCGGGGGTTTTGTTTGCCCGCACGAGCGATGGCCTTCTCGTCGCGAAGGTCCGCGACAATGCCTTCGCCATGATGCCGTCGGCACACGGCGGATACTATCTCGCCTCGGCCTGGCTCTTGTCGCGGCCGATGGAAAAATGGACGCGGGCCGATTTCTACGGCCACGGCGGCGAACTCGCGGACGAAGCCGCCTTTCATGCCCGCATTCACGAGAATGCCGAGCACCAGCGCCAGCGCGCCGCCCTCGCTCGCCGGGAAATCCGCTCCGGCGCGCATACGCCCTGGGGCGCCTCGCAATGCGCGACCGTCTATGCCGATGGCGTGGTCTCCCATTCGACCGCCGGACACGGCGGCTTTCATCTCGACGCCGCGCACAATGCAAAGGTCCACCCTACCCTCCGCGCGCGCGGCGGCTGGTACGAAGAAGACTGCGCCTGGGCGGCTGTCGCGCAGGCGCTCCCGGAATTGTTCACGGACTACGAGAGGCGCTGCGCGGATCAAACCATCCGCGACTGGTATCCCGACGCGTGGGAGGCGATTCACGGGCGCCAACTTCTGCCCGGCGAGTCTCACGAGAAGGATCGCCGCACCTTCGAGCGAGACCACGCCTCGGACTGGATCGTGATCTCGGCCATCCGCTCCGATCACCATCCCGGCATGACGGAATGCGTCGCCACGCTCGGCGGCGATCGCGGGGCGGCCGAGCAGCGGCGCTATCTCGTCCCGTCCGACGAGTACCACGTCGGCCGCTTCGGCTTCGTGATCAATGCGGCGCGCCATCAGCTCTACGCCGGTCCCTCCAACTTCGTCGGATGGAGGTGACCCATGCCCTGGCGCCTCATCGCCAAAGCCTTCGGCTGGCGCACGGCCTCTGACGAGGACGGCGATACCCCGATCCTCGTCGTCTGGCATCCCCGGCTCAGACGGCATTTCACAGGTTCGGATGCTTGGAGGCGCGCCGTGCGTCTCTCCATCCACGCGCCGAAACCCTACCCGACCGACGCCAACAGAAAGGAGATTCGGTCATGAAAGCCTACCTAGTCGCCGTGAATCTCCTCGTGCAGGCGCATCATCGTCCGGAGAGCGCCATCGCTGACGCGCTCAACGGCATCCTGACGCCGGATATGCGCAAGCACGCTGGCGCCAATTCGGCGCTGATCGATTGGGTGATCGCGGGCGACGACATCGCATCGTCCATCGCGGCCGTCTCCCTCCCGGATGACTACATGCCGGACGAGTCGCCCTTCCCATTATGGCCCACGGGGACGGTGCGATGATCGAGCCTCCGCAGCGACGCATGCTGCTCTCGCGCATGGAAATCGCTCAAACCGAGACACAGCGCCATCTCGGCATTATCGAGCGGCAGATCGCAGCTCGGGCCGAACGGCTGACGATCACCGATCGGGCGAAACGCCGGCAACATGGCCGGGGCGCATCGACCTGGACAAGCACCGATGAGCGGCTGTTTCAGGAGCATGTCTCGGAGCTCACACTAGCCCGTCGCGCCGAGATCGACGCTCTCACGCGCAAGCTCGATCGGCAGGAAAGAGCGATCGCCGAGTTTCGCTCGCGGCACAGCGTTTCCACCGCGTGGCGGTGAGAAGCAGGGAGCGGCACCGAGCGAAGTGCACGCTGCGTGCGAGGAATGCGTGGTGCGCGATGGAGGAAACGTCAGTCTGACACGACCTCTCACGGTTTCCGCGGCGGTCAGACCCTTGGCCGCCACTCCCTCGGTTTGTGCTGCGGTCTGAACCGGCCGCGGTCCGCTTCAAGGGCAAGTCGCAAGCGATCGGTGGCCGCCGTCTCGTCATGGGGGGCCGCGTCCTTCGCAGGCCAAAAGGCCCGCTCGTCCGCAACCCGCCCATGCTCGCCTTGGCAGCCACCGCCCCCTGAAGTGGCCCGCTGAAGCCGGTTCTGGTCGACCGCACCCGAGGGAGCGACGGCCAAGGGCCCAATCGCTTCCAAAGGCGAAACCGAGAAAGGATCTCATCATGACCAAGACTGCCCGTTCCCCTCGCACCTCTGCCCGTGTCATCCCGCTCCGCCGCAGCACGACCCTCGAAATGGTCCACCTCGCCTGCCCCGACTCCGCCCAGGCGCTGCGGATCTCCGAGAGCTTCGGCCTTGCGATCCTCGACAGCGACGGCATTCGTAGCCTGCACGAGCGACTCGTCGTCGAGACCGCCGACGCCCTCAAGGACGGGCTCAGCGACCGCGCGATGGAAATCCACCTGCAGCGCATCGTCGGCTCCTATGTCGGTTCGGCCCACGGCGCCGGCCAGTTCTACTCCCGCGCCGTGACCGAGGCGCGCGAGGCCACCGCTAAGCTCGCCAACGACATGCGCGACGAAGACCTCGATGGTCCGGTCGGATTCGACAGTCAGTCGCAACGCAAGCGCGAGTTCGCGGCCGACATGGGTCTGCAGGCACACGCGCTCCGCATGGCGGCCGAGGGCGCTGTTGCCGCCTACGAACAAGTCATCGGCGAGGCCTGGAAGCCCTTCGAGCGGCAGGTCGAACACGCCGGTGAAACCGTCTCCAAGAAGGCCGCCGCGGCCCAGATGACGGCTTTCGACTAGCCGTCAGGGCGGGGCTTCGGCCCCGCCTTCTCACATCGAAACGTCCAGGGCCGGTCTTGTGACCGTCTATTAAACACATCTCCGAGCCCACGAGACGGACTCCTA
>NZ_CANSMR010000043.1 GCF_947648125.1 uncultured Bradyrhizobium sp. | reverse complement strand
CACCTCTCCCGCTTGCGGGGGAGGTCGCATCGCATCGAAGATGCGATGCGGGTGGGGGCTCTCTCCGCGATGTGACTCGCGGAGAGAGCCCCCACCCCAACCCTCCCCCGCAAGCGGGAGAGGGAGCGAACCGCCTTCGCGGTGCTATTCGACCTAATCTCATCGCGTTCTGATGTCGTCGCGATCTACGATTTGAGAATCGAGAGCAGCGTCGAGGTCGACTTGTAGTTCTTGATCGCGGCGTCCTGGAAATCCTGCGTCCAGTTGGCGGCCTGGCGTTCCTCCCCGCTCATCGAGGAATATTGCTTGAGAATACCGAGGCTGAACTGGCGCGGATCGCCGGCGGACTGGCTCTGCTTCAGCGCATCGAGCACCGCAAGACGCGTCCGCGTGTTGAGTTCGTGCTTGGCCGCGAAGATCTCCTCGCCCGAAAACTTCTTGTCCTGGTTCAGCGAGATCGCCGACAGCGAGCGGTTGTCGAGCGAGGACAGATCGGCGAGCTGTCCGGTCTTGCGTCGGGAATCGTACACCAGTTCCTTGCCGCTCTTCGCCGCCTCGGTCTTCTGCCGATCGAGGAAGGCGCGCGCATCGCTCGCCACGCTGCCGAAGTCGCGCGGCTTGCCCGTCGTGGGCGACGTGGTCCCCGCCAGCGCGGCCGCAACCGGGTCGCCTGAAATTCCCGTCGGCGCCTTGTTCGGATCCTGCTGCGTCGCCTGAACCCCCTTCAGCACCGCGGCGCGCTGGCTGGCCCAGGTTGCGGTGGCCTTTTCCTCATCGCTGGCACCGTCGAGATAGTCGAGCGCCGACTTGTAGCTGACGCTGTAGTCGCCGGTCAGGCGCGTGGTCGCAAGCGACGGCGCGAGCGCTTTGTCGAAGCGCTGCTTCAGCTCGGTGGCGGCGACCGCCTGCTCGTCCGGCGTGAACTTGCCGCCATTGTTGGTCGAGATCGCAAACAGCGAGCGGCGATCCAGTGTCGAGAGATCGATCGTGGTCTTGCCGTCGACGATCGGCTTCTTCACCCCCGCGACGGTGTAGAGCCGGTCGAGCGTAACGCGCGCGTCATTGGTGACGGTCGCAAAATCCGGCAGCGGCGCCTTGGCGAGCTGCGCGCGGGCGGCATCCGATAGCGTGAGGTTGGTTGCAGCGCTCGATGTGGCGGACGCCGACAGGTCGCCGGCGGTGCCATCGCCTGACAATGTCGCCGCCAGCGAGGGCGTCGCGGCGGCCCGCGCATAGGCCGAGCCATATTGGGCGTAGGGATTGGGCGTGGTACCGATCGAGGTCATCGGGGAGGTCCCTGCATTGGCGCGAGGGGCGATTTCTTAAGAAATCGTTGACTCGCCAGGACCCTCGCAGGGCATGGTTAATAAATTGCAAATTATTTCCAGATATTTCTGGCACGACACATCTCGCGACGGCAGCCCCTTACCTGTCGACGACCCAGGCGTGGCGGCGCTGCGTGAAAACCGACTGCGACGGCGCCGGAAAATCCGGGTCCGCAAAGGCGCCGACCGCAACGCCGATCAGATCCGGCGCGCGACCGGGCTCCCAATAGACCGACGATCCGCAATTCGGGCAGAAATGAAACACCACCGGAGACCCGCTGCCGCCGATGCGGCTGTATTCGCGCGCCTCGCCCTGCGGCTCGACATCGGCGCGCGGAAAGAACGCCGCGACGCCATAGGTGCTGCCGGTCCGCTTCTGGCACTCCAGGCAATGACACAGCGATATCGTGAGGGGCTCGCCCTGACAGGTGACGCGGAGCTGTCCGCAGGCGCATGTCGCGAGCCGCGCCATTATCGCCTGCCCTTGCTGGCGACCAGCCGGTGAATGACCTTGCCAGACGAGGCGCTGACGACCTCAGCATCGAGCAGCAATTCGGCCGCCGCCAGTTCAGCCCGCACCAGCGCGGTATCGAACGCCGCATAGAGCCGGCCGTGCGCATCGCGGGCATCGTCGCCGGCGGTGACGCGCCAGCTCAGATAGAAGATACCGCCGGGCTTCACGAGTTCGAACATACGGCGCACCGATGGCGCGATCAGCGGGTGATCCAAATGCATGATTACGGTCTCGCACAGCACATTGTCGAAGCTGTCGGCGGCGATGCCTGACAGATCGGGCAATTCGGCGCGCACAAAGCGCAGCGCCGGATGGCGGGCACGGGCCTCCGCGAGCAGGCCCTCGGAGGCATCGAAGCCTTCGGCCGGAAAGCCGTTGGCATTGAGCCATGCCACCTCGCGGCCGCTGCCGCAGCCGATATCGGCGGTCGCACCGCCCTTGATGAAGAATTGCCCGACGATCTCCTGCAGATCGCGAGGTGCCGGCTGGTCGTGCCAGTCCTGCGCAAACGCCGCCGCCTCCTTGTCGTAAGCGGCGAGCGTTGCACGGTCCATCGGTCAGCCCTCGATCCGGGAGAAATCCGCCACCGCGCGCGTCGCGGCGCGGATCTCGTTGAGCAGCTTCAGGCGGTTTTCGCGCACCTTGGGGTCATCGTCGTTGACCTTGACCTTGTCGAAGAACGCATCCACCGCCGGACGCAGCTTCGCCATCGCGCTCATCGCGCCGGCGAAGTCTTCTTTTGCAACCGCGGCGGAGGCCTCGGCCTTCACCTGGTCGATCGCCTTCGCAAGAATCTTCTCTTCGTCGAGCTTGTAGAGCGCGGCGTCGGGCGCGCCATCAAACGTACGCTTGTCCTTCTTCTCCTCGATGCTGAGGATGTTGCTGGCGCGCTTGGTGCCCGCGAGCAGGTTCTTGCCGTCATCACTGTCGAGGAATTTGCCAAGCGCCTCGACGCGGCGAACGACGAGCAAGAGATCGTCCTGGCCGCCGAGCGAGAACACGGCATCGACGAGATCGTGACGTGCGCCCTGGTCGCGGAGCTGGACCTTCAGGCGGTCGGCGAAGAAGGCGAGCAGGTCGTTCGGCAGTGTTCCGGCATCAGCCTTGACCGACAACCCGAGCAACGCGGATTTGGCCGCCTTCAGGATCGGCAGACGCAACGTGTTTTCGACGATCAGCCTGATTGCGCCCAACGCCGCACGACGCAGCGCGTACGGGTCCTTCGACCCGGTCGGCTTCTCATCGATCGCCCAGAATCCCGCCAGCGTATCCAGCTTGTCCGCCAGCGCCACAGCGACGCTGACCGGATCAGTCGGCACACGATCGGTCGGCCCCTGCGGCTTCCAGTGCTCCTCGCTTGCGGCGGCGACGGAGGCATCCTCGCCCTGCGCCAGCGCATAATACTTGCCCATCAGGCCCTGCAACTCCGGGAATTCGCCGACCACTTCGGTCAGCAAATCCGCTTTCGCGAGGCGCGCGGCGCGCTTGGTCTTCTCGACATCGGCGCCGACCAGCGGCGCGATCTCGGCGGCGAGCCGTTCGATCCGCTTGATGCGTTCGGCCTGGGTGCCGAGCTTCTCGTGGAACACGATCTGCTCGAACTTCGGCAGCCGGTCTTCCAGCTTGGTCTTGAGATCGGTCTCGTAGAAGAACTTTGCGTCCGACAGCCGCGGCCGGATCACGCGCTCATTGCCGGCGACGATGGTCTTGCCGCCGTCGGGCGCCTCGATGTTGGCGGTCAGCACGAACTTGTTGGTCAGCTTCCCCGTCTTGGGGTCTTTGACCACGAAGCACTTCTGGTTGTTGCGGATGGTGGCGCGGATCACTTCGTCCGGGATCGACAAGAATTCCTTCTCGAACGATCCCATCATCACGACCGGCCATTCGACGAGGCCGGAGACCTCATCTAGCAGCACCTGATCCTCGACCAGCTCGAGGCCCTGCGCGAACGCAAGTTCCTTGGCGTCCTCGAGGATGATGTCCTTGCGGGCCTGCGGATCGAGGATGACCTTGGCGGCCTTCAGCTTGGCCTCGTAATCCTCGAAGCGACGCACGCTGATCGCGCTAGGTGCCATGAAGCGGTGGCCATAGGTGGTCTGCCCGGCCTCGATGCCGTCGACCGAGAACTTGACGATGTCAGGCTCCTCGGTCTCCAGACCGAAGGTCGCGGTGATGGCGTGCAGCGGGCGCACCCAGGTCAGCGAGCCTGACTTGGCCGAGCGCGCGCCCCAGCGCATCGATTTCGGCCAGGGGAAGGTGCGGATGATCACCGGCAGCATCTCCGCGATGACGTCGATCGCTGCGCTGCCCGGCTTTTCGATCAGTGCGATGTAGAAATCGCCCTTCGGATCTTTCTGGATCTTCGCTTCATCCAGCGACTTGAGACCGGTCGCTTTCAGAAAGCCCTGCACCGCCGCATCCGGGGCGCCGATCTTCGGGCCGCGACGTTCGGTCTTCAGATCGGGCTGGCGCGCGGGAATGCCGTGCACGGTGAGCGCAAGCCGGCGCGGGGTCGCGAACGCCTTGGCGCCTTCATAGACGAGGCCCTCGGCGACGAGCTTGTCAGTCACCATGCGGCGCAGATCGTCGGCCGCCTTCGCCTGCATGCGGGCGGGGATTTCTTCGGAGAACAGTTCGAGGAGGAGATCGGGCATCAGACCGCCCTGCCCGTTTCAGTGTGGATCCAGGCCTCGCCGCAGGCCTTCGCCAGATCGCGCACACGCCCGATATAGCTCTGCCGCTCCGTCACCGAGATGACGCCGCGGGCGTCGAGCAGGTTGAACACGTGGCTCGCCTTGATGCACTGGTCGTAGGCCGGCAAGGCCATCAGATGTTCCTTGTGGTTGCTCCCCTCGCGCCAGCCGGCGGCGAGATATTTGCGGCAGGCCTCTTCGGCCATCCTGAACTGCTCGAACAACATCGCGGTGTCGGCGTATTCGAAATTGTGCCGCGAATATTCCTGCTCGGCCTGCAGGAAGACGTCGCCATAGGTGACCTTCTCGGCGCCCTCGCGGCCGTTGAAGTTGAGGTCATAGACGCGGTCGACGCCCTGCACATACATCGCGAGGCGCTCGAGCCCGTAGGTGAGTTCGCCCGCGACCGGCGCGCATTCGACGCCCGCGACCTGCTGGAAGTAGGTGAACTGGCTGACTTCCATGCCGTCGCACCAGCATTCCCACCCCAAGCCCCAGGCGCCGAGCGTCGGGCTCTCCCAGTCGTCCTCGACGAAGCGGATGTCATGGACGGAGGAATCGATGCCGATCGCGGCCAGCGACTTCAGGTACAGGTCCTGAAGGTTCGGCGGCGACGGCTTCATGATCACCTGGAACTGGTAGTAGTGCTGCATCCGGTTGGGGTTTTCGCCGTAGCGGCCGTCCTTGGGCCGCCGCGAGGGCTGCACATAGGCCGCGTTCCACGGCTTTGGCCCCAGCGCGCGCAGCGTGGTCGCGGGATGGAAGGTGCCGGCGCCCATTTCCATGTCGTAGGGCTGCAGGATGACGCAACCCTGCTCGGCCCAGAATCGCTGGAGAGCCAGGATGAAGCCCTGGAACGAACGTTCCGGGCGCATGTGGTCAGGCAGGGCGTCCATCGTCTCTACAGGTCTCGCGAGGGGGTTTTGAAGCGCGCGGGACCGTATCGGCGGCAGCCAATGGAATCAAGGCGATGCCGGAAAATCCGGCACCGCCATCTTGCGGTTTTCAGAGCAAACTAGCCCGGGCGATAGGCCCCGGTCACGGGGTCGCGGCGCAGGGTCTTGATTTCGCTCGCACGCGTGGTCTCGGCCACGCGGGACAATCGCGCCTCTTCCAGTTCCTGGTTGATCCGGACGGCCGTCTTGTATGCCCAGCGGACCACGGCCAGGCCACCCAGGACGCCTGCGAATGCAATCAGCGGCGGCATCGGTCGATCCTTGTCGTTCACGTCTGTCAGGCCCCCAATGGCAGGCATTCTCGCGCAAGGCGGCCTGCGCCGCAATCGCGGTTTTGGGGCAAAATGGCGCGCTCAAATCCCCGTGTTCACAGCCCGAATCTGGCCCAAATTGCCCGGGTTTCGACCGCTGAGATCAAATCGTCCGGCAAGCTTGCGAGCCCGTCCAGCGCCGCCATCGAGCCCGCGCCGGGCGCCCGCCGGCCGAGCAGGCCGGACAGCATGCCGCTCGCGGGCGCGATCACCGGGGTTAGCACCTTCTCGCCATAGCGGGCCCGCAGCGTCGCGCGCAGGTCGCCGATGCCATCGGCAAGCCCGAGCCCGATCGCGGTCTCGCCGGCCCAGTATTCGCCGGTGAACAACTCCTCGTCGGGCCCCTTCAGGCGGCTGCCGCGGCTCTGTTTCACCAGCGCAATGAAGATCGCATGGATCTCGCGCTGGATCGACTTCAGCCGGGCGACGTCGTCGGGGTTTTCGGGAAGGAACGGATCGAGCATCGCCTTGTGGCTGCCGGCCGTATAGAGCCGCCTCTCGACCCCGATCTTCTTGATCAACCCCTCGAGGCCGAAGCTGCCGCCGACCACGCCGATCGAACCCAGGATCGAGGACGGGTCGCAATAAATCTCGTCGCCGGCACAGGCAATCATGTAGCCGCCGGAGGCCGCGACGTCCTCGACGAACACCAGCACCGGCAGCTTCTTCTCGGCCGCCAGTTGCCGGATGCGCAAATAGATTTGGCGCGACTGCACCGGCGAGCCGCCCGGCGAATTGATCACCAGCGCCACTGCCTTGGCATTCCGAGTGCCAAAGGCGCGCTCCAGCATCTTGGCGACGCCCGCGAGCGACATGCCGGGCCGCAGCGGTGTCACCGCGCCGATCACGCCCGACAGCCGCACCACCGGCACGACGGCCATGCCGCGCCTGAACCGCGCCGGAAGCACCCCCTGCACGCGCTCGAGCAGTCCCGAACGTCCTCCAGAACGTGCTCCAGAATGTCCTTGGCGATCACTTAGTTGTTCACTCATGCCGTTACCTCGAATTAACCACTTTTTATCACGCCAGTGTCATTGGATTTCGTGGAACGCGTTTTGCATTTTGTCATTGGGGTTGCAACGCGCGGGCGAAGAGGGACCCATGAAGATCTACCTGCTGATTTTGCTGATCGGTACGCTCCTCACGGCGATCCACTTCACATCCAGGCCGGATCGCCAGTCGGAAACGGCCTCGCAGTAGCTTTGTGCCAGTGACGACGCGGGCAGTCCGTCTGCCCGTCAGCGCCGCGCCAGCGGCAATTCTCCCTTTCCAGCCAAAATCTCCTGCACCCATTTATTGGGCACACCTGGCTCTTCATTGAGCAACAGCGCGGCATGCAGCCGCGTCGGCGCACGGCCGCCCTTGGTGGCCCGCACCAGGATTCGGATCGCCGGCGACGTCACGTCGCCATGAACCGGCAGGATCTCGAGGCTGCCAAAGCCGCGGTCCAGCGCAGCCAACACCTCGGCAATCCCGTCGGCCCGCCAGATCATCGCAAGCTGCCCGTTCGACTTGAGGATCCGCCGCGCCACGTGAACCCAGCTAGCCAGCGTGGTCGGGGTCGCGACATGGGCGCGCTGCCGCACGCCGTCCGGCGAGGCACGGTGCCTGGTGGAATCGTTGAACGGCGGGTTCATCAGCACGACGTCGGCGGTGTCGGGCGTAAGGCCGAGATCATCGAAGGCGGAGGCGCCGGCCGCGACATCGAGCACGATCACGTCGGCCATGATCGCGTTGGCGCTGGCGTTATTCCGGGCAAGCTCGGCCAATGCAGGGTCGATTTCGACCAGAACCAGATCGATCCCGCTGACCCGCCGCGCCACCGCCAGCCCGGCGGCGCCGACGCCAGAGCCGAGATCGACGACCCGGTCGCCTGATCGCGCCGGCGTCGCCGCGGCCAGCAGGATCGCGTCGTGGCCGGCGCGATGGCCGCTGCGCGGCTGCCGCAGCCGCAATTGCCCGCCGAGGAATCCGTCTTCGGTGATCTCAGCGGCCGGAGACTGGTTTTTTGACGCGTTTTCTTCACGCGAACCGGGGCCCACTTCGCTTGAAAACGCTCTAGTCATCGGCCCGCAATTCGTGGCCAAGGCCGGCATCGGTCAGGAGCTGGCGGGCCTCGTGGTTGTCGTCCTCGTGCACCAGGATCCGCCGCGGCAGCACGCCGAGCGAGCCCTCGATGATGCTCATGTTCTGGTCCAGCACCAGATGATGGATGTTAGCGCTGTCGAGCAGCGCGCCGACGGCGGAGACCAGCACCACGTCATTGGTCCGTACCAATTCCCGCAAAATCCACTCTCCTCTCCGCCCGGCTGTGCGGCCAATGCGTCACATGTCAACAACTTCGTGGCCTTGCCGCATACCTTCGCAGTTTCTATTGTTATAGCTGAGCTAGTGCGAATTCGGCAAAATTGGAGACCAGCGTGGCGGTTATTGTACCCTTCGAAAGCCCGTCCAATGCTTCGATCGACGGGCTGGTGGGACTTGTCGCCGCCGACATGGAGCGCGTCAACGCGACCATCCTTTCGCGGACCGGCTCCGAAGTCACCATGATCCCCGAGGTCGCCAATCATCTGATCTCCTCCGGCGGCAAGCGGTTGCGCCCGATGCTGACCCTGGCGATGGCCCAGCTCGCCGACTATTCCGGCGACGGCCATATCAAGCTCGCCGCCGCGGTCGAGTTCATGCACACCGCGACGCTGCTGCATGACGACGTGGTCGACGAGAGCGAGCTGCGCCGCGGCAAATTGTCCGCGCGGATGCTGTGGGGCAACGAGGCCAGCGTGCTGGTCGGCGACTTCCTGCTCGGCCAGGCGTTCCGGATGATGGTCGAGGTCGGCTCGCTGCGCGCGCTCGACATTCTCTCCGCGGCCGCCGCCACCATCGCCGAGGGCGAGGTGATGCAGCTTGCCGCCGCCAAGAACACCGCGACCACCGAGGACGAGTATCTCGCCGTGATCCGCGGCAAGACGGCAGAGCTGTTCGCGGCGGCCTGCGAGGTCGGTCCCGTGATCGCCAACCGGCCCAAGGCCGAGCAGACCGCGTGCCGCTCGGTCGGCATGAACCTCGGCATCGCCTTCCAGCTCGTCGACGACGTGCTCGACTATGGCGGCAAGTCGGCCAAACTCGGCAAGAATGTCGGCGACGATTTCCGCGAGGGCAAGATCACGCTTCCCGTGGTGCTCGCCTTCCGCCGCGGCAACGACACCGAGCGCCAGTTCTGGATCCGCGCGCTGGAGCGCGGCGAGATCGGATCAGCCGATCTCGATCACGCGATCGGATTGATGACCAAGCACCGCGCGCTGGAGGACACCATCAGCCGCGCCCAGCACTACGGTGCGATGGCGGTCGACGCGCTGGCGCTGTTCCCGTCCTCGCCGATGAAGACGGCGCTTGAACAGGTCGTCGCGTTCTGCCTCGCGCGCTCGCATTAAGTTCGCAGAACATACCCGCGCCCGCATACACGGTGTCGTCCCTGCGAAAGCAGGGACCCATACGCCGCGGCGAGAGTTGTGAACGGCAGTCGTCGTTCCGGCGTGTTCAAGCAATAACCACTCGTGGTTATGGGTCCCTGCTTTCGCAGGGACGACGATGAGGATGAGGCGCAATTCAAGATATCAAACAGCGCGGTGTCATCACCCGCGCATGCGGGTGATCCAGTATTCCAGAGACAGGGTGCTTGAACCGAGGGGCCGCGGCGTACTGGATCGCCCGGTCGAGCCGGGCGATGACAGGTAATGTACGGCGCGCCCACCGGTGCTGGCACCATCGAAGCTGTCGTCCCTGCGAAAGCAGGGACCCCGCGGCGGATGTCGTAGGCGGGATTCGTCGTTCCAGCATCACGCACAATCCGCATCGGTGGTTATGGGTCCCTGCTTTCGCAGGGACGACGCCAGAGTTTGCTGCACCTGTGCGCACGCTACTCCTCGACCGGCACCCAGATCTCGAGCCCGCCGTTGCCGCTGTTCTTGTCGAACTTCTCGTCGTAGCGCTCGAAGTTCGGCGCGTCCGCGACCTTCATGCCGGATTGCGGCAGCCAGCGATTCCAGATCGTGTTGACGGTGCGGCGGATTGTCGAGATGTGGTCGGCATGGGTGAACACCACATACTTCTGCGCCGGAATC
Organism: uncultured Bradyrhizobium sp.; assembly: GCF_947648125.1. Classification (GTDB taxonomy): domain Bacteria; phylum Pseudomonadota; class Alphaproteobacteria; order Rhizobiales; family Xanthobacteraceae; genus Bradyrhizobium. The sequence goes on along the minus strand of NZ_CANSMR010000043.1, from coordinate 35,014 downwards.
CGGACGCGCGCGAACTCGCGCGGCAGGTCGGAGAAATCGGCAACCTCGACACCTGCGATGTAGTCGAAATTGCCGGCATCGTCGCCGTTGCAGCAGACACCATAGGCAACATCACCGACCTGGCGGGGAATATGCACACATTGCTGGTGGAAGCCGTGCCACTGGTTAGGAATGCCGGCGGTGCTGTCATTGGCGTGGTTGTAGCGCTCGCCGACACCAGCGACGAGAAAGGCCCTGCCGGTCGCGATGCGCGGCGGATCGATGTGATCGAGAGCGGTCGAGATCATGGTGATCGGCTCCTGGAGCTTGAGCTTGGTCAGGCACGTCGTCGCGCGCACCGTCTCCGGCGTGACGCCGAAATGGTCGCGAAACGCGCGAGTGAATGCCTCGTGGGAGCCGTAATCCGCATCCAGCGCGAGCGCGAGAATGTCGGGCGCACCGGCCGCAAGCTCGCGCGCGGCCTCGCTCAACCGCCGGGCCCGCACGTAGCGCATCACCGAAAATCCGGTCGCCTCCGCAAACGCCCGCACCAGATGGAAGCGCGAGACCCCGGCAACAACAGCGATATCATCGAGCGTCAGCGACGTGCGCAGGTGGCTTTCGATGTACCAGAGCGCCTTCTGGGCTGGATTCATGGACGACGGCCTTCCTGCAAAGCTCGGGCATCATGCATGGCTGCGGCGCGCGGCATTTGACAGTCCTTGCTGCGCGGCGGCGAAACCGTGATTCCGCTCTGCGAAATTTTACCGCAAAGCCGTCGCTGGCAACACCGCTGCAATCGTGCATACTCGCAGTTGCATCGATCCGACGGCTCACCAAGCTGCCCGAAAATCAAGACTGCACGAGCCGCGGCCAGCATGTCAGGGAGGACAATGATGCACCACCACCGCCTGAGCTATGTCAACTGCGTCAAGTCTGCGGCGCTTGCGGGGCTTTTGACGATCGCCGTCGCCAGCGCAGCCAACGCCCAGAAGAAATACGATCCGGGCGCGACCGACACCGAGATCAAGGTCGGCAACATCATGCCCTATTCGGGCCCGGCATCCGCCTATGCCACGATCGGCAAGACGGAAGCGGCCTATTTCAACAAGCTCAACAGCGAGGGTGGCATCAACGGCCGCAAGATCAACTTCGTCTCCTACGACGACGGCTACAGCCCGCCGAAGATGGTCGAGCAGGCCCGCAAGCTGGTCGAGAGCGACGAGGTGCTCTTGATCTTCAATCCGCTGGGGACGCCGGGCAACACCGCGATCCAGAAATACATGAACGCCAAGAAGGTGCCGCAGCTGTTCGTCTCCACCGGCGCCGCCAAGTGGAACGATCCGAAGAATTTTCCGTGGACCATGGGCTGGCAGCCGAGCTACCAGGTCGAGGCGCGCATCTATGCCAAATACATCCTGCAGAAATATCCCGGCAAGACCATCGGCGTGCTCTACCAGAACGACGATTTCGGCAAGGACTATCTGATCGGCCTGCATGAGGGGCTCGGTGACGCGGCCAAGAAACTGATCGTCGTCGAATCCTCCTACGAAACCACGTCGCCGACGGTGGATTCGCAGATCGTGCAGATCAAGGGCGCCAACCCCGACATCTTCGTCAACATCGCAACCCCGAAATTCGCGGCGCAGGCGATCAAGAAGGCCGCCGAGCTGGATTGGCATCCGGTCCAGTTCCTGACCAACGTCTCCGTCTCGATCGGCGGCGTGATGAAGCCGGCCGGCTATGAGGCGAGCCAGGACATCCTGTCGACCCAGTATCTGAAGGATCCCGCGGATCACGAGTGGAAGACCGATCCGGCCATGAACGACTGGCGCGCTTTCATGACCAAGTGGTATCCCGAGGGTGACCAGAACGACGCCTCGACCGTGTTCGGCTACGGCGTCGCCAAGGGGCTGGAGCAGGTGTTGCGACAATGCGGCGACAACCTCACCCGCGAGAACCTGATGAAGCAGGCGGCGAGCCTCAACTTCGAGATCGGCATCTATCTGCCCGGCACCAAGATCAAGACCGGGCCGGACGACTACGCACCGATCGAGCAGTTGCAGATGATGCGCTTCAAGGGCGAGAGCTGGGACCGGTTCGGCCCCGTCATGAGCGGCGAGAAGAGTTCGTAGCAGCCTTCTCCACAGCTTCGGAGTTCGTGATGCCCGGCGCCACGCCGGGCATCCACGTCTTCGACACGATTCACGAGCAACACTTGTCACGAGCAAGACTCGCGACAAGCAAGGCTTTACAACCAAGACTCTACAAGCAAGACCTGCGATGTGGCTGGAACCCAGGCGAGCCGAAGCAGCGCCATCCAGGCTGCCGCGTCCGGCCATCACGAGCTCAAGGACATCCTGCTACATCCTGCGATCGGAAGGACAACAACAATGAAAATCACCGACGTCCGCGCCCACCATATCCGCATTCCCTATGACGCTGGCCCTGCGAGCTTCCGCCAGGGCGCTTCCGCGATCTCGGCGCTCGACATGGTGCTGGTCGAGGTTTCGACCGATGCAGGCCTGACCGGCTGGGGCGATGCTTTCGCCTATGTCTGCCCGAAGACGAGCTGCGCGGCGGTGGCCGAGATGATCGCGCCGCAGGCCCGCGGCCTCGAGGTGCCTGATGCGGCCAGCATTCCCGCCGCGATGGAGCAGATCCAGCGCAATTTGCATCTGTTCGGCCGCTACGGCATCACGATGTTTGCGATCTCCGCGCTCGACATCGCGCTGTGGGATCTCGCCGGCAAGGTGAAGGGCGTGCCGCTGCATCAATTGATCGGCGGCGCCAAGCGCAGCACGATTCCGGCCTATGCGAGCCTGATGCGGATCGGCAATCCCGCGCACATCGCCGCCGAATGCAAGAATGCGATCAAGCTCGGTTACGCCGCGATCAAGCTGCACGAGACCACCGTGCCCGCGGTTGCCGCGGCGCGCGAAGCGATCGGCCCCGGCGTGCCGCTGATGGTCGACATGAATTGTCCGCTTGATGGACCGGCGGCGATCCAGTTCGCCCGCGACTGCAAGCAGGCCGCGCCGATGTTCCTGGAGGAGCCGGTCTGGCCGCCGGAGGATTTTGCGACGCTCGCCGAGGTTCGAAGAGAAGGCCGGCTCGATATCGCCGCCGGCGAGAACGCCTGCACCGTGCATCAATTCCGCCAGATGATGACGGCGGGCGCGGTCAGTCACGCCCAGCCCTCGGTGATCAAGGTCGGCGGCGTCACCGAATTTTTGCGCGTGGCCGTGCTCGCCGACGAGTTCGGCGTCCAGGTGATTCCGCACTCGCCCTATTTCGGGCCGGGCTTCCTTGCCACGCTGCATCTGATGGCGATCCGCGACGAAGGCCTGATCGAGGTGTTCTTCATGAAGCGCCCCGCCTGCCTGTGGGGCGACCGCATCGACGTCGACGCCCGTGGCCATGTCGCCGTGCCGCAGGGCCCCGGGCTCGGCTACGAGCCGGATCGCGATGTGATGGAGACGTATCGGGTGGCGTAGAAGGCGCGCTGCGAGCCACGACAATGGTGCGCCCCCTCTCCCGCTTGCGGGGGAGGGCTGGGGTGGGGGCTTTCTCCACGAGTCATTGCGTGGAGAGAGCCCCCACCCGGATCGCATCTCTCGATGCGATCCGACCTCCCCCGCAAGCGGGAGAGGTGAAGCGAGGTCGCGGATGGAATTCTTCTACTTCGTCCCGTCCTTCGCAACAGACGCCGCATCCTTTGCCGGCGGTGCGTCAACCTTCTTCTTCATATCCTCGGTCAGCTTGACCTGCGCCGCCTGCAGATCGGTGACGAGCTTCTGCAAGGTCGCGATTGTGCTCTTCAAGCTCTCGATCTGCCGGTTGGCGGCGTCGAGCTTCCGCTGATGATCCGACGTGAGCTTGCCGATCGTCTTCTGCAGGAAATCGACGTTGCTCTGCAGGCAGCTGGTGCGCCGCTCCATGGTTTTCTCGACGGTGCAGATCTCGATGCCGGGAACGTCCTGCGCATGCGCGGTTCCGACGACGCCGAGTGCAAGCGGCACGAGCAAGGCAACAACGAAGCGCGCGATCATCGACATCCCCAATCACATGCGTCATTCACAGATTTGTGCTCGCGACGCAGAAAGCCAGGCAGACATACCACACTGAAACCGCATTCAAGCGGTGTGCTTCACTCATTACGGGGACTCGTGGGGACGGGGGCCTTCGGAACTTGTTTGGTTCGACCCCTTTTGGCTCGACCTTGGGCAGTGGAGACAGATCGTATGGCTACGCGCGAAAAACGTCTGGCGCAATTCGACGGCAATGGCGAACCTTCGCCGGAACAACGCGTGGAAGTGCTTTGTGAGGATCACAGCGGAACGTATCAGCTGCCGTTCGCCTGCCGTTTCATCGACGGCCAGTGGCGCAACGACACGACCGGCGGCGCGCTGGAGGTCAATGTCATTGCCTGGCGCATGCCGCGCGTGAAGCAGGCGGGCATGGCTTGACGCGCCATTGGCGCGCGCTGTTTCAAAACGCGACGCGCACGCGCAGGCGTTTTAAGATTTGGAACGCGGATGGAACGAACCGCGTCCGAATCACTGATCGAGCAATGTACTCCGTTGTTCACGGCTAGATGTGGTCATCAGGCCGAGGCGGCGCACCACATACAGAAGCATGACGATCGGCCGCAGCCAGCGGCCGACGACAAAGGTTAATTCCTCGGCTGACGACATTTGCGGCCCCTCCTCGCGATCATTTCCACGGCGTCACCGGCGGCACCGTCTCGGTTGCCGGCGGCACATCCACGGTCTTGAAATCGGCGGGGCTGACGATCTCGAGGTATTCCATGTCCTTCGAGTAATCGAACAGATAGTGGGTGATGCCGGGCCGCTGATGGATCACGTCGCCGGCCTCGACCAGCGTCTCCTTGTCCTCGTACATGAAGCGCGCCCAGCCCTTGGTCATGATGACGATCTGAAAATCGCACAGATGCTTGTGCCAGCCGGTGCCCTCTTCCGGCGGCAGGTCGGGATTGGCCTTGACCAGATGGCAGATCACCTGCCCGCCGGTAGCGTCGGCGATGCCGAGATCGCGATACAGGAAGAAGTCGCGCAGACCTCCGCCCTTGAACTCGGTGTCACCGGGTTTGACGTGGGAGAATTTGCTGACGATGGCGTGCTGGTTCATTTCAAGCCTCCACGGTTCTCGTGTTCGCGAGATCGCGGCGCGGCTCAGCGTCCAAATTTTCGGCAGCGTCGCATCGTCGCGGTCACAGCTCGCACATTGCTATGCGAAATCCTTGCCAGCCCGGTTGTGCCGCGGCGATCGGTCTCGCCGGGCACGGCCATCGCGGCGGAAGCATTTGGAGCAAGACCTGAATTTGCGTTCGGCACGCGCTGCGCCCGATCGCCGCGCGGCGCCCGTGCCTGACGCCGACGGCACGTCCATTGAGCAAGGCTTGCCTGGAGCTTGAGCCGCCGGCGCCGGCAGGCCCGGCGCACGCTGCCTAATATTCGACCTCGAGCTCCTCGACGTCGGCAGGCTCGGCCTTCGCGGCCTCGATCCATTCCAGCATCTCGGGCATCGCCATGATGGTCGTGGCATACGCCGCCAGAACCGGGTCGAGCTTCACGTCATAGGTCATGAAGCGGGTCACGACGGGCGCGTACATCGCGTCCGCCATGGTGCGGCGTTCGCCGAACAGGAACGGCCCTCCTGATTTGCCGAGACAATCGCGCCAGATGGTGCAGACCCGGTCGATATCGGCCTGCGCCCGCGACCAGATCTTGAAGCCGGGAAAATGCCCCTTGAGATTGACCGGCAGCGACGACCGCAGCGTGGTGAAGCCGGAATGGATTTCGCCCGAGATCGAACGGCAATGCGCGCGCTGGATCCGGTCCTCGGGCAGCAGCCCGGCATGCGGCATGATCTCGTTGAGATACTCGCCGATCGCCAGCGTGTCCCAGACGGTCGCGCCCTCGTGGCGCAGGCAGGGCACCAGGATCGACGAAGACAGCAGCAGCAGCTCGGCCCGCGCCGTGGGGTCATCGGGCGCGGTGACCACCTCCTCGAACTCCAGCCCGGCGAATTTCGCCAGCAACCAGCCGCGCAGCGACCAGGACGAATAATTCTTGCTGCTGATGGTGAGTGTCGCCTTCGCCATATCAGTCCCTCACGCCCTGAACGCGTCCTGACCCCCGGACACCGCGCGCCGGTCCAAACCGCCGCGCCCCCGAAGCCGTTCATTTTTGCAGCAAGCCACGTGCCAATTTGCCGGGCAGCCCGCCCCCTCTCTGGCGTCGATATTGCATATCCAGCCTAGCCAGGGGCGGATGCGTATGATGTCAATGATGTACCAAGCCTACCAGAACCACATGGACCTCACGGCGCCATGGCGGACCGGGGCTGCAGCGGCGCTGAAATACCTCAATTTGGTACCGCAGGGCGCCGCCGACCGGGTGTATGGCCGGCTCGCGGCGGCGCTTGAGCTGATCTCGCGCTCCACCCTGACCTACGCCCGTCCCGACTACGCCATCGGCAGCGTGTCCGCCGGCAACCGGGAATACCAGGTGACCGAGGAGGTCGCCTATGCGACGCCGTTCGGCTCGCTGCTGCATTTCAGGAAGGTGGATGGACCGGAGCAGCCGCGGCTCTTGCTGGTGGCGCCGATGTCCGGCCATTTTGCCACGCTGCTGCGCGGCACCGTGAAGACGCTGCTGCAGGACCACGACGTCTACATCACCGACTGGCACAATCCTCGCGACATCCCGCGCAAGGAGGGCCGGTTCGGGCTCGAGGACTACACCGACCACCTGATCGACTTCCTCGGCCAGCTCGGCCCGCGCGCGCATATGGTGGCGATCTGCCAGCCGTCGGTGTCGGCGCTGGCGGCCGCCGCGATCATGTCGGAAGACAATCATCCGGCGCGGCCAGCGTCGCTGACCCTGATGGCCGGGCCGATCGACACCAGGATCCTACCGACCAAGGTGAACGAATTCGCCAAGAGCAAGCCGATCAAATGGTTCGAGGACAATCTGATCAACTACGTGCCGATGCAGTGCAAGGGCGCGCTACGTCAGGTCTATCCCGGCTTCGTGCAGCTGACGGCGTTCGTCTCGATGAACCTGGAGCGCCACATCAAGCAGCACATCGACCTCGCCGACCATCTCGCCAAAGGCGAGACCGCCAAGGCCGAAGTGATCAAGACCTTCTACGACGAGTATTTCGCCGTGATGGACCTGCCGGCGGAGTTCTATATCGAGACGGTACGCGACGTGTTCCAGGAGCATCTCTTGCCGCAGGGCATGCTGATGCATCGCGGCCGCCCGGTGAACCCGGCGGCGATCCGGCGCATGGGCCTGATGACGGTGGAAGGCGAGAAGGACGACATCTGCTCGATCGGCCAGACGCTCGCCGCGCAGGACCTCTGCACCGGCGTGCGCACCTATCGCAAGGTGCACCACATGCAGGCCGGCGTCGGCCACTACGGCGTGTTCTCCGGCAAGCGCTGGAACAACGAGATCTACCCGCTGCTGCGCGATTTCGTGCATGTGAATTCTTGAGGGCGTAACGCTGTTTCCCCGTCATTGCGAGCGAAGCGAAGCAATCCATCTTTCAACATATGCGGAAGGATGGATTGCTTCGTCGCTTCGCTCCTCGCAATGACGGCGGCGCAACCCTAGTCACGCATCTCCTCGCGCAGTAGTCTCCCCGGCCACGACGACCCACGCGCCCCAAGAATCGTCCAGGGAGAAACTCCATGCGCGCCACCTTCCGCACCCTCACGCTCGCCGTCATCGGCGCCCTCGCCCTCGCGTCAGCCGCATCCGCAGCCGAAGTCCATGTCATGATCTCGGGCGGGCTGACCGCGGCCTACAAGGCGCTGGTGCCGGAGTTCGAGCGCAAGACCGGCCACAAGGTGGTGACCGCCTTCGGACCGTCGATGGGCACCACGACCAACGCCATTCCGGTGCGGCTGGCGCGCGGCGAGCCCGCCGACGTGCTGATCATGGTCGGCTATGCGCTGGGCGACCTGATCAAGCAGGGCAAGGTGGTGGCCGACAGCCGCGTCGACCTCGTGAAGTCGCCGATCGGCATCGCGGTCAAATCAGGCGCGCCAAAGCCGGACATCAGTTCGGCCGACACCGTCAAGCAGGCGCTGCTGGCGGCGAAATCGGTCGCCTATTCCGACAGCGCCAGCGGCGTCTATGTCTCGACCGAAATGTTCGGCAAGCTCGGCATCGCCGACCAGATGAAGGACAAGGCACGGATGATCCCGGCGACCCCGGTCGGCGAGATCGTGGCCAAGGGCGAGGCCGAGATCGGCCTGCAGCAGATCTCGGAGCTGAAGCCGGTTGCCGGCATCGACATCGTCGGTCCCTTGCCCGAGCCGTTACAGAAGATCACGGTGTTCTCCGCAGGGATCGCGACCGTCTCGAAGGAGCCCGACGCCGGCAAGGCGCTGATCGGCTTCCTCGCTTCGGCGGATGCGCGCGACGCGCTGGTCAAGAGCGGGCTGGATCCGATTGCCTCCGGCGCGACGCATTAGCGACGACCGGCTCTCCGCGAGCTGGCTTCACCTCTCCCGCTTGCGGGGGAGGTCGTAGCGCATCGGAGATGCGCTACGGGTGGGGGCTCGCTCCACTCGAAGAATCCCTTCGCGGAGACACCCCCACCCCAGCCCTCCCCCGCACGCGGGAGAGGGAGAACAGTCCCTTCGCGGCTAGCCCTACCGCAAATGATGCGCACCGTAGGCGAGCAGCAGCACCACGACGAGCGTCAGCACCAGCGTGGTCGACTTCCAGAACAGCACCGGGTTGCGCTCGATCAGCGGCGTCGATGACGTCGTCAGATATTTTGCGTTGGGATTGCGCAGGTCGAAAAGGAACTCGGAAAAGCTGTCGTAGCGCTTGAGCGGACTGACGCGCACGGCGCGCTCCAGCGTGCCGTCGACCCAGTTCGGAATCTCGCGGCCGCTATGCGCAGCCGGACGGTACACCAGCCGGTTGAAGTCGGCTCGGGTCCGGGCACGCGCGATCTGCGCGCCATAGGGCAAGCGTCCCGTCAGCATCTGATAGGTGACGACGCCGAGCGAGAACAGGTCCGAGCGCGCGGTGCCGCCCTCGCTGAGGAAATACTCCGGTGCGGTGTATTGCTGGGTCCCCAGAATGTCCTCGACGCCCGCCGGCACCGCCTCGGCGACGCCAGAGATTCGCGTCGAGCCGAAGTCGATGATCTTCACCGTACCGGTGTTGTCGATCATGATGTTGTCGGGCCTGACGTCCTGGTGCAGCATCTCCTTGCGGTGGAACGCGCGCAGCCCCTTTGCAATTTGCTCGGTGATGTCGCGCACCGTCTCGAGCGACGGCGCGGGATTGTCTGTTATCCACTGCGTCAGGGTCTGGCCGTCGATGTACTCCATCGCGACATAGAGGAAGTTGCGCTTGCGCTGCGGCAGAAACGGCTTCAGCACATGCGGGCTGTCGATCCGCCGGGCGACCCACTCCTCCAGCATGAAGCGTTTCAGATAGGCGCCATCGTCACGCAGGTCGATCGAGGGGATCTTGATCGTGACCGTGGTGCCGCTCTCCTCGTCGACCGCGAGATAGATGTGGCTGCGGTGCGATGCATGCAGCTCGCGGACGATGCGGTAGCCGTCGAACAGCATCCTTGCATCGAGCAGCGGCGGCAGCGGCAGCTCGGTGGGCTGGCCGAACACCTCGCTGGCGTCGCTGTCGGGCAATTCGTCGATGCGGATGATCTGCGCGGTGAGATTGTCCAGGCTGCCGTTCTCATAGGCCTGCGCGACGATCGACTTCGCGGCAGCATCGAGATCGGCAGCGCCCTCCCTGATGGTCTTGGCGAGCTGCCGCGCCGGGACGTGCTCGTAGATGCCGTCGGTCACCAGCAGGAAGGTGTCGCCACGCTCGAGCGGGAGATTCTGGTAGTCGATCTCGAGTTGCGGGTTCACGCCGAGCGCACGGCCGAGATAGCTCTGCTGCGAGGAGATCACGACGCGGTGGTCGTTGGTCAATTGTTCGAGGCTGTTGCCCGCGACCCGGTAGATCCTGCTGTCGCCAACATGGAACAGATGCGCCGTGGTCGACCGGATCACCAGCGCGCTCAGCGTGCAGACGTAACCCTTGTCCTTGTCGTAGGGGTTCTGGCTGCGCCTGGTCTGCGCGTGCAGCCAGGAATTGGTCGCCTCCAGCACCCGCTGCGCCGAGGTCTTCACCGACCAGGATTCCGAGGTGCAGTAGTAATCGGTCAGGAAGCTCTTGACCGCGGACTCGGCGGCGATGCGGCTGACGCTGCTCGAGGAGATGCCGTCGGCAAGCACCACCGCGATGCCCTTCAGGCCGAGCAGCGGCTCGTCGGGGATCAAGACGCCGTGGAAATCCTGATTGGTGTCCTTGCGGCCCTGATCAGAGAATTGCCCGACCGATATTGTCAGCGCGCGCGGCATCGACCGTCCCAATGCGAATGGGGCCCTCCGTGACAGGAGAGCCCCATAAGCCGCCCGGGATCAAGCCGCGAGGCGCTGGCGCTTCGGCGCCGTCTTCACATGCGTCGTGTAGAGCGTGAGCCCGGTGAAGGCGAGGCCGCCGGCGAGGTTGCCGAGCACGGTCGGGATCTCGTTCCAGATCAGGTAGTCCATGATCGAGAACTTGGCATGCAGCATCAGTCCCGACGGGAACAGGAACATGTTCACGACCGAATGCTCGAACACCATGTAGAAGAACACCAGGATCGGCATCCACATCGCGATGACCTTGCCGGGCACCGTCGTGGAGATCATGGCGCCGACGACGCCCGTGGAAACCATCCAGTTGCAGAGCATGCCGCGGATGAAGAGAGTGGCCATGCCCGCCGCACCATGCGCCGCATAACCCAGCGTTCGCGCCTCACCGACGTTTCCGATGGTCATGCCGACCTTGTCGGGCTCCTGCGTGAAGCCGAAGGTCGTCACGAACGCCATCATGAACGCCACCGTGAGCGCGCCGGCGAAGTTGCCGATGAAGACGAGGCCCCAGTTTCGCAGCACGCCGCCGAGCGTGACGCCAGGGCGCTTGTCGAGCAGCGCGAGCGGCGAGAGAACGAACACCCCCGTCAGCAGATCGAAGCCCAGCAGATAGAGCATCACGAAGCCGACCGGAAACAGCAATGCGCCGACAAGCGGCTGACCCGTGTTGACGTTGATCGTCACGGCAAACCAAGCCGCCAGCGCGAGGATCGCACCGGCCATGTAAGCGCGGATCACGGTGTCGCGCGTCGACATGAATATCTTGGATTCACCGGCGTCCACCATCTTGGTGACGAATTCGGACGGTGCGAGATAGGCCATTCGTAAATTCCCCTTGCGCAATTCGGCCGCGCCGGTTGCCTACCGGAAGCGACGCGGGTTGGTTGAAATGCTCGTCCGTCCGGGGAGATGGGGGTGCAACGATTGCTCGCGGCGCCCGGCGGGGCGCCTTGATCCCCTCACCTCGGCCTGCATTGGCTTCGGCAATCCGGAGGACGGCAGTCGTCATTGACTGGTGCAATCAAAAGCAATGGATGTGCCAACCGGGGGCGCTCACGGATGCGCTTTAAATACGTGTAAATACAATGAGTTAGAGAGGCAACGCAGGAACCGCCCCGCGCGATGGCGCGGAATTATGCAGCATGCCCAGATGACGCCCACGCCCGGATGCGCCGGTCTACTTCACCTCGGTGCGGACCGGGGAGCCCTTCAGCCCGTTATTGTCATAGGCCTTGCGCAGCGTGCCGTTGGCGATCGCATCGGTCATGAACCTGGTGGCGAACGCCGCGGCCAGCGGATGGTTGAGCGGCACCGCAACCGCGGTGACGGTCTGCTTGAAGGTCTCGTCCAGCACGCGGGTGCCCGGAATCTTTTTGGCCATCGCATTGAGCTGATCGCGCGACAACGCGAAGGCGTCGATCTCGCCGCTCTTCAGGAGATTGAATATCTCGTCATAGGTCTGATAGCCCGTGACCTTGGCGTGCTTGAGATGCGCGATCGCGCCGCGCATCGTGGTGGTGGCGTTGACGGCAGCGACCTTGACGCCGTCCTGGTCCAGCGCTGCGAAATTCGCGATCGCCGAGCCCGGCTTGACGATGTAGGTGGCGTCGGCAACCTCGTAGATCGGCCCGAACGTCATCTTGGTCTCGCGCTCGGGGTCCTTGGGCAGGAAGGTGATGTCCCAGCTGTTGCTCGACGCTGCATCGGTGATCTGGCCGGAATTCTGGTGCACGACATACTCAACGGGAACGCCAAGCTGCGCCGCCATCTCCCTGCCGAGATCGACGGGAACGCCGGCATAGCCGTTCTCTGTCTTGGTTGACCAGAACGCGCCGCCCGCCGGGCTGATCGCGATCGCGACCCGGAGCTTTCCGGTCGGCGCGATCTGATCCTTTAAGGCGTCGGCATTGGCTGAAATGGCCATCGTCACTACTCCCAGAACGAGGCCAGCCAGACGCATCAGTCGAGACAACATCGGCCCCCCTCCACGCCGGGTCTTGCGCCCGGCGGCGCGCAACAAACCGCACGAGGCCGCTTTGCGCAAGCGGCGGTTCGCGCAAGGGAGCTATCCGTATCGGCCTATTTGACCCGGATGGTGATTTTTTCGGAGACGACCGGCGGGTTGAATGGATAGTGCTTGGCGTCGCCCAGCACCAGCTGCAAGGTATGCTTGCCGGGCGCCAGATCGAGCTGCGTCTCGGTCTGGCCTGCACCGAAGTGCTGGTGAGACTTGTCCGACGGGATCGGCTCGTTCGGATTCAACGGCTCGTCCACATCGATCAGAAGATGGTGGTGGCCGCTGTTCGGATATTCGTCGCCGGCATGGGTGACGCCCATGTTGCGCAGCCCAAAGCGACACCAGAACGGGCTTTTGAGCCTGGCTCCGTCGTGCGGCCAGATGAAATACAGCTTGGTGTCTTTCCCCGCCGGTTTGTTTTGCGCGGTGGCCGGACTGGCGAGCAATGTCAGTGCCGCAGCGAGCATGATCAAGCCTGCACTTTTCATAACCCCTCCATCAAACCTCGCGATTGCAGGCGTCCCTCAAGGAGACAAAGCGACCCGGAAACCGTGGGTCGGGTAGCGAACATTGGTGTCGTAATTGTCGCGATTGGCGGGACGGACATAGCGTGCGTCGTTCTTCCAGGAGCCGGAACGAATGACATGGGAGCCGCAGTCGCCGCCGGGCCACACTGCACCGTCGGCCGGAGCGCCCTGGTAGTTCCTGTGCCAGCAATCCTCGACCCACTGATCGACACTGCCGCCCATGTCGTAAAGACCGAACGGATTCGGCTTGAAGCTGCCGACCTTGACCGGCTGTTCGGCGGCACCGTCGCCGCCGCCGCAATCCTTGCAACCGGCGTTGCCCGATTGAATCTGGTCGCCCCACCAGTATCTCGATTGCGTTCCACCCCGCGCCGCGTATTCCCATTCGGCCTCGCTCGGAAGCCGGTAAGCCTTCTTCGTCCCCTCGGCGAGCCAGGCCACATACTGTTTCGCATCGCTCCAGCTCACATTGGTGACGGGAACGTCGTCTTTGCCACTGGCTGTGAAGCCGCAAGCCTTGGCCGCCGCGCAGGCATTCCATTCCCGCACGGTGACCGGATATTTGCCCATGGCGAACGGCTTGACCGTCACCTTGCGGATCGGCCGCTCCGAAGGGTCGTCATTGCTTCCCATCGAGAAGCTGCCGCCCCGGAGCGAGACTATTTCAGGCTCCGGCACCGACGCGGCGGGAGTTGCAGAGGGCGCGGCTTGAGGCGAGGCTTGCTGCGTCGGTGCGGCACTTGGGACCGGACTTGCAGCTTGGCCCGGAGCCGGAGCCGGGCTCGGTGCCGGCTGCTGAACGGCCGGCGGTACGGCCGGTGACGGAGGCACCTGCGCCACGTCGATCGGCTTGGTGCGCGGTTGCGCCAGCATGTACCAAAGCACGCCGCCAGCGATGACTGCGACCGCCAGTCCGAGCAGCGTAAGCAGGATGGACTCACGGCGCCGGCGCGTCCTCTGGTACGCGGCAGCGTCCGGCAACACGCGATAGACCCGGACCGGATCGGTGATGTTCTTGACCTTCTTGTCGCCGAGCGATTCGTATCCGCAGACCATCTTGTGCTTGATCTGCTCGTAGATGCCGCCGGAGATGAAGACTTCGCCGGGCGCTGCAATCCCTTCAAGACGCGAGGCCACATTGACGCCGTCGCCGAAGATATCGTCGGCCTCGATGATGACGTCGCCGAGATTGACGCCGATCCGGTACTCGATCCAGTGATCTCTCGCGATCGCCGCGTTGCGGCCGATCATGTTCTGCTGAATCACGATGCTGCAACGGACGGCCTCGACCGGACTGTCGAACATCGCGATGAACCCGTCGCCGGTGGTCTTGACCAGCTTGCCGTGGTGCTCGGAAATGGTGGGCTCGATCAGATCGCGCTCGATCCGCTTGACGCGGTTGTGGGTGCCCTCTTCGTCGAGCTCCATCAAACGGCTGTAGCCGGCGATATCGCCGGCAACGATCGCGGCGAGGCGGCGCGGCATCGTTTCGCCGGGCGGTGGCTTGCCCGGCTTGCCGGATCTGAAGTCGCGAATTTCGCCCATGGCTTCGGCTGCTCCACAAACCACAAATGGCAGTGATCGGCGCAACCGGCGCCTTTAGGTCCTGAGACCGTTGTGGAGAGTATCACACCGCCGGGTCCGGACAAAGTTTACGGACGCAATGGTGCGGTGCGCGGAAAAGCGCCATCTGCTGGTGGTGGATGGCGCTTGGGGCTTGTTTCAGCTTGAATGGTGCAGCAAACCGCCAGCACGTCAACCCACCTGCGTGGCTGGCGTCCGGATCTCGCGCGGCAGGATGATCGCGGCTGCAATCGCCAGCAGGCACAGCGCCGCGAAGGCGCGCAGCATCATCGAGAAGCCGCCCTGGTCATACAGCCAGGCCACCAGGCCGACCGAGGCGCCCGCCGCGGTGAAGCCGACGAAATAGCGCACCGCATAGGCGCGCGAGCGCCATTCCTCTGTCGTGTACTTGCCGACCATGGCATCGTTCACCGTCACCTGGCCGAACGCGCCCATCACGATGCCGATCGAGACCACGATCAGCGGCAGGTTGGACAGGCTCGCCGCCAGATAGAGGAACGGCGTCAGCATGAACGACAGCGGCAGCGCCACCGTCTTCAGCGAATGTTTGTCGAGCAACTTGCCGATGGTGTACTGCGTCATCGCGCCGAACACATAGACCCCGGCGGCGATCACGCCGAGCAGCGCCGGGCTCCTGGTCAGATCGGCGAGCCGTTCGGCGAACAGTTTCGGCAGCGCCACCGTCACCGCGTTGAACGTGGTCGAGATCGCGATCACCACGATCAGCAGCGACAGCACCACGCGCCACATGTCTTCCTTGGCGACCCGCACCTGGGCTGCCGCCTGCCTGGAGCCCTTGCGGTCCTCGTGCACCACCGTCGTTGCAAAGGCGATGCCGACCAGCACGGTGACCGTACCCGGCACGATGAAGGCCCAGCGCCAGCCGAGATACTGGCCGATCACGCCGGTGACCAGCGCCGACGAGGCGACGCCGAGATTGCCCCAGACGCCGTTGATCCCCATCTGGGCGCCGAGCTTCTCGGCATAGGACACGATCATCGCGGTGCCGACCGGATGGTAGATCGAGGCGAAGATGCCGATCGCGAGCAGCGCTGCGCCGAGTTGCAGCGGCGTCTGCACGAAGCCGACCGAGATCATCGACAGGCCGATGCCGACGAAGAAGATCACCATCATGTGGCGGCGGCTCCAGCGATCGCCGAGCCAGCCCGTGATCAGTGAGCCGGCGCCGAAGGCGATGAAGCCCGGCGTCGCATAGGGCAGCAGTTCCGAATAGGCCATGCCGAGCGCCGGGCCCATGATGATGACGGCAGCCGCGAAAATCAGCATCGCATAATGGTCGATGAAATGGCCGGCGTTGACGAAGCTGATCACCCGGCTTGGATTGTTCGTTGGGCTGCTCATGGGCAGATCTTTCACTGGCACGTCTCTCACGCGATTCTTCCATTGCTCGAAAATAGGTTATAGGTGCTTGTCCTGACGGGATGTCGCCAATGACTATCGCTGAGCCGCCAATAAGAGCCCTCCACAAGGACCGGCGCGTCACCGGCGACGGCGTGCACATGGTCGCGCGCAGCTACCTAAAGGGCGTTCGGCTCGACCCGCACATGCACCGCGAGGCGCAACTGGTCTATGCCGCCAGCGGCACCATGCAGGTGACGACGCCGAAGGGCCGCTGGCTGGTGCCGCCGGACCGCGCGGTGTGGGTCCCTGCTTTGCTTCCCCACGCGATCGACGTGCTCGCCGATATCGAGATGCGCACGCTGTATTTCGACCGGGCCTGGCTCGCGCGCGAGAAGCGCAGCGACAGTCTCAGCCATGAATTCGTGGTGCGGGTGTCGCCGCTGGTGCACCAGGCGATCCTCGCACTGTTCGACCGCTCATGCGGACGCGAGCGCACCGACCTCCTGATCAGGCTCGTGATGCTGGAATTGCACCAGGCCGAGGATTCCGCGACCTTCATCCCGCTGCCCCAAGAGCCGCGCTGCCGCCGCGCCGCCGACATCGTGCTGGCCGATCCGACCAAGGACCACGAGATCGATGCGCTGGCGCGCACGGTCGGCACCTCGGCGCGGACGCTATCGCGGCTGTTCTCGGCGGAGACGCAGCTGTCGTTCAAGAGCTGGTGCCAGCGCGCCCGCATCGCCGCCGCGATCGAACGCCTGTCGACCAACGCGAACGTTTCGGTCAAGCAGGTCGCCTCCGACCTCGGATATGCAAGCGTGCCGGCATTCTCCCATGCGTTCCGCCAGGTCACCGGCAAGACACCGACCGCGTTCGCGGAGAAAACGTGAACGCGGTTTGTCACCGGCCGCAGCGATTACGAATTATACCGTTGTCGTCCTGCGACATATTTCCGTACGATCCATGCGCTTGATTGCAGTCCTCCCGACCTTAAATCCCGTGTAAGGTCCGGCTTCACTGAATACGACCCGCTGGATACGAACTGCCCATGGCCAACGCCTTCTTTTCCGATCTGCTCTCGACGATTTCCGAACGCGGCCGCGTCCTGCTCGGCCGTGCCAGCCCGGCCGACGACAAGCAGGATGCGTCCGAACTCCTGGAATTGTGCGAGGCGCTGCTGTCCGGCCGCGGCGAAGCCTCCGGCACGGCGATGGCGCGTGAAGTGCTCGACCGCTACCACCACCTCGATGCCGCCGGCCGCCTGTCGTTCTTCCAGACGCTGGCCCGCGATTTCGGCCCCGATCACGCCAAGCTGGCGCAGGCGATCGAGAGCTGGCGCGCCAAGGCGAATGACAAGGCCGGTGGCGGCGACGCCAGCGATCTGCATTTCGCCTCCGAGCCGCGCCGCCAGGAATTGATCCGCCGGCTCAATCGCGCGCCGGGCGGCACCGGCGAGCTGGTGTCGATCCGCTCGGATCTGCTTTCATTGATGAAGGGCAACAAGGACCTCGCCGCGCTCGACCGCGACGTGGTGCATCTGCTCTCGTCCTGGTTCAACAGGGGATTCCTCGTGCTGCGCAGGATAGACTGGTCGTCGCCGGCCAATATTCTGGAGAAGATCATCCGCTATGAGGCCGTGCACGAGATCCGCGACTGGGACGATCTGCGCCGCCGCATCGATCCGGTGGATCGCCGCTGCTACGCCTTCTTCCATCCGGCGCTGGCCGACGAGCCGCTGATCTTCGTCGAGGTCGCGCTGACCGAGGCCATTCCGGGCGCGATCGCGCCGCTGCTTGCGGAAGAGCGCGAGCCTGTGCCGGTCGAGCGCGCCCGCACCGCGGTGTTCTATTCGATCTCCAACACCCAGCGCGGTTTGGGTGGGATTTCGTTCGGCAGCTTCTTGATCAAGCAGGTGGTCGAGGAGCTGCGCCGCGAATTGCCCAAGCTCGACAATTTCGTGACGCTGTCGCCGGTGCCGGGCTTCATGCAGTGGGTGAAGCAGGCCGATGACGTGCCGCTGTCAGACGAGGACCGTCAGCTGCTGGAAAGCCTCGGCAAGCCCGACTGGTTCGAGAACGCCGAGCTCGCCACGCAGCTGCGCGCCGTGCTGGAGCCGCTCGCTGCCTATTACTTCCTGAAGGCGCGCACGCCGAAGGGCCGGCTGATCGATTCGGTCGCCCGCTTCCATCTCGGCAACGGCGCCCGGCTGGAGCGGATCAATTGGCTGGGCGACCTCTCGCCCAAGGGCCTGCGCGAATCCGCCGGCGTCATGGTCAACTACCTCTACCGCCTCGACGACATCGAGAAGAACCACGAGGCCTATGCCAACAATGGCGAGGTGATCGCCTCGAGCGCGGTGAAGAAGCTGTTGAAGGGCGAAGGCCGGCGGCTGCTGGACATGCGGCTGTCGTAGGCGACAAGCGAGAGCACGATCACAGCCGTCATGAGGCCTGGGCTTGTCGCGAGCCTCATGCCGTTGCGGATCGCGGCCGCAGCCCCGCCGGCAGATGCGCCTCGAGCCAGGCGGCGATCGCACGCTCGTTGCGATGGTAGAGCAGGCCGGCGGCGATCACGGCAATTCCGATCAGCGACAGCGAGAACGGAAACCACAGCGAGTCCTTGAAGACGACGTCGGCGAGATGTCCGAGGTAGAGGCAGATGCCGAACGCGCCGAACACCGCATAGGCGCGCCGCATCAGGATCACAGCAACCGCGACGAGACCGACGTTGAGCAGGCAATAGACCGCTTTCGAGAGTTCGGTTGACCCTTCGGACGCGGTGATTCCGCCCCAGAATGCCATCAGGCCGAACAGATGCAGCCAGAACGCAAAGTCACCATTGCGGCTGCGATAGTCCACGATCCAGGCCACCGCGAGGACGGCCAATCCGAACCACACCGACACCCGGCGCCGCGTCTCGAAGTCGGCATAATTCGTGCCGCTGAACCACGGCGCCAGATCCATCGACATGAACCACAGCGCAAACGCGATGATCGCGACGATGAAGGCGAAGCGGAAGTAGCGCAGCGCGACGAGGCCGGCGGCGACGGTCGCGATCTCCATGAAGATCCAGCTGCCCTTCACCCAGACGTAGAAGTCCTGCACGGTTCCGGGCTTGCCGAACTTGCCCCACCAGCCGAGCTCGTCCTGGATGCCATAGACCGCGAGCGGCGCCATCGAGACCGCGATCGCGACCAGCAAGCCGCCGGGAACCCGCAGATTCTTGCCGTACCAGAGATGGTGACCGGCCACGGCGAAAGCGGTGGCGTAGGCGACCGCGCAGGCGGTCAGCGCCCGCCCGCCCATCTGGGTGAACGCCAGGGTCGAGAACAGGCCCATGGCGCCGATCACGATCAGCGCGCCGGCGTACCAGAGCACATGGGCGGCATCGAACCTGGCCGGCGGGCTTGCCTCGCCGGCCGCACCCTGCCCGTCATGGCTCGCGAGGAAGGCGAGCAGCCGGTCCAGATCAGCCGCGCTGATCACGCCGGCATCGGCAGCGTCCCGGAGATTCTTCGCTGAATATGGCATGCGGCTGTCCTGATGGCCCGGTTCCGGCGCCTCCCCGGTGATCCGGAAAGAGGCGTCTCTCCTGAGTATATCGGAACGTGAGCAACGTTCAATATTTCATTGAGCGACGCTCAATTTGTTTTGCAAGCGGACGCGAGCCTTCCCGGCTGGCCGGATGAGCACCGACTAATCAGCCAGCGCCTTCATTTCCTTGTAGAGATCCGACTTGCCCTCGAAGCCGATGCCGGGGAGATCGGGCATGACGATATGGCCGCCCTCGACGCGCACCCCGTCCGGGAACCCGCCATAGGGTTGGAACAGGTCGGGATAGCTCTCATTGCCGCCGAGGCCGAGGCCGGCCGCGATGTTGAGCGACATCTGGTGGCCGCCATGCGGGATGCAGCGGCTCGGCGACCAGCCGTGGGTCTTCAGCACCTCGAGCGTGCGCTGATATTCGCAGAGCCCGTAGGACAGCGCGCAGTCGAATTGCAGCCAGTCGCGGTCCGGCCGCATGCCGCCGTAGCGGATCAGGTTGCGCGCATCCTGATGGCTGAACAGGTTCTCGCCGGTCGCCATCGCCGCCGGATAGAACTCGGCCAGCGCCGCCTGCAACGCGTAGTCGAGCGGATCGCCGGCTTCCTCGTACCAGAACAGCGGATACTCCCGCAGCATCTTGGCGTAGGCGATCGCGGTCTCCAGATCGAAACGGCCATTGGCATCGACCGCGAGTTGCGCCTCGCTGCCGATCTCCTTCAGCACCGCCTCAATGCGCTCGCGGTCCTCGGCGAGCGGCGCGCCGCCGATCTTCATCTTCACGACGTTGTAGCCGCGGTCGAGATAGCCGCGCATCTCCTTGCGTAAGCTCCCGAGGTCCTTGCCCGGATAGTAATAGCCGCCGGCGGCATAGACGAAGACGCGCGGATTGGCTGATAGCCCGTGACGCTCGGCAAGCAGCCGGAACAGCGGCTTGCCAGCGATCTTCGCCACCGCGTCCCACACCGCCATGTCGATGGTGCCGACCGCGACCGAACGCTCGCCATGGCCGCCCGGCTTCTCGTTCGACATCAGCGTCGACCAGACCTTGTCCGGATCGAGGTTGGTGCCGGAGCTATCGAGCAGCGATTTCGGATCGGCCTCGAGCAGCCGCGGCGCAAAGCGCTCCCGGATCAGCCCGCCCTGCCCGTAACGGCCGTTGGAATTGAAGCCGTAGCCGACCACCCGCCTGCCGTCGCGCACGACATCGGTGACCACGGCGACCAGGCTCGTGGTCATCCTGGTGAAGTCGATATAGGCGTTGCGGATCGGCGAGGAGATCGGCTTTGTCACCTCGCGGACGTCGACGATGCGGACGGACATGATGCTGCTTTCTATGTTGCGTGCCCGCTTCTCTCCTCACGTCATTGCGAGGAGCGAAGCGACGAAGCAATCCATTTCTCAACAAGCGGAGGAATGGATTGCTTCGCTTCGCTCGCAATGACGGTGGAGGAAGCGCCTCAGGACTTCGCCTTATCCCTGAAATACGGCTCGACCGGCCCGTGCACCTTGATGGTCAGCGGATTGCCGTAACGGTCCTTGGCATTGCCGGCGGTCACCCGCACCCAGCCTTCGCTGATGCAGTACTCCTCGACATTGGTCTTCTCGGCGCCCTTGAACCGGATGCCAACATCACGCGAAAGAATCTCCGCGTTGTAATACGGGCTGTTCGGATCGACCGAGAGGCGGTCGGGAAATTGGTCGTTGGTGTCGTCGCTCATAGCAGCGCCTCGATTTCCTTCTTCAATCCTTCGGGCCGGGCGGTCGGCGCATGCCGCGCCACGACCTTGCCGGCGCGATCGACCAGGAACTTGGTGAAGTTCCACTTGATCGCCGGCCCGAGCAGGCCCGACTTCTCACGTTTCAGATGCTCGTACAATGGATGCGCACCTGAGCCATTGACGTCGATCTTGGCGAACATCGGAAACGTCACGGCGTAGTTGGTCTCGCAGAACGCGGCGATCTGCTTCGCATCGCCCGGCTCCTGCGCGCCGAACTGGTTGCAGGGAAAGCCCAGCACGGCAAAGCCGCGCGCCGACAATCCCGCGTGCAGCTCCTGCAGGCCCTTGTACTGCGGCGTGAACCCGCAGGCGCTCGCCGTGTTCACGATCAGCAGCACCTGCCCCTCGAACCGCTGCAGCGGCACCTCGTCGCCGGTGAGCGACTTTGCGGTGAAATCGTAGACGGTTGTCATTTTAGATCACCGGATCGATCGGCGACGACGGCGTGCCGCCGGCCTCGACCGCCTCACCCGCGGCAAGGCAGAGGTCCTCGCGGTAACGGCCGGCGACCAGCTGCACGCCGACCGGAATCCGCCCGACGAGCCCCGTGGAGACGACAAGCCCGGGAAGGCCCATGAAGGGGATCGCGATCTGCGGCAGCTGCGCGTGCCACACCCGCGCGAACGACGCCTCGTCCTTGCAGTCGAGATGATCGGGGAACGGCAGCTCGCCGGAGACCGGCATCAGCAGCACCGGATATTTGTCGAGGAAGGCAAACCATTCGCGGGTTAAGGTCGCCCGGCGGGTCAGCGCCTGCGACAGGTCGAACGGATGCACTTTTGAGCGGACGCCGCGCAGGCAAGCCAGCGCGCCGGGATCGCCCTCGCGTTCCGCGAACGCAAGCTGGGCCTCGTAGCCGTCACCGAGCCAGAGCCGGGTCTGGATCTCGGCCGCCTCGCGCAGGGACGGCGTGTCGGCGATCTCCTCGACGATCCAGCCGGCCTCACGCAACCGCTTGCCGGCATCGGCCACCGCGGCGACGACTTCCGGGACCGGGTTGAGGCCATCGGGATTGAGGCACATCGCAACGCGCTTCTCGCGCGGCGGTCCCTCGAGCGGCACCGGCGCGTACCAGGGATCGCGATAGTCCGGCGCCGACATCGCCGCGAGCGAGATGCGCAGATCGTTGACGGTGCGCGCCAGCGGGCCCGACACCGCGCTGATCTGCGGGCCGATCGGACGCTCCGGCAATGCCGAGTTGAAGGCGGGGATGCGGCCCATGCTCGGCCGCAGCCCGTGCACGCCACAGGCATAGGCCGGATAGCGGACCGAGCCCGCGATATCGGTGCCGTGCGCAATGTGGCCGATGCCGGCCGCGACCGCGGAGCCCGCGCCGCCCGACGAGCCGCCCGGCGTGATGCCGGGATCGCGCGGGTTCTTGGTGTCGCCGTGAATGAGATTGGTGGTGAACCAGCGATAGGACACCGCCGGACAATTGGTGCGGCCGAGCAGCACCGCGCCGGCCTTGCGCAGATTGGCGACCACGGGATTGTCGACCTTGGCGATGAGGTCGCGCTGCGCCTTCAGCCCATTGGTGGTGGCGTAGCCTTCCTGGTCGACATTGACCTTGATCGTGACAGGCACGCCGGCGAGCGGCCCGACCGCCTCACCGCGCGCAATGGCCGCATCGATCTTGGCTGCCTGTGCCAGCACGTCGTCGGGCCGGTGATCGACCACCGCGTTGATCTTGGGGTTGACCGCGTCGAGCCGGGCGAGCCCGGCCTCGGCCGCCTCCTTCGCCGACACCTTCTTGGATTTGATGAGGGAGGCGAGTTCAGCCGCCGACAGACGCCAAAGATCCTGCATAAGAACACTCCGTGTGACGGACGCGTTTTAGCGCCGCACGAAGGCCAAGACCAGACGTCCGCCGCCCGATGTTTCAGCGGACATGCGCGATGTAATAGGCAAGGTCGCCGATCCGCTCCTTGGTGACCGTCTGCATCACGTCGGCCATGGTGGCGTCGTAGCCGTGGCGGCTGTTGTCCTTGTATTCGGCCAGCGTCTTGGCGAGGTAGTCCTCGCGCTGGTTGGCGATGCGGGGGACGTTGTCCTTGCCGGAAAAATCGGTGTTGTGGCAGCTGTTGCAGCGGTTCTGCTGCGCCAGCGCCTGGCCGCGCGCCATCCGTGCCGGATCGCCGGCCTCCACGGGCGGCGCAGGCTTCGGCAAGGTGGCGATGAAATCGGAGAAGGTGCGCAGATCGTCGTCGGTCATCGGTTTCGCCATCTCGTTCATCGGGTCGAATACCCTGAGCTTCTCGCGAAACATGAACAGCTGGATCAGCGCATAGGGCGCCTGCTGGCCGCCGAGCGAGGGCGTGTTCTCGGTTTCCGACGTGCCGTGCTCGCCATGACAGGCAAAGCACGCGACCGTGCGCTCCTGGATGGTCTCGGCGTTTGCGGAGAATGCGATGGAAGCAACTGCCAGGGTGGCGATGATGGTCTTGTGCATTGGCCGCTCCGGGCATGTAGTGTCATTGCGAGGATGCTCGCGACAAAATTGCGAAGCAATTTTGCGCTGGAGCGACGAAGCAATCCATATCGCCACAAGGGGCAGAATGGATTGCTTCGCTTCGCTCGCAATGACGGTGACTGAGCTACATCAGCTTACTGGTTGGCGACCTTCGGCTTGCCGTAGCTGATGCGATAGACCGCGCCGTTCCAGTCGTCGGAGACCAGCAGCGAGCCGTCCTTCAGCAGCATCACGTCGACCGGGCGGCCGACATACTTGTTGTCCTCGAGGAAGCCGGTCATGAACGGCTCGACCGACTTCACGGTGCCGTCCTTGTTCAGCTTGACGACGACGACGTCACCGCCCTGCTTCTGCGACTTGTTCCAGGAGCCGTGACGCGCGACGAAGATCACGTTCTTGTAGGCCTTCGGGAACATGCTGCCGGTGTAGAAGCGCATGCCGAGCGATGCGGTATGCGGGCCCATCAGGCCGACCGGCGGCGTGTAGTCCTTGCAGTCCTTGCCCCAGCCGAGCTCCTGGTCGATGATGTTGCCCTGGTAGCAGTAAGGCGCGCCGAAATCCTCGCCCGCCTTGGTGACGCGGTTGAGCTCGTCCTCCGGCACCGTCTCCGACAGCCAGTCGCGGCCGTTGTCGGTGAAATACATCTGCTTGGTCTCGGGATTCCAGTCGAAGCCGACCGAGTTGCGCACGCCGAGCGCGTAGACCTCGGCGCCGGAGCCGTCGAGATTCATGCGGCGGATCTGACCGTGATCGGCGTCATGCAGCACGTTGTTGCCGGGCTGGCCGACCGGGACATAGAGCTTGTTGTCCGGGCCGATGGCGATGAACTTCCAGCCATGCGCCTCGTCCTTCGGCAGCTTGTCGTAGATGACGGTCGGCTTCGGCGGGTTGTCCAGATTGTCCTCGATCTTGTCGATCTTGGAGACCTGCGACAGCTCGGCGATGTAGAGCGTGCCGTTCTTGAAGGCGACGCCGTTCGGACGGTAGAGGCCGGAGGCGATCACCTTGACCGAGCGTTTGCCGTCCTTGTTGACGATCGCATAGACCTTATCGACGAGCCGACTGCCGACGAACACGGTGCCCTTGTCGCCGAGCGCCAGCGAACGCGCATTGGCCATGCCGGCGGCATAGACCTCGACATTGAAGCCGGCCGGTACCTTGAGCTTGGCGAGCGGCAGCTTGTCGGGCGCGGACGGCAGCGGCGGGGGTGCCACCGGCGCGAGCTTGGCGGCGGCTTCATTGTCCGGACGCCCGATCATGGGCGAGCCCGGCGGCAGCGGCTGCGCGGCCGGCGCGGCACCTGCGGCGGGCGCGACCGCCGGCTGTTGCGCCGCAGCGGAGAGCGTGAACGCTCCCAGCATGGCCCCCGCAAGCAGCAGGCTGCGCGGTGCGAATGAGTGTTTTTTCATGATGATCTCCCTTGGGTGGAAGCCGTTTGTTCATTGCGCCATTGAGGTCGACCGGCGCTATCAGGCTTTCCGTTCATAGTCTTGCGAATTTGTCCGGACAATTGCAATCAGAAACATGCTGACATCGGCCAACGCATGGTTGTGGCCACGCGACACTGTCGGTGTATCTCAGTGCCGGTGTGTCTCAGTGCCTTGTCATCGAGTGGTCCGGGCGATCGAGGATCGCCTCGGTGAATGGAAACTCCAGCACGATCTCGCCCTCGTCGTCGGTCACCTCGATCACCGCGTTGAGCAGCGCACCGTCGGCACCCTCGGTCTTCAGCAGTTCGCGAATCATCGCCCGCGCCATCTCCCACGCGCGATCCGGGTCCCGGAGGATTTCGCCGTCGGGATCGGAGATCAGCTCGTCGCCGATACGGGTATTGAAGAAATAGCGTGGCATCGGCTGAACTCGGCTCGGTTAGTCGCCCCCCGTCACCGGGAAGCACAGAATCGTCATCAGGACCTTCGGAGGATCGGATGGCCCCTGTCTCTTAGTCCAAGATCACCATTCGCCGTGTGGCGAACAACAGGAAAAAGGTCTGATGCCACCGGGTTTTGACTGGAAAAGCGCGCACAAATTTGTGACTGGCCGGAATTCACCCTTCGCAGTGCAGCATGTCCTTGAGCAGAGCGGCTTGCGAAAAATTTAAGTGGCGAACTTTTCGAACCGCAGTAGTTTAACCTGCAGGGCGGAAAGTTCGTCCGGTTGCAACAAGGAGAGCCTAATGGCCTGGAAAGCACCGAAGATCGTCGAAGTGTCGGTCGGCATGGAAATCAACATGTATATGTGCGCCACCCGCAAGTAAGCGGCAGCGCCCTATACACGTTTAGCGTTTTAGCGCAGGTGGACATCCGGGCGTAACGCGCTCCCGAGCATGGGGGTGTGTTTCAAAGCCGGGGTCCACCTCGTAACGTTTCTGGGCCAGCTATTGGGTCAGCGTTTTTGGGTCCGAGTTAAACGTCTCCAGGGGACGGATCATGCTTCGTGTCGTCGTCCTGGGTGCCGCGGCGGGTGGCGGCGTTCCGCAGTGGAACTGCGGCTGTGCCGTCTGCAGGACGGCGCGAAGCGAGCATCCCGAATTGCAGAGCACGCAAGCCTCGATCGCCGTCAGCGGCGACGGCGCGCATTGGTTCCTGGTCAACGCTTCCCCGGATCTCCGTCAACAGCTGATCGCCACGCCGCAGCTGCATCCGAAACACGGCGCCTTGCGCCACAGCCCGATCGCGGGCGTCATCCTCACCAATGGCGAGATCGACGCCGTCGCCGGGCTGCTGTCGATGCGCGAGGGCTCGCCGTTTGCGATCTATGCGCATGAGCGGGTGCTGGCCATCCTCCGCGCAAACAGCATCTTCAACGTGCTGAGCGAAAAGAACGTCGCCCGCCGGCCGATCGCGGTCGACCAGGCCTTCGAGCCCGCCCTGCCCGACGGATCGCCGTCCGGGCTCGAGGTGTTGCCGTTCGAGGTTCCCGGCAAGGGCGCTTGGTATCTCGAGGGCAAGGCGCACCCGGCCGGCGCCGACGGCGTCGGCGATACGCTCGGCCTGCGTATTGCGGACAAGCGCAGCGGCAAATACTTCTACTTCCTGGCCGCCTGCGCCCGGGTGACCGACGACCTGAAATCACGGCTCAAGGGCGCGCCCCTGGTGTTCTTCGACGGCACGGTGTGGCGCGACGACGAGCTGATCGCGGCGGGCCTTGGCAACAAGACCGGCCAGGGCATGGGACATATCGCGATGTCGGGCGATCAGGGCGCGATCGCAAGCCTCGCCGGGCTCGACATCGGACGAAAAGTGTTTTTGCATATCAACAACTCCAACCCGGCGCTGCTTGGGACCTCGGCCGAACGCAAGGCGGCCGAACAGGCGGGCTGGCAGATTCCTTCCGACGGAACGGAGATCGTGCTGTGAATGTCGTGCCTACCAACGCAATGACCGCGCTCTCGATCGGCAAGGGCATCACGCTCGACAGTGCCGAGGAGATGGAATCTGTGCTGCGCACGATCGGCGCGACGCGCTATCACAGCCTGCACCCGTTCCATCGCCTGCTGCACGGCGGCAAGCTCAACAAGGGGCAGGTCCAGGCCTGGGCGCTGAACCGCTACTACTACCAGAGCACGATCCCGCTGAAGGACGCGATGGTGATCTCGCGCTTCCGCGACCGCAACACACGGATCGAATGGCGCCATCGCATCGAGGATCATGACGGCGATCTCGGCAACGAGGGCGGCATCGAGCGCTGGCTGAAGCTGACCGAAGGCCTCGGCCTCGACACCGCCTATGTCGAGTCCACCGAAGGCATCTTGCCGGCGACGCGCTTTGCCGTGGAAGCCTATGTGCATTTCTGCCGCGACCGCACGCCGCTGGAGGCGATCGCCTCCTCGCTGACCGAATTGTTCGCGCCGAACCTGCACGAGGAGCGCATCTCGGGGATGCTGAAGCACTACGACTTCGTCAATCCCGACATCATGAGCTATTTCAGCCGCCGCCTGACCCAGGCGCCGCGCGACGCCGGCTTCGCGCTCGACTACGTCAAGCAGCACGCCAAGACGCCGGCCGAGCGCGAGGCGGTCTGCAACGCGCTGATCTTCAAGACCAACGTGCTGTGGGTGCAACTCGACGCGCTCTATCACGCCTATGTCGACGGCCAGATTCCACCCGGCGCCTTCGTGCCGAAGACGAGCTAGAGACGTAACATGGCCAGCCGCAACATCAGCGTCAGCGAGACCAGCCGGCCGAAACTGCCGCGCCATACCAAGCTGAAATTCGACGAGACGCGGCAGGTCTGGGTGATCCTGGCGCCGGAGCGGGTGCTGGCCCCGGATGAAATCGCGGTCGAGGTGCTGCAGCTCTGCGACGGCGTGCGCAGCGTCGCCCAGATGGTGGACCAGCTCGCGGAAAAATACGCCGCGCCACGCGATGCGATCGCGACCGACGTGATCGCGATGCTGCAGGATCTGGCCGACAAGGGCTTTCTCACCGAAGCGCGCGAGAGCACAGCATGAGCGACACGCTCGCCGGTAACAAGACAACGACAGCAGGCCCGACCGACGGGCTCGCGGTGCTCGAGCAAACGCGCTCGGCGGCTGAGACTTACGGCATCCCGCTCGCGGTGCTGCTCGAGATCACCCACCGCTGTCCGCTGCAATGTCCCTATTGCTCGAACCCGGTCGAGCTCGACCGCGGCTCGACCGAGCTCACCACCGAGGAATGGAAGAAGGTGCTGGGCGAGCTCGCCGAGCTCGGCGTGCTGCAAGTTCATTTCTCCGGCGGCGAGCCGACCGCGCGCAAGGACATCGTCGAGCTGGTGCAGCGCGCCACCGATGTCGGGCTGTATTCCAACCTGATCACCTCGGCGGTGCTGCTGACCAGGGACAAGCTGTCGGCGCTGGCCGATGCCGGCCTCAGCCATGTGCAGATCAGCTTCCAGGGCAATGAACCCATGGTTGCCGATCGCGTTGCCGGCCTAAAGGACGCGCATCGCAAGAAGCTCGAAGTCGCGAAATGGACGCGCGAGCTCGACATGCCGCTCACGGTGAATGCCGTGATGCACCGGCAGAACCTGCATCAACTGTCCGACATCATCCAGATGGCGGTCGACCTCGACGCCGACCGGCTCGAAGTCGCCAACGTGCAGTATTACGGCTGGGCGCTGAAGAACCGCGCCGCGCTGATGCCGACGATCGAGCAGATCGAGGAGACCAGCCGCATCGTGGAGGAAGCGCAACTGCGCCTGAAGGGCACGCTCGCGATCGACTATGTGGTGCCGGATTACTACGCGCAGCGGCCGAAGAAATGCATGGGCGGCTGGGGCCGCCAGTTCTTCAACATCTCGCCGGCCGGCAAGGTGCTGCCGTGCCACGCCGCCGAAAGCATCACCGGGCTCGAATTCGAGTCGGTGCGCTCGAACCATTCGATCGCCTGGATCTGGCAGAACTCGGACGCCTTCAACCGCTATCGCGGCACCGGCTGGATGCCGGAGCCGTGCAAGAGCTGCGAATTCCGCGAGGTCGACTACGGCGGCTGCCGCTGCCAGGCCTTTGCGCTGACCGGCGATGCCGGCAACACCGACCCGGCCTGCGCGCTGTCGCCGCGGCACGCGGAGATCTTCAAGCAGGCCGAGCAGGAAGCCGCCGGCAACAAGAACCGCTTCCTCTACCGCAACTTCGCCGGCGGCACGCTGGAGACGGACGAACACCAGGACAAACCTCATGGCGCCTGATGCCGATGCCGGCAAGGCTGCCAGGCGCGCCGATCCCTTTGCTCCGCTGACATCGGAGTGGCTCGATGTTGGCGACGGGCACAACCTGCACGTCGAGAGCGTCGGACGCGAGAGCGGCATCCCCGCGGTTTATCTGCATGGCGGCCCGGGCAGCGGCTGCCAGCCGGATCATCGCCGGCTGTTCGATCCCGAACGCTTTCACGCCGTGCTGTTCGACCAGCGCGGCTGCGGCCGCAGCCGGCCGAAGGGCAGCCGCGACCACAACACGACGCAGCATTTGATCGCCGACCTGGAGAAGATCCGCGAACGCTTCGGCTTCGCGCGCTGGATGGTGGTCGGCGGCTCCTGGGGCGCGACGCTGGCGCTAGCCTATGCGCAAGCCCATCCCGAGCGGGTCGGAGGGCTGGTACTGCGCGCGACGTTTCTCGGCACCAGCGAAGAGTTGGAGGACGTTTTCCTGCGCGCGTTGCCGCGCTTCTATCCCGGCCTCTCCGAGGACTTCCTCAACTTCCTGCCGGAGAACGAGCGTGCAGCGCCGCTCGCGGCCTATTACCGCCGTATCCTCGATCCTGATATGGCCGTGCATGCGCCGGCCGCGCGCGCCTGGCACGACACCGAACGCACGCTGTCGGAGCACACGCCGAAGCAGACACGGCTCGACCTCAAGGCATCAGGTGCCCTGCCCTCGACGCCGTTCATGGAGGCGCATTACTTCGCTAACGATTGCTTCATGCGGCCGAACCAGCTGATGGATGAGGCCGGCAAGCTCGCCGGCGTTCCCGGCATCCTGGTGCAGGGCCGCTACGATCTGCTGTGCCCGCCCGCCACCTCGCACGCGCTGGCCGCGCGCTGGCCGGGCAGCGAGGTCCGCATCATCGACGGCGCCGGCCACATCCTCTACGACCCCGGCATCCGCAACGCCGTGATGAAGGCGATCGCGGATTTGGCGGCGAAGATCGCAAGATGACAACCGACGTCGGCCCTTCGTTTGTCCAACTCAACGAGGGCACCGCGTGGGGGACCGGGCGAGGACTTGGCTGCCAAACCTACCCGACTTGATGCGCAAGCCAGGCTGCTAGCAGCCTGACCGCCGGTGATCGTGGCTTCTCCACTTGTGCCGTCACAAGGAAGTAGCCTTCGGGAAGTTCTGTGGCTGGGCCATGTGGGCGAAGACGACCCGCGGCGATATGGGGTCGAGCATAAGCCTCGTCCATCATGGCGACCCCGGCGCCGGCCAGAGCCGCATCCATTGCTTGGGCGCGGGTCTCAACGACGACGCTCCGGATCGGCGGCTCCCCTGTTTTGCAGGTCGCACGCCACCAGCGTGTCCAGTCCGTGAAGCGGGATCGCGCCCTGATGACCGTGCTTGCAATAGAAAGGTCGGCCAGATCCGGGCGGGCGACAGGCACAAGCGTTTCGTGGAACAACAGAGTGGCTGACAGGTCCTGCCAGTCCCCAAGCCCATGGCGGATGGCGCAATCAATATCTTCTGCTGCAAGATCGAGCGCCCGCGTCGTCGTGGAAATTGCCAGCTCGATGTTGGGATGCTGATGCTGCCAGTCCGCAAGACGGGGGATCAGCCACAGCGACGCGAAGGTCGCCACGGTGCTGATGCGCAACTGTCCCCGCCGCCGCCGAAGCGGCGCCACCGCCGCCTCGATACGGTCGAGCGCGTTGCCCATCACCATCAGGAGGGACTGCGCGTCATCCGTGAGCACGGCACAGCGGCCAGACTGACGGACGAGAACGACACCGAGTTGTCGCTCCAGTTCTGCGATCCGGTGCGACAGCGCCGAACGCGTCACTCCGAGCGTCTCTGCTGCGGCGCTGAGGGAAGATGCTTTCTTCAAGGCTGCCAGGGCCTGCAAATTCCTTGTCGAAGGTAGGTCCATATCGCTGAAGCTCCGACGCGAAGCGTGAATATATCTCACGCATGGGCGTGCGCGAAGCCACTATGGTGGCCCGCGGAGGTTCTCATGACCAAAGCCATCTTTGATCAGTTCGCGGCTTATAATCGGTGGGCAAACGCTCGCATTTACGCAGCGGCGTTAGCGCTTCCCGAGGAGGCGTATCGGCGGCCGACAGGTGTGTTCTTCGGCAGCCTTCATGGGACGCTCAACCACCTACTCCTCACAGATCGACTGTGGCTTCGTCGACTGACAGGCGAAGGCGAACATCCTGATCGTCTTAATGCCATCATCTTTGATGACCGGCATGACCTTGCCCGTGCTCGCTTTGAGGAGGACAAGCGGATCGTGACGGTTGTCTCAGCTTACGAGGAAGCGGAGTTGAATCGCGTTCATGCCTATAGAACGACGAGCGGGCAACCGCAGGAACAGCGGATCGCCGACATCCTCCAGCATCTGTTCAATCATCAGACGCACCATCGAGGCCAGGCCCACGCTTGCGTATCGATCCTGACCGGCAAGGAACCACCGTCGCTCGACCTTCTCGCGTTTCAGCGCGGCGCGCCGGCGCCGCCTATCTTCGAAGGTCCGCTTTCGAGCTCCCCTCAAATGCCATCGCACGGCTAGCACAGCGATGGACCTTCGCTGGTCACGCGGCCGCCATTGCACTATTTCTGAATAATAGAAGAATACCGCTGAGTTGCCCGACGAGTCAAGTTGCCGTGCCGAATACCGGCAACTGGCTACTTTGCATGGGGTTGTTTTCGATATTTTGGCGGTGCCCACTCAAACCAGGTTCAGATCCTTCGGCTTGATGCCGGTGAAGATGCGTTCGAGGCTGGACTGCTGCAGGCCGTAGACGTGCTGGATCAGGCCGGCGAAGAATGCCTTGTAGTCGGTCAGAACCGGAAAATCGCGGTTCTGGAACAGCGTCGCCTGTGCGACCTGGACCTGCTCGCCGGCCATGCGTCCGCCGTTGATGCCGCCGCCCATCACCCAGTAGACGCTGCCATGGCCGTGGTCGGTGCCGCGATCGCCGTTCTCGCGAAAGGTGCGGCCGAACTCGGAGATCACGACCACGACGGTGTCGCGCCACATCGCGGGCCCGATCTCCTCCGAGAAGCCGGCGAGGCCCCTTCCCAGTTCGCCGAGGCGGTCGGCGAGATAGCCGGTCGCCGCGCCCTGGTTGACGTGGGTGTCCCAGCCGCCGACGTCGACGAAGCCGAGGTTGAACTGCTCGCGCATCAGCCGGCCGATCCGCCGCGCCGACAGCTCGAAGCCGCGCGGCGACACGGCGCCACGGTTGGCCGCCATCATCTCCTCGGAGACCGACTTGTAGACGTCGTCGCGGACCCGAAAGCCTTCCGACACCGAATTGGCGAGATCGCCCTTCGCATACATCTCCCTGATCAGCCGCGCCTGGCGGTCGTCGACACCCGGCTTGCTGACGCTGGCGATGCCGATGTTCGGGATCTGGTTCTGGCCGCGGAAGATCAGCGGCAGCTGGTCGGTGAAGGAGATCGGCTTCACCCGCGTCAGCTCGGTCGCCAGCCGGCTCATGAAGCCGGAACGGTAGTCGCGGCTGCCGCCGACCGCCTGCCCGAGCTCGATCGTGTCCTGGGTCTCGAAATGGCTGCGCGAGAGATCATCGCTGGTGCCGGCAAACGGAACGAAAGCGATCTCGCGCTTGGCCCACAGCGGATAGATCGAATCGCGCAATGCCGGATGCAGCCCCCATCCGGCGTCGAGCGACAGTGCCGCATTCGGATTGCCGGCATCGGGCCGCGCGACCGCAAGCGTCGGGCGCGAGGCGTAGTAGAACTCACTGCCGACGGGCACCACCACATTAGCAGCGTCGTAGGCGCCGCGCAGGAACACGACGAGCAGCCGCGCGTCGGTCGCGGGCGCAGCCCAGACCCGGCCGGCAAGGGTGAGCGAAGCGGAAGCGGCGAAGGCCTTGATCAGTTCACGGCGGTTCATTGGCGAACCTCCCTTTCAGTGCATGAACTCGGGTGACGACAGAAACAGCGTATTCCAGTCCTGCGGCGAGACGGCCTGGTCGAGCGCGGCGAGCGTGGTCGGGCTCAACGTCTGCCTGATGTTGCTGAAATAGAGTCCGTTCATGACGAGCGGAAACGCCGGCTGGTCGACAGCGTTGGGCTCGTTCGGCTTGAACAGCCCGGCCGATCCCGAGCCGATCGCGCGCGCGATCTCGAAACGCAGCATCATCTGGCCGGGACCGTTCCAGGCCGCCGACAGCATCGAATAGCCGTCGGGCGTCTCGTGATTGAACAGGCCCTCGGACAAGCGGTTGAGCCAGCCCTGGATCGGCAGCGTATTGAGGACGACCTTGCTGTCGTAGGCGAGCCGCACCGACGACATCACGTAGAGCATCGGATCCTTGAACTTGGCGCCGCCCTTCAGGCTCGCGGCGAATTCCGGCGCATGAACCAGCGTCGACAT
The DNA here is from genome assembly GCF_947648125.1 of uncultured Bradyrhizobium sp. GTDB lineage: Bacteria > Pseudomonadota > Alphaproteobacteria > Rhizobiales > Xanthobacteraceae > Bradyrhizobium. The sequence continues at coordinate 1,226 of NZ_CANSMR010000043.1, read as the reverse complement.
CACGGCGGCGATATCGCCGTCGGTCTTCTGGAAGGTCTGCGCCATCTGCTGCACCAGCGCAGGCGGCGGATTGTCCGACACGAAATAGGTCGCAAGCTGCTTTGCGACGTGCGTCGCGGTCGCGGGATGACGGCACAGGATGTCGAGGGCCTCGTCGACCTCGGCGAGACCGCGGCCCTTGATCTGATGGCCGAGGAAGGTCTTGTCGCCGAAATCGTGGCGCGCCGGATTGAACTCGAAGGCGCCCTCGCGGACCAGCTGGGATTGCTGCTCGGGCTTCAGCTTCGGATCCTCCGACTTGAAGTCGATGCCGACGCCGGTGAGGATCCGCGCCAGCGCCTCAACATCGGCCTGGGTATAGCCGGAGCCGACGCCCATGGTGTGCAGTTCCATGATCTCGCGGGCGTAGTTCTCGTTGAGGTGACCGGCCGCGTTATCGGCATTGTCGAGATAACGCAGCATCACGGGATGATGCAGCGTTGCCGACAGCAGGTTGCGGAATTTGCCGAGCGCGTTGGCGCGGATCGCGCGATCCTCATAGTCGCCGACCAGCACGCGGATGTTGGCCTTGTACTGGTGGACGTTGAAGTGGTTGAACCAGAACCAGGTCAGGCGTTCGCGCAATTGATCCGGCGCGTAGAGCGCGTGCAGGATGGTGCGGGCCGCGGCCTGCCTGGCGCGGTCGTTCATGGCCTGCTGATAGACCTGTTGCGCCGCCTTCTTCTGCTCCGGATCGGCGACCTGGTTGGCGGATTTGCCCTGCTGGTCGAACGAGGCGGCAATGTCGAACGGGAAGCGATGCACGTCCGGCATCGCCTCGATCTGCTTCTGGACGGCGGCCGGCAACGCGGTGTTGGCCGGATGCAGTTGCTCCTGCAGCCAGCGTTCAGTACCGACCTCGCGCAGATGCGCCGCGCTCGAGGCGCTGACGCCCCAGGTCAGGCGATCGAGCAGCGCGATGTCCTGCGCTGCGAGTTCGGCCGCCCGCGCCGGCTGGTGGAACACCACCAGCCCCGCGATCGTACCGATCATCAGTTTCGCTGATGTCCGCGATCCGAGTTTGGCCGTGATGCTCATGAACGCTGACCTGCTCGGTTCATAGTGTCATGCCCTCAGTGTTTGCATTTGCCGGGAGGGCATGCCGGCGCGGCTCGGGGTGCTGCTGCGGGCCGTGGCGGCGGTGCCGGACGCGGCGGCGGCGGTGCTGCGCGTTGCGCCTGCACAGC
>NZ_CANSMR010000042.1 GCF_947648125.1 uncultured Bradyrhizobium sp. | reverse complement strand
GATTCAGCTGGATCACGTCGGCACCCTGCGACTCGCCGGGCATCTCGTAGCCCTCTGGCGGCTTCCAGCCGCGGGAGTCCATCGTGCGCGCGGGGTGCCAACCCCGGGTCTGGAGCCAGCGGGTGTACTCGCGGGTGCGGATCATCTTCCCGCTGGGCAAGCTGTCGAGCGCGGTACGGATGGCCGAGCTGGGCACGAAGCCTGTCGCGCTGTGCTGGCGCAGCAGCTTGCGCAGCAAGTCGGGCAGCACGTCGTCCACGTCCGACACCGGCACGCCGATACCGTCGCGCATCTGCGCCTGGTTGAACGCGAACACCGCGTCGGCCGCTGCGCGTACCAGGCGCAGGTAGGTCGCTTCGTCGTCCACGAAGCGCGCCTTTGCCTCTGCGAAGATCTGGCGCGCCTCGCCGGCCCATGCCTGCTCGATCGGGCGCAGGACGTCCACGGGCATCAGCCGGCGGTTGCCGGTCTCGTCGCGGTTCATCTCGTGCTTGTTGGCCGTGCCGATGAGCGCGAAGCGCCGCGGGTGTGCGCTGGCGCGCTTCTCGTACGGCGCGCGGTACACGTCCTGGCATTCGGTCGTCCACTGCTTGATGTCCTCCACGTCGCGCTTCGCCATGCCCGACATCTCGCCCAGCTCGGCAATGGCGCTCACGCTGGCGGCCATGGTCATGCGGATCTCGTCGGCGAACTTCAGCGAGGCCGGCGGCGGCACGCCCAGTGCGCGCGCCATGTCGGCAACAAAGACGCCCTTGCCGAGACCGCCCTGGCCGATCAGCACCGGTACCACCGGGCACGGCGCGCCGGGCTTGAGCTGGCGCATGAGCACGCCGGCGAAGAACAGCTGCGTCGACAGCATGAGCGCCTCAGAGGGCATCGCGCCGCACAACTCGGGAAAGAAGTTATCCAGCCGCGGCGTACCGTCCCACTTCGGCAGGCCCAGCACGGCGTCGCGCCACGGGTCGACCGTGCGGCGGTAGGCCAGGGTGTCGATGGCGTCTTCGATCGGCTTCTTCGTGACGTTGTGGCAGCCGATGCGCGACAGCGCGTCGAGCAGGTCGCCCGTGTCGGGCACGTCGTCGCGGTCCATGGTGCCCGTGCTGGCGTTGTACGAGGGCAGCGCGTCGAGCTCGTCGAGCAGCACCGTCAGGCCGTGCGTGATGTTCACGAGCGGCGCGGACTTCTTGCCGGCCGGCTCGGGATATTCGACCAAACCGCACAGCTTCTCGGCGGCCAGCGACAGCGGTGTGTCGAGGTCGGCAGCGCGGTCATCGGTGAACTCGAAGAACTCCTGCAGCTTGTGGGACCAGACGCCCGGGCGGTCGCCCATCATGACGATCTCGGCCTTGTCGTAGTGCTTCGGCTCGAGGTTGGGGTTCCACGTGTCAAACGGGTCTGCGCAGTTGAAGCCCAGGGACAGCGGCAGTGCGTCGACCACCTGCTGCACGGTCTGCCGTCCGATGTCCTTGATGGCCAGCTCCCAGGTCGCGGGCAGCTTCTTGTCACCCAGCGCGCGCGTGGCGATCAGGCCCAGGCGCTCGCCGTCGGCGATCTCCAGGCCGTTCGCTATGGCGTTCTCTCGTTGATAGTTGATGGCTATCTTCTTCGCCTCGCGCCGGCGTGCGTCCCGGGCCTGGCGCTTCATCGTCTCGAAGCGGCGCACGTCGATTTCGCGCAGTGGCGTGAGCGCGCCCACGTCGAGCAGCCCTTCCGGCGTGCGTGCGCGCAGCGGCGCGCCCTTGGGGCGCTCGGCGCGCACCAGCACGCGCCCGCCGTCCGGGATGTTGCGCGGCACGTCTTCGCTGCACACCGGTTCGGCCTCGAACATCAGGCGTGAGGGCTGGTAGACCAGCGAATCGGAGAGCTGGCGCACGAGCAGCGCGCCGGACTTCGAGATTTTCACGAGCCCCCGCCCGGCCAGCCATTCCTCGGCCTGCATGCGCACGGCCAGCGCGGGGATGTCCGTGCCGCGCGTAACCGCGAAGTAGACATGCACGCCGCGCAGCCCGCGGTCGCCCACGTACGACGAGGACGAGGGCCGCGCGATGCGCGTGACGTGCGCGAGCCAGGGGTGGCACGCTTCGAGCGCATCGAGCGCGGCGTCCAGCGACGTGAAGCCGCCGGTGTCGACGTCCACATCGATCGGGCACAGCGTGGCACCGGGTGACCAGTCGAACGTGGCGTTCGTGCGCGCCACGGCGCGCGGGTTGAAGTCGGCACGCGCTCGTGTGGTCAGCTCCGAATCGCCGGCGCGCGGCAGCCCGCAGGTGATGGCCTGATTGGGCGTCAGGTTGCGCAAAGCCGAATCGAGATGCGATACGTCCTCGATGTGCAGCACGCGTGCGGCGCCTTCGGTCATGTGCGCGATGGCACTGCTGGTAACCCTTCCGTGTTCGTCCGGGGCGAAGCGTTTGGTGAGGTCGCACGAGTGCGACGTGATTTGTGTAAATCGAATGTCGATCAAGATTCGCGGCTTTCTTTGGAGGTGTGAGTATTCTCCTACCAGTCGCGCACGGTTGCACATTGAAATGCGCTATCGCCGCACGGGCCTGATAGTTAGGCCATTCAAGTCGTTTCGCATTGGCACGAATCTTGCTAGATGACAGAATGACACTATGACAGTACTTTATGACTTATATCTAGAAATAGAGAATGTATATTAATAAGGATTAAGGTACCGTTTAGTAGTTGGTAGAGCTTCCTAGAAATGACACGTCAGTCATGTCATCCGTCATGGCAGGTTAGTGGGCACTCTCCGATAAATAGCTAGACTTTGCTTTCGATTCGCGCTACATTCGTGCCACATTCACGACCGAGCGCAAGAAAGCCATGACAAACCCGCAAGTTTCGCACTCAATTCTCTCATTCTCCGGGCGCAAACGCTGGAAAAGCTGCCCCATCAGCGTCCAAATGTCCAAAGGCATGTCCGATTCATCCGGCCCCGCAGCCGCCGAGGGAACTTGCGCCCACACCGTGGCCGAGCACTACGTCAAGCAGCACTTTGCGCTACCCGGCGCGCCGGCGGCTGGCGCCGTTGCGCCCGACCAGGTCCCGCCGCCTGGGCTCGACCTGAAGGGCGACACGCCGCAACGTTGGAACGAGACGCTGCGCCACCACGGCCGCGGCTACCGCGACTTCATCAAATCGCGGATCCCGGCCGGTGCGACGGACGTCGCCGTGGTGGTCGAGATGCGCGTAGCCATCGGCTCGATCTCGCCGGACCTGTTCGGCACTGCCGATTGCCTGGTGCTGTACCGTCTCGACGGTGTGTGGCACCTCATCGTGGTCGACTACAAGTACGGCTTCGCCGACGTGGACGTGGGCACCTACGACGAGCCCAACGAGCAACTGGCAGCCTATGCCGTCGCAGCAGCCGAAGCGCTGGGCGAGAAGGGCATCCGCCCCGAGAAGCTCGCGCTTGCGGTGTACCAGCCCCGCCGGCCGCTGGCCGCGCCATCGCAAACCCTGGCGCTCGACGCTGCCTGGCTTGCGATCGAGCGCGCCAAGCTGGTCCGCGAGGTGGCCGCCGTCGCGAACCCGGGCGCGCCAGTGCCGGGCGACCACTGCCGGTACTGCAAAGGCAAGCCGAAGTGCCCGGCGGTGCACAGCTCGCTCAGTACCGCTTTGGCGGCCTATGCTGGCGAAAAGAACCTGCTCGATATGCCCGAAGACGACATCGTGCAGTTGTTCGCCGCGCGCACCGCCTTTAAAGCGTTTTGGGAGGACATCGAAGAACGCATCGAGCAGCTCGTGAAGGCCGGACACAAGAACCTGCGGGTCAAGGAGACGCAGGGGCGCCAGATGTGGAAAGACCCGAAGGCCGCGGCCGAGACGCTGCTGGCCATGAACCGGCTCGACCTGCTGCAGCCCGTGGCCATCTCCAACGCGCTGCCCGTGCTTCCGGTCGAGTTCCATGCCGAGCTCGTGAAGCGCTCGGCAAACTCGCGCACGATCCAGGTTGTCGACGTGCAGGCGCCGAGTGCCATCGCGACAATGTTCAAGAATTATGCGAAAGGCGCTTGACACTTCGATAACCCGCTACCTACAATCAAATCCAGCGCGTGCCTCCCGGCGCTATACGGGGGTTCTTCAAATCTCAACCTGAATGGAATCTTCAACATGTCTCAAAATCTCATCGACCACGTTGCCATCCTCACCAGCTCGGCCCTCGCGAGCGCCCAGGTGAACAAGCTCAAGCCCGGTCGCGGCCCCGAGTTCTACGCCGTCATCGCCTTCCCGCCAGCAGCCGGCGCTGCGCTCCATGCGCTGTGCCTGCAAGTCGCGACGCTGACCGCGGACATTCAAGTCAACGTCAAGCCCAACGCCTCCACAAAGAAGCCCATCGTCGGCATTCCGCCCGACTGGCTCATCGTGCGCGCCTCGACGCAGTACGCGCCCTACGTGGCCGACGAATCGGGCAAGCAGCTCATGCAGGACGTTCCCACCGATGCCGCGAAGATCCGCCAGTGCTTCTACGCCGGCAAGCGCGTGCGTGCCGCCCTGAGCGCCTTCGCATGGAGCCACGCGACCGGCGGTAAGGGTGTCTCGTTCAACATCGATGGCGTGATGGCCGTCGAAGACGGCGAGCGCCTGGCCATCGGCAACGGTGCCATGGTGAACGCCTTCGAGAAGTTCGCGCAACCTGCAGCGGCTGGTGCCGTGGCTGGCAGTGCGAACCCCTTCGCAGGCGCGTCGACGGGCAACGCCGCAGCACCTGCTGCCGCGCCCGCACCGGCAGCCAACGCGAACCCCTTCGCCGCCGCGGCCACCGCCGGCGCGAACCCTTTCGCCACGGCCGCGTGAACGAAACGGCGACACCGGCGGATCATTTCTCTCGGGGAGTGAACCAAGCGCTTGCCGCTTCCCGCTCGCGTGCCAAATTGCGACGGTTGCGTGAAGCGGCGGACTGGATCAACGAATGGGACGATTTCGAGGACGAGGTACAGTTCTGAAATAGCCGCAGCAAGCCCGCCAGCGCCTCGCTGGTGGGCTTTTCTCATATGACCCGCTACAACCCTACGCGCTCGCTCTCGCTGGTCCTTCCTTGGCCCCCATCGGTCAACCGGATCTGGCGCGCCGTGGCGGGCCGTGTCGTGCTATCGGAATCGGCGCGCAAGTACGCCGTGACGTGTGCAAACGCGCTGCCTACGGGCCCTGTCGACCCCCTGCGCGGTCGGCTGCAGGTGGTGATGACACTACAAGCTCCCGCAGCACTTGCGAATAGGTGCTATGATATCGCTAATCGTGAGAAGCACGTTTTTGATGTTCTCACGAGACAGCGCGTCTGGGTGGATGACAGCCAGATAGACGGATTGATGATATTGCGCGGCACGCCGCAGGGTGCGGGTGCCGCGATACTGGACATAACGGAGCTTCCTTGAACTGTGGGGTTTACGCGATCGTCGCGCCGTCCGGCAAGCGGTATATCGGCAGTTCTGCACACATCCCGAAGCGGTGGAGTAAGCACCGCACGGATTTGCAGCGCGGCACGCATCACTGTCGGGCGTTACAACTCGCGGCCAATAAATACGGCATTGCAACACTGCAGTTCGTCGTGCTCGAACTCTGCCCACGCGACAAACTGATCGCGCGTGAACAAAATTTCATCGACGCAACGCCGGCGCGGGTGCGCTACAACTCCGCGTTGGTTGCAGGCGCCGCCATGGAAGGCCGCACGCACAGCGCAGAAACGCGAGCCAAGCAGTCTGCCGTCAAGTTAGGTCTGACAAAATCTCCGGAGACACGCCAGCGAATGTCCGCGTACTCAAAAGCGCGCAGCACGCAGCACCTGGCTAAACTCGCCGCGGCGTTGACAGGCAAAACAGCAAGCGCCGAGACGCGGGAAAAGCAACGGAAAGCCAAGCTCGGAAAGCCGCAGACAGCGGCGCACATTCAAAAAGTCAAAAACGCGCTAGCCGATACCGTGCGACGAGACAACAAGACAGGCGTGCGGGGTGTATCGATCGTGGGTACGAAGTTTGCGGCACGCGTCAGTATCGCCGGAAAGTACCGACACTTAGGCCGCTTCGACAGCCTACAATCCGCCTTAGCGGCCATCCAGACGGCCAAGCAGGAGATACCAGAATGACCGATCGCGTTCTCATGCCTCCACGTACCACCGCTCACTGGCTCGCCATCCTGACCGCCTGCGGCGTCGACGCCGCGACCGCACAGCTCTGGGCGCAGGTCTTCGCCGACACGCTCAAGCCCGACTCGTTCTCGCGGGGCGATGACGATCTCGAAGATTTCCTACCGAACGCGCTGCACGAAAGCACGATGCTCACGCAGCTCGAAGAGAACCTGAACTACACGCCCGATGCGCTGCTGGCCACGTTCGGCGCGCACCGCATCACGCCCGAGCAAGCGCAGGCAGTCGGGCGCGTGCCGGGCAAGCACGCCGCCGACCAGCGGGCCATCGCGAACATCGTCTACGGCGGCGAGTGGGGTCGGAAGAACCTCGGCAACATCCTGCCCGACGATGGCTGGCGCTACCGCGGCCGCGGCATCCCAGGCATCACGGGCGCCGACAACTACCGGCGCGTGGGCGACCTGGTAGGCCAGAACCTCGAAGGTATTCCCGACCTGCTCGCGCAGCCACGCTTCGCACTCGAAGCCGGCATCGAGTGGTGGGAGGATCGAATTCCCGACAGCATGCTCGGCGAGACAACGGCGCTGCGTAAGCGCGTCAACGGCGGCACGCTGGGACTTGCCGAGGTTCAACGACTCACGCGCCTTGTGCGCCCTGTACTGGAGACCAACCATGGATGAGATCAAAGCCCTACGCGAAGAGATCGCCAAGTTGCGCGAACGTGTCGCTGTGCTGGAAGTCGAGGCTGCACGCAGTCGTCCACTAGGCGTTATTGACTGGTCAAAGCCCGTGCAGATCGGATCCCCGCAGTACGTGCAAACGGGGCCGTTGCCGCCGGGCACGATCACCTGCCGTGCAGGAGGTCCGCTATGAGCGACTTCGACTGGAAAGCAACTATCGGTGCCGTAGCGCCGGGCCTCGCGGCGGCCCTCGGCGGCCCGCTGGCCGGCGCGGCCGTCAAGGTCATCGCCGACAAGGTGTTCGGCAACCCCAATGCGTCTGAGGCCGACCTGGCTGCGGCGCTCGCATCAGGTACGCTGACTGGTGAGCAGATATCGGCGCTGAAGCAGGCCGAGATCTCGATGCAAGTCGAGATGGCCCGCATCGACCAGGCGAGCGACGCGGCCTACCTTGCCGACACCGACAGCGCGCGCAAGCAGACCGTAGCGCTGGCCCAGGCCGGCAGCGGCATCTCGTGGGCGCCAGTGGTCATCAGCGCGCTCATCGTGGGCGGCTTCTTCACCTGCGTGTACATGCTGTTCCTTGTGGAACGCAATTGGGATGAGCGCACGGCCAACCTGTTGAATGTGCTGTTTGGTGCACTGACCGTCAGCTTCACGCAGGTGGCGAACTACTGGCTCGGCAGTTCGGCCGGCTCGAAGCGTGCAGGTGACTCGCTGCGCAAGATTGCGGAACAGCCCGGAAAGGGCTGAGCCTCAGGGCTTCGACAGGGGCTGCATCGCTACTGGCGGTGCACAGACTCCAGCGGACTTGTCGCACAAGCGTGTGACGGCGTCGTCCAGGCGTTCGACGGTCTTCGATACCTGCTCGAGCTGTGCATGGGCATCAGCGCGCAGGTTGCGCGTTGTGAGGAAGATTGCACCCGAGGCGAACAGGTTCGCCAAGGTGAGGACCAGCAGGAAGCCGGCCAGACTGCGTTGTGTGTCGACGCTCATTGCGAGTTCGCTTTCTTGTCGTCGGGTAGGGTTTCCACCTTAGCACCGTCCGACGCCGCCGGCACGTTAGATGGTGTATCAGTCGTACGTCGCGGAAACCGTGCGCCCAGCCGCGCCTCGATGAGCTTTTCGAGATAGTCGATGGTGCGTGCCGCGCCGAGCCAGCCCGAGACGCCCACGAAGGCGTAGGTCAGATCCTCGCTCACACCTGTGGCCCGGCAGAACTTGGCCACCAGGAAGCCCACGAAGCCGGCGCCGCAGGCGGCCAGCAACGCGGTTTGCCAGCTGGAGACCTCGCGGCGCATCAGCGCGCCGATGAGGCCGCCGAAGAATGCGAGCGCCGCCTGCGCGACACTCGCATAGATCTCGTCGAAGTCGATCTTCACGGCGCTTCCGGCGCCGGCCAGCCGGCCGTGGTGTCGTAGGCTTCGAGTGCGGGACGATCGCCCGCGGTCAGCAGCACCGCGATTGCCTCCAGGTGCACGCGCTCGGCCGCGTAGGAGGCCTCGCGCTGGCGCACGTACTTGGCATAGGCGTCAGCTAGGTCAGCCGCTGCGAAGTGTCGCCATTCGCCGCCGAGCTCGATGTCGACTTCCGTCACGCCGATGAATGCGTGCCCCAGTGCAAGCGACGCGATACGCCCCATCTGCGCAGGGACGGGCGCAAAGGTCGAGTTGTCATCCAGCACGACACCTACCTCTTCGGCCTGCGCACGCCGCGCAGTCACGGCCCAGCGCTTGTACATGGCAACTTCGCTCAGCGGCGGGGGTGGCGCCACCTGCGTGAGCGCTCCATCGACGTACCACCACCCCGAGGGCCAGTTGTACGGATCGAACGCTGCGGGCACGGCATCCTCGGGAACAATGACCCGCGACTGGGTCGAAGTTGGCTCGTTGTAGCTGTAGACGTCCGTGTCCTGCCATTGGACTACGGCTTTGGTGTTGATGTCGTAGAGGATGTATTTCATGACGTTTGTACCCGTTCAACTTACCATTCGATGATGACCAGGCCGCCAGAACCCGTGCCCCCGACGCCCCCGTTGGAGCCGCCGCCGCCGCTGCCGTAACTTCCGCCTGCACCGCCACCACCTGCACCAAACCCACCAGCTGCCGCGCCGCCGACACCCGTAGAGCCTGACCGGCCACCCCCGCCACCGCCGCCGAAAGGACCTGAAGCACCCACGCCGCCAACGCCAACGCCGCCGTTGAAACCGGACGCGCCGTCAGCGCCGGACGTGCCGCTCGGGAAGCCTGTACCCGCAGCCCCACCTGCAGGAACGCCCGACGAGAAGTTGAAGCCGCCGCCGGTCAGGCCGGCGCCAGTCAACGTCACGAGCGAACCGACGACCGTATTGGCGCCGGCCGCCCCCTGTACGCCCGGCACGGTAGGCGTGCCGGCCGCACCGCCCGTGCCGCCAGTGGATGGGACGGTCAGGGCGATGACCGTGCCCGGAGTCACCGTGTACGGCTGGCGAATGATCGCTTGACCGGCGCCACCGCCCGCACCACCAGCGCCGACGCCCAGCGAGTTTGTGGCACCGCCACCGCCACCGCCGCCGGAGCCAGCGGCACAGGCGCTGACGTAGATCGTTGAGACGCCGGGCGGCACGGTGAAACTGCCATTGGCCGTGAAACGTGCGATGTTCGCAGACTGCGCGCGCTGCGCGGCGCTCATGTTCGTGCCATCGCAAAGGATAGGCACGACGTCACCACGGTTGACGACGACGCCCACACCGGCAGCCGTTTTCACGGTCAGTGCAAATGCACCCGTGCCGGTGTTGTTGACCACGAGCCAATTCTTGACCCATGCCGGGAAGATGATGGTCGTTGCGGCGGTCAGGTTGCCCTGGATGAAGATGATGCCCTTGGCTGCCTGTGCAGGCGTGAGCGTCACCGAGGTGGCGAGGTTGACGCCCACCGTGCCGATAGTCGTCGCACCGTAGGCGTAGCCGGGCACCCAGTTCGTACCGGTCGCATCCGGGTCGTTCGCGTTGTTGTCGGCGGTGCTGAACCAGGTGCCGCGCAGGTCAGCTGCGGGGATCTGTGCGCCGTTCGGGTAGCCGCCGATGGCGACATTCCCTGCCCACGTAGCATCGTAGGGCAGCGAGCCGCCGCCCATGAGCCACCAGGCGATGCGCGCGACCTGGTTCATTGCACCATTGAAGTCTTCGCCCTGTGGCGGCACGCCGCCCGATTCGGGCGGCTGCATCGTCAGCGGCGGAAAACCTGCGGACTGGCTCGCACGGGTGGGATCCGCCGAGGTCAGCGGAATCTCGACCTTGTTGGCATCATCCGCGGCAAACGGCTTGAGCCATTTTGCGGGGCGTTGTGAGTTTTGCATGTGCGTATCCTAGCTGTGCCGGTAGAAGGGCGCCACTGACCACGGCGTGACGTAGTTCGGATTTGCCCCGATGTTTGCAGTGGCGAACCCGAAGAACCCTGCCGGCACGCCGTAGATGAAGCTCGCGTCAGTGCCGGCCGGCTGCGGGAACAACCCTGATTCTATGATGGCGCGCTCGACGGGCGTAGGGGAAAACTCGAAGTGGTATCCGATGTTCATCGGATGGTCAATGTCGTAGCCGACATAGCACTTCCCGCGGTCGCCGAACATCGCGCGCATGAGCGAGTTGAGCGAACCGCAGTCGCACGAAGCGATGTTGGCCGCAGCCTTCACGAGCAGCAGTTTGCGATAGGAAATGTCGTCCAGTGCATAGGAAACAGTACCGCCAGCCTGGCCGCCGTAGAACGGCTTCGTACTCCAGGGCCACCAGTTGGTGCCGGGCGCGGCGCCCTTGTCGAAGCCGAAGTTTTCGCCGGGCGTAGGCGTGACCTGCAGGTAGCGTGAACGTCCGAGGATCCGCCCCCAGATGTCCAGGCCGAAACCTACCGCCGTTGAGATATCCCAGACGTTGTATAGAAAGTCGGCAGTGAACTGGGTCAGGTCGACCCACTGGTCGAACGAGTCAAGTAGTTGCAGCAAAGTAGCACTATTTGAGTACTGCTTTTGGACGGTTGGACCGAGGTAGCCGGTGGTCATGGTCGAACCTCCGCTACACGGCGACGCGGTTCACTGAAACATTCAGCTGCGCACACACGGGCTGCTGATCGATGCCGAAGGTCAATGCGGCGCCCGAGGCAGGTGCAGCGCTGAGCCCGATGAAGATCGACACGGGCGTGATGTTCTGGATGGTGAGCAGCGGCGCGGCGTAGGTGTCGGCGATGACCTGGCCACCGATGCGTGCGCGGCTGATGTTGATCGAACCGTCTGGCGACGAATAGCCGCTAGCGAAGGCCGTCGCGACGGCCTGCTGCACGAGCGTGATGTAGTTCGCCGGCAAAGACGCGCGGTCGGCAACGTTGACGGTGAAGTAGACCTGCGTGGGCGGACGGTCGTGCATGAAGCGGATCGGGTAAACCGGGAAGGGCTCGCTGTAGCCCTCGCTGTCTAGGATGTTCACCGTGACCGTCGTCTGCGTCGAGAAGCCGCAGCCGCAGTCGATCTTCGACCAGATGGCCTGCGCAATGGCTTCGACGTCGCCGCCGGTCACGTTGATGGCGATCGAGTGCGCAGGAATCGGATAGTTCGTCGAGCCCGCCACGATAGCGCTGTCAGACCCGTTGTTGTAGACGTAGACGTCCGACACACCGGTCACATTCGCCACGGCCGCGCGGATGGCCTGGGGTGTGCCCTTGCCGCCGATCTGCACGCTGTCAGCGCGCCGCGTCTCGAAGTCTGCGCGGCCTTCGACATCGCGGCCCGGCACGCTGGGCGCTGCGTTGGTGACGCTTTCCCACCCGGGCACCTGCTGGTAGATGCTCAGGTCGTCCACGCCTGCCGCGGGCAGTGCGCCGGGCGTTGTCGCCTGGAATGCGACAGCACCTGCGCCCACGCCGTCAAAGACGATCGGCAGCACGGAGGCCCAGATGGTGCCGTCACTGGAGCGCACTTGCGAACCTGCGGGCAGCGTAGCGCCCACCACGCCACCCACGGTCGCGGCAACGTAGGCATAGGTCGCCTGTTGCCGGGTCAGGAAATAGATGCGGCCCAGCGCGTCCTGGTAGGCCCCCGAGCTGGTCAGCGGGTCAACATTCGCGATGAGCTGCGCGAGCATCGCCTGAAACGCGGCCACCATGTAGGCCTGCGAGCTCGCGAGCTGCCCCTGAGGCGTCGTCAGCTCGGTATTGAGCACCTTGCCGGTCGCCGCGAAGGCTGCAACGTAGTCGGCCAGCACACCTTGGAGAATCGCCTGTTCGCTGGCCGTGACCAGGCCAGTCGGCGTAAACTGCGGAAGGGGCACGCTCGTGGTCGACATGGCCGCGATGATAGCAGGCACGTGCGTGCCGGGCTACTTCTCGATGTCCTCCCCGCCAGGAGTAGTGCCCTTGAGAGCGGCGATGGCGCGGATGATCTTGAATACCTGCTCTTCGCGATCTTCGAAGCTCAGCATCGGAAGGCCGAAGTCGTAGTTATCGATTTCCCTGCCGAACTTGTCCAGTGACCAGTAGATCTCGCGGCACTGAACATCGCTCAAGGCGCATCCCTGAGAGGGGCAGCGCTGGGCGGCTGCAGCGATAGGCCCGAGCGGGATGGTCTTCCAGCCATTCGCTTGTTCGACAACACCGGGGGCCGAATGGAAGTCCACGCGGCGCAAGCTAGGCTTCTTGGCGGCGTAGTGGAGCCATGCAACAGGCGCAGAAACTGCCGTGTGGGGAGCGGTCGTGTTGGACAACTTCAGGTCATCGAACAGTGCCACCGGCTGCGCTACCGTTGCGGGGGCGGCAGCTAGCGCGGCCTGCACTTCCTCCTGCACCTTGGCCGTGAAAAAGCCGAGTTGCCACTTCAGTTCACCCGCTGCGTCACCTTTTGGCGTAGGCGCGCACTTGGCCCAAAGCTCGTGCAGACGGCTGCTATGCAGCAAGTCATTGCCAAACGCCGGCGAGAAAGCCTCTGCGGCCGGCGCGCTCTCTGCTGGTGCTTCCTCGCGCGATGCGAGGCGCTGGCCGGCATTGAATGCGGCCTCGTACTGGCTCTTGTTGTCCTCGTCCAGCATCAGGAAGTCGTCGCCCGGCAGTCGCTCTTTCGCTACGGCCTGTTGCTGCGACCACCATTGCTCGAAGGTCTCCTTCTCCCCCGCATCGACCGCAGGTGGTTCGGGGCGGGATGCGAGGGCGGGCGGCGTGTTCAGAAACGTATGCCCGGTCACGATGGACAGGGCGCAGAAATCGACGTGCAGTTTTTGGAATGCAACGGCATCGTCGCGTCGGCCAAAGTGTGTGGCAGTGTTGGCGTCGTTTTCCCACTGGAGATGCGCGGTTTTGCCGGTGTCCACAATACGCAACCAACGATGGCGCGGGAAGTGGTCTTGATCTTCAATCAGCCAGGTTTCCTTCTCCCCCGCATCGACCGCAGGGGGTTCATCGCGGGATGCGAGGGCGGTGAGCCGTGCGGCCGCTTCAGCCATGAGCTCAGGGCTATGCGTTCTGAGCCTTAGCAGTTCTTGGGCGAGCTCGTAGTTGCTGTAGTTCTTGGGGATCATGCTGTCGCCTTAAATGCGTTACCGCTTTTGAATGCCTTAAGGTCTTCGCTGTCGCCGACCCATGTGTAGAGCCACTTCCCGGATTCGGTACGTCGCCAATAGTCTTCCCCTTCATTCGGAGGCTCTGACAACGGCGCTGGCTCGCGTTTCATCTCGGCCATTGCAGTTGACCAACTGATTTCGCCCCACGTATGCATGCAGTACTGGCAATCACGCCAGAGGGCGCCGTGATGCGAATACCACTGCTTCACACCCTTCTTGCCGCACTCAGGGCAGTGCGCGCGCTTGGGCTTAGGCACGTTGTAGCCCTGTCCTCTACGAACGCCCATGACGCACCCCCTGCATGAACGTTTGGAATTCGGATTCGTGCCAGCCAGTCTCGAATCGACCGTCCGCCATTGGCGGCGCGCTGTTGTCGGCCCAGCCATGCGACTTCGCGGCCAGCTTTGCCCAAGCAGCACGGTCATTCGCCTCCTGCTCGCGCGAGAACTTGGGCGCGAATTGCAAAATGTCCGTCACCGCCCCGGCCGGCTCTTTGCTGGGGGTGGTGAAAGGGATACAGCCGTGCTTGCGGCAATGGGCGACAGTCTCGCAGGCGTCGCAAATGTTGTGATCGGTCATGGTGGGCTTTCAGTATTCGAGGGGTACGAGTTCCAGGCCACAATCCGCGAGCGCGACGAACGCGGTCTGCTGGGCCTGGCGGTCCCGGAAGACGGTGCGCAGCAGTTCTTCGGCCTGCGCACCGGTGTATGTGACCACATCGACACCGCGCAGGAAATCGCGCAGATCCACATGCGTGCGCTGCCCTGCGAGTTCATCGAGCATTGCGGGTTGTTGAGACATTCAGGACTCCGGTTAGTTGGTAGACGAATTCTAACCGTGATCTTTCAACAATGTCAACTAGTTGCGAATCAGGTCACGCCGCCGGAAGTGCCGCCACCCGTCGTCACGCCGCCATGGGTGTGCGTATCGGTCAAGTTCTTGCCGTTGTAGGTGAACGTCCCGCCCGTGTAGGCCACTGCGACGCCGCTGAAGTTCATGGTCCCGCCGGTGACGGACCAGTTCATGTTGGCCATCGTGACCGTGCCCGCCCCGCCGCCATAGCCGAGCCAGCTCATGTTGCCCAGGAACGAAAGGGTCGGCGCCGTGGCTCCGAAGGACGTCGTCGCGGTGTTCTGGATGATCGGCGCCTGCAGGTCGATGCGCGTACCGGCCTTGATGAGCACAGCGCCACCGGCATCGATGGTGATGTCTTCGTCAGCGGTGATGTTGATCGATGCAGGTGAGTGGATGTCGATGCCGCCTGCCTCGGGCTGGAACCGCACGTATTGTGTCGGCTCGGGATTGAGTACGCCGCCGATGTACAGCGCGTCGGCAATGTCGTGGCGCCGGTCCGTAGCTGGCGGCCCCTGCGTCGTCGTCGTCGACTTGACACTGGTGATGTCGCGTTCGGCGAAATTCACCAGGCCAAGGTCGCCCACAGCTGGGTCGAGCACCACCGCAGACGGGCCGCCTTGGTAGCGCATGTACGGGACGTTGTAGACGGGCGACTGTTCGATGACCTTGCGCGCCGTGTCGGCCTCCTGCACCATGGGCAGCACGTCCACGAAACCCACCTTGCCGGCGGTGGGTCGCACAGCCTGCACGCGCACCAACTGCGTTGTGTGCACGCGCCCGAGCATGCGGCCGATGATGAATTCCTGCTGACGGCCTTCGTCGAACTGGTCTTCGAAGCTGGGGAGGTAGGGATATGCGCTCATGGTCAGATATGGTTTAGCCACTCCAGCAGTTGAATCAATTGCATCTTATTGTACTTCTGCATATTCAGAATTGCGGGAATCACTTGCAGATTAAGTCCGCAATGAAGACCTGACGCTTTTCGGCCTTGCAAAGGAATTAGATGGTCGACGTGCCACTCCATACCGTACGCGGAGCGTGCAATGGCTAGTGCGCTAGCTTCCTGGGCAACTAACTCGTCGAATTCTCCGAACCACCCCGGCACCCTTAATTGCCGCTTCGCACGTTTCTTTGATGCGTAAGCGTTAACCTTGTCCGGATTCTCCGCACGCCATTTAGGCCCCGCGACGCGGGCGAGCTCGCGCATCTTCTCCGCATTTGCAACATACCAAGCCTCTTTGTTACGCTTCACCCGCTCGGGATTGGCCGCACGCCACCGCGCGTCCGCAGCTCTCAACTGCTCAGTGTGAGTTTGGCGATAGGCGATCTGGTAGGCTTTGCGTGCGTCTTTATTGGCTAAATATCGCGCAGCGTTCATTTGCTGCGCCTTCGTCGAATTCTTCGCGTAATACTCGCGGCGATATTGTTGGACAGTATCAGCCCGAGCGGCGTCCAATAACTTTTCGGCGCGCTGCGCAGCTACGTGAGCGGCGTTCTTTGCGTACCAGTTTCTTGCATATTCGCGGCGTTTGGCCGTAGCAGCATCAATCGTTTCCATTGCCTTTTGCACCAAAACTATTTGCCGCCAGCGCGGTCGTCCACTGACCACTCGGGTAGTTCACGTCGAGCTGATGTGCAATTACGGCAGTTACCCATTTGGTTTTATTTATAAATTGAAAATCCGTCACGTGCACGTCGAGCGGCGCACCGGGGCGCAGACGTGCATTGAAGACGGTCGATAGCTGCAAGCCGCTGCTCGAATAGACCGGGTAGCCCTGCAGGCCGGTATCGGCTGCGATGCGGATGGCGTCCTCGTTGAACGGTGTGCGTGCCTTGCGCACGATCAGACGCTGCAGGTTGCAAAACCACGTCAGGTCATCGTAGTGGCGCATCAGCGTCGAGATCTGCTCCAGCGGCGAGCCTGACACGTGTACGTCGGTGATCGGGTAGCGTGGCGCCGTCTCGCTGTAGTCGAGCGAGAACCCCTGGGGCTTGATGATGTTCGTGAGCGCGTCCGGCAGCGCGACGGGGCCAGTGCCCGAGGCATAGGGGCTCGCGGTGGTGTTCATCAGGATCATCGACGCATTGGCCTCGATCACCAGCTTCACCTGCGGCATGCCCGACGCGTCCACTGCCGACCAGGTGATGACACCTTGGAACAGCGGTACAAAGTCTTTACCGTCCCACACGTCGATCGACAGCGTGTCGTCGTTCTGCGGTGTCAGCGTCTCCATCCACAGCCGCGCAATCTGGTTCATGGACGACAGCGGCACACCGAAGATCTCGACCTTGGCATTGCCGTATTGCTTGCCGCCCTGACGCACGCTGATGCGCTGGCGGTGCTGTTCGAACGTGTAGCTGTGCTGCGTCTGCTTGCCGGCGTTGTCGGGCCGCGTGACCTTCACGATGGTGCGTGCACGTCGCTCAACGAATGGATTGAACATCGATTTTCCAGTCTTCCAGCAGCGCCTGCACCTTGGGCGCCAGTGCCGGCGTTTCGCTGATGATGTAGAGCGCGCAGCGGATCAGGTCGTCCTCGTCGGCACCGTCACGGTCGGCCAACCGCAGCGCGGACAGGGGATTGTAGGCGCACAGCGGCGAGCCGGGCCTGTGTGCGTAGTGGTACCCGCCGCACCTGCACAGCTTGTGCCCAGTGGCCTGCACGTGGCGCATGAACAGGCCGCGCGTCGTGCGCCGGGTGCGGCAGTCAGGGCAGCGCAGGATCATCAGGCGCTCGCGAACACAACTACTTCGCGAAGCAGCGGCATGTCGGCTGGAGTGGCCTGAAACGCAAACCAGTCACGTCCGCCGGGCGCCTTGTAACGACCGATCGGTAGTCTCACATGGCGAACGTGCGAATCACCGTAGCGATGGCGCAGCTCGAATGCCCACGAGTGACCACCCTCGCCTCGGTACACGTCCAACGGCACCAACAACCAACCAAGCAACTTGCCTGGGTCACTGGCGTCTCGCACTTCCATGTTGAATCGTTCAGTCGCGCTCATGGCCGTAGCACCATCACGAAGCGCGGATCGTTCTTGCCCGACAGCATGCGCTCGAGGTACGGCAGGCCGTACATCAGCATCGAGGCGGCGTACGGCGTATGGGTGAGGATGGTTCCTGCACCACCATTCCACAGCGCAAAGATGGCCTCGGGCGGCAGCGCGCGGCGCAGGTCGGTCATCATGCCTTCCATCACCTTGTCGAGCATGCCGGTGTTCTCGCGGGCGATGGCGTCGTAGCTGCGCATGATGCGGTTGAAGGTCGCGACGTGCTCGGGCGACACCCACACGCCATGGGCGCCTTCGAACCAGCCCTCGCGACGCAGTTGCGCGGTCGTGCGCGAACGCTGCGCGCACGCCTTGTCCGACGTAGCGCCGCTACCGCCCTGGCACAGCTCGTTCAGCTGTTGCCAATCCGCGAGCGTGTCGGCCTTGGCGACGCCCACGAGCCCCCAGCCAAGCAGCAGGCCCAGCACAAGGCCGATAATGACGCCGCGCCAAAGGCGGCCCGCGCCAGAAGCGACTCGATAGGCTGCGGCGCGACGCTCCGATGCACGCTGTTCCACGCCGTAGGCGTGTCCCTGGCGATAGGCCGGTGAGCCGAGCACTGTCCGGTGCTCAGCGCGCGCGTTGTAACCAGCCTCGTAGCCCTCTTGGAAATCATCGGCAGCGCGCTGGCGCACGTGATGATCTTCGGCGGCCGGGCCCGGTCCGGGGACAAGTTCGACAGTCATACCGCACCGCCTTTTGCCTTGGCGATCAATTCGCGCATGGCACGCTCAGTGCAGCCGATGCCCGAGCCGTGGCCGTATTCGAACTCGTAGACCGCTTCGAGCATTTCCAGCATTTCCCGGGCGGCAGCCAGCACATAAACGTTCGGCTCTTCGAATTCGTACTTGCCGCGGGTCGACGCGCAGCGTGCGATAGGGCTGCCGTCTTCCGCGCAGACCATAAGGCCCGCACCGACGTGCCACGGACCGGGCGTGGGTGGAATGTCCAAAAACTTGCGCATGGTGCTTCCTTTGCAGTTGATTCAGTGGTTACGAATCTAACGCAAACCTAAACGCTATGTCAAGCGTTTATCGCACCGCTGAGTTGTAATTTGTGGCCCCGCCGACGCGTTGGATCCCTCCGACCAGCTCCTGCGGGTTGTTTGCCTGCACGGTGATCGGGCCATTGAGGTTGATCTGTTGGCCGACCGAGGCCTGCTGCTGGCCGTACTGGCCGGCGATGGTCGCTGCCGTCTGCCCGCGGCGCAGGTCTTCGGCGACGTTGCCGTGCCGTTCGTACTTGGCCGACACGGCGGTGCCGAGCTGCGCGGCAGTACCGCCGCTGGCAAAGGCTGCGCGGCGTGAGCGCGCTTCCTCAGGATCATTGCTCGCGAAGAAGTCGAGCTGCTCGTCGATCGTGGCCTGGCTCGGCAACTTGCCGTAGCGCGCCTGAAAGGCCTTGGCGCGGTCGCCGCGCAGCTGGAACAGGCCGTGCGCACCAATGCCCCCGCCGGCCGGGTTGTAGGCCGCCGGGTTGTAGTTGGACTCGTGTTTGATGTTCGCGGCGACCGCAGCGGCCTGGTCCACCGTGAAGCCGCGCGCGATCAGGCCGCGCATGACGTCGTCCTGCCCGCTGCCGCCCCGTGGTGCAACGGGTGCAGAGCCGGTCGGCGCAGCGGCTGCGGTGCTGCCCGCCGTCGAGCCGCCTGAAGCGCCCGCCGCGAGCCGTGCCTGCGCTTCAGGCGTGAGGATCACCCCGCCACCGGGCGAGCCTGTGCGCGCCTCGCCCACGAGCATGCGCCAGCCCTTTGCGACGCCTTCGCCGAAGTCGGCCACGGCGCCCTTCACCTTGCCAGGGCCGCCGATGACGTAGCCGACCTTCTCGTCGATCCAGTTGTAGAGCGCCTCGGCGGCGGCGGCCAGTTTCTTGAAGCCGAAGATCACCACGTCGAGGCCTTCACCGAGGAAGCCAATGGCAGTCCCCAAGGCGCGCATCAGACGTGCGAGCTCTGGGGCTTCGGCGTCCAGTACTTTCGTGAAGCCCTGCACGCCGCCGCCGGCAGCAATCACCTTGTCAACGAAGGCGCTGACCTGCTGCGCGCCCTTGCTCAGCCACTGCGCGAATTGCTCGATCTGCGGCTGCAGCGCGGAGGCGAGCGCGTTGGCAATATTGAGCGCGGAATTCTTGGCCGCCTCGAGCGCGTTCGTCACGCTGTCGAGCGCCTTGCGGTTCTCGGTGGCGGACTCGGCATAGGAGCGCGCGAACTCTTCGCGCACGTTCTTTTCGGACTTGATGAGCAGGATCAGGTCATTCGATACACCGGAGGCCGACAGGCCCGATTCGATCTGCCCCTGCTGCGCAGCCGACGAGCCGCGGTAGACCCGCTGTGCGTTGGCTAGAATGTCCGTGATGCTGGCATCTGGCGAGACGTTGATACCCATGCGGGCAAAGGCCTGCATGGTCGGCGCGCTGCCGGTCAGGTGGAATTGTTTCTGCTCACGCGCCAGGTCGGCGATGGCCGCGCGGCCCGCTTCGGCATCAGCGCCCAGGCGGCGTGCCGCCGAACCCCAGGCCTGCATTTCGCGGTTCGACAGGCCTGTGGACACGCTCGCGCGCCGCAAGCCGGTCTCGAAATTCGTGAGGGCGACGACGGCCTGCACCAGCCCGGCGGCCCCGCCGCCGATGCCGAGCACCGAACCCACCGTGAGCGCGAACGAGCGCAGCTGGCCGGCGAACTGCTTCACCGCTGCCGAGCTTTCCTTCATGCGCTTGTTGCGTGCGTCGTCGACCTTCTTCAGCTTCTTCTCGGTGGTCGTGACCTGCTTTTCGACCTCCTTGTCGGCCTTCTTGTATTGCGACGTGTCCAGGCGCAGCAGGACCAGCAGTTCATCGACGATGTTCGCGTTGGCCATGGGTCAATGCCTCACTGCAGGATGAAGTTCTTCGCGTCGATCAGCGCGGTCTGCACGCTGTTCGCGGCGTTCGTATAGACCTGGCCGATGCGGTCGATGGGGCTGCTTTTGGGCTCCTGCACGTTGGTCTTCGAATCGTCGCTCGACGGGATCTGCGGAATCTCCACGAACTGTACGGTCAGGTACAGGATGTTGCTGCCGCGGTCCTGGCGCGTTTCGTACGCCATATCCTTCAGCGTGTAGTCGACGAACACGCCCTGTGGCGAGATGAGCGTGTAGAGGGTCGTCGGGGCCTGTGTTTCAGCCTGTCGGATGGCCGCGAGCCACGTGAAGCGCGCAACGTCGGAACCGGTCTTGATGAGCGTCACGGACACACCGGTCGGGCGACGCACCTTGTTGTAGGTCGCGAACGCGCCCTTTTCGACCGGGTAGTCGGATGTCTGGCTCTCGTAGCGCGGGGCGAATTCGCCCCACGAGTCAGGCACGGTCAGAGGCTCGAAGGTCTCGCTGTCGACGATGGCATAGATCGGCCGCGGTGGGTTCAGCCTCGGCAGCCGCGAGGCGATCGCCGAGAGGATGTTCAACCCCGTGACCGTGGCCACCATCTCATGCCTCGCCGATGAAGTTGAGCTTCACAAGGGCGAGCAGCACTTCGCCGAGCGTCTTCATCTCGCGGATGTCGTTCGGCAGCAGCTTGCGGTTGACGCCGGGATGTTGCGGGTCGGGTGAGATGCGCACGTAGTCGAGCAGTTCGTTGAGCAGCGTGTGCAGCACCAGGGGGTCCGCGCCCTGCATCGTCTTCATGATCGTGTCGATGGGCGGCTCTTCGGCCTCTTCAGTGCTCTGGCGCCACTGGTCGATCAGCGCCTGGTACGAGTCGATGCGCAGCGCCGAATTGAAGCGCAGCACGTAGCCCGCCTTCGTCATCGGATCGATTTCGAGCAGCGTGAACTGCTTGCCGGCATCGCGGCCGGTCGCGGCGATGATGGTCGAGGTCAGGGCGTCGTCGAGTGGATTCATGGTGGTGCTTTCTGCGATTCGTGCCAGTTGCGGATGGCGCGGACGTTGTTTACTTCCTGCAAATTGAAGCAATCCTCGGTGCTCAGGACGGTCTCCAGCTCATGGTAGGTCGCCAGTTTTGATTCTAGTACAGCGGCCAGTAGCGGCGAACAGAACGTGACGCGTGCCTCCGTGCTGCCGTGCAGGATGTGGTCACCCACCATGGCTACGGGGATGTCGACCGATTCGCGCTCGATGATGAAGCCGGTGTGCAGGTAGAGCGCCTGCTGCTGGATCTTCTCGATGTTGCGCCAATCGCGCACGCCGTGCGCACCGGTAGCGCCCAGGTCAAGCGCGGTGCCGTCAGGCAGGCGGGCGTCAACGAACGGGCTCAACAGCCGCAGACCGCGCTCACCCAGGTCGCGCACCTGTTTCAAGTGCTTGAATACCAGCGTGATGACACCGCCGTCTTCGGACTCGCCCACGGCGCGCAGCGCAGCGCGCGCAGCGCGGTCGGCGACCAGTGCCGGCAGCTCGGTCAGTCGTAGCGCGGTGCCGGCATCGCGGCCGGTGAGGTTCAGGGTGTAGGTTTTCAGCATGGACGAAATAAAGGGCGCACCGACAGGGTATCGGTGCGCCCTAATCCCCACCAAGGGACGAGACCCGCAAAGAAAGCCCAGCCAGTGTAGCGCACAGGTCGTCGCCGTACAAGGTCATTCATCGGGCAGCTCACCGCGGCCCGTTGAGCGCAACGGACGGATCGCAGGACTGTCGTTCACCCCTCTGGAACGTATGGTTTTCACGCCGTTGGTGTGCACATCACTCGGGCGCCACTTGTGACCGCACCCAGAGCACAAGTGCGAGCGATGAGGTGGGTTGTCCCAATCGATACGTTCGGTGTTCCCAGGTCCGAGCGAGCGTTCCGGTGCGTCGATGTGTTGCAGGCCGCAAGCAGGACAGAACAACACGATGTCGATGACCAGTGCCCCGAGATCGCGAATCATGTTGCCGCCTGCGCAGAGTTGTCGCGCCGCTTGCGCCGGCGCAGGTCCTGCGGCAGGTCTACGCCGCGCCGGGCTACGTCGATAGCTGTTGGCTTGACGTGGTACTTCTCGGCGGTTGCTGCGCGGCCCAGCCGCGGCAGGTCTTCCAGCATCTGCTGACGCTCGGTCGCCGTAAGCCCGTACAGGCCGCGAAGGCCCGTCGGAGCGGGCGCAGCTTGCACCTGCAGCCGGATCCAGGATCCGCCGCCGAGTGCGTGCAGCTTTGCAGCCTCGTCCTCGGTGATGTCGATGTACAGGTGGATCATGATGCACTCCGTTCCGGTGTTGGCCACGAGGTCGTGCGCGTCACGTTGTGTGCCAGCGGGGTGATGAGCAGGCTGTACTCCGTGCCGAGCAGACTGTTCAGGTTCCGAACGTGCGCGGCATGCCTGCGCAACGCGATGCCGGCGTCGCGCTGCTGCGACTGCTCAACCGTCAGTTCGTCGAGCGGCGACTTGCGCCACAGCCCGTGAGGATCGATCCAGTTTGCCAAGTGCTCGAGGTATTCGGGGCTCATGCTGCTGCCTTTCGTTGGAGT
The DNA here is from genome assembly GCF_947648125.1 of uncultured Bradyrhizobium sp. GTDB lineage: Bacteria > Pseudomonadota > Alphaproteobacteria > Rhizobiales > Xanthobacteraceae > Bradyrhizobium. Next base: position 25,629 of record NZ_CANSMR010000042.1, on the reverse strand, counting down.
GCAAGGGACGCGCGGCCGCGCCGTGCGGCGGCGTAGACGGACGCGATTTTCAGTCCGTACTTTTCAGCCAGAACGTGCCTGCCGTTGTAGAGGGCCTGCGCGATCTCGATGTCTCGTGCGTAGGCTACGCGCTTCGTGGTCCGGCGGGCGAACTGCTTGGCGTGCGGTGCCTGGCTGGCCACGTCCGTATGCATCTCGATGGTGGTGAAACGATGGCCGTTGCCGCACTCCCGCCGCCGGCGCACGGTATCGTGCGGACCTTCGCGGCTTTCCAGCACGCGCAGGTCGTCGCTGTCGCAGCAACGGCACTTCACGATGCAGCCTCCTGCGCCTCGGCAAGGTCGGCAAGCAAGCTGCGGCCGGTGTCGGTCAGGGACTCGCCATCGATTGCACCCCAGCCGATCAGCGTGGCGCGGCAGGTCATCAGTCCGCGAGCGTCCCCGATGCGGGACGAAGTCAGCTTGCGGCCGTCGCGCGCAGCTTCGAGTACTTGGCGATGCCCGCTATTCATGCGTGCGCGCATTTGCGCAATGGACGGCCCGAGCGCGTGCTGCGCGCTCACGACGCATCCTCCACCAGGTAGTGTGTGCAGGTGTCGGCCTGGAAGTAGGCCGGGCGCAGGTCGGGTCGCACCTCGTCGATGGTGCGCGGCTTGCGCCACGCTTCGTGCCGGTCGTACCAGTCGTCGAACTGCATGTCGGTAGCGCCCGACAGCAGGATCGCACCGGTCTGCGCGTCGATGACGACGTGCGCGGCCCACTGTGGGTGAAGTTTGGCGAGCAGGGTTCCCATGATGGTCTCCGGTTCAGCCGAGAACGTCAGTGGGCTGAACGATGGGCACGTCCTGCCATTGCAGGACGCCGGCGACGACAGCGCCCATCTCCAGCCGTGCGTTGCCGGGAGTCGTTACGCGCAAGCGCAGTAGCGGGTAGTCAGTGTCCGGGCGCGTCGCCGCAAGCGGCTCAGGTGTCTCATTGCGCTGATAGGTCATTTGCGTTCTCCGGTTGAATCGTTGGAGCAATTCTAACCAAGATGTTTCGCAAATGTCAATAACCTAGTTGCCCGGAGGGTCTCCGTAGATCAGCAGGAAGCGTGTGCCGAACCCGTCGAACGTCGGATCGTCTACGCCTTGCAGGTCGGCGAAGCCGAGGAACTGCGGTAGTCCGCGGTAGCGGTCCGGGTTGATGTCCGTGCGGTCGAGGCACAGCCGGCCGCTCGCGACAGGCACTTCGTTGTAGAGCACGTCGGCGAAGAGGCCGTAGTTGGTCGTGGTGAGCGTGATCCGCGCGAGTTGGCCGTCCAGGATGCAAGACAACTCCTGGTTTGCGACCTGCTGGCACGGAATGATCGTGTACGGCATCGCGCTACGTGAGTTGCACTGCGCCTGAAGCGCCGTTGAAATCGGCGACGGTCAGGTTGCCCGACAGCACGCGCTGATCGCGCCCCGCGAAGGCGAAGTCCACCAGTGCCGTGCGGCACTCCGGCACCTTCAGGGCTTCGGTGTTGTAGGCGCTCTGCAGGAGGGCCATGTTCGGTGCCTCGCCCATGATCGTCTCGTAGCGGATGCCCTGCGTTGTGTCGTAGTAGACCTCGCCGCGCCAGGATACGCATCGGGTGGCCACGTCCTGTGCCAGGCGCATGCCTGGGCCGGTCTCATCGCTCTTGGGCGTCGATGAACCCACCGTACGCCAGTTGCCCCGGGAATCCACGTCGAGATCCCAGTTGCCGTAGTCAAGTGCCAGCGTGTCCATACGGCGCAGTGTAGCGCACGGGCTTATTTCGATCTACTGCGCAATTTGGCACGAATCTTGCTAGATGACAGAATGACAATATGACACTACTTTTGAACTTATATCTAGAAATAAAGAATATATATTAATAAGGATTTAGGTAGTGTTTGTAGTATTGGAGAGCTTCCTAGAAATGACGCGACATGGGCGTCATTCTGTCATGGACGTTAAGTCGAAAGTACTCATTGCCGGAATTTGGGCTAAATGACCCTCGGGCGGTACACTTGCACGCGTGACCGACTACCGCCTCGCGCCCGTCAAGGCGTCCCTCATTGCTGACCTCGTCGAGTTGATAAACATCAACCTGGCCGAGTTGCTGCGCTCGACGGTTCAGACCTGCACGGAATGCGGTGGGCATGGGGAGGTCGGCGGCCGAGCGGCCTACGCCGGCGGTCACGGCGGCCCGCTCGACGGTTCGCGCCCGGTGGCTGGCACGGGCGAGACCTGCGGCACCTGCGGCGGCGTGGGCGCGATCGAGCGCTACGTGGTCGACATGGAGCAGCTCAAGACCTACCGCTACGGACGCCTGGTCGAGGGCTTCGAGGTCAAGCAGGGCCAGCTCGTCCCGAAGATGCGCTCCAAGGACAAGGCCTTTGCGATGCTGACCAAGCTGCTCGGCTTCGACAAAGCCGTGTTGGAGATCGCTCAGGGGGCGACCTTCGCGCAGGCGCTGTCGCAGGAACAGCGCGACACGTACGTCGAGCAGCTCAAGGAGTTGGCCACCATGGGCGCGCTCGATGGCTGACGCTGCGGTCCTGGAACGCCCAGAGGTCGCAGCGGGCCCGCCGGCGCCCGATCCGGTGCAGGTGCTGGTCGAGTTGGCCCGGACCAACTTCGCGGCCTTCGTCAGCGCGACGCACCGGCCACGCTTCAAGCACTCGGGGTTTTCGCTGCGCGTGTGCCGCGCTATCGACCAGTTTGTCGAGGACGTGCTGGCCGGCAAGCGCCCGGTGCTAGTGCTGACGGCGCCGCCACAGCATGGCAAGTCCTCGCTGATCTCGCGCTGCCTGCCGCCGTACCTGTTCGGGCGCCTGACGGGCGAGCTGCCGGCAGTGCGTATCGCGAGCGCCAGCTACGCGCACGCGCTGGCCCAGCGCAATCGCCGCGATGCGCAAAACATCATGCTGGAGCCGATCTATCGCGAGATCTTTCCTGAGGTGTCACTGATCGGGTTCAAGGGCATCGACAACGCGTCCGAAGGCCTCGAGGTGCCTGGCGAGGGCTGGCTGCGTGGTGTCGGTGTCGGCGGCCCGCTGACGGGCTTCAGCGTCGATATCGGCCTGATCGACGATGCCGTGAAGAATGCGCAGGAGGCCCTGTCGGAGCTGACCCAGCAGACGCACCGCGACTGGTACGACGCGGTGTTCACGACCCGGCTGCAGGCGCGCTCGGGGACCGTCATCATCGGCACGCCATGGTCCGCAAACGACCTGCTCGCGTATGTGCGCAAGACCATGAAGGGCGACTCGCGCCTGACGGTGCTGTCCTTTGCCGCGCTCAACCTGCCCGACGAGATCGGCTACAACCCCGATTTGCCCGCAGGCGCGCTGGTGCCGCACCTGCACGACGAGACGAAGCTGCGCGAGCTCAAGCTGCACATGTCGCTCATGTGGTGGGCGAGCATGTACCAGCAGTCGCCGCTCGCGGACGTGGGCGCGATCTTCAAACGGGACTGCGTGCGCTACTACCGCCGCGCCGATTTGGCCAACCTGCGTTTCGTGCAGGAGGTCATCAGCGTGGACGCGACGTTCAAGGACGGTGCTGCATCGGACTTCGTCGCCGCCGGCGTCTGGGCCAAGACCACCGAGAACGACGTGTACCTGCTGACGGGCCGCCGCGAACAGCTCGCCTTCATGGCCACGGCGCAGGCCATCGCGGATCTGAAGCGCAAGCATCCGCGCGCGCTGAAGATCTTCATCGAAGAGGCAGCCAACGGCGCGGCGCTCATCGACATGCTGCGCAAGCACTACCCGGGCATCGTCGGCGTGCCGCCGCTCGGCTCGAAAGAATCGCGCTGGCACGCCGTGTCGTGGGCATGGGCGAACGGTCAGGTCTACCTGCCGCATCCCGAAGAGGCGCCTTGGATCGTGCCGTGGGTCGCTGAAATCACGACGGTGCCCGATGCGAAGAACGACGACACCGCGGACTGCATGGCCATCGCACTGCAACAATTGCTCCTGCGCACCCCCATTTCGCAGCTCATCACGCAGGACATCCTGCGCGCAGCGGGTTAAACTTCGCGCGACAACCGAATAAGGTATTCCAACATGGCCCGAAGCCGCCTGCCCCCTACCCGCCGCACGCCCGCCACCAAAGCCGCAGCAGCCACGACAGCGCCCAGTGCCCTGCCGGCAGAGACCGCCGACGAGAAGACCCGGCGCGACCGAGCTACGGCGCTGTCCTCGGCGGTGACGCAGGCGCCGGTCGCCGAGCCCTCGCCGAGCCTGCAGCTAGCCCGGGCGCACGCCGTCGATGAGGCCAATTACACGCCCAAGGAGCGACGCGCCGCCAGTCACGCAATGGATTGGGCCGGACAGTCGCGCAGCGCGCTGTCGTTCGTCGAAAATGCAGGCTGGCCGGGCTTTCCGACCCTTTCACTGCTGAGCCAGCTCGCCGAGTACCGCTCCATGCACGAGACGCTCGCCGATGAGTGCGTGCGCTGCTGGGGCGTCGTTGCATCCTCGGGCGACGGGGATGACGATCGCTGCACGCAGATCGAAGCCGAGCTGAAGCGCCTGAATATCCGCGCCGCCGTGCGCCAACTGGTCGTGCACGACCAGGCCTTCGGCGGTGCGCACGCGTATATCAAGCTCAAGGACGATGACGGCATGCGCAAGCTGCCGCTGCTGCTCAAGCCCTACTCGGTGCGCCGCGGCGCGTTCCAGGGCCTGCGCGTGGTCGAGCCCTACTGGGTCACGCCGAACGACTACAACTCGATCGACCCGACCAAGGAGAATTTCTACAAGCCCTCGTCCTGGTGGCTGATCGGCACCGAGGTGCATGCGACGCGCCTTTTCACGATCGTGAGCCGCCCCGTCGCGGACATGCTCAAGCCGGCGTACTCCTTCCGCGGCATCAGCATGACGCAGCTTGCGATTCCCTACGTCGACAACTGGCTGCGCACGCGCCAGTCGGTGTCGGACACCGTCAAGCAGTTCTCCGTCTCGGGCGTGCTGATGGACCTGCAGCAGTCGCTGCTGCCTGGTGCCGGCACGTCGCTCGACTACCGGGCGCAGCTGCTGAACCTGTACCGCGACAATCGCAATCTGCTGCTGCTCGACAAGGCCACCGAGGAATTCTTCCAGGTCAACACGCCACTGTCGGGCCTCGATGCCTTGCAAGCTCAGGCCCAGGAGCAGATGGGCGCCGTCTCGCACACGCCGCTCGTGAAGCTGCTCGGCATCACGCCTTCGGGCCTGAACGCGTCGAGCGACGGCGAGATCCGCGTCTGGTACGACTACGTCCACGGCTACCAGGGCGCGACGCTGTCGCCGCTCATGCAGGTGGTGCTGCAGCTGGTGCAGCTGTCCCTGTTCGGTGTCGTCGACGAAGACATCACCTGGCAGTGGGAGAAACTGCACGAGGCGACCGAGGTCGAACAGGCCACGATGGACCGCGAGCAGATGGAGACCGACCGCGGCTACATCGAGGCTGGCGTGGTCACTGCCGAGCAGGTCGCGCAGCGCCTGTCGTCCGATCCCGACTCGCCCTACTCGGGCATCGCGGATGGCAACATCGACGCAATCCCGGATGACGACATCGCGTCCATCACCGAGGCGATCCTGGGCATTCAGCCACCGGTGCCAGAACCCGCGGCACCGGCAGCCCCTGCGGCATTGGGTACAGCGGGCCTGCCGCCCGGCGCGCAATCCGGCGTTGAACATCCGCTCGAGGCCTGAGCATGGAGCTGCGCAACCCGGGCAAGCGTGACATCGTGCTCGGTGCGGTCGTGCCGAACGTGCAGACCGAGGCCGCCTATCGCCGCGATCTGGCCAAGGCCATAACTAACATGTCGGCGAGCTACGAGTACTGGCTGCGGGCCAAGTACCGGCGCGCACTCGATACGAACATGGCCGCCGGGCGCCTGCCCGACCCAGAGCGTGCACAGGACGCTGACCTGCCGGGCCCGAGCGAATCGGCCGGCGACATGTTCGACGAGCTGGCGCGCCTGCGCGCGCACTGGGAGAAGCACTTCGAGACGCTGTCGCAGAAACTTGCCTCGCAGATGCTGCAGGCGATGTACCGCGACAACGCGTTGTCGTGGGGCAGCAAGCTCAAGCGAGCCGGTTTCGACATCGATTTGCAGCTGACACCCGCGCAGCGGCTGATTCTGAAGGCCAAGCTGCCTGAGAACGTCGCGCTCATCCGGTCGATCCAGCAGGACTACCACAAGGACATCGAGGGCATCGTCTCGCGCAACTTCCTGAAGGGCCGCGACCTGTCCACCATGGCCGACGAGATCAAGGAGCGCGGCGGCGTGTCGGCACGTCGCGCGGCGCTTATTGCACGCGACCAGTCGAACAAGGCCACCGCGCAGATGAACGCCGCGCGCCAGCAGGAACTCGGCTTAAACTGGGCAACCTGGATCCATTCGAGTGCCGGCAAGGAGCCGCGCGCCACGCACACCAAGGCCGGCCGCGAACAGTGGATCTTCGACACGCAGGCGGGGATCGACTTCGGCGACAGCTTCGGCCAGGTGCTGCCGGGCGAGGCCATCAACTGTCGGTGCCACAGCCGCACGATCATTCCGGCGCTGGGTCGTGGCGACGTGCAGTCCGCCGACGATCTGGAGCCCGTGCCCGGCTTCCCGGGTGCCTATCGCGCGAAGGCCGGCCGCAACGCTGGTGAAAAGCAGAAGCAGGACGTCGTGCACACCCGTTCGCCAGCCGGTTCGCCTGTCGTCTACAGCTAGTTCAGAAACGACAAAGCCCGAGCAGCGCGCAATGAAGCAGACCCGCTCAGGCTCCGAAGGGTCGTTTCATCCCCGACCAAAGTGTGACGATTGTGCCAGAAACGACAAAGCCGCGAGGCCTTCGGGTTTGACTCCTAAGAAACGCGGCTTTGTCGCCTACTAGTCCCGAGTCGGAATCCGAGACCGTCGCCTCGGCTGGTGCACCCCGCGCTTTCCGCTCTTTGCTTTCGTACCGCGTTGTACACCATGAAGTCCGGCGCGTTGGCACCAGACCGAGGAATCGAACCTCGCCGCGATTGGTGCCAGTATAGCGAGCGGCGCACAAGGTGTTCAACGAATGTCGCTATCGTTGCGCACACGCCCATAGGCAGCTATCATCGCGCGAGTACAATTCCGCCCAACATGACGCAGCTGCACCACGCCTTTGACCGCCAGTCCGCCCGCTCGGTGGATTCGGATGGCCGTCTCCGCGTGAAGAATTGCATCCTGTCCACGGCAGAGGTGAACCCGTACCGCGGGCAGGAAATCCCCGGCTGGAAAGGTCTTGGCCTGAACGCCGACACGGTCTATGACCTGTACCGCGACCCCGAGGCGCTGCGTGAGTCGATCAAGTCCTTCGAGGGCGTGCCGCTCATGGTCAAGCACATCGCGCAGTCCGCCGACGAGCCCCGCAAGGAGTACATCGGCGGCTCGGTGCACGGCGTGACGTTCGATGGCAAGTACCTGCGCGGCGACCTGCTCGTGTGGGACGGCTACGCCATCGATCTCATCGAGTCCGACGAGCAGTCCGACCTGTCGTGCAGCTACCGCTACGACCCGGTCATGACGTCCGGCACGAAGGACGGCAACAAATTCGATGGCCGCATGGCTAAAATCCAGGGCAACCACGTAGCACTGGTGGACGAGGGGCGCGCTTCGGACGCTCACGTCGCCGACGCAGCGCTGCAACCTTCGCAGCATCCCGACCCATCTTTGCAAGGAGATACCATGGCCTTCCCCGAGAAAGACCCGAGCGCAGCCCCCGCCGCTGCCGCCCCAGCTGCTGCAGCACCTGCTGCGGCTGCTCCGGCAGTCCCCGCCGCCGCAGCACCCGGAGCCGACATCGGCGCCGCGCTGAAGCACATTGCGACGCTGCTCGAGACCGTCCTGACACGCCTGCCCGGCGCTGCACCCGAAGCGGTGCCTGCCGCAGCTGCACCTGCAGCCGCAGCGGCCGCACCTGGTGCTGAAGACGAAGGCGGCCAGCCCTCGGGTGAAGTCGGCCCCGAGAATGAAGGCAAGGAAGGCCCGGGCTTCACGCTGGCTCCGACCGCCAAGGTCAAAGGCGCCGACGACGAAGATCCCGAACTCGACGCAGACGGCAATCCCGTGCTGCCGCCCTCCAACCAGGAAGGCACGCCCGCCCGTGGCGCCGCAACGCCGCATGCCGCCATGGACGCCAAGGCCGTGCAGACCGTCGTGGCCGCTGCCGTGCGTGCCGAGCGCGAACGCGCAGCCAGCGTGCAGGAAGCGCGCCGCTCGGTGCAGGGCGTGCTCGGCGACGTGGCCATGGACGACGCCGGCGCGATCTACCGCGAGGCGTTGGCCCAGGTGGGCGTCGACGTGGACAAGATCGGCAAGGGCGCTGAGCGCGTCGCGTGGGACGCCTACAAGGTCGCCGCCGGCGCCGCCGCCGGCGTGCGCCCGGGCCGCCACAGCACGGCAGCGCATGCGGCGGACGCCGCCGGCGCCGCACCCGACAACGTGCCTTCGTACATGAAGCACGTCGACAAGATTTCCGTGCGGGGCTAACGCCTCAAACGGTTTCACCCCGGAACGGAAAAGGAGTCTCCCATGTTCCAGAATCAGGTCTACATCAACCCCGCGCAAGCGGTCGCCGGCGACTTCGCGTCGTCCAATCCGATGATCTACAAGCTCTCGGGCAACGGCAAGATGGTCGCCGTTGCCAAGGGCGTGACGGTCGGCAAGTTCGCCGCGCTGCTGGCGGACGGCACTGTGGATTCGATCCTTGCCGCCGCGCCGCAAGCATCCCGTGTGGGCTTCGTGCACCGCGAGAACAATGCCCAGATCACGACCTACCTGGCCGAGTCCAGCATGGTCATCCAGGGTGGCCAACCCGTCGCGCTGTTCGGCAAGGGCGACTTCTGGGTACGCACCGACGTGATCACGGGCACCCCGACGCGCGGCGCGGCGGTCTTCTGGGATGTGCTGACCGGCAACACCATCATCGGTGCACCGGGCTCGCCGCCCGCCACCACCATCGACACGGGCTTCATTCTCGTGTCCGAGGCCGCCACTGTCGGCGCCGTCGTCAAGATCAGCAACACCGGCGCCTAACTCGCGCAGAACGAAGGAGAAACGAACATGCGCGATTCCCAAGTCATCGCCCAACTGGCGGCCAAGGGCGTCATCCTGGCGCCCGGCGTGAAGAACGTCACGACGCCCCTGGCACAGTTCGCCATGGACGCGGCGGACCTCACGCCCACGCTGATCGGCACGCCCAATGCCGGCATCCCGGCATACCTGACGACCTACGTCGACCCGAAGGTCATCGAGGTGCTGGTCGCACCGATGAAGGCCGCCGAGATCGTCGGCGAGTCGAAGAAAGGCGACTGGACGACCCTGACGGCTGCGTTCATCCAGGCCGAGCCGACCACCGAGGTCGCCACCTATGGCGACTACTCGGCCGACGGCTCCAGCGGTGCGAACGTGAACTACCCGCAGCGCCAGAGCTACCACTTCCAGACGTGGACCCGCTGGGGCGAGCGCGAACTGGAAATGGCCGGCGCCGGCCGCGTCGACCTGGCCGCGCAGCTGAACTACTCGTCGGCCCTGGGCCTGTCGAAGTTCCTGAACGCGTCGTACCTGTTCGGCGTGTCGGGCTTGCAGAATTACGGTCTGACCAACGATCCGCGTCTCATCGCGCCGGTGGCTGCCACCGTGAACTGGGCCACGGGCGTGCCCGAGGACATCTTCAACTCGGTCGTGACGCAGTTCAAGCAGCTGCAGTCGCAGACGCAAGGCATCGTCGACCAGGAGACCGAGCTGCACCTGGCCATGCCGCCGACCGCGTCGGCCGACCTGAACCGCGTGAACACCTACGGCCTCTCGGCGGCCAAGCTGCTGCTCGACGCAGTCCCGAAGCTGAAGATCATCACGGTGCCCGAGTACGACACCGCCGGCGGTCGCCTCGTGCAGATGTGGGCACCGCGCGTCGAAGGCCAGGACACCGCGACCTGCGGCTTCACCGAGAAGATGCGCGCCCATGCCATCGAGCGCTACTCCAGCTACTTCCGCCAGAAGAAAAGCGCAGGGACGTGGGGTGCAATCGTCTGGCGCCCGGCCTGCATGGCCGCCCAGCTCGGCGTATAAGCCCTTCGGCTTGACGCTCACAGGAGGCCCGCATCGGCGGGCTTTCTTACGCCTGCCACCGCCACTTCACCTTGCCGCTGTCCCACACTCGAAAGGCGTTCACCGTGTCCTCGATCTCCCACTCGGTGCGCGGGTCGGTCGCAGGGTCGAACACCACGTCCGCGCGGTCGATCTGCACCAACCGCGCCGGGATGTGCTTGCGCGCCCACGCGCTCTTCGGGCGGAAGCCGGTTGCATGGTGGTAGACACGATAGTCCGGCGGCACCTGTGCTACACGCACGAACCCGAGCTGCTCGTACAGGCCACCGCCGAACCAGTCGTTTGCCGAGTACGAGATGACCTCCGCGAAGCCTAGCTCGCGCCGAGCGGCCGCAAACAGCTTCGACGCGCCGCCGCGCACTTGTGCAGAAGTTGCGAACCTCGACAGATCCCACACGGGCGACCCTTCGCGATTTCGGCTGTAGACGTCCCGTCCAAAAGTCATCAACGCCACGAGCCCGAGCGTCGGGTGGTAGAGCCCGAAGCGCTGCGCGTAGATCGCGCCAGGCTGCTGCGGGTGGTGCTCGTCGAGGAATGCCACGGCGTCGCCGTTAGGTACGCTGCGCACCTCGCACTCACGCGCATGCACGCGCGGCAGATCACTCGCGCCGAGTGCGTGCCGCACGAGCCGCTCGAACTGCGGACGGCGCGTCTTCCAGTCTTCACAGGCGATGCTGAGCAGTCGCCAGCCTTGGGCAGCGCACGCAGCATGCTTGAAGTGTGCCGCGTCAATGGCCGTGCGGCGGTCCGAGTGCCAGTACACCCCATTGAACTCGATGGCCAGCTTCAGGCTCGGCACGACGATGTCCAGTTCTTTCGGCGCGATGAGCTTCCGGTTCGACTGCTCGGCGTCCGGGCGGATGGTGCGCACCAGCGCGAACAACTCATCCTCGCGCTTCGAGGGCGCACCGTGCACGCACCGCTGGCACCCGTAACCCCACGCGTGGTTCGCGGGGGACTGCCAGAACGCGCCATGCTTCGGACAGACAATCTCGACTTTCTCCAAGGCGCTGCGGTACTCGACCTTCGTGTAATCGTAGACGTCGCCATGTACCGCGCGCGCCCGGCGGATGAAGTGCGAGGCGTCTTTCCGCCGGCCTCGCGCCTTCGCCGCGTTACCACATTTCGGGCAACCGCGCCCCTGCGTGTGCGTGCCTGCGCCTTGCTCGAAGTCGCCGTGTGCCGTGCAGGTGATCGTGACGTTCTCACGGTCCCCGCGGTACACACTTTTCGCGTAGTCGTACCGGTCGCCGTGCACTTCGCGCGCCTTGGCTACCCACTGGGGCGTGTCGAACAACTGTGTTTCGCTGCGTGCCACGTAACCGCACGCGGGGCAGCCCTGGCCCAGGGCGTGCTTTTGCGCAGTCTGCTGAAAGGGGCCGTGCGCAACGCAGCGGATGGTGAGCGCCGTTTTGCCGCCACGAAAAGCGGTTACGTCACGATAGTCGTATCGCTCGCCGTGCGCGGCGTGAAAGCGTGCGAGCCAGGTTTCGAGCGTGATAGGTGTCATGCGGTAATTCTACTGCGGGAAGTTGTGGGTTCGTCGTCACCGTGCCGCGACGCACGTGACGCCCGCTTAACCCTGCGCTACACTAGCGCGCACCCTTGCCTACCACAATCAACGGAGAATTCCATGGCTCGCAAACGTTCCGCCGACATGCTCACCATCGCCTGCAAGCTGCCGCAGGGCCTGCACATCCCGCTGCCCGACGGCTCGGTCCTGAAGCTGCACGGCACGCACTCGCCGTACGCCCTCGCGGGTCACGGCATGACCGACGTCAAGGCCTCGACCTGGAACATCGTCGAAGACAAGTTCGCGGATGCTGCGTGGCTCGTGAACGAGCTGGTCTTCGCGATGGGCGACAAGGACAGCGCCGTCGAGAAGGCCGAAGAACGCCAGGGCGAGAAGACCGGCTTCGATCCGGTCGACCCGAAGGCTGCCGCCGCCAAGGGCATCACGGCCGCCGACTAAGCGCTACCGCGCCGCACTACCATGGCCATTGTCGCTTTCGACCCGGTAGCCTTCAAGGCTGCCTATCCCGAGTTCGTCACGACGTCGGACGCGCGCTGCACGGCCATGTTCACCATGGCCGCGGCGGGGATTCTCGACAACACCGACAACTCGCCGGTGATGGCCCTGGATTACCGCACGCAGCTGTTCTGGCTGCTCGTGGCACACCTGCTCACACTGTTCGCCGTCGGCGCCGACGGCTCCGAGCGGCCCGTGGGGCGCGTCGATACGGCCACCGAAGGCTCGGTGTCGGTCGGCTTCGCCTATGAGCTGCCACAGGGCTCGGCCATGGCTGCGTGGTTCAACCAGACCAAGTACGGCGCGCTGTACTGGATGATGACCGCGCAATTCCGCAGCATGAAGTATTTCGTCGCGGGCGACAGCGGCGTGGGTTTCTCGCGCGATTTCCGCGCGGCACCCTTCAACGTGCCCGCTGGCGTCATCAACCCATGACCGTCACGCGCCGCGGCCTTCGCATGCCCGACAGGGACTGGTCGTCCGCGGTCGTGAAGGCCGGCGTGCTGGCCGGGGCTACCTACCCCTCGGACATGATCCGCGACGCGCGCACGGGGCGCGAATACCCCGACCCGCGCGCCGGCATGCCGGTAGCTGCGATCGCAATGGCGCTCGAATACGGCGAAGGGCAGAACCACCCACGGCCGTTCATGCAGCAGACCGTCGCCGAGCGGCGCAAGGAATGGACGGACGGTGTCGTCAAGCTGGTGCAGTCGGGCCAGACGCCCGAGCAGGCCGTCGGCAGCATCGGCCAGGCTATGAAAGAAGACATCCAAAAGACGATTACGGACTGGCCCGCCGACAACTCGAAGCAGTGGGCCGAGGTGAAAGGCTTCAATGCCGGGCTTCGCTTCACGGGTCATCTGCTCAAGTCGATCGAGTCCGAGGTCGTGCAGGGCGACGCGGCTGAAGGCGGTGCAACGTGAAGCGCCTGGGCCCCCTATTCATGCGATTTCGCTTTGTCGCCATGCGCGTGCGAGTCGAGCGTCGTGCGGATGGGCTGCAGTACATCGAAGTGCTCCCTGGCCCCTGCGATGCAATCGTATTCGGCCCTCTGGAAGGCGGTGCATGATGGGCCTGAACCTCCACGGCCTCACGCGCGGCGCGATCCAGCTCGTCAACGAAGACGTCGACGGCACGGTCTACATCAGCACCGGGCGCACCAGCGTGCGCGGCATCCTGACGCCCACGTTCGCGCCCGTGGTGGCCCGCCTGCAGGTGCAGGCGCAGAAGCACACCGACATCACGCACGAGCGCAGCCTGCAGTACAACAACGGGCTGCTGACGATGTACGCCTTCGGCAACTTCTCGGACATCGAGCGGCGCGACGGCAAGGGCGGCGACATCGTGAACATCCCCACGGGGCCGCGCGCGGGCTGGTACATGATCACGATGGTCACGGAATGGTGGCCCAATTGGTGTTGTTTTGAGGTGACCACGCAGCTCGACTACGCTACGATCCAGGACTACATCGCCAAGACTGCCAACGGCACACCGCCCACGCCCTGATGGCCACCATTGCCCTCTCCGAGAACCTCGTCTTCGACGCCCTGTGGGCGTGGTTGTCGGCGCTCGTCGTGACGCAGATCCCGGACAGCGACCAGGTGTTCAAGGGCTTCCAGAACACGACGGCCACGGCGACCGGCAACTACGTGGTGCTGTCGCCCGGCATCAAGACGCGCCAGGACCAGGGGCGCCGCAGCTACACGCGCGACAGCATCGACCCGCTCACGGGCGTCGTGAACGTCGAGCGGCACACGACCTACAGCTACCAGGTGGACTGTTACGGCCAGCTTGGCCCGGACGTGGCCGACATCGTCGCCATCGCATGGCGCTCGCTCTGGGGCTGCGATCAGCTCGAAGGCGCGGCCATCACGCCGCTGTACGCCGACGAGCCCGTGCAGCTGAACATCGCGAACAGCGAGAACCAGTACGAGCAGCGCTTCATGCTCAAGCTCTACGCCCAGGTGAATCAGGTCGTCGCGCTGCCGCAGGACTTCTTCGACGCCGTCGAGGTGCACGTCGAAACGCCGGTGGACATGTGGCCCGACTTGCCGTAGGCGCAGGCGCTGATAGAATCCGGTGAGCCGATAGTGGCAGTCAATCGCGCCTTGTCGGCGCTCACATTGGAGTCTCGCACATGAGCACCATTCCCATCAGTCAAGTCGTGCAGATGCTTCCCGGGACTATCGCCGGCGGAGGGCAAGCCTCCAAGCTGTCCGGCCTGGTCGTGACCAAGGATACGTCTGTCCCTCCCGGCCAGATCCTGAACTTCTTCACGCCGACCGACGTCTCCAACTGGTTCGGACCCGCCGCGCCCGAGACCGTGATGGCGAACCAGTACTTCCCGGGCATCGTGAATGCCGGGCAGCTGCCCTTCGTGCTCAAGTTCGCCCGCTACGCCGCGGTCGACACGCCCGCCCAGGTCTTCGGCGCGCAGCTCGGCAACATGACGCTCGCGCAGCTGCAGGCGCTGCCGGCTGGCACGCTCATCGTGACCACCACGACGCAGAAGACGTCGGCGCCGATCAACCTCGCGACGGCCACAAGCTTCGCGAATGCCGCGGCGCTCATGCTGGCCGGCTTCACGTCCCCCGACTTCGTCATCGGCTACGACGCGCAGCGCAAGCGCTTCACGTTCGCGACCACCGCCACGGGGGCCACGGCGACCATCTCGGCGGTCACCGGCACGCTGGCCACCGGTGTCGGACTGTCGGCGGCCGCCGGCGCGACGGTCGCTGCCGGCGTGGCCGCCGACACGCCCGCTACCGCGATGGCCCGTGTCGTCGCGCAGGACATGAACTGGGGCACGTTCTCCACGACCTACGCTGCGCCAATCGACGAACGCACCGCCTACGCCGCGTGGAACAGCGGCCAGGCGTACCAGTTCCTGTACTGGGCCTGGGACACCGAGGCGGCCAGCATCGTGCCGAACAATACCGCGTCGTTCGGCGCCACGGTCTTCGCGCAGCCCTACCAGGGCACGGTCCCGGTATACGGCACCTACGAGCTGGTCGGTGCCTTCATGGGCTACGCCGCCTCGATCAACTTCCAGATCCCGAACGGCCGCACGAACCTGGCTTTCCGCCAATTCAACGGCGCGCCGAGCGCGACGGTCTCCGACCTGGCCACGGCCAACGCGCTGCTGTCGAACCACTACACCTACCTGGGCGCCTACGCCAACGCCGCAAACACCTACACCGTCGCCTACAACGGCGCGCTGTCGGGCGCCTTCCTGTGGGTCGACACGTACCTCGACCAGATCTACCTCAACCGCGAGCTGCAACGTGCCTTCTTCGAGGCGCTGCTGGCCTACAACTCGCTGCCGTACAACCAGGACGGCTACACGAAGCTGTACCGGGCCGGCGTGGACGTGATCGACGCCGCAGTCACCTCCGGCATCATCCGCGCGGCTGTGCCGCTGTCGCAGAGCCAGCAGGCGCAGGTCGATTCGCAGGCTGGCCGCACGGTCTCCGACGTGCTGCAGACCCGGGGCTGGTACCTGCTCATCGACAACGCCGCGAACTTCGCGCAGGCGCGTCAGAACCGCACGTCGCCGCTCGCGTACCTCTGGTACACGGACGGGGGCTCCATCCAACAGCTCACCGTGCGTTCCATCGCCGTCATCTAAGGAGCACGCAACATGCCCGCAACTCTCACGACGGCCAACTCGGTTCTGGCACTCACCACCGAGGCGCTGTTCCCCGCCGCGCAGGTGCTCACCGGCTACGCCGCGGACAACATCTTCGAGACCGACGCCGTCGAGAACGGCGAGTACTCGATGGGCATCGACGGCAACCTGTCGGCGGGTTTCGTCTACAACGAAATCCCCTTCACGCTCACGCTGCAAGCCGACAGCCCGGCGCTCAAGCTGTTCGAACAGATCTACGGCTACGAGGTAGCCAACCGCACCAAGCTGACCAACAATCTCACGATCACGCTGCCCGCGCTGGGCCGGCGCTACGACCTGAAGAAGGGCTTCATGCGCAGCTACAAGGCGCCTGCCGGCCAGAAGATCCTGCAGCCCGGTGTCGTGGCCTTCGTGTTCGCGCGCCAGGAAATGTCGAACCTGTAAGCGCATCTGCGCTCCATGCAAAAAGGCCCGCCGAAGCGGGCCTTTCTCATTGGCGGGCCGCAGTCAGACTTCGAGTGACATCTGCAAGTTGGTCAGTCGCAGCCGCGCACTCTCGATGCGGCGCGTGAACGTGCGCAACGCGTCACCTAGAGGGCTCAGGGCATCGTCGGGTGCGCGGGGTGCTTCCGGACCCGCTGCGGGCAGACGCACCCCATTCTTCACAGGGGCGAGCTGATCGTCGACGTTGGCCAACAGGGCTTCAAAACGCACCATCTCGCAGTGGAGCGCGTGCAATTCGATGTCTACAGGCGAGCTGTCGCTGGCGGGGACTTCGCGAGATTTCGCGGTGTTTTCGTTGAAGTTCATAACGGACTCGGTTGGATGATGCAGCCCGGGTGGCGGGGCTGCGACGCCTTCAGTGGTGACGCTGGCGGCGCAACCGCCGCAGCTGCCCCGCGACGTAGCGCCGGCGTGCCATGTTGGCCCACGCACGCCACGAGCTCTCCAGGTACTGCCCAGCCCAGGTCGTACCGGCGTAGTGCCAATGCCGCAGCCGGTGCGCACCGCGCTGGGCCAGATGCGTCGCGCGCACCGTCATGCGCGCGGTCCAGACGCTGGCGCGCCACGTGAAGCGCACCGCGCCGATCGTGCCCTGCAGCAGCGCGTCGAGCATGCGCCACGCCGCCGTGACCAAGTACACGATGGCTGCCGCCGTCATGGGCAGCATCAGCAGGATCATGATCGCGATGAGCCACATGGCGCGAGCCTCAAGCCTTGTCCATCTCGTCCAGGGCAGCCACGTGGACCGCGCGCTGGTAAGCCGAGTAGGCCATCACGTTCGCGTCGAGCCCGGCCTTGGCAAACGTCTCGTTGTACTTCGGCATGCCGTGCTTCGCGATGAATTCGCGTGCGCGTGTCAGGTGCTGGAACGGCGTGATGACTTCCGACTCGCCGGCACCGTCACCCTGCGCATCAGCGGGCGGCGTGCTGAGAGCGTTGTCGACCATCTCGAAGGGGTTGGTACCTTCGGGCTGCTTGGCGGCCTCGGCGGCCGGCTGTGCTGCCTGTTTCATGGCTGCACCGGCTTCCTCGAAGTTTTCGGCCCGGCAAGCTTCGGCCGCTTCGTAGGCAGCCTTCGTAGCAGCAATGCGCGCAGTCTCGGCCTTCTCGTCAGCTTCGATCTCGGCCTTGGTGCGGCGCTTGCGCTTCGCAGGCTCGGCCGCTGGCTGTGCAGGTGCTTCCTTGTCGTCGGTGCCTGCATACGGGCCGATCTTCAGGTCTCGCGCTTCGAGGTCCGCGGGACTGCCATCGCCTTGCGTGAAAGTGCTGGTGCCTTGGGGCGGCGTGTCGTAGCCGTGCACGACGATCCGCGCGGCATCGCCGGTCGGTTGCCCGGCACCGCCAACACCGCCGCCCGAGCCGCCAAAAACGTGCGAAAACGTGCCGCCCGAGCCGCCAGCGACGTGCACTATTTGGACCGGCTGGCTGCGGTAGTTTTCGGCCCAGTGCAGAAAGGCGTCGAGCTCGGACAGATCGTTGAATTCGAGTTTCATGGTGTTGAGTTTCAGAGTGGTGAGAGGGAATCAGGCGGCTTCGGCGCGACGCTCGCGCTCGGCCTGCAGGCGGCGCGTCACGACGAGCCGGCGACGGCAATTTTCTTCGTCGGCACGCACCGCAGCGATGAGCTGCAGCATGCGGTCGGCGGACAGCGCGCTCGTGTTGCGCACCGTGTAGATAGCCCGGGCGCTGGTATTGAGCAGCGCAGCCGACTCGGCAATGCCGAGCGCGTCGGTGAGGTCCTTCACGCTCAGCTGCTCCAGCTGGCAGGTCGTAAAGTCGAGAGGTTCGGTCATGGTTTGTTCCGTGTCAGCGTTAACGTTCGGCCAGTATGCCTATTTGTCAATCGGGTGTCAATGGTTTGTCGTGCACGAGCGACGTATCACGATGCACCGCCGTCCTTGTACTCGCGATGATCGACGACGGTTCCGTCAGCCAGCTTGAATCCCCAGGTCGTTTGCCAGTTCCACATGATGAAGATGGTCCACACACCTCCAGGTGACACTTGGTCGACGTGGTGAAATTCGCCGTGGCGAAGCACACTCGTGTCGCCTCGTGCGCGTAGTTTGCGCGGGCCGCGCTCGCGGCTTTCGAAATACCAACCTTGGCCGATGATCGTCCTGAATGAGCCCGGGTGGTTATGCGGGTCGCGCGCAAGATCGGCGCGCAAGATGTGATGCATGCGTATCGACACCGGGCACCAGGGATACTTGGCTGACTTTACGACCCGTACGGTGTTAAGCGCAGGGTTGTCCTGCACATAGCTCGTCTTGATCGGATTGAACAGCCACCAACGCTCCATGTACCCCTCCAGATGCCAGTAGGGCGTCTTGAACGCGCGCGCCTGCAGTGCGCGAAAGATTCGCGGGGTGGCCACGAACCACGCCACGATGGGCCAGAAAGCTGCATAGGCGCACGCGCCGAGCGCCGTGCATGCAAGGTAGTAAAGAACAGTGCTCAAAATATTCTCCTGTGGTTGATCGTCAATCTTTGCGCCAGCGCGGATTGACGTAGCCGGCGGCGTCCAGCGGCAGGCCCGGGCACCATGCGGGGTTCATGCGCAGGCGGCCCAGCAGTTGCTCCAGACGCAGCGCAGCGCGCTCGACGGGCAGCTCGAGCAGCAATTCGTCATAGACGTGGTGCACGATGTTCTCGACGCGGCCCACGTCCACCATCGCCTCCCAGAACAGATCGCGAGCCAGGCCCTGCGTCTGGTTGTTGGACAGGATCTTGCGGTCCAGCGTCTCGACGTAGCCTTCGGGCTTGTCGTAGACCGCCTGCGGCACGCTGGCACCCGGTTCCAGGTGCAGGCGTGCATTGTGGTAGCTGATAGAGCGCCCCGAGGGCAGCGCCATGCGCAGCGCGCGGTCATCGCGCATGAACGTCGCCTTCGTGCACTCACCGCGACCGATAGGTACATCGACAGCGCGTCCGGGCGTATCCAGCGCGATCAGCACTGCGTACTCCAGCATGGCCCACCAGCGTTCGAACGCCGCGTGCGCCTCGCGGAACTTCCACACGATGCGTTCAGATTCGACGGGCTCCACGTAGACGCCGTAGTTCGCGGCCATGGACGTAAAGGCCCCCACGCCGCCGCCGAAGCCCAGGGACAGGCGCACGACCTTGCCGACCTGCCGCTGGTCCTTGTCGACGGCCTCGTAAGGTACCCCGAAGATGTTCGCCGCCTCGACCTTGTAGCCGTCCACACCGGACTCGATTTCGGCCAACATGGCCTCGTCGTTGGCCAACCACGGCACCATGCGCGTTTCGATGCCTGTGAGGTCGGCGCCGACCAGCGTGTGCCCGGGCAGCGTCGCGCAGAACAGTGGACGCTGCGCATCGGCCAGGGCGGCCAGGATGGGCCCGTGCCCGGGTCGCGTCAGGAACTCGATGTCCCGGCGCTTGGCTGCGTCTAGGAAGGCTTCGCACTGCTCTGCGGTCTTGCCTGGGCGCGGCCGCGCGACGTTGAGTGTCTGCGCGCCGCCGGCACCGCGTGCGGTGGAGCGGCCCGACAGCGCGCCGTGCCAGACGGTCGAGTGCTGCAGGCGGCGGTTCACGTGCGCGCGCAGGATGGCTGCCGACTTCTTCGGAGCGCGTGAGGCGTCCAGGCGCAGGGCCAGCAGGTCGCGCAGGTCGGACGGCAGGTCGTCGCGCGCGATGAGCTTCTTCAGCGCCTCCTTGCTCGCGTCATCCACCTCGGTGCCGATGTTGTGCGCGAATTCCTTGATCTTGGCAATTTCGGTTGCGGCCAACACGCCGCCACCGGTGAGCACCGCGACCTGGTAGTCGATCTGCACCTCGGCCAGCTGCTTCAGTTCTTCGACGGCCTCGGCGCCCTCGATGTCCACGCCGAAGCCGCGCGCGTTGATCTCCATGTCGAGCTCGAAGAAGGCCTGTTCGCGCGCCGGCAACGGGACTGTTGCGTCCCACAGGCCGATCATCGCGTCGGTGTCGATGATCGCGTACTTGAAGACCCGGGCGAATTCTTCAGGATGGTCGTCGATGGTCCACTCGGGGTGCGCCGCGATCTGCTTCATCACGTCGCCGCCGGCCGTGTCTTTCTGTACCGGCAGGCCCAGCGCGGCGCACGCGCCGGCCAGCGAGCCCGGCAGGCCGTTGTAGCGGGCGCGCGCGGCGCTGCAGCGCACCTGCGAGGGCTTGATCTCGGGCAACTGCGGGTTGTCGCGGCACAAAATCTCATTCCAAATGTGGTAGTCAAACGGTGCGTTGTGCGCCATGACTAGACCCCCGGCGCGGATGTGCGCAACGACGCGCGCCGGCACAGGCTGGCCCTCGATCCAAAGGTCTGCGGTCGACATGTCGGGAAACCGCCAAGTGAAACAGTAAGCACGCGTCGTCGGGTCGACGAGATATTTGCCGAGCCCTTCGGCGGGCAGGTCGGTTTTCGAGGTGGTTTCGAAGTCCAATCCGAGTATGTTTTCAGTCATTGCGAGCTTAAGAGTTTATTTCACGATTGTAGCAAAGGGATTCGGATCGTGCACAGCGAATTCGAAGCCGCGGTTACGCTTCGTCAGGTGCCACCCGAAGCACACGTTGCAGTGATAGACCCACAGCGCGTCGGCGTGACCAAGCTGCACGCGGCGCAGTCCTGCCGCCTTGGCCGCGGCCGCCGACACGTGACGCACCTTGGCACGACACTTCGCAGCGCGCTCGGCTTTGGTCTCAGGAGTACTCGGGGTCATAGCGGAATGCTTCCATCTTGCCCTCGCGCACCCAGCGCACTTCGGTCAGGAACACCTGACCATCGTCCCACTTCGTGAGTGTGATATCGACGGGCTTCGGAATAAGCTCGCGCGACAGCAGCACGCGGTAGCCCTCGCCGGGCGCCTTGCGGCCGGTCGAGCGCTCGTACATCTTGCGCGCCATGGCATAGAACTTCGGGTCGGCGCTGGCCCGGTCGAAGTCCAGTCGCAACGGGTGCGCGCCGAAGTCGGTGACGAACTTGAAGTTCAGGATGCCATTGCCCTCGGGCTCGATCTGCATGTCGTGCACGGGCAGCGTGCGTGTCTCGCGGCACACTTCGTCGGCCAGCACCACATTGGCCTCGTCGTGGATCTCGTAGCTGTCATCGTCGCCGATGCCGCGCTCGCCGGCCTCACGGTGCGTGCGCACGGTCAGGAAGCCCTGGCGCGGCCGCCCGCACTGGCGGCACGTGAGGTGCTCGGCATCGTTCAGAAAGCCGCAGGGTTCCGCGTCGGGTGCCATCAGGCCCAGCGCAATGCGCAGGTCGTATTCGGGCTGCGCGGCGCTGTGGACAGGGAACCGAATGGCGCTGCGCTCGCGGTCGGGCACGGGCGTGCCGTCCTTGCTGCCCTTCTTGAACGGCGAGCGCACGACGGCATCGGTGCAGTCCCACAGTCCGGCGCGCGAGTCGCCTGAACCGATTTCGGCGTTGATGGCGCCGTGCCGCGCGAAGTTGCCGCCGGCGTCCAGCACCAAGATGTTGTCTTTGCCCGGGTAAGGGCGCAGGCCGCGCCCGACGATCTGGTGCCACAGCACAAGCGAGCGCGTGGGGCGCAGCCCGACGATGCAGTCGACGAACTTTGCGTTGAAGCCGGTCGTCAGCATAGCTACCGACACCACGTGCCGGTGCATCTTCTTCAGGTATTCAGCCACGCCGGTGACGCGCTCCGACTTCTCGAGTTCGCCGTGGATGGTCACGACCGACTCGCCAGCCTCGCGCAGGGCGCTCTCGATCATGTGCGCGTGCTCGATGTTCACCGCGAACCACATGAAGTGCTTGCGGTCGCGCGCATTGTCCAGCGCGACGCGCACGCACTCACGCGTGACCTTCATGGCTTCCAGGGCCAGGGCGGCTTCGTCGAAGTCGCCGCCTTTGGTCTTTACGTTGTCGGTGTCGATCTGCGGGAAGCGGATGGCGGGGGCTACCACCGGCGAGATGAACGCTTCGCGCACCAGGCGGTTGAAGTTGCGGCCCGCGGTCAGGTCGTAGACCTTCGTATCGAACAGGCCGCACTCGGTCAACGGCACGACACGCAGCCCTTTCATCTGGAAGGGCGTCGCGGTCATGCCGATGAAGCGCACGTGCGGGTTGTTCTCGCGCAGGCTGTTGACGATTGACTTCCAAGTCTTGAGGTCGATGTTCGCGGTGTGCGCCTCGTCGATGACGACGTAGTCCTGCCGCCCGAAGCGCTTCACCTGCCGAGCCACCGACTGCGGCGTGCCGATCGTGAGCTGCGACAGGCGTTCCTTCATGCCGAGCCCCGCACAGTAGACGCCCACGCGTGCAGCCAGCGCTGCCGGCAGGTAGCCGATCGCTTCCTCGACGTTCTGCTTCACGAGCTCCATCGACGGGGCCAAGCACATGACGCGCGCGCCGGGCTGGAGCTGACACAGCGACTCCATCAACATCGCTGCGAGCAGCGCCTTGCCACCACCCGTGACGATGGCAGCCAGCGGGTTTGTGTTCTGCGCAGCCATCAGCGCGGACAGCACGGCGTCGCGCGCCTCGGCCTGATACCAGCGAGGGACGAGTTTTGGCATGTTAGTGTGAACTTAAGAAAATGGAGCGCTTATTATAAGCGCGCCTTTGTGCCGCTGCAAGCGCGCGTCAGGCCGGAATGCAGTCCATCACGGTTTCGATCCAGACGCGTGCCGCTTCGACGTTTACGGCATTGCCGTAGGCGCGCAGGCGTCCCACTCGGGAGGAAATCCCATGAGCCAGCGGGAATGTGCCGGGTTCAACTGGCCGCCAGATGTTGTCAGTGTGACAGAGCCAGTCAGCATCACGCCAGAAGCCGTTGACCTCTGTGCGGTCGCCAGATAGGCCTGCCGCGGGAGTTGATCCACTCGTGCCTTCCCGTCCCGCTGCGCCGTCATGCCCGGTGTGTCCTTGTGGTCCCGTGTCGTCGGCGTGACCCATCCAGTACGTGCGGTCCCGGATGTGCGGCGCACCGATGCCCGCAGACGGAAACGCGACCGCCCCGAAGGCATAACCCAGGGCTTCCAGGTCAGTGTGTACAAGGTCGAGCCAGCGCTCTGCGTCCTTGCTTGCAACCTGCTCACCAGTGACGATTCCAGGACGGCGCTGGTCGATGAGGTGGTAGAGGTGGGGCCACAAATGCCGCTCATCAGCAAACCCAGCGCCTTCACCTGTCTGGCTGAAAGGCTGGCAAGGGCATGAGGCGGTCCAGATGTGCCGGTCGTCAGCCCATCCTGCTCGTCGCAAAGCGAGGGGCCAGCCACCAATGCCGGTGAAGAAATGGCACTGTGTGTAAGGTCGTAGGTCATCGGGTTTCACGTCTTCGATGGAGCGGGTGTCGACGTCGCCTGGTGCGATGTGGCCGGCGGCGATGAGGTTGCGCAGCCACTGGGCAACGAACTCGTCGATCTCGTTGTAGTAGGCGGGTTTGACGCTCACTGCGGCACCTCGCCGTGGAAATAGCGCATCGGCAGCGGCGTCAGGTCCGCCGCGTCGGCTATGTGCTGCGGGCCGAGCCAGGGCGGGCCGGGCGTGAGCAGTGCGACACGCACCCATCCGCGTCCAGCTTCCAGTGCGAGCACGTCGTAGAGGTTGCACCAGCGGTAGCGGTGGCCCTGCTGGGCCTGTCCTGGCGCGATCATGGCTTTGTAGTTTCCGCTGCGATCTGGAGCGCGCGAGCCATCTCGCCCAATAATGCATCGGCAGTCGCCATCCAATCGACGGCGTCCGCGCGCGAGTCCACGGCCCACAGTGCGTCACTCAGTGCACGCGCCCGAACCGCCAGCGATTGCAAGGCGTCCGCGCTCACGTCGTCACCTCACGATCGCGCTCGACGGCCTTCGGTGGCGGTGCATCCGGCTTGATCTTGCGCAGCCAGGACTGCGCGAAGTCAGCCCAGCCCGTGACCGCGTAGCCGCCGGCGTCGGTCAGCTGTTGCACGTTGTCGCCGGTGCAGCGCCAGATGCGGCCGTGCTGGCTGTGCTCGCCCTGGAACGACACCACCTTGACGCGCTGGCCGATGTTCGGCGACTTGCCGCGGCCCAGGCCGCCCACGACTTCGGCCGGGTCGCCGGCTTGCAGCGGCGCGCTCATGCAGCACCTGCCGACACGAACACGCTGCTCGGCGCATCGGGCCACTCGCGACGGATGACGTCCCAGTCGCCGCACATCCACGCTCGCAGGAACTCCAGCCCTTCAGTGGTCTCCAGCGCGAACACGATGGCGGCGAGGGGCGGCGGATATACCACAGGCGCAGGCTTCGGCGCGGGCGCAGGTGCGGCCGGCTGCAACGACGAAGCAGCTACCTGCTGCGAGGTGGTGGCCACGCCCGGCACGAAGGGCCGCGTGTCCGGATTGGCCAGGAAGACTTCCTGCAGGATCGCGGCCGGGTAACCGCGCTCGGTGGGCCAGTTCTTGCCCTGCACGGGCACGTCGACGAACGTGGCACCGCGGATGCGGCAGACCATGGAGCAGTCCTTGCCCAGGCGCTGCAGCAGTGGCAGCGGGACCGGTTGCGCGCAGGTGAGCCAGCGGCTCGCCTGCTCGACGGTGAAGTGGGTTTGTGTGGTCATGGTCATACATTTCCCAGTTCGCGCAACATGGCGAGCAGGTCGTCGCGTTGGGTTTGGTGTTCCGACACCGCCGACTCCGCCGACCACGCCGCCGACCGCGCCGCCGCCGACACCGCCGACTCCGCCGACTCCGCCGCCGACACCGCCGACTCCGCCGACCACGCCGCCGACCGCGCCGCCGACCGCGCCGACCGCGCCGCCGACTCCGCCGACCACGCCGCCGACCACGCCGACCGCGCCGCCGACTCCGCCGCCGATTCCGCTTTATCTTCGGCCTGAAGATACGCAATGACCCCTTCAATTGCAGCACGACACTCGACCGCATAGGGTTCATCGTTACCTGCAAGTCGTGCGAGGTTTCGCTGCTGTACCGTGAGCGCAAAACGATGGCGAAGTGGTTCCAGGTCTACACCAATCGGCACAGCTTCGAGCAGATCGGTGCCGAACTGCGCAGCTTCGGTCTTGGGGACGCCTTCGAAGATTGCATCAGCCAGATGCGCGAGCCATTCGGGCCAACCCAATTCCACCGGGAATCGCGAGTGGTTGTAGTCGTCCAGCGTACAGCCCACGAAGCAGCCGCGGCCATTGTCGAAGCCAGTGCCCTGGATCACTTCATCCGCGGCGCGGTGATCCGCGAAGCGCGCGGTGTATTTTGCCTTCACGGCGGGGTCGTTCAGGTAAGAGAGCATCTCGATTCCTTGGTGGGTTGATGTGTCACGATTCTAAACGTGATCTTTGCGAATTGTCAAATAGCTTTCTTCGCGAACGGATTCAGCTGGATCACGTCGGCACCCTGCGACTCGCCGGGCATCTCGTAGCCCTC
>NZ_CANSMR010000041.1 GCF_947648125.1 uncultured Bradyrhizobium sp. | reverse complement strand
CGAGCACGACGCCGAGACCGGAGGCGCTGTCGATGAGATTGGTCACCGTGCCGTTGGCGGCAATGCTCAGCGCATAGGCCGTGGTGCCGCCGTCCGCGCCGGTCTTCACCGTGAACGCACCGGCAAAGCTCTCCTTGTCGAGGGCATGACCCTGGGTCGGCACCAGGTCCGGCGTCGAGCCGTTGATGCCGGCGTTGGTCGCGGCCGACAGGTACGCCTCGTAGGTGTTCAGCGAGACGACCGTCTCATTCAGCGAGATCGACGGGCCGTCATCGTGGAAGGTGACATGCGAGCTGAGATCGAGCTTCTGGCTTACGCTGTCGCCGTCATTGTCGGTCACGGTCGCCGTCAGCGTCACCAGGCCGCCGGTCAGGCTGATGCCCTCATGGGTATCCGGGCTCGACGCGGTGTTCTCGTGCACCGCACGGTCTTGCGTCAGCGTCACGTCGCCGGTCGCCGGGTTGATCGTCAGTGTAAAGACAAGCCAGGCGGCCTGGCCCTCGTGGCCGGCCACATAGCCGGAGATCGTGTTGCCGCTCTGGTCGAGCACGACGCCGAGACCGGAGGCGCTGTCGATGAGATTGGTCACCGTGCCGTTACCGGCAATGCTCAGCGCATACGCCGTGGTCGCACCGTCGGCGCCGGTCACGATCGTGAACGCGCCGGCGAAGTTCTCCTTGTCCAGCGTATGACCCTGCGTCGGCGACGCATCGGGCGTCGAGCCGTTGATGCCCGCGTTGGTCGCGGCCGACAGATACGCTTCGAACGTGTTCAGCGAGCTCGTCGTCCCGCTCAGCGAGATCGCCGGACCATCGTCCAGGAACGTCAGATGCGGACCGACATCGGCGGTCGCGGTACCGGTCTGGTTGTTGTTATCCGTCACCGTCGCCGTCAGCGTGACCATCCCGGACGGCAGATGTACGCCTTCGTTGATGTCACCTCCCACCTCGCCGGTGCCCTCGTGCATCGAGCGAAGATCGGTGAGCGTGATGTGGCCGGTCGCGTCCACGGAGATCGTGAAGTTGGCGAGGCCGTTCTGACCTCCTCCCCTGCCGACAACCTGTCCGTTCTCCAGGAACAGGAACACGTGGTTGCCGGTCTGCGAATCGATCAGACCGGAATCGATGCCTTGCGCGCTGATCGACAGCGCGAAGGTCAGCGACTTCTCGCCACCGGGCACGGTGATCGAGAACGGGATCAGCCCCGTCGCCACGGTCGATCCTGCGGGTCCGAGCCCGGAGCCAGCGATCCCGTTGGTCGCAACGGTCAGGAAGCTCTCGTCCACCGCCAGATCCGGCGCGGCGCCCAGGGAAATGGTGGGGGCAGCAGGAGTAGACGTCTGGGGAAGCGTGGTACCGGTCGGCCCAGTGTCGTTGGGATTCGGCAGCGTTTCCGGCCCAGCCAGAACGTTGGTGGGAACGGGACCGAGATCATCCACCGCAAACGGACGGAAGTTCGCACCGCTCGCCTGCGCGTTGCCGTTCGAGTTGCCGCCATTGTCGGCCGCCGGCAACACGGAGGAGTCCGTGCTGATCGGAAACAGGCTTGCGAATTCCTGCACCGAGACGTCGCGACCAGGCGCCATCTCAATCGTGACGTTGTTCTGTCCATCCGCGCGGGAGTCGAAGAACGGCTCAACCGTGACGGTCGACTGGTTGTCGAACAGGATGATCAGCTTTTCGCCGATATGAACCAGCGTGATCTTTTCATTGGCGATCGACGAGAAGTCGACTTTCGCCTTCTGGTCGTATCCAAGATTGACGACCACCGCCTGATCGGTCAGCGGCTTGGTCAGCTTGTAAATTCGTAGGGGAGCCGAATTAGTGGAATTGCCGGTGCCGGTAGCCTGCGCGACCTGAAACGAACCCTGCATTATCGACTCCGCAAAATGCGATTAGAGGAAAAATTGTAGAAAAATTTAGTTTTAGGCTATTGTTAACCCTCCCCCCGGTCAAGAAATGTATTTGGTTAATCAATGCTTTCCCTGCGAGTGTGGTAAAGATCGAACAGGTCGCAGCTGCGAGAACAACGGCTTGGCCGATTCGGTTCGGTCGAAAGTCGATACGGGCCGCCGGGCACGGCCCATGCTGGCCGGTGATTTGGAGTGGTCGATGCGGGTGATTCGTCAGGGATGCGCCGCGGTTTTGCTTTGGAGCTCGATCGGTGCGGCATCCGCACAAGCCCCAACGCCAGTCCCGCAGCAAACCACGGTCGAACGCCAGGTTCGCGCCGTGGCCAACCGGGACACTCAAATCGGCATCTACCTCAACGTGTTACCTGATTGCACGTCGGGGCCGCTGCCGACTATCCGTCTGGTCACGTCACCGGCCGCGGGAAAGGTGGTGGTGAAGACAGCGAACGCCAAGACGACCAATTACAAGGCCTGCCTGGCGCTCGAGGTGCCCGCCTATGTCGCCTTCCACAAGGCGCCGCCCGAATTTCTCGGCGACGACTCCCTGACCATCGAGGTCAAGTACCACGGCGGCCGCACCGAAATTCACAAGATCACGGTCAACGTGAGCGGGCCTGGCGGCCGGCAGAAGATCTGACGCGACCGCCGATCTTGCCTAGCCTCCGGCGCGCGCATCGGAGCCCAGCCGCTCCGGGCCTGAACTCCGCTTTAGAGCGGCTCGCCTTCTGCCGTCTCCTGCTCCAGTTCGCGCGAGACCTCGCTCGGCGCGGCGGCTGGCTGCTGGACAAGCGCAGCCCTGTCCTCGTGGCAGTCGCTGATCCGACGGGCGACCACCCGGTCCGTCCTCGGCGCCTGGCCGTGGACTTCGTTGACTTCGGTATAGGCCTCGTCGCTCAGCACCGTGATGACGGTGCTCACCGGCCCCATGTAGTCGCACCGGTTGGAGAAGACATACCTGTTGCTGATCTTCTCAGGCCTTGAAGAATGGCAATTTCCGATCGACGGCGATGAGAACGTCGCCTTCATCGCCTGGGTCGGGTCGACACAGCGTATCATTTCGCGCTCGAGCAGCTTTTGCCGCACGTTCGAGGGCGACACGAGCTCCATCGTCCGCACGAAGCGCCACATGCCTTTCCGGAAAGTCGGTCCGTTGAAGCCGTCATCGGCCACCGCGCCATGGGAGAAGGACACGGAAAGCGCGATCACGGCGCCAAGCTTGCATGCGAAGACCTTCGACTGCCCGAAGCCCTCACGCGAAGTCATTTGTTGAATCCTTATCGGCCGCGTGATGCGCATCGCGTGACTTCGACTTGAAGCACGCGCAACCTCACTTCATTCCAGAACACTTCGCGTTAAGGTCGAGTAAATACTGATCCTTTTTGGTTGAGGTTTCTCCGCTCTCGGATCCACGCCCCGACGAAAGGGACCGGTCCGGGCCCGTCGCAAATCGGGCCCGTGCCTCAGCGCCCACGAGCTGATGCTGGCAAGCTTGCCTGCTAGCCTGTCTGACTGATCGCCAACCTAGTGCTGCAAACGCGCCGGAGCGGACTTTTCGGAGTTGGCTGCACCTCCGTCGTCGCAGTCGCCGATCCTGGTCGCGACGACCGTATCGGTCCTGGGATTCTCTCCGGTGCTGACCTCGTTGAGCTCGGTATAGGCCTCGTCGCTGCGCACGGTGATGACGGTGCTGACCGCGCCCATGTAATCGCACCGATGCCCGAAGGTGTATTGATTGCCCACCTTTTCAGGCTTGTCCGAGACGCAGTTTCCGATCGGATCCGGCGAGAAGGTCGCCTTCATGGCATAGGTTGGGTCGACGCAGCGGGTCGTTTCTGCGTTGACCACCCGATACTTGAAATTCTTGTTCGCAGTCCTGACGACGTCGAGCGTTCGGATGAAGCGCCAGAGGCCCTTGCGAAAGCTGGGACCAGAGAAGGATTGAGTGCCCTGAGCGGGCTGAGCCGCCGCGTACCGGCCGTTCGCCGATTGAGGAGATGGTGCCTGTGCATGCGTCGTCAGCGACGACGCGGAGACGATCATCAAGGTCAGTAGCGAACCTGCAATGGCACCACGAAAGTTCATTCCCACCCCCGATGTTCGCCCCGAAACCCGTTCGCGATGCGATCCGGTCAGGCGCTTGGAAGCAGTCGCTGCGAAACGACTCAGATGTCCCTCACCACTCGCAGGCCAATTGTGGCCAGTAAAGGCACGTTGTCGCAGCCGGACAGTCTTCGACTTAATTCCGTTCCACTGAACCAAAGCTGCAACACCTAACGCTCAATCCCCAAGGTGATTGGCTTAGCCCGCCGCGCTGCACTGGGCGGAGCGGTTTGACCTTGGAGGTTTTTTTTGCTCATTTAGCGCGAGATATTTTTTGCTCAATTACTTAGCCTATCGCCGGACGAGGGGGCACTGATGCGTATTCGGATTTGCTACATGGTCGCGGGCATGTTGGCCTTGGGCGCAACGCTATCAGGCGCTTCCCGGCCGGCGGCGGCCGCGGACCTCGGCCTCGTCACGAAAGCGCCGGTCGGCACCTGCACCGAGATCGTGTTCACCTGCGAGAACGGTCATCAATATCCGCTGTGCCCGCGCGCCGTGTCAGTGGAGGGCGAAGTGGTCACGGCCTCACTGCTGACCGGCCATGGCGGGGTGCATGTGCGGCTGGTGCCGATGGGCGTCGGCTATCGTTATGCCGGCCGTGGTGTCTGGCTGGATGGCTTCCGGGAAAACGCGCTGCTCAACTTCGGCAAGCACCACCAGGTGGCCTGCAGCATCGCACACTGATCAAGGCCTGATCCGGAAAAGCGCGAAGCGGTTTCCCACTGTCAGCGCTCCGCGCCCGCGCGGAGATCATGCTCAAACGAGGCGCGATAGCGATTCGGCCGGCTCGATCACGCGTTACTCTGCGCGTCGCGTCGCACCGATCGGCGCGACACGAAGCCGGCCGCTCCTCACCCCTTGGTGCGGAGCACGACGCGCGACGATCGTGAAAACATGTACGCCTTCGGATAGACGTAGACCGGGCAGTGGTCCTGCCACTGATACTGCTGCCAATTCCATTTCCAGCAGCCAGATTCGATCTGAGGCTCCTGCACGTAGTCCAGCCGGTACGGCGGATCACCAAACGGATAGTCGCCGCATCGCGCCGCCGTCGATGACAGAACGACGATTGAAGCGGCCGCGGCAATGATCGCAGAAAATGACTTGTTCATAACGCCCCTCGATCGAATGACGTGACGACGCGAGAGTGCCAAATCCGCCGGTCCTTATCAAGGTGCCGGCCGCCCGCGACGCGACGCCAACCGGCCGTCTACACGGCACGATTCTGCGTCGGCGAGCGGCCGCCGCCATCGGCGACCAGCACCGCTCCCGTCACAAAGGACGCCTCGTCGGAGGCCAGGAACAGGCAGCACGCCGCGATCTCGGCGGGCTCGGCCATCCGTCCCAGTGCGATCCGCCGTTCGACGCCGCGAAACTCGGTCTCGGCGGTGGTGCCATTCTGGTCCGCGAGCAATTGCATTTCATAAGCGCTCATCGGCGTCCGCACCCAACCGGGCGCCACGGCATTGGCGCGAATGCCGTCGGCGCCGTGGGCGTAGGCCAATGAACGCGTATAGGCGACGACGGCCGCCTTGCTGGCGGCGTAGCTTGCGCTGTCCGGGCTGGCATTGAACGCCGCAACCGAGGCGATGTTCACGATCGCGCCGCCGCGCTGCCGGAGCAGCGGCAGGGATGCCCGGCAGACCCGCATGGTACCCGTGAGGTTGACGTCGAGCGTCCTGGCCCAGACCTCGTCGGAGACGCTTGCGGGCTGATCCGGCACGATCAGGCCGGCGGCGTTGACGACGATATCGAGCCACGCGCCGCAGGCGGCGACGGCGTTGGCAATGTCGTCCGGCCGGGTGACGTCACCATGGACCGGCTGCCCTCCACACTCCGCGGCGACTGCTTGCAACTCGGCGTCACCGAGCCCGAACAGCACGACGCGCGCGCCGCTCAACGCCAGCAGCACAGCCGTGGCCCGGCCAATCCCCGTGGCTGCACCCGTCACCAGCGCGGTCTTTCCGTCCAGCCGCGGCATCAGAGCATGATCCGGAAAAGTGGAAACCGGTTCTCCGAAAAGATCATGCTCATCTAGAGTCCCCACTGTCGTTCGACGGCAAATCCGGTCTCCGGCAGCGTCGAACCGCCGTCGACGACGATAGTCTGCCCGGTGACATATTTGGCCTCGGTGGAAGCGAGAAAGAGCATCGCGCAGGCGATGTCGTCGGCACTCCCCATGTGCCCCATCGGAATGAAGCGCTCGAGCTTCGTCTTGTTCTCCGGCGCGCTCATGGTGCCGCGGCCGGGCTTCTCGATGAAGCCGGCTTCGACGCCGTTGACCGTGATGCCGTCGCGCGCGAGCTCGAATGCAGCGCCGCGGATGAATGCGTTGACGCCGGCCTTCGCCGCCGAGTAGTGCGCGCCGCCGCCCATCGCGACGCGCGCCGAGACCGAGGATGTCACCAGAATGCGTCCGAAGCCGACGGCGCGCATACGCGGAACTGCGGCCTGCGCGAGCCAGATGCTGGCGTTGAGATTGAGCGCCAGCGTCTCGTCGAGCTTTGCTTCATCGAGCTCGTCAAGCGAGGCCCACGGACAACCGCCGGCGTTGTGCACGACGATATCGAGCCGGCCGTATCGAGCGGCGACATCGTCAACCATCGCCCGCAAGCTGCTACGGTCCAACTTGTCGAACGGCACGCAATGCGCGACCCGTCCGTCGGCCGCCAGCTCGCGCGCCAGCGCCTCCGCCACATCGAGCGTCCGGTTGGCGATCACCACGGTCGCGCCGGCCTGCGCGAGCCGTGTCACGATGGCGGCACCGATCCCCCTGCCCCCGCCCGT
Organism: uncultured Bradyrhizobium sp.; assembly: GCF_947648125.1. Lineage (GTDB taxonomy): Bacteria > Pseudomonadota > Alphaproteobacteria > Rhizobiales > Xanthobacteraceae > Bradyrhizobium. The sequence goes on along the minus strand of NZ_CANSMR010000041.1, from coordinate 41,916 downwards.
GACGATGGCGACCCGGCCGTCGAGATTGAACGGAATCGCCTGCATCAGATTGCTCCCGCGCCGCGCAGCAAATCGATGAACTGCGCGAACACCGCCGTGTGCCTGTCGACGTCCCGCCCCGACGTCGCCGGACACATCAGCAGCATGGTGTGGAACGGCGTCACCAGAATGCCCTCGTTCATGTAGAACGCATGCAGCAAGGTCTCGAGATCGGGTTGCCGGCCCGCAATGACGTCGGCGCCGCTGCGCGGCGGGTGTGGCATGAACATGATCTCGGCGCGCGCGCCGATCTGGGTGACGTGCCAGGGTAGTCCTGCAGCCTCGATCAGCCGGCGCGCTTCCCGCGCGAGCGAGGTCGCGGTTCCGATCATCCGCTCATAATTCGCTGAGGTCAGGACCTTCTCCAGCACCGCGCGCATGGTGGCGACCGTCAGCGCGTTGCCGGCAAGCGTGCCGCCGAAACCAAGATGCGCGGACTGCCGCTCGCGCGGATTGACGTGGGGCACGAGCTTCCAGAGCCGCTCGGCGATCTCGTGGCTCAGACCGAACACACCGGCGGGGATGCCGCCCGCGATCGCCTTGCCGGCGACGAAGATGTCGGGCTCGAGCCCGTGGCTCTCCGTGTAGCCGCCCGGTCCGCAGGACAGCGTATGCGTCTCGTCGATGATGAGCACGGTGCCGGCGCGGCGGGTCAGGTCGCGCAACGCCTGGTGAAAACCGGGATCGACCGGGATCATGCCGAAATTCGTCATCAGCGGCTCGGTCAGCACGCAGGCGACATCGCCCTGCGCCAGCGCCGCCTCGAGTGCCGCGACATCGTTGAATTCGACCACCCGGCTCACGGCATCATGATCGATGCCGTTGGGATGGATCATGTTGCGCAAGCCGACGCGGCCGTCGCGGATCTCGACATGCGCCTCCTCGACGCCGCCATGATAGCAGCCGGAGAACACCAGCACCTTTCGCCGGCCGGTGATCATGCGCGAGATGCGGATCGCGGCGCGGTTGGCATCGGTCGCAGACGTCGTCAGGGTCCAGTATTTCGGACCGAAGCGGCGCGACAGCTCGGCGCCGACCCAGATACTGTCCTCCGTCGGCAGCATCATGGTCGCGCCACGCTTGAGCTGATGCAGCGCGGCTTCCGTCACCGCCTCCGGCGCGTGCCCGCACATGCCGCCGGTATCGCCGAGGCAGAAATCGATATAGTCGCGGCCGTCGATATCCCTGATATGCGCGCCGTGGGCCTCGTCGACATAAACCGGGAAGCCGCCGGCCCAGCGCCGCATCCAGTGCGACGGGCCGCCATAGAGGAAATGCTGCTTGCCATCCTGCCAAGCCGCCGCCGATCGCGGATGCAATGCCCGAAAGCGTTCCTGCTCGGCATCGAGCAAGCGGTTCAGAACGCCTGCGCGCTCAGTAGTTGTTGATGTCATAGCGCGATCCAGGCGGTCTTGAGGTCGGTATAGGCGTCGAGGGCATGGAGCGACTTGTCGCGTCCAAAGCCGGATTGCTTGAAGCCGCCGAGCGGCACCGTGATGTCGGCGCCGCCATAGGCATTGACGTGCACGACGCCAGCCCTGATGGCGCGCACCATGCGATGCGCCGTTGACAGGCTTCCGGTCCACACCGCCGAGGCAAGCCCATAGGGCGTCGCATTGGCCAGCGCGACGGCATCATCCTCGCCGTCGAACCGCGTGACTGACAGCACCGGCCCAAACACTTCCTCGCGCCAAACCTCCATCGACGGCGTCACCTCGGTGAGGATCGCGGGCGCCATGAAGTTGCCGCCGCTCTCGGCGCGGATCTGCTCGCCGCCGATCAGCCGCTTCGCACCCTGCGCTTCCGCGTGGGCCACCGCATCAAGGTTCTTACGCAACTGCACTTTGCTTGAGATGGCGCCGATATCCGAAGTCAGATCGAGGGGATCGCCGACCCTGAGCTTTCGGGTGGCGTCGAGCAGCGCATCCATGAAGCGATCGTAGATCGCGGATTGCACCAGCAGCCGCGAGCCCGCGACGCAGACCTGGCCCGAATTGCGGAAGATGCCGTTCGCGGAAACCTTGGCCGCATGCTTGATGTCGAGCACATCGGCAAACACGATGTTGGGCGACTTGCCGCCAAGCTCGAGGTGAACCCGCTTCAGGTTCGACCGCGCCGAGCATTCCAGAAGCCGCCGGCCGACCGCGCCCGAGCCGGTGAAGGCGAGCACGTCGACATCCATGTGCAGCGCGAGCGCCTCGCCCGCCGACGCGCCGCGGCCGGTGACGACGTTGAGCACGCCGTCCGGCAGGCCTGCCTCGGTCGCAAGCTCGGCAAGCCGCAGCAGCGTCAGCGATGCCAGTTCCGGAGGCTTGACCACGACCGAGTTTCCGGCGGCGAGCGCAGGGCCGATCTTCCACGCCCCGATCATCAGCGGGAAATTCCACGGCACGATCACACCGACGACGCCGAGCGGCTCGCGATGCACGAGCCCCAGCACGTCACCTGAGGTCGGCGCGATCTCGCCATACACCTTGTCGATCGCCTCGGCGTAGTAGCGAATAGTTCCGGCCGCCGACAGCGGTTCGGCCTTGTAGGCCATGCTGATCTCAGTGCCGTTGTCGCGCACACCGAGGACCGCGATCTCGAGCGCGTGCTGCTCGATCAGATCGGCGAACCGCAGCAGCACCTTCTTGCGCTGCGCCGGTGCCGCGCGCGACCAGCTTCCCTGCTCGAAGGCCTGCCGCGCCCGCTTCACCGCAAGGTCGATATCGGCCGCATCGCCGTCTGCAATGGTTGTCAGCACCTGGCCGTCGATCGGCGACACCACATCGAGCCGTGCCTCGCCGATCGCCTGCGCCGGCCGGCCGCCGATGAAGAGCTGCTGGGCCGGAATTGCGGCCGAGCGTAACAGATCGATCTGGGCTTGCTGCATGCGAGATCATCATGACGGAGACAAAAGCGGCTCCCGACCCGGGACCGCTGGCATGGCGCAATCCTCGCCAAATCAAGGCTTTGGCAGCAATCAACCGATAGGTGGATGTCGCCGCGGCCAGCGCCCTCATAGCGTGTTCGCACGATGGCCGAACGCCCTGCCCGCTGGGTGCAAACCAACTCGTCCACATCCCTCACGCCGCCGGCAAGCCGAAGGTCATGCCCGAGATCACGCAGCCCCGTATTCTTCTGATCGGCACTGGAGACACCAAGGCCGACGAACTGCTGTTCATGAGCGAGTGCATCACCCGCGCCGGCGGCACAACGATCATGATGGACATCAGCGTGCTCGGCGATCCGCCGTATCAGCCGGCTCATGACAAGCATGCGGTAGCGGCCGCTGCGCAGACCACGATCGCGGCGATCGCATCCAGCGGCGACGAAAACTCCGCGATGTCGCTGATGGCGGTCGGCGCTGCGACTCTGGCGCGCGAGCTTGCACAGCGCGGTGCGATCGACGGCGTGATCGCGATCGGCGGCACGATGGGTACCGACCTTGCGCTCGACGTCGCACAGGCGCTGCCGCTCGGCCTGCCGAAGCTGATCGTCTCGACCGTCGCCTTCTCGCATCTGATCCCGCCCGAGCGCGTCGCCGCCGATCTGATGATGATCCTGTGGGCCGGTGGCCTCTATGGCCTCAACGGCACCTGCACCGCCGTGCTGTCGCAAGCCTGCGGCGCGATCGTCGGCGCGGCGAAGAGCGCCAGCAAGCCGAGCCGGGACCGGCCGGTCGTTGCGATCACATCGCTCGGTAAGAGCTGCTTGCGCTACATGGTGGAGCTCAAGCCGCAGCTGGAGCAGCGCGGCTACGAGGTGGTGGTCTTCCACACCACAGGCATGGGTGGCCGCGCGATGGAATCGATCGCAGCCCAAGGCGGCTTTGCCGCGGTGCTGGACCTCAGCCTGCAGGAGGTCGCCAATCAGCTCACCGGCTCGGTGGTCAATTCAGGCGCCGACCGGCTGGAGAATGCCGGCAAGGCCGGCATTCCACAAATCGTCGCCCCGGGGGCGGTCGACATGGTGGACTTCCCGGCGTGGCTTGGGGTTCCGAACGAGCTGTCGGATCGGCCCTTTCATGCGCATAACCGATTGCTCGCGTCGGCGACTTCGGGAGCCGCAGATCGCCGCCGGATCGCCCACGCGATTGCGGAGAAGCTGGCCGGCGCCAGCGCGCCGGTCGCCTTTGTGCTGCCCGCCGGCGGCATCCAGCAATGGGACCGCGAAGGCGAAGCCCTGCACGATCCCGACGCCCTCGCCGCCTTCGTCGATGCGATGCGGTCGGCGGTCCGGCCACCGGTCGAGTTGCACGAGATCAAGGACCACATCAACAGCGCGACATTCAATGCAACGGTGCTCGGCATCTTCGATCGCTGGGTCGCGGCCGGAATTGTCCGCCCCGGCCGCGCGACGGTTGCCGCATGACGAGGCCGCTCGCAAAGGCGCTGGTGCTCGACTTCGGCGGCGTGATCTCGAAGACTCTGTTCGAGACTCATGACCTGACCGAGCGCGCGCTCGGGCTCGCACCTTGCACGCTGAAATGGCTCGGACCATTTGCCCCCGACAGCGATCCGCTCTGGACTGCGATGCAGCACGGCGAGATTTCCGAGCGCGACTACTGGCTGACCCGCAGCCGTGAGGTCGGGCGCATGGTCGGCGAGGACTGGCGCGACATGGAAACCTTCGTGAAGCGCGCGCGCGGCGCCGATCCCGACACCGTGATCCGCCCCGAGGCGACCCGCGCGATCACCCTCGCCGCCGACGCCGGGTTCCGGCTGGCGATCCTCTCGAACGAGCTCGACTTGTTCTACGGTGCCGATTTCCGCACCCGCCTTTCGATCCTCAGGCGCTTCGACACCATCGTCGATGCGACCCATACCGGGATCCTGAAACCCGATCCGCGGGCCTATCAAAGCGTGCTGGACGAACTGGCGCTGGAAGCAGAAGATTGCGTCTTCGTCGACGACCAGCGCCGCAACATCACGGGCGCCGCTGCGTGCAACATGCGCACGGTGCTGTTTGACGTGCGCAGCCCGGCCGCATCCTACGGCGAGGCGCTGCGGCATTTCGGGCTGCAATTCGACTAAAGCGTTTTCGAGCGAAGTCGGTACCGGTTCGCATGAAGAAAACGCGTCAAAACCAGACAGAGAACGATCATGCGCGACAGAAACTTCCTGGTTGAGAACAACGCCAAGCCGATCTGGCACCCGATGGCCCATCCTGCCGAGATGCAGGCGCAGCCGCCGCGGATCGTGATGAAGGGCGAAGGCGTCCACGTCACCGACATCGACGGCAACACCGTGATCGATGCGGTCGGCGGCCTCTGGAACGTCAACCTCGGCTACAGCTGCGATCCGATCAAGCAAGCGATCGCAGATCAGCTCAGCGCGCTGCCGTATTATTCCGGCTTCCGCGGCACCTCGAGCGGCCCCTCGATCGAGCTCGCCTACGAGCTCACCGAATGGTTCAAGCCGGAAGGCATGGTTCGCGCCTTCTTCACGTCGGGTGGATCGGACTCGGTCGAGACCGCGCTGCGGCTTGCGCGGCAATACTGGAAGATCAAGGGCCAGGCCGACCGCACCAAGTTTCTGGCGCTGAAGAAGGGTTATCACGGCACCCATTTCGGCGGCGCGTCGGTCAACGGCAACGCCAATTTCCGCCGCAACTATGAGCCGATGCTGCCCGGCGTATTCCATATCCCGGCGCCGTCGACCTATCGCAATCCCTTCAACGAGACCGATCCGGCCAGGCTCGCGCAGCTTTGCGCGGCGGCGATGGAGGAGGAGATCGCGTTCCAGGGCGCCGACACCATCGCGGCCTTCATCATGGAGCCGGTGCTAGGTGCCGGCGGCGTGATCGTGCCGCCGGACAGCTTCATGAAGCTCGTGCGCGAGATCTGTGACCGGCACGGCATCCTGATGATCGCAGACGAGGTCGTCACCGGGTTCGGGCGCACCGGCGCATGGTCGGGCTCGCGTCTCTGGGGCGTGAAGCCTGACATGATGACGATGGCCAAGGCTATCACCTCGGGCTATTTCCCGCTCGGTGCGACCTTGATCGGTGAGCAGGTCGCGGAAGCCTTCGAGACTGACACCACCAGTTTCGGCTCGATCGGCCATGGCTACACGTATTCGGGTCATCCGGTCGGCTGCGCCGCCGGCCTTGCGGCGCTGGCCGAGACCCGTCGCCTCAAGCTCGACGAGAATGCCGCCGCGCGCGGCAAGGACCTCGCGCAGGCGCTGGCCGCGCTCAAGGCCAAACATCCGCTGGTCGGCGACGTCAGAGGCAAGGGCCTGATGGCGGCGCTCGAGCTGGTCGCCGATCGCGACAGCAAGAAACCCGCCGACAAGAAGACGATGGCGAAGGTAGCGGATAGCGCCTACGAGGCCGGCGTGATGCTGCGCGTCTCCGGCAATAACCTGATCCTGTCCCCGCCCCTGATCCTCACCGCATTGGATGTGAAGGCGATCGCCGAAGGGATCGACGCCGGGCTCTCAGCGGCCGGCTGACAGCGCGCTGACGCAGGCCATGGCACGCTCGAACGGCGCGCCATCGGCCTTGTCGCGGTCGAGGCAATCGGCGAGCGAAGATGCCGACATTCTTTGATCGGTGCAGAAGATCCGCATGAAATCGGCCGCCAGCGCGACCTTGCGCGGCGCGGATTGGCGCTGCCAGTCGCCGCTGCTCAGATAGAGCAAGGACGCATCGTCAGCGCCGCTTTCCGCCGCCGCGCCGGGCGCGGCTGGCTGCACCGCCAACAGCGCCAGCAGCACGCCGGCCAGCGCACCCGCGCGATGCACACGGCCCCTCATTTGCTGTCCCTGGCATTCACCATCGGCGGCACGTCGAGCGCGGGATTGCGATCGAAGAAGTTGAATGGACGGAGCCGGAAGCCATGCCACAGGCCCGGCATGACCGGCCAGTCCTCGGCGCGCGGCACGTGGCGAAAGCCGACCGTGTACCACAGCACGAGGTCGCGATCCTCGATCGGCCGTTTCGCCGCCGTCCATTTCGGCAGGCCATCGACGTCAGGGTTTTCGTTTGGATACATGCCTGCCGCGTATCGCTCGTCCTTGGCGTAGGCCGAGGTCCACAGCGTGTAGGCGCTGAACCCTGCGCGCAACTGGATCGGATCGTCCTTGGCGAGCAGCGAGACGTCGGAGTGGCCGGGCATCAGCTGATAGCTCGTGCGATAGCCGCGGCTGTTGGTCTTGCCCGTACTCTCGATCCTGAACTGCGCCGCGCTCAGCGGCGTCGTGATCGGCCCTTCGGTCGCAACCGGCCTGGTGTCGACCTGCCAGAGGCTTTTGCGCTGGCCCTCATCCAGCCGGTGGACGCTGAAGCGATCCTCGACCAGCCGGTTCGAAGTGCCGTCGACGTCCATGTCGATTCGGAACGTCATGTAGTGATCGTGATTGACGGCCAGCAGCCGCTCGTCGACCAGCGTCCCGTAGGCCGTATCCTGCTTCGCCGTCGGGTCGCTCAAATTGCGGCTCGCAACGCCCTTGGTCGCGTCGATACCGTAGGCGCCGAGCCGCACGTCGATATTGCCGGCCCGATCGAACACGTAGTCCACCAGATAGTCGTAATTGCCGACGACCGGCGCCATCCGCACCACCAGCTCATTGTTCGGCCGCACCTCGGCAGTGTTGTTGAGCAGTTCGCTGTGGCGCCAGATCGGATCTCCGGTCGGCCGCTCGAAGATGCAGACCGCGCCCTTGGAGACGACAGGCATGCCCTTGGTGTCCGAGATCGTCAGATCGAGGAAATGCGCGCCTTCCGGGCAATCGATGCCGCGCTGCAATTCGCTGGAGAGCACGCCAAAACCATACTCGCCTATATCCATATAAGCGCGGAACGACCAGATCGGCGCCGGATCCATATAGGGCACGAACATCTCGCTCGCCGAGATCTGGTAGGCGATGTCACGGAACGTGCCGTGGTCGTCGTAGCGGATGAGCGACAGCACCGCGCCGACGCGCGGCTCGAGGCGGACATGGAACGACCAGTTGTCCCAGCGGACCTGGCCGCCCTCCACCTTCACATTGCTGCCCTCGGGCGCGGTGATCTCGATCGGCTTCGGTGGCTTGCGGTATTTTCCGGAGTCGGCGTAGGCGTGTGAAGGCGTCTGCGCCGGCGGCGGCACCACGCCGAGATCGGTTACCGACAACACGGTCTTGCTCTTGAGATCAACCTGGGCGACCAGGTTCTCGATCGGCTTGCCCCAGAGATTGTTGACAGCGCCCGTGGTGTCGACGCAGGGAACGTTGAGCAGACGGCGGCCTTTCAGGGCCGGGTCGCTCACCGGCCCGACCGTCAGCGGCAGGCACAGCACATTGTGGAAGTCGGTGATGCCGCGCTTGGCCATCGCGGCGATCCAGCGCGGGTCCTGCTTCGGCAGATCACCGGCCGACATCAGTTCGTCGATGGTCAGCGCGGCCTCATGATCCCTGACCTCGTCCCAGCCAAGCAGGCTGCGCGCGGCGAGATCGATATGCGCCTCGTAGAGATGCCCGCCGCTCAGCAGCGTCACGTTCGCGCGCCGTGTGAACGGCTGTCCTGGCTTCCACGCCCGCACCTCGTCCTTGGGATCCTCGTCGACCGTCATGGAAACGACCCGCGTCGCATCGTCGAACTTGCCGGCGCCGCGGAGGATATCGGAGACCGAACGGATTTCGTCCGTCGTCAGCCCGTCCATCGGGTGCATCGCGGCCGCCTGCGGCCACATCCTGCGCTCGGCCTGCGCCGGCAGCGGCGCCGCCATCATTGCCGCAATCAGGCCGGCCAATGCCCATCCACCATGCCGGTATCTCAGAGCCATCACGCCCTCCACTCGAAGCCAGAACGCTCAGAATACAAGCAAAGGTGACGGCGTGAAGGCCTGCCTCATCCGGTAACCCGTTCCGACGCGCCCGGCAGGATGGTGGCCGTGGTCGGCCTTGGCGCGGCACGGTGGACGTCGAGCAGCCGCACGCCGAGCCGATCGCGCAAGGCCGGCCAGATGCCGCGCGGCGCCACGATCATCACGACGACGGCTATGATGCCGAGCCCAACCAGATACCAGCCGCCGGACAGGCCGAGCGGCCCGGTCATCAGCTCGCGCAGGCCAAAGAAGATGATGACGCCGAGGATCGGGCCTTCCAGCGTTCCGATACCGCCGATGATCACGATGAACATCATGTAGACGGACCAGTTGACGTCGAAGGCCGCCAGCGGCGCGATGAACAAATTGCCCATGAAGCTCAGCGCACCCGCAAGCCCGCATCCCGCCGCCGACAGCACGAAGGCGATGAAGCGATTATGCCGGACGTCGACGCCGACACTCATCGCGGCCAGATCATTGTCGCGCACACTCATCAGCCCGAGGCCGAAGCTCGAGGTCATCATTTTATACAGCGCCGCGATGGTGACGAGGGTCAAGCCGCCGGCGAGCCAGAACATGGTCGGCTCGAACCAGTCGAAATCGATCAGCTTGCTGGTCGCGAGCGGCACGCCCGAGGTGCCGCCGACCGCCTGCGATTTCATCGTGAAGGCGCCGATGATCTCGGCAAACACCCACATCGCGATCGAGAAATAGGCGTCGCGCAAACGAAACAGCGGAAAGGCGATGATCGCCGCGACGGCCGCGGCCACCAGCGGCGCCACCGGCAACACCCAGATCGGGGTCACCTCGAGCCAGCCGGAGGTCAGGAACAGCGCATAGGCACCGAAAGCGATAAAGACCTGATGGCCGAGCGAGACCAGCCCGGCGTAACCCGCCAGCAGGTTCCACATCTGCGCCATCGTCAGCAGCAGCAGGCATTCGGTTGCAAGCCGCAGGATGCCTTCATTCAGCACGAAGGGTGCGCCGGCGATAACAGCGACCAGCACGATAGCGCAGGCCAGGAGAATTGTCCGTGTCGGCATCGGCGTCACACCCTGCTCGACACGAGACCCGACGGGCGGATCAACAGCATGATGAAGAACAGCAGATGCGCGTAGAGCAGCCCGGCGTTCGGATCGATCTTCAGCCCGATCAATTGCGCCATGCCGAGCGCGATGCCGCCGAGCAGCGCGCCCCAGAACGAGCCGAGCCCGCCCAGCACCACGACCTCGAAGGCGATCAGGAGCCGCTCGGCCCCCGAGAATGGCGTGAAGCTCGACCGCACCGCGAGCAGCACACCGCCGATTGCGCCGAGCGCGAGCGACAGGCCCATCACATAGTTATAGACCCGGTCCGGCTTGACCCCGGACAGCCGGACGATGTCGCGGCGGTCGGCGGTGGCACGCACGATCCGCCCGAACTCGGTATGGCGCAGCACGAGCTGCAGCGCCATGAACAGCAGCGCGGCGAGCACCAGCGTGAGCAGCGGCATGATGCCGATGTTGAGGCCGCCGATCTCGAGGCTGGCGCGCGACAGCTCGCCGACCTGGAGGCTGCGCACGTCGGCTCCAAATAACTCGACCATGACGTTGCGCAGGATCACCGAAACGCCGAAGGTCAGCAGCAGCGGCGACAGCGGATCCGGCGACGTCACGACCCGGTTGACGATGGCAGCCTGGTAGAGCCAGCCGACCGCAAAAGACAGCGCGATCACCGGGATCAGCATCAAGAGCGGCGAGACCTGCGGGAACAGGTTGGAAAGCAGCACGGCGCAGAACGCGCTCAGCACCATGAATTCGCCGTGCGCGATGTTGACGACGCGCATCACGCCGAACACCAGTGCGAGCCCGATGCCGAGCAGGCCGTAGAGCCCGCCCAGCAGGGCCCCGTTGATCAATGTCTCAACCCAGATCATGTCGTGCCAATCCTGGCTAGTTACCGAAATAAGCGTGCGTCAGCTGCTCCGGCTGCAACCCCTGCGCCAGGCCGGTCAGCGACACCCGCCCCTTCAACAGACAATAGATCCGCTCCGATGTCGCGAGCGCGCGCTTGACGTCCTGCTCGACCAGCACGACGGCAGTACCCTCGCGGCGAATGTCGGCAAACGAGCGATAGATCTGCTCGACCACGACCGGCGCGAGCCCGAGCGAGATCTCGTCGCACAGGAGGAGCCGCGGGTTCGACATCAGCGCGCGGCCGATCGCCGCCATCTGCTGCTGGCCGCCGGAGAGCTGGCCCGGAAACATCCGCCGCCGCTCTTCCAGGATCGGGAACAGGTCGAACACCCGCCGCAGCGTCCAGCTGCCCTTGCGACGGTTGACGCTGCCCATCAGCAGGTTCTCCTCGATGGTCAGCGAGTCGAACAGCAGGCGCCCCTCGGGCACCATGATGAGCCCGAGCCGCGACACCTCCTCGGCCGGCATCTGCGAGATGTCGATGCCGTCGAAATGCACCGCCCCGCGCCGCTCCTCGTTGAGCCCGACCAACGCCTTCAGGAACGTCGATTTGCCCGCGCCGTTGGCGCCGACCAGCGCCACCGCCTCGCCGTCGGCGACGGTGAAATTCATGTCGAACACGGCCTGGAGATCGCCGTAGAAGATCTGCAGGCCGTTCACATCAAGCAACGCCATCGGCCTTCAATCCCATGTAGATCTCGCGCACCACGGCGCTGTCCATCACCTCGGCCGGAGGTCCTTCCAGCACCTTGCGGCCGAAATCGAGCACCATGATCCGATCCGACACCGCGCGCAGCGCGTGCGGAATGTGCTCGATCCAGATCATGGCGTGATCTGCCTTCACCGACTTGATGATGGCAACGAGTCGCTCGACCTCGGGCTCGGTCAGCCCGGCGGCGATCTCGTCGAGCAGGATCAGCTTCGGTTTCGAGGCCAGCGCCTTGGCGAATTCCAGCCGCTTGCGATCGATCAGCGGCAAGGCGCCCGCGAGCTTGTCCGCCTTGGCGTCGAGCCCGGTCCGCTGCAACACCTGCATGGTCCAGTCGGACGCCGCCTCGCCATAGAGACCCGCCCCGTAGGACGCCGCGACCAGCGCGTTCTCGTAGACCGATAGATGCGGAAAGGGCTGCGGGATCTGGAACGCCCGCCCGAGCCCCATCCGCGCCCGTCGATGCGGCGGCAGGCCCGATATCTCCTTGTCGTCGAGCATGATCGAACCGCCGTCGGCCGTGAGCAGGCCGACGATCAGGTTGAGCAGCGAGCTCTTGCCGGCGCCATTCGGGCCGATCACGCCGAGGCATTCGCCGCGCGCCAGCTCGAAGCTGACGTTATCGGCGACCACGATCTCGCCGAAACGCTTCGACAGCCCGCTGACGCGCAGAAGCGGTGCCATCTCAGGCGAGCTTCGACAGCAATGCGAGATCGGCCTGCTTCGGGATGAACGGCGCCGTCCCGTTGTGCACGATCAAGAGCTCGTATTTCGCCTTGCCGCCCTTGGTCTTGCGCCATTGCCCGCCGGACAGCGAGGTCACCGCGACGTTCTTGATCGGCGTTCCCTTGAACTTCACCGGTCCGACCACCGTCTCCATGTCGAGACCCGCTATGGCATCGCGCAGCGAGTTCTTGTCCTTCGGGTCGCTGTTCTGCAATGCCGCCAGCGCGACCTCCCACAGGGCATGGGCGTAGCCGATCGGCTGGGTCCATTGCTTGCCCGTCGTCTTCTCCCATTCCGCGGCGAGCTCGGCGGCGCTCTGCCCGGTCAACGACGACTTGAACGGATAGGCCGGCGTCCACCACACCTCGGTCGACATGCCGTCGCCGCGATCGCCGAGCGCGTTCACGGCGCTTGGGAACAGGAAAGCCGCCGCGACCGTGCAGATCTGCGGCTTGAAGCCGGCCTGCGCCGCCTGGTTCCACAGCGTCACCCAGTGATTGCCGTAGGTAAATCCGGAGACGATATCGACGCCGTTGCTCTTGAACGACGACACCTGGTTGGTGAAGTCATCGGTCGCGATCTGGAATTTTCCGGCGGAGAATTCCTGATAGCCCGCCCCGGTAATGCCACCGGGCAGACCGACCTTCGGGTCGGAGAACGCCTGGCCCGCGGGATTGTCGATGTAGAGCGTGCCGACCTTCTTGTTGGTGTCGACCGACTGCCACATGCCGAGGAAATTCTTTACGACGTCATCGGCGCCCCAGAAGAAGTGATAGCTGTAAGGGAAGCCCTTGTCGGGGGTCGACTTGCGCGGGAACATCCAGCCCTGCCACGGCACCATGGTCGAAATCGATGGAATGCCGCGGGCATCGGCGAGCTCCTGCACCGGGGCCTGCGCGTCGCCGTCCTCGATCAGGATCAGATCGCATTTCTCCCGCAGCACCAGTTCGCTCGCGACCACCGACGAACGGTTCGGATCGGACTGATTGTCCTTGAAGACAAACTCGACCTGCCAGGTCTTGCCGCCGATCTTCAGGCCGTCCTTGAGCCGGGCCTTGATGCGTTCATGGATCCAAGTGTCGGGCTCGGCAAACGGCGCGCGGACGCCGGACAGGCATCCGACCCAGCCGATCTTGATGGTGTTGCCGGCGGCCCGCGCGACGTTGACCAGCGGCACGTTCATCGCCGATGCGAGACCGGTCGCACCGGCCGCCTTCAGCAGCGTGCGCCGGTCGAGCCGGCCGGACGTCTTGTCATTCTTTGTCTCAGTCATGTCCCTCTCCCTCCATAACCAATGATGAAATTGTTCGATCTCGGGCTCACGCCGCCGACTGCTGGATCGCCGCCCGGCTCACCGCGGCAAATTTGCACAATGTGTTCTCGATGATCTGGCGCGGGATGCCGCGCACGATGAAGACGAGCCGCGAGCGCCGGTCCGCCGACGGCCAGCCCTGCAACGTGATCGGCGGATGGAACACATGCTGCACGCCATGCACCACGACCGGCGCATCGGGCTGTTCGGCGACATGCACGATCGCCTTGAAGCGCAGCAGGTCCTCGCCCTTGAGCGCCGCGACATAGTCGAGCCAGCGCGCGAATGCGTCGCGCTGGATGGGCTCGTCGATGATCAGGCTGTAGGACGACACGTCGGCATCGTGCGCGTGATGGCTGTGGTGGCCGCAATCCGCGCCGTCGCAACCGTGATCGGCGTGATGATGCGGCGCGTTCGCCGCCTGCGCTGCAAGATCGAACCAGCGCACGACATCGGCGGAGCGGGCCGCCGGATCGAACAGGCCAGCGTCGAGAACCCTGGCCGGATCGACGATTCCGTTCCGCACATGCGCGCGCGTCGCGACCGGGTTGATCGCGGCAAGCCTCGTATCGAGCCGCGCCAGTTCTTCTTCGGCGGCAAGATCGGTCTTGGTCACGAGCAGCCGGTCGGCGACCGCGATCTGCCTGACGGCTTCGCTGTGCGCCTCGAGTGTATGCGCGCCGTTGACAGCATCGACCGTCGCGACCACGCCGTCGATCCGATAGCGGCTGAGGACATCGGGCGCCGTCATCAGTGTGTGCAGCACCGGCACGGGATCGGCGAGCCCGGTGGTCTCGACCAGTACGCGGTGGAACGGCGGGATCGCCCCAGTGGCGCGGCGGGCGGCGAGATCGGCCAGCGTCTCGATCAGGTCCCCGCGGACCGAGCAGCAGATGCAGCCATTGTCGAGCAGTGCGAGACGGTCCTTGCTGCTCTCGACCAGCAGATGATCCAGCGCGACCTCGCCGAACTCGTTGATGATGGCGACGACGCCATTGAGCTCGGGCTGGCGCAGCAGATGGTTCAGCACCGTGGTCTTGCCGCTGCCGAGGAAACCGGTCAGCACCGTGACCGGGATCTGATCCGCCGCAATCATCACGCGCCCCGCTGGTAGACTTTGCGGCCTTCGAAGAAGGTCATCTCGACCCGCGTGTCGGCCAGCTGGTCCGGCGGGATGTCGAAGATCATCTGGTCGAGCACGATCAGGTCGGCCGACTTGCCGACCTCGATCGAGCCGATCGATTGGCCCAGGCCGGCCGCACGCGCGGCATCGATGGTGTAGATGTCGATCACGGTGGCGAGATCGAGCGCCTGCTCGGCCCACAACGACTTTCCGGGAAAATCCCCGGTGGGATTTTGCCGGGTCACCATGCCCTCGATGCCCTGCCAGGGATCGGGGATCGGGATCACCGGCCAGTCCGAACCGCCGGCCATCAGCGCGCCGGCGTCTTTCAGGTCCCTGTTCGGCCAGAAGCGCTGCGCGCGCTCCTCGCCCATCGCAGCCTTGTGCGCTTCGAGAAAGACGGTCGGATACCAGATGATCGGCGACAGATCGGCCGCGACGCCGAGCTCGGCGAAGCGCTTGATGTCGTCGGGCGCGATGTAGCTTGCATGGGCGATCTGGTGGACCAGATGGGTCGCCCCGTTGAAGCTGCGCACGACATCGATCGCGTCGAGCGCCTGCGTCACCGCGGCATCGCCCGCGCAATGGATCTTCGCCGCAAGGCCGAGCTTCTCGCAGCGCCCGAGCCAGCGGATCAGGTCGGGCACAGTCAGCATGGTCGATCCGCGGAAGCAGCAGCCGCGCACCGGGTCGGCCAGATAGGGCTCGTGGAAGGCGGCGGTCTTGGCGCCAGGCACGCCGTCGAGAAACACCTTCACATAGTCCGGCTTCACATGCGCGCCGCGATACTGCTCGCGCAGCGCAAACAGTTCCTCGCCAGCCTTGCCGAACATGAAGCCCGGCTCGACCACCGGCATCGCGCAGACCGCCCAGGCGGTCAGCTCGCCGCGGTCATCGAGCCCCTTCAGCGCCGCCATGATCGGCTGCATGCTGGCGGCGTCGATGAAGGCGGTGACACCATAGGCGTTCAGCACCGAGATCGAGCGCGCCACCGCCGCGCGGTCCATCTCGGCCGTGTAGTGACCGGAGGCCGCGAGCGCCCGCTCGACCAGACCCGAGGCGGCCTCGATCATGATCCCGGTCAGCGTCCCGGTCTTGAGGTCGCGGCCGATCTCGCCGTCGGTCGGATCGGGGGTATTGGCCTCAACGCCGGCCAACCGCAGCGCCGCCGAGCTTGCCCAGCGATTGTGATAGGTGTCGTCGCGCAGCACGACGGGATGCCCGAGGCACGCCGCATCCAGCAGCGCGCAGGACTCCGCGGTGTTCATCTCGTTCAGCAGATTGTTGCCGAACTGCCCGCCGACGATCCAGGCGCCGGGCGCAGCCGCTGAGGCCGCCTTGTGCAGGGTCTCGGCGATCCTTGGCACGCTGTCGGCGTTGGAGAAGCGCAGCTCGTAGAGATCGGCCTGCCCGCCCATCATGATGTGATTGTGGATGTCGACGATCCCCGGCATCGCCATGCGTCCGCCGAGATCGACGGTCTTGCTCCCCTCGCCGACCAGCGTCGCGACATCGCGCTCCTCGCCCACGGCGATGAACCGGCCGGCCTTGACCGCCGCGCAGGTCGCCCAGGGCAGCTCCCGGTTCGACGTGTAGATCCGGCCGTTGCGGAAGACCGTGTCGGCGAATGTCCTGTTCATACGGAGCAACTTCTCGATTGGGAAAGTCCGGAGCGATTAGCCTTTCGCGGCGCCAGCGGCGAAACCGCGCGTGGCGCCGGCATGATCGGCCAAACGTTCGACATGTCGGCATTTGGAACAATCCACCGTCCGGTGGATGCTCCGCCGCCTGCCGCAATGCGGGCAGGCGGCCCTCTCAGTAGCCCAGCGCCAGCCCGTCCTTGCGATGATCGGAGGCGCCGAGCAGAACGCCGCGCGCATGGTCGATGCGGATCGCCTGGCAGCCGCCGATCGGCTCCTCGGAGAAGCGCGCATCGTGACCACGGGCGCGAAGGTCGTCGCGGATTGCTGGCGATATCGTCGTCTCCAGCGACAGCGCACCGTCGAAGGCAAAGGAGCGCGGTGCCTCGGCGGCCGCCTGGATGTCCATCTTCAGATCGAAGATGTTCGACAGCAGATTGGCATGGCCGGCGGCCTGGTAGTGCCCGCCCATCACGCCGAACGACATCACGGTCTTGCCGTCCTTGCGCAGCAGGCCGGGGATGATGGTGTGCATCGGGCGCTTGCGCGGCCCGAGCGAATTGAGGTGTCCGGGCCTGGCGCGAAAGCTCCAGCCGCGGTTATGCAGCAGAATGCCCGATCTCGGCGCGTAGATGCCGCTGCCGAACGGATAGAACAGCGAGTTGATCAGCGAGACGGCGTTGAGGTCGCGGTCGACAACCGTGACATAGACGGTGTCGCGATGCTCGATATCGTCCCAGGCGGCGGGCGCGGAGGCGCGGCCCATGTCGATCTTGCTGCGGATCCTCCCGATATGATCTTCGGCCAGGAATGCGGCCGGATCGACCTTGCCGGCGGCGGGATCGCAGAAGAAGGCGTCGCGCGCGCGGTAAGCGGCCTTGGTTGCCTCAGCCAGCAGATGGATCCGATCGGCCTGCGCGAGCGCGCCGACATCGAAGCCGGCGAGCGTCCGCAGGATCATCAGCGCCGCCAGGCCCTGCCCGTTCGGCGGACACTCGATCACGTCGTGGTCGTGGTAGCGCGCCGAGATCGGCTGCACATAGTCGGAGGTCTGCGCGGCGAAATCGTCTGTGCTGTGGGCGCCGCCGAGCCTGCGCAAGATGCCGGCCATCTCGTCGGCGGCCTCGCCTGCGTAGAACGCCTCGCGCCCGTGCTGCGCGATCCGGCGCAAGGTCCGGCCAAGTGCAGGCTGCGTGCGGATGTCGCCAACCTCGGGCACCTTGCCGCCGGGAAGGAACTGCGCCGCCGCGTTGGCGTCGATCTCGATCCGCGCCCGGAAGCGGCGCCAGTCCTCCGCGACGCGCGGTGTCACGCAGAAGCCCTGCTCAGCAGCCGCGATCGCCGGCCGAAAGATCTCCTCCAGCGACCTGCTGCCCTGATCGGCGACCAGCCTGCACCACGCATCGATGGCGCCCGGCACGGTCACGGCCTCGGGCGCAGTCGGCGGAATGTCGCGCGCGCCGCTGCGGGCATATTTTTCTGCATCGGTGCCGGCGGGCGTGCGGCCCGAGCCGTTCAGCGCGATCGGCTCGCCGGCCTTCGGCGAATACAGCGCAAAGCAGTCGCCGCCGATCCCGGTCATCTGTGGCTCGACGACGCCCTGCACCGCCACCGCCGCCACCGCGGCATCGACGGCATTGCCACCGGCCTTCAACATCTCGACCGCGGCAAGCGTCGCCTGCGGGTGCGAGGTCGCGGCCATGCCACGCTCCGCGACCGCCACGGAACGGCCGATGGCCATGAAATCACGCATATCGCTTCCTTCAATGTTCGCGAGCGGCAGCCGCTCGCCAACATTGTCGAAAACGACACCGGTCCTTGGGGAACTTTCGGTCGGCGGCACGGTGAGCGGCAATCCACCTAACGGTGGACCGGGTGAACGCGCGGGCGAAGCGAATAACGAAGCTCGGACAGATCATGTCACGAGAATGCGGATGCTTGACCCACAGGCCGTGCAACAAACTCGGCGTCGTCCCGGCGAAAGCCGGGACCCATTACCACGAATGCGAATTGTTTGCGGGACGCTGCGGCCACAGCCTGCCTCAACAACGCAACTCTGTGGTTATGGGTCCCGGCTTTCGCCGGGACGACGCGTGGAAAGAGTCGTGGACTCACGCCCTCAATGCGGTCGCGACATCAGCGCCACGACGGCGGAGCGGGTCTCGACGCCGAGCTTCTCGAAGATATGGATCAGGTGCGTCTTCACCGTCGCGAGACCGATATTCAGGCACTCGCCGATCTCGCGGTTGGTGCGGCCGCAGCACAACAGCTCGACCACTTCCATCTCGCGCGAGGTCAATCCGTAGCGCGCCGGCTCGTCGGGATTCGAGGACAGGCGGCTGGTCAGGTTGAATTCGAGGTAATCGTGGATCTTCTCAGCAATGTGCATGCTGCCGTCGGGAATCGCGCAGCCCGGCGCCCAGAGCACGCTCATTCCGGCCACGATCCGGTCGTTGCGGCGGAAGAAGAATTCAATCATGTCGGCAACGCCGCACTGGCCGGCGAAGGCACGGTAGGTTGCCGCCTCCTGGGATGCGCATTGGCTAAGCGCGACGCTCAGTCGGGCAATCGGCCGGTTGCTCGCGGACCGCGGATGCAACGGATCGAGCCGGTTCATGCCGGCGAGATACTGGTCGTGAAAGCTCGGCGGGACGTTGCTGCTGAGCACAAAGCGGTTGAGGGTCAAATTGCCGTCGACCTCGTAGAACGCAGTCGCCGACCCCTCGAGAATCCCGCGCGCGAACTGAATGGCCTGCGTGGTCGCCGGATCCGGTCGGCCCAGAAGCGCGATCATGACCTACCTCCCGATGTTTCCCGATGGCGAACGTCTGCGCGTCGCATGGCCGGCACGCTGGGACAGACGCGGGATATAGTCAAGCAAATTGCGGGCCAAGCGCACATCCCTGAAACGGTTACGCCGGAGTAACCCGATGATCCCCTCCACCATCCGGTTGATTGCAGGCGGCGCGACCGATGCGGAACTTTCGCACGTCTCCCAATGTCATTGCTGGATCAAGAATGAATTCGCGTCGCATCATGGCCGCCTTCCCCTCGGCGGCCGACGAACAAGTCACGCTCGCCAACTGGCGTCAGCATCCCTTCAGCGAGTGGGCATTCCGCAATGTCCGCGAACTGCTGCCGACCGCCAACATCCCGCGCGCCGCGGCGCCGGCGCCGCTGTCCTTTGCGCCGCGCTATGTCGACGACGTCAGCTTCGCGAACCCGCGCGGCGAGACGATCGGCGTCGGCGAGGCGCTGCGCGCAAGCCACACCGACGGCATCGTCGTGTCGCATCGCGGACAGGTCGCCTTCGAATGGTATGCCCACGGCCTGACGCCGGACACCCCGCATCTGATCTTCTCGGTGAGCAAGTCGATCGCCGGAACGCTTGGCGGCATCCTGGCCGACCGCGGCAAGCTCGATCCCGATGCGCCGGTGACGTGCTACATCCCGGAGATGGAGGGATCGGTCTATGGCGGCAGCTGCACGGTGCGGCATCTGCTCGACATGAGCGTCGGCATCCGCTTCGACGAGGACTACATGGCGCGCGACGGCGACGTCATGAACTACCGGCGCTCGACTGGCTGGGAGCCGCCGGACCCGACCGTGCCGCCGAGCAATCTGCGCGACTATCTGCGCACGCTGCGGCCGAACGGTACGCCACATGGGCAAGTCTTCCACTACGTCTCGACCAACACCGACGTGCTTGGCTGGGTCTATGAGCGCGCCTGCGGTGTGTCCTACGCGAAAATCCTCGCGCACTATCTGTGGCAGCCGATGGGCGCCGAGCACGACGCCTACATCGCCGTCGATTCGCGCGGCGCAGCGCGCGTCGCCGGCGGCATCTGCGCCACACTGCGCGATCTCGCCCGCTTCGGCGAGATGATGCGCAATCACGGCATCAGCAACGGACGGCAGGTGGTGCCGAGTTGGTGGGTCGACGACATCAGGCAGAACGGCAATGCCGAGGCATGGTCGCGCGGCGACCTGACGAAAGTGTTTCCGAACGGCAACTACCGCAACAAGTGGTACACGATCGACCGCGGCGAAACGCCGTTTGCCGCGGTCGGCATCCATGGCCAATGGATCTACATCGATCCGACGAGCGAGACCGTGATCGCGCGCGTCTCCTCGCAGCCGCTGCCGATGGACCTCGATCTCGATCACATGTGGATGCGCGGCTATCGAGCGATCGCGGCGAGGCTTGCCGGCAGGGCCTGATAAGGCGCGGCATGGAAGGCGATTGAGGAAGCTTCATTCGATCGGCGGCCGCCGCGTATGCCAATCCGTCACCGATTGGAATGCGGCGCCGGCGCGGACCAGCACGTCCTCGGACAGATGCCGGCCGACCAGCTGCATGCTGAGCGGCATCTGGTCCGACGCCATGCCCATCGGCAGCGTGACGGTCGGGCTGCCCGAGAAGTCGAACACCGCCGTGAAGCGCAGAATGTTCAGGAGGACGTTGGGGTCGGCGCCGTATTCGCTCATCTTTGTCAGCGTTGGGATCGGCACCGGCATCGTCGGGATCAGCAAGAGATCGATATCCTCGAACATGGCAGCGAGGCTGCCTGCGAACCTCAGGCGCTCGTGATGGATCGCCGCAATATCGACGCCGCTCGTCGCCCTGCCCTGCTCGATCAGCTGCGCGAGGTCCGGACCATATTCCGATTTCCGCGACGGATAGGTGTCGAGGTGCGCCTCCGCCGTTTCCACCGAGCACATCGCAATCCACTGGCTGACGAGCTTCTGATAGGGCGGGAAATGCACCTCGCGGATGTCGGCGCCGAGATCGGCCAGCGTGCGCTCGGCCTGCACCAAAGCGGCAACGACCTGCCGATCGATTCCCTCCTGGGTGTACCTGCGATCGACGCCGATCCGCAGGCCCCGGATGCTCTCGCCGACGCCGGCCAGATAGTTCGGCACCGGGGCGCGCAAAGCGGTCGGATCGTTGGCATCCGCGCCGGCGATGACGCCGAGCATTGCTCCGGCGTCGGCCGCGCTGCGGCACATCGGCCCAACGTGATCGAGCGAGTCCGCCAGCGGGAAGATGCCGTGCCGGCTGACGCGGCCCCAGGTCGGCTTGATGCCGGTCAAGCCACAGGTCGCCGATGGAAACCTGATCGAGCCGCCGGTGTCGCTGCCGATCGAGCCGTAGCAGAGCCCCGCCGATGTCGCGACGCCCGATCCGCTCGACGAGGAGCCGACCCAGTAGTTCACATTCCACGGATTGAGCGGGGCCTGGACGGCCGGATGATGGCTGGTATAGGCGCCCTCCGTCATCTTGAGCTTGCCGAGCGTCACCGCGCCGGCGAATTCGAGGCGGTCCACGATCGTGGCGCTGAACGACGGCACGAACTTCGCATGGATCGTCGTGCCGCCCGCGGTTGGCGCAAACGTCGTGTAGCAGAGGTCCTTCAGCCCGATCGGAACGCCATGCAGCGGGCCGCGCCAGATGCCCTTGGCAATCTCCGCATCGCGCTGCTTTGCCTGCGCCAGGGCCCGCTCCGCAAGGACGTGCGCATAGCCATGAAACTGCCCATCCAGCTTTGCGATCCGGCCGAGGATCGCCTCCGTGATCTCCGCGGCCTTGGCCTCGCCGCGGCGAATGAGCCCGGAGATCTCGGTGATGGACTTGTAGTGCAATGGATCCGCTGACATGTCGTTGTGGCCCCGGCTAGAACTGGACGCCGCGCGTCAGGGCACCGTCCACCACGAGGTTGGTCCCCGTGATAAAGCTCGCCGCCTTGCTCGCAAGGAACACGGCGGCGTTCGCCATCTCCTGTGGCGTGCCCATCCGGCCGGTCGGGTTGAGCGCCAGCGCGGTCTTGTACAGTTCGGGATTGCCGTCCTTGATCATGTTCCAGACGCCGCCCTCGAAATAGGTGTTGCCCGGCGACACCGAATTGGCCCGAATGCCCTGGGCCGCGAGCTGGTAGGCGAGGCCTTGCGTGTAGTGGATGATCGCGGCCTTGAACGTCCCGTAGGGGCCGCTGGCAAAATCGACCTCGCGCCCCGACACGCTGGAGATCGTGACGATCGCCGCCGCCGCGCTTTTCTCGAGATACGGCATCGCCGCGTTGACGAGCCGCACCGTCCCCATCATGTCGGTGGAGAATTCCTTCTCCCAGCTCTCTTCGTCCTGCCCGATCGACAGCGCGCTGACATTGGCGACTACGACATCGATGCCGCCGAGCTTGGAGGCCATGTCGGCGACCCAGGCCTTCAGCGCCGGTCCGTTGGAGACGTCGACCGCGCCACCGAACGCCGCAACGCCCTTGGCCTTGATCGCGGCAACCGCAGTGTCGACATCCGCCTGATTGCGCGCGCAGATGCCGACATTGGCGCCCTCGGCTGCAAATGTGTCGGCGATCGCCCGGCCGATCCCCTTGGTGCTGCCGGTCACGAGAACCTTTGCTCCCTTGAGTCCCAGATCCATATCCATTCCCTCCGTTGTTATCGATTATGGAACGCGTACTGTCTCACCACATGGCGCGGCCGATCAAAGCAACAATTGCGCGCGAACATTGTCCGCGTTGACCTGCTCGCCGGCCAGCGATCGCGTGATCTTGCCCTTCTCCATGATGTAGCAGCGTTGGGCGATCGCCAGGATGGTGTCGAGGTTCTGCTCGACGAAGATGATCGTCGTGCCGAGCTCGGCGCGGAACGATTGCAGCGCCTCGCAGATGTGCTGCACGATCGAGGGCTGGATGCCCTCGGACGGCTCGTCGAGGATCATCAAGGAGGGATTGCCGATCAGCGCGCGGCCGATCGCAAGCTGCTGCTGCTCGCCGCCCGACATGGTGCCGGCGATCTGCCGCCGGCGCTCCTTCAGGCGCGGAAAATACGTGTAGACGAGCTCCGGCAGCTTCTTTCCGTCGGGTCCGCCGATCAGCTCGCCGACCTGCAGGTTCTCCTCGACGCTCATCTGCGGAAACACATCGCGGCCCTGCGGGATGTAGCCAAAGCCGGCGCGCGCCCGCGCATCGGCTTCGAGCTGCGTCACATCCTGATCCATGAAGGTGATGGTGCCGCGCCAGGTCTGCAGCAGCCCGATTAGGCACCGCATCAAAGTCGACTTGCCGACGCCATTGCGACCGATCACGCCGACGATCTCGCCGCGCGCAACCTGCATGCTGACGTCCTGCAGGATCGGCGTCGCGCCGTAGCCCGCCCAAAGTCCCGATACGTCCAGGATGCGATCAGTGGGCATGAGTCTTACCCAGATAGATTTCTGCGACCTTCTCGTCCTCCAGAATGGACTCGAGGCTGCCGCGCGCGAAGATCTTGCCAAGATGCAGAACGGTGACCCGCTGGGCGACCTGACGCACGAACGCCATGTCGTGCTCGACGACCAGAACCGTCATGCCCTCGGCATTGAACGACTTGATCAGTTCGCCGGTCTTGTAGGTCTCTTCCGGCGACATGCCGGCGGTCGGCTCGTCCAGCAACAGAAGCTGCGGCTGCAATGCCAACGCCATCCCGATCTCCAGCCATTGCTGCTGGCCGTGCGACAGCGCACCGGCGAGCTTGCCAGAGTCCTCGGCCAGATTGAGCAGCGCCAGCAGCCGCTCCTCCTCGGCCCGGCATTCCGCGCCCGAGAGACGTTCCTGCAGCGCGATCTGGATGTTCTGCCGCACCGGCAGTTCCTTGAACACGCTCGGCGCCTGCATCTTGATGCTCATGCCACGCTGCACACGTGCGTAGGGCCGCTCGGCGGTGATATCGACGGAGTCGAAGAAGATGCTGCCCGTGGTCGGCGGATAGAGGCCGACGATCAACTTGAACAGCGTGCTCTTCCCGGCGCCGTTGGGCCCGATCAGGCAATGGACTTCACCGGCATTGACCGTCAGATCGACCTCGGAGACGGCGGTCAGTCCACCGAAGCGCTTGGAGACGCCTTTTACATCGACCAGCGCCATGGATCAGGTCTCATCCGATTGCAGACGGGCGGTATCGGCAAGCGTCGGAGCCTCGTCGCGCCGCCGGCGCCTGCTCCACCAGTCGACGACGAGCTTGCCGATGCCAAGCACAAAGCCTTGCGGCGCCAGCATCACGGTGGCGAGCAGGAGCACGCCCATCAGCACCAGCGCGGCCTGCTGGCTGTAGACTGTGATGGTCTGGAAGCCGAACAGCAGCAGGAACGACCCGACCAGGGTCGCGGTCAGATCGTTGCGCCCGGAGAATGCCACCCAGACAATCGGCATCGCTGCCGCCGGGAGCCCGATGCTGGATGGCGTGATGAACTGCCCCCAGGACGTGTACAGCGCGCCGCTGAGGCCTGCGAGGCCGCTGCCGATCACGAATGTCAGGAGCTGATATTTGCGGACGTCGTAGCCGAGCATCTCGGCGCGCTGCGGGTTTTCCCGCGTTGCCACGATCACATTGCCGATGCTCGAGTTCACCAGCATGCGCAGCGCGACGTACACGATCACGATAAGCGCAATCATGACGTAATAGAGCGCCGACCCCTCAATGTCGAAATTGCCGACGGTGAGCGGGTCCATCCCCTTCATGCCGTTGAAGCCGTTCAGCCGCGCCGGTCCGATATGCCATTCCGGCCCGGCGGTCTGCCCGAGGAAGAAGGCAAGCACCAGCGTTGCCGACAGCGTCACGATACCGAAGAAGATCCCGCTGATGCCGCCCCAGATCATGAAATAGCCGAGGATCCCTGCCGCAATCATCGCGATGACGACCGAGAGAACGAGCGCGGCGATCGTGGCCGTGCCCCCGCCCATGTTGATGGCGAGCACGCCATAGCCGTAACCGGCGATGCCGAAGAAGAAGGTCTGGCCAAACGACAGCATGCCGCCGTAGCCCCACATCAGGCAGAGCCCGAGCGCCATGAAGATCCAGATCAGGAAGTAGGCAAAGTTGCCGACATCATAGGAGTCGGCGAACAGCGGATAGATCAGCGCCCCCGCCAGTACGGTAAGGAAGCCGGACCAAAAGATCTTTCCGCGTCCGAGCGTCTGCGGACCGTCGAGCAGCTTCAACATCAGCAATTCCCGTCTAGCGCCCACGACGAACCAGCACGCTGGATAGCCCTTCAGGCAGCACCCGGATGATCAGGATGACAGCAAACAGCATGCCGATCTGCCCAATGATTTGCCCGTAGCTCGCATTCAGCGCCATCCTGATCATCGCCAGGAACACCGCGGCCGGCGCGGTTCCGAGCAGAACATTGGCGCCACCGATCACTACCGTGACAAAGCTCTCGACCACGAAGGTCGCGCCCATGGTCGGGATCAGCGTCATGGTCGGCGCATAGAGCGCACCGCAGAGTCCCGCGAGCGCCGTGCCGATCCCGAAGCTGATGGAATAGATGCGCCCGGTGCGCGCGCCGAGCGCCTTCGCCATTGCCGCATTCTGCATCGTGGCGCGCGCGATCACGCCAAAGCGCGTCTTCATGAAGATGATGTAGAGCCCGGCCAGCACCGCCACGGCACAGCCGAACAGCACAAGCCGATAGGTCGAGAACGTGTAGCCTCCGATCGCAAAACTTCCTTCCGGCGTGCCGATGCCGCGCACCGCGGACCCGACGATCAGCAGCATCGACTGCGTCACGATCAGGCTGAGGCCCCAGGTCGCCAGCAACGAGTCCAGCGGACGTTTGTAGAAGCGCCGCACGACGAGGTACTCGACGATCATGCCGATGATCCCCGCGGTCAGCGCGGCCAGGATCTGGGCGATCGGCAGCGGCACGCCGAGATTCACGAGCCCGACCGTCACATAGGCCCCGCACATGATGAACTCGCCATGCGCCATGTTGATGACGCCCATCATGCCGAACACGATGGCAAGGCCCGCCGCCGACAGGATCAGGAACGCGAAGACGTCGGCGAACTGATAGAATACCGAGAAGAGTTCAGCCGACATTCCTGTCTCCATGGTCACGACGCCGCATCATTGCGGCGCCGGCTCGCTTCAAATTCGAGATGCAAAACACGAGCAAGATTCGTGCCCGTGCGCATCACGATTTGCTGGGAAGATGACTCGGCGTGTACTGGTCCTTGTCGTTCTTCTTGGTGAGGTCGCAGCCGATCTCGCCCAGCCAGTACGGCTGGATCGTGCCGTAGTCCTTCTCGACGGTCACTTCATGCTTGGGGCCGACCGAGATCAGGCGCATGCGGTGCGACGTGTGCTGGCTCTTCGGATCGATGCAGACCTTGCCCTCGGGCGCGTCGATGCAGGCATCACCGGTCGCGATCACCTTGCGCATGTCCTCGAGCTTGGTCGACTTGGCCTTCTCGACCAGCGCCTTGTACATGTAGAGCGCATTATAGGCGTTGTAGCCCATGTCGTTGATATAGAGCTCGTCGGGGAACTTGGCGTGCCAGCGCTTCTTGAAGTCGTTGGCTTCTGGCGTGTCGATTTCTTCGAACCAGTTGGCGGTCGCATGCATGTTGTTGAGCGCCGGCGGCTTGAACCGCTTGTGCTCGAAGCCGAGCATGATCTTGATCGAGGACCCCATCGGCAGATTGAGGTTGGCGGCGGCGGCCTGCTCGAAGAACGAGTCCTGCGCGGCGCCGACATTGATCGTCAGCAGCCAGTCCGGCTTCGCCTTCTGGATGTTTTGGATCGTCTGCGCAAACTGCGACACGCCGAGCGGGATGAACTCCTCACCCACGACCTCGCCGCCGAGGTCCTTCATGATCTTGCGGTTCCACTCGGCGGAGATCTGGCCGAAATTATAGTCGGCAGCGATGACGTAGACCTTCTTGCCGAATTTCTGGACCATCCAGGGGATCAGCGTCGAGAACTGCTGCTCCGGCACCGCGCCCATGCTGACCATGGAGGCGTCGCACACGCCGCCTTCATACTGGTTGGTGTAGAAGTACGGTGTGGTTGTGCGATCGACGATCGGACGCAACGCCTCGCGCGACGCCGAGGTAATGCCGCCGATCAGCACGTCGACCTTGTCGCGGTTGAGCAGCCGCCGGCCGAATTCCTGATAGCGGGCATTGTCACCTTGGGGATCAAGGTGGATCAGCTCGATCTGGCGGCCGAGAATGCCGCCGCTCTTGTTGATCTCCTCGACCGCGAGCTGCGATCCATGCAGCTTCGGCATGCCCATGAAGGCAAGGTCGCCGGAGACGTCCTCCAGCAAGCCGACCTTCAGCGGCGGGTCGGCCGCCTGAGCAGCGCCAATTGCAGCCGTCCCGAGCACGGCACCAAGCAAAGCCATTCCAAATATACGCCCCGAATTCATCGCGATGTTCCTTGTTGAAAGATGTTGGACGTCACGCCTTGAGGTAATTCTTCAGGATCGACGCCCCCATCGTGTATTTGGGGTCGACCATGTTGCCGAGCCGCATGCGGCCGGCCTGGCTGAGCAGCATGTAGGCGTCGATCTCGTCGAAGCCGTAATCGGCGCTCATCCAGCGCACGAGCTCGCGATAGGCGATCCGCGCGGCATCCTCGAGCGGCCGCGCGCTGCCGATGGTCATGATGAAGTCGCGCGTCTCGAGCCGCGGCCAGGCAAAGCTCCAGTTCTTGATCAGATCGATCTGCAGCGTCACGGTCGCGCGCTGTTCGAGCGCGACGCCCGAGAGCTCGCCGTCGCCCTGCGTGGCGTGGCAGTCGCCGACATAGAGCAGCCCGCCTTCGGCATGCACCGGAAAATAGATGATCGAGCCAGGTGCGACGTCGGGCAGGTCCATGTTGCCGCCGTGATAGTCGGGCTGCAGCGAGGAGATCGCCTCGATCTCGGGCGACACGCCGATGGTGCCGATGAACGGCTCATAGGGCAGCGTGATCTTGTCATTCCAGCGCACGCCGTTGCGATCGACATGCAGCTTCTTGACGCGCTCCGGCAGCGGCGGATTGAGCAGTGCCGTGGACGCGGTTCCGACCAGGCCGCCGAACTCCGGGATGATGCAGGTTGTCCCGGCCGGCTGCGCGCCGCGGGTCTCGACATCGCGGATATAGACGGCGAGGCAATCGCCCTTCCTGGCACCCTTCACCGCGATCGGCCCGCATTGCGGGTTCAGGTAGGGGAAGTTCAGCTTCGCGGTGGGGCTGTCGCTTTCGCTGGTGAGCACGCCGCCAAAGGCATCCTCGGTCTCGACGACGACAACCCCGCCCGGATCGATCGACAGCGTCGGCTTGGCATAGGGTCCATAGACGTAATGGAAGCTGCCCTGTTGCTCGATGGTCAAACTATGGGTCGTGCCGGTCGCGCCCTTGCCGACGGCGCGCTTGGCCATGATGGAACTCTTCAACCAGTCTTCGGTCATGCGAACGGCTCCTCAACTCAGATCGCGGGATGACGCTTGTGCCAGTCGGTGACGCGCTGGAAGGCATCGCCCGCACGGACGAGGCTTGCCTCGTCGAAATGACGGCCGACAAACTGGAAGGCGACCGGACCACCGTTCGGCGCGAAGCCGCCGGGGAGCGTCACGGTCGGGCTGCCGGTCATGTCGAACGGACAGGTGAAGCGCAGCAGCCCGGTAATCAGCGACGGGTCCTCACCCAGCGCCGCCATCTTGGCCAATGTCGGCGCAGCGAACGCCTGGGCCGGAACCGCGACGAGATCGACCGTCTCGAACAACAGCCGCACGGCGCCGCGAAACGCCTCGCGCCGCAGCACGATCTTCTGATAGTCCATGCCGGACTGCGCGCGGCCGAGATCGAGCAGGCCGGCGAGTGCCGGACCGTATTCGTCCTTGCGCGCCGGATAGGTCTCCTCGTGCGCAACGGCCACTTCGATGCCGCACAGCGGGAACCAGTCCTCGATCACGGCCTTCGGATCAGGGAACGTGATGTCCTTGATCTTCGCACCGAGATCAGCGGCAACCCGCAGGCCTTCGCTGAGCACTTTGCCGGCGGCCTCGTCGGTGCCCTCGCTGGTCCAGCGCCGATCGACCCCGATCGTCACGCCGCGCAAGTCTCCAGTCAGACCTGCGAGATAATCAGGCACGGCCAACGGCACGGACGTGGTGTCCTTGGGATCCTGGCCGGCGATCACGGCGAGGATCGCGCCGCAATCGGCCGCGCTGCGCGCCATCGGACCGATGTGATCCAGCGTTGCGGCGAGTTCGAAGGCGCCGTAGCGGCTGACACGCCCCCAGGTCGGCTTCAGCCCGGTGATGCCGTTGGCGGCTGAGGGAAAGCGGATCGACCCGCCGGTATCGGTTCCAAGCGAACCGAAGCAGAGCCCCGCCGAGGTGGCGACGCCGGAACCGCTCGACGAGGCGCCGGACCACAGATCGGCATTCCAGGGATTCTTCGGCGGATCGATCTTCGGGTGATGATCGGCATAGGCGCCCTCGGTCTGCTGCAGCTTGCCGAGAATAACAGCGCCGGCTTCCTTCAGCCGCGCGACCACGGTGCCATCCTCGCTGGGACGGAAGTCGCGATGAATGGTCATGCCGTGCGCGGCCGGCGCGCCCTTGACCCAGCACAAATCCTTGACGGCGATCGGCACGCCGTGCAGCGGCCCCTTGATCTTGCCGGATGCGATCTCCTTCTCGGCGGCCACGGCGTCGGCAAGCGCTGCGTCGCCCATCACATTAGCGTAGCTCTTGAGCTGGCCGTCGAGCTGCTCGATCCGCCCGAGCATCGCTCGCGTCACCTCGACCGGTGAGAGTTTCCTGGCCTGGATTTGCTGCCCGACCTCAATGAGCCCGAGATAGTGAAGATCCGTTGTCGGCATCGTTTCTCATCCCCGCACTTGGCACGACGCAAGCGCAGGCGCTGCCCATCACCGCGCATGCGCCTCCGGCTTGACGACACGGACGTGTCGTCAATTTGTTTGGCGGCAAAAGCAAAAAGCCACCCGCCCCTCCAAAACGAAGGTGACGAATGGCCCAAATGCCGCGGCTATGAACTATCGCGTGGGTCCGGGATCGAACGGAGCACTCTGCGCGGCGATCGGGACGTCATCGGCCAGATCGACGCACGCAAGGTTCGACAGGAAGCCCTGTAGGAGAAAATTCTAAGGAGGTGTGCAGCGCGTTGTCAACGAGGCTGGCTGCACAAATTTCGCGAGGTGCTGCGCAGCAAATCGGCATGACCACTTGCGCCGGTCTCTGCGAAGATGGTTTCCTGCATGAAGTGCACTGAAAGTTCTCGATGACGAAGCCGTCCATTCCCGTTGGCATTATCTGCTCGCAGCATGGGCCCTATCAGGCCATGGGGCGCGAGATCCTGAAGAGCGCCATGATGGCGGTCGACGAGATCAACGAGCAGGACGAGTTCGACTTCGCGATATCAGCACATGTCCGCGATCCCCGCGGCATCATTTCCGAATACCATACGGTCTGCGACGATCTCATTCGCAATGTCGGGGTCGAGCACATCATCGGCTGCTACACTTCGGCATCGCGCAAGCAGGTGCTTCCGATCGTCGAGCGCACCGACCGCCTGCTCTGGTATCCGGCGCGCTACGAGGGGTTCGAGTGCTCCGACAACGTCATCTACGTCGGGGCCTCACCCAATCACAACGTGCTGCCGCTGGTGCGCTACGTGCTCGACAATCTGTCGCGCGAGATTTTCTGCGTCGGCTCCAACTATGTCTGGACCTGGGAAACCAATCGCGTCACCCGCGAGCTGGTGACGGCGGCGCGCGGGCGGATTCTCGCGGAACGCCTGCTTGAGCTCGGTGAAAGCGCGGTCACGCACATCGTCGACGAGATCGTGCGGCGCCGGCCGCCGGTTGTGTTCAACACGCTGGTCGGCAGTTCAAGCTATGATTTCATCCGCGCCTTCCATGCCGCGACCCTTGCTGCGGGTCTCGACATCCCGATGCTGAGCTGCAGCCTGTGCGAGCCCGAGCTCAAGATCGCAGGTCCCGCATCGGCCGGCTGCATCACGTCGTCGGCCTATTTCGAAAGCATTCGCCTGCCCGAGAACCAGGCCTTCGTCGCACGCTGGAAAGCGCGCCACGGCGCGCACAGCAGCCCGTCGGTCGACGGGCAATCCGCCTATGTCGCGGTCTATCTGCTGGCTCGCGCGCTGCAACGCGCCGGCACATCCGATATCGGCGAGGTGCGGCGCGCCGCGGCCGGCCATCGCTACAATTCGCCGCAAGGTCCGGTCTGGATCGACGGCAGCAACAATCACTGCGTCCTGACGCCGCGGCTCGCCGTCTCCAATGCCGAAGGACAGTTTGACATCTTCTGGGAAGCTGAAGCCCCGGTTAAACCGGATCCCTATCTGACGCAGCTCGACATCGCCGCCGGCCCCGCAAGGGATGGAACGTTGCCGAATGCGCCCCATTTGCGGGTTGTGAAATGAGCAAGCCGTCTTCATTCTCGCTGCGCGGACGCAAGGCGCTCGTCGCCATCAAGGACGAGCGCGACGCCACGATCGTCAGGCGTCAGTTCGAGCGTCTCGGGATCGACATCGTCATATGGGATGGCGGCCCCAAGATCGACTGCCGGCCGGACGTGACGCTGATCGACGACGAATTCCTGCCGCTCGCCTCGACGGCGCAGCGCGCGTCGCTTGGGCGAAGCCCGGTCATCGCCCTGCTCGGCACCGAGACGCCGAGCCGCCTGAAGCTGGTGCTCGACCTCGATCCGGCCTCATTCCTCGTCAAGCCGCTGCGCTCGGCCGGCATCTATGCCGCGCTCGTCCTGGCCTTCGAACGAAGCGAGCGCACCAATGAGCTGAAGCAGCAGGTGCTCAAGCTCGAACAACGGCTTCGATCCCGCCGCGTCGTGCTCGCCGCCGTCCTCCAGGTCATGCACACCCATGCGCTGGCCGAGCCGGCCGCCTTTGCGCTGATCCGGCGAGCCGCCATGGAGCAGCGCAAGACCATCGAGGAGCTCTCGGCCGAGATCACGGCAAACGGCTCCCTGCCCCGCGCAGCCGGCTAGACCCGCGTCGCTAATGCCAAATCGCAGCCCCGCCACGTAGGCAGAAGTTAGTTCGCGACTTGACGGCGCTCATCCGGCGTCAGCTTCTTCATCTGCTCCGCGGTCAACTGGCCATCGCCGATCAACTGGAAAGCGCTGTTCGGATCGTATTGGCTCTGCTTGTCGTTGCCGCGCCGCTTTTGATCATCGCCGCCGTCGCCACCACCGTAGCCGAGCACTTCGACGATGATGACGGAGGGCTGCTCGTTTGCCTGCGGCAGCGGCACGGCCGCTTGCTTGGCAGCGGCGCCCGCCGTGTTCGAGGCCTCGCTCAGGGCGCCCATGTTGGGCGCCTGAACTTGCGGCACGCCGATGACGCCACCCTGCGCCTGAATGTTGGCAGCGTTGACGATATGCAAGGCCGCGATGTTGACGAAGCTCGACGCGCGGATTCCGGCTTCGCCCGCATCGACGGTGCCGAGCGGCGCAATCAGATCGATGGTTCCGCGCGCCACCTCCGGGATCGGTTGCAATGTTGCGATGCCGGCGCCGCTGGACGGTACCACCGGCGATATCGTGACATTGCCGTAGTTGTCGTAGGCGCGTTTCGGCGGCGTATAGATCACCGTGGTCTTGGCGCCGCGGCCGGCATTGATGTCGCCCTCCGCCGACCAGATGACGATATTGCCGCCGAACGTGGTCATGATGCGCGAGAGCCCCAACAACACGCTGTTCTGCGAGTAGATCTGGATGTTACCCGCGCCTTGCGTGATGAGGCCGGCATCGGCGCCCGGCAGCAGCCCTTCGGTGCCGATCGTGACGCCGCCGCCCGGTGTGAGGAACTGGATGTCGCCGCCGAAATCGGTGTGAACAAAGCCGCTTTGAATGGCGTAGTTCGGCTTGCCTAGCGTGCCGGTCGCCGCGGTGAATATCGTGATGTCGCCACGGTAGGCGGCCTCATTTGGGAACAGCGCGGCGATCGCCTCGCGCCCGCGCAGATAGGAGCCGGCGCGCGGGCCGCCGACTTCGTTGTACTCGCGCCCGCCTGCGGTCAGCTCGGCATAGTAGACCTGGCGCAGGAAGACTCGCTGCTGCGCATGTGCCAGCGTGAGGAAGTAGTTGAGCGCATCGGCCTTGGCCCCACTGTACCCGACGCGTTGCTTCAGCCAATCGTAGAGCTCGTCGCCATAGGTCTTGGCCACCTTGCCGGGCTGGTCAGCGATCGGCCCCGCGCCCGCAAGATTGTGTGGATCAAGATAGAGCCTGGCAAAGCCGGACCAGTCCACCTGTCCGATGCCGATCTCGCCCGCGCCGACGCCGGCTTGCATGACGACACCAGCGCCGGGCCGGTTGTCGCCGGCGGCGAGAGCTCCGATGCTTTCGACCGTCGCCGTTGATCCCTGGTAGATGTTCTTGGCCGCCGTGATTTCGAGCGTACCCGGTCCGGCAATATCCCAGCCTCGGTTTACTCCACTGTCGTTGCCCGGCCAACCTGCATAGATGATGCTGCCGCCGGCCGCGATGGTGGACACATCGTTGATATCGGTGTGCAAGATCAGACCCTTGGTGCTGACGATGTCACCACCCGCAAGCATCTGCAGCGGTCTTGCCGCCTGATAGTAGACACTGTTCACGGCAGCGCCGGCGACGGTCCGGCCCGTTGTCAGGATCCGGCCATAGGTGACGCTCGTGATATCGCCGTTCACTGCATAAATGCGCGACAGATCGCTCTGGACCGGCACAACCCTGTCCTTCACCGTGTTTGCATCGAACACGAAGGGCTGTCCGCCGCTGCCGTAAGAGTAAACCGTTTGCCCGCCGTTGATTTGATCGCTGACCGCATTGTAGTCGCCCCAATAATTGGACGCAGTGATGCTCGCTCCATCCGTCAGGGTCGCCCAGCCAGGCCTGAACGGCGTTGCCAAGCCCGACGTCGGTGTCGTCAATAGACCGGTCTCAAGCGCGTTGCCGAAGATCGATCCTTGTGCGAGGACCTCGAATGCGCCGCTCGGTGACGGCAGCAGCATTCCCCCACCGAAGCCGTAGATATTTCCGTTTGCGGCGACCGCCCGCACGATCGAGGGCAGGAAACGGGAGCTGACCGGGCCGCTGCCCGGCGAGAGCGAACCGCCCGCGGCCATCATGTCGACTGCGGTGGTCCCGGTCCACAGCGTGAACCAGCTCGCCCCCTCGCCGCCGTTGCCGGCGGCGGTCAGACCGGTGGTGCCGACGCGGCCCGGATCGAGAATGGTTCCGACCGCCAGGTCGCCACGGGCGCGGATGTCGATCGCACTGTCGCCAGGTGCGAAATCGCCACCACTGAGAGTGGTCATTGAATAGGGCGTCAGCGGATTGATCGGCCGCGGATCCAACCCGTAGTTGCGGTCATTGGTCGCGGTGAGGCTGCCGAAATCTCCAGTCGCGACATCCATTGCACCGCGCAAGTCCACGAATTGATTGCCGCCGGTGCCGATATTGCTCGCCTTCACCGACAGCGTGCCGCCGCCGGACTGCACAAGGCTGCCATCGGCCATCACGCGGCCGCTGCCGCCGACGGCGATGACGACGCCCCGCCCTGCGTCACCGACCGTGCCTCCGGCTTGCACCGTGACATTGCCGCCGCCGAGCGCGCCGAGACCGGAGAAGGCTGATAGTCCCAGGGACAAACGGCTTTGATCGCTGATCAGATCGAACGTATAGCTGCCGAAATTGATCCCCCAGGCGGTCCGCTGGCCGATCTCCGAACCACCCTGGCGCCACAACCAGGACCCGATCTCCGTCGTCCGCTTCGCCAGCGTGCCTCTGACATCGCCCTGCGCGACAAGCAGGAAGTCGCCGCCATGCTCGGCGTAGTACATCCGCTCCGGGCCGAGCGTCGGCTTATAGTTGGCGTTTGCCGATCCCAGTACCGTGCCATCGGCCAATGTGCCGCGGTCAAGATTGTAGGGATCGTTCGCCGCCGTCCCCGTCTCCTTGATCGCGGTGCCAGCGGTGTAGACGCCAAATGGCGATTGCTGGTCGTAATTGCCACCGGCGAGAAGTTCGAGATTGCCCGTCCCGGTGCGCACGACGCTGACGCCTGATGTCGTCGGCTTGTTGACGGTGACATTAAATGGATCGTTCAGCACCACATTGCCCGAACCGGCCAGCGCGTCGGCCGTCTGCAGCACGCGGCTGTCAGCGCTGGCAAGATCGGCACCGCCGACCAGCCGCATCGACCAGGATTGCATCCCGGGCGTCAGCATCGGTGCGATCGCCCAGATCTGGCGATCACCTGGCCCCGTCAGCAGGCTGACGACCGTTCCCTGTGGCAGCACGAAGCCGACTGGGAGATCGACGTCTTGCCGGAACGTAAAGCCTCTGAAGAGTGTAAGGTCCGTGTTGGGGGGAAGCTTCGTCGGGTAAAAAAAAATTCCTGCCCCAAGGAGCCTGTTCGCACCGGGACCATCGAAATAGACACCCGCGCTGAGCTTGGTGCCAGCCGGCCAGGTCACCGTACCCTGGAGCAGATCGCCCGCCTTATAGAGGACGCTGCCGTCCGAATTGTAGATGTTCCCGCCCCTTAACGTTGGCTTGATGCTTCCAGGCAGGGCTAGCCTGAACTGCTGAGACAATTCGATATCGACGGGCAGCGGATGGTCGCTGCTCGGAGTGACGCCGATCCTGCGATCAATACCCGGACCGGTGGCCGTGAACTCCAGCCACAGGTTCACCCGGGCCGTCGCGGGAAGCTTCGATCCCGTGCCGAGCGTCGTTCCCCCGAATTTGACGGTATAGCCACCGGCCCCCACCGTGGCGTCCTGCATCAGTGTTACGACCGCGTCGGGCGATGCCGGCGGCGGCGCGAAGCCGTCGGTGATGCTGCCGTTGATCTTGAGATCGGTGGCCGCGCGAATGACAAGCACGCCCGGCTCGCCGGAGCCGCGCACAGCCGGATCGGCATTTGGACCATAGCGATAGCCGGAGAGATCGAGATCGCCCTTCGTCGACAGATCACCGCTTGAGGTGATGGCAACGCCAGGCCGCAGATGGAAGGCCGAGCCATAGGCCGCAAGCCCGGCAAGGCGGTTCTGTAAGTCGCCATTCTGGAGCGCCGCGTTGATGAACTTCGTGCTGTCGTCGTGCAGCCCGTCAAGATAAGCCTGATCGATGACGCTGCCGCCCGGCAGGTCGTAGGTTCGGAAGCCGTTCATCGCGATGCTGCCGGCACCGCGAATATTGAGCGGCCCACGCGCGTCGACGGCGATATCGTTGGCACCCGCACCGTCTCCGCCGGTGCCGCCGCGGCGCGGCGCGTTGAGCTCGAGCCTGCCGCGCTGCACGCCATCGGGCGAGGTCATGTCGATGGTCGCGCCCGCGGCCAACGTCATGGTGCCGTGCGTGGTGGTGAGTTCGACATGCGCGGTGTTGTTGGCTTCGATCGGCGCGCCGTAAGAGTCGGTCTGCAGCACATTGCCGTGAACATCGAGCACGGCATTCGATGTGAGCGTGAAATCGTCGCGCGCGGACAAGCGGATGGTACCGGGCTTCGACCCGCTCGCGTCGATCCTGCCCGTGACGGTGAGGCTGCCTTGATCGACCGAGATCGTCAGGTAGCGCGCCTTGACGCCATCGCCGACGACAAGGCTGCCCTGGCGGAGATCGAAGCTGCGGGAGCCGAAGAAACCGGCATCGTTGAGCTTGGCATTCAGCGCGGCGAAATCGCCGAAATTCTGCGCCGCGACCGTGAATTGGCCGCTATCGTAATCGCCGGTCGACGATCCCATGAGCGTGCCGCCGAACGACACCTGCCCATGCGCGGCGTCGATCGCCTTGGCCGCAATCGAGCCCGCCGCGTTGTTCATGGCCGAGACATCGATCACCGAACCCGCATTCTGGATGATGTTGCCCTTGGTGGAGTTCAGGATGAGATCGCCGCCCCAGCTGTACTTGGTGACGTCGAAGAAGGCGATGCCGCGGCCCGACAGGTCGACCGTGGCGTTTGTGCCGAGCACGACATCGTGCGTCGCATTCAGCGTCAGCTTGCCGGACGGCAAGGCGAATGCGGTGTCGGCAAGAACGCTGTCGCCGGTGAAAGAGAGCGTGCCGCCGAGATCCGTCACGCCACGCGTGTCGGCGGGAGCGGACCCCACCGGCGTGACCAGACGGACGGCTGCGCCCGCGCTGATATCAAGCGTAGCCCCGCCGCTCGCCGTGATCAGCGGGGTCGCGATGGTGAGCGCGCCGCCCTGCAACGCGCCGGTGCTGTCCTGGCTGAGCCCCACCTTCAGCGTGCCGTTGCTGTTCGCGGTGATGCGTTTCGCAGCCGTCAGCGTAACGTCGGAGAAGCCGAGCGCAATACGGTTCAGCGTTGCACCATCGGTCGGCTTGCTCAGCGAGGC
The DNA here is from genome assembly GCF_947648125.1 of uncultured Bradyrhizobium sp. GTDB lineage: Bacteria > Pseudomonadota > Alphaproteobacteria > Rhizobiales > Xanthobacteraceae > Bradyrhizobium. Next base: position 4,437 of record NZ_CANSMR010000041.1, on the reverse strand, counting down.
GTCATAGCCGAACAGAATCTCGTTGGCCGTGATGGCGAGACGCCCCGCGCCCGTGCCGGGCCCGCCGGGCAGGACCGCGCCAGGCGCCTGGCTGCCGTAAGGGCTCGTGGTGCTGCCGTTGCCCGTGCGAATGCCGTTCCAGACCAGCGTGTCGGCGGTGATGCTGGCGGTGTCGCCCGCGGCGCCGAGGCCATAAATCGCCGGTGTATTGAGAACGAATTTGAGGGAATCGGTGGAGGCGCCGCCCCGGCGCGTGGCGTCGAGGTCGACACTGCCGATCAGGTTGAAGGCGCCGCTTGCCGTGATGATGAGTTGCTCGAGCGTCGGGCTGCCGGCAGTCGTCGACGGCCGCAGCAGCTTGTCGAGCACACTCTGGGTGAGATTCCAGCCCGACGGCAGCTGGCCTGCGGCCTGCGCCGCGGCAAGCGCGGCCGCGGTGCCGACATTGATCTGCTCCTGCGTGACGTTGAGGTAACGCGCGCCGAAATTGACGTCACCCATTGAGAGTCCGCCCGGCGCGGCCAGCACCACGCTGCCGTCCGTGAGCAACGAGGCACCGCTCGCGATGCTGATGTTGCCCGGCCCAACCGCGTCCAGGAATTGGAACCGGCCATTGGCGACCGCGAGCACGGCCGGACTGTAGGCAGGGTTTGCAGACGAGTCGGTAGATATGTTGGCGTAGGAGTAACCCAGCGTGGAATCGATCACGTTGCTGCTCAGCCCGCGCGTGTCGATGGTCGCGCCGCCCGCCATGTTGACCGTCTTGCCGATCAGGAACACCTGGCCCGCACGGATCGTAGCGCCATCGAGCAGGTTGACGGCTGCGGTCGAACTCCCATCAAAGTAAATATTGGCGCCGGCCCCGGGATTGTCGACCTCGAAGTACACGCTTGCGCCACCCAGCAGCACCGTCGATGCCTTGAAGGCATTGATGTCGTCGCTCGAAATTGACGTATGACCCGCTACGGGTGCGGTTCCCGGTGCCGTGATGTCGAGCACGCCGTCAGCCGATGAGGCGAGCCGCGGCCTGATGACGAGCGTGCCGTCAACGCCGCCTTTGGCGCCGTCGAACAGCGCGGTGCCGGCGAAGGACAGCGATTTCGTATTGTCCGGCGACGGGAAGAGATTCAGTACAAGGACCTTGCCGTCTTCCGGCAGATGAGGCCGGAAGCCACCGAACTGGGCCGCCTGTGCGCGCTCGAAATCGGCATAGCCGGTCTCGTTATACTGCGAATAAAGCCGCGTGGTCTGACCGGAGGTCAGGATCACCCGGGTTGGCAGCGTGTCCCTGATTCCGGCGTTGGCAACGCCGAGATAGCCTGACGTGACCACGGAGCCATTGCCCGCGGTCACGGGCGCCATCATGGTCGTTCCTGTCGCGGCAAGCTCGACGCGGTAACCGCCAGGCAACAGCGCGTAGCTCGAGGGCAGCAGCGTATAGGTGCCCGCGGGCAATCCCGGCGCACCCGAAGGAAACGTGATCTGCTGGCCGATCACGGGATCACCGGCGCCATTGGATGCGATCACTGGCGCGTAGTCGGCGGCGTAACCGGGCAGGATGGCATAGACCTTGTTGCCCGCAGCGCTGTAGCTGTTGACCGGATTGGCGTTAACGAGCGCGGTCTTCAGCACGTCGACCGAACCGCCACGGCCGGAGATGAAGCCCGCGCCGGTGAGTGTGCCGCCGCCGGAGAGATCGAGCACCGAGCCCGGCTCGCCCACAACAGACGCGGCATTGATCAAAATGCCGCTGGCGATCTTGAGATTGCTCGTATGATCGTCATAGAAAGCGCTCGCCAGATTGTGCAGCGTGCCGTCCGCGCCTTGATAGGTGATGCCATCCGAGGTGCCGCCAAACGGCATGATCAAGCCGGCTGCGCTCGCGGAGGTGATGCTTCCGCTGCGGAAGACGATCCGCGCAGCATCATTGTTGAACCAGATGCGGCCCAGCGGCGCGCGAAGAACGCCCCCTGGTCGATATTGGCGGCAACAAGAGTTAGATCGCCGAACACCGAAGCCGGTACCGCCGGTGTCTGGTCGTCGTTGCGGCGGATAACGAGACGGGCGTCGGGATCATAGGCGGCACTTATTCCAACCAAGATCGTGGCGACCGCGCCGCTCAAGGGATAGATCTGGCCGGCGGTCAGCGCGAGGTTTTCAACATCGAGGCCGCCATTGCCGAACCGGATATCGCCGCTGCTCTGCAACGCGACCTGATGAAACCCGCGGGCATCGAATGGAATGCTGACAGGACGTCCGGGACCGAGATCGACCGCCCCACTGCCCTGCACGCCGGTGGCTCCGAACAGGACGGAGCCGTAGACATCGATCAAGTTGCCTGCGACGGAGAAACTTCCGCCCGCCGCCGGATTGCGGACGTGGAGATTGTTGATCCCGGGGGCATATCCCACCGACGTCTGCGCATCGGCGGCGTTGTAGACGCCATCGAGCCGGACATAGGGCGCGGACAAGCGAACTGTGCTGTTCGGGGTGTCAGGCGCCGCGGCGATGAGGCCGCTCGAAAGCCGAAGGCTGCGCGAGAGGCTGAGATCCACATTGCCGTCGAAGATGAGAAGATCGCGGGTATAGAGCACGAGCGAGCCGAAGCCGCCCTTCTCGACCTGGTTGACGCCAATCACCGTCCGTCCGAATTGCAGGGCCGGATCGGCCTGACCAGGCGACAGATCGGCGCTCAGGCCGCTGCCTGTGGCGGTCTGCACGAGCGTGATATCGCGCGACCTCTGGAACTCCAGCGGCAGATCGCCGCTGGCATAGGGCGAATTGGCGTTCGGCTGTCCTACGATATAGCCGCGCCACGACATGGTCAGGTTCAGCGCGCCGCCCGACGCGCCGCTACCGCCGGCCGCCGCGCGCAAGGTGCCATCGAGCGCCATGCCGAAGCTGGAATAGAGCGAGATCGTCCCGCCATCACTCGCGGCAAGCGTCGGGATATAGCTGTAGCCGCTCTGCACATCGACCAATGCAGAGGTACCCGACGCGTCGATCAGCGCGCCCGGGCGAACGATCACGAAGGCGTCGCTGACAACGGGATTTTTCGGATCCAGCGCTCCGATGCGGATCGTGCCGCCGTCGGGCACGGCCGCATACGAAACCCCGCGCTCATCGCGTCCCACCGCATCACGCGCGGAAACATCCAGCACCGCGTCGTCGCCGATCCAGAACGAACGCGTCAGGCCGAACTCGCCGTAACCCATATTGTAGCGGGCGTCGCCGGTGGCGTCCTGCAGGCTCGCGATCAGGATATTGCCGGCGGGTGCCCTGATCGCTCCGTCGATCAGGGTCTGGCGATTGGCGAAGATCGAGACCGAATGCCCTGGATCGACGCTGACGGACGCGCCCTTCGCCAGCGTGAAATCATGCAGGCTCCAGAACGTCAGATCTGCGCCGACGCGCGGCGTCGCGCTGCGCGTGAAGGAATTGATCGTGAATTTGGCGGGCGTCCAGAGGTCCGCGGCCTCCGTGACGAGGCTCCCGCTGGGCGTGGTGAAACTGCGCGAGGTGAAGCGATAGACCGGCACCTCGGCGTCCACACGGACACCTTCGCCGATCTGGATGCCGATGTTGCTGCTGATGTTGTAGGCCGTGAAACCGGACTGGAAGATCGCCGGATCGAGCACCAGCGCATCGGCCACGGCTTCGCCGATCGAGATCTCCTGGCCGGCGTTCAGCGTCAGCGTGCCGCCGCCACCGAAGCCGTAGGCGCGAATGGTGCCGTCGAGGATGAGCGGATTGGTGAAGAACTGCGTCCAAGCTAGATGCGAATAGTCATTGGCCACCAGGCTGACATCGCCGCCCTTGCCGCCCTGTGTCTTGCCGTTCGCCAGGATGGCGCCACCTGACGACACATCGATGAGCGACCCGCTCGCAAGCGTGATGCCGCCTGTGGTCGAAACGGTGAAATTGCCGCCATTGAGATGCGCCCGGCCGGACCCATCCGTTCCGGTCAGTTCGTTGCTCCACAATCCGCTGAGATCGACGGCGACGTTCTGGCCGATCGTGACCTGCGACTTGCCGTTCGCATAGTTCAGCGCCCACCATAGCTCGTTCTGCCCCTGGCCGAATACGGCATGCATCAGATTGGTCAGCGTCGCGCTGCCACCATGCGCCGTGACGTTCGCGCCGATCTCTATATGCGGCGCCATGAAGGTCACCTGCGCGCCGGGAGCAAGCTCAAGCGGCGCCTCGACGAGGATGTCCTTGCTGCTCGCAACGCTGAGACCGCCCAGCCTGGCGACATTGAGCGCGTCCGAATTGAAGAATGCGGTCCCGATCCGGTTGTCGGGCAAAACCGAGGTGGTATTCAGCGCATCGGTGATCTCAGGCGCCCGGCCGAAGACGACCTGCGCGGCGGATGCACCGGTGAGGCCAAGCCCCGAATAGCCACCGAGCGCGAGCTTGCCCTGGAGCGGCGCGACA
>NZ_CANSMR010000040.1 GCF_947648125.1 uncultured Bradyrhizobium sp. | reverse complement strand
CCAAGAAGGTGCCGCAGCTGTTCGTCGCCACCGGCGCCACCAAGTGGAACGATCCGAAGGCGTTCCCATGGACCATGGGCTGGCTGCCGAGCTACCAGAGCGAGTCGCGGATCTATGCGAAATATCTGCTCAAGGAGAAGCCCTCCGCCAAGGTCGCGGTGCTCTACCAGAACGACGACATGGGCAAGGACTACCTCAAGGGCCTGGAAGACGGCTTCGCCAGCGACCCCGCGCGGATCGCCGCCAAGGAGAGCTACGAGGTTGCCGAGCCCACCATCGATTCCCATGTGGTGCGGCTGAAATCCGCCAATCCCGACGTCATCATCTTCTTCACCACGCCGAAGTTCGGCGCCCAGGCGATCAAGAAGCTCGGCGAGATGAACTGGAAGCCGATGACGATCGTCTCCAACGTTTCGGCCTCCACCGCGACCGTGATGCGTCCGGCCGGGCTCGACAATGCGCAGGGCGTGATCTCGGCGGCCTACGCCAAGGACGCCAGCGATCCGCAGTGGAAGGACGACGCCGGCATGAAGGCGTTCGACGAGCTGCTCGCCAAGTACATGCCCGACACCAACCGCGTCGATGCCTCGGCGATGACCGGCTACAACATGGCGACCACGATGGTCGAGGTGCTGCGCCGCTGCGGCGACGACCTCACCCGCGCCAATGTGATGAAGCAGGCGGCGAGCCTGAAGCAGTTTGCGCAGGGCGGCCTGCTGCCCGGCGTGACGCTGTCGACCGGGCCTGCCGACTTCCAGCCGATCGAGCAATTGCAGCTGATGCAGTTCAAGGGCGAGCGCTGGCAGTTGTTCGGCGACGTCATCAGCGGCGAAGTCGGCGGAAACTAAAGCCGGGATGGATATTGCTTCGATCGAAGCGGTCGCGATCTTCCCTTACCTCTCCCGCTTGCGGGGGAGGTCGGATCGCATCAAAGATGCGATCCGGGTGGGGGCTTTCTCCGCAATACGACTCGTGGCAGCACCCCCACCCTAACCCTCCCCCGCAAGCGGGAGAGGGAACAGAGCATGTAATGCGGCCCAATCTACCCACGTCCCGGCTCTCGTGAAGGTATAGCCATGACCGACCGTCGTCCTTTCCTGCGTTCGATCTTCGATGCCGCGGTGGCGGCTGCGCATCCCGATGTCGTGCTGGCATCGCGGCTGCGGCCGGCGCCGAAGGGACGCGTGATCTGCCTCGCCGCCGGCAAGGGCGCCGGCGCCATGGCCGCGGCGGCGGAGCGGCACTATCTCGACACGCTCGGCCTCGAACCGTCCCGGCTGGTCGGCATCGCCACCACCCGCCACGGCCATGGCGTGCCGACCCGCCGCATCAAGGTGGTCGAGGCCGGCCATCCCGTGCCCGATGAAGCCGGCCTGCGGGCGGCCGACGATACGCTGCGGCTGGCGGCGGAAGCCACGCCCGATGATCTGCTGCTGGTGCTGCTGACCGGCGGCGGCTCGGCGAACTGGATCGCGCCCGTCGAGGGCGTGAGCTTTGCCCAGAAGCAGCAGGTCAACCGCGCACTGCTGCGCTCCGGCGCGCCGATCGGCGAGATGAACATCGTCCGCAAGCATCTGTCACGCATCAAGGGCGGACGGCTGGCACGCGCCGGCCAGCACGCCGCCGAAATCGTCACGTTGGCGATATCAGACGTGCCGCATGACGATCCCTCCGCGATCGCCTCGGGGCCGACGGTGCCGGATCCGACCACGCTGGCGGATGCCCGCGCGCTGGTCGCCAAGTACAATCTCTCCATCGACGACGCGGTCCGCCGCGCGCTCGACGATTCCCGGAACGAGAGCTGCAAGCCCGGCGATCCCGCCTTTGCACGCGCGACATTCGAGCTGCTGGCAAAGCCCAAGGCCTCGATCGACGCTGCGGTGAAGGTCGCGCAGGACGCCGGCTACGAGACCATCGCGCTCGGCGCCGATCTCGAGGGCGAGGCCCGCGACGTCGCGGCCGCGCACGCACAGCTGGCGCTGAAGGCGCGCAGCGAGGGCAAGCGCGTTGCGATCATCTCCGGCGGCGAGCTCACGGTGACCGTGCGCGGCAACGGCCGCGGCGGCCCCAACCAGGAATACGCGCTGGCGCTGGCGGACCTGCTCAAGGATACGCCCGACATCTCCGCGCTCGCGGCCGACACCGACGGCGCCGATGGCGGCGCCGGCAGCGCGACCGACCCCGCGGGGGCCGTGATCGATCAGGCAACCTTCGCGAAGATGAAGTCGATCGGCCTCGATCCCCGAGCCTATCTCGAGAACAACGATGCCACCGGCTTCTTCGCGCAGACCGGGGATTTGCTGCTGACCGGGCCGACGCTGACCAACGTCAACGACGTGCGCGTGATCCTGGTGGATTAGGCCGTGTACTCGACGGACCTGGGCTAGTCTCAGGCTGCGCCCAAAGCTCGTGATAATTGCGAAACTTCGTAAGCGTCTCGTCATATCGCGTCGGCTCAAGCGCCGGCAGAATGCGCTTCAACACTGCGTTGATCGACGTCGAGGTGTGCCGAACGTATAAGTCAATCGGGTCAAGCGAGTGCCTCAGGTGCAGCTTGGGATCATAATTCAGCCCGCTGCTGCGAAACCATTTGTACCCGTTGACGATTGCCCAGCTCACCATGTCACGAAATACATAATGATAGAGATGCAGGTCTAGGGCGACATTGTAGTCGAGTCCTATGTACTCCGCATAGATCGTGTCACCGTGCACTATGCACGCCGCAAACGCGACGATCCGCTCGTTCTGACGCCAGAGGAAGAAGCGGACCCTGTCTCCCATCCGCCGTCCCAGGCCGCGGAAGTATTGCTCCGTCAGCTTCTCGAAGTGCAGTTTCGAACGCTGATAGACTTGGAGATACAATGGATAGATCTGCGCGATCACCGGCGTCGCGTCGTTGACGACGCTCATCTCGACACGCGGGGAGGCTCGCGCCGTCGCCTCAAACTTCTTGCGTAGCTTCTTGCGGGTGGCGCTATTGAGAGCGTGATTCATATAGTCATCGAAGCTGGCGTAATCGATGCAAAGCCTGGTCATGGGCAGGCTGGGGATGCGGGTGAATCCATGAGTAGTCAGGCAGTCGAGGGGCGCTCGGTATCGCGCGGGAAACTCCTTGAATACGATCAACCGTGCCCCGAACGTGTGAGCATGTCTTGCAATCGTTGAAGTCAGCAGTTCCGCGCTGGCCCGATGGCAGGCCTCGTCCCCATCAAGATGACCTTCCCCGGCAACGCATCCCACCATGAGCGCACGGGCACGCATCAGGCGCGGCCACATCCGGCGAATGGTGTCGATGAGCATGCCAAATCGCGGGCTCGCACCGACCAGTAAATCCAGGTCCATCAGGAAAAAGGGCTGTACGGAACAAACCTGGTCAACAGCGTCCTTGATGACAAAATACCGGTAATCGAACTCAGGATGAAGGGTATCCTCGACCAATTCATAATATCGGTGATCCTTACGCTCGTTCGCGAAAGCGAACTGCCAGCGCGGACAATGCTGCAAATCATCCCGCACAATGACTTCAAGACGCCGCGCATATTGCATCGGCTCGTATCCCGAGGAGGCGCCGATTTGGCTCGTCGAGTGCGCTGTTCCAGCTTCCGGCACGATCTCGCGCTCGCCACCGATCCTGCCCGTGGGGCAGCATTTATCACAACGCCAAAACAGAACAGCTGACTTATCCGTCAGAAACTAACTCATTAGTCATTTGCGACTTGGTGTTGGAGCGGAACATCCTGCCTGACACGGCCGCATGCATTGGCATCATTGATACGAGTGGCCCGCCGATCGCCCTGCGGTGCGCGGGCACCCGCGAATTATCATGCGCGCCGTCCAGCGCGACATTCGGGAGGGGACTCATGGCAGTCGTGATTGGAGTCACGGGACTTGCATTCGAGGCGCGGATCGCTGCAGACCTGCACACGGAGGCGATCTGCGGTGGCGACGGCAGCACGCTCGCAGCGTCCATTGCGTCGGCAGTTGCCGAGGATTGCTCCGGTCTCATCAGTTTTGGTATCGCAGGCGGCCTTTCGCCCGATCTCCCGGCAGGCGCATGCATCGTAGCATCGACGATCATTTCGGAAACGATTCAGCTCTCCACTGATCGGAATTGGTCGCAAGCCTTGCTTCGGCTCATCCCCGATTCGATTTGTGGTCCTATCGCCGGTGTGACAACCGTCGCCATGCATACAGAGGCGAAGCGATCACTGCATATGAGTACGGGCGCGCTGGCGGTCGATAACGAATCCCATGTGGCGGCGAGTGTCGCTGCTGCGCACGGCCTCCCTATGACTGCCGTCCGCGTGATCATGGATCCGGCCGGTCGACAGCTTCCTGCTGCCGCCTTGGCCGCAGTGCGTGCAAACGGGACGATCGATCTCGCCGCACTGGTCCGTGCGATAATGAAACGACCGAGCGAGTTACCGATGCTGCTTCGGACCGGTCTCGATGCATTGTTCGGATTCGCGGCGCTGCTTCGCTGCCGTCAATTGCTTGGCCCGGGCTTAGGGCTGCCTTCCCTGCAAGCATGTGAGCCGGAGCCAAGCTCAAGCATCGTGTATTCCGAATGCAGCCTGGATGAGCGCAATCTGAGGTGCCCGCGATACGCAATATCGCAAGCTTGCTCGGATGGGCGCGAGCGTAGCGGCGTTCGTTGACGCTCTCTACGATGAGCAGACAGTTGAGGTGCTCAGCATCATTGGTCATGCCGACTGCGCGCGACCTCAACGCGCGCTGAAAGTGAGACCGGCACGCGCCTTCAGACGCTCGCGCAAGGCCGGTCCCATCAGCGCACCTAGCGTCCAGATGCCGCCCTCGCCCTGCACGTCGCGCACGAGGCAGAGTGCGCTCTCGGCGATCATCTTGCTGGTCGAGCCGTAGCCCGGATCGCGGTCGCCGGTGACGACGGCCTCGACCCGTCCGCCATCCGGCACCTCGCCCAGAAAGAAGATGTCGTAGAAGCCCCTCTCGCGCGCTTCCCGGGTCGGGCCTGCGCCGCGTTTGAGACCGCCGGTCCCGAACAAGGACAGCACCGTGGCGAACGTCTCCGTCGTCACGCTCGCGATGTCCCCAAGTCCCGGCGCCACCATCATCTCGTCATAAACAAAGTCCCTGCCGTACGGATGTCCCAACAGAAAGTTCGTGCGGTGCACGTTCTTGGTGTTGATCGGCGCCATTGGGAACGGCACGAGCCACGCGTGCATGCTCGTGTCATATTCGGGGACGAGGCCCGACGGCTGAGACGGCCCGGTGAAGCCCGGCGTCAACGCGAACGGATCGGTCAGCAGCCGGATCAGGGCCGGGTCGCGCGCCGCGGCGGCCAGCGTCGCCTGAGCGCTCGCTGCGGTACCACCGGACATGCCGCCCTTCACCTTGCGCAGACGGGCCTTGACCCGCCGCGCCGGGCGTCCGAATTTCTCGCGCGCTTTCTCCTGCAACGTGAGCACACCGAGGTCGAACGGGATGGAATCGAAGCCACAGGAGAAGACGATGCGCGCGCCGGTCCGTTTCGCCTCTTCGTGATGGACGTCGATCATGCGCCGCATCCAGCCCGGTTCGCCGCAAAGATCGACATAAGCCGTGCCGGTGGCCGCGCAGGCCGCCACTAGCTCGGGACCGTGGAGCTGATAGGGCCCGACCGTGGTGACGACCACGGCCGCGCGCTCGCACATCGAACGCAGGCTGGCCGGCTCGGCAGCATCCGCCTTCACCAACGGCAAATCGTCCGGTGCGCCGATATCGGCACGCACCTTCTGGAGTTTGTCGGTCGAACGTCCCGCAATTGCCCAGGACGGAGCATCGTCGCCGCGATAGGACGTCGCCAGATATTCGGCGATCAGACGGCCGGTGTAACCCGTTGCGCCATAGACGATGAGATCGAAGTCCCGCTTCACGGCGTTGATCCTCCTCGAGCCCCCCTGGAAGCGCTCCCTTCAGATCCGTCGGCAAACGCTCGGTCCGCTTCGCGGTCGCTTTGGCGAGGGGCCGTGCAACATTCGCGCACGTCCTGTCGCGCTTGATGGAGGATACCACAGTTCCCGCTCTTGGGCGCGCAACCTCCCGGCGATTTCCGGTCTTCCCTTGAGAGCCGTCGTGAGTGAGTACGGATGCTGGGTCTGATCGGCGTGAGCCGGAAAAGCAGACAGCCGGCACATTTGAGCGCCTGTGGCCGCTTGCAAACGCGCTCCGGCGGCCTACCATGGATTGGGGAGCTCACCGTGCAGGAGCGAAGCCATGGAACTCACCGTGGTGCCCATCGTCAAGCCGGATGAGACCAACTTCATCTTCGGCCAGTCGCATTTCATCAAGACCGTGGAAGACCTTCACGAAGCGCTGGTGGGCGCGGTCCCGCGCATCCGCTTTGGGGTGGCTTTCTGCGAGGCCTCCGGCAAGCGGTTGGTGCGCTGCTCCGGTAACGACGACGCCTCGCTCGCCCTGGCACGCGACAACGCATTGGCGATCGGCGCCGGTCACACCTTCCTGATTTTCCTCGGCGACGGGTTCTTTCCCGTCAACGTGCTGGCGGCGGTGCGCGCAGTGCCGGAGGTCTGCCGCATCTATTGCGCGACGGCCAATCCCACACAGGTGATCGTCGCGCAGACGGAGCTCGGGCGCGGCGTGCTCGGAGTGGTGGATGGCGCCTCGCCGCTCGGCGTCGAAACCGACGCCGACATAGTGTGGCGGAAGGATCTGCTGCGAAACATCGGCTACAAGCTTTAGACCGCGACGGGTTCGTCGCCTGGCGACGCCCGCACGTCGGATATGTATCAACCCAACGCGTCATTGCGAGCGGATGGGCCGTCACGCCCCCTCAAAACTCCTGCGCGAGCTTCGCCAGCATCTCCAGCAGCGCGGCATGGTTGGCCGGGCCGAGCACCTCGATCAGCCGTGCCTCGTGCTTGTTGGCGACCAGCTTCTTGGCGCGCGCCAGCACGGCGCGGCCCCTGTCGGTCAGGACGAGGATGTGGGAGCGGCGGTCATTGGTGGAACGCATCCGCGCGCAAAGGTCGCGGCTCTCCAGCGCGTCGAGCATCGCGACGAAGTTCGGCCTGAGGATGCCGAGCGTGTTGGCGATCTCGGTCTGGTTGCGGCCCGGATTCTTGTCGAGCAGCAGCAGCACCGAGAACTGCGCCGGCGTCAGCTGCAGCGGTGCGACGCAGCGCAGGAAGTCCTCGAACACCTTGAGCTGCGCACGCTTCAACGAATAGCCGAGCAATCCGGACAGTTCGCCCAGTTGCAGCATGCTGTCGTCCCCGGCAGGATCGACCGGTTCCCTGCGCAGGGCACGCGACGATCTGACGGCATCGGAGGCGGTTTTGGAAACAGTCATCGCTCCAGGCTCGCAATCCCGGTACAAAAACCCCGCGGGACGCTCGGGGACCTTGAGATTATATCTAATAATCGTTATGCACCATATCAAATATCGGCGGCTATCAACAGCCGGTATCGGCCGACCCGACCGGCACAGCCGGCTGCGGCGGTCCGACGCTTAAGGGGGAGCGCTCGGCCTTGAACACAACGATCATGCTGTTCCTGCTGCAGGACGGCATCACCAATGGCGCGATCTACGCACTGCTCGGGCTGGCCCTGGTGCTGGTGTTCGCGGTGACGCGGGTGATCCTGATCCCGCAGGGCGAGTTCGTCACCTACGGCGCGTTGAGCTACGCCATGCTGGCGACCGGGCAGGTGCCCGGCACGGTGCGCCTTGCCGTCGCGATGGGCCTCGTCGCCTTCGCGCTCGATCTGTTCTTCGCCCGCAAGGCGCTGCATGTCCGGCTGGTGATGCGCTCGGTCGCGCTCAACATCGTCTTCCCTGTCGCGCTGCTCGGCCTCGTCTATGCGCTGGTCGGTCCCAACACGCCGATCGCCGTCAACATCGCGCTCGCGCTGCTGATCGTGGCGGCGATCGGGCTGTTCCTCTATCGCATCGCGTTCCAGCCGATCGCGCACACTTCCGTGCTGGTGCTCCTGATCGCCTCGGTCGGCTGCCATCTGGCGCTGCAAGGCCTCGGCCTGGTGTTCTTCGGCGCCGAGGGCCTGCGCGCCCCGGCGCTGTCGAGTGCCGCGGTGACCGCAGGTCCGCTGCGCTTCACCGGCCAGAGCCTCGCCGTCTACGGCCTGACGATCGGCTTCATCGTGGGGCTGTGGCTGTTCTTCGGCTACACCAAGACCGGCAAGGCGCTGCGCGCCACCGCGGTCAATCGCCTCGGCGCCCGCCTGGTCGGCATCCGCACCACGTTGTCGGGCCAGATCGCGTTCCTGCTCGCCTCCGTGATCGGCGCGATTTCAGGCATCCTGATCGTGCCGATCACGACGCTCTATTACGACACCGGCTTCCTGATCGGCCTGAAGGGCTTTATCGCCGCCATCATCGGCGGCCTGGTCAGCTATCCCCTGACCGCGGTCGCGGCCATCGTGGTCGGCATCGTCGAGGCCTTCTCGTCGTTCTACGCGAGCAATTTCAAGGAAGTCATCGTGTTCACGCTGATCCTTCCCGTCCTGGTGCTGCGCTCGCTCGCAGCGCCCCAGGTCGAAGAAGAGAAGGACTGAGCGCGATGACGCAGCGGCTTCCTCTCATCATCTTCGCGCTCGTGATGGCGGTGATCCCGCTTCTGCCGGGCATCCCGCCGTTCTGGATCGTGCTGCTCGACAATATCGGCCTTGCCGCGCTGGTCGCGATGGGGCTGGTGCTGCTCACCGGCGTCGGCGGCCTCACCTCGTTCGGACAGGCCGCGTTCTGCGGCTTCGGTGCCTACACCACGGCGGTGCTGACCACCGCCTACGGCGTCTCGCCGTGGCTGACGCTGCCGGCTTCGCTCCTGGTCAGCGGCATTGCCGCGGTGTTGCTCGGCCTCGTCACGGTGCGACTGTCGGGCCATTATCTGCCGCTCGGCACCATCGCCTGGGGCATCGGCCTGTTCTATCTGTTCAGCAAGCTGGAATTCCTCGGCCGCAACGACGGCATTTCGGGCATTCCGCCGCTCTCGATCGGCGCATTCAAGATGCTGAGCCCGGATACGATCTATTATGCGATCTGGGTCGCGGTGCTGCTCTCTGCTCTCTTGACCATGAACCTCTTGGATTCCCGCACCGGCCGCGCCATCCGCGCGCTGCGGCGCGGCCATATTGCGGCCGAGGCATTCGGCGTGCAGACGCCGCGCGCCAAGCTCCTGGTGTTCATCTATGCCGCGGTGCTGGCCGGGCTGTCCGGCTGGCTCTACGCGCATTTCCAGCGTGCCGCCAACCCGACGCCGTTCGGCGCGCAGGCCGGCATCGAGTATCTGTTCATCGCCGTCGTCGGCGGCGCCGGTTACGTCTGGGGCGGCGTGCTCGGCGCCGGCATCGTCGTGATCCTGAAAGAGGTGCTGCAGAGCTACCTGCCCTACATCTTCGGCGGCCAGAGCCAGCTCGAGACCATCGTGTTCGGCATCATGCTGGTGCTGCTGTTGCAACTCGCACCACAGGGCGTCTGGCCCTGGCTGATGTCGCGCCTGCCGCTCAAGCCCGCCCGCAAGACGCGGGACACGTCGGTGAAGCTGGAGCACCGCGAGCGGGCGGCGGGAACCTCTCCGGTTCTCCTGCACATCGACAAGGCGCGCAAACAGTTCGGCGGCGTGCTTGCGGTGAACGATGTCTCGTTCGACGTCAACGCCCGCGAGATCGTCGCGCTGATCGGCCCGAACGGCGCCGGCAAGAGCACGACCTTCAACCTGATCACCGGCGTGCTGGCCGCAACGAGCGGCAAGATCGCCGTGCTCGGCAACGAGGTTGCGAACGCCCCGCCGCAGGAGGTGGTCAAGCTCGGCGTCGCCCGCACGTTCCAGCACGTCAAGCTGGTGCCCGACATGACCGTGCTGGAGAACGTCGCGATCGGCGCGCATCTGCGCGGCAATTCCGGCGCGATCTCCAGCATGCTGCGGCTCGACCGCGCTGACGAGGCGAAACTGCTGGCGGAAGCCGCGCGGCAGATCGAACGCGTCGGCCTGTCCGAGCAGATCGACCAGCTCGCGGGCTCGCTGTCGCTCGGGCAGCAGCGCATCGTCGAGATCGCGCGTGCGCTGTGCGTCGATCCGATGCTTCTGTTGCTCGACGAACCGGCCGCCGGCCTGCGCCACATGGAGAAGCAGCGGCTGGCCGCGCTGCTCCGGCAGTTGCGCGACGGCGGCATGTCGGTGCTGCTGGTCGAGCACGACATGGGGTTCGTGATGGATCTCGCCGACCGCATCGTGGTGCTCGATTTCGGCACCAAGATCGCCGAGGGCACGCCGGCCGCGATCAAGCGCAACCCCGACGTGATCAAGGCTTATCTCGGAGCCGCCGCATGAGTGCGCTGCTATCGGTTGCCGACGTCCATATCGCCTACGGCAAGGTCGAGGCCGTGCGCGGCGTCTCGCTCGACGTCGCCGACAACGAGATCGTCACCATCATCGGGGCCAACGGCGCCGGCAAGACCACGCTGCTCAACGCCATCATGGGCGTGCTGCCGCTGAGGGGCCGCACCACCTTTGCCGGCGTCGACATGGCGCCGCTCGATATCGAGGACCGCGTCGCCACCGGCCTGAGCCTGGTGCCCGAGCATCGCGAGTTGTTCGGCACCATGAATGTCGAGGACAATCTCGAGCTCGGTGCCTTCCGGATCGCGAAGGCTGTCGCGGCCACCTCGCTGGAGCGGGTCTACACGCTGTTTCCGCGGCTCAAGGAGCGTCGCAAGCAGCTCGCCGGCACGCTCTCCGGCGGCGAGCAGCAGATGCTGGCGATGGGCCGCGCGCTGATGGGGGCGCCGAAACTGCTGATGCTGGACGAGCCGAGCCTCGGCCTCGCCCCGATCATCGTCGCCGACATCTTCCGCATCGTCGGCGAGCTTCGCTCAGCCGGCGTCTCGGTGCTGCTGGTCGAGCAGAACGCCCAGGCCGCGCTGCAGATCGCCGACCGCGCCTATGTGATGGAGCTCGGCGAGTTCGTGCTGTCCGGCCCGGCCAGCGAGATCGCCGCCAACGAGGGCGTCGCCGCGAGCTATCTCGGCTTCCAGCACGAGGGCGAGAGCGTGATCTAGGCGCCATCGCCCGCTCATGAAGAAGCCGGCCCCTCATCGGGACCGGCTTCTTTCGTTATACGGATCGCAACCAGCTCACATCGCCGGGATGTATTTGCCGTCCTTGACCGTCAGCAGGATGCGCGAGCGGTCGTCGAGGCCGTAGCGATCCTTTTCGGTCCAGTTGTAGACGCCCTGGGACGCGACGATCTCCTTCTCGGAGATGAACGCCTGGCGAATCGCCTCGCGGAATTCCGGCGTGCCGGGCTTGGCGGTCTTCAGCGCCGTCGGGATGATGCGCTTCAGCACCTCGAAGGCGTCGAAGGAATGGCCGGCGAACTGGCTGCGGCTGTTGGCGCCGTACTTGGCTTCATAGGCCGCGTTCAGCGTCAGGCCGGGCTTCTTGGTCAGCGCGCTGTCCGCTTGCGTTTCCGGCGACATGATCGGGCCGGCCGACATGATGACGCCTTCCGCCGACGCGCCCGCGATGCGGATGAAGTCCATCGTGGCCGCACCATGGGTCTGGTAGATCAGGCCCTTGTAGCCGCGCTCGCGCAGCGCGGACTGCGGCAGCGCCGCGGCGGTGCCGGAGGCGCCGACCAGGATGGCGTCGGGATTGGCGGCGACGAGCTTCAGCACCTGGCCCGCGACCGACGTATCCGGACGCGCGAAGCGCTCCTCGTCGGTCATGGTCAGGCCCATCGGCACGGCCTGCGCCTTGAAGTCGTTGACCCAGAGATCGCCGTAGGAATCCGAATAGCCGATGTAGCCGACGGTCTTGATGTTGTGCGCCTTCATGTGCTCGTAGAGCACCTTGCCCATGATCGGAATCGACTGCGGCAGGTCGACCGACCATTTTGCGCGGGCGTCATTGATCGGGAACGGCGCGAGCCCGAGATGCGGGATGCCGGCCTCGTTGGCGACCGTCGACACCGCGATCGTCGTCGGAGTGATGCAGGAGCCCATGATGATGTCGGCCTTGGACTCGGTGACGAAGCGCCGCGTATTAGTGGTCGCAGCCGTCGGATCGCCGGCGTCGTCGAGCACGATCAGCTTCAGCGGCACGCCGCCGATCTCCTTCGGCACGAAATCGAGCGCGTTGCGCTCGGGAATGCCGAGCGCCGCGGCGGGGCCCGTGGTCGAGATCGAGATGCCGATGGTGATCTCATTGGTCTGCGCCAGCGCGGGTGCGCCCGGCAGCGCGAAAACTGCTGCGAGCGCCGCTGCGGCGAGAGTGGCCTTCCTCATTCATTCCTCCCTGCGGATATGTTTTTTGGGTTTAAACCAGTTTTGCTTTGCGGGCCAATTCAGCCCCTTCTTTAAAGCATGATCCGGAAAAGTGGAAACCGGTTTTCCGAGAGGATCATGCTCCAAAAGTCGAGTCATGAGAGGCTGCAAGTCAGCCCTTCATGAAGCGGTCGATGACCTCCTGCGGAAATGGCGCCGATTTCAGCCTGGCGGGATCATCCGGGTGGCGGCCGACCAGCACCCTTGTCTCGAACGCCTCGATCGCCAACGCCTCGCCCTTGAACACGCGATGCACCACCTCGAAGCTCGAGCGCTTGATGCTCTCGATCCGGCTCTCGATGGTAATCCAGTCGCCATGGGTTGACGGGATATGGAATTTCGCCCGCGTGTCGACCATGGGAATGCCGACAAGGCCGTATTTGTGGACGAGGTCCTGTTTCGAGCAACCGGCGGCTTCGAACATGATCGAGGTCGAGTCGTCGAACATCGCGAAGTAGCGCGGGTAATAGACGATGTTGGCGGGATCGCAATCGCCCCACTGGATCTGCACGTCGCGCCGATTGACGAACATGGTCTGTCCTCGATTGAGCGTGGGCGATCCGGAAGGGCGTTTCACGCTCTTCCGGATCATGCTTCAGCGCGGCGCCATCCGGAGCGCGGCATCGAGCCGCACCACTTCGCCGTTCAGATAGGGATTGTCGATCATGTGCAGCGCCAGCGAGGCGAACTCGTCGGCTTGCCCCAGCCGGCGCGGGAACGGGATCGCGGCGGCGAGCGAATCCTGCGCCTCCTGCGGCAGGCCGGCCAGCAAGGGTGTCATGAACAGGCCGGGCGCGATGGTCAGCACACGGATGCCGAACTGCGCGAGCTCGCGCGCGATCGGCAGCGTCATCGCGACGATGCCGCCCTTGGACGCCGAATACGCCGCCTGCCCGATCTGGCCGTCATAGGCCGCGACCGAAGCCGTCGAGATCACGACGCCGCGCTCGCCGGTCGCCAGCGGCTCGAGCTTCGCCATCTCGGCGGTCGCAACCCGCAGCATGTTGAAGGAGCCGATCAGATTGACCTTGATCACCTTGTCGAAGTCGGCGAGCGCCATCGGCCCCTCGCGCCCGATCACGCGTTTCGCCACGCCGATGCCGGCGCAGTTGACCAGCACTCGCGCCGGGCCATGCGCCTTGGCGGCGGCAGCGACCGCGGCTTCGGCAGCCGCTGCATCGGCGACGTCGCAGACGAGCGGAATGCCGCCGATCTCGGCGGCGACGCTCTCGGCGAGCTTGGCATTGAGGTCGCAGACCGCGACCTTGGCGCCCTGCGCTGCCAGCCGGCGCGCGGTAGCCGCGCCCAATCCCGATGCGCCGCCGGTGACGATGGCGGCTTGGTCCTTCAACTGCATGGCATTCTCTCCTTGAATGGTCAGACGAGTGTGATCACCGATGCCGGCGGCACCGGCGCATAGAGCGCCTCGATGATGTCAGTGCGATGCTCCAGCACCGCGCGCTGGTTGATCGAGCCCTTGTCGGTGACCTCGCCGCGATCGATCGACAGCGGCGTGTCGAGCAGGATCGCCCGCGCGATCCGGTTCGATGAACCCGTGGCGCTGGCAAGGACCCGCGCAAGACGTTCGCGGAAGGCAGCACGCACCAGCGGGTCGCTGGCCGCGGCCGCGATATCGCCAGCGGCCAGCGCCGGATTGATCAGGCGGCAGCCGTCGAGATCGAGGATCACGATTGCCGCCAGCTCGTCGCGGTTGAGCCCCGCGATCACGACGTCGCGCACCAGCGGCGCGCAGGTGCCGACGAAGCGCGCCCGCAACGGACCGACGCTGACCCAGGTGCCACTCGCCAGCTTGAAATCCTCGGCGATGCGGCCATCGAAATCGAAACCGGCATCGAGATCACCGGCATTGGCCGGCTTCAGCGCGTCGCCGAACTTGTAGAAGCCTTCCTCGTCGAACGCCTTGGCAGTCAGTTCGGGCTGCCGCCAATAGCCGGGCGTCACGTTCGGGCCCTTGGCGCGGACCTCGAGCTTGCCGTTGTTCGGAACGAGCTTGGCGTCATTGCCCGACACCGGAAGCCCGACATGGCCGGAGCGGCTGGTATCGGGCCGCACCGACATGAAGAACGGCGAAGTCTCGGTGGCTCCGAGGCCGGTCAGGACAGGCACGCGATAGCCCTTCTCCTGCACCGCGAGCGCATCGAGGCTATTCCAGATGAACGGCGACAGCGCCGCGCCCGAGAAGAACATCGCATGCAGCCGCTCGAAGAATTTCGCCCGCAGCCCGGCGTCGTCGCGCAGATAAGGCAGCAGCGATTCATAGCCCTTGGGCACGTTGAAATAGACCGTCGGCGAGATCTCGCGAAGGTTTCGCACGGTCTCCTCGATGCCGCCGGGCATCGGCTTGCCTTCGTCGAGATACATCGAACCGCCGTTGAAGAGCGTCAGCCCGACATTGTGATTGCCGCCGAAGGTGTGATTCCACGGCAGCCAGTCGACGATGACCGGCGGCTCATCTTTCAGGAACGCCAGCGTCTCGCGCAGCATCACCTGGTTGGCGCAGATCATGCGCTGGGTGTTGATGACGGCCTTGGGATTGCCGGTCGAGCCCGACGTCAGCAGGAATTTCGCGATGGTATCGGGACCGATCCCCGCATGGGTCGCGTCGAGGCGCGGATCTTCCGGCGTTGCCATCAGATCGGCGAGCCGCGTCACCTCGCGGCCGGGCACGGTCCCGCCGCTTGCCGCGATCTCGACACCGGGCCCGACATTGGCGCGCAGGGCGTCGGCGAATTTGTCGGCGTCGTCGACGAAGACGAGGCCGGGCGTGAGCAGCTTGATGACGAAGCCGAGCTTGCCGTAGTCGCGCGACACCAGCGAATAGGCCGGCGACACCGGGCAGAACGGAATCCCGGCATAGAGCGCGCCGAGCGCGATCAGCGCGTGATCGATCGAATTGCCCGACAGGATCACGATCGGCCGTTCGGCCGACAATCCGCGCGCGATCAGGGCGGAGGCGATGCGCCGCGTGGTCACGAGCAATTGCGCGTAGGTGATCTGGCGCCAGCCGCCGCCGGCTGCGCGCTCGGCCATGAACACGCGGTTCGGCTCGGCGTTTGCCCAGTGATGCAGGCGATCGGTGAGACGAACGGGGTAATCGGCGAGATTGAGCTTCGGGCGAAGATAAATCGTGCCGTCGTCGCGGCGCTCGACGGTGACGTCGGGATTGCCGAACGAGATCGGACGCAGCGGGTGCGCACCCGCGATGGACGCAGACGCAGAAATATCAGCCTTGGCGCTCATGTCGGCTTCACCTTGGCGGTCTTGCGATCCAGGAAGGCACGGATGCGCTTCTTGGCTTCCTTGTCGCTCTGCGCCACCGTCGCCATCAGCGATTCCATCAAGAGCCCGGTCTGCGGATTGGCCTCGGCGATCATCGGCAGCGCCTGCAGCACCGCGAAATTGGTCAGCGGCGCATTGGCGGCGACGCGGTCGGCCAACTCCAGCGCTTTCGGCAGCGCACCGTCCGCCTCGGTGAGATATTGCGAGAAGCCGTAGGCCGCGCCTTCGGTCGCCGAATAGACGCGGCCGGTCAGCATCATGTCCGCCATTCGCGGCACGCCGATCAGGCGCGGCAGCCGCACCGACCCACCGCCGCCGACGAAGATGCCGCGCTGGCCCTCCGGCAGCGCGAAATAGGCCGACGGCTCGGCGACCCGGATATGCGCCGCGCAGGCAAGCTCCAGCCCGCCGCCGATCACCGCGCCCTTCAGCGCCGCGATGACGGGCACGCGGCAATACTGGATGCGGTCGAACACGCGGTGCCACATCTGGGAATGCACCAGGCCCTCGGTGGCGTCGCGCTCGGTCAGTTCGGAGAGATCGAGGCCGGACGAGAAGTGATCGCCGACGCCATGGATCACGACGGCGCCGACCGCGTCGGGAATCGCGGAAAAGCAGTCCCGCAGCGCCAGGATGATGCCGTCGTTGAGCGCATTGCGCTTGGCCGGCCGGTTGAGCCCGACAGTCAGCACCGCCCCTCGCGTCTCGATCCTGAGCAGCGAGGCATCACCCGCGTCGGCAGCGTTTCCCATGGCGTTATTGTTTCCTATTCAGAATAGTTATGTTTTATAACTATCATCGCAGGAGTCAAGACGCGCATGGCGGCGCAGGACTTCACCCTCCCCTGGAGGGGGA
The DNA here is from genome assembly GCF_947648125.1 of uncultured Bradyrhizobium sp. Lineage (GTDB taxonomy): Bacteria > Pseudomonadota > Alphaproteobacteria > Rhizobiales > Xanthobacteraceae > Bradyrhizobium. The sequence goes on along the minus strand of NZ_CANSMR010000040.1, from coordinate 34,434 downwards.
GGGTCGGCTCACATGAAGCGAAGCGGAATGTGAGACGGGGTGGGGTGACGGTCTTTCCACCCGGACAGTGCCCGTGTGGAGAGATCACCCCACCTCGCCGCGCATTTTCATGCGCGTCGATCCTCCCCCTCCAGGGGAGGATGACGGCGGAGCCTCACAACACCTGATGCACGTCGATCACGACGCGGTCGGCGTGGCGGGCGGCGGAGCCGATGAAGATATGCTCCATCAGCCAGCGGTAGTTTTCGGCGCCGGTTTCGAATTTCGGCACGGTGCGGAAATAGATCAGCTTCGGGTCGACCGGCTCGCCGCGCTTGAGCTTCTCGAGCAGATCGACCGGCCCGAAGCGGATGCCCTTGTTCTCGACATAGACGACGGCGCCGTCATCGGTCTCGAAGGCATATTTTGCTTCCAGGTCGATCAGCTCACTCGGCCGGATGATCTGGAAGTCGGCGCCGAAGGGCAGCACCTTGCCGTTGATCCCCTCGCCTTTCACCTCGCCGCCGATGATCGGGATGATCCGGCGGACGCCGGTGCCGATGTCGCCGGCGGAGATCACCTCTGCGATCCGCGCGGTGATGGTGAAGACGTATCTGGTCTGAAGTTCGGGCGCCATGCATAACCTATATTTTTAGGCATGATCCCCGCGCAAACGCCTTGCGTTTGTCGCAGGGAAAACCGGGTCCCACTTTTCCGGGATCATGCCTAGCCTATCATGCGCTGCGGCAGCCAGGTCGCGAGCAGCGGGAACAGGATCAGGATCACCAGCCGGATCAGATCGGTGATCACGAACGGCAGCACGCCGACGAAGATCGTCGACATGTTGACGTCCTTGATCACGCTCTTGATCACGAACACGTTCATGCCGACCGGAGGATGGATCAGGCCGAGCTCCACCGTCATGACGATGATGATGCCGAACCAGATCGGGTCGAAGCCGAGCGCGGTCACCACCGGAAACACGATCGGCACGGTGAGGATCACCATCGCCATCGCGTCCATCAGGCAGCCGAGCACCAGATACATCATCAGGATCAGCGCCAGCACGCCATAGGGACCGATGCCGAGCCCGGTGAGGAATTCAGTGACGTTCTGCGGGGTCTGGGTGATGGTGAGGAAATAGCCGAAGCACAGCGCGCCGATCAGCACCGTGAACACCGCTGCCGCGGTGCGCGTCGCTTGCAGCAGCGATTGCAGGATTCCGTCCTTGGTCAGCTTGCCCCTGAGAATGCCGATGATGAAGGCACCGACCGCGCCGACTGCGCCCGCTTCGGTCGGGACAAAGAAGCCGCCATAGAGCCCGCCGATCACGAACAAAAACAGCAGCAGCGGCGACCAGACGTCGCGCATCGCAAGCACGCGCTCATGCCACGACGCCTTCTTGCCAGCCGGCAGGAACCCCGGCCGCGTCACGCCGATGATGCCGATCGTGATCATGTGCATCAGGATCGCGAGCAGACCCGGCACCACGCCGGCGATGAACAGCTTGCCAATGTCCTGCTGGGTGATGATGCCGTAGACCGCGAGCACGGTGGATGGCGGCAGCATCGCCCCGAGCGTGCCGCCGACCGCGATCACGCCGGTGGAGAACGACTGCGGATAGCCGAAGCGGCGCATCTCGGGATAGGCCACCGCCGAGAAGGTCGCGGCGGTGGCAACCGACGAGCCCGAGATCGCGGCAAAGCCGCCGCAGGCTGCGATGGTCGCAATGCCGAGCCCGCCCTTCCAGTGGCCGACAAAGGTGTTGGCGGCGCGGAACAGCTCGCGGCTGATGCCCGAGACGGACACGAAGGCGCCCATCAGGAGGAACATCGGAATCACACCGAAGGAATAATCCGTCACCGTGCGCATCGTGGTCTGGCCAACGAGCTTCAGCGCCGGGGCAAAGCCGGTGAGGTAGCCAAAGCCGGTGATGCCGACGAGGCCCATCGCCATGCCGACGGGGACACGCAACAGCATTAGCGCGAACAGGCTGACAAAGCCGATAACGGCGACGGCCTCGGGGCTCAAATCGAGACTCATGGCCGTCTACTCCGCGGTCTTGATCTTGGCATCGTGGATATCTTCCGGATGGAAGATCAGGCGGTAGGTCCGGATCGCAATCAGCAGCACCGCGGAGACGTCGCCGAGCCACGACACCAGGAAGAACGGCCAGACCGGCACGCCGAGATCCATGGTGACGATGTGGCTGTTCCTGGTGTCGATCACCTTGTCGACCAGCGTGTAGGTCTGCACCGTCACCACGAACAGCAGCACCAGCGTCGCGAAGATGTCGATCCAGCGCTGATGGCGCGGCGAGGCATTGGCCCAGACCAGATCCACGGTGATGTGGGTGCCGCGATAGCTCGTCGCCGCGATGCCCCAGAAGATCAGGATGCCGAGCAGGAACTGGCCGAAATTGTAGTAGTCGGGGATCGTCACCGCGAAGAACTTGCGCATGAACACCGCGGTGAAGGTGTTGAGCGCGACGACGCCGACGAAGAAGGCCGCCACCCATTCGATCGAATCGATGAAGCGGTCCATGAAATTCTTGCGCACCGGCTCGGGTGGACCGGTGATCGCGCCGTCCTGGGAGACTTCAGCAGATTGCGTCATGCGTTGCTTCGATGAGCCCCCTCGCCCCGCTCTTGCGGGGAGAGGGCTGGGGTGAGGGGCTGCTTCCACGAGTTGTGAACGCGGTGAGACCTGTACCCCCTCACCCGGATCGCATCTGACGATGCGATCCGACCTCTCCCCGCAAGCGGGACGAGGTGAAGGGGCAACGGGATTAGATCCCCGCCTCGTACTTCTTCAGCGTGGCCTGCAGGTCGGCCTCGATCTTCTCGGCATCGCCGCCTGCCTTCTTCACCGCCTCGGCCCAGCTGTCGCGCAGCGGCTTGGCCGCCTTCTTCCACTCGGCGAGCTGATCTGCTGTCAACGGATAAACCTCGTGGCCTTGCAGGGCCTTCATCTTGGTGCGGCCATTGGCTTCGAACTCGGTCCAGGGATCGGTGACCTTGGAGGCCCATTCCGGCGTGCAGTGATCGTCGATCACCTTTTTCTGGGCGTCCGACATCGCATTGTATTTGGCGAGGTTCATGTTGTAGGTGAACACCGTCGTGTAGAGCGGCACGTCCATATGGTACTTCACCACCTTGTCGATGCCGAACAGGAAGATCGAGCCCCAGGGGAAGGTGATCTCGTCGGCGACGCCGCGCTCGATCGCGTCGCGCGATTCCGGCGCGGAGGCCTGCACATTGGTGCCGCCGAACATCTTCACCATCTCGCCGATGGTGCTCTGCGCGGGCCGCACCTTCACGCCGGAGAGGTCGCTCGGCAGCAGGATCTTCTTCTTGCCGTGCAGCGCGCCCGGATCGTGGATGAAGGCGAAGCAGAGCTTGGTGTCCTTCATCTCGGTCGGCGCGTATTTGTGATACCACTCGTTGAGCGCCAGCGTGCCCTTCTTGCCGTCCGAGAACACGAATGGGAGCTGGCCCGCGGCCGCGATCGGGAAGCGGCCGGGCTGGTAGCCGGGATTGACATAGGTGACGTCGGCGATGCCGTCGCGCGCCATGTCGTAATGGTCGAACGCCTTGCCGAGCTGCTCGGACGGAAACACCGTGACCTTGATGGTGCCGCCCGATGCCTTCTCGATGTCGGCGGCCCAGGCCTGCGTCGCCGGAACCAGCGGATGCGCCGGCGGCACCCAGAGCGACACTTTGAGATTGACGGTCTTGTCCTGCGCCTGCGAAGGACCTGCGGCCGGCACGATGGCGGCGGCTGCCATCAGCAGCGCCAACAAACTCTTCCTCATCACCTCTCCTCCTCTCCAGGACGGGCTTCGTGCCCGGTCTCATTACTTAACATGTTATCTAATTCGCGCAGATATTCAAGACGAAATCCGCAGGGACGACGCCTCGCCGCACCCGGCCCCTCCGGCATCTTGCGCTGCGGCGAACGCAGGTCCCACGCAAATCCGCCTTGCCAAAACTGTTATATGATATAGTTGCCTTGGCAAGTTGATGACGGCCGCCCGGCGCAAGCGCCCGGCTGGAAGCCTATCCGATCGGGAGGAGCAGGTGTTGCGGACAAAAGTAGCAATCATAGGCGCAGGTCCGGCCGGACTGTTGCTTGGGCAACTACTTCATACTTTCGGCGTAGACAACGTCATTCTCGAGCGGCAGACGCCGGATTACGTGCTGGGGCGGATCCGCGCCGGCCTGCTCGAGGAAGGCACCGTGTCGCTGCTCGACAGCGTCGGCGCCGCCGCCCGGCTGCACCAAGAAGGCCTGGTTCATCACGGCGTCGAGCTGGCGTTCGGCGGGGCGCGGCACCGCATCGACATGCATGCGGCGACCGGCAAGACCGTGACCATCTACGGCCAGACCGAGGTGACGCTCGATCTGATGAACGCGCGCAAGGCGGCCGGCCTGACCACGGTCTACTCCGCCGCCGACGTCAAGCCGCACGATTTCGACACCGACCATCCGCGCGTCAGCTACGTCAAGGACGGCGTCACCCACGAGATCGCCTGCGATTTCATCGCCGGTTGCGACGGCTTCCACGGCGTCAGCCGCGCCAGCGTGCCGGCGTCGTCGATCACCAGCTATGAACGGGTGTATCCGTTCGGCTGGCTCGGCATCCTCTCGGAGACGCCGCCGGTCTCGCCGGAGCTGATCTACAACAACCATGAGCGCGGCTTTGCGCTCTGCACGATGCGCTCGACCCATCGCAGCCGCTATTACGTGCAGTGCCCGCTCGACGATCATGTCGATCAATGGTCGGACGAGCGGTTCTGGGACGAGTTGAAGCGACGCCTCGACCAGAAGGCGGCCGACGAGATCATCACTGGCCCCTCGATCGAAAAGAGCATCGCGCCGCTACGCAGCTTCGTCGCCGAGCCGATGCGGTTCGGCCGGATGTTCCTCGCCGGCGACGCCTCGCACATCGTGCCGCCGACCGGCGCCAAGGGGCTGAACCTGGCCGCCAGCGACGTGCATTATCTGTCACAGGCGCTGCGCGAATATTACGACGAGAAATCCACTGATGGCCTCGACCGCTATTCGGCCAAGGCGCTGGCGCGGGTCTGGAAGGCGGTGCGCTTCTCCTGGTGGATGACCTCGATGCTGCACAAATTCCCCGACGAAGGCGAATTCGCCGCGCGCATCCAGATCGCCGAGCTCGACTACCTCGTCAGCTCGAAGGCGGCATCGACCTCACTGTCGGAGAACTATGTGGGGCTGCCGTTCTAGGGCAGGTCGCTGTTTCCTTCGTCGAGCACCCTCGCCGATACACCCTCAGCCGTCATACCCCGCGCATGCGGGGTATCCAGTACGCCGCGGCTTCTCGATTCATGCCGTATGGTCTCTGGAATACTGGATCGCCCGGTCAAGCCGGGCGATGACAGCGGGAGATGTGGCGACAGGCCGGAGCCACATTCAAACATCTGCGCAAATCCCGTTTAAAACTTTGTAGGCGGTGAAACCGCGATCGACATCGCGTTCAATGGCGTCAACGCAACGTCATGCACGAGATTCAGATGACCACCGATACGCAAGTCGCCCCCGACATTCCCCAAGATGTCCCCGAAAGCTTCGAGCCGCTGTTCCGCAAGAGCCCGCTCACCGAGCCCTGGGAGCCGCTTTACCAGAAGAAAACCGAGCGATCCGTCATCATCGGCCTGCGGCTGGCGCGGCCGCACACCAACGGCCGCGGCCTGATCCATGGCGGGTTGATCGCAGCGCTTGCCGACAACGCGATGGGCTATAGCTGCGGCCAGGCGACCGGCTGGACCACCTCGTATGTGACGATCTCGCTCACGGTCGATTTCGTCGGCTCGGCCAATGTCGGGCAGTGGCTCGCGATCGAGAGCGACGTGATCAAGACCGGCAGCACGATCTGCTTCGCACAGAGCCTGATCAAGGCCGACGGCGTGACGATCGCCCGCGCCAGCGGCACGTTCCGCGTGGTGCCGAAGAAGGCGCCGGTGACCTAACCGAAGTGCCAGTCGGTGATCTCGGTGACGAGATCGATGAAGGTCCGCACTTTGGCCGACAACAGCCGGGATGTCGGGTAGACGACATGGATCGGCACCGGCGGCTGCTCGAATTCGGCGAGCACGATCCTGAGCCGCCGCGCTTTGAGCGATTCGGCGGCCTGGTAGGCCATCACCCGGGTCAGGCCGCCGTCCTGCTCGGCGTACTGGATGGCCGCATCCGAACTGTTGCTGGTGAAGCGCGGCGTGGGCGTGATGCGGATCTCCTGGCCGTCCTCCATGAAGCGCCAATCCGGGGTCGCGGTCATCGCGCCGAACTGGATGGTGTCATGGGCGGTGAGGTCGGCCGGCCGCTTCGGCTCGCCGCGAAGCTTGAGATAGCCGGCCGAAGCCACCACGATGCGGCGCATCTGGCCGACATGCCGCGCCACCAGTGTTGAATCCGGCAGGTGCCCGAGCCTGACCGCGAGGTCGACGCCGTCCTCGACGAGGTTGATCCGGCGATCCGACAGCCGCAGGTCGACGCCGACGTCGGGATAGCGTTTGAGGTAGGCGGTCACGACCGGGCTGACATGCAGCCGCCCGAAGCCGAACGGCGCCGAGATCACGAGCCGGCCTTCGGGGCGGGTGCGCTCGCTCTCCACCGCGTCCTCGGCCTCCTCGACGTCGGCCAGGATCCGCCGCGCCCGTTCGAGGTAGCGCGAGCCGGCGTCGGTCAGCGTCACCTGCCGCGTCGTGCGTTGCAGGAGGCGCGCACCGAGCCGCTCCTCCAGCGCCGCGATCAGCCGCGTGATGGCGGATGGCGACAGGCCGAGCTTGCGGGCCGCGGGGGCAAACCCCTCGAGGTCCGCCACCGCGACGAAGGCCTGCATGGCATCGATCCGGTCCATGGCACTATTGCATAATCGGCAACAGTGAAGTGTCAATGCACCAGATTGCCTACGATCCGGAAATACCCATGTTAGGGGCCGAGGACGGCCGCTTTGTCGCCCGTGGGCGGGAGGCTGAGATGTCAGAGGTTCACAGCTATTCGAGCGATGTCGGGTTCACCCCGGCGGTGAAGGAAATCCAGACCCGCAAGGGTTCGCGCGCGACCTATGCCGAGGTCGAGGCCCATGGCGGCTGGCAAACCGAGGTCGACGACAACCTCGCCGCCTTCCTCGCCAACACCAACAGCTTCTATCTTGCCACCGCCTCGGCCGGCGGTCAGCCCTACATCCAGCATCGCGGCGGGCCGAAGGGGTTCATCAAGGTGCTCGACAAGCACACCATCGCGTTCGCCGATTACAGCGGTAACCGGCAGTTCATCACCCAGGGCAATCTCTCGGAGAACCCGAATGCCTACATCTTCGTGATGAATTACGCGCACCGGCAGCGGGTGAAGATCTGGGGCGAGGCGCGGGTCGTGGAAGACGATCCGGCGCTGACGCGCTCGCTGATGCCGCAGGGCTATCGCGCGCGGCCTGAGCAGGTGATCCTGTTCAAGGTCGCGGCGTGGGACACCAACTGCCCGCAGCACATCCCGCAGAAGTTTGACGCCGCCGATGTGGCGACCGCCCTTGCCTCGCGCGACCAGCGCATCGCCGAGCTCGAGGCGGAGCTCGCCGCATTGAAGGGCGAGCCCGCTCCTGCACCGGCCGGTTAGGCCGCCTGCTGTAGCGGCGCCCAGGCGAATTCCGGATAATATTGCTGCATCATTCGGCCGACATAGGCGGTGAGATTGTCGAATTTCTCGGTGCGCTCGCGTAGCGGCGAATCGAAGAACGGCGTCAGGATTCCCGCCAGCGCGCCGAATGCCGTGGCGTCGGTGCCGCACGGGGCGTTGCCCATCAGGTAGGGCTTGTCGCCGAGTTGCACCGACAGCGCAAACAGCGAGCGGAGCGCGAGATCGACGTCCTCATCGGGTCCGTGACGGCCAAGCCCGCTCAACAGATAGTTCTCGGCGACGCGGAACTGGGCGTCCTCGCGCATCTTGTCGCGCAGATGATCGGGCGCGCCGTCGAAGAAATGCGCGGGCCCCTTGGCGAAATTGGTGTCGTCGACCCAGCGCGCGCCGACCAGCGCCCAGTAGACGTGATGCTCGATCATGCGCTCGAAGGCCCAGGCCTGCGCGCGCGCCTGCAGGCTCAGCGGCGCGTCGAAATCGAAGCCGTATTTGCCCTCGATATGGGCACGGATGAAGGTCGAATCGGCGATCGTCTCGCCGTCATCAGCGATGAAGGGCAGCTGGCCCTTGGGAGAAGCCGGCGGCGTCGCCTTTTCCTTGCGATACTCAAGCCCGGCCATCTTGAGCTGGACCTCGGTCTTGGTCACGAATGGGCTGATTTCCGGCAAGCCGAAGCCCGTGCCAAAGCCAAAAAGCGTAATCATATGAAGCTCCCGATCGCCTGTGGTCGTGAATTGAAGCTAGCTGCCCCCTGCTGCCAGCATGGTGTCAGCAGTAGTGGCATTCACTGTCGAGCGGGCCGACGGGCGCGAGGCGGCGAACCGCCTCGCGAACGCGCTTGACCAGCCGTGCCCGCCCGTAGGACCAGGCTGCGCTGATGGACTGAGCGACCAGCGCGACCAGGGCCCAACGCAGGTCGCCGGAGGTGGAGTAGACCGTGACCAGCTGTTCCAGCGCGAAGCTCTGCGCCTGCCTGAAACCGAGTTCGTCAAGATTCGTCATGGACAAATTCCCTTCACTTGAGGTGTTGTCCTGATATAGCCCCCACCTGCTGCCAACATGCTGTCAGCAGCAGTGACAGGGGGCGCGAAAAGACTGCGCGCCGAGACACTGCGAGACCCGTCAAGACACTCGTCAAGACAGCTGCCAAAACGACTGCCAAGAGAGCGACCGAGAGAATTGCCATGAGACGCGCCGACCGGCTGTTTCAGATCATCCAAGTGCTCCGCCGCACCCGTAAGCCTTTGACAGCGGATGCGATCGCAGCCGAACTCGAGACATCGAAGCGGACCATCTATCGCGACATCGCCAGCCTGATCGAGCAGCGGGTGCCGATCCGCGGCGAGGCCGGCATGGGCTACATCCTGGAGAAGGGCTTTGACCTGCCGCCCTTGATGCTGACACCCGACGAGATCGAGGCCTGCGTGCTCGGCGCGCAATGGGTGGTCGGTCACGCCGATCCGGCATTGGCGCGCGCGGCCGAGGACCTGATGGCCAAGATCGCCGAGACCGTGCCCGACCGGCTGCGGCCGTTCGTGCTGGAGCCGGCGAGCCGCGCCCGCTCCGCCTGGAACCGGGAGCCGGACCGCATCGACATGGTCAGGACCCGCAGCCAGATCCACGAGGGCAAGAAGATCACGCTGAACTATCGCGACGAGCACGGCCGTGACTCTGAGCGCACGATCTGGCCGATCGCGGTCGGCTATCACGAGGCGGTGCGGCTGCTCGCCGCCTGGTGCGAGCTGCGCAAGGATTTCCGCAGCTTCCGCACCGATCGCGTCGTCACGGCGATCTATCACGACGAGAAGTATCCGGAGCGGCGCGACCTGCTCAGGGCACGCTGGCGGCGCAGCCTGGTGTGGGAAGCACCGAGGGACACCTGATGACCGGCAACGCGATCGACGCGGCGGACGTGAGCCCCTGCCAATCCTGCGGCGCCTGCTGCAGCTATTCGGAGAACTGGCCGCGCTTTACCGTGGAAGACGACGCGCAGCTCGATCTGATCCCGCCGCGATTCGTCAACGCGCGACAGTCTGGGATGCGCTGCGAGGGCGACCGCTGCTCGGCGCTGTCAGGCCGGGTCGGAGAGGCAACGCGCTGCGAGGTTTATGCGGTGCGGCCGGAGGTGTGCCGAACCTGTCTGCCGGGCGACGCGGAATGCGCGATGGCGCGGCGCCGGCACGGGCTGCCGCTCATCCCGAGCGCGCAGCCGGATTGAGCACAGCTTAAGCCGTCACAGTCACCGTCTCGCTGACGTCCTCGTCGTCGAGCTCGTCATCGACAACAGGCGCGAAGCTCGACAGCGGCTTGGTCGACAGCGTGATCGGCTTGCGGCCGCCATGCGATACGGTCGCAACGCGAGCCGGCTCGCGCGACAACGCGTACAGCGTCGACCCGACACGGCCGCCGCAATTGGCCAGCTCCCACTCGCTGCAGCTCGACGCAATCGCCAGTGCGAGTGCATGCAGATGGCTGCGGCGATAGCAGAACAGCGCCAGCATCGCCCTGACGTCGGGCGCGACATTGGCAACCAGCAGCGAAAGCCCGTTCGGATTGGCGCGGTACATCTGGCCGAGCAGGTCGTCCGCAACTGGGCAGGCATCGTTCTCGAACGCGTCGCGGCTTGAAAACATTTGCAAATCCCCCTCGATCGGGAAGATGCCGCGCAATCCTCTAACGAAAGGTTAACCACGGCCTCCGGTCGCCTCCGGGGCCCCTTGCCCGTTGCACGCGAATCACATCCGCCCGCAGCAAGCCGCAGGGTCGTGGTCAGGGACGGGATGTGGAAAGAGGCGTCCGCGAGCCGCTCAGTTCGCGGCCATGTAGATCGACAGCGCGAATCCGGTGAGATGGTGCAGCGCCTGGTCGACCCCGATCAGGGTCCAGAACCAGGGATGGCCGGACTCCAGCGTCACGCCGAAATGCGAGGCGCAGATGCCCTTGCAGCGATCGACGATGATGTGGATCACGAAGTCGACGAAGGCGACGTACCAGAAGCGTGGCGCCACCACCAGGATCAGCGCCAGCGCGACCGCGAGATGGACCAGGCAATGCGCGAGCAGCGGCATGGCCCAGCCGGTCTTCTGGTCCTTGCCGATCGCCATCCAGGCGTTCTGCAGCATGAAGTCAGCGATGATGTGCTTTGCGGTGAGAAGCAACATCCATCCCACCAGCGCACCAACCGACACCGACGATGACATGGAAGGAAACAACAAGCTGACGCCCTTTTACTTCGATGAATGTGATTGCAAGAAATCCGGGTCAAGCCGTCAGCACGATTCCGCAAAGCGAAGCTTGTCTCATTTATGACATCTCCGGCGGCGGAATGCACCTGCGGCCCCTCGAAAATCACATCTGGGTTCGGACGTCGATAGTGGCGATGGTCATGTGGCATCGCGGCGCAGGCGAACCGGGATTAAGGTTACGGCGGGTGGCCGGTTTGCATTCCCGCCGGGGAGGTATATCGTCGGCGGCATAGGAAATTTTCTTTCTTTTGTAGTCATTTACGGATTCACCGGGCAGCGCCGCGCCGTTGCGGCAACGGACCGTCCCGGACGGGTGATGAGCCAGGTGATCAGCCATGAGCGCCGAAGCCCCCGCGCCTTCGCCAATGCTGCCGCGACCACGCCCTCCGGTCGCCAAGAGCAACCGCGCGCAGATCATCATCTTCACCCTGCTGACGCTGTTCTTGAGCGCGATCACCGTGGTCGGCGGCCGGGTCTGGCTGCGCAATTCGGAAACGCTGGTGTTCGCGGTCGGCGATACCAACGGCCCGGAGGCCAAGTTCGCCGCCCGCCTCGCCACCGTGCTGAAGAACAATTCGTCGCGGCTGCGGTTGAAGATCGCGCCGAACCCTGACAACGCCAAGGCGCTGGCGCAGTTCGATCGCCGGGACGCGACGCTTGCGATCCTGCGCACCGATGCGAAGGTGCCGCCGCGCGCCCGCGCCATCGCGATCCTCGAGCATGACGTGGTGCTGGTGCTGAGCCCCGGCGGCAAGAAGATCAAGTCGCTCACCGAACTGAAGAGGAAGAAGATCGCAGTCGTCGGCGACGGCGAGAACAACGTCAATTTCGTCCGCAGCGCGCTGGAGATTTCCGACAGCCCGGATGCGGCGCAGCGGGTGCAGCAGGCGCCGCCGAACACGCCGTTCGACAGATTGTTCGCCTCCGGCTTCGCCGCCGTGGTCGCGATCGAGCATGCCTCAAAGATCATCAAGGACAAGACCTACGAGCAATATGCCAAGCGCGCCGGCGGCTTCACCTTGAACGCGATCGACGAGGCCAAGGCGCTGGCACGCAAATATCCGGCAATCTCGGAGGAGACCGTCTCGACCGGCATGCTGTCATCCTCGCCGGCGATCCCCGACGACGACGTCGACACCATCGGGTTGGAATGGCTGCTGGTCGCGCAATCCTGGATGCCCACGACCACGGCGGCCGAACTCGCACGCATCGTCTATGAGAACAAGTCCGAGCTCGCGCTCGACGACGGCTTCGCCTCCAGGATCGAGCCGGCGGCGACCGACAAGGACGCCTTCATCGTCGCCCATCAGGGCGCGGCCGAATACATCAACGACGATACCAAATCGTTCATGGATCGCTACAGCGACGTGATGTATCTCGCCGCCGCCGCGCTGAGCATCATCGGCTCGATCTTCGCTGGGATCTACACCAAGATCACCCGCGTCGCGCCGGAGAAGGCCAGCGAACTGGCGGGCCGGATCCTCGACATCGGCGAGCGCGTCGCGCACACCACCTGCGCCGAACATCTCGACGAATTGCAGGACGAGCTCGAGGCGATCCTGCGCGGCGCGGTGATCGGCCTGCGGGACGGCACCGTTTCCAGCGACGGCCTCGACACCTTCAAGCTCGGCTACGAGCTGGTCCGCGACGAGATCGCCCTGCGCCGCGACCATCTCAAGCGCCACCCGCCGGCAGTCGATGACAATCTCGTGGTGGTGAAGACCGCGAACGGGTGAGAGGCAGTTGCGCTACAGACACGCCCGTCCGCGCGGTCGCGCCAAATCCACCGCTGTCGTCCTGGCGAAAGCCAGGACCCATTACCACCGCTTTCGGTGCTGAACGGGGATCGCGGCCCCGGCGCTGCGCAACAATTGAAATTGGGGTAATGGGTCCTGGCTTTCGCCAGGACGACACCGCGCATATCAAGCGATAGTCGGGCCGTCGACCCTTCGAGGGCTGCTGAAGAGCGGCCACCTCAGGGTGACGGTGATAGATTTTTCCGCGTCATTGCGAGCGAAGCGAAGCAATCCATAGCGCCGCAAGTTGAGCTGTGGATTGCTTCGTCGCTTTGCTCCTCGCAATGACGACGGAGAATATCAGGGTCCTTCACACCTACGCCGCCGGCACCCGCGCGCGAATCTCGGCGATCTTGCGCTTCAGCGCGGCCTGCCGCGGATCGGGCATCATGGCGGCGCGGGCCTCGGTGATGGCGGCGGCAAGATCGGGAAGCGCGAGCACGCCGTCGAAGGTCGGCTTGACCAGCCCATCGATGATCACGTGCCAGTCCGCGATGCCCTGACGATAGGGATCGCCGTAGCCCTGGATCATGGTCGCGGTCTCTACGACCGCCGGGGCCGCGCCCGGCTGCTTGGTCAGGCTGCGGTCGATCATGTGCAGCCAGCGCTCGACCCAGATCCGCTCCTTGGCGTAACGCCCCGAGAACAGCCGCCAGCGCTTCAGGCCCGCCTCGATCCTGAGCCGGCGAATGCTGAAGCGATTGTTGGCGCTGAAGCGGATCGAGACCCGGCGGCGCCGCCAACCGAGCTGATCGAGCGCGCCGAGGATCGGATCGGCGACCATCGCCGGCAGGGCGTCGACCAACTCGTCGAGGCGGAGCTTCTTGACGTCGTCGGCCGAGCGCGCCGCAAGGCCGCCCGCCGCGTTGACTTCGCCGAGCTTGAGCTGCGCGATGCGGATCGCGTCCTCATAGGCCATGCGCTCGGCCATCAGCCGCGCGATCTCGGCAAGCAGCGCGTCGTCAACGCCGCGGCGGCCGACGAAGCGCTTGAGCCGGTCGATATAGAGCTGGGCGTAGCTCGTGCTCTGATAGGCGATCAACAGATCAATGGCCTCGGTGACCGCCGGTCCGAGGTGATCCGGGCAGGCGTCGGGCAGCACCGGTGGCCCCTCGTCCTCATCGCCGATGATGTCGGCAAAAAGATAGCGAAGCGAAGCCAGCAGACTGTCGTCATCCGGCACTGCGGCGCCTCCAGAACTCGTCGCGGGGCTCATGCAGGTTTGGGCTCCGCGACCTGTGGGGTGGCGTGCTGCGCGAGCCGCTGCTCGAGCGTCGAGATATTCTCGAACAGGCGGGCGCTGAACAGACGCAGGAGGTAGAAGCCGAACGCCGGGTTCTGAACGTAAAGCTGCTCGACCTGGTCATAGGTCACCGACAGCACCATGCCGGTTTCGACGCACTCCAGGGTCTGGGTGCGCGTGTTCGACGGCGACAGCATGCCGAACTCGCCGACCAGGGCGCCGACCGGCAGCTCGATGCCGGATTCGACCAGGCGAAAGCGGCCGCTGACGATGTAGAACATGCTGTCGGCCTTCTCGTCCTTGTAGAACAGGACTTCGCCCGCGGTGCATTTGCGCTCCGTCGTGAACGGCCTGAGCCAATCCATCGACAGATCGCTGTTGACCGATTTCTTCACATTGCGGACCAGCTGCAGCATCTGGTGCAGCCGATAGGTGTTCACCGGCAGCAGCACGGCATGCAGGATCAGCGTCGCGTAATTGTGGGTCGGGACCGCGGTCGCGATCAGGATGATGTTGGTCAGGATGGCGAAGACGCGCAACGGGATCATGGTCCGCATCGACAGCGTGGCGACCACGAAGATCGATGCGAAGAAACTGCCGGCGGCGCCGGCGTGCTCCGCGAGATGTGAGGTATCCATCGGAAACCAACCAATTTCTCAAGAAGTGAACAAGATCGCCTTATTAGTCGCTTCATTCCGGCCGAGGTCGCATCGGTGACCAGCATCCCTGATATACGGTGAAAAAGCGACGATTTGTCTGATTTCTCACATTCGCGGGCGCAAAAACGGGCCAACATGGTTAGGCCATTCGTCCAACATTTCGGACTTTCGCCGCGATCATCCCGCCACCGCCTGCGCGTTGACGGCCTCAACCGGGAGAGGCACGTTGTGACACAGGCTCCGCCGTTCGCAGGGCCTCGATTCCAGCAGTTCAGCGACAGGCAAGCTCCGTTCCGATGTCCAAGCCGCTCGTCCTTCCGGCCTTGACGCGCTTCGTTTCCGCCACCGCCGGCCGCAACATGACCACGGCGGCCTATGTCGCGGTCACGGTCGGTGTCGCCATGATGACGCTGCTGACGGTCGCGCCGGCCTATGACGCGGTCCCGCACTGGGTCGATGCGCTGTTGTGGGCCTGCCTTGCCTATTTCGTGTTCGAATGGCTGGTGCGGCTGCGGCACATGCGGCGGCAGGACAAGTTCTGGTTCTACGCGCTGTCAAGCGCCGGCATCGTCGATGCGATCGGCGCGCTGGCGGTGCCGTTGGCGCTGCTTGCCGGCATTGAGCCGAAGACTGCGTGGCTGCTCGGTGTGCTCTGGGTGCTCAAGGTGGTGCCGGGCATTCCCGGCCTGCGCCAGCTCCGGCGGGTGCTCGTGGTGGAATCCGGCCCGCTGCTCAGTGTGCTGGTGATCTTCCTGATGGTGGTGTTCCTGGCTTCGGTCGCCGAATACTTCCTGGAGCGGGACGTCCAGCCGCAGACCTTCGGCAGCGTGCCGGCAGCGCTGTGGTGGGCGGTAGTGACGCTGACCACGACAGGCTATGGCGACGTGGTGCCGATCACCCCGCTCGGCCGCATCGTCGCCGCCATGGTGATGATCTCGGGCCTCGGTGTGTTCGGGCTGTGGACCGGTATTCTGGCGACCGGTTTTGCCGCGGAAACCCGCCGCGACAATTTTCTGAGAACCTGGGAGACCGTCAGCAAGGTGCCGTTCTTCGCCCATCTCGGCCCGGCCGCGATCGCCGACGTCACCCAGGTGCTACGGACCATGGACCTGCCGCCGCGCACCATGATCATCCGCAAGGACACCAATGGCGATTGCATGTATTTCGTCGCCGCCGGCGAGGTGGAGGTCGACCTGCCCGGACGCAAGGTGAAGCTCGGCGAAGGCGCGTTCTTCGGCGAGATGGCGCTGCTCGGCAACGCCAAGCGGGGCGCCAGCGTCTCGACCAGCAAGGTGACCCGGCTGTTGGTGCTTGACCTCGTCGATTTCCGCCTGTTGATGGCAAGGCATCCCGATCTCGCCGAGACCATCGACGCCGAGGCGAAACGGCGCGAACGTGAGAACCAATGATGGAGACCAAGATGGCCGACGCGGCCGACACCGCCAGTGGACCCGTGCTCGAAATTGCCGGCGCCCGCGCAACGATCCGCCTCAATCGGCCGAAGCATCTCAACCGCCTGCAGGCCGAGGATCTCGGCGACCTCGTCAGGCTGTTCGATCGGATCGAGGCCGACCCTGCGATCCGCGTGCTGGTGCTGACCGGAACCGGCCGCGCGTTCTCCGCCGGCTACGACCTCAACTCGGTGGCCGAGCGCGCGGTCAGCGCCAATGAACAGCAGAGCGCGGGCTCGGCGTTCGAGGTCGTGGTCAACCGTCTCGAGGATCTGAGCGTACCGACGATCTGCCGGCTCAATGGCGGCGTCTATGGCGGCTCGACCGACCTCGCGCTCGCCTGCGACTTCCGCATCGGCGTCGACACCGCGGAGATGTTCATGCCCGCGGCGCGGCTCGGGCTGCATTATTACAAGAGCGGCATCCAGCGCTACGTCACGAGGCTCGGCGTCGACAACGCCAAGATGCTGTTCCTGACCGCGCAGAAGATATCAGCGCCGGAGATGTTGCGGATCGGCTACCTCACCGCGATGGTGTCGCTCGACCTGCTCGACGAGGAGGTCGACAAGCTCGCGACGGTTTTGGCGGGCAATGCGCCGAAGGCAATGGCCGGCATGAAGCGCGCAATCAACGAATTCGCCCGCGGCGAGCTGGATGAGGCGGCCGCCGACCAGCGCCACCGCGACAGCATGCGCGGCGACGAGATCAAGGAAGGCATCAAGGCCTTCGCCGAGAAGCGGGCGCCGAGGTTTTAGCGATCACGGCACGTGCCCCTTCACCCTCCCCTGGAGGGGGAGGGTCGGCTCGCATGGAGCGCAGCGGAATGTGAGACGGGGTGGGGTGATCTCTCAACACGAGCGGTGCCCGAGGAGAGATCACCCCACCTCGGTTCGCATTGCATGCGAACCGATCCTCCCCCTCCAGGGGAGGATGAGAGCAGCATCTCCTTACGCCCGCTTGCTCCGCATCGCGCGTGTCTGCGCGATCTCCGGGTCGCGGGCGAGCGCCTGGTAGCGCTTGCTGTCGACGGCGTAGAGCGCGATGCGGCCTTCGGCGTCGGCGTGGACGCCCCAGCCGAAACGCTTTCCCAGCGGCGAGGCGCGCATGCAGGCCTGGCCACGCGAGAAGAACGTCTCGCGGGCGAGGCTGCGTTCCTTCTTCGCAGCCTTTGCATCAAGCGCGCGGCCGGCCGACGACGTCGCGAACACCACGTCGTCGGAGGTGTATTTGTACGGCGCGCCTGCGATCATCCGGAATTGCAGCACGGCAACCGTCGGCTGGCCGCCACGCAGCTGCGGCTCCTCGCCGCGCTGCGCCGGACAATCCTCCGCGACGCGGATCAGAGTGTTGAAGCAGTTGGTGCTGTACAGCGGTTTCGCCATCGGCACGATCCGTATCACACTCCGGCGACCGCTGCATGCTGCGCCGCCATCTCGTCGTCAGACTTCGAGATCCGGATGAAAGCCGGGCGTGCGGAGATACGTTCGGCATAGCGGACGAAGACGTCCCTTTTCGGCACGTTGCCGAACATCATGGTCCAGCTGAGCGCGATGCCCCAGAGGATGTCGGCCGCCGTGATCGCTTCGCCGAAGAGATAGGGCCCCTTTGCGAGCTGCACCTCGAGCGTGCCCAGCATGGTATCGTAATCGGCATAGGGCGATTGCGTGATCGGTGCCGGCTCGCGCTTCATGAAATGGTCGATCACGGCCGGCTCGAACGACGAGCCGTAATAGGCGATCCAGCGCAGATACGGGCCGCGGCGCGGGTCGTTCAGCGCGGGCGTCAGGCCCGCCTGCGGAAACAGATCGGCGAGATAGATGAAGATCGCGACCTGCTCGGTCACCAGCCCGCCGCGATGGCCGATCGCAGGCACCTTGCCGAGCGGATTGATCGCGAGATAGGCATCCTGGCGCTGCTCGGCTGCCTTCATGTTGAGGACGTGCAGATCGTAGGGTGCGCCGAGCTCCTCCAGCAGCACGCGGGTGCCGGTGGCACGGCTCTGCGGCGAGTAATACAGCGTGACGCGGTCGGTGGTGGCAGCGGTGGTCATCAGCGGATCTCCTTGCGCCATCAGGGCGCATGGCCTCCTTATGTCCGCCTATACCTGACATCTTGTGTCAGGTATGATTTGGCCATGCGCGCGAGCCGGCTGTTTTCCATCCTCACCACCCTGCAGGCGCGGGGACAGGTCACCGCGCCCGAACTGGCGGAAGCCTGCGAGGTCTCGGTGCGCACGATCTATCGCGACATCGATGCGCTCTCGGCCGCCGGCGTCCCGGTCTATGCCGACCGCGGCGCCGAGGGCGGCTACCGGCTGCTCGACGGCTATCGGGTGCGGCTGAACGGGCTGTCGCAGGGCGAGGCCGAGGCGCTGTTCATGGCCGGCCTGCCCGGCCCGGCCGCCGCGCTCGGCCTCGATGCCGCGATGGCGGCGGCGCAGACCAAGCTGATGGCGGCGCTGCCGGAGAATCTGCGCCCCAATGCGCGGGGCATGCAGCAGCGCTTCCATCTCGACGCGCCGGGCTGGTTCGGCGAGACCGAGGAGCCGAAGCATCTGCGCGCGATTGCAGCCTCGGTGCTGCGCGAGACCCTGATCGAGATCCGCTACCAGAGCTGGAAAGCCGAGAAGCGGCGGCGCGTGGCGCCACTCGGCCTCGTGCTGAAGGGCGGCAGCTGGTATCTCGCCGGCCTGGTCGACGGCAATGTCCGCACCTACCGCGTCGCGCGCGTGCTGGATTGCACGGCGCTGGAGACGCCGTTCGCGCGGCCGGCGGAGTTCGATCTCGCGACCTACTGGCGCGCCTCGATCGCGCGGCTCGAGGCCGAGCTGCATCCGAACGAGGCCACAGTGCGGCTGTCGCCGCTCGGGCTGCAGCTGTTCGATGCGCTGGCGCATCCTTACGTGAAGGCACGGATGCGGCTTGCCGATGGCACTGAGCCCGACGGCTGGCGGACCGCCACCATGCCGGTCGGCAAGACGGTGTGGCACGCCGCCTCGGAGCTGCTCCGGCTCGGCGCCGAGGCCGAAGTGATCGAACCGCAGGAGCTGCGCGAGAAGATGGCCGAGCTGGCGGGCGCGATGGCCGCGCGCTATGCGGACGCCCCGCCGCGCCGCGCGGTGGCAGGCGCTAAAGCGCGATGAGATTGGGTTGAATGGCGCGGCATAGTCGCTGCACCTCTCCCGCTTGCGGGGGAGGTCGGATCGCATCGACAGATGCGATCCGGGTGAGGGCTCTCTCCTCGATATGACTCGCGGATAGAGCCCCCACCCTAGCCCTCCCCCGCAAGCGGGAGAGGGGACGCGGTTCCGATGCCGCTGATACTTGCTTCATCATGCCCTAGTCAGTAGCGGCTGTCGGAACTGATGACGAAGCGATCGAGAAAGTTGACGGGCAGGATCTTGAACCGGTCGAGCGTGAGCGTCGTTCCGGTCACGAAGTCGACGCCCTTGATCGTGCCCTCGAGATCGATCCGCCGGCCGCGGCGCAGGCCGCGTGTTTCCGGATGTTGCTCGATGTCGATATAGGCATAGATCGGGTTGTCGAGCCGCGAATGGCGATGCCAGCCGCGCTGCAGGAAGCTGAACTGCAGCACGGAGCCCGCGCCCCAGTCGATCGCGTCGAAGAAGCGGGTCTTCCAGGCAACAGGCTGTCCCAGGTATTGCGCGGCGATGAACGCGTCGCGCTCAAGCGCAGGCAGACGGTGCAGTTGCCAGCTGATCTCCGCCGGCGTCAGGGAGGCGTTATTCGCCATTGTTGTTCTAGTCGTTCTTCTTGTCGTTTCTTCTTGTCCTCGGCGGGAGGGTGAGCCGACCTTCCCGCCTTGAGGAAACTATACATCCATAAATGTGACAGTATCCGCCATAGTTGCGCGCGACGTGCGGTAGCTGTTCACCTTGTGCGCGTGATCCGCATAGCCGAACGAGATACCGCAGACAACCCGGCGATCCCCAGCCAGGTTGAAATGGCGGCGGATCAGGCCGGAATGGCGCGCGATCGCCGCCTGCGGAATGGTGCCGAGCCCGAGCGCCTGCGCGGCGAGCATGAAGTTCGAGACATAGCCGCCGCAGTCGATCGCACCATAGATGCCGAGCAGCTCATTGGTGTGGATCACGGCAATGTGCGGCGCGCCGAAGAAATTGTAGTTCTCCAGCGCCTGCTTTGCGTAGGCCGCCCTGTCGCCACGCGCGATGCCGAGCGTGTTGTAGAGCTGGAAGCCGCTCTCGCGGCGGCGCTCCAGATAGACCCCGACATATTCGCGCGGCGGCGTGAAGTCGTAGTCGTCGCCGAGGCCGCGCGAGGCCTCGGCATAGATCGCCTTGCGGAACCGCTCCTTGGCCTCGCCGGACACGATCAGGACTTCCCAGGGCTGGCTGTTGCACCAGGACGCGGTGCGCTGCGCGGTGCTGAGGATGTGCTCGATGACGTCGCGCGGCACCTCGCGCGGCTGGAACGCGCGCACCGAGTAGCGCTCGTTGAGCAGCTCCTCGAGCGCGCCGATGCGGTTGTCTTGTTTCACGACAGCGTCCATTGGTGCTCGCTTTCCTGCCCCGGACGCAGCGCAGCACGAAGTGATGCGCTGCTGAGCCGGGGCACATACAAGAGGTGGGTCCCGGCTCTGCGGCGCGGCACTACGCGCCGCATCGCGTCCGGGACACGAGAATCGTCAACGCCCTTTGGTCGGGATCTTGTTGTAGGGCACGTCCTTGTCGACCCGGATGTCGCCCGGCAGGCCCAGCACGCGCTCGGCGATGATGTTGCGCAGGATCTCGTCGGTGCCGCCGGCGATCCGCATCGAGGGCGACGACAGCAGCATCTGCTGGAACTGGCCGTTGGCCTGCTCCTCGTCGGTGCCGGTGAGGCTGCCCGCAGCGCCCTCGAGGTCCATCGCGTAGGTCGCGATGTCCTGCAGCATCAGGCCGGAGACGAGCTTGCCGATGGAATTTTCCGGACCGGGCCGCTCGCCCTTCGACAGCGCCGAGATCGCGCGGTAGCTGGTGTATTTCAGCCCGCTCGCCTTCACCGCCCAGCTCGCAAGCTTGGAGCGCACCGCCGGATCGTCGATCGCGAGACCATCTTCCAGCATCAAATTGGAGCAGAACTCGAACATTTCAGGGACACCGGTCGCGAGCCGCGATCCGATCGACATGCGCTCGTTCATCAGTGTGGTCAGCGACACGCTCCAGCCCTCGCCGACCGCACCCAAGCGCTGGCTGTCCGGGATCACGACGTCGGTGAAATAGACCTCGTTGAACTCCTGCATGCCGTTGGCCTGCTTGATCGGCCGCACCTCGACGCCGGGGCTCTTCATGTCGAGGAAGAACATGGTGAGGCCCTTGTGCTTGGGCACATTCGGGTCGGTGCGTGCGATCAACAGGCCGTAGTCGGAGTAGTGCGCGCCGGAGGTCCAGATCTTCTGACCGTTGACGACCCAGTTGTCGCCCTTCTTCTCGGCCCGGGTGCGCAGGCCGGCGACGTCGGAGCCGGCCGACGGCTCGGAGAACAGCTGGCACCAGATCTCCTCGCCCGCAGCGAGCTTCGGCAGATAGCGGCGCTTGGCCTCCTCAGAGCCCCAAGCCATCACGGTCGGACCACACATGCCCTCGCCGATCTGGAACGGCTGGGTCAGTTTGCCGTAGACGCCCTCTTCCTGCTGCCAGATCACGCGCTCGATCGGCGTCGCGCCGCGGCCACCATATTCCTTCGGCCAGTGCAGGCAGGCCCAGCCGCCCTCCGCCTTCTTCTTCTGCCAGGCCTTGCCGACCTCGACCATGTCGTGCTTCGCAAGCCTGATGCGGCCGAGCGAGGATTTTGACAACTCCTCCTCGAATTCCTTCGGCGCATTGGCGGCAATCCAGGTGCGCGCAACTTTGCGGAATTCGGCTTCCTGCGGGGTGTCATCGAAATTCATGGCGAACCTCTTTTGATTTTCCGCGCGCTCAGGCGCGGCCCTTGGTCGGGATCTTGTTGAAGGGAACGTCCTTGTCGACCCTGATGTCGCCGGGCAGGCCCAGCACGCGCTCGGCGATGATGTTGCGCATGATCTCGTCGGTGCCGCCCTCGACGCGGGTGCCCGGCGCACGCAGCAGCATCGCCTGGAACTTGCCGGCGACCTCGGCATCCTCGGGTCCGTTCAAGGCGCCTGCGGCGCCCTGCAGGTCGAGCGCGTAGGTCGCGACGTCCTGGATCATCGAGCCGGCGACCAGCTTGCCGATCGAGTTCTCCGGTCCCGGGCGTTCGCCACGGGACAGCGCGGAGATCGCGCGCATGCTGGTGTATTTCAGCCCGCTCGCCTTCACCGCCCAGTTCGCAAGCTTCGAACGCACCGCGCGGTTCTCGATCGCGGGGCCGTCCTCGAGCATCAGGCTGTTGCAGAAATCGAACAGCTCGGGGAAGCCAGTCGAGACGCCGGCGCCGATCGACATCCGCTCGTTCATCAGCGTGGTCAGCGACACGTTCCAGCCGTCATTGACATTGCCGAGCCGCTGCGAATCCGGAATGCGCACGTCGGTGAAATAGACCTCGTTGAAGTCGGAGGCGCCGCTCGCCTGCTTGATCGGCCGCACCTCGACGCCCGGGCTCTTCATGTCCAGGAAGAACATGGTGAGGCCCTTGTGCTTCGCGACCGTCGGATCGGTGCGGGTCAAGAGGATGCCGTAGTCGGAGTAATGCGCGCCCGACGTCCAGATCTTCTGGCCGTTGATCACCCATTCGTCGCCGTTCTTCTCGGCGCGGGTGCGCAGGCCTGCGACGTCGGAGCCGCCGGCCGGCTCGGAGAACAGCTGGCACCAGATCTTCTCGCCGGAGGCGAGCGGCGGCAGGTATTTGCGCTTCTGCTCCTCGCCGGCGAACGCCATCATGGTCGGGCCGCACATGCCGTGGCCGATGATGAACATCGAGCTGAGGCGGCCGAACGGGCCCTCCTCCTGCTGCCAGATCACGCGCTCGATCGGCGACGAGCCGCGACCGCCATATTCCTTCGGCCAATGCAGGCAGGCCCAGCCGGCATCGGCTTTCTTCCTCTGCCAGGCCTTCGCGACCTCGAGAATGTTGGCGCCCTTGAGCGCAACGCGGCCGAGCGAGGCCTTGCGCAGCTCTTCCTCATATTGCTTGGGCGCATTGGCCGCGATCCAGGCTTTCGCCTCTGCGCGGAATGCGGCTTCCTGCGGGGTGTCGTCGAAATTCATGGTCTGTCATCCTTCGCCGGTGTCGTAGGATGGGTAGAGCGAAGCGAAACCCATCTTTGGACCACCCGCGTCATGATGGGTTTCGCTGCGCTCTACCCATCCTACAAATCATCAACGGTTACGCCGCGTTCTTCTTGCGCATGCGATCGATCAGCGCGTCTTCCCAATAGGACAGACTGCCGAGGCCGAGCGCCACGGCATTGGCGCGGCGGTAGTACATGTGGCAGTCGAACTCCCAGGTGAAGCCCATGCCGCCATGGACCTGGATGTTGTTCTTGGCGCAGTGCTGGAACGCCTGCGTCGCGCTGATGCGCGCGGCAGCTGCTGCCTCCGGCAATTCGCCGGCATTGGTCGAGAGCGCCCAGGCGCCGTAGTAGCAGTTCGAGCGCGCCAGCGTCGCCGAGACATACATGTCGGCCAGCATGTGCTTGACCGCCTGGAACGAGCCGATCGGACGGCCGAACGCGATGCGGTCGAGCGCGTAGTCGCGGCCCATCTCGAGCGCGCGGTCGGCACCGCCGACCTGCTCGAATGCCGTCAGCACAGCTGCGCGATCCAGCACCTGGGTGATCACGCTCCAGCCCTCGCCGGCTGCACCGAGCGGCTCGGCCTTGGCGTCCTTGAAGGTGATCTCGGCCTGGCCGCGGGTCAGATCGATGTTGGTGAGCGACTTGACCTCGACGCCGCCCGCCTTGAGGTCGACGATGAACAGCGAGATATCGGACTCGCGCCCGCTGGAGCCGGTGCGCGCCGCGACCACGGCGAAATCGGCGATCGCACCGTCGGCGACCGGCTTCTTGACGCCGTTGAGCACGCCGCCATTGGCGGTGACCTTGATCGCGTTCGGCGACGGATTGCCCTTGCCCTCGAACAGCGCCAGCGTGCCGATGGCATCGCCGGAGGCGATCTTCGGCAGCCACTTCTGCTTCTGCGCGTCACTGCCTGCGATCAGGAGTGCTTCCGCGGCAAGATAGACGGTGGAAGAGAACGGCACCGGCGCCAGCGCGCGGCCCATTTCCTCCGCGATCACGCAGAGCTCGAGATGGCCGGCACCCGCGCCGCCGAACTGCTCCGGGATCGCGACGCCGAGGAAGCCCATCTCGGCGAGGCCCTTCCACAGCGCCTTGTCATAGGGCGCCTTGCCGTCGAGCACCTCGCGCACCGCCTTCGGCGGGCACTGTTCGCTGAGGAATTTCCGCGCCTCATCGCGCATCTGCTTCTGTTCGTCGGAGAAATCGAAATTCATGGCGCTTACCCGCGTTGCTGTTGTTGTTCGTAGGATGGGTGGAGCGAAGCGATACCCATCGGTTGCTTGTTCGGAAGTGATGGGTTTCGCTGCGCTCTACCCATCCTACGGTCAGTTCAAAATAATCACGTCGTCGCCGGGCTTGCCGGCGTAGAGCTTCTCCACCAATGCGGCGCGGCGTTCGAGGCCGGCGCGCTGGTTGATGTAGCCCTTGTCGGTGAGCTCGTTGCCGTCGATTGACGGCGGCTCGACCATCAGCATCGCACGCGCGATGCGCATGCTGCTGCCGGTGGTGGATGCATTGTGCGCCTGCAAGCCCTTCCTGAGGCAATCGACCACCTCGGGATGCCGGATCACGTCCTCGTAGCTCGCACCCGCATTGCCGACGAGCTGGCGGCAGGCATGCAGGTTGGGCCAGCACAGCAGACCGATGAACTCGCGATCCTGTCCTGCGACCAGCGCGTCATGCACGACCGGCGTCGCGGCAGCGATCGCATCGGTGCGCAGCGAGCCGACATGGACGAAGGTGCCGGTGGTCAGCTTGAAGTCCTCGACCACGCGGCCGGCGAAGATGATGCCCTGCAGCGGATCTTCGGGATCGACGAACACGCCGGCATCGCCGATGCAGTAGAAGCCTTCTTCATCGAACATCTTCGCGGTGAGGTCGGGCTGGCCGAAATAGCCGGGTGTGACGTTGACGCCGCGCAGCCGCAGTTCGTATTTCGAACCGCACGGCACCATCTTCAGCTCGACGCCGGGGAACGGCAGGCCGATCAGGCCGACGCGCTCGGTGTCCCAATAGGTGCCGGTCGAGGTCGGCGCGGTCTCGGTCGAGCCCCAGCCGGTGTAGAACACGATGCGCTCGCCTGTGGTCCTCACCGCCAGCGCCTGCATGCGATCATAGAGATCGTCAGGCAGCCGGGCGCCGCCATAGGCCATGATCGAGAGGTTCTTGAAGAAGCTCCGGCACAGCGCCTCATCCTTCTCCATCGCGGCTGCGAGCGCCGCATAGCCGGCCGGCACGTTGGCGTAATAGGTCGGCGAGACCTCGCGCAGGTTCCTGATGGTCTCCTCGAGCTGGCCCGGCATCGGCCGGCCGTCGTCGATATAGAGCGTGCCACCATCGACCAACACCGGATTGAAGGCGGCGTTGCCGCCCATGGTGTGATTCCACGGCATCCAGTCGAGCACGGTCGGGATCGGCCCGGCGGTTTCGCGCGGACGCACCTGCATCATCATCGCCGCATTGGCGCACATCATCTGCTGGGTGTTGATGACGGCCTTGGGCATACCGGTCGAGCCCGAGGTGAACAGCAGCTTGCCGACCGTATCCGGCGTGATCTTCGCGATCGACGCGCCGACATCGGCCGTTACCTTCGTCGCCGCGAACTCGGCGAAGCCCACGCTCTTGATGCCGTCGCAGGGGCGCAGGACGTGAACGACCGTGATGCCGGTAAGGTCGATCGCCTTCAGCGCCTTCTCGAAGGTCGGACCGTCCTGCACCATCACGACGGCAGGCTTGATCAGGTTGAAGAGGTACTTGAGCTTGAGATGATCCTGACTCATCAGCGAATAGGCCGGCGACACCGGCGCGGCGGGCAGCCGCGCCTGCATCGCAGCCTGCGTCATCAGCGCGTGCTCGATCGAATTGCCTGACAGGATCGCGACAGGTCGGCTGTCACCTACACCGAGGTTGAGCAGGCCTTGCGTCAGCGCATCGACGGTGCGCTTGGCTTCACCATAGGAGACCTTGCGCCACCGCCGGTCGGGGCCACCGCGTTGCGCCAGCCAGATCCGTTCCGGCGCCTGCGCCGCCCATTTGGCGAGATAGGCCGGGATATGCGTCTCGTAGGCCTGCAGCGGGATCCGCGATTTCAGGACGACGGTACCGTCAGCGCGACGCTCGACCGCGATGTCACGTGCGAGCCAGTCCACCTTGCGAAAGGCAGGCTTCGTCAGCATCGCCGCGTCTCCATCCATTTTGCGTCTCCCGGAATTCTTGTCCTTTTGAGGATCTGTTCTCAGCGCCTGATATAGACAGGCTTTCGTTTCTCGAGAAAGGCCCTGATGCCCTCCTGGAAATCTTCCGAGCGGCTGCACAGCACCTGATTGCGATCTTCCATTGCGATCACGGCCTCGATCGAGCCGGCATCGACGCTCATGTTGATGCATTCCTTCGAGAGGCGAAGGCCGACCGGCGAAGCCGTCATCATCGCCTCGACGTAAGGATTGGCCGCAGTGTCGAGATCGGCGGCCTCGACCACCTCCGATACCAGGCCAACCGCGAGCGCACGGTCGGCATGGATGAAACGCCCGGTGAGGATCAGTTCGGAGGCGACCGACACGCCGACGAGGCGCGGCAGGAAATAGCTGGTGCCGATGTCGCAGCCCCCCAAGCCGAGCTTGATGAAGGCACAGTTCATCCGCGCGTTTTTCGCGGCGATGCGGATGTCGGCGGCGAGCGCCAGCGCGAAGCCGCCGCCGGCCGCAGCCCCCTGCACCAGCGCGATGATCGGCTGCGGACAGCGCCGCATCAGCATCACGATGTCAGCAATGCGGCGCTGCGAGTCCAGCGACTCGGTGACGCCGGGCGGCTCGGCCTGTCCGCCACGGCGCGCCATCGCGTGCTTGAGGTCGAGCCCGGCGCAGAAATTCGCGCCGGCGCCCTTCAGCACCACGACACGGGTGTCGCGATTGCGCTGCAGGCCCTGGAAGTAGGTATTGAGCGCGTCGATCATCGCAGGATCGAGCGCGTTGAGGCTTTCCGGGCGATTGAGCGTAACCCAATCGACCCCGTCATGATGTTCGATCAGCAGTGGTTGAGACACGCGCATGGTCCTCCCGACCGTCGTCCCGGCCAAGCGAAGCGCGAGCCGGGACCCATAACCACAGGCTTTTGTTGTTTTGCGCGACGTCTGCCAGGTTTGCCTGTTACAGACGCCGCGGAGTATGGGTCCCTGCTTTCGCAGGGACGACAGCGGAATTCGCCGTTAGCGCGGCGCCATGCGGATGGCGCCGTCGAGACGGATGGTCTCGCCGTTGAGCATCGGGTTCTCGACGATGTGGACGGCGAGGTTGCCGTATTCCGAGGCATCGCCAAGGCGAGCCGGATGCGGCACCTGGGCGCCCAGGCTCTTGCGGGCTTCCTCGTTGAGACCCATCAGCAGTGGCGTCAGGAACAGGCCGGGCGCGATGGTGTTGACGCGGATCTTCAGGCTGGCGAGGTCGCGCGCGGCCGGCAGCGTGAGGCCGACGACGCCGCCCTTCGAGGCGGAATAGGCGATCTGGCCGATCTGGCCTTCATAGGCCGCGACCGACGCGGTGTTGATCACGACGCCGCGCTCTTCGCCGATCGCCTCGGCGGTGGCGAGGCGCTCGGCGAACAGGCGGAGCACGTTGAAGGTGCCGATCAGGTTGACGTTGATGATGCGGGCGAACTTCGCCAGCGGATAGACGCCGTCCTTGCCAACGATGCGCTGCGAGCCGCCGATGCCGGCGCAGTTCATCAGCACACGCGCGATACCGTGCGCGGCTTCGGCCTTGGCGATCGCCGCCTTGATCGCTTCCTCGTCGGTGACGTCGGCATGCAGGGCAACGCCCTTCACTTCGGCGGCGACCTTCTCGGCGTTTTCCTTGTTCTGGTCGATCACGCCGATCTTGGCGCCCTTGGCGGCCATGGCACGCGCGGTTGCGGCACCGAGGCCGGAGCCACCGCCGGTGATGAGAACGGCAACGTCTTTCAACTGCATGGGAACAACCTTTCCTTGGGCGTTTCTTCTCTAGACTTCGAACTTGTTATCCGGCGGCGACCGCTGCCGTTTCCTTATCGGGATTGAGCACGCCGCCGAAGATCAAGGCTTCCATGTGCTTGATGTATTCGCGGCAGACCTCGTCGGTGACCGGGCCGACGCCAACCGCGCGCGACATCGCGTGGCGGCCGAAGAACAGGTGATCGCAGGCGCCGATCAGGCTGGTGTAGAACAGCACCGGATCGATCTTGCGGAATTCGCCGGCCTTGATGCCCTCGGCCAGCAGCCGGCGGTGAAAATCCAGCAGCGGCGCGACGAAGAATTTCGACACCTCGTTCGCGGCCGCAGGCGAGCTCTCGTGCAGGAGATAATGAATCAGCCGGTTCATATAGGGGAACTGGTGATAGGCGCGGATGATGCCGCCGATATGCAGCCGCAGTTTCGCCGACGGCGTGATCGGCTGGCTGATGAGATATTCGAGCTGCGATATCTCGGTGGCGGCGTCGCGCGCCAAGAGCGCCAGCAACAGCCCGTCCTTGTTACCGAAATGATATTTCACCAGGGCGGCGTTGACGCCGGACTTCTGGGCGATGTCGGACAGCGACACCTCGATCGAGGCGCGCTCGATCATCAGCTCGCTGGCTGCGACCAATAGCTTGTCGGCAGTAGCATTTTTGCCGGCCGGAAGTTTCGTCGGTACGCTGGTATTCAACTGCGCTCTGGTCCCGCTCTGTCTCAGGGCTCGACGGTAAATCGAGGCCGCACATAAGCCCATGGCGGGGCTGCACTCAAGAGTTAATTGATTGATTGACTAAATGCTGAGCCACCCCTTAAATCCGGCCCAACTTTCAAAACCTCACAATCCAGAAACACCAGGGAGATCAGACATGGCCGAGGCATATATCGTCGCCGCCGCCCGCACCGCCGGCGGCCGCAAGGGAGGGCGCCTCGCCGGCTGGCATCCGGCCGATCTGGCCGCCACCGTGCTCAATGCGCTCGTCGAACGATCAGGCGCCGACCCGGCGCAGGTCGAGGACGTGATCATGGGCTGCGTGATGCAGACCGGCGAGCAATCCACCAACGTCGCGCGCAACGCAGTGATGGCCTCGAAGTTGCCGGAGAGCGTGCCCGCGACCTCGATTGACCGCCAGTGCGGCTCCTCGCAGCAGGCGCTGCACTTCGCGGCTCAGGCCGTGATGAGCGGCACCATGGACTGCGTGATCGCCGCCGGCGTGGAATCGATGACCCGCGTGCCGATGGGGCTCGCCTCCTCGCTGCCCGCCAAGAACGGCTTCGGCCACTACAAGAGCCCCGGCATCGAGGCGAAGTATCCCAACATCGTGTTCAGCCAGTTCACCGGCGCGGAGATGATGGCCGAGAAGTACGGCCTGTCGAAGGACGAGCTCGACGAATTCTCCTACAACAGCCATCAGCGCGCGATCGCGGCCACGCAAGCCGGCCACTTCAAGGACGAGATCGTGCCGGTGAAGATCACCCGCGCCGACGGCTCGACCGACACCCACCATATCGATGAAGGCATCCGCTTCGACGCCAGCCTCGACGGCATCAAGGGCGTCAAGCTGATCGCCGAGAACGGCAAGCTGACCGCGGCCAGCGCCAGCCAGATCTGCGACGGCGCCTCCGGCGTGATGGTCGTCAACGAGAAGGGCCTGAAGGCGCTCGGCGTCAAGCCGATGGCACGCATCCATCACCTCACCATGATGGGCGGCGACCCCGTGATCATGCTGGAAGCGCCGCTGCCGGCAACGCAGCGCGCGCTGCAGAGGGCCGGCATGAAAATCGACGACATCGACCTGTTCGAGGTCAACGAAGCCTTCGCCTCGGTGCCGACCGCGTGGCTGAAGACCACCGGCGCCGATCCGGCCCGGCTCAATGTCAATGGCGGTGCGATCGCGCTCGGCCATCCGCTCGGCGGCAGCGGCACCAAGCTGATGACGACGCTGCTGCACGCACTCAAGCAGCGCAACAAGCGTTACGGCCTGCAAACCATGTGCGAAGGCGGCGGCATGGCGAATGTGACGATTGTCGAGCGGCTGTAAGAAGCGTTCGATTAGGTCCGAAGGGCCTCCACGAAAAAAGTGTCGTCCCGGCGAAAGCCGGGACCCATAACCATAGATGCTTGTGGTTATGCCGGGCTGCGGCCCCAACTCAGTCAACAACATAAATCGATGGTTATGAGTCCCTGCTCCCGTGCGCAATCGCGCACTAGGCAGGGACGACCACCTTGTTTGAGGAAACATCTTTGACCCACCCGTCGATCCACGCGCGTAACCATCCGAACAAGATCGCCTACCAGATGGCGGCGTCCGGCAAGGCGATCACCTATCGCGAGCTCGACGAGCTTTCGAACCAGGGCGCGCATCTGTTCCGCTCGCTAGGCCTGAAGGCCGGCGACCACATCGCGCTGCTGATGGAAAACCGCCTCGCCTTCATGGAGATCTGCTGGGCCGCGCAGCGCTCGGGGCTCTATTACACAGCGATCAGCCGCTACCTGACCGAAGAGGAGATCGCCTACATCATCAAAGACTGCGGAGCGAAGGTGTTCATCACCACGCCGCAATGCGCCGACAAGGTGAAGGGCCTGATCAAGGGCGAGCCAGGCGAACCGCTGTTCTACATGATGGACGAACCCGCACCGGGCTTCCGCTCCTACGACAAGGAGGCCGGCGCGCAGCCGACCACGCCCGTTGCCGACGAGATCGCAGGCTACGACATGCTGTATTCCTCTGGCACCACCGGTCGGCCCAAGGGCATCAAGAAGGAATTCGAGGGCAACCGGATCGACGTGCCGAACCCGTTCCTGCGGATTCTCACCGCCGACATGTGCGGCATGAATGCCGACTCGATCTATCTGTCGCCGGCGCCGCTCTATCACGCGGCCCCGCTGCGCTTCAACATGATGGCAACCGTGCTCGGGGGCACCTCCGTCATCATGGAGCATTTCGACGCCGAGGAATTCTTGAAGCAGATCGAGGAGCACAAGGTGACGCAGTCACAGCTGGTGCCGACCATGTTCGTGCGCATGCTGAAGCTGCCCGACGAGGTTCGCGCCCGCTACAAGGTCTCGTCGCTGAAAGGCGCGATCCACGCCGCGGCGCCCTGCCCGGTCGACGTCAAGGCGAAGATGATCGAATGGTGGGGACCGATCCTGATCGAGTATTACGCCGGCTCCGAAGGCAACGGCGTCACGGTCTCGACCTCGCAGCAATGGCTGACCCATCGCGGCACCGTGGGCCGCGCCGTGGTCGGCAAGGTCAAAATTCTCGACGAGAACGACGAGGAGGCGCCGACCGGCCAGATCGGCCAGGTCTATTTCGCCGACGCGCCTGTCTTCACCTATCACAACGATCCCGAGAAGACGAAGAAGGCCTACAACGCCAAGGGCTGGTCCACGCTCGGCGACGTCGGCTACCTCGACGAAGAAGGCTTCCTCTATCTCACCGACCGCAAGAGCTACATGATCATCTCTGGCGGCGTGAACATCTACCCGCAGGAAACCGAGGACGTGCTGATCACGCATCCCGCGATCTCCGACGTCGCGGTGTTCGGCGTGCCGAACGAGGAGATGGGCGAAGAGGTCAAGGCCGTGGTGCAGCCGCACGACATCGCCAAGGCGGGCAAGGAGCTCGAGGCCGAATTGATCGCATTCTGCCGCCAGCATCTGTCACCGATCAAATGCCCGAAGAGCATCGATTTCGAGCAAGAGTTGCCACGCACGCCGACCGGGAAACTGGTGAAGCGGCATCTGCGTGACAGGTACTGGCCGAAGGCTCCCGCCAAAGCGTAATTCCTCTTATCCTCCCCTGGAGGGGTCGAGACGAGCGGAGCTCGCTCTGGGATCGGTTCGCATGGAATGCGAACCGAGGTGGGGTGAAGGTCCCTCGTATCGGTGCCTTCCCGTGTTGAGAGATCACCCCACCCCGCCTCACATCTCGCTTCGCTCGCTGTGAGCCGACCCTCCCCCTCCAGGGGAGGGTGAAGGATGGACAACGCTTCCAGCGTTATGCAGCACTACAAATCCTCCGCCGGTCCGCACGCCACCGACGCCGCAGCGCGCAGATGCAGTTGGCCGTGCTTACCGGATGCGGTGGAGGTCCACTGCGCATCGATCTGCTGAAGATCTTCCGATAGCTTGCCGCGATGGCTGCCGTCGGTCTCGAACGCTCCGTTGCCGTCGGGCGAGCGTTCGAAGATCTCGACCTCGAGATCGGACAGCCGGATGAACATCTCGACATCGATCTTGCTCACGTGACGGCCGACCTCGTATGAACCGCAGCCGCGCGCTTCCGCGTTCTGCTCGTTCAGGGCCTGCACCTTGTCGAAAGTGATGACAACGTTCTGCACCGTGTTGTCGCCATCCCAGAGGAATTCGCCGATATAGGCGCGCGGCAATTTTTCGGTGAGCTCCTTGATGTCGGCCGCGCGGACCGCAGGCACCAGCAACAGACCGGCGGCCACGATCATCACACCGAGACGCGACATCCAGCCGGGCAGCTCTGCAATCCTCGCGTGGCGCATGCGGTATGCATCCCGTAGCCAAAGTTGCTATCGTTCACCAATGGCCGCCAGCATACAGCCAAATGCGCTGGTTGTGCGGCGATGCCCAACAGGTGATTTGCGATGGAAACGCTCCCCGACGTCCCGCTCCCCTCCACCATCCGCTCGCGTTATGTCGACGGGATCAATGGCCTGCGCATGCATGTGCTCGAAGCAGGCTTCGAAACATCCGGCCGGCCTTGCCTGCTGCTGCTGCACGGTTTTCCGGAGCTGGCGTTTTCCTGGCGCAAGGTGATGCCGAAGCTCGCCGCGGCCGGCTATCACGTGATCGCGCCAGACCAGCGCGGCTATGGCCGCACGTCAGGCTGGAGCGCGGAGTATGACGGTAATCTCAGCGCGTTTCGCCTGCCCAATCTGGTGCGCGATGCGCTGGGGCTGGTCGCGGCGTTCGGCTACACGCATGTCGATGCGGTGATCGGGCATGATTTCGGCTCGTCGGTCGCGGCGTGGTGCGCGCTGATCCGCCCCGACGTGTTCCGCGCGGTCGTGATGATGAGCGCGCCGTTCGCAGGACCGCCGTCGCTGCCATTCAACATCGCCAATGAACCAGCGAAGCCCGCGAGGGAAGACCCCGTGCATCGCGAGCTGGCCGCGCTGCCGCGGCCGCGCAAGCATTATCAATGGTACTATTCGACGCGCCCGGCCAATGCCGACATGCATCGCGCGCCGCAGGGCGTGCACGACTTCCTGCGCGCCTATTATCATCACAAGAGCGCGGACTGGAAAGACAACAAGCCGTATCCGCTGCAATCCTGGTCGGCGGGCGAGCTGGCCAAATTGCCGACCTACTACGTGATGGATCTCGCCAAGGACATGGCTGCGACGGTCGCCGAAGAGATGCCGTCGCGCGAGGCGATCGCCGCCAACACTTGGCTGCCGGATCGCGAGCTGGCTTATTACAGCGCCGAGTATCAGCGCACGGGATTCCAGGGCGGGCTGCAATGGTATCGCTGCGGCACGTCAGGCGCGTTCACCGCGGAATTGCAGACCTGGAGCGGCCGCAGCATCGACCAGCCGTCCGCTTTCATCTCGGGCAAGCAGGATTGGGGCACCTATCAGCGGCCCGGCGTGTTCGAGACGATGCAGACCAAGGCCTGTACCAAAATGATCGGCTGTTATCTGGTCGACGGCGCCGGCCACTGGGTGCAGCAGGAGCAGCCGGAGGAAGTGAGCCGGTTGCTGCTGCAGTTCCTCGATCGCGCAAGGTAGAGCCACTTCGGTTCTGATCGAATCAGTCGCTCTAGATTCTTGTTCTGGCAGGTTTCTTCGCGCGAGCCGACATCCGTCCCGCGTCAGATGCAGGTGCCTGCCGCCACGATCCCGTCACAGGGCGTTAATGCGCGGTTCACGAAACATTGCGCAATGATCGGCGTTGCTAGAAACCGGCGCTCGGTCCGGCGACTTTTTGAGGAGAGCAAAGATGGATAGGAAAATCGCTGGACTTCTGGGAGCGGTGGCCGCGTTCGGCGCGGTCGGTGCCGCCGAAGCTGCGCCTGGGCCGAACCCGGCCGACGTTCTGCAGGCGAATTCATACGCGGACCTGCTGGAGCCGATCTCGAACGCCTCCGCAAAGCTGCAGGCGCTCGACGAGGCTGCGCCCGCTCCGGTCCGCGAGAACGTGCAGCTTGCGCAGTACTACTA
>NZ_CANSMR010000039.1 GCF_947648125.1 uncultured Bradyrhizobium sp. | reverse complement strand
AGATCATCGGGCTCGCCAATGCCGGCCTCGACACCACCAACTCGATCAAGCAGGCCGCCGAGTTCGGCATCGTCAGGGGTGGCCAGAAGCTCGCCGGCCTGCTGATGACGCTGTCGGAGGTGCACGGTCTCGGACTGGAGGCTGCCCAGGGTCTCGTGCTCACCGAGGGCTTCTACTGGGATCACGACGACGCCTCGCGTGCCTTCAGCGAGCGCTTCATCAAGCGCACCGGCCACATGCCCAGCATGATCCATGCCGGCACCTATTCGGCGACGCTGAGCTATTTGAAGGCGGTGAAGGCCGCCGGCACCAAGGATAGCGAGGCGGTCGCCGCGAAGCTGAAGGAGCTGCCGGTCGACGACGCCTTTGCCAAGGGCAAGGTGCTCGCCAACGGCCGCATGGTCCACGACCTCTATCTGTTCGAGGTCAAGAAGCCTTCGGAATCGAAGAAGCCCTGGGACTATTACAAGCAGATCGCCGTGGTGCCCGGCGACAAGGCGTTCTTCACCGCCAAGGACAGCGGCTGCCCGCTGACGAAGTGACGCGCATTTCCACGGTGGTGTCGTCCTGGCGAAAGCCAGGACCCATTACCCCGACTGGATGTGTTGCACCACGCTGTGGCCATCGGATTGCCCATAACCACGCCCTGTGGTTATGGGTCCTGGCTTTTGCCAGGACGACGGGAGTGGTTGCGGCGCGATCGCGCCTTCAATGCGCCAGCCGCCAAACCGCGCCGCCGATCGCGCCGACCCATAGGATGATCGAGGCCACCGCCTGGATCGCAAAACCTCGGCTGCGCTTCGCCACCGCCTCGCGATAGCCGATGAAG
Source organism: uncultured Bradyrhizobium sp. (assembly GCF_947648125.1). Taxonomy (GTDB): domain Bacteria; phylum Pseudomonadota; class Alphaproteobacteria; order Rhizobiales; family Xanthobacteraceae; genus Bradyrhizobium. The sequence goes on along the minus strand of NZ_CANSMR010000039.1, from coordinate 54,299 downwards.
TAGACGATGCGACCGATGACCCAGAGCGCACCGACCGCGGCGGCCGCGGCATCGCCGATATAGATCGCAAACAGCCACAGCGACGGCAGGAAGATCGGCATCCATTCCAGCGTGTTCATCTGGATGCGGAAGATGCGCTCGAAATCCGGATGGCCCGAGATCGCCGGCAGCTTGACGCCATAGGTGGCGCGGGCGCGCGCGACCTGTGTCGAGGTGAAGAAATAGAACGCGACTGCAAGGCAGGTGACGATGGCCGTGTAGTGGTACATGTCTGGCGTGTCCTCTTGTTTCATTGGCCCCGATGTCATGACGGGGCGGCAGCGACCGGTGTGACTGGCTGGACGATTTTGGCCGCGCCGATCTTCTGTCGGCGTTTCAGTACCCGGTCATCTCAAGATAGCCGATTCCCGCGTGGCTGCCCGAAAAGCGGATCGGACCTTCCCAATAAGGGAAGCTGGTCCCCATCCAGGCCTTCGGATTGACCGGCGTGGTCTCGATGGCAAGGCCGCGCGCCGGAAGGGTGACGCGCCATGACGTCGGCAGCTTGCGGCCGTCGATCTCCGATGTCGCAACCGGCGCAATGCTGTTGCCGCTGGCCGCGATCTCGGCTGAGCGGCCGTCCGGCGTGAACCAGTTGCCGAACAGTTTTTCGCGGCCATCCTTCTGGCGCAGCCGGTACAGCATCAGCTTCTCGTCGCCGGGCAGATGCAGCGAGAACCAGTCCCAGCCGGTTTGATCCGCCGCCAATGGCTGGCTGCTCCATTCGCGATCCATCCAGGCCATGCCCGTGACGTCCACCGGTCTGTCGTCGATCGCGATGCGGCCGGACGCCTTGTAGAACGGCTGGCTGTAGTAATAGGAGGCCTGTCCACGATCCGACTTGCGGCTGTAGCCATGGTCGCCTTGCAGCACCAGCGGGCGGTCGGCGTCGAGGCGGAGCGCGGTGCTGAAGTCGGCGGCCGAGGCCTTCAGTTCGAGCGGGGCGACGCGCGGCGCATCGAACGGGTCGATCCCGCGCATCTCCCAGGCGTCGATCCAGGCACGGAACGGCGTGGTTTCGACACCGGCCTGCCCAACGCCGCCGCGCGCAAAGGCTTCGCTGAAGCGATGCGTGGTGGCGCTGGTTACGGCGGCGTGCCCCATCCAGACCTGCTGGTTGGCCCAGCCCTCGCTGGGGCCGCCCGGCTTCATCGCCTGGCGGAACAGCGTCCATTGCGCGCCATAGGCGGCGCCATTCGCGTCGGAGAGATTCGCCGTCACGTACCACCACTCGATCCGGAATTCCGGATGTGGGCCGTGATCGATGGGGAATACGAACGGCCTGCCCGGCGTGACCGCGGCAAAACCTTCGGCATTCTCGCCGAGCCCGGCAAAGCCCTGCGCAAGGCTCTTGCCGCCGAGCGCCAGCGCCAGCGCACCGCCGGCAAAGGCGCGGCGCGTGATATCAGCGCTAGCGGCGACCGCATGTGGTATGGACCGGCGCATCCGCAACCTCACTTCACCTCTCCCGCTTGCGGGGGAGGTCGCCGCGCGCAGCGCGGCGGGTGGGGGCTCCTTCCACCATGTGACTTGTGGAGATACCCCCACCCTGACCCTCCCCCGCAAGCGGGAGAGGGGAAAGAGTTTCTTTGCGGTCGCTGATTGCCCTCATCGCGTCTCAGCGCTCATTGACGAAGATCCTGATCAGGCTGGCGGGCTGCATCCGCGCCAGTCTAGCGACCGGCAGCGCCGCCGCACAGAAGGCGGCGGCGAGCGCCACCGCGAGTAGCTCGATCAGCTGCAACGAGAAGACGTGGAACGGCAGCCGCCAGCCGAAGGCTTTCACATTGACGATCGCAAGCAGGCACCACGCGACCAGGAGGCCGAGCGGCAGCGCGAACAGCGCGGTGATCAGCGCGACGGCCATGGTCTTCAGCAGTTCGAGCGCCGCGAGCCGCCGCCGCGTCAGGCCGATCGCCCAAAGCGGCGCAAGCTGCGGTAGTCGCGAATTGGCCAGCGTCAGCAGGCTGGTCAGGAGCGCGATGCCGGCGACGCCGAGCGTGAAGGCGTTGAGCGCCGCGGTTACCGAGAAGGTGCGGTTGAACACCCGCTTCGATTCCCGCTTCATCGTCGCCTGGTCGGCGACGTTGCGGTCGTCGAGGCCGAACTTCCCCTGCAACGCCGTGATCAGCGATGCGATCTTTTCCGGCTCGACGCGAAGCCCGATCCGGGTCTGCGGCGTTTGCGGGAAGCGCCGGGTCAGCGCGGCGAAGTTGACCGCGATCTGGCCCTTGGGGTTGCCGTAATCGGCATAGATGCCGACGATCTCGAGCGGCCAGTTGCCGCCGGGGGCGGGCACCTCGATATGATCGCCAATCGCAAGCTTCATCCGCCGCGACAGCTGCTCGCTGACCAGACAGGTGTCGCCGGGACGCAGCCTGACCCACGCATTGGACGCGCTCTCGAGCAACGGCCAGTTGTCGTGATAGGTGGCGTGGTCGGGCAGGCCGAGCACTTCGATCGGCGCGCCGCCGAATTGGGTGTCGGCGCGGCCGCCGGGCAGGATCGCCTGAACCTCCGGCCGATCGCGCAGCCACGCCTTGATCTCTTTCGCCTGCTGATCGCTGGCGGCGCTGATGTAGACGTCGGCGGCGAGGCGCCCGTCGAGCCAGACCAGGAAGGTGCGGCTAAAGCTTTCCACCATGGTACTGACGCCGACATTGACCGCGAGCGCGAGCAACAGCGCCATCAGCGCCAGCGACAAGCCTGAGAGCTGCTGGCGGCTGTCGGCCCAGAACCAGATGCCGACCGGCGCTCGCGCGCTGCGCTGGCCGAACGCGAGCGCGATCTGCAGCACCATCGGCAGGATCAACGCCGCGCCGAGCATCAGCGCGGCCAGCACCGCAAAGCCCGCGATCAGGGAATCGCCAAACTGAATCAGAGCCGCGGCGACCGCAAACACCGCGAGCGCCGCAGCGCTCTGGAACATCAGCCAGCGGCGCTGCGCCTGCTGCCAGGCCTGCGGTTGCGCCGTCGCCAGCACCGGCATCCGGATCGCCTTGGCAAGGCTCGCGGCGGCGGCTGCGAGCGCACCCAGAATGCTGATGGCGATGCCGGCGAACCACCAGACGGGTTTGAGCGAAAGCTGCCCGGGGATCTGCGCGCCATAGAGCCCGCGCAGGGACGCCGCGACATCGGGCAGCAAGGCCGCCGCGATGAAGTAACCGCAGACCAGGCCAATCAGGCCGGCGACCAGCGCCAGCGACACCAGCTCGATCACCAGCACGGTGTTGAGCAGCCGCGCCGAGACGCCGCAGGCGCGCAAGGTGCGCAGCATCGGCAGCCGCTGCTCGAAGGCGAGGCCGATCGCGGAATTGACGATGAACAGGCCGACGAAGAACGATAGCAGGCCGAATGCAGTGAGGTTGAGATGGAAACTATCGGTCAGCCGTTCGAGGTCGCTTTCGGCGCTCGGCTCGACCAGACGAAGCTTATCGCCCGCCACGCTTTCCAGCGTTGCATGCGGTGCTTTGGACTTGCCGACCAGCAGGCGCGACACCTGGCCGGGCATCTTCAGGATGTCCTGCGCGATGCCGATATCGACGACCAGCGCGCCGGGTGCGAGCTCGGCCTGCACGCGCAGCGGCGGCAAGGTCGTGCCGTTGGCCTGCGGCCGTTCACCCTCCTTGAGGCCGAGATCGCGCAGCGTTTCGCCCGCCACCAGCATTTCGCCTGGCGGCGTGACGAAGGATTGCAGGCTGCCGCGTCCGACCGCCGGTGCGTTGCCGACCTCGGATGGCAGCGTCACCGGCTCGACGCCGAGCAGGCGAAAGCTGCGGCCGTCGATCTGGACGCGGCCCTCCAGCATCGGCGACACCGGCCAGCCGGCGCGGCGCAGATCGACGAATAGTTGCTGCGGGAAGGTCGCGCTGTCGCGGCTCACCAGCATGGCGGTGCGCGAGCCGCCGAAGGTCGCGGCGGCGCGGTCATAGGCGATGCGGGCCTGCTGGTTCAGCGCCTGCACGCCGCTCCACAGCGCGGTGGCCGAGATCAGCCCGATCAGCAGGGTTGCGAGCTGCATCGGATGCCGCCGCCAATGGCTGAGCAGCACCGCAAGAATCCACAACGCCCGCCTCATGCGATGATCCCGGCATGCAGGGTGACCTGGCGGTCGAGCGTCGCGGCAAGCCGGGCGCTGTGCGTGACCATCAGGAAGCCGCAACCGGTACGCGCCACCAGATCGCGCGCCAGCCGCAGCACCTCGTCGGCGGTGTCCTCGTCGAGATTGCCGGTCGGCTCGTCGGCGAGCAGCAACAGCGGCTTCGGCGCCAGCGCGCGGCCGATCGCGACGCGCTGCTGCTGGCCGCCGGACAATTGCTCGGGATAGCGTTTCAGGAGCTGCTTGAGCCCAAGGCGCTCGACCAGTTCATCATGCCAGGCCGCATCGTGGCGGCCGGCGATGCGTGACTGGAAGACGAGATTGTCCGCAACCGTCAGGCTCGGGATCAGGTTGAACTGCTGGAACACGAGACCGAGCCGGTCGCGGCGCAGCTCGGCGCGGCCGGCATCGTTGAGGGCGGAGACGGTGATATCGGCAAGCCTGATCTCGCCGCTGTCGGCGGCGTCGAGCCCCGCGATCAGATGCAGCAGCGTGCTCTTGCCGCTGCCGGATTCGCCTGATAGCGCCACGCTCTCGCCGGTCGCAACGGCCAGATCGACGCCGCGCAGTACCGCGACGTCTTCACCGGCAGAGCGGTAACTCTTGGTCAGGCCGGTGACGCGAAGCACCGCGGCGGTCTGGTCAGATGAAGCGATGGCCGTGCCTCACTCAAGGCTTCTGGTATTTCAGGACGAACTCGTCGATCGGCACCGGTGCCTTGAAGACGGGAATGTCCTTCGGGTCCTCCGCATGATGCAGGAAATCGCCCTCGGCCACCAGCTTGAAGCCGGCCGCCTCGATCTCCTGCTTCAGGGTGCTCTCCTCGATCCGGTGCAGCGTCTTGGCGACGCTCGTGCCTTCGCCCGCCTTGGCCGAGTGGTCCGCGATGACGAGGAAGCCGCCGGGTTTGAGCGCGGCGAACATCTTCTTGTTCATCGCGGCGCGGTCCACCGGCAGATAGCTGATGTCGTGATAGAAAAAGAACAAGGTGATCATGTCGAGGTTGTTGACCTCGGGCGGGATCGGGTCGTCATAGTCGCGCACCACATGGACGACGTTCTTCGTCGCCGGCGCCTTGGCGCGGGTATCGAATTTATCCTTTACGAAGCGCTCGAGCACAGTCGCCGAGTCCTGCGCGTAGACCTTGCCCGACGGGGCGACGGTGCGCGCCAAGAGTTCGGTGCTGTAGCCGGCGCTCGCCGCCATGTCGAGGATGTTCATGCCGGGCTTGACGCCGGCAAAGGCGAGCATCTTGGCCGGCTGGCGGCGCTGGTCGACTTGACGATCCGCATCGCTGCGATCGGGCGCGGCGACAATCGCCGCATAGTCGGGAGCGGCGGCGTCCTCTGCGCGGACTTTAGGCACCGCGAGGAGCCCGGCGGACACAAGCGCAGCGCAGGCGGCCGCGCGAAGGATCGATCTGTTCATGAAATAACCCAACCTTCAATAACCTCGGCTTTTCGTTAGCCCGAGCATAGCAGCCAGCCCATGACAGATCACCGCTTCACTGGCCGCGACGACGCGATCGTGATCGGGCGCGCCTGTCCGGCCATCGTGCCGCGCCGGCCACAGAACCTGAGGAAATGCGGTGTTGCGTTGCGCGGCGAGGCGTGGCTAGCATCCCGGCGGGGCCGATCTTACGAGCCAAAAAACGAAACGACGGGGAGCCAGACATGACGACGCAACCGACGCCCAAGGGGATGTCGAAGGGGACGCCCAAAGGCGCCTGGCAAATCACCTTCCTTCTGTTCCTGTACATGGTGGTGAACTTTGCGGACAAGATCGTGGTCGGGCTTGCCGGCGTGCCGATCCGGAAGGAGATGGGTCTCACCCCGGAGCAGTTCGGCGATCTCGGCTCATCCTTCTTCTATCTGTTCTCGATCTCGGCGATCGTGGTCGGCTTCATCGTTAACCGCGTCGACACGCGTTGGGTGCTGCTGATCCTGGCGGTGATCTGGTCGCTGACGCAATTTCCGATGATCGGCACCGTCAGCCTCACGACGCTCACGATCTGTCGCATCATCCTCGGCGCCGGCGAGGGACCGGCCTTCTCGGTCGCCGCGCACGCGATCTACAAATGGTTTCCGGACGAGAAGCGCACGCTGCCGACCGCGATCCTGTCGCAGGGTTCGGCGTTTGGCGTGATCCTCGCGGTGCCGGCGCTGAACTGGATCATCGTCAATCACAGCTGGCATCACGCCTTCGGCGCGCTTGGCATCGTCGGCCTGCTCTGGACCGTTGCCTGGTTCGCGCTCGGCAAGGAAGGGCCGCTGGTGTCGACGGCTGCCGTTGTTGCCGATGAACCACGGATTCCCTACTGGAAGCTGCTGACGTCGCGCACCTTCATCGGCTGCGTGGTCGCGACCTTCGGCGCCTATTGGGCGCTGTCGCTTGGGCTGACCTGGTTCACGTCCTTCATCATCGAAGGGCTCGGCTTCTCGCAGCAGCAGGCCGGCTTCGTCTCGATCCTGCCCTGGATCTTCGGTGCGACGATCGTAATCCTGACCGGCTGGATCTCGCAGCTGATGCTGGCGCGCGGCTTCACCACCCGCGGCGCGCGCGGCGTGCTCGGCTCGGTGCCTCTGATCGTCGGCGGCGCCATTCTTGCAATGCTGCCCTATGCGCCGCCGGGCGCGCTGATGATCGCACTGCTGGTGATCGGCTCCGGCCTGTGCGGCTCGATCTATGTGGTGTGCCCGCCGATGCTCGGCGAGTTCACGCCGGTGTCGCAGCGTGGCGCGATCATCGCGATCTACGGCGCGCTGTACACGATCTCGGGCATCCTGGCGCCGACGGTGATGGGCAGTGTGATCCAGCACGCCGCCACGCCGATGGCCGGCTACATGTCGGGCTTCACCATCAACGCCGCGATCATGGCGGGCTCCGGCCTGCTCGGATTGCTGCTGCTGTGGCCCAACACCGAACGCGCGCGGCTGACCGGCACGTCGCAGCCGGCGGGTACGATCAAGGGCGCGATGTCGCCGACGTAAGGGGGCACGCTGCTTCGACCCTCCCCTGGAGGGGGAGGGTCGCTGAGCATGTAGCGAAGCGGAATGCACAGCGGGGTGGGGTGATCTCTCCATTCGGGCACTGCCCGTGTTGAGAGGTCACCCCACCCCGTCTCACATTTCGCTGCGCTCAATGTGATCCGACCCTCCCCCTCCAGGGGAGGGTACGCCGTTGCGCTGGTCTCAGTTCAATCCCCGCGCGCCGCGCACCAGCCTGCCGGGCCGCGCGCCGGTGGCCTTGCCTTCGCGCTGGGTCACCACGCCGGAGACGATGGTGGCGTCGTAGCCGTCGACCTGTTGCAAGAGACGGCGGCCGCCGACCGGCAGGTCGTAATGCACCTTCGGCGGATGCAGATGCAGGTGGTCGTAATCGATCACGTTGACGTCGGCCTTGAAGCCCGGCGCGATCACGCCGCGATCAGTGAGGCCGACCGACAGCGCGGTCTTGCGCGACTGCGCCGCGATCACGAACGGGATCGAGAGCTTCTCGCCGCGGCTGCGGTCGCGCGTCCAGTGCGTCAACAGATAGGTCGGGAAGCTGGCGTCGCAGATGATGCCGCAATGCGCGCCACCGTCGGACAGGCCCGGCACGGCGCTCGGCTCGCGCAGCATCTCGTGCACGGCATCGAGATTGCCGTCGGCATAGTTCAGGAACGGCACATAGAGCATGCCGCGGCCCTCGTCGGTCAGCATCGCGTCATAGGCGAGCTCTTCCGGCTGTCGGCCCTGGCGGCGCGCCTGTGGGCCGAGCGCGTTTTCCGGCGGCTGTTCATAGTCCGGCGGATTACCCAGCAGATACATCTTGTCGTAGTTCGGCCGGAAGAACAGCGGATCGTCGGTCGCCGTCGCGGTTTCGCTCAGGATCGCGGCGCGCACTTCGGGCCGGCGCAGATGCGTCAGCCGTTCGGCCAACGGCAGCCTGGCGATTTCGCGATAGCTCGGATGGGTCTGGAACGGGTTGCGCGACAATTCGAGCCCGAGCAGCAGCCCGACGGGGCGCGCCGCGATCTGGGTCGTGATCGACAGGCCGCGGGCGGCGGCTTCATTGATGGTGTCCATGGTCTGCCGCCAGCGCCGCGGCGCCTTGTCGGCCTGGGCAACCGAGAACGAGATCGGGCACCTCGTGTTCTCGGCGACCCGCAGCATCATCGGCAAATCTTCATGCACGGTGCTCTGGTCGAGCACGAACTGCAGCACGCTGCGGCCGACGCGGTGCATCGCGCCGGCGATCGCCGTCAATTCATCCTCGCCCGCCTTCAGTGTCGGCGTGTAGTCGCCGGTCGAGGTGCGGTGGTTCAGCGTACGCGAGGTCGAGAAACCCAGCGCGCCGGATCGCACCGCATCACCTGCGAGCGCAGCCATCGCCTTGTTGTCCTCTGGCGTCGCGGGATCGCGGCGCGCGCCGCGCTCGCCCATCACATAGACGCGCAGCGCCGCGTGCGGCAGTTGTGCGCCGATGTCCATGTCGAAGCTGCGCTTCGACAGCCACTCCATGTAGTCGGGGAAGCTTTCCCACGCCCAGGGAATGCCGGCGGAGAGCACCGGCTCCGGAATGTCCTCGACGCCTTCCATCAGCTGGATCAGCCTGTTGTGGTCGCTCGGCCGGCACGGCGCGAAGCCGACACCGCAATTGCCCATGATCGCGGTCGTGACGCCGTTCTGCGATGACGGCGTGATGTCCTGGCTCCAGGTCACCTGGCCGTCGTAATGGGTGTGGACGTCGACGAAGCCGGGCGCAACGAGCTTGCCGCGCGCGTCGATCTCTTCCTTGCCTTTTGCAGAGACCTTGCCGACTTCGGTGATCGTGCCGCCCGAGATCGCGACATCGGCCTCATAGAGGTCGCCGCCCTTGCCGTCGGCGATGTTGCCGCCGCGGATCACGAGGTCTGGGGTCGAGGTCATGGCGTTTCATCCCGGGGCTGTTCTTGGTTGTTGGCATCATGGGTGAGCCCTTGATGCTGTCAACCATCGCCGGTGAAGCTCTGGGATGCGCTGGCAGCGATTTGCCAGCGGGGATCGAGTGTTGCCGCCGCGCGGAAAATTTGTTCCGCCGGGGAAGCCAGTGCGTGCCTACCGCGCGCCGAAGAAGGATGTCTTCTGGGTTTCCTCGGCCTGCAGCCTGGCGCGCACCCGCATCAGGTCCTTCCAGCCGATGTAGCCGACGAGGCGCTGATCCTCGCGCGAGATGACAGGCAGATGCGAGACGTTGACCTGCATCAGGCGGTCGGCGAGCCGGTCGAGATACTCGTCGGGATAGGCGACGGTGATCTTGCTGCCCGCCAGCAGCTGGTTGAGCGTCGCAGTGCGATGCTTGCCGGCGCGGCGCCAGCGCAGCACGGACGGCGGGTCGATCACCCCGAGCACGTGATGGTTGGCATCGACGACCGGGAAGCTCGGGTGACCGGTCTTCGGGTTGGTCAGGAAGGCTGCCGCGCCGTGCAGCGTCATGGTGTCGGAAACGGTTTCGACCGCCTTGGTCATCACGTCGCGCACGCGTGTCAGCGCGAAGGGATCGACCCGGTACTCGCGCACCAGATGGTGGCCGCGCCGCGCGACCTTCTCGGTCAGGATCGAGCGCCGCATCAGCAGCACCGTGACGCCATGCGCGGTGCCGCAGGCCGCGATCAGCGGCAGCAGCACATGGGTGTTGCCGGTGAGCTCGACCGCGAAGAAGGTCGCGGTCAAAGGCGATCGCATCGTGCCGCCCATCGTCGCCGCCATCGCCAGAAGTGCCCAGAAGCCGGGGCTCGCCGCCGGCAGGTAGCCGCTCAGCGCGGTCCCCATCGCGCCGCCCATGATGAGCAGCGGCGCCAGCACGCCGCCCGACGTGCCCGATCCCAGAGCGACCGACCAGATCACGGCCTTCACCACGAGCAGCAGCAGCGCGGCTTTCAGCACCACCTCGCCGTTCAGCATCGAAGCCAGGTTGTCATAGCCGACACCGAGCGCCTGCGGTTCGATCAGCCCGCCGAGGCCGACGACCAGGCCGCCGATCAGCGGCCACCACATCCAGTGGATCGGCAGCTTGAGGAAAATGTCCTCGCAACCATAGACCAGCTGGGTGAGCACGCCGGACAGCAGCCCGGAGAGGATTCCGATCAGCATCCAGGCGCCGAGCTGGAGCACGGAGATGTCGACGCTGCCCGTGAACGGAAACAGCGGCGCGGGCATGTGCAGGAAGGTGCGCCCGACCGCCGCCACTACGGCGGCGACAGTCACCGGAATGAAGCTGCGCGGCGTCCATTCGAACAGCAGGAGCTCGACCGCGAGCATGATCGCGGCGATCGGTGTTCCGAACACCGTGGTCATGCCGGCGGCGGCGCCGGCCACCAGCAAGGTCTTGCGCTCGTTGTCCGTCACCGGGAGCATCTGCGCGATCAGCGAGCCGATCGCGCCGCCGGTCATGATGATCGGGCCCTCGGCGCCGAACGGACCGCCGGTGCCGATCGACACCGCCGACGACAAGGGCTTCAGGATCGCTACCTTGGGATCGAGTCGCGAACGGCCGAGCAAAATCGCCTCGATGGCTTCCGGAATGCCGTGGCCGCGGATCTTCTCGCTGCCGAAGCGCGCCATCAGGCCGATGATCAGCGAGCCCGCGACCGGCACCAGCACGGTCCAGAGCCCAAGCGGCGAGTCCTGCAATTTCAGGTCGGCGAAGCTGAACTGGCCGAAATAGGCGATGTTGGTCGCAAGCTTGATCAGCTGCAGAAGTCCCGCACCGGCCAGCACGCCGGCGGCGGAGACGAACACGGCGATCGCCGAGATCACCACGACGCGCGGATCGGTGGTGAAGTCGCTCAGCAGGTGGCTGGCCTTGTCGGTGATCTTAGCGTTGGTTTTGGCGGAGGCGCTCGATTTGGTGGAAATGACGCTCATGGGCGGCGTAAGGCTCGGGTGACGTGGACGCGGGCGTCATATCGTATTGCGATATAATTACAAGCGGGAGCGATCGAATAGCAGCGTTGAAAGGACCCCCGAAATCGCAAGGCAAGGCCCGAAAGCGGGTTGCGATCAAGGCCGATCATCTCGCCGAACTATCTGCGGTTCATCTCGACGAGCTGTCGCGGATCGAGCCGCTCTTGAAGCAGGTGTTGTCGCGGCGTTCGGAATGAATTCCTGCTACGCATAACGCTTCAGCGCGCTTCTCGCGCTTGGATGGCGGTGCGGCAAAATCCAACTTAGAAGGGTGAGTTTAGATAGAATTTGCGGCCAATGCAGGCTGCAATGGCGCGATATGCCTTGTCATTGTCATGAAACCTTCATACACCATGCCGGGGGCGATTTCATTCGATGGACGGCGGCCGGTCGTGACCGATGCGGGGACTGCCATTGCCGTGAGGCATGGCGATCAGGCGGAAATCGAACTCAAGCTGCTTGCGCCGCAAGGAAGCCTCGAAAAACTGCGCGAGGCAGCCTGTATCGTGCAGCATGCGCGCAATCGCGGCGCATTTCACCGGCTGGAAACCGTCTACTACGACACGCCGGAGCGGCTGCTGTTTCAGCATGGCATGTCGCTGCGCGTGCGACGCAGCGGCAAAAGCTACATCCAGACGCTGAAGCTTGCGCCCAATGGCGCGCAGCCTCTGACGCGACGCCAATGGGAGGCGGCGGTCGAAGGCATCGCCCCTGATCTGGCGCGGTTCCCCGCCGACGAGATCGGCGATCCCGTGGCGGCGCTGAGCAACGATGGACTGGTGCCGGTGTTCGCGACAAAAGTGCGCCGGCACGCGCGGCAGCTCGATCTGCCCGATGCGTCGGTTGAAGTCGCGTTCGACGAGGGGACGATCGAGGCCGATGCGCGCCGGGAGGTGCTGTCGGAAATCGAGCTTGAACTGAAGAGCGGCAATGCCGGCGTCCTGTTCGATCTGGGAACCCAGCTGCTCGACGCTGCGCCGTTGCAGATCGGCACGCGCAGCAAGGCGGAACGCGGCTATGCGCTGGCGTTCGATGTCGCGCCATCGGCGGCGAAGGCCGAGTTGCCCGGTATCACCGCGGAGCTTGCGGTCGACGACGTCATCGCGCTGCTGGTGGGCTCCTGCTGGCACCATCTTTTGAGAAATCACGCGGTGGCCGAGCAGGGAACGGACCCCGAAGGCGTGCACCAGATGCGCGTGGCGTTGCGGCGCTTGCGGACGATCTGTGCGCTGTTCCGGCGCGACATTCCAGCGCCGGCATTTCTGGCGATCAACAGCGAAGCAAAATGGCTGATGCGCCAACTCGGCCAGGCCCGGGATTGGGACGTCTTCGCCGAGACGACCATCACCCGCCTGGTCAGCGCGGTTCCGGATATCGATCTGGATGGCCTCCGCCAGGCGGTTCAACAGCAACGGAAGTCGAGCTACGGGACCTTGCAAAGCGTTCTGGCGGATCCCCGATGCAGCCGCTTTCTGCTCTCGCTGGGGCATCTGGTGGAACGCCGCGGCTGGCGCAACGAGATCGACAGCGAAGCGCTGGCTGTCCTGTCGCAACCGATGCCGGTGCTCGCCGATCAAATCCTGGAACGATTGCATCGCAAGACATTGAAGCGTGGTGCGCGCTTCCGGCGGCTCGATATCCACGCGCAGCACAATCTCAGAATCAACCTCAAGAAGTTGCGCTACGCGGCGGAGTTCTTCCTGCCGCTCTATGCGTCCCACGCGCCGGCGAAGCGTTACGTCAAGCGGCTCGCCGGGCTGCAGACCAGCCTGGGGCGGGTGTGCGACATCGGAAGCACGCGCGTGCTGCTCCACGCCATCCGGCAGGACGACCAGCCTGCGCTTCACCTCGGCATCGGCGCGATGGCCGGCTGGCTGGCCCGCGATCAGATCGCGGTGGCGAAAACGCTGCGCAAGAGCTGGCGCCGATTCAAGACGACGCCCGCATTCTGGGGCCGGTGAGTTTGCGGCAGGTATCGGCCGAGCCTTCCGTGGACGGCAGCTCGATGCGTGGTTGCCCTAACGGGGCTGCGCCAGGATGGCAAGCTCGGAGGCCTGCGGCTTGCGCTCGGTGACCAGCGCGAGCAGCACGGTCAGCACCATGAAGACCGCGGAGGCGCCGAACACCCAATGCGGCATGTGCTGATCCATGATCCAGCCGAACAGCAGCGGGCTTACGATGCCGCCGAAGTTGAAGCCGGTGGAGACAATGCCGAAGGCGCGGCCGGCGGCGCCGGGCGGGGCGGCGTTGCGCACCATCATGTCGCGGGACGGCGCGATCACGCCGCCGAGGAATCCGGCAAGCCCCATCGTAAGCGTGAGCGCCACGGGCGGCAGGTTCACCAGTGCGACCAGCACGACCAGCACGGCATTGACGGCGAAGCAGGCCGCGGCGAGCTGGCTGTGGCGATGGGTCCAGTCGGCGAGATAGCCGCCGGCGAGCACGCCCGCGGCGCTGGCGCCGAGGGTCGCGGTCAGCGCGATGTTGGCGGTCGAGAACGACGCGCCGTAACCGCCCATCAATGCGACGACGCCGAAATTGTTGATGCCCGAGGTCGACAGGCTGAGCAGCGTGAAGAAGGCGGTCAGCACCATCAGCGCCGGCGTGATCACGCTCGCCTTCGGCGCTGAGTCGTCCCTCGGCTTGTTCTTGTTGGCGCCGGCATCGGGAATGCCGAGCACGATCAGGAACAGCGCCACCAGCGGACCGACTGCACCGGCCACGACCAGCGCGCCGGGGCCGCCGATCGAGGCGACCAGCGCTGCCATGATCGCCGGCGCCACCGCGCCGCCGAGGAAGCCGGCAAAGGTGTGGATCGAGAAGGCGCGGCCCATCCGTGCCTCGTCCATATGGGCCGAGAGGATCGCGTAGTTGGCCGGATGATAGACGCTGTTGGCGAGGCCAAGCATCACCGCACAGACGATCAGCGAAGTATAGCTCAGATGCAGGCCGAGCCCGATCAACGCGCAGCCGCCAATGGTCAGCCCGATCAGCAGGATCTTGCGCGCGCCGATATGATCGGCGAGGTAGCCGATCGGCGCCTGGGTCAGGCCGGAGACCACCGCAAACACCGTCAGCGCGAAACCGAGTTCGACATAGCCGACGCCGAGCTGCTGCTTCAGGAACGGGAACAGCATCGGCAGCACGAAGATATGGAAATGGCTGACCCAATGGGCGACCGAAATTCCCGTCAGCGTGCGCAGCGCGCTGTCGGCTTTCGCTTGCTGCGGTGCGGCCAGAATGTCGACCATATCCGTGAAACCCCAATTCCAAAGCGTTTTCGAGCGAGGTGGGTACCGGTTCGCGTGAAGAAAACGCGTCAAGAAAAATGCCCGGCAGGGCCGGCAGAAAATAAAGGCTGGCCGCTAATTGTCCATGAACGCGCCTGCATGGCTGCCCCCGGCGCGGGCGTGCCGGATCGACACATGCGGCATTAAAGGCGGCGACAAAGTGGGACGCCGCAGCGATGATCGGCCATGATCGACGCCAAAAAGCCGCTCCGGGTGCTTGTGTCAGAGGGCTCCAGCACCTCCGGCCGCGAGGCGATCACGATCCTCGGGCTGGCGGGCCATCAGGTCGAGGTTTGCGATCCCTCGCGCTGGTGCCTGGCGCGTTACTCCCGCTTTGTCCGCAAATATCACCATTGTCCGCCGCTGCGATCAGATCCGGCCGGCTTCCTCGGCTTCGTCGAACGGCTGCTGGCGTCGCGGCATTTCGATGTGCTGCTGCCGACCCATGAGCAGGGCTTCCTGTTCGCCCGCGCCGCGGCGCGATTGACATCACGGACCGGCCTGGCGCTGCCGGATTTCGACAGCTATCGCGCGGTGCACAGCAAGGCCGGCTTCAGCCGGCTGCTCGAGCAGCTCGGCTTGCCGCAGCCGCCGACCCGGATCGTGAGCTCGGCCGACGGACTGCGCGAGGCGGTACGGTTTCCATCCGTGGTCAAGACATCGGTCGGCACCGCGAGCCGCGGCATCTGGTTCGTGCGCGATGCCGGTGACCTCAACCGCGCGCTCTATGATCTCGAATCCGCCGGCGATTTTGCCGGCGAGGTGCTGGCGCAGGATCTCATCACCGGCACGGTCGAGAAGGCGCAGTCGGTGTTCTGCCGCGGCGCGCTGACTGGCTTCCACGCCTACCGGCAGATCGCAGCCGGCGTCGGCGGCGGCGAGGCGATCAAGGAGAGCGTGAGCCGGCCGGCGATCCGCGCCGCGCTCGAGACCATTGGCGCGCATCTCGGCTGGCACGGCGCACTCTCGGTCGACGTCATCATGCCGCTCGACCGCGCGACGTCACTGTTGATCGACTGCAACCCGCGGCTGGTCGAGCCCATGAACGCGTATCAGTCGGGCATCGATCTGGTCGATCTGCTGCTGCGCATCTCGCTCGGAGAGACGCCGGCGCCGCTGCCCGATGGCCGCGCCGGGGTGCGGACCCATCTCGCGATGCAGGCGCTGCTCGGCAGCGCATCGCGCGACGGCACCCGGCGCGACCTGATCAGGGAATGCGGCCGCATCGCCGCGGGCGAAGGCCTTTATCGGGGCAGCGCCGAGGAATTGACGCCGGTACGGCTGGATTGGCTCAGTGCCGTGCCGCTCGCGATGACGACCGCGCTGCTGCTGGCATCGCCGCCGATCGCCTCATCGCTGGCCCGCGGCGGCTTCGGTGCGCATCTGCTCGATCGCGCAAGTATCAAGACGATCGAGGGGGAAAGTTTTTTGCACGATCTCTCAACACGTCGTCCCGGCGAAAGCCGGGACCCATAACCACCGCTGCAAGTTTGGTAGCAGGCTGGGGCCGCAGCTCGCCCGCGAGCTCGCTTCAGTGGTAATGGGTCCTGGCTTTCGCCAGGACGACACCGTGGATGGATATCGCTCATCCCTCACAACGGCTCATCATCATTGCCGTAGCGATCGATCTTCGGCGTGGCGATGTCGCCATCCTCATAATAATCGTCGTCCTGTGGCGCCGCGGGCGGCGGAGGCTTTTTCGACTTGTCGCCGGTCTTTTCGTCGATCTTGCTGCTGCCCTTGCTCTTCTTTCCGGCCTTGGCCATGCGTTTCCCTCGCGCGGATCAAATCAGCTGGCGGAATTCTACCCCAGTTCACCGCGGCTTGTAACGTAAGGAGATGGCGCGGCCGGTCACACTCCGCCGCGCCAGTATTTTCTTGAGCATGATCTTTTCGGAAAACCGGTCCCCACTTTTCCGGATCATGCTCTAAAACGTCGCGCCGGCCTTGACCATGTAGGTGCGGCCGGGCAGCGGATAGGCCGAGAAACGGCCGGCCGTGAACGAGCTCGCGATGGCGTAGTCGTAGTAGAGCGCGTTGAACAGATTGTTCACGCTGAGCGACCAGAAGAAGCGGTCAACCTGCCCGCTGAGCTTGACGTCGGCGGTGGCGTTGCCGGGAATCCGGTTCTGGGTGTTGGCCTGGTCGTTGTCCATGATGCGCGAGCTCCATGCCCGCACCGTGGCGTCGAACACCAGATAGTTCTGCCAGATATTCCAGGTCACGCCGAGATTGCCGGTGTAGCGCGACACCAGCGGCACGTCATTGCCGGCCCACATGCCTTCGCGGAAGACGGCGCGGGTGATCGCCATCCCGCCGCGCAGGGTGACGTTGTCGCTGACCTTGAGCGAGGCGCTGGTCTCCGAGCCGTAGCGGCGGGTGGGGTCGAGGTTGACGTTGTAGAACAGCACCGGGTTGAAATGGATCTCGTTCTCGAGATCCATCAGATAGACGCTGGTCTGTACCTGAAACAGATTGGTCTTGACGCGAAAGCCGCCCTCGACGTCCTGCGAGGTCTGGGTCTTGAGCTGGAAGTTCTGCGGGATCGGGGCGAAGGTCAGCGGGTCGAATGACGGACCGGATGCGACGCGCTCGTCGACGTCGGGCGTGCGGAATGCGCGCGCCGCGCGGCCGAACACCGAGAATGTGTCGGTGAAGCGATGCTCGGCGCCGACATGCAGCGCGTACTGGGTCTCGTTGCTGTCGAGCGGCGCCGCCTGTGTGTCGAAGGCAAACGGTGCATTCGGATCGTAGCGATCGCGCGCTGAGACGTTGGTGTTCTGAACGCGCGCGCCATAGGAGAAATCGGTGGTCGGCAGCACGCCGATCGTGTGCTGCCAGTACGCGGCCACGGTCTGCTGCTCGATATTGTAGATGTGGTAGGGATCGACGCCCTGATAGGCGCCGCGCGCTTCACGGAACGTCGAATCGTAATAGTCGATGCCGGTCAGGATCGTGGACGGCATTCCCAGCGCGACATTCTTGACGCTGAGCCGCGGCGTGATCGACCAGGTCTGCAGCGCCGCGTCATTATAGGTCGATGCGAAGCTGATGGTCGGCACGGTGCCGAAGAAGCCGCTTTGTGTCTCGCGCTGTCGCCAGCCGCCGTCGACGATGAGGTCGACGCCATTCATGAGCGTCTTGGTGAAGCCGGTGGTGACGCTGGCGGTCTGCTGGTTGGCATAGTCGAACGGCGTCGCCGCGCCGCGGCGATCGGTGAGCAGTTCGTTGACGCCGATCGACGGATCGACCAGCCGTCCGCCGGGCAGGCCGAGCTTCTGGTCGCTGCCGGTAACGGTGAGGAAGGCGGTGAGATCTGATGTCGTGTAGTTGACGCTGCCGACGGCGTTGCGCTGGTCGAGCGCGTTGTTGACACGGTAGCCGTCGGACTTGATGCCGTTGCCGTAGAACGAGGTCGACCACGGGCCCGCGTTGAGCGCCGCGGAGACCGCGGCCATGCGGGTGTTGAACGAGCCGAAGCCGCCTTCGGCGCGTATCGTCGCCGGCGGACCGCCGGTGCCGGTCTTGGTGATGATGTTGACCACGCCGCCCACCGCGTTGTCGCCATAGAGTACCGCACCGCTGTTGCCGCGCGTGATCTCGATCCGTTCGATCGAATCGAGCGGGATCGTGGTGAGATCGAAGCCGGCCTTGTCGACGTCGTTGAGGCGGCGGCCATTGAGCAGGAACAGGGTGTTGTCGGAGGCGAATGCGCCGAAGCCGCGCAGGTCGACCGCGGTCTTGGCGCCGTTCGGGCCGCCAAAAAGCGATTGCAGCTGGACGCCCGGCACCTGCGCGAGAATCTCTGGCAGCGATTGCACCGGCGAATGCGCGATGTCGTCGGCCGTGATCACGGTCGAGGAGGAGCCGACAACGCCCGCGAACTGGCGGCCGCCGCCACCGGTGCCGCCCGTTCCAGTGGCCGGTCCGGTCCCCGTCGAGCCCGATCCGCTCCCGCTGCCTGTATTGTTGCCTGGGCTGTGCCCGGCGCCGGGCGGCGCGGAGTCTGTGCTTCGTCAGCGGCCGGCTTGGCGCGCGTGACATTCTGGTCGCCCGGCCTGGTGATTTCGATCGCCGGAAGTTGCTCGGGGGCGGGCGCCTGCTGCGCCCGCGCGGTTGAGAGAACGATTGTTGGCGCGATCATCGTCGACGCGAGCAGAAGCGCGCGGCGGCGCCGGGAGGAAGGGTTGGAGAACATCTAGGTGAGACCTCGGTAACGTCAGTGGCACGTCACCGCGAACCAGTCTCACCGTCGTGCTCGCAGGCTCTGCTGCTTGCAGCCTCAGGTGAAGCTCATGCCTGTACTCCCCGACCGGCATCTTCGCATGTGACCACGGCTGACGGCAGGTCTCCTGGCTCGCGGGTCGTTACCCTTCGTCGCCTTCCCAGGACCGAGATTCCCAGTGGCCTGTGACGAAGGATTCACCGCATACAGTTGCGGGGGCAGCCGCGGCCTTGGGGATGTTTCCCCGCACCGCATTCCCTTTTCATCTCATTAAAGAACCGTCATGTTCATCTAGGGTTCGGCCGGGCAGCAAAGTCAATCCGGCGGAAGTCGGGCAATGGCCGCACGGCCACGGTTTTTGTCGAGTGTCGCTTGTCTGCCACGGCGATCGCTGTAAGAGCATGGATCCAATGAGCGTGCAGGATTTTACCTTGGCAGCCGAGGTCGCGGCGCGGCGCCGGTGGAGCGCCACCGCGGCGCTGCTCGCGCTCGTGATCCTGCTGCTGGTGCTCTCGCTCGGTATCGGGCCGGTGCGGCTGTCGCCGCTTGCGGTGATCGAGGCGCTGTTCGGCGGCGGCAGCGACGTCGCGCAGGTGATCGTGCGCGAGATCCGGCTGCCGCGCACCATTCTGGCGTTCGCGATCGGCGGGATTCTCGGGCTATCGGGCGCGGCGCTGCAGGGCCTGCTGCGCAATCCGCTGGCCTCGCCGTCGCTGTTCGGCGCGCCGCAATCGGCGGCATTCGGCGCGGTGCTGGTGATCGCGCTGGGCCTTGCCGATGTTCGGTCCTACGCGTTGCCGGTGGTGGCGATCATCGCGGCGTTCGGCTCGGTGTTCGCGCTGCTCGCAATCGCCGGCCGCAATGCCGGGCTGCTGATCCTGATCCTCGCCGGGCTTGCGATCTCGAGCTTTGCCGGGGCGGCGACCGCGCTGGTGATGAATCTGTCGAGCAATCCGTTCGTCGTGCTGGAGATCGCATTCTGGCTGCTCGGCTCGCTGGAGGACCGCAGCTTCCAGCACGTGGCGCTGGCGCTGCCCTTCATCATCGCGGGCGCCGTCATCCTGCTCAGCCAGGCGAACGCGTTCCGCGCGTTGACGCTCGGCGAGGAGGCCGCACAAAGTCTCGGCGTCGATGTCGGGCGGTTGCGGCTCTACGTAATCACGGGCGTGGCGCTCGGCGTCGGCGGCGCGGTCGCGGTCACCGGCACGATCGGCTTCATCGGTCTCGTCGCACCGCATCTGATGCGCCCTCTGATCGGTCACGATCCGGCGCGGCTCCTGGTGCCGAGCGCGCTCACCGGTTCGGCACTGCTGCTCGCCGCCGATATCGCGGTGCGCATCGTCCCCTCGACCTCCGATATCAAGGTCGGCGTGCTGACATCGATCATCGGCGTGCCGTTCTTCCTTTACCTCATCATGCGCGAACGCCGCGCGCTTGGCGGAGGCGTGGCATGACGCTGCTCTCCGCCACCGCGCTCAATGCCTCGCTCGGCAGCCGCAAGGTGCTGCACGATGTCTCGCTGTCGCTGGAGGCGGGCCATCTGGTCGCGCTGGTCGGCCCGAACGGCGCCGGCAAGACCACGCTGCTGCGCGCGCTCGCCGGACTAATTCCATCCGACGGCGACATCAGGATCGGCGGCGATGCGCTGGCGTCGCTTGCACTGCGCGAGCGGGCGAAGCGTTTCGCGTACCTGCCGCAGGGGCACATGGTGCACTGGCCGCTGCCGGCGCGCGATATCGTCGCGCTCGGCCGTTATCCGCATGGCGCGACCGATCCGGCGCGGCTGTCGCCGAAGGATATCGAGGCGGTGCTGCGTGCGATGCAGGCGGTTGACGTCACCGAATTCAGCGATCGCCGCGTCACCGAGCTCTCCGGCGGCGAGCGCAGCCGCGTCGCGCTGGCCCGGGTGCTGGCGGTGGAGGCGCCGGTGATCCTCGCCGACGAGCCGACCGCCTCGCTCGATCCGCGCCATCAGATCGATGTGATGCAGAAGCTGCGCAACGTCGCCGACACCGGCGTGCTGGTCATCGTGGTGACGCACGATCTCGGGCTTGCTGCGCGCTTTGCCGATCATGTGCTGGTGCTGTCGGAGGGCCGGCTGGCGGCGCAGGGCGCGCCGGATGCGGCGTTGTCGGAAGCGGTCCTCGCCAGCGTGTTCCGGGTCCGCGCCTACCGCGCCGAATTTCAGCGCGAGGCCGTCATCGTGCCGTGGGCGGACGCGTGATGTTCAGACGGTGTCGCCGCGAACTGGCTGCACCTCTCCCGCTTGCGGGGGAGGTCGCTGGGCTCGAAGAGCGCGGCGGGTGGGGGCTCTCTCCACGATATGACTCGCGGCGAAACCCCCACCCCAACCCTCCCCCGCAAGCGGGAGAGGGGGCGCACCTTTTCAATGGCCACCATCTTGCTCCAATTCATATTGGAGCGGTGGTCGCGATTCTGCTGTGGCTTATTTCTGCAGGTGCCGCGTTCGCCGCCGGACCGCGCATCGTCTCGATGAACGTCTGCAGCGATCAGCTCGTGCTGTCGCTGGCCGACCCGGACCAGATCCTCGGGCTCAGCCGCTTTTCGCGCGATGCCTGGCAATCCTGGGCCGCCGAGAAAGCGCGAAACTATCCGCGCCTGTCGGGCGGGGCCGAGGACGTGCTGCTGCTCAAGCCCGACCTTGTCGTCGTCAGCCTGTTCGACAAGCGCGCGACGCGCGATCTCCTGAAGGCGCAGGGGCTGCACCTCGTCGAGTTCACCGTGCCGCGCACGCTGGACGAGGTGAGGGACCAGATCCGCGCGATGGGCGATGTGGTGCAGCATCCGGATCGCGCGCAGGCGGAGATCGCGCGGCTCGATGCGGCGATCGTCCGCGCGCGGGCGGTGGCGAGCGCTCATCATTACCGCGTGCTGCCGCTGGAGCGGCGCGGCTTTGTGTCGGGTGACAGCAGCCTCGTCAGCTCGCTGATGGCGGCGACCGGCCTGACCAATGCCGCCGGCGAGCTCGGCTTCGGCGCGGGCGGATTTGCTTCGCTGGAGGCGATTGTAAAACTGCGGCCGGATTTCATCCTGGTGTCGGAGGCCGGCGATCGCGCCGAGGATGAGGGGCGCGCCTTTCTGTTGCATCCGGCGCTGGAGCGCTTCTATCCGGAGAGCAAGCGGATCGTGCTGCCCGAGCGGCTCACGGTGTGCGGCGGCGTGATGCTGGCGGATGCGCTGGATCGGCTGACGGAAGAACTCAAGCGCGTGACGCGATGATCCTGTAGCCCGGATGGAGCGAAGCGCAATCCGGGAAAGTCATTCCGCGGAAAGATTGATCCCGGATTTCGCTGCGCTCCATCCGGGCTACGCAATCACCCGTGAACCACCGGCCCGCCGGCCTTCTTCCACGCGTCGATGCCGCCCTCGATATGGGCGGTGTTCGCCAGCCCCGCCTTCTTCGCGGCAGCAACGGCCATCGCCGAACGTTCGCCGAAGGCGCAGAAGAACACGACGCGGCGGCCGGTTGCGGCCGCGACTTCGCGCAGCATGCCGCCGGGCTCCAAGGTGGCGCAAATCCCGGGATATGGCGCGTGCAGCGCGCCGGGGAGCATGCCGTGCTTGGCCCGCTCGCCGCTCTCGCGCAAATCGACCAGCAGGATATCGGGCCGGCCGAGGCTCGCGATGGCATCGCGCGCGCTGAGGGAGAGGCCTTCCTTGGCCAGCTCGTCCTGGTGCAGGCCGACATGCATGTTGGCGGGCACCACGACGTCCATCAGCTTCGGGTTCGGCAAATTGAGGTTGTTCATCAGCTCGACATAGTCGTCGATCGATTTCACCTGCAGCCGCGGATTGTAGCGCTTCTCCTCGCCGATGGTGGAGACTGTGTCGCCCTTGTAGTCATGCGCCGGGAACACCAGCGTTTCCTCGGGCAGCTTGAGCAGGCGGTTGAAGATCGAGTCGTACTGCGCCCGCGCGCTGCCGTTCTGGAAATCGGTGCGGCCGGTGCCGCGGATCAGCAGCGTGTCGCCGGTGAAGACGCGGTCGCCCATCAGGTAGCTATAGGAATCGTCGGTGTGGCCGGGCGTGTACAAGGCTTCGAGGCAGAGGCCCTCGATCGTCACCTTGTCGCCGTCGGAGACGCGCATCGACACCACGTCGGCCTTGCTCTGCTCGCCCATGATGGTGATGCACTGGGTGCGGTCACGCAGCTCGCCGAGGCCGGTGACGTGATCGGCGTGGAGATGCGTATCGACGGCTTTCACCAGCCGGAGGTCGAGTTCCTGCAGCAGCTTGCAGTAGCGGTCGGCCTTCTCCAGCACCGGATCGAGGATCAGCGCTTCGCCGCCGGCGCGGCTTGCGAGCAGGTAGCTATAGGTGCCGGACACGCTGTCGAAGAGCTGGCGAAAGATCATGACGGCTTACCTGTGCTCCGGGTCGAGTCGTATGGAGGATATTATTCCATAGATAGGGTCGATTCAAAGCAAATCCATCCCCGTGCGACTCCTGTCCCGTCACCCCCAAAATCTATCACCGTCACCCCCGCGCAACGGCGAAGCCGTTGCGCGGGGGTGACGGAGTTGGTTTTGGGGATGACGGGACCAATAGGGAAAGCCGCTTACGGCCGGACGTAACTCCAGCCCTGCTCCTGCAGCTCCATCAGATGGACCACGCCCGACGGTACGATGGTGGCGTCTGGGACGACGGAGATCGTATGGCCCTCGGCCTTCTCCATGCCCTGCCTGGTATTGTTGCAGGCGGAGAACTGGATCTTGCCCGGGAAGACGAAATCCTTGAGCCGCCTGATGCGGTCCTGCACCGGCGAGGTATCGCTGCGCAGCATGTGCAGGCCGGGGCCGTAGGTGATGATGTCGACGTCCACGTCCTCGTTCCTGGCGCGGTAATATTCGATCACGTTGGTCGCGTTGTTGAGCGCGAGATTCATGATCTGCGGGTCGTTCTGGTCGACCTGGATCGCGATGTGGTGCGGTTTGTCGGCGGCGAGTGCGCCGGTTGCGAAGGCGAGCGAAAGCGCGGCGGCGGCGGCGAGACGGCGAAGCATGGGAAGGTCTCTCAATGTGAGCGCCGCTTTCATCTCGTCATTGCGAGGAGCGAAGCGACGAAGCAATCCATTCTGTCCCTGCGGCGAAACATGGATTGCTTCGCTTCGCTCGCAATGACGCGCAGGTCTACGGCCTCACCAGCGTGTAGCCGTTCTCGGTGAGAAGCAAAATCTGCGCGACGCCGACCTGCACGGGGGTGGCGGCGGCGATGTAGTCCGGCCGCTTGCCGGTGTCGCGCTCGATCGTGTCGACGGTATTGAGGCAGATGTCGACCCGCGCGCCCTGCGCGACCAGGCTCTCGACCTGCTTGCGGTTGGCATTGTCGGGCTTGAGCAGGTCGATGCCCGGGCCGAAGGCGACGATCTCGACCGCGACCTTGTCGGGGTCGTAATGCTTCATCAGATTGTTGGCGACGCTGATGACGAGGCCCTGCTTCTTCGGATCGTTGTCGGAGAGCTGTAGCACGACCTTGTGCTCGGCGAACGGCTTGTCCTGCAACGGCGCGAGCTGGGCGCGGGCGAGCGGCGTTGCCAGCGCGATCGCCGCAAGGCCGAGCGCGGCGATGAACGCGCGTCGCCTCATCCGTGCCTCGCAATGCCCGGATTGTCCTCGACGCCTTTCAGCGTCACACCGGGTTCGTCGCGGTTCGGCGGCCGGCCGGAGCGCAGATGCTTGGCCACCACGTCCCAGATCGGCGCGCCGTTCTGCTGGTTGACCGAGGCCCAGCCCGCGACCTTGTAATGCTTGGCGGCTTCGAGATGCTTGCCGTTGCCGAGCTTCAGCTCGGAGATGCGCTTGCCGACGCTTTCGCCCGGCGTGCAGGTGTAGGCGAGGCCGCCGACGCGGACCATATCGCCGCCCTGCTGATAATAGGGATCGACGTTGAACAAATTGTCGCAGACGTCTTCCAGCACATCCTTGATCTGGCTGCCGGTCATGGTCGCGACGTAGGTCTCGGGATAGGTGATCGCGGTCTCCGACAGCACGTCTTCCATGGTCAGCGGCTGGCCGGCGAGCGTGGTGAGACCCCAGCGAAAACCGGGCGACAACGCGATCTCGGCGTTGAGCTCGTTCAGCAACGCATCGCAGATCAGCTGGTCGACGGTGCCGGAGAAATTGCCGCGGCGGTAAAGCAGACGATCGGCAGTGCCGAGCTTGTCGCTCCACTCGTCGACATGCGGATCGCGCATCTTGTCGATCAGCGTCTGCATCGCGGGATCGGGCTTCAGGAGCTCGGCGAACACCGGCAGCAGGCGGTAGCGGACATTGGCGACCTTGCCCTTGGCGAGGTCGAGATCGAGCACGCCGATGAACTTGCCGTTGGAGCCGGCATTGGTGACCAGCGTGACGCCACCGGCATTGGTCACCGTGATCGGAATCGGGATCGCATCATGGGTGTGGCCGCCGAGGATGACGTCGATGCCGGTGACGCGGCTGGCGAGCTTGAGGTCGACATCCATGCCGTTATGCGACAGCAGGATCACCGCCTCGACCTTGTCGTTGTTGCGATGGCCGTCGACGAGCTTTTGCAGCTCCTCGTCGCGGATGCCGAACTTCCAGTCCGGCGTGAAGCGCTTGGGGTGTGCGATCGGCACATAGGGGAAGGCCTGGCCGATGATCGCGACGCGATGGCCGCCGATCTCCCTGATGATAGACGGCTTGAACACCCGCCCCGAGGCCGGATCGAACGCCTTGGCATCGTTGAACGCGGCTTCCTCGGTCAGGAACACGTTCTGCGCCAGGAATTCGCCCTTGAAGCGGGAGAGATTGTCGCGCAGCACCTGTTCGCCATAGGTGAATTCCCAGTGCCCGGTCATCGCCTCGATGCCGAGCAAATTGGCGGCCTCCACCATGTCGGCGCCGTTCATGGCGTTGGCGAGCCCGGTGCCCTGCCAGAGGTCGCCGCCATCGAGCAGGATCGAGCGCTTCTCGCCGACATCGGCGCGCAACTTGTCGATCAGCGTCTTCAGATGGGCAAAGCCGCCGAGCCGGCCGAAGCGGACCGCGGCCTTCTCGAACTCGACGCAGGTAAAGGCATAGGCATCGGCGCTGTCGGGCCGGATGCCGAAGCGGTCGAGGAACGCCTTGCCGACCAGATGCGGCGGCTGGCCGGCCATCGCGCCGACGCCGATGTTGACGCCGGGCTCGCGGAAGAACACCGGCTTCAGCTGCGCATGCGTGTCGGTCATGTGCAGAATGCGGGCGTTGCCGAAGCGTTCGAGGTCGTAGACGCTGGCGGTATCGGCGCTGCGCGCGAGGCGGGGCAGGCCGGCCGTCAGCGTTGCGGCAGCCGAAGCTCTCAGGAAATCCCGGCGGCGGATGATCATCACTCTCTCCGCACCCCTCTTCACCTCTCCCGCTTGCGGGGGAGGTCGTATCGCATCGCAGATGCGATACGGGTGGGGGCTCTTTCCACACAATGAACGGGGTGAATCGCGGCGAAACCCCCACCCCAACCCTCCCCCGCAAGCGGGAGAGGGGGCGCAGGGAGCTCGCGGCTCAACCCCATCCCAAACTCTTTAGCGAACTTCCATGTCCTTCCAGCGTTCCTTTTCGCTGGTGGCCTGGAAGATCGATGCCTTTGCCAGCGCCTCGGCCTCCTTGGCCTGGGCGACTGCGGTGTCGAAATCACCAGCCTCACCGGCCTTTTTTGCGGCGGCGAGCGTCGAGGCTGTCGTGGTCCACTGGTTGCGCAGCAGGCCTGCTTCCTTGTTGGCGGCCTCAGCCGCAGCGTAGGCCGCCTTGTAGTCGGCCTCGGAGGCGGCGAGGGCGCCGGTCGCCGTTGCGATCAGCAGGGCCGATGCCGCGAAGATGGCTCTGATAGCCGCGCTCATGGCCTTGCTCCCGGACCCGAAATCGGCAGGCCGTTGCTGACATAGGACAGGTAATATTCGAGGTTGCGGTACTCGTCGTCCTGCGGATTGAGTGGCACGCCGCGGATCTGGCTGTTGCAGGTGGTGAAGCGGCGGCTGGTCGTGCCCATGCCTGACCATTCCGAGCGATAGATCGGCATCGCGTTCAGGATGCCGAGCGCCGGCGCCAGCACCTCGGCGCGGATCCGTTCGCCCGGGCTCTGGATGTGGCAGGTGGCGCAGGAGAAATTGAGCTGGCCGCGGCGGGTGTAGAAATACTCCTTGCCCTTCTGATAGGCCTCCAGCGCACGCGGATCGTTCGGGATCTTGATGTCCATCGGCTTGCCGCGCGAGGTGAAGGCCATGTAGGCGGTGAGCGCCGCCATGTCGTCCTTCACATAGGAGAACGGCGCCTCGCCGTTGGCCTCGCGGCAGCGGTTGAGCGCGAGCTCGAGCGTGACGACCTTGCCTTCCTTCTCGTCGAAATAGGGGTAGTTCTGGCGGATGCCGATGCCCTTGTTCGGGAAGCAGTCGGCGTAGGTCTTGCCGTTCTTGAACGGCGTCGAGAACATTTCCTTGCCGGCTTCGAGCGAGAACTCGTAGGGCGGAAACTGTTCCTTCTCTTCCCACTGCTTGTGCAGGTCCTCATTCATCGAATAGGGACCGTTGACGAAATCCTCGAGCTTCAGCTTGGGGAATTTTCTGGTGAAGAATTTCTGGAACGCGGCCTTGTCGGCGGCGGGATCGACGCTGTCGGCTGCGTGCGCGGCCGGCGCGAGCGCTAGCAGGCCGAGCGCAAGCGTGGTGGCGCGGATTGCGAAGCGCCGCGTCATTGAATCTTCGCCGTGGTGGTGTCGGTCGCGCCCTTGTTGTCGACCCAGCTGACCTTCAGGTCGTCGCCCTTCTTGCCGCCCTTGAAGGCGAACTTGACATAGGGGTCCTTGGAGACGCCGCCGCCCCAGTCGGCGACGAACACCGGCTTGCCGTCATACTCGAAGGTCAGCACCTGGATGAAATGCGGCGGGATGATCTCGCCCTTGGCGTCCTTGACGAAGCCGGAATCCATCGGATGCTGGATCAGCGCCTGCACCTCGGTGGTGTCGCCGTTTAACGTGGCGCGCACGCGAATGCTCGATGCCATCTGATTTTATCCCCTGATTGAGCTCAGCCGCCGCAGCCGCCGACGGTGACCTTGATTTCCTTGCTCGCGCTGTAGAGCTTGCCGCCGGCCTCGACGATCACGGTGACGTTGCTGGTCTTGGCCATCTTGATGCGGTTGGCGATGCTCGGCAGCGTGCCGGCCGGAATCCTGTACGTCGCGATCAGCGAGATCGGGTTCTCGCTGACCAGGAACGAGATCGAGGTGACGTCTGATAGCGTCGTGGTGGCGGAGATCGGCACCACAGCGCCGTTCTCGGCGATCTCGGGTGCGTCCATCTTGACCTTGTCCGAGGGCTCGGCGGTCTTGCCGTAGAGCGCCTTGATCGCGTCGGCCTCGTTCTTCTGCTTGAACGCCTCTTCCGGATATTTGTCGTTGGCGGCGGCGAGCGCCTGCGGCACGTCGAACGGAATGACGCCAAGACCGATCAGTGCGGCGACGCCCGCGCCCTTCAGTACCAGGCGGCGGCTCCCAAGAAATTCGCTGGTCGTGATGCTCATCGAAAAAATCTCCTCAAGCGACGGTTGCGGCCTCACAGCGTCTGCAGGAAGTCCACCACCGCGCTGATTTCCTTCTCGCTCAAGATCCGGTTGCGGCCGAACGGTGGCATCACCGTTTGCGGGTTGCGCCTGGTCTCGTCGGTCACGATCGCGATCAGCTCGTCGCGGTTGTATTTCGCCCTGAGGCCGGTCAATTCGGGGCCGATCGTGCCGGGCAGTTCGCCGCCTTTGATGACATGGCAGGTCAGGCAATTGCCCTTGCCGCGGTCGAAGGCGAGCTTTTGGCCCTCGGTGGCGGATTGGGCCTGTGCGGGTGCGGCCACGGCAATGCCGGCCAGCAGCGCCAGAACGAGGGCTGGCTTGGAGAAAGTGGCGATCAAGGACGTTTCCCGGGCTTCAATCTCGATGATCCCATCGCAATATAAAGAGTGGAAAGCACAAAGGCCATCGGCTGGCAACTCGGAGAATAGGCGCGTTGCGACGGGGTTAATGGAAGTGCGGTGGTCCGTCCGCCTGTCATGTTTGTGCGGTTGAGCCCTGAAGGAGAAGCGTAGTGGCGGAGTTTGTGGTGGAGTTCGGCAAGGACGGCACGGTCGAGGCGGACGGGCGGCTCGACGCGGCAGCGTTCTACCGCAATCACCAGCCGATCTGGGCGGTGCTGAAGGAGTACCTTGCCGGCCAATCCGGCGATGTGCTGGAGGCCGGCAGCGGTACCGGCCAGCATGTCGTCTATTTCGCCGATCGGACGCCCGACATCATTTGGTGGCCGAGCGACCTCCATGCCGCGCATCTGCGCAGCATCGAGGCCTGGCGCGCGCATGCCGGGCTTGCCAACATCCAGCCGCCGCAGCCCATCGATCTGTCCGACCCAGCCTGGTCGCCGGCGCCATCGGACGGCAAAGGTCCGGACAAACTGCTCGCGATCTTCTGCGCCAATGTGATCCACATCGCGCCGTGGCGGGTGGCCGAGGGCCTGTTCGCCGGCGCCGCGCGGCATTTGCGCGCCGACGGCCGGCTGTTCCTCTACGGCCCGTTCAAGCGCGGCGGCAAGCACACCGCGCTCAGCAACGCCGTGTTCGATACGTCGTTGCGCGAACGCGACGCTGAATGGGGCGTGCGCGATATCGCCGATCTCGAGACGCTTGCGGAGCGTGTCGGGCTGAAGCTCGCCGGCAGCTTCGAGATGCCGGCCAACAACATGATCTTGATGTTTGTGCGGCAATAACCGCACGCGCGGGGCTGATTATTCTGCGAGACGGCGCGCGATCGATTCCACCGAGAAACTGAGGAAGTCGCGATTGTCGAGACCTTTGGAGTCTTCGGCGACGCTGGCCAGCAAGGCGTCGCCTGCCATTGCGGCCTGCATGTGGGCCGCACTCAGGAGTGCGATGGCGTACTGCGTGTCGGAGAGCCTCGGCGTGGGTCGTTTGGCTTTGCGCGCGGCCTCGATCCGCGCCCGATGAACCCGCTCGACCAGCGGCATGAACATGCCGGATCCCTTTGGTCGCCATCCGGCCAGGCTGAGCCAGACCGCGAGCCTGGCAGCCCGT
Organism: uncultured Bradyrhizobium sp.; assembly: GCF_947648125.1. Taxonomy (GTDB): domain Bacteria; phylum Pseudomonadota; class Alphaproteobacteria; order Rhizobiales; family Xanthobacteraceae; genus Bradyrhizobium. The sequence goes on along the minus strand of NZ_CANSMR010000039.1, from coordinate 24,635 downwards.
TCGTCCGCATAGGCGCGCTGAAAGAGGCGGCTGAGGGCGGCGACGTCGATCTCGTCGGGCGCCCAGGACTCGATGGTCGTCGCGATGTCGTCCACCAGTCGGCGGCCGATGCGGCGCAGGAGCGCGTCCATCAGCGCTTCCCGGGTGCCGAAATGGTAATGAATGGCCGCATCGGTCATGCCGAGATCGGCGGCGATGCGCTGGATGCGCACGCCCTCGGGGCCCTCATCGTGCAGTCGCCGTTCTGCGGCATCCAGGATCGCGAACTTTGCCGCTTGCGGCGTTCGTCGTTGTCGCGTGGCCATTGACTTCCCGCATCTCGTGAGTCTTACTTAGGATACCCTAAGTAAGAGGATTGGTCATGGACGAATGGCATCTCGAGGCGCTGGCGACAATAGTCGATCGGCTCGGGATCGCCGCAACCGACCTGACGCCGCCGCGTTCGCGGAATCTTCGCGTGCCGCATGGACCGAACATCCATCTGCTCGACTGGGGCGGCGAAGGACCTCCGGTCGTGTTGCTGCACGGTGGCGCACTCACCGCCCAAACCTGGGACTATGTCGCCGTGGCGCTGCGGGACGATTTCCGGCTGCTTGCGCTGGACATGCGCGGTCACGGCGCCAGCGACTGGACCGACGACTACGCGATCGAGAGTTATGCAAAGGATCTTGTCGCCGTCCTCGACGGCCTGCAGATCGAGCGCGCGCACATTGCCGGCATGTCGCTGGGTGGAACGGTCGGATGCGAATTTACGCTGTGCTACCCGGAGCGTACCGAAAGCCTTGCGATGATCGATGTGATCTCGCGGCCGGTGTTCGCCGCAACGGCACGGATGCGCGCCTTCATCGCGGATTTTCGCGGCGCCGCGACGGTGGACGATGTGGTCGAGATGGCGCTTGTGGTGAGTCCGCGGAGCGATCCGGAACGCCTTCGTTACCGGATGCGCGCTCTGTTGAAGCGTGGTCGTGACGGGCGCCTGATGTGGAAGCGCGACCAGCGCCGTCCGGCGGACTATGCCGCCATCCTGGGGCATCTTGCCGGTTTCGAGGCGCGCGTACAGGACATAGCCGTCCCGTTTCTTCTGGCGCGCGGCGGTGAAAGCCTCATCGTCAGCGAAGATGCGGCCCATGAATTCACCGCGCGCTTCCGCGAGGGGCGGTGCGTCAGCATCGCGGGCGCAGGCCACAATGTTCAGGAAGACAATCCGCGCGATCTGGCCGATGCGCTGAAAGCCTTCTGGACCGGACGCCTGCCCGCGCACGGTGAAGAATGGCGCACGACGCGGAGCCCACCTTGGGGCCGCGCTTTGCGCGGGCCCATCGGCTAGCGCGCGTTGCGACGGTCAATCCCAGGCCAGGCACCATCCATCCCCGCGCAGCCAGCAGCGCTCGTCGGGAATCTCGGCATCGCGGTAGAGCTGCGTCACTTTCTGCCAGCCGCCGCGCGCGAAGGCTTCGGCCAGCACCTTTTCGGACGCCTCGTCGCGGCCACCGTCGCAGGGAATGATCGCGACCGGTGAGATCCAGGTGGCTTGATACTGTGCGCCCTCGCGCCGGACACAGAACACCGCGCCGGAGCGTGCGATCTGCTCCGGCGCGCCGCCCCTGAATCCCTCATCCGACGTCAACGGCAGGATCAGGCGGCCGCCGTCGGCCAGCCGGTCGAGCCATCGCGCGGCCGGCCGGGTGCAGCCGGCATTGACGTAGATCACGTCGGCTGGATCGAACGATGCGCGCGTGCCGTCCCCCGCGATGATCTCGACATTCGGATAGGGGGCGAGATTGGCGCGGGCGCGCGCGGCAAGCTCAGGGTCGTATTCGATGCCGGTCACGCGGCCGGTCGGTCCGGCCAGATGCGCGAGGAGCGCCGTGTAGTAGCCAGTGCCCGTTCCGATATGCACCACATGTTCGCCGCTGGCGGGTGCGGCCTGGTGCATGAGATGAGCGTGCAGTGATGGCTGGCCGTTGTTGAGGCGCCGCTCGGGCAGCAACGCGACCAGATCGTTGGTGTAGAGATAGACCGGATCGGCATCGGGCGTCGGCACGTAGTCGCGGGTCCACCATCGCAGTATCATCCATGGTCCCGGGCCGACAAAGTCCTCGCGCGGAATGGCGGCGAAGGCCTCCATCACCCGCGCATCGACGATGTTGGCGGCGGCCATGATCTGCCTGGCGTAGGCGGCACGTACGATGCGAAGTTCGGCTTGCGGGTCCATTGCCGCGCTCTCCTGCGATCGCGTGTTGTGTCATTTGACACACCAAGGTGTGTGAAATAGCATACTCCAACGACGGAGGCCAGAATGAAGAGACGGCTTTATCCAGCCGTGCTGGAGCGCGGGCCGCGCGGCGCGTTCGGGGCGTGGTTTCCCGACTTTCCCGGCTGCGTCGCCGGCGGCAAGTCGCAGGAAGAGGCGATCGAGCGTGCCGAGCATGCGCTGGCGCAGGCGGTGGACGGCTGGGTCGAGCAGGGCCACGCGCTGCCGGAGCCGACGCCGATCGAGCGCATCGTGCCGCCCAAGGGCTCCGACGTCGCCGCCTTCTTCATGGTCGGCGTCGATCCGCCCGACCCGTCCGAGCGCGTCAACGTCTATCTGCCGAAAAGCCTGATCGCACGCATCGACAAGCGCGCCGCCGAGCTCGGCATGAGCCGTTCGAGCTTCTTCGGCTTCGCGAGCTCGCTCGCGCTCGAATGGCCGGGCGGCTATCCGCGCGGCGCCCCGATCGCGCCGCGCTCCAAGGTGCACAAGACCGGCGCGCTGCGCGCCGAGAAGCGGCCGGGTAAGAAGCCCGTGCGGTAGGTGACGTGCGACGCAACACGCGTGACGTCGTCCTGGCGCAAGCCAGGACCCATTACCCCAAATGCTCGTTATTGCGCGTAGCTGGGGCCGCGATCCCTCTCGCAACAAAACTCGGTGGTTATGGGTCCTGGCCTTCGCCAGGACGACGCCGGAGTGTGGGTATTCGACCTGGCCAACAACCGTGCGCCTCCCGCATGGCCTACGTCCGTTTGCGCCGGTTGATCGACCTGCACCTGCTCTCCATAGTGCGCGCGATTGGGGGCTCCCGCCGGGGCTTCAAGGCGGGACGACTGATGATCGACGTGACAGCTGCGGATGAGGCGAGCGATGACACGCGGGCGCGCGGCAATGTGTGGCGGCTTGCGGCGGCGCAGGCGCTGACCGGCGCCAATTCGGCCGTGATCTTCGCCACCGGCTCGATCGTCGGTGCGACGCTGGCGCCCGACATCTCGCTCGCGACGGTGCCGCTCTCGATGTATGTACTCGGGCTTGCCGCCGGCACGCTGCCGACCGGTGCGATCTCACGCGCCTATGGGCGGCGCGTCGCCTTCATCGTCGGCACCTTCTGCGGCACGCTGACCGGCGCGCTCGGCGCCTGGGCGATCCTGCACTCATCGTTCTGGCTGTTCTGCGGCGCGACCTTCCTTGGTGGGCTCTATGGCGCCGTCGCGCAGTCCTATCGCTTTGCCGCCGCCGACGGCGCCAGTGTCGCGTTCCGGCCCAAGGCGGTGTCGTGGGTGATGGCCGGCGGCGTGTTCGCCGGCGTGCTCGGGCCACAGCTCGTGCAATGGACCATGGACATCTGGCCGCCTTACCTGTTCGCGTTCTCGTTCGTGATGCAGGCGCTGGTCGCGCTGGTGGCGATGGCGGTGCTGTCGGGCGTCGACGCGCCGAAGCCGGCAGCGGCGGATCTGCATGGCGGCCGCCCGCTGCTCGAGATTGCCAGGCAGCCGCGCTTCATTGCCGCCGCGCTGTGCGGCGTGATCGCCTATCCGATGATGAATCTGGTGATGACCTCGGCGCCGCTCGCGATGAAGATGTGCGGGCTATCGGTCAGCGATTCCAATTTCGGCATCCAGTGGCACATCGTGGCGATGTATGGCCCGAGCTTCTTCACCGGCTCGTTGATCGCCCGCTTCGGTGCGCCCGTCATCGTCGCGCTCGGGCTGGCGCTCGAGGCGGTCGCCGCGATGATCGGGTTGTCCGGCATCACGGCGCCGCACTTCTGGGCGACGCTGTTCGTGCTCGGGATCGGCTGGAACTTTGCGTTCGTTGGTGCCTCCGCGCTGGTGCTGGAAACGCACCGGCCGCAGGAACGCAACAAGGTGCAGGCGTTCAACGATTTCCTCGTGTTCGGCATGATGGCGATCGGCTCGTTCTCGTCGGGCCAGCTGCTGGCGCATTACGGCTGGAACGCCGTCAACATGGTGGTGTTTCCGCCGGTGCTGCTCGGGCTTGTCGTGCTGTCGCTGGCGTCATTCGCTAAGCGGCGGGCGAAATTGCGTGCGGTGGAAGAAGTCCCGGACCCGAGTATTTAATCTCCTGCTGCCAATTGCTGACACTTCGATCAGCTTCGAAATGATCGGCTTGCAAGGCTGCTCACATCGTGGGAACGGATTAATCCGGTCCTGACGATGTGAGAAGCAAGAGCAAGAAATGGACGCATCATCACCCACGCTGCATGACGAATCCGCGCTCGGCTACGAAGGCTGGCGCATCGTCGTCGTCTGCTTCCTGCTTGCGACCTTCGGCTGGGGATTGGGCTTCTACGGACAGAGCGTCTACGTCGCCGAGCTGCAGCGGCTGCACGGCTGGCCGGCGTCGCTGATCTCGTCGGGCACGACCTTCTTCTATTTGTTCGGCGCCGCGCTGGTGGCCTTTGTCAGCGAGGCGATCAAGGCGTTCGGTGCGCGCAGCTGCCTGATCGCGGGCACCCTCGCGATGGCGGTTGCCGCTATCGCAATCGGCGAGGTGCGCGAGCCGTGGCAGCTTTATCTTGCCGATGCGCTGCTGGCGTTCGGCTGGGCCGGCACCAGCCTTGGCATCATCACCAACACGCTCGGCCTGTGGTTCGACAAGAAGCGCGGCATGGCGATCAGCCTGGCGCTCAACGGCGCCAGCTTCGGCGGCATCGTCGGCGTGCCGCTGCTGGTGGCGGGGATCGGCACGTTCGGCTTCTCCGGCGCGATGATCGCGGCCGCGGTGGCGCTTGTCGTGGTGATGGTGCCTGTCATCCTGATCTGTGTCGGGCGGCCACCGGTGCATCTGCACGCGGTGACTTCAGCGGCGGCTGACGCGCCGTCGGCGACCCAGGTGCGCGCACGGGCGCTGCGCGATATCCGTTTCCTCTCGGTCTCGATTGCCTTCGCGCTGGTGCTGTTCGCCCAGGTCGGCTTCATCGTGCATCTGATCGCCTATCTCGATCAGGTGATCGGCCGCGAGCGCGCGACGGTGGCGATGGCGCTGCTGACCGCGATGGCCGTGGTCGGGCGCGTTTCGTTTTCCTTCGTGATCGACCGGCTCAACCAGCGGCTGGCGTCGGCGCTGTCTTTTGTCAGCCAGGCGATCGCGCTGGTCATCATCATCAATGTGCACAACGACATCGCCCAGATCGCCGCCTGCGCGCTGTTCGGCTTCTCGGTCGGCAATCTGATCACGCTGCCGGCGCTGATCGTGCAGCGCGAATTCGATCCGCGCGCATTCGGTGTGCTGGTCAGCCTGATCACCGCGATCAACCAGATCACCTACGCTTTCGGCCCCGGCGTGATCGGGCTGCTGCACGATCTCTCGGGCAGCTATGCGCTGCCGTTCTACGGTTGCATCGGCCTCGAACTGATCGCGGCGGCGGCGATCATGACGAAGGGCAAGTAGCCCGGATGAAGCGAAGCGCAATCCGGGAACAGTATCACCTCATAGAGAGAACCCCGGATTTCGCTGCGCTGCATCCGGGCTACGATCCCGACTTGCGTCGCGACTTCTTCACCTTCTTCTTCTCGCCGATCTTCCCGGCCGCTGCAACCCGCAGCAGGCGGCGGAAGGTCGGACATTCCATGTGGCTCGGCGCGGGACAGACGGCGGCGTGGCGCAGTCCGTCGCGCATCGCGTTGAGCCGGCGGATGGTGCGGTCGAGTTCGTCGGCCTTGGCAGCGAGCAATTTCCGGTCGATGCGCGGCCTGCCGTCGGGCGCGAACATTCTCGCGATCTCGTCGAGCGAGAAGCCGGAGGCGCGCCCGAGCGCGATCAGCGCCAGCCGGTCGAGCACGGCGGGATCGAACAGCCGGCGCAGCCCGCGCCTTCCATGCGAAGCGATCAGCCCCTTTTCCTCGTAGAAGCGCAACGTCGAGGCGCGAACGCCCGATAATTGCGCCACCTCCGCGATGTCGATGTCCCGCATGGCCTTGACCTCAAGTTCACTTGAACTGGCAGTGTGCCGCCAGTCGCTTGCCTAAGGCAAGCATCAGGACAGGCAAATAGCAAAAGGACGAGATCATGAGTGCCACACCGCAGGCCGAGGACGAGCAGGTCAAACTCTGGAACGGCGCTGCCGGGCGCGCCTGGGTCGAGACACGCGACGTGCTGGAAGGGATGTTCAAGCCGCTTGAAGCGCTGCTCGTTCAGGCGGTGGCCGATGCTGCAGCCAGCCATGTGCTGGATATCGGCTGCGGCACGGGCGCCACGACATTCGCCGTCGCTCACATGCTCGGCCCGGAGGGGCATTGCACCGGCATCGACATCTCCGAACCGATGATCGCGGCTGCCCGCGCCCGCGCGGAGCGGGAAGGGCGGTCCGCCAGCTTCATCTGCGCCGACGCGCAGACCCATGGCTTTGCGCCGGCGAGCTTCGACATGATCATCTCGCGTCTCGGCGTGATGTTCTTTGCCGATCCGGTGCAGGCCTTCGCCAATCTGCGGCGGGCCGCCCGGCCGAGTGCTGCGCTTCGCTTCATCGCGTGGCGCGGTCCGGCCGAGAACCCGTTCATGACGACGGCGGAGCGGGCGGCGAAGCCGCTGCTGCCGGATCTTCCGGCGCGGCGTCCCGACGCGCCGGGGCAGTTCGGCTTCGCTGACCGGGAGCGGGTCGAGCGCATCCTGGAAGATAGCGGCTGGGACGCGATCGGGATCGAGCCGGTCGATGTCGTCTTGAGCTTCCCGGCATCGGAGTTGACCCGCTATGTGAGCTGGCTCGGCCCGGTCGGCACGATGCTGCAGGAGATGGAAGAGCCGCGTCGCACGCAGGTGATCGAGACCGTGCGTGGTGCCTTCGATCGCTACATCCACGGCAGCGAAATTCGCTTCGCCGCAGCCTGCTGGATGACTGCGGCACGAGCACCGGTGGAGGCCGCGCATGGCTGACGCGATGGACTTTCTGGCGCGCGCGATGCTGATCGGCACCGGTGCGACGGTCGTGATGGACGTCTGGGGGATGGTCCGCAAGCATCTGCTCGGCATTCCGTCGCTGGATTATGCGCTGGTCGGCCGCTGGCTCGGCCATCTCGCATCCGGCCGCTTGCGCCACGATCGCATCGCCGCGTCGCCGCAGGTCGTGGGCGAACGGGTGATCGGATGGGCCGCGCATTATCTGATCGGGATCGGCTTTGCCGGCGCGCTGCTTGCGATCTTCGGGCTTGGTTGGGCGCGGCAGCCGACCATCGCTCCGGCTCTGATGGTCGGGATCGGCAGCGTGGCCGCACCGTTCCTGGTGATGCAGCCCGCGATGGGCGCCGGCATCGCCGCGAGCCGTACGCCCCATCCATGGGCCGCGCGGCTGCAGAGCCTCCTGACGCATGCGGTGTTCGGCGTTGGGCTCTACGCGGCCGGCTGGATCGTCAGTCTGGTGAATTCGTAGCCCGGATGAAGCGAAGCGTAATCCGGGAACAGTATCACCCATGGAGCGAACCCCGGATTTCGCTGCGCTTCATCCGGGCTACAAGAGCCCTTCCGGGTTGCGGAATTACGCCGCCCGCTGTTTCAAGAGATCCTCGAGATCCAGCCGTCGCGTGAACATCGAAAGCCTGCCGTCCGCGCTGCGCGGCCATTCGGCTTCGGGCCGGTCCCAATAGAGCTCGACGCCGTTCTCGTCGGGATCGCGCAAATAGAGCGCCTGGCTGACGCCGTGGTCGCTGGCGCCATCGAGCTGGATGCCGGCCGACAGCACGCGATGCAGCGCGTCGGCGAGCGCCGGGCGGGTCGGATAAAGGATAGCGGTGTGGAACAGGCCGGTCGTGCCGGGCGGCGGCGGATGGCCGCCCTTACTCTCCCAGGTGTTGAGGCCGATGTGGTGGTGATAGCCGCCGGCCGAGATGAAGGCCGCATCCGTGCCCAAGCGCTGCTGCAGCTCGAAGCCGAGCACGCCGCAATAGAAGCCGAGCGCCCGCTCGAGATCGGCCACCTTGAGGTGGACATGCCCGATTCGCGTACCCGCGATGATGGGGGGATTTTCCGGCATGACCTGGCTCCGTTGGCATCAATGCCTTGCCGTCAGGGGCAAGGCTTCGCCGCCTGATATAGTCCGGATTTGCCGGAGCCGGAGCAATCCATCCGGAAACGCAGCGTTTCCGAACGGCGCCACGGGTCGGCTGAGCCTAGCAGAGCTCCGACAACTCGCCGCCGGGCAGCTGGAACTCGAACGTGTTCAGCGTCATCGACACCATGGTGTAGTAGCCGCAGAGGCCGATCACCTCGACCAGGCCGCGCAGGCTCAGCACCTCGACCGCCTCGTCATACAGTCCTTTCGGCAGGCCGTGGCCTTCGTGCAGCGCCTTGGCGACGTCGTAGATCATCTTGGCCTTGGGGTCGTCGAAGCTCGGCGTCCGGCGCACGCGAATGTCCTCGATGATCTTCGGATCGAGGCCGGCCTTCAGCGCAAGGCGTTTGTGGGCATACCATTCGTAATGCGCGGTCCAGTGCCGCGCGGTGACGAGGATCGCGATCTCCGACAGCTTCGGCGGGAAGACCGTGTCGAAGCGCAGCACCTCGCCGAGCCGCGTGGCATGCCGCGCCATCTCCGGGCTGTTGAGCCAGGCCATCATCGGCGCCGGTGGCGCGCCGCGCTTGCCGGCGATCGACTCGTCGTAGGTTTCTTTCTGGGCGGGGTTCATTTCGCTAGGCGAAAGCAGCTTCAGCCGCATGTCCGTTTCCTCTTGTTTTTCAATCGTTACCCCACTTCGGCGATACACCCGATCGCGCGAGGTGAGTAGCGACGCCAGAGCATGGCGCAGCTGCGAGGCATATTGAATTCGGCGGCTGCGTAGGTCTAAGGTCGAATCCAATTCGTCGAATTTGACTGGAAACGCACCATGGCTGACCTCGAGAAATTCCGCGCGGAGACCCGCGCCTGGCTGGAGCAGAACTGCCCGGCGGAGATGCGCCAACCGATGACCTCCGATGGCGACACCTTCTGGGGTGGCCGCAACGCGAAATTCTCCTCGGACGCGCAGCGGGTCTGGTTCGAGCGGATGCGCGACAAGGGTTGGACCGTGCCGCATTGGCCGAAGCAATATGGCGGCGGCGGCCTCGACGGCGAGGAAGCCAAGATCGTGCGCCAGGAGATGGCGGCGATCGGCGCGCGCCAGCCGCTGACCTCGTTTGGCATCTCGATGCTCGGACCGGCGCTGCTGCAATACGGCACCGAGGAGCAGAAGAAGGAGCATCTGCCCAAGATCACCGCGGGTCTGATCCGCTGGTGCCAGGGCTATTCCGAGCCGAACGCCGGCTCCGACCTCGCCTCGCTGCAGACCCGCGCGGTCGGCGACGGCGACGACTACATCATCAACGGCCAGAAGATCTGGACCTCCTACGCAAACTATGCCGACTGGATCTTCTGCCTGGTGCGCACCGATCCCTCGGCCAAGAAGCACGACGGCATCAGTTTCATTCTCTTCGACATGGCGTCGAAGGGGGTGTCGACCAAACCGATCCTCTTGATCTCCGGCTATTCGCCGTTCTGCGAGACCTTCTTCGACAATGTCCGCGTGCCGAAGTCGCATGTCGTGGGCACCGTCAATCGCGGCTGGGACGTCGCGAAATATCTGCTGCAGCACGAGCGCGCGATGATCTCGGGCATGGGCGAGCGCGGCGTCGGCCGTCCGCTCGGCCAGATCGCGGCCGACTCGGTCGGCGCGGACGCGCAAGGCCGGCTCGACGACGCCCAGCTGCGCAGCCAGATCGCGAGCTTCGAGGTCGACGAGGCCGCACTCGCCGCGGCGGCGGAGCGCGCGGTCGATCTCGCCAAGGCCGGGCAATCGCATCCGGCGTTCTCGTCGGCGATGAAATATTACGGCACCGAGCTCAACAAGCGCCGCTACGAGATCCTGATGTCGGCGGGCGGCATCGACGCGCTGGAATGGGAGAGCGACCGCTCCAGGGGCGGCGCCCGTCCGCGCGCCTGGCTGCGCACCAAGGCCAACTCGATCGAGGGCGGCACCTCGGAGGTGATGCTCAGCATCGTCGCCAAGCGCATCCTCGATCTGCCGGGGGCGTGAAGTCTTTCCGCCGTCATGGCCGGGCTTGACCCGGCCATCCACGTCTTTGTCGCGGCTGGCACAAGACGTGGATGCCCGGCACAAGGCCGGGCATGACGTTCCCTTGAAATTCGCTTGAACGAACAACATCAGATTTATCGGATCCATCCATGGCCCTCGTCCTCACCGAAGAACAATCCATGCTGCGCGACAGTGCGCGCGGTCTCATCAGCGACAAGGCGCCGGTGGCGCATTTGCGCTCCTTGCGCGACAGCAAGGACACCACCGGCTTCTCGCGCGAGCTCTGGAAGACCTTTGCCGAGATGGGCTTCTCCGGCCTCCTGGTCCCGGACCAGTTCGGCGGCAGCGGGCTTGGCTGCGTCGAGGCGGGCATTGTCATGGAGGAGATCGGCCGCACCTTGATGCCCTCGCCATTCCTCGCGACTTCGGTGCTTGCGGCCTCTGCGCTGTCGCGCGGCGGCAGCGAGGCGCAGAAGGCGCAGCATCTGCCGAAAATTGCCGACGGCTCGCTGCTCGCAGCGCTCGCGATCGATGAGGGCGCCAAGCATCGCCCCTTGCAGACGAAGTTGCAGGCCACGCGTTCCGGCAACGGCTTCAAGCTGTCCGGCGACAAGGCCTTCGTGGTCGACGGCCACACCGCCGATCTGTTGATCGTCGCGGGGCGCACAGCCGGCAGCGCCGGCGACAAGAACGGGTTGACGCTGTTCCTGGTCGATCCGAAGGCGAAGGGCCTCGCGGTCGAGCGCACCGCGATGGTCGATTCGCACAATGCGGCGCGCATCGTGTTCGACAATGTCGAGGTCAATGCCGACAGCGTGCTCGGCGAGGTCGATCAGGGAGGCGGGCTGCTCGAGGGTGTGCTCAACATCGGCCGTGGCGCGGTCGCGTCCGAAATGGTCGGTCTCTCCGACGAGGTGTTCGGCCGCACCGTGACCTATCTGAAGGAGCGCAAGCAGTTCGGCAAGGCGATCGGCGAATTCCAGGCGCTGCAGCACCGTGCCGCCGAGCTTTACATCGATATCGAGATCACCCGCGCCGCCGTGTTGAAGGCGCTGCAGGCGCTCGATGCCGATCTGGACAAGGCGGGCAACGCGGTCGCGGTGGCAAAAGCGCGCGCCGGCACCACCGCGACGCTGGCCGTCCAGGAGGGCGTGCAGATGCATGGCGGCATGGGCATGACCGACCAGTTCGACATCGGCTTCTTCATGAAGCGCGCCCGCGTCTGCCAGGAGCTGTTCGGCGACAGCAATTTCCACACCGACCAACTGGCGAGCGGCAAGGGCTACTGATCGAGGGCGACGGCGCCGCCCGCATAATGCGGCGTCGTCGCCACGCAACTCCCTGTCATCGCCCGGCTCGACCGGGCGATCCAGTATTCCAGAGGCGCTTGTGCTTGAGCCGAGAGGCCGCGGCGTACTGGATGCCCCGCTTTCGCGGGGCATGACAGCTGTGCATGCGGTAGCAGCGGTGGCCTAGCTACGCGCGGTTACCGAATCGGCGGCGCGTACTGGACGCCGCCGGCGTTCCAGAGCTGGTTCATGCCGCGCGGAATCTTCAGCCTGGAATCGGCGCCGACGTTGCGGTCGTAGACCTCGCCGTAATTGCCGACATGGCGGATGATGCGCACGGCCCAGTCCTTGGTCAGGCCGAGATCCTCGCCATAGGAGCCCTCGGTGCCGACCAGCCGCATCACTTCCGGCTTCTTCGATTTCAGCGCCTCGTCGATATTCTTCGAGGTGATGCCGAGTTCTTCGGCATTGATCATGGCGTAGAGCGTCCATTTCACGATCATCATCCAGTCGTCGTCGCGGAGCCGGACCACCGGCGCCAGCGGCTCCTTGGAGATGATGTCGGCCAGGATGGTGTGGTCGTTCGGCTTGGAGAGGTTGAGCCGCAGCGCATAGAGCTGCGAGGCGTCCGACGTCAGCGTATCGCACTGGCCGGTGTCATAGGCCTTCACGACATCCTCCAGCTTGTCGAACTTCATCTCCGTGTACTTCATGTTGTTGGCACGGAAATAGTCGGCGAGGTTGAGCTGCGTCGTGGTGTTGGCTTGCACGCAGACCTTGCTGCCGTTCAGGTCGAGCGCGGAATCGATGTTGCGCGAGCGCGGCAACATGAAGCCCTGGCCGTCATAATAGGCGACCGCCGGGAAATAGAGGTCGTAATTGGTCTCGCGCGACATGCTCCAGGTGGAGTTGCGCGAGAGGATGTCGACCTTGCGGTTCTGCAGCTCCTTGAAGCGTTCGCTGGCGTCGAGCGGAACGAACTTCGCCTTCGTCGGATCGTCGAAGATCGCCGAGGCCACCGCGCGGCAGAAGTCGACGTCGAAGCCGGTCCAGTTGCCCTTGTCGTCCGGGATCGAGAAGCCCGGCAGGCCCTTGTTGACGCCGCACAGCACATCGCCGCGGCGGACGGTGCGCTTCAGCGTGCGGGTGTCGTAACGCTCATAGGTGATGGCGGCGGCCGCAACCAGTGCAGCGACCGCGAGCCCGATCGTCAGGCCGCCTCGAAATGTACGCATGGGTTCTCTCTCGCGAATGATCGGGGAAATACAGGTCGGATATCGAAGGCGGGTGGGTCGAGATTACAGTTCGGGCTTCTGCCGGATGATCACCTTGGTGCCGACGGGAACGCGGCTGTAGAGATCGGCGACGTCGGCGTTGACCAGGCGGAAGCAGCCGGACGAGATGGCGGTGCCGATGGTGTCGGGCCGGTTGGTGCCGTGGATGCGATAGACCGTGGTGCCGAGATACATCGCGCGGGCGCCGAGCGGATTGCCCGGGCCGCCTGCCATGAAGCGCGGCAGATAGGGCTGGCGGGCGATCATTTCCGGCGGCGGCGTCCAGTCCGGCCACTCGGCCTTGCGGGTGATGGTCACCAGCCCCTGCCACTGAAAGCCGTCGCGGCCGACGCCGATGCCGTAGCGAAGCGCGCGGCCGTTGCCCTGCACGAGGTAGAGATGGCGTTCGGCGGTGGAGACGATGATGGTGCCCGGTGCCTCATTGGTCCGGTAGTACACGACCTGCTTCTGCCATTCCGGATCGAGCTCGTAGCCGTCGTCGGCGATCAGGCCCGGCTCGTCGGCATCCGGGCGGCTCTGGGCAAAGCCTTGCGACGTCGACAGCACGAGAGCGCCCGTGGCGATCAACATCCAAACCAAGTGACGAAGTTTCGTCATGCAAAGCTCTCCTTGTGGCGCGCGGCCAAATTGGTTGCTCCACCCAAATCGCGGCAGCATCAAATCTCAGCGGCAGCTTGATGGCAAGTTTAGGGCGGGCGTCACACTATATCACTGTAATGCTTCTGTTTTTTGTCACTGGGCCCGTGGCACGCCGCGTGGGCGGCCTTATTTCGGCGCAATCCAGAGTCGCAACGCGAAAGAGACCAGGGTCACCGTGCCGACACCGCCGAGCCAGAGCGCTGCAAACCACAACAGGCGCTGGCCAAGTGGCCGCTGATTCGGCACGAGAGTCATTTCCGTTCCGATGGAATCGGAACGGGGCTCTCGATTCTCGTCTTGACGCGTTTTCTTGACGCGAACCGGGATCCACTTCGCTGGAAAACGCTCTGTCGGCATCAGTGGTATCCGTGGCCGGGGCGTACCTTGCCGCGGAACACCCAATAGGCCCAGGCGGTGTAGCCCAGGATCAGCGGCACCAGGATCGAGACCCCGAACAGCATGAAGATCTGGCTGTTCGCGGGCGACGCCGCCTGCCAGATCGTGATGCTCTGCGGCACGATGTACGGATACATGCTGATGCCGAGCCCGGCATAGGACAGTCCGAACAACGCCAGCGTCAGGAAGAACGGCTGGTGGTCGTTCTTGTTGCTGAGGGCGCGCAGCAAGAGCGCGGTGACGGCGGCGACCGCGATCGGCACCGGCGCGGTGAGGATAATGTTGGGCCAGGCGAACCAGCGCTGGGTATACTGCACGGCCAGGAATGGCGTTGCGATGCTGACGGCGCCGATCGCGCACAGCATCGCGACCAACAACACCCACGTCAGATGATAGGCGCGGTCGCGCAGCTCGCCTTCGGTCTTCATCACCAGCCAGGTCGCGCCCAGCAGCGCATAGCCGATCACCAGCGCAATGCCGGTCAGGACGCTGAACGGCGTCAGCCAATCCCACCAGCCGCCGGCATAGTGGCGTCCCTCGACATGGATGCCCTGCAGGATGGCGCCGAGCGCGATGCCCTGCGCCAGCGTCGCCACCAGCGAGCCGCCGGCAAAGGCGAGATCCCATTTGTTGCGCGCCTTCTGGGTGCGCCAGCGGAATTCGAAGGCGACGCCGCGGAATACGAGGCCGAGCAGCATCGCGATCATTGGCGTGTAGAGCGCCGGCATCAGCACCGCATAGGCCAGCGGAAACGCCGCCATCATGCCGCCGCCGCCGAGCACCAGCCAGGTCTCGTTGCCGTCCCACACCGGCGCCACCGTGTTCATGATGACGTCGCGATCGGTCTTTTGCGGGAACAGCGGGAACAGGATGCCGAGGCCGAGGTCGAAGCCGTCCATCACGACATAGACGAACACGGCGAAGGCGATGATGAAGGCCCAGATCGTGGCGAGGTCGATCATCGCACGCCCTCCACGGCTGCACCTGCCGCCGGCGTGATGCCGGCCGCACGGGCGGGAAGGTCTTTTGTCGGGCCTTGCTCGCCGGGATGCGGCGGCTGCGCCATCAGCCGCAGGATGTAGATCACGCCGGCGGCGAACACCGCGAAATAGACGATGATGAAGGCGATCAGCGACGAGCCCACCGCCGGCGCCGCCAGCGGCGATGCCGAATCGGTGGTGCGCAGCAGCCCGTAGACGGTGAACGGTTGCCGCCCGGTCTCGGTGGTGATCCAGCCCGCGAGCACCGCGATGAAGCCGGCCGGGCCCATCAGGACCGCGAAGCGATGCAGCAGCTGTGACTGGTACATCATGCCGCGCCAGCGCATCAGCAGGCTGAACAGGCCGAGCCCCAGGATCAGGAAGCCGAGCCCGACCATGATGCGGAACGCCCAGAAGGTGATCGGCACCGGCGGCCAGTTCTCACGCGGCACGGTGTCGAGGCCGGCGAGCGGTGCGTCGAGCGAATGCTTCAGGATCAGCGACGACAGTTTCGGCACCTCGATCGCGTATTTCACCTTGGCATCACGCTGGTCGGGCCAGCCGAACAGGATCAGCGGCGCGCCGTCCTTGTGGCTTTGGAAGTGGCCTTCCATCGCCATCACCTTGGCCGGCTGGTGCTCCAGCGTGTTGAGGCCGTGCTGGTCGCCGGCGAGGATCTGGATCGGCGCCACCAGCGTCGCCATCCACATCGCCATCGAGAACATCACGCGCGGGCCGGCAAGATGCTGGTCGCGCAGCAGGTGCCAGGCGCCGACCCCGCCGACCACGAGCGAAGTGGTGAGGTATGCCGCCAGCACCATGTGCACGAGGCGATAGGGGAACGAGGGATTGAAGATCACCTTCAACCAGTCGGCAGCGACGAACTGGCCGTCGGCATTGACGGCATGGCCAGTCGGCGTCTGCATCCAGGAATTGGCCGACAGAATCCAGAACGCCGAGATCAGCGTGCCGATCGCGACCATCAACGTCGCGACGAAGTGCAACCTGGGGCCGACGCGCTCGAGCCCGAACAGCATCACGCCGAGGAAGCCCGCCTCGAGGAAGAATGCGGTCAGCACCTCATAGGCCATCATCGGGCCGATCACCGGCCCGGTCTTGTCGGCAAACGACGACCAGTTGGTGCCGAACTGGTAGGACATCACGATGCCCGAGACCACGCCCATGCCGAACGCGACCGCGAAGATCTTCAGCCAGTAATTGAACAGGTTGATGTAGACCTCGCGCTTGGTGGCCAGCCACAGCGCTTCGAGCACGGCGAGATAGCTCGCGAGCCCGATCGAGAATGCGGGAAACACGATGTGGAACGACATCGTGAAAGCGAATTGCGCGCGGGCGAGTACGACCGCATCCCAGCCTTCGAACATCACGCACCGTCCGTCGTCAATTTCGGGCGCGATCACGTTCGGGATCGCGCATTCCCGGCACTGAGCCTATCATGCCGGGAATGACGGCGGATTGTCCAATTGGCTGACAAATTGTCCAATCAGCTATTGGCGTTGAGCAGCCGGGCGACGGTGCGGTCGATCTCGTCGTACTGCCCCTCGCCGGCATGCTGGAACACGATCTTGCCGTTCTGGTCGATGATGTATTGCGCCGGCCAATACTCGTTGTGGTAGGCGTTCCAGGTCTGCGAATTGTTGTCCTGCGCCACCGGATACAGGATGCCGTGCCGCTTCAGCGCCGCCTGCACGTTGGAGGCCGAATGCTCGAACGGGAATTCGGGCGTGTGGACCCCGATCACGACGAGGCCGCGATCCCGGTACTTTGAATAGAGTTGGGTGACGTGCGGCAGCGTGTTGACGCAGTTGACGCAGCCATAGGTCCAGAAATCCACCAGCACGACCTTGCCGCGCAGGTCGGCAAGTTTCAGCGGCTGCGAATTGAACCAGTTGCTGATCCCGGTGAATTCGGGCGCGGTCTGGCTCTGCGCGGTGGTCATCGCGGTGGCCATCGGAACGGGCACGGCCGGCGCGTTGGACTCGGTGCAGAGGCCGGGGATGACGGCGCCGCCGAGGCCAAGGCCCGCCACCAGAGTGGATACAGCAATCAAGCGCAGGGACATCGATATCTCCTTATGAGCTCACAGGCCGATCTGGCCGTTGGGATAGAATTGGGTCAGCCACGCCACGATCAGCGTGTCGTATTGCAGGTAGGACAGCGCGGCGAAGGCGATGATCACGACGCCAAATCCCTGCTGGAGCCGCGGCGCGATCCGCGCCATGCTGCGCACGCGGGTGGTGACGGCCTGCCCGCCATAGGCAATGGCAAGCATCGGGATCGCGGCGCCGATCGCGTAGGTGACGAGCTGCAGGCTCGCCCACGCCGTGTCCTTCGAGGTCGCGACGATGGTCAGAATCGAGCCGAGCACGGGACCGGCGCAGGGCGTCCACACCAGGCCGAGCGTAGAGCCGAGCACGAAGCCGCCGAACAGGCTCGGCGACGGCGCCGCTTGGCCAACGCTGCCGGTGAGCCGGATCGACAGCCATTCGAACGGCGCCGGCCAGATCATCAGGAGGCCGAAGCCCGCGAGCAGGATCGCCGCGCCGGTCCGCAACAGGTTCGGATCGAAGTCGAAGGCGCGCGTGATCGCACTCAGCAGCAATGCCACCGCAGAGAATGACATCACGAAGCCGAGCGCGATCATCGCGGGCCGCGCCTTGCCGGTCTGGCCTATCGATACCCCAAGCAGGATTGGCAGCATCGGCAGGGTGCAAGGGGCGGCGACGGTGGCGACACCGGCAAGCAGGGCAAGGGCAAGGCTGAGCATCGTCGTCCGTCCATCAGAAGTCCCGGCGCGCCAGAGGGCCGTGCCGGGTACGCCTGATGTTCTTCGCGAGGACGGCGTGAGCCGTTACGGCCGTCCGGATGCCGATGACGTCACGTCAGCGTGAGGCCGATGTCATGTGTTGCGCGGCTCGCGCCACCCAATCGCTGTCGTCGCCCGGTCAAGCCGGGCGACGACAGCGATCGTCTCGTCTTCCATCGTCGCGAGCGTATCGTCGCTGCACCATCGCAAGTTGCCGCGCCAAAAACAGAGCGACCCGGCTGGGGGGCATCCCGGCCGGGTCGTTGGAGGTTACTTGGGAGGTTAGCACTAAGGAGGTATCGAAACCTGGGTCAGTGAATTGGGGGTTGGGGTTGCGTCGTTGGATATGGGTATAGAGATCGCGTTTTTCCGGGTGATGTCGTCGATTGTTTCAATTGTTTCGTCGCCGAACTTTTTTGGCTTCGTGGACAATAGCCCGGAGTGCTTGAACTCCCTCATAAGCTATTGAATTTACTTTACTTTAGGCCGCGACGCTGTCCACGCCGGCGCCCCTCAGGAGGTCGGCGAGCTGCTTGCGGGCATAGAACATGCGGGTCTTCACCGTGCTCTGCGGGATACCGATGATCTGGCCGGCTTCCTCGACCGACTTCTCATGGTAGTAGACCAGATTGATGATCTCGCGGTGGGCCGGCGACAGCTTGGCCACGCAGGCGCGCAGGATCTCGCTGGTGGTGGCGCGATCGAGCGAGGTTTCCGGCGTGTCGGCGCCGTCGGCGATCTCCAGCACGTCGTCCTGGTCGATGTCCTCATGCCTGCGCTGGCGCAGCGCGGTCAGCGCCTTGAAGCGGGCGATCGACAGCAGCCAGGTCGAGACCTGCGAGCGGCCCTCGAACTGGGTCGCGGTACGCCAGACGTCCAGGAACACCTGGCTGACCAGGTCCTCGGCCATTGTGGTGTCGCGCACCATCCGGAGCACGAAGCGGTAAACCCGGACGTTGTGACGGGCATAGAGCGTGTGCATCGAGGTGCGGTCGTTCTTGGCGATATGCGCGAGCAGCGTTTCATCCGAGATCGCGCGTGCAGCGTCGATGAGCTTCTTGGCTGCTGAGTTGATGGCGATGACGTTCGGCATGACAGGCTCCCAGTTCGCCGTTGGGCGGCGGTTCGTTGGGAGAATTGTTAGTTAGCGCCCGTTTCCGGATGTCTGCGCGAAAAGCGGAAAATGGTTTCGTGACCGGGAGAATTGTTTCGTCGCGGCCCTTGCGACGAAACATTCGGCTCCAAAAAGCCAGTTATTTCAATGCGCGGAAATTCGAACGGCCGGATTTGCCGCTGTTGGAACGAATCCGGCCCATGACTTTTGGCACTTATCCGCTACTCGCGGCCTATTCGGCCGCCTGCAGAGCGGGCGCCGCCTTTTTCGGGGCAATCCAGAACGCATCAGGCCGCTCGAACAGGAAATTGGCCCGGGCTGCCAGCGCCAGCCGCCAGATCAGGAGCGCGCCGGCGACGCCGATCGCGGTGACGATCAGCGAGACCAGGCCGATGTCGTGAATAACATCGAAGCGAAGCAGAAGGGTGCGCGTCACGGCCATCGGCAGGAAGAAGGCGAGGTAGATCACGATCGAGTGCTCGCCGCAAAAGCGCAGGAAGCCGAGCCAGTGCGCGCGCGCCAAGAGCGTGCCGGTCACGATGATCGCGCAGGCGCCGGCAAGGCCGAGCGCCAGCGAGACGGCCGGCCATTCACTGACATCGAGCGCAACCAGGCTGCCATTGACGAGCGCCCAGAGCCCAAGCCCGAGCAGCGCAAATGCGGGCCGCGCCCGCGCGCGGTCCGACAGCGCGAACACGTAAGCAGCGAGCACGTAGCCGGTGAAGAAGTAGACGAAGCGGGCGCAGAACTCGTCGATCACGGTCCAGCCGGTCACGACATGCGCGCCCTCCAGCGCTGCTGCGACGAGCCAGATCGCGAGCGGATGGATGTTGCGCGTGAGCTTGGTGACGACGAAGAAGATCGGCAGCAGATAGATGAACCACAGCGTGCCGAACGGCTCGATGAAGGCCTCGAGATATTGCAGCCCGACCGCGGCCCAGCCTGCCTCAGCGGCCAGCGACGGCGCCTTGAAGCCGAACTGGATCGTCACCCACAGCACGTAGAAATAGGCGAAGTGCATCACCTTGCGGTCGAGATAGGTGCGCCAATCGCGATCGATCACGACCGACAGGAACAGGCCCGAGATCAGGAAGAAGTCCGGCATCCGGAACGGTTTTGCGAACATCACGACATAATGCATGAAGCCAGTCTGCTCGGCGGCCTTCTCGACCCCCAGCACCGAATGCATCATCACGACCATGACGATGCAGATGCCCTTGGCATAGTCGACCCAATCGACGCGCGCGGCCGCGTTCCCGGCGGAGCGATCTGTCGCAGCCTGTGTGCCGTTTGTGGTCATCCTTGTCCTGTTCCGGCGTGATCGGGCGCATCATCGGCCTGATCGGTTGCTTTCTCCTTTATCCATACAAATGATGTGCCGCCGAAGGCGGACCTTTCTCCGGTTCCCTGTAACCGGCGAATGGTCTATGAGGCCCGGAAATCCCAGGAGAATCCCAACAGAATCCGGGGTTCGTTAACCACAGGACGCAGGTCGGCCGAGGGCCGCTGGCGCGATGAGACCGCTTGCCGCACCAATTCGATAGCCCGCTGCCGATCGACACCGTGCTCGATGAGCTCGACCGCACGCTCGATCGCCACAATGCCGCCGTGCTGGTCGCGCCGCCGGGCGCCGGCAAGACCACGCGCGTGCCGCTGGCGTTGCTCGATGCGTCCTGGGCCAAGGGCAAGAAGATCATCGTGCTGGAGCCGCGCCGCATCGCCGCGCGGGCCAGCGCCGAGCGGATGGCGAAGACGCTGGGCGAGCGCGCCGGCGAGACCGTCGGCTATCGCGTGCGCTTCGGCTCGAAGGTATCGCGCGCGACGCGGATCGAGGTCGTCACCGAGGGCATTTTCTCGCGCCAGATCCTCGACGATCCCGAGCTCAACGGGGTCGCCGCGGTGTTGTTCGACGAATTCCACGAGCGTTCGCTAGATGCCGATCTCGGGCTGGCGCTGGCGCGCGACGCGCAGACCGGCCTGCGCGAGGATCTGCGCATCCTCGTGATGTCGGCAACGCTCGACGGCGCGCGCGTCGCAAAACTGCTCGGCGACGCACCAGTTGTCGAGAGCGAAGGCCGCGCCTTTCCGGTCGAGACCCGCTATGTCGGCCGCAAGGTCGATGCGCCGGTCGAGCGGCAGATGGCCGAGACGATCGCGACCGCGCTGCGCGCCGATGCCGGCTCGGTGCTCGCCTTCCTGCCGGGCGCGGCCGAGATCCGCCGCACCCAGACCTTCCTCGCCGAGCGCGTGCACGACGCCGCGGTCGAGATCGTGCCGTTGTTCGGCGCGCTCGATGCCGCCGTGCAGGACCGCGCCATCGCGCCGGCGCCGAAGGGCATCCGCAAGGTGGTGCTGGCGACCTCGATCGCCGAGACTTCGCTGACTATCGAGGGCGTGCGCATTGTGGTCGATTCCGGCCTCGCGCGAGTGCCGCGCTACGAGCCGGATATCGCGCTGACCCGGCTCGAGACAGTGCGGGCCTCGCGCGCCGCGGTCGATCAGCGCCGCGGCCGCGCCGGCCGTACCGAGCCCGGCGTCTGCTACCGTCTCTGGGACGAGCCGCAGACCGCCTCGCTTCCGGCCTACACCGCGCCCGAGATCCTCTCCGCCGATTTGTCCTCGCTGGTGCTCGACCTCGCGCAATGGGGCGTCAGCGATCCCGCAAGCCTTGCCTTCCTCGATCCGCCGCCGGGACCGGCGCTGAAGGAAGCAAGATCGCTGCTCGGCGAGCTCGGTGCGCTCGACGGTGATGGCCGCATCACCGAGGAGGGCAAGAGCTTGCGCGCGCTGGCGCTGCCGCCGCGGCTGGCCCGCATGATCGTGGATTCCGCGCGCTTTGGCGCCGGCGAGGTGGCGGCCGAGATTGCCGCGGTGCTGACCGAGCGCGGGCTCGGCGGCGACAGCGTCGATCTCGACCAAAGGCTCGACCAGTTCCGCCGCGACCGCTCGCAGCGGGCATCGAGCGCGCGCAGCATGGCCGCGCGCTGGGCTTCGCAAGTGACGTCGCAAGTGAAGGCGGCGGTGAGCGAGCAGAAGGATCTCTCCACCGGCGTTATGCTGGCCTTCGCATTCCCGGACCGTGTCGCGAAGAACCGCGGCAATGGCAGCTTCGTACTGGCCAATGGCCGCGGCGCCGCCGTGGAGCAGACTGCGGCGCTGGCGCGGCTGCCCACTATCGCGGTTGCCGAACTGACCGGAACGGCTGCGAATGGCCGCATCCTGCTGGCGGCGCCGATCACCCAGGACGAGATCGAGCAGCGCTTCGCCGACCAGATCGAGAATGTGGAGGAGGTGACGTTCGACCGCGGCGCGATGGCGTTGCGCGCGCGCCGCAGGCGTTCGCTGCACGCGATCACGCTGTCGGAAGCGCCGATGCCGCTCAAGCCATCGGCCGAGACCGCGCGCGTCTTCGCCGACGGCCTGATCGCCACGGGTCTCGACCGGCTGCCGTGGTCGAAGCACTCGAAACAATGGCGCGACCGAATCATGTTCCTGCGCAAGGCCGAGGACGAAAGCTGGCCCGATCTGTCGGACACTGCGCTTGCCGCGCGCGCCGACGACTGGCTGGTGCCCGCGCTCTACGACAAGACCGCGCTGAAGGATCTCTCCGCCGGTGACCTGTCGGACGCGCTGATGGCGCTGCTGCCATGGGAATTGCGGGCGCGGCTCGATCGCGAGGCGCCGACGCATTTCGAGGCGCCGACGGGAACGCAGCTTGCGATCGATTACGAGGCCGAGCAGGGCCCGACCATCGCGGTGCGGCTGCAGGAGCTATTCGGGCTCAACACCCATCCCTCGATCGCCAGGGGCACGGTGCCGCTGGTGCTCGAACTGCTGTCGCCGGCGCAGCGGCCGGTGCAGGTGACGCGCGATCTGCCAGGTTTTTGGCGTGGCAGTTACGCTGCCGTGCGTTCCGACCTCCGCGGCCGCTATCCGCGCCATCCCTGGCCGGAAGATCCGGCCAGCGCGCTGCCGACCCGGCGCGTGAAACCGCGCGGGACTTGAAATTTCGAGCGCAGTCGGCACTCGGGAACATTTGACTCGCTCCCCGTCATGGCCGGGCTCGTCCCGGCCATCCACGTCTTCCTTTGCACGTGGGATGCATAGACGTGGATGCCCGGCACAAGGCCGGGCATGACAACCTCTAGCGCTGGCGAGCGCCGGCAAACGGTGGTTAGATTTGCGGGCTGGGATGGGATCACGGGCTCGCACATTGGGGACGCTGCCATGGAGATCAAGAACGCATCGCCGTCGCTGTACAACGAAGACCTGGCGCCGGCCAAGGAACGCAACTGGGGCGCCTTCAGCATCTTCAACGTCTGGACCTCGGACGTGCATAGCCTGTGGGGCTATTATCTCGCCGCCAGCCTGTTCCTGCTCTGCGGCAGCTTCGTCAACTTCATCCTTGCGATCGGCGCCGGCTCGCTGGTGATCTTCGTGCTGATGAGCCTGATCGGCAATGCCGGCGTGAAGACCGGCGTGCCCTATCCGGTGCTGGCGCGGGCCTCGTTCGGAATCTGGGGCGCCAACATTCCGGCGCTGGTGCGCGCCATCGTCGCCTGCTTCTGGTACGGCGCGCAGACCGCGGCGGCCTCGGGCGCGATCGTCGCGCTGCTGACGCGTATGGACAGCTTCAAGGCGTTCCACCAGTCCACCCATGTGCTCGGCCATTCCGGGCTCGAGGTGATCTGCTTCGTCGTGATCTGGGCGCTGCAACTCCTGATCATCCAGCGCGGCATGGAGACGGTGCGGCGCTTCCAGGACTGGGCGGGGCCGGCGGTGTGGCTGATGATGCTGATCCTTGCGATCTATCTCTGCATCGCGGCCGGCGGCATCTCGCTCACCGCGCCGATCCCGCAGGATGTGCTGCTGGAGAAGACCAAGGATGCCGGCGTGCCCGGCGAGCCCGGCACCTTCCCGGCGCTGTGCGCCGTCGCCGCGACCTGGATCACCTATTTCGCGGCGCTCTATCTCAATTTCTGCGACTTCTCGCGTTACGCGCCCGACGCCAGGGCGCTGCGCAAGGGCAATATCTGGGGCCTGCCGGTCAATCTGATCCTGTTCTCGCTGGTTGCCGGCGTCACCACGATCGCGGCGTTCAACGTCTATCACGAGGTGCTGCTGCATCCCGACCAGATCTCGGCGAAGTTCGACAGCTGGTTCCTGGCGCTGCTCGCCGCGGTCACCTTCGCGGTGGCAACGCTCGGCATCAACGTGGTCGCCAATTTCGTCTCGCCGGCGTTCGATTTCTCGAACGTGTTTCCGCGGCATATCGACTTCAAGAAGGGCGGTTACATCGCGGCGCTCATCGCCTTGGCGCTGTATCCGTTCGCGCCCTGGGAGGGCAGCGCCGCCTCGTTCGTCGGGCTGATCGGCGCGACCATGGGGCCGATCTTCGGGATCATGATGGTCGACTATTATTTGATCGCCAAAGGTCGCGTGAACGTGCCGGCGCTGTACCAGGAGGACGGCGAATATCGCTTCCAGAACGGCTGGAATGTCAGCGCGCTGATCGCAGCCGCGATCGGCGCCCTGTTCTCGTCGGTGCTGCCGAACTTCACCTCGCTCCTGCCGGCCTGGTGGGCGGTCTATGGCTGGTTCTTCGGTGTCGGGATCGCAGGCGCGGTCTATTACGCGCTGCGCGTTGCGATGCCGAGCCCGGTCGCGAAAACGGCCTGAGGGCGAGGTCGTCTGAAAGGCGGCCTAAAGCAGGATGAGTTTGGGTTGAATAGCGTCGGCAGACTGGGCTTACCTCTCCCCATTGGGGAGAGGTCGATTTGCGCAGCAAATCGGGTGAGGGGCCGCGGCTCCTAGGAA
>NZ_CANSMR010000038.1 GCF_947648125.1 uncultured Bradyrhizobium sp. | reverse complement strand
CGCGGTAGCCAGCCGCGAACTCCGTCCGCCTCTCCCGCTTGCGGGGGAGGCCGGGCGAATATGCCGGGATGGGCGGCCGCGCACACCGCGGCCTGCCGGAAGAAGTCGGCACCGAGGTCGCGGTCTTCACCCGGGTCGGCGTGACGCGGATCATGCGCTACGCATTCCAGCTCGCGCAGTCGCGGCCGCGCAAATTCCTCACTGTGGTGACCAAGTCGAACGCGCAGCGCCACGGCATGGTGATGTGGGACGAGATCGCCGCCGAGGTGGCGAAGGAATTCCCCGACGTCACCTGGGACAAGATGCTGGTCGACGCCATGACGGTGCGGATGACGCTCAATCCGAAGAGCCTCGACACCATCGTGGCGACGAACCTGCACGCCGACATCCTGTCGGACCTCGCAGGCGCGCTGGCCGGCAGCCTCGGCGTCGCGCCGACCGGCAATATCGACCCGCAGCGCCGCTTCCCCTCGATGTTCGAGCCGATCCACGGCTCGGCCTTCGACATCACCGGCAAGGGCATCGCCAACCCGGTCGCGACCTTCTGGACCGGCGCGCAGATGCTGGAGCATCTCGGCGAAAAGGATGCCGCAGCGCGATTGATGGCGGCGGTCGAGAAGGTGTGCGCAGCCGGCGTGCTGACACCCGACGTCGGCGGCAAGGCGACGACCAAGGAAGTGACCGACGCCGTGATCGACGCGATCCATGGGTCGAATGTGTGAGGGCGCGGTAGCCAGCCGCGAACTCCGTCCGCCTCTCCCGCTTGCGGGGGAGGCCGGGTCGCATCGCAGATGCGATCCGGGTGGGGGTTCTCTCCACCATACGACTCGCGGTGAGAGTCCCCACCCCACCCTCCCCCGCAAGCGGGAGAGGGAGCCGGCCAGCGTGCTCACCTGACAAGGGCGCTGGTGCGCCCCTTCCGATACCAGCAACCGGGGAACAAACCGTGCTACCGGATCTGAACAGACGACACTTCATGACCGCTGGAGGACTATCGATCATGGCCGCGATGACGGGGATACAGCCGGCAGGCGCCGCGACATGGCGCAATGAGATCCGCGCGATCGCGTTCGACGTCCAGGGGACGTGCGTCGATTTCTATCAGCCGATCCTGCGCGCGGGACAAGCCGTCAACACCGCGAAGGGGCTCACGCTCGATTGGGCCGGGCTCTCGAGCGAGTGGCGCGATCTCTATCGTGGCGCGCTCGACGACGTGATCGCCGGCAAGCGCTCGTGGATTCGGGTCGACCGCATCTATCGCGAGGCGCTGGATGTGCTGCTCGATCGCCACGGCCTCTCGGCGGCCTTCTCCAGCGACGAGCGCGACGAATTGAACACGGTGTGGAGCAAGCTCGACGCATGGCCCGACAGCGTCGAAGGCCTTGCGCGCCTGCGTAGCCGGTTCGTGACCTCGACATTGTCGAATGCCGGTGTGGCCGCCGTGGTGGCGGTGGTCAAGCACGCCAAGCTGCCGTTCGACGCGGTGCTGACCGCGGAGCTTGCACGCAGCTACAAGCCATCACCCGCGGTGTATCAACTCGCCGTCGACTACCTCGGCTATCCCGCCGACAAGATCCTGATGGTCGCCTGCCACAAATACGACCTGAAGGCGGCGCGCGCCTTCGGCATGCGCACGGCGTTCGTCGCCCGTCCGCTGGAATTCGGGCCGGCGGCGAAGGTCGATGTCGCGCCGGAAGCCTGGATCGACCTCCACGCGGACAGTTTTACGCAGCTCGCCGACATGCTCGTGCCGGCGTAGCGGCGCGCGGCGACGCTCACTCTACGCCCCCGCCGCCGCCTCAGCGCAATTGGTCAGCCGCGCCGGGACGCCGACCGCGGTGCAGCCGGCCGGCACATCCGACGTCACCAGCGCGCCGGCGCCGACCTTGGCGAAGTCGCCGACGGTGAGATCTCCGATCAGTGTTGCGCCGGCGCTGAGCAGCACGCCGCGGCCGATCCTCGGGGCGTGGCGCGGGTCATCCTGATGCCGCGCGATGGTGACGTTCTGCAGGATCGTGACCTCGTCGCCGACGGAGGCCAGCGCGCCGATGATGATGCCGGTGCCGTGATCGAGGAAAACCGCCGTTCCGATCCGGGCCGACGGGTGAATGCTGATCTGCAACTGGTCCGCCGCCGCACTGTGCATCAACAGCGCAAGGTCGGGGCGATCGTGGCGCCACAGCCAGTTCGACACCCGCCAGGCCTGCAGTGCGACGTAGCCCTTGAAGTTGAGCAGCGGCTGCAGCAGGCCCGTGATCGCCGGGTCGCGGCGCACGATGGCCACTAGATCGATGGCCGCGGCTTCGACCAGCGCGGGCTCGGCCGCGAACGCCTCGCGGGCGGTCCGCATGAACTGCGCGCGATCGGCCTCGGCGCGGCAGATAGCCCGGCCGATCAGGAAGGCGAGCGCGCCGCCGAGATCGCCCTGATCGAGGATGAAGGCAGCCGAGGTCTCGAGAAAACGATCGGCGACAACGGCAGCTTCCGCCTCGCGCCGGATCGCGAGCCAGAGGTCGTCAGGACTCGCCGTCGCAGATGCCGCCATCACTTCACCTCATCGCCCCGACTCCGACGATAGAGTGGGCATGGCGGCCGCACAATGCAAACCGCCCGCTTGCTTGTCGCAAACGGGCGGCTCAGGCCATCAGGTTCTATGGGGGCACATCGCCTGAAGGCTCAGCGCTTGCCTCGCGTGATCAGCTCTGCGGCGGCTGATCGTTCGGCGGGGTCGGACGGGTCTTGTGCTGCGCCATGAAGGCGTCGAACTCTTCCTTGTCCTTGGCGTGGCGCAGACGATCGAGGAAGTTCTTGAACTCGACCTGCTCTTCCTCGAGCCGGCGCAGCGTGTCCTGGCGGTACTCGTCGAAGGCGCGGTTGCCGCTGGAGGGCGGGCCGAAGCCGCCGAACGGGAAGCCGCGGCGCTCCATGCGGCTCTTCATCCGCTCCATCTTGTCCTGCATGCGCTCCATCTTGTTCGCCCAACGATCCTGATCGTAGTGACTCCAACAGGCCATTTTTCTGCTCCCGAGTGTGAAAAAGAGAAGGGCGAGGCCGATCGGCCACCAGATCATGAAGCCGAGAATGATCCCGGCGATCTTCAGGGGATGCCAGGGCGTCGCGTAGAAGTGCGGACGGTAGGGCTCTTCGACGGGGCCGCGCCAGCGATTGACATCAGCGGTGTAGGCCATTTCCTTCTCCATGACGGCAATCACGCCGTTGTGAATGTAAATAACATTTACATAGATAGCCGAGCCCTTGGGAAAGTCAAGCAGAGCAGATGACGCACCCCTCGGATTATTTTTGACTTCGCCGTTGAACCTTATTTCGGCTTGCCCCACGGGCCGGATCTGTCGCCGGCCGGCTCTTCGGCCGCTGCCGCGGTTCCCGGCCTGCGATCGGTGAGGAAGCCAAGGCCGCGCAGATAGATCAGCACTTCGGCCTCGAGCAGATCCTCCGGCGACATCGGCAGCTTGCGCCGCGCGGCATCGCCGCGGCCGAACAGCGAGGCGACGCCGTGCGACATCGACCAGATATGCAGCGCCATCATCATCGCCGGCGGGCGCGGTGTGCCGGGCGGTGCCAGCGCCGCGAGCCGCTCGGCGGCGGCGCGGATGATCGCAAACGCGCGCTCGCTTGCGGCCATCAAGGTCGGATTGGAATCGACCGGCAGGCCGGATTCGAACATCGCGGAATAGAACGCGGGCTCCTCGCGCGCGAAGGCGAGATAGGCCTTGCCGACCCGCTCGAACGCCGAGACGGTGTCGGGGCGGCCGTCGTCCCAGGCCTGGGTCAGCAGGGATTCGAACTGCTCGAAGCCGCGCTGTGCGATGCTGGCGATCAGCTCGTCACGGTCGCGGAAGTGGCGGTAGGGCGCGGCGGGGCTGACGCCGGCCATCCGCGCGGCATCGGCGAAGGTGAAGCCGGCCGGCCCCTTCTTCGAGATCAGGTCGAGGGCTGCCTGCAGCAACGCCTCTTTGAGATTGCCGTGATGATAGCCGCGCTCGGCGCGGCCTTGGTCCTTGCGCCAGCTCATGTGAACGGCTTTTACATGAGCCCGCGGTAAAGGTCACTAGCGGCGGGATCGCGGGTTCATCAAGATTAACGGATAGGTGGCGTCGGGCACGGCTCTCGCTTGACCGGGGCAGCCCGGCTCAAGCCAATGGCTCCATCTTCCCCTTCCCCGTGAAAGGGGGAAGGTCGGGATGGGGGTCAGACGCAGGCGGCGCTGCAGGTGGAGAGAGTAGATCCCCACCCGCTTTGCTCTGGCGAGCAAAGCGACCTCCCCTTTTCAAGGGGAGGTCAATGCTCCCCGCCCTAGCGCCCCCGGGACTACCGTCCCGGGATCGGCAGCACCGGCATGATCTCCACGGCTTCGCCGGGGAAGATCGAAAAGTGCGGGTGGTTCTCGAACAGTTTTGCCGCCGCCTCATGCGAGGGCGCGCGCACCACGGTGAAGCCGGTCATCAGATTGGCGATATCGGTGGTGCCGTCGGTCCCGACCTTCTTGGTCTTGCCGAGCGGTCCGCCCATCTCGACGATCACGTCGTGGTGCTTCTCGACCCAGGCGCCCCACGCGGCCATGCCCTGCTGCTCCTTGGCGCGCCGCTCGGCTTCCGGCAGCGCGTTCCAGGCTGCCATGCGCGAACCGGTCTTGCCGCCGCCGAGATAGACCGCGAGGAAGGTGTCATTGCTCATCGTGTTTCTCCGTTGTGGTGGTTTGACGATCGGTCGTTCGCGCGATGCCGCTTTGCGGCGGCATCGCGTCTCGTTTGAGATCTAGCGCAGCGCCTTGCCCCAGCCGCCCTGCGGATGTTCGAAGGTCGCGGCCGCCTGCTGCACCTCCTCGGAGAAATCCGCCATCTCCTGCACCTGGCGGATCTCGATCATCTCGTTGGCACAGGCCGGGCACTGCTTCGCCCATTCGATCGCTTCGGCGCGCGAGGCGACCTCGATCATCCAGAAGCCGCCGATCACTTCCTTGGCCTCGGTGAAGGGGCCGTCGACCACCATGGGCTCGCCGGTGTGGAACTTGACGCGCGCGCCTGACGCCGGCGGATGCAGGCCTTCCAGCGTGATCAGCACACCGGCGTCCTTCAGCGCCTGATTGTATCGCATCATCGCGGCGACCCGTTCCGGGTCGAGCTCGAGCTTGGCCGGCGCGGACTCGTAGCCGAGCGGGATCATCAACATCATGAAACGCATTGGTCGGACTTCCTTATCTGTTGAATCACGCGGAGTTCTCACCCCCGTCATTTCGGGAATGCGCCGTCCGAATTCGGGTTTACCCGAATTCGGCGCTTGGTATTTGTCCAAGTCGGCAACAGCCGACTTGGACGCGCAAGCCCGCGATGACGAAGACGTCACCTGTTTCCAGCCTGCGCACGCAGGCGCTCTCCCTGCTCGCGCAGCTCGGGCGTCAGCGCCTCGCCGAAATCCTCCGCGGCAAACACCTGGCGGATCTCGATCTCGGAGCCGCCGTCGAACGGCGCACGCTTCATCCAGTCGATCGCTTCATCGAGCGAGGAGGTCTCGATCAGCCAGAAGCCGCAGACGAGATCGCCGGTCGGGCTGAACGGTCCGTGGCTCACGGTGCCCTGCCCGCCGGCATATTTGACGCGCGCGCCCTTGCTGGTCGGATGCAGGCCCTCGCCGGCCTGCATCACGCCGGCCTTGACCATCTCCTCGTTGAACTTGCCCATCGCGGCGAGCAGCTCCGTGCTCGGCATCACGCCGGCCTCGGTATCCTTGTTCGCCTTCACGATCACCATGAACTTCATCATCCTGCTCCGTCGTCTCTGAGCCGATCACGGCACCGGCGCTCAGTTGAAAGACGGTGGAGAGTTTGCGATCCCGACACGGCGTTTGAAATTATTCTTTGGGTCATTGACGCACGCTCCGCGCTAGTCATCGATCGCCTGATAGGCGAGCGTCCAGAAATCTGAGAACACCCTGGGCGGCTCCGGCGAATCCAGCATGCGCTGGGTCAGCAGGATTCCGGTCATCGCCTCGCGCGGGTCGGAATACCAGGAGGTGCCATAGCCGCCGTCCCAGCCGTAGCGGCCCGGCACATGACAGAGATCGTCACGCACAGTGAACACCGACAGCCCGAAACCCCAGCCGCGCGACGCACCGAGCAACAGCTCGGAGCCCAGCCTTTGTTCCGGCGTGAGCTGGTCCGAGGTCATCAGCTCCACCGAGGGACGCGACAGGATGCGCTCGGTGCCGAGCCGCCCGCCATTGAGCATCATCTGCGCGAAGGCATTGAAATCATCCGCGGTCGACACCAGCCCGGCGCTGCCGTTCTCGAACGCCGGCGGCGCCGCGTATTTTCCCGTCGCGGGTGCATCGAACACTTTCAACGTGCCGGTCGCAGGATCGCCGCCATAGCACGTTGCAAACCGTGGCAGCTTGTGTTGCGGCACATGGAAAGCCGTATCGTTCATGCCGAGCGGCCCGAAGATCCGCTCCTGCAGGAAGGCCGCGAACGAGGTTCCGGCAACACGCGCGATCAGGACGCCGAGGATCTGGCTCCCGGTGTCGTAGAGCCAGCTTTCGCCGGGCTGATAGGCCAGCGGCAGTGTGCCATAGCGGCGCAGCAATTCATCCGGCGGAAACGACGGAAACACCGGCCCGGGCGCGAAGCCGGCATCCGCGATCGCCATCTGGATCGGATAGCGCGCCGGAAACACCGGGATCATGCCGAGCCCGAGACGGAAGGTTAGAAGGTCGCGCAGCGTGATCGCGCGCTTGGCCGGCACGGTGTCAGTGATCTCGGATTCGATGCTGCGCAACACACGGCGATCGGCAAGCTCGGGCAGCCAGCGATCGAGGGGATCATCAAGCCTGAGCCGGCACTCCTCGACCAGGATCATCGCGGCGACCGCCGTCACCGGCTTGGTCATCGAGGCGATGCGGAAGATGGTGTCGCGCTGCATCGGCGGCCCGTCCACCGCCATGCGGCCGAGCACATCGGCATGGATCTCGCCGCGACGGCTGACCAGCGCCACGAGGCCCGGAACGTCGCCCCCATCGACATGGCGTGCCAGCACCTCGCGCATGCGTCCGAGCCGTGCCTGCGACAGGCCGCTGCTTTCACTTGCAATGGACATTTTCCGGGTTTCCTTCGCAGAATTCGTGCTCGCCTGCGACCATCGGGCGAGCGATATCGCCGAGCTTGCCTTATCGATCCTGCCTGACGAGTTCGCCATCCTGATGTGACGGACCGAAATAGACGTCGATGCGCGACACCTTGTCGCCGTCGAACACGAAGAACTCGGTGTTGCGGAAGCTCTTGCCGTCCCGGCCAACGCAGCGATAGGTGACGAAGGCCTCAACGCCGTCGACCATGATGCGCTCGATCTCGTGGCGGCCGATCCAGCCAGAGTCGCGCCAGCACTCGGCGAAATAGCGCGGCTTGTCGATGTTCTCACCATAGGGTGTCGAGAAGCGGAAATCCTCCGCGAACGCGGCCTCGACGCTCGCGCGGTCATTGGCGAGATAGGCGGCGAAGATCCCGCGGATGATCTCCGCCCTGTTGCCAGCTGCAGCCATGTCGTCTCCACACAGATATCGCCCGAGCCCCGGGGCGCGACCGGCGCTCCAGAACCCGGGCTTCAGGGAGAAGACGAACGGAGCGGCGCGAAAGCGACACCGCGCCGCGATTTATTTTCGGGTCCTGGCCGGACCTCAGGTTCCCTTGTCGGTTCAGTCCCCCTTCGGGAACATGCCGAAATAAGGCTCGGCTTCCTTGAGGACGCGCGCGAAGGACGGTCGTTCCTTCAGCCGCTCGAGATAGGCCGCCAGATGTGGATGGCCCTCCCTGATCGGCTCGACCTTGTTGCCGTAGAACAGCGCCGGCGCGGCCGCACAGTCGGCCAGCGAGACCTGCTCGCCCATCATCCAGCCGCCATGCGCGAGTTGCTGATCCAGGATGGCATAGGAAGTGCGGAGCTGCGCCCGCGCTTCGGCGACGCCACGCGGATCCTTGCTGTCCGCCGGACGCAGCCGGTCGCCGACGATCTTCTGCAACGGCAGATGGACGTAGAGATCGAGGAAGCGATCGCGCAGCCGGGTCTGCAACGCAAGCTCCGGGTCATCAGGAATCAACCTGACGGTGCCGGGATAGTGCCGGTCGAGATATTCGATGACGATGCTCGATTCAGGCACCGTCTCGCCGCGCATCTCGTCGCGAAGCACGGGGAAGCGGCCGATCGGCCACAGCGCGAGCAGCGCCGCGCGCTCGGCGGGATCGCCGAGATTGACCATGTTCGGTGTGAACGGCGCGCCGTTCTCGTAAAGCGCGACCAGCGCTTTCCAGCAGAACGAGGACAGCGGGTGGTAATGCAGGATCAGCGACATCAGAACTCCATCATGGAACCAGTATCCGGAAGACGAACCGGAGACCGCTCTGCCGACATCCCGTGCGGAAATTATTATGCCCGTCGCCGGGCGCTGAGAGCGGGCATCGACGCGATGCGCATTCGTTGAGCACGCGAATCGCGGTGCTGAATCGATCCGTGAAACAGTCGGCGATACCAACGTTCACAATAGGTCTACGACAAGGAATCCCCGTCGGGTTGACACGTCGGAGCAAAGGCCGCAGACGGTCGGGACTTCCTGCCCGAACCGATGGACCATCCGATGAATTCCGCTTCCCCCAAAGTCGCTCTCGTGACCGGCGCCGCGCGCGGCATCGGGCTTGCCGCAGCGAAACGCTTTCTCGCTGACGGCTGGCGCGTCGCGCTGCTCGACATCGAGGGCGAATTGCTGCGCGCCGCGGTCGCGGCACTGAAGCAACCCGACACCACGCTGGCGCTGACCTGCGACGTATCGGACGCTGATGGCGTGGCAACCGCGATCGCGGCGATCACAGGCCGCTTCGGACGGCTCGATGCGCTGGTCAACAACGCCGGCATCGCCGTGTTCACGCCGGTGCTGGAGACGTCGGACGCCGACTGGAACCGGATCATGGCGGTCAACCTCACCGGCCCGTTCCTGTGCACCAAGGCGGCCGCGCCTGTCATGCGCGAGCATGGCGGCGGCGCGATCGTCAACATCACCTCGATCTCGGCGGTGCGCGCCTCGACGCTGCGCTCGGCCTACGGCACCAGCAAGGCCGGGCTCGCGCATCTGACGAAGCAGCTCGCGGTCGAGCTCGCCTCGCTCGGCATCCGCGTCAACGGCGTCGCGCCCGGGCCGGTCGAGACCGCGATGGCCAAGGCCGTGCATACGCCGGAGATCCGCGCCGACTATCACGACGCGATCCCGCTCAACCGCTACGGACTGGAGGAGGAGCTGGCGGAAGCGATCTTCTTCCTGTGCTCGGATCGCGCCAGCTACATCACCGGCCAGATCCTCGCCGTCGACGGCGGCTTCGACGCCGCCGGCATCGGCCTGCCGACCCTGCGCGGCCAGCGGCGGAATGGGTGAGACGTCCACGCAAGTAGGACAAACACCATCACCGTCACCCCCGCGCAAAGGCTTCGTCTTTGTCGCTGGAGGAGCGCGTAGCGCGTCTCGAAGGGTCGACGGCCCGACTGGTGGCCGTGCATCCTTCGAGGCTCGCAAGAGCTCGCACCTCAGGATGACGGGGTTGGTATCGGCGGCAGGTTCACTGCAACAATGCGCCAGGCGTCTGCCAGCCGGTCGATCCGCGTCAGCGACAGCGGATCGACCACGAAGCGCAGCGCAAGCTCCGGCGCGAGCTCGAGCGCGATTGCGAGGATCGCGCGGATGGTGCCGGAGTGCACGACCAGCACGACATCGCCGGCCGGCAGGCGTGCAAGCCCTGCCCGCGCCCGCGCGATCTGATCGGCAAAACTTTCGCCGCCCGGCGGCCGGTTGGTCCCCGGCGATTGCCAGAATGCACGATAGGCCGCGGCACCGAGTTCGACCTCGATCTCGCTGTGGCGGCGGCCGGTCCAGTCGCCAAAATCCTGCTCGCGAAAGGCATCATCCGCCGTTGCCGTCAGGCCGAGCCTCACGGCGGTCTCGCGTGTGCGCCGCGCCGGACTGCAGACCGCGACAGCGTCAGCCGGCAGCCGCGCCTGCAGCGCGGCGAAGGCGACGGCATCGCCGAAATCCGCGGGCGCATCCGGCGCATGGATCACACCGCGCGGACCGTCGACCGGCGCGTGGCGGATCAGCCAGAGATGCGTTTCGCGGTCCATCGCTGCAGGAGCCCTTCCATTCTGACCTGGGCGTGTACTCATGGACAGTTGATGCCTGATTTATCGGGCAAGGCGGAAATGCGTCGACGTGCTCGGCACGAGCTGGTCCCCCTCCATTATCACGAGACCTCAAGCCCGCTATCATCCGGCCATTTTTTTGGACAAGACTGACGGGAGTGCTGGGGGCTGATCGACCCTAACGGATAACCGAGTCGGCACGCTTGGGTGACATTGGATGGAAAGGGAAGCGCCAGTGAACTCCACCCCCACCCCGAACCCAGTCGAATCGAACGATGGCCTCGCCACGCGCGCCGACGAAAGGCTCGCAGAAACCCACAAGCAGATCACGCGCGCCAATGAAGAGCTCGCGCGTTTGAGTGAACAGCTTGCAAGAATGGAGCGCGATGCCGCGTCCCCAGCTCCGGCGCAACCTGCCCCGCCTTCGGTCGGACCCAGCCCTGCCGCCTCCGAGCCTGGCCCTACCTCTTCCGGACCTCGCTCGCGATCGCCGCGCCGAATGCCGGGGTTCCGTGCTCTCGCCGGCTTGTCGCTGGCAGCATGTATCGTTGTTGCTGCACTGGCTTTGCAGTCGTCGTATGGCAGAGGAGCCAAGCAGGTTGTCGCCCGTTGGGTACCTCAGCTCGTTTCAACTCCGTCATTGCCCCCGGATAATCCGCCGCTTGCGGCGCAGCCCGCTCCACCCACCGTTCAGGTCGCAGCGGCAGACGCCGCTCCGCCCCAAGCGACGCCCCCAGTTCAGACCGCACTGCCGCAGGACGCCGCGCCGACAGCCAATACAGCTCTTCCCGACCAGGCGCAGCTGCTGCAAACGATCGCCCGCAACCTCGAAAATGTGGAGCGAAGTATCGAGCAGCTCAAGGCGGACCAGCAACAGATGGCCCGCGCGAACTCCAAAGCCATTGAGGAACTCAAGGCGAGCCAGGAAGATATGAAACGGACGCTAGCGAAGGTCTCCGAGCCGAAGCCGTTACCGCTTCCGACGCCGCCGACCCCAAGCGTGCGCAAGCCCGAGCGGACGTCTCAGCCCCCGTATACAAGAGCGCGGCCTCCAATCTCCAGGGAGTGGCTCTACGACGATTGGTGACGGTCGATGCAATGCTCATCGATGTCTTGTCCCGCAACAACGCCTCGATCGGCGCGGCTTCCAGTTCTGGCCCATAGCTGAATTTCTCGCCGGCTGTTGCATGGAGTCGCATCATCTTCACGCGAACCGGTATCCGCTTCGCCGAAACGCTCTAACCGAATCGCGCGGCAAGCAGCACCAGGACCGCGGCCTCCGCAACCTGCTCGGCGCCGCCGAGCACGTCGCCGGTCTGGCCGCCGATTTGCCGCTTTGCCAGCAGCGCCACGATCAATGCGCTCGCGCACGCCGCGATCGCCGTCAGCAGCGCGCTGCCGAACGGCAAGACGAGGACTGCGATCACCAGCGCGATGCCGGCCGCGACCGCCGCAATCGTACCGTCGGGCCGGCCGGCATTGGCCGCGAGCCCATCCGTGCGCGCGTAAGGCAGGCTGATCGCGATCCACGGCAGCACGCCGCGGCCGAGCGCATGCGCCGCGATCAGGCTCTGCACCACCATATCGTTGGGAAGCGCCGCCAGCGCCGCAAGCCTGGTGGCAAAGCTCACCACGAGCGCCAGCGCACCATAGGTGCCGAGCCGGCTGTCGCGCATGATCTCGAGCTTGGCCGCTACGTCGCGGCCGCCGCCGAACCCATCGGCGACATCGGCGAGCCCGTCCTCGTGCAGCGCGCCGGTCAACAGCGCGCCGCCGCCGAGCGCCAGCGCCGCCGCGGCGAGGTCCGGCACGCCGATCGTCCGCAGCAGCAGACAGAACAGGCCGATCGCCACCCCGATGCCCGCGCCGACCAGGGGGAACAGCCGCTGCGCCCGGGCAAAACCCTCCGGCCGCGCGCCGTCCGGATGCGGCATCGGCAGGCGGGTCAGAAACGCGGTGGCGGTCCTGAGATCGTCGAGCCATTGATTCATGGTGAAGGCCTGAAAATTGAACTAAAGCGCGATGAGATCGGGCTGAATCTCATCGCGCTTTAGCTTCTTGTTAGGGCATGATCTCCGCGCAAATGCTACGCATTTGTCGCGAGGGAAAACCGCTTCACACTTTTCCGGATCATGCTTTAGTTTGCGGCCCGCTCGACGAGGGAATCGCATGCAGTTCAACACTCTAGACGACATCCGCAGCTTTTGTCGCGACCTGCCCGAGGGCGATGAGGCGAGCGCCGCGGCGGCCACGCTGCGCCAGCAGAACCTGACCAAGCCGCCGGGCAGCCTCGGCCGGCTGGAAGAGGTCGCGATCTGGCTGGCGCGCTGGCAGCGGCGCGAGATCCCTCGGCTCGACCAGGTCACGATCGCCGTGTTCGCCGGCAATCACGGCATCGCCGAGCGCGGCGTCTCCGCCTTTCCCTCTGAGGTCACCGCGCAGATGGTGGCGAATTTCACCGCGGGCGGCGCTGCGATCAACCAGATCGCCAAGCTTGCCGGGGCCGAGCTGCGCGTCGAGCCGCTCGAGCTCGCACGTCCGACCCGCGATTTCACGATGGCGCCGGCGATGGATGGCGCCGATTTCCTGGTCGCCTTTGACACCGGCTGGCGCACGGTGCCCGAGCAATGCGATCTGCTCGTGGTCGGCGAGATGGGCATCGCTAACACCACGGTGGCCGCGACGCTGTGCGCGGCGCTGATGGGCGGGCGCGGCGCGCGCTGGGCCGGCCGCGGCACCGGCGTCGACGATGCCGGCCTGCTGCGCAAGCGCACCGTGATCGATACCGCGCTGAAACTGCATCGCAGCCTGCTCGACGATCCGCTCGCCGTCGCAGTCGCGCTCGGCGGCCGCGAGCTCGCGGCCATCGCGGGCGCCGTGCTGGCAGCGCGGGCGAGATCGATCCCGGTGCTGCTCGACGGCTTCGTCGCGACATCGGCGGTGCTGCCGCTGGCGCGGCTTGCGCCTGATAGCCTTGCGCATTGCCGCGCCGGGCATGTCTCGGCCGAGCTCGGCCATCGCCAGCTGCTGCGCGAACTGCAGCTCGCGCCCCTACTTGATCTCGAGATGCGGCTCGGCGAAGCCTCCGGCGCAGGGGTTGCGATCCTGCTGCTGCGCGCGGCGCTCGCCTGTCATGGCGGGATGGCGACCTTTGCCGAGGCCGGCGTCTCCGGCGCAGGCTAAAGCTGCAGGTTAGCCGAACCGCTCCCCAAAAAGCCGGTGCATACCGCCCGGATCGGCCGCAATCTTCGCGTGCGCAGCATGACCTCTGCGCGCCGGAGGCCTAACGTCTGCGCCGGTGGGACGCCATTCGGCGGCTCAGCCATGCTGAACCAGATACCGGGGAGAAATCGCGTCATGTCGGGAGTCCTCATCAATCTGATCATTCAAATCATCAGCGGAGCCGTCGGCGGCAATGTCGCCGCCGGAGCGGCCAAGAACATCGATCTCGGCACGCTCGGAAACACCATCGCAGGCGCCATCGGCGGCGGCGCGGGCGGACAGCTTCTGGGCATGCTGATTCCGCTGCTCGCCAATTCCGGCACAACGCCTGACATCGGCAGCATCATCGGACAGGTCGCCGGCGGCGGCGTTGCCGGCGCGGTGCTCACGGCGATCGTGGGCGCGCTCAAGAACCGGGCAGCCTGAGCCCGCCTGTCATCGCGAATGGGGCATCGGTCTTGACGATGCCCCATTCCGGCGCGAGCCTTGCGGCTTCGGATGCGGCGGGACCTCGACCGCATCGTCGGCAGGGATTGCGCTGATGAAGATGTTTGTCGCGGCGGCAGCCCTCTGCGCAACGATTGGCTGCGCGCAGGCCGACGTCCGCATCCTCGCCAGCCCCGGCGGGCAGGTCGGTCCATTCATCGAACTGTTCGACAATGTGCGCGAGTCCGGAGAACGCGTGGTGATCGACGGGCCGTGCCTGTCGGCCTGCACGCTGGTGCTCTCGATGGTGCCGGGCGACCGCATCTGCGTGACACGGCGCGCGGTGCTCGGCTTCCACGCCGCGCGCTCGATCGACCGGCGCGGCCGAACCTATGCGGAACCGGAAGCATCCGAGGCGGTGCTGGAGGCCTATCCGGCGCCGGTGCGCGGCTGGATCGTACGCCGCGGCGGCCTGACCTCGCGCCTGCTGCTGCTGCGCGGCCGCGAGCTCGCCGCGATCTATCCGCGGTGCAGATGAAGGCGGAGAATGTAGGGTGGGTTAGCGAAGCGTAACCCACCATCTTCGCCACACAGACATTTGCGCAGATGAGAAACCGGCGGTGGGTTACGCCGGAGCCTGTCATCGGGCCGCGCTTCGCGCGGACCCGTTGGGCTAACCCACCCTACGATTCCGAAATTGATGCCGGCCTACATCTGCTGCGGGCAGTTCACCATCCAGGGGATGCCGAACTGATCGACGCACATGCCAAAACCGTTGGAGAAGAACGTCTTGCCGAACGGCATGGTGACCGTGCCGCCTTCGGACAGCGCCTTGAAGCGGCGTTCGGCCTCCGCGGGATCCTCGACCTGCAGCGCGACGTGAAATCCCTGCGGCTTCTGGAAGTGGCCGGGCGGGGCGTCGGAGGCCATGATGATCTCGCCGTCGATCGAGACCCGGGCGTGCATGATCTTGTCCTTCCAGCCGGGCGGCGTCTGCATCTCCGGATTGCCCTCGCCGTAGGGATAGGTTTCCTCGATCCGCGCACCGAGAACCTTCTCGTAGAAGTTCAGCGCGGCGCCGCAATTGCCGTCGTAGGAGAGATAGGGGTTGACCTGCATGACATGCTCCCTGGGGTAGATTCTCGTTTTGACGCGTTTTCCTCACGCGAACCGGTAACCACTTCGCTCGAAAACGCCCGCTATTTTTCAGTGAGCTTCTTCAGATTGGCGAGGCCGACCTCGAAATCCTTGCCGATCATGTGATCCAGGTTCATGAACACCTGCATCACTTTCGACATGAAGACGGCCGGACCATACATGGTCCATGTGACGCTGGTCGCATCTCCCTGCGGCAGCATTGTGAACTCGGCGGTGTTGTGGCCCTCGAACGGCTTGAGGAAGTCGAGCTTGATGACGATCTTCGACGGCGCGGACGATTGCAGGATCTCCATGCGGCCGGTGCCGACATTCTTGTTGCCGTCCCAGGCATAGACCGCCCCCTGCCCGCGCCCGGCGCCGTCATAGGTGCGCTTCATGGCCGGATCCCGGTTCTCGTAGGGCGACCAGACCGTCCACTGACGGAAATCGTCGATCAATGGAAAGATCCGTTCCGCCGGCGCATTGATGCTGGTCGCACGCGTGACGCGGAATGTGCTCGGCTTGGTCGCCGCGAGGACGAGGATGACGGCAATCGCGACCGCGAGAATGACCGCGATGATGGCAATGGTCTCGAACATGATGGTCTCCACAGGGACGGAATAAATAATAGCCTAGCGGCGGAATGGAAGCAGCGCGCGCAGATTGCCATCGCGCAGATAGAGCCCGCCCCACACCATCAGGCCGAGATAGAGCCCGAACAGCGTGTGGCTGAACAGGGGGCTGCCGATCCGCACATGGGACGCGATCGCACCGCCGAGATAGCCGGTGAGCAGGATGGCGCCGAGGATCGAGGTCGGCGGCACCGAGTACAGCAGCGTGCAGACGATGGTGATGATGCCGAGGCTGCGCGCCAGCGTATCACTCGCACCAAAGCCCATCTTGTCCATGGTCTCGGTGACGACAGGCAATGGCAGCAGCTTGATGGCGCCATCGAACAGCAGGAAAAGGACGACCACGCCGCTCATGACGCGGCCGGTGATGCGGGCGGGCTTTGAGATTTCGGTGTCGACGATCGTCGGCATGGCTTGCTCCCCAAGGTGTGGTGATGCTCTGCCTTCATGACGAACGGCGGGATGACGGACCGACAAGGACGGCGAAGATTTTTTGAGATTCGTCATGGCCGGGCTCGTCCCGGCCATCCACGTCTTCCTTTTTTCGCGGCATCCAAAGACGTGGATGCCCGGCACAAGGCCGGGCATGACGAGCAGCAATGTTGGGAGCTACTTCGCCTTCACATTGCGCGGCTGGCTGTCGCGCATCAGGCGGTCGATGTGCATGCGGATATGGGCAGCTTCGGCGGTGGTGTTGGCGAGCGCGATGGCGCGATCGAAGGTGACGCGGGCCTCCTCGTTGCGGCCGAGCTGCATCAGGAAGGCGCCGCGCACGCCGAAATAATGGAAGTAATTGGAAAGCCGCGGCGCCAAGGGCTCGATCATCTCCAGCGCGGCTTCCGGCCCCTTGACCTTGGAGACCGCAACGGCGCGGTTAAGCGTGATCACCGGCGACGGCTGCATGATCTCGAGCGCGCCATAAAGCAGGTCGATCTGGGTCCAGTCGGTATCCTCGGGCTTTTCCGCGCGGGCGTGGAGCGCGGCGATCGCGGCCTGCACCTGATAGGGCCCGCTGCGGCGATGGCGCATCGCCTTGTCGATCAGCGCGAGGCCTTCGGCGATCAGCTTCTGGTTCCACTGGCTGCGATCCTGGTCGTCGAGCAGGATCACCTGGCCATCAGCATCGAACCGCGCGGCGGCGCGAGCATGCTGCAACAGCAGCAGCGCCGTCAGCCCCATGATCTCCGGCTCGCTCTGGAACAGCCGCAGCAGCAGGCGGGCCAGCCGGATCGCCTCCTCGCACAACGGCGAACGGATTTGAGCGGTGTCGCCGCTCGCCGAATAGCCCTCGTTGAAGATCAAATAGATCATCGCGGCGACCGAGACGAGCCGCTCGCTACGCTCGACCGCGCCCGGCGTCTCGAACGGCACATTGGCGTCGGCGACGCGCGTCTTGGCCCGCGTGATGCGCTGCTCCATCGCGGCTTCCGAGACCAGGAAGGCGCGCGCGATCTGCTTCACCGACAGGCCGGAGACGATGCGCAGCGCGAGCGCGACCTGCTGGGTCGCCGGCAGATCCTTGTGGCAGCAGATGAACAGGAGCCGCAGGATATCGTCGCGGTAATGCGAGCCGTCGAGCCGCTCGGCGAGCTCTTCCTCGGCGTCGCCGAGGTCGGAGATCGCCTGGTCGTCGTCGGGCAACGCCTCCTGCTTCTTGCTGCGCCTGATGTCGTCGATCGCGACATTGCGGCCGACCATGATCAGCCACGCCGCGGGATCGCGCGGCGGGCCGTTCTGCGGCCAGCTCTTCAGTGCCCGCAGGCAGGCGTTCTGGAAGGCCTCCTCGGCGGTATCGAGATTGCGGAAGTAGCGCAGCAGCGCGCCAACCGCCTGGGGACGCGCCGACGTCAGCGCGGCATCGATCCAGGCGGTGTCGGTCATGCTCACGCCTTCGTACCCCCCTGATTGAAGTAGCCGACCGGGCGGATCTCATAGGTGCCGCCGGGATTGGCCTCGCCGAGGTCGCGCGCGATGTCGAGCACCTCGTCGAGGTTCTTGCCCTCGACCAGATAGAAGCCGAGCAGCTGCTCCTTGGTTTCGGCGAACGGGCCGTCGAGCACCAGCGGCGGGTTTTCCTTGCGCAACGTGGTCGCCGCAGTGGTCGGCAGCAGCCGCGCCACCGGACCGAGCCGGCCCTGCTTGGCGAGCTTGTCCTGCACGACCGACAATTTCTGCATGACCGAGGCGTCGTGCTCCTTGCTCCAGGAGCCGACCATGTCTTCGTCATGATAGCAGAGGATGGCGTACAGCATCGAAAAGGCATCTCCGTTCATTGCAAGAACGAACGATTATGCCCGCTGCCGACAGGCGGAGCGAAAGAAATTTAGGTTCCGGATGCGGGCGATGGATTTCGCCGAAGCTTCATGGCGCGCCGCGACAGACTGAAGGCTGAGGCCACAGCGATGGCGTGTCAGGTCATCGCCGTGACGACGATGCTGCGATCACCAATAGACACCGTAACGGGCGGCGATCCGGCGCGCCTTGGCCTCGTCGCTCTCGCGTCGGCTGGTCTGGCTCCGCTTCGCCGGACGCGACGCCTGCGGCCGGGAGGCCTCGGCCGGCTGGGCCTGTGACGGCGCCGGTTGGGCCTCGGCCTGCGCGGGAGCAACGGCCGGTTGCGCCTGAGCGGGCGTATCGGCGTTTGCGAGCACGAGGCCGCGGCTCTGGCCGGCGTGAGCGGCGGTGGCGGTGGTGGTGGCTGCGATGAAAGCCGCGATCAGGATCAGCTTGCGCATGGAAGTTCTCCCCGGTTGATGGCAGGAGATTAGGGAGCGGGCCGGACCCGCTCTGTGATTTACATCACATTGACATTGGAGGTATCCGGATGGGTAAGGCCGCACT
This sequence comes from uncultured Bradyrhizobium sp., assembly GCF_947648125.1. Lineage (GTDB taxonomy): Bacteria > Pseudomonadota > Alphaproteobacteria > Rhizobiales > Xanthobacteraceae > Bradyrhizobium. The sequence goes on along the minus strand of NZ_CANSMR010000038.1, from coordinate 40,141 downwards.
GGCGCTGCTGATCAATGGCGGCTCGGAAAACTGGTCGTCGGCGCGCTGGAAGGCGCGGTTCGACACGGTCTGCCCGGACCGCCGCGTGGTGCTGCTGCCGGACGGCGCGCTCGATCCCGCCGAGGTGCACTATGCCGCGGTGTGGAAGCCGAAGCCGGGCGAGCTCGCGGCGTTCAAGAACCTGCGCGTCATCTTCAACCTCGGCGCCGGCGTCGACGCGCTGATGGCCGACCGTTCGCTGCCCGACGTGCCGCTGGTGCGGGTCGCGGTCGGCGATCTCACCGACCGCATGACTGAATATGTCGTGCTGCATGTGCTGATGCATCACCGCCAGGAGCTCTATCTGCGGGAGTCGCAACGATTGAGGCGCTGGGCGCCGGACTATCAATGGGCGGCAAGCGCGATCACTGTCGGCATCATGGGACTCGGCACGCTCGGCGCGGCCTCGGCGCATGCGCTGCGCGCGCTCGGCTTCCGCGTCGTCGGCTGGAGCCGCAGCGAGAAGCGGATCGACGGCATCGCCTGCTACCACGGCCGCGAGGGTCTTGACGCGTTCCTGCGCGAGACCAACATCCTGGTCTGCCTGCTGCCGCTGACGCCGGATACGCGCCACGTGCTGAACCGCGACGTGTTCGCGAAGCTGAATCGGGGCAGCCCGCTCGGCGCGCCCGTCATCATCAATGCCGGCCGCGGCGGCTTGCAGAACGAAGCGGACATTCTGCGCGCGCTCGACGACGGCACGCTGGGCGCTGCCTCGCTCGACGTCTACGAGACCGAGCCGCTGCCGCAAGACAGCCCGTTCTGGAGCCATCCGAAGGTGGTGCTGACGCCGCACAACGCCGCCGACACCGACGCCGACGAGATCTCGAAATACGTCGCGCAGCAGATCGCGCGCTTCGAGCAAGGTGGCGCGCTGGAAAATCTCGTCGATCGCAAGCGGGGGTATTGAGGCAGTGTCGTCCCTGCTTTCGCAGGGACGACCACGTTGATGGAGCAGCGCTTCGCTGGCGAAGCGCAACTCTCGGCCAGGGCCTCAGCCCATCCCGGCAACCACTTCTGCAAGCCGGTCGTAGGCGGGCTCGACACCCTTATCGATGCCGGAATTGAGATGGCCGTCGCGCGCCTCCTTGGTGGGATGGCGGATGGTGGTGGTCAACGTAGTGGTGCCGCCGGCCTCGATGAAGGTCGAGATGACGAGATATTCGTCGCTGGTGAAGCCCGGCATCGAGAACGTCTCGCCGAACGCCAGCCGCTCCGGGCGCACCACCTCGCGATAGGTGCCGGTGAGTTCATGCTCGATGCCCTCGGACGAGCGGAACACGAACCGATAGGCGCCACCGACCCGCAGGTCGACTTCGCACACCGGCATTGCGAGCTGCTCGCAGCCAAGCCAGCGCACCAGATATTCCGGCTTGGTCATCGCATCGAACACGAAGCGCCGCGGCGCGTCGAACTGGCGCGTCATGGCGAATTCGCAATCCGATGGGGTCGTGATCCTCAGCGTCTTATCCACGCGTGCGTCCACGTTGCTTCTCCTTGGTTACTCTGACTTTACGGGTGGTGTGCGGCGGGGCCTTCGTGGCCTCCTCCACCTTCATCTCCTCGAGCAGGCCGTCGAGGCGGTTGAAGCTCTCGTCCCAGAAGCGGCGGAAATTCCCGAGCCAGCCATCGACCTGCTTGAACGAAGAGGGCGCGATGCGGCACGGCCGCCACTGCGCCTCGCGCCCGCGCGAGATCAATCCGGCATGCTCCAGCACCTTCAGGTGCTTGGAGATCGCCGGCAGGCTCATGTCGAACGGCTTTGCCAGCTCCATCACCGAAGTCTCCCCGAGCGCGAGCCGCGCCAGGATCGCGCGCCGGGTCGGATCGGCCAGCGCCGCGAAGGTCGAACTGAGGGGGTCGAGCGGCATGTACTTAGCTCATCGGTTAAATAACCTTTGGGTTAAGTACGACCAAATGGCGATCGCGTCAACGGCCAATTTTGGCCGTTGACGCAGGCGTGAACCGTTCAGGACTTGCGCGCGAAGGTGACGTGCGTGGCGTTCGGGCTCGCGACATGCGAGACGACGGCATAGCCGAGCGCGGGCAGATCGAGGCCCGCGAACAGATTTTCGCCCGAGCCGAGCAGCACCGGCGACAGCGCTAGTTGCACCTCGTCGAGCAGGCGTGCCTGAAGGAATTGGCGCACCAGCGACACGCCGCCGCCGACCCGGATGTCCTTGTCCCCCGCAACGGCGCGCGCGCGCTCGAGCGCCTCGGCAATGCCTGAGGTCACGAAGTGAAACGTCGTGCCGCCTTCCATCTCGATGTCAGGCCGCGCGTGATGGGTCAGCACGAACACCGGCGTGTGATACGGCGGATTGGCGCCCCACCAGCCCTTCCAGGCATGATCCGGCCACGGCCCGCGGATCGGGCCGAACATGTTACGCCCCAGAATCCAGGCACCGATGTTTTCCATCGATTTGCGCGCGATCTCGTCATCGAGACCGGTGCTGCCGCCATCCTGGCCGAACGTCTGGCGAAACGTCCGCGTCCCGAGGAACCAGGCAGGCAGCGCCATGCCTCCTTCGCCGAATGGATTTTCGAGGCTCTGCCGTGGCGCGGCGCCAAATCCGTCGATCGAGACCGAGAATGCCGAAGTCCTGACTTTTCCCATGATATTCCGCTTCCGTGAGTTGAGGGACCTTACGGAAGACGGGCGCGAAAAACAGCGCCCGACATTTGGTGCAGAAGAAATTTCGCCGCTTCTATTTGGCCGCGCACAGCACGTCGACGGCGCCCTTCACGATCGCCTCGAGTTCCTTGCGCGGCACGCGGGCGCGGGCACGGATCGCGATGGTATGGATGGTGGCGGAGGCAAGATGCGCCAGCGACGCCGGATCGGCGCCCTCGGGCAGCTCGCCGCGCTCCTTGGCATGGCGGAAGCAAATCCCGAACGCCTTGTCGAGCTCGGTCAGGCCCTCCACCACCATGGTGCGGATATCCGGATCCGAAACTGCCTCGGATGCCGCCGTCATCACCGTGAAGCAGCCGCGCGGGCCGGACTCGCCGGAAAGATAGATGTCGAGCGCGATGCGATAGATGCGCTCGAGCCGCTCGCGCAGCGGCGCATCGGCACGGAAGATGTCGACCATCGCCGCGCGCGCGTCATCGCGGTAGCGCTGGTAGCTCTTGATGTAGAGCTCGCGCTTGTCGCCGAATGCGCCATAGAGACTCGGCCGGTTCATGCCGGTCGCAGCACTGAGATCATCGAGCGAGGTCGCGGCGAAGCCATCACGGCGGAACAGGTCGAGCGCCTTGCCGAGCGCGACCTCGGGCTCATAGGCGCGCGGCCGCCCGCGCCGCTTCGGCGCTGTGGGCGCTGCGATTTTGGCAGCAGATGGCGGCCTCTTACTTTTTTGTACCATTTCGCATTTAATTCCTTGACGCCATCAATATTATCCCAGACAGTACAAAAATCAACAACGGCCGGACACCCGCGCCAGACCGCCCCAAGGAGGCACCAATGGACCTTTATTTCTCGCCGCTCGCCTGCTCGATGGCGACCCGCGTCGCGCTCTATGAAGCGGGCCAGCCGGCGAACTATCTCGAGGTCGATCCGAAGACCAAGCAGGTGCGCAACGACGGCACCGACTTCAACAAGGTCAACCCGCTCGGCCTGGTGCCGACGCTGCGCACCGACGACGGCGTCGTGCTGACCGAGAACGCCGCGATCCTGCAATATGTCGCCGACCAGTTCCCGCGGGCCGGCCTCGGCACCGCTTCGAACGCCGAGCGCTCCAAGCTGCATCAATGGCTGTGCTTCATCGGCACCGAACTGCACAAGGGCCTGTTCCTGCCGCTGCTCGACAAGAAGGCGCCGCCGGAAGCCAAGGCCTATGCGCTGGAGAAGTACGTGTCGCGGCTCGACTATGTCGAGGATCACCTGAGGGGACGCGAATATTTGCTCGATCATTTCAGCGTCGCCGACGCCTATCTCGTCACTGTCATCAACTGGACCATGGCGACGCCCCCGATCGAGCTCGCCAAGTGGCCGGCGCTGAAGGCCTATTACGAACGCCTGCGCTCCCGGCCGTCGGTCGCCAAGGCGGTCGCGGAGGAGTTCGAGCTCTACAAGGCCGAGATCGCGCGGCACAAGGCGGCGGCGTAAGCCGGTCTCTTACTATCCGTCGTCCCGGCGAAGGCCGGGACGACAACTAGAACGGACTATCCCCCAGCCCCGGTACGTCGGCCGGACGCGGGCCCGGCGCGGGCCAGTGGAAGCGGCGATCTTTCTCCGCAATCGCGATATCGTTGATCGAGGCCTCGCGGCGGCGCATCAGGCCGTGCTCGTCGAACTCCCACTGCTCGTTGCCGTAGGAGCGAAACCAGTTGCCGGCGGCATCGTGCCACTCGTACTGGAAGCGCACCGCGATGCGGTTGCCGTCGAACGCCCAGAGATCCTTGATCAGGCGATACTCCAGCTCCTTTTCCCATTTGCGGGTCAGGAAGGCCACGATCGCCTCGCGGCCCTGAAATACCTCGGATCGGTTACGCCAGCGGCTGTCCTCGGTATAGGCGCCGGCAACCCGAACCGGGTCGCGGGAATTCCAGGCATCTTCCGCCATGCGCGCTTTCTGCGCGGCGGTCTCGCGGGTGAAGGGCGGCAGCGGCGGGCGTGACATCGGCGATCCCTCGCGGTTGTTTTGTCACGCGCAAATCTATCGCCGTGCCGCGCAGAGTCGATGGGGCGTTTCCTATCGGCCAATAGTTAAGCCAGATCGGCCTTCATTAGCGCGCGAATGGACTTCGGAATCGGCTGCGCCCGGCCCTGACTGACGAAGGCGACGCGCACCTGCGCCTTCACAAGCACGTCATCGCCGCGCCTGACCTCCTGCGCGAGCATGATGGAGGCGCCCTTCACCGCAATTGGCCAGGTCACGACGTCGAGCATGTCGTCCATCCGCGCGGGCTTCAGGAAGTCCAGCGACATCGAGCGCACCACAAAGGCGAAGCCGCCGGTCTCCTCCTGCGCCTCCTCGAACAGCGCGTTCTGTTCGGCGCCCATCAATCGGAGATGATTGGTGCGGCCGCGCTCCATGAAGCGCAGATAATTGGCGTGGTAGACGATGCCGGAAAAATCGGTGTCTTCGTAATAGACACGGACCTGCATGTGGTGTCGGCCATCGCGGATCGCGCCGTCGATATGGGGTAAGGTCATTTAGAAAACTCTCGCTCGATATCCCTGCGGCCGTCGAGAACGCGAACGATCACGATCCGATCCATCCCACCAGATAGAATGCAATGCAGCCCTCGATCAACCGCCCACGTAACGACGGCCACAGCTCACTTCAATTGCCTGATCGCACAACGAAGAATGAACCATGAGATTCGCGCTTCACTCCGACTTGTCGATGTTCCAGAAGATCGGCGTGGCAGGGCCGTCGAGCACGCCTGAGAGCGATTTTCGCCACGCGCTGACCCCGCGCCATTGCCCGAGGGGGACATAGATCACCTGGTCATAGACGACCGCCTGGATATCTGCGGCGATCTTCTGCTGCTCGGCCGGCGTGGATGCACGCACGAACTGGTCTTTCAGCGCTTCGAGCCGGGCCGATTCCGGCCAACCAAACCAACCACCGTTCCTGCCACGACCGTTGACCAATATGTTGACGACAGGGTCCACCACATCGGCAATGATGAAGTTGGTGAAAAACAGGTTCCAACCACCCTCTTTGGGCGGCTTCTGGCTGGCGCGACGGGAGACCACTGTTTGCCAATCGGTCGCCTGCAGATCCACGTTGAAACCAGCCCTACGCAGCAGTTGCGCCGCGACGATCGGTTGTGCCTTGAAAACCAGGACGTCGCCGGGCGCCATGATCACAACAGGCGTGCCGTCGTAGCCGGACTCCGCAAGCAGCTTCGCCGCTTGTGCGATGCCATTGCCTTTCACCAGCGATTCCGAGCCTGCGTCGGTGGCCAGCGGCGTATCACAACCGAAAACCGCGCCACACACCCGGTAGTATTCTGAATTACCGACCAGTGCGTCCAGCACATCCTTCTGGTTCAGCGCCAGCAACGCCGCGCGGCGCACCAGGACGTTATCGAACGGCGGGTAAAGAAAATTCATGCGTCCGACGATCTGGAAGCCATGCTTGTCCAGGGTCTCAAGCTTCAAGTCCTTGTTGGCTGCCAACTTCGTCACGAGATCGAAGGGGACATTCTCCATGAAGTCGATGTCGCCGGATTGCAGCGCGTTCACGGCGGTCTGTGCATCCGGCATCCGGATCCATTCGACCCGATCGACCATCACGACCTTACCGCCCGACGTCCAGTTCGGCGGCTCCTTACGCGGCACGTAGTCCGTGTTTTTCTCGTAGACGGCCTTTACGCCAGGCTGGAATTCGGACTGAACGAACTTGAAGGGACCGGAGCCAACCTGCTCCTTGATTTGCTGGCCCGGCGGCGTTTCGGCCAGACGCTTGGGCATCATAAACGGAACAATCGATGAAGGTTTTCCAATCGATTCCAGCACTAGCCCGTAAGGCTCTTTCAGTTTCAGCGTGATGGTTCTGTCGTCAGTGGCCTCAATGCTGGCCGTGAAGTCCATCAGCGTCTGGCCCATGGTCTCGTTCTTGCTCCAGCGCTTGAGCGACGCAACGCAATCTTCCGCAGTGACCGGGCTGCCATCATGCCATTTCAGTCCGTCGCGGAGGGTAAAGGTGTAGGTGAGCTTGTCGTCGGAGACCTTCCAATCCGCCATCTGAGGCCGGATCTTGAAGTCGGAGTCGGTGGCGAGCAAAGTGTCAAAGATCATGTAGCCGTGATCGCGCGTGATATACGCGCCGGTGAAGGTCGGGTCGAGGATGCGCAGATCGGAATGCATCACCGCGATGAGAGTCTTCGTATGCACTGGCGACGAGATTGGTTGCGCCGAAGCGAACACTGCCCACAAGGCCCCAACTGACACGACAGTGCAAAGTTTCCGACATGATATCTGAAGCATTGAATGTCTCCTGATACCGGCTGATCAAATCCTCAAATTCGAGCTGAGCGTACAGGCTTGATACGGCGGAGCACCGCACCAGCGACCACATGCAGAGATGTCAGCCCGGCACCCTATCCGCAATCATCCCTCGTGTGCTGCGCTGCACGGCGCTCGTAGCGCCGCGAGCGGAATGAATACCCATGAGCCGACCTTGTCGATCGACTGCGATTATTTCATCCCCGCCTGCTGCAATCCCTTGAAGAGTTCATTTAATGTACTCTGAAACGCTAGATGCTGATTTGGAATTTCCTGGGAATAGATGTCGTGGATGCGCGCCAGTGTGTAACCCGGCAGTGCGCCGTTGAAATCATTCAACGCGTCGACCGCTTCGGTTTGCTTTCCGGCCAGCGCAAATGCGCTCACCAAATGCGCCCGACTGAACCAAACCGTGCGTCTCTCCTCAACCGCTCTTCGAAGCCAGACAATTGCGTCGTCGTAGTTTCCCATCGCGAAGTACGCGCGCCCCAGGACCCAGGAAAATACACTCCTGGCAGGATCGCGGGGACTGAGTCTGATCGCCTTCAACACCAGCGGAGGCGCTTCCTTGGGACGTCCCGTCAGGACAAGTTGATTGGCTTTCTGAGCATATGCGAGGGCAAGATTGGGATCGAGAGCAAGCGCCCGTTCGAAAGCGTCCAGAGCTCCTTGATGATCCCCCTTCGCGCGGCGAATAAAGCCATCATCCATATGGGTCAGAGCAATGGTCGGATCGAGACTGAATGCCTGTTGCAACGCATGCTCGGCCTGGTTGAGCAGCTCAATGCGTGCGTTGGAATCTGTTCCAGCAGCTTCGTTCCAGCGATTCAAATAGTCACGCATCAAGACATCTGCCAGTTGGCTCCAGGCGATGGCCGATTGCGGGCTGAGCTGCAGAGAATCTTGAAGATACTTGCGTGCGATAAGATTGTGCTGTGGAGTAACCGAGTCAATGAGAATGGCCATGGCACGTAACCTCATATCAATCGCATTGGAATCTCCCGACCGATCACGTCGACGACTCTCGGCCTTGACCAGTTGAAGTCCGAGTGACGAGGCGATTCGACCCGTTACAACTTCTTGCAATTCGAAAAGGTCTGTAACATCAGTATCAAATTGATCCGCCCAAATAGCTCTGGCGGAGCGCGCATCTACCAGATGCGCGTTAGCTTGCACCTTGGTACCGATTTTCCGGATGCTGCCTTCCAAGAGATATCGAACGTCGCAGTCCAGTCCGATCTGTCGAGGGTCAATATCTTTCCCCTTGTAAGTGAAAGCCGTCGCACGCGCAATCACCACAGTATCTGTCAAGCGGGAGAGGTCCGTGGTTAGATCATCGGTGACCGCGTCGGCGAAATAGCCCTCCTGCGGATCATTGCTCATGCTGCGAAACGGCATGACCATGATGGAAGCTTGAGCAGACTGCGCTTTTTGGCCATGCCAAAACGGCACTGTGCCTACAAACATCGCGATGGCTAATAGGACTGCAAATGCTGCGGCCACCGAACGACGCATCGGAGGAAGCGCGATAGCTCGGCGCGCGGCAAGGCGCATTCGCCCCAGGAGGGATTTGTTTTGCTCCTCGGCCCGCGTAACCCGATAGACCTGAATCGGAGGGTCGATGTTCTTGAGCCGATGACGGCCCCTGTCCTCAAATGCGAGTTCCGGATGACCCAGGAGCTGATCGCGAACGGTATTGGTAACAAATAGCTCGCCTGGCTCGGCGAGAGTCTCCAGCCGAGCTGCAATATTGACGCTGTTTCCGTAGATATCGCGCTCGTCAAAAATGACGTCACCGGCATTTACGCCGATGCGCATTTGGAAGCGGCGCTCGGGGGCGGCACCGGCATTGCGCTGGTTCAATTCCTGCTGAATTTCGATACCGCAACGTACGGCATCCAGAGCGCTGTCGAATTCGACAAGTAATCCATCGCCGCTGGATCGGATCAGGCGACCACCATGCTCGGAAATTTTGGGTTCGATCAAGCCGCCGAAACATTCGGACAGCATTACGTGGGTGGCGTCCTCGTCGGTCGACATGAGCCGACTGTAGCCAACGACATCCGCCAGCAGGACGGCTGTCATCCTGCGTTTCACAGGGCACCTCCTTCCCGCGGCATCGGGGCTTAATGTTTTTACAGGAGCGGGCGGCTGTTGTCACGCGCCGAGGTCGGCATGGGTGCACGACACCCGTTTGTGGTGACGAACGTGCCTACCTCGCAAAAGGATGCCGCGTTTCAAGGAATTCCCCATGCAGCCTGATCCCCAAACGCCAACGTCCGCGCCCTTATGAGTACACGGCCTGGACGGTCAGGACACCACCGGCCCCTTTGCGCCGAGCGTAACCTGCACGATCTCGGGCGGCACGCCGAGGCGGAACGGCATGATGCTGCAGCCGAGACCGCCGGAAACGACGACGTCGCATTTCAGCTTGATGTGGCCATAGGCGAGCCGCATGCCGTGCTTCACCGGCACCGCCGGCGACCAGCCGAGCAGCCGGATCTGGCCGCCATGGGTGTGGCCGGACAGCTGCAGCGCGACGCGCGAGGGCACGCGGAGCGCGACGTCGGGCTCGTGCGCGAGCAGGATCACCGGCGCGTCGTCGGTGACTTTTGCAAGCGTCGCGTTGAGATCGTCGACGCCGATGCGCCGGACCTCGCGATAGCGCCGCGCCGGCAGATAGGCGAGCTGGTCGCCGAGACCGGCGAGCCAGAACGGACGGCCATCCTTGACGAGCCGCACCGCATCGTTCTCGTAGACCGGAATGCCGGCGCGCTCCAGCGCACGGCGCGCGACGGGAGTGCCCTGCCCCAGGCGCTGCACCGTTTTGTCTTCCCAATAATCGTGATTGCCGAGCACGGCATGCACGCCGAGCGGCGCCTTCAGGTCCTTGAGCACTGCAGCCCATTCCGAGGCCGGAATGAAGCGGGTGACGTGGCGCAGCCCCGCGACATAGTCACCGAGCAGCACGATGATGTCGGGGTTCAGCGCGTTGGTCCGCTCGACGATCTCTGCGATGCGATCGAGCGACATCCAGGGATCACAGGCGTGAATGTCGGCAATCGCGGCGATCTTGAGCGGAAAATCCGCAGGCCATTGCCGCGGCGACAGATCGTAGCGCGTCAGCGTGAGACGGACGACCGGTTCGCTCAGGCCATAGGCCGCGGTCGAAGCGGTGGCGGCGGTCAATCCGGCGGCGGTGCGCAGAAAATGTCGACGTGAGATCATGGACGTTTGATCGGTGATGCCTAGTGCATGATCCGATTGAATCGGATCATGCACTTAATTCCTTGTTTGGTCGCGTTTTCTTGATGCGAACCGGTATCCACTTCGCTTGAAAACGCTCCACACGATCATAGGCCTCTTATTGAAGCGAAATTGGGCCGCGTTTGTGCAGACGGCCTGCAGAGACGTCGCAATGGTTAGCGGGGAAGGTTACCGCGCAGCGCGATGCGCTGCGTCAACACGACTTTTCACGTCTTCGAGAGCGAGGCCTTTTGTTTGAGCATGATCTCCTCCGAAAAACCGCTTCGCACTTTTCCGGATCATGCTTTAGTCGTCGTCGCCATTGCCGCCGAACAGGCCGAACTGCGAGGGATCGCGGTTCGGCTCGGCGAGGCCGAGATGGCGGAAGGCATGCGAAGTCAGCAGTCTTCCGCGCGGGGTGCGCTGCAGATAGCCGCACTGGATCAGATAGGGCTCGATGATGTCCTCGATCGCATCGCGCGGCTCCGACAGCGCCGCCGCCATGGTCTCGACGCCGACCGGACCGCCGCCATAGTTCAAGGCGATGGTGGTGAGATAGCGCCGATCCATCGCATCGAGCCCGGCGCTGTCGACCTCGAGCGCGCTGAGCGCACGGTCGGCGATGCCGCGATCGATGGCGTCGGCATCCGCGGCGGAGGCAAAGTCGCGCACCCGGCGCAGCAGGCGGCCGGCGATGCGCGGCGTGCCGCGGGCGCGGCGCGCGATCTCGTTGGCGCCGTCGGGGCTCATGCCGATGTTGAGCACGCGGGCACCGCGGGTGACGATCTTCTCCAGCTCTTCCACGGTGTAGAAATTGAGCCGGATCGGAATGCCGAAGCGGTCGCGCAAGGGATTGGTGAGCAGGCCCGCGCGCGTCGTCGCGCCGACGAGAGTAAATTTAGACAGCTCGATCTTCACCGAGCGCGCCGCAGGGCCTTCGCCGATGATCAAATCGAGCTGGAAATCCTCCATCGCGGGATAGAGCACTTCCTCGACCGCCGGGCTCAGGCGATGGATCTCGTCGATGAACAGCACGTCGCGCTCTTCCAGATTGGTGAGCAGCGCCGCGAGGTCGCCGGCCTTCGCGATCACGGGACCGGAAGTGGCACGGAAGCCGACACCGAGCTCGCGCGCGACGATCTGTGCCAGCGTGGTCTTGCCGAGGCCCGGCGGACCAACGAACAGCACGTGATCGAGCGCCTCGCCGCGCTTCTTCGCGGCATCGATGAAGATCGAGAGATTCTTGCGCGCCTGGGCCTGGCCGACGAACTCCGTCAGCGATTGCGGACGCAGCGCGGTGTCGCCGACATCGTCGGAGCGGCGTTCGGGCGTGACGATGCGCGAGGGCGTGTTCACTTCGACAATTCCTTCAGGCCGAGCCGGATCAGCTGCGCGGTCTCGGCGCTCTCACCGGCGCTGCGCGAGGCGGCGGCGATCGCGGCGGCGGCCTGCGGCTGGCCATAGCCGAGATTGACCAGCGCGGAGATCGCGTCCGTGACCGGACGCGGCGCGCGGTTGTTGTCGATCGCGCCGGACAGCTGCACCACCGCCGGATCGACATCGGCAAAGCCCGGCGCCTTGTCCTTCAATTCGCTGACGATGCGCTCGGCGACCTTCGGTCCGACGCCGGGCGTGCGCGCCACCGCCGCCTTGTCGCGCAGCGCGATGGCGTTGGCGAGATCGGTCGGCGGCAGCGTGCCGAGCACCGCGAGCGCGACCTTGGCACCGACGCCCTGCACGGTCTGCAGCAGGCGAAACCATTCGCGCTCGAGATCGCTACGAAAACCGAACAGCTTGATCTGGTCCTCGCGGACATAGGTCTCGATCGAGAGTACGGCCGCGCCGCCCGGCGACGGCAATGCCTGCAGCGTGCGGCTGGCACAATGCACCTGATAGCCGACGCCGCCGACGTCGAGGATCACGTAATCCTCGCCATAGGAATCGATCAGGCCCTTGAGCTTGCCGATCATAGGTTCGCCACCCTGAGGCGGAGCGCGGCGCTCTGGCGGTGATGGGCGTGGGTGATCGCGACCGCGAGCGCGTCGGCGGCATCCGCAGACGGCGGTTCGGCTTTCGGCAACAGGATCTTCAGCATCACCTGGATCTGGTTCTTCTCGGCATGACCGGCGCCGACCACGGTCTTCTTGACCTGGTTCGGCGCGTATTCGGCGACCGAGATACCGAACATTGCGGGCGCCAGCATGGCGACGCCGCGGGCCTGGCCGAGCTTCAGCGTGGCGACGCCGTCCTTGTTGACGAAGGTCTGCTCGACCGCGGCCTCCGCCGGTCTGTAGTCGCCGAGCACGGCGGCCAGCCCCTCATGGATCGCGAGCAGCCGGCTCGCCAGCGGCAGATCGTCCGGCGGCTCGACCGAACCGCAGCCGATATAGACCAGGCGGTTGCCTTCGGTCTCGATCACACCCCAGCCGGTGCGGCGGAGACCCGGATCGATACCGATGATGCGGACGGGAGAGCGAATCGGCTGCGATGTCATGGGGAAGTGATACCGCCTGTGCCGGGAGAACGAAACACAAACGGAGCAGTCATACCCGGGAAAGCACAACACCTACAGTCGTCATGCGCGGGCTTGACCCGCGCATCCATCGATTAAGAAAGCGCTTTTGCTTTTGATGGATTGCCGGGTCAAGCCCGGCAATGACGGCCGCGCAAGCCGCGTCAGCCGCCCATCTTCGCGAGCAGCGCGTCGGACACCTCGAAATTGGCGTACACGTTCTGCACGTCGTCGTGCTCGTTGAGCAGGTCCATCAGCTTCAACAGCTTTTCGCCGGTCTCGTCGTCGACCGCGACGGTGTTCTGCGGCTTCCAGGTCAGCGCCGCCTTGCGCGGCTCGCCGAACTTCGCTTCCAGCGCCTTGGCGACTTCGCGGAAGGTCTCCTGCGAGGCATAGACCTCGTGGCCGGCCTCGCTGGAGACCACGTCATCGGCGCCGGCCTCGATCGCGGCGTCCAGCATCGCGTCGTCGGAGGCGACCTTGGCGTCGTATTCGATGATGCCGGTGTGATCGAACATGAAGGCGACCGAGCCGGTTTCGCCGAGATTGCCGCCCGACTTGGTGAAGAAGGAGCGGATGTCGGAGGCGGCACGGTTGCGGTTGTCGGTCAGCGCCTCGACGATGACGGCGACGCCGCCGGGGCCATAGCCCTCGTAGCGGATCTCGTCATAGTTCTCGCCCTCACTGCCCAGGGCCTTCTTGATGGCGCGGTCGATATTGTCCTTGGGCATGTTCTCGGCGCGGGCGGCGACCACGGCGGCGCGCAGCCGCGGATTCATCGCCGGGTCCGGGGTGCCGAGCTTGGCCGCCACGGTGATTTCGCGGGCCAGCTTGCCGAAAAGCTTCGACTTCTGGGCATCCTGCCGGCCCTTGCGGTGCATGATGTTCTTGAATTGGGAATGGCCGGCCATGCGACGTCTCTTCGAGCGTAGGGTCTGAACAGGGGTGGAAAACGCGGCCTTATAGGCCCCTGGCGGTCAAAATCAAAGGTCGGCAGGGGCCGTCCAGCCCGGGAATACTACCGCAAGCCGGAATATGAGGCACTTGTTAACCATGACTTCATGCCCGGATGCGAGGATCACCCCGTCCCGCCGCAACTTTCCAAGGCAACTTCCCACAGCCCCAAAGAGCCCCCATGGCGTTCGGATTGTTTCGAAAGCAAGTGCCGGAGCCGGCTGCGCCTGCCGCCGCGCCACAGGTTCCAACCGCGGCTGACGTCTCGACCGAGACTGATTCGGCCAAGGATTCGTCGAAGGAAATCCTGGAACTGCTGGAACTCGAGCTCGGTGCGATGATCCGCCAGCTTGAGCGTGCCGCGGGCTCGGTGGCCGACGGCGCCGAGGCGACGGCAGCCAAGCTCGCCACCATCCGCGCCCGCACCGATGCGCTGACCGGCCGCAGCAGCGATGCGCAGAGCACCGCGACGACGTTCTCCGAAGCCGCCGATCGCTTCACCCATTCCGCCGAAGGGATCGGCGCGCAAGTGCGGAGCGCCAGCCAGCTCGCCGACGATGCCGCGGCCGCGGCGCGCGAGGCCACCGCCAATGTCGATCGCCTGCGCGAATCCTCGGCCGCGATCGGCAATGTCGTCAATCTGATCGCGCAGATCGCGCGGCAGACCACGCTGCTGGCGCTCAACTCGACCATTGAAGCGGCGCGTGCCGGCGCCGCCGGCAAGGGCTTTGCGGTGGTCGCCACCGAGGTCAAGGCGCTGGCAGTGCAGACCCAGAGCGCAACCGAAGAGATCACAAGGAAGATCGAGGCGCTGCAGAAGGACGCCACTGGATCGGCGGATGCCGTCCACCGCATCTCGCAGGCGATCGAAAAGATCCGCCCGGTGTTCGAGAACGTCAACGGCGCGGTCGCCGAGCAGAACCAGATCACCGGCGAGATGGGCCAGAACGCGGCCTCCGCCTCCCACTTCATCGTCTCGGTCGGCACCAGCGCCGGCGAGATTGATTCGGCAACGCGCGAAGCCGCCGCCCATGGCGACAATGTCGCGAAGGCCGGCAAGGCGGTGACCGCCTTCGCTCAGAAGCTGAAGGCGCGCTGTGCGGTGCTGCTGCGCCAGGACGAACGCGGCGATCCGCGCAAGAACGAGCGCCTGCCCTGCAGCCTCAAGATCGAGATCACGACCGCGCGCGGCATGGTCACCGCGCCGGTCTATGAGATCGCGATGGACGGCATCCTGATCGGCGGGCCGGACGCCGAGAAGCTGCCGGCCCATGAGACCCTGACCGCGACCTTGCAGGACATCGGCTCGTGCCGGATCAGGATCGCGGACCGCTCCAAGGCAGGCAGCCAGGCGCGCTTCGAGGCGGCGTCCATCGCGCTGCGCGAGAAGATCGAAGACCGGATGTGGGCGATCCACGAGGAGAACGCCGAACTCGTCACCCGCGCGATGGAAGCCGGCAACGCGCTGAGCAGGCTCTTCGAGAACGGACTGGCAAGCGGCGCGATCACGATCGCTGACATGTTCGACACCGACTATGTCGCGATACCGGACACCAACCCGGTGCAGTACCGCACCAAAATGCTGGACTGGGCGGATCGCGCGCTGCCCGCTCTGCTCGAGGCGTTCCTCGCCAAGGACACGCGCCTGGCGTTCTGCGCGACGGTCGACCGGAACGGCTATCTGCCGGTCCACAACAAGATCTACTCGCAGCCGCAGCGGCTGGGCGACGTCGGCTACAACACCGCCAATTGCCGCAACCGTCGCATCTTCAACGATCCAGCGGGCCTCGCCGCCGCGCACAATGAGCGCGCCTATCTGGTCCAGAGCTATGCGCGCGACATGGGCAACGGCAGCACCGTGATGATGCGCGAGATCGACGTGCCGATCCGCGTGCGCGGCAGGCACTGGGGCGCCTTCCGCACCGCCTACAAGCTTTGATGGTTTCGTAGCCCGGATGGAGCGAAGCGCAATCCGGGACACGCGCTTCCACGGGCAGGGATCCGGATTTCGCTGTGCTGCATCCGGGCTACGCAGTGCACGCTCAGGCAAGACCGCCTGCGCGAATCACGCTTTAGATCGGAATGGGGAATGCCGCAGCGGCATGATGGGCTGCTGTAACGGAGGAAACGCGATATGTCGGCGGCGCAGCTTGCAGTGCTGGATACGTCATCGGACCGGACGCTGGCCGAACGGCTGGTCGACCAGCTCGCCGACCGCATCGGCGGCCTCGGGGTCGAGCTTGCCGACATCGCCGGCAATGTCCAGGAGGTTGCGAACCGCGTCAGCAGCCAGTCGGACCGGTTCCATCATCTGCAGGAGACCGCCGAGATTATGGTCTCGGCCAATCACGACATCGCCAACGCATCGCAGGCGGTGCAGACGACCGTATCCGCCGCGGTCGGCCAGATCGCCGAATCGCGCAACGTGGTCGAGACGGCGGTCAGCCATATCGCGGAACTCGTCGCAGCGGTCGGACGGATCGAGGCGCGGCTCGCCGCGGTCGGCTCCGCGCTGAGCCAGGTCGCCAAGGTCTCCGGTTCGATCGAGGCGATCGCCAAGCAGACCAATCTGCTGGCGCTCAACGCCACGATCGAGGCCGCGCGCGCCGGCAACGCCGGCCGCGGCTTTGCCGTGGTCGCGAGCGAGGTGAAGAACCTTGCCGAGGCGACCCGCCAGGCAACCCATCAGATTTCCGACACCGTGCGCGATCTCGACGGCCAGATCGGCAGCCTGATCGGCGAGAGCAGTGATGCCTCGCTGCGCGCCAAGAGCGCCGGCGAAGGCGCCCAGCAGATATCTAGCATCATCATGCGCGTGCAGGAGGGATTTTCATCCGTCGGCGCCGAGATCGGCAGCGTGGCGCGCGCCGCGACCTCCAATCTCGGTCATTGCGACACCGTGATCGCGGAGCTGAACGAGCTCGCCAAGGGCGTCGATCTCTCCTCGCGCGACCTCAAGCACGCCGACGGCCGCGTCGCGAAGCTGCTCGAGCTCTCCGAGAGCCTGATCGTGACCATCGCCGACAGCGGCGTCGAGACCAGCGATGCGCCGCTGATCCGCGTTGTGATCGACACAGCGAAACAGATCTCAGAGCTGTTCGAGCATGCGATCGCGCGCGGCGAGATCACGCTCGCGCAATTGATGGACGAGAATTATCGCGAGATCGCGGGCACCAATCCGAAGCAGTATCTCACCGACTATGTCAGCTTCACCGACCGCGTGCTGCCCGCGATCCAGGATCCGATCCAGAAGACCGATCCGCGCATCGTGTTCTGCGTCGCCTGGGCGCGGAGCGGCTATCTGCCGACCCACAATCCGAACTACCGGCTGCCGCAGGGACCGGACCCGGTGTGGAATAACGCCAACTGCCGCAACCGCCGGCTGTTCAACGACCGCGCGGTAAGCAAGGTCGCGGCCAATATCAAGCCGTTCCTGCTGCAGACCTATCGCCGCGACATGGGCGGCGGCAATTTCGTGCTGATGAAGGACCTGTCATCGCCGATCTTCGTCGGCGGCCGGCACTGGGGCGCGTTCCGGATGGGTTTCCGGCAGAGCTAGGCCAGCCCCTCGCCGGGACGGCGGGGTGTACTGCCAAAATATTGAAAACAACCCCATGCAAAGTAGCCGGCGGCTGCCGGCGCTCGACACTGCACTTGACACGTCGGGCAACTCAGAGGTATTTTTCCATTATTCCGAAATAGCCCCGTAGCCCGGATGGAGCCAAGCGCAATCCGGGTACAGCCTCTCAACTTGCGAGGGACCCCGGATTTCGCGGAGCCTGTCATCGGGCGCACGTTCGCGCGACCCGTTGGCTCCATCCGGGCTACGGGCGCTACGTCCAGAACGGCGGCACAGCGGGCTCGAGCCGCCCGCCGGCGCGCACCGGCGCAACCTTCACCGCAAGCCCGGTCGCATCGTCGGTCTCGACCGCGACGCCGCTCAGCGTCGCAACGCCGCCGGCCGGCTCGAAACGGCCGGAGGGAATGCCGGTGAGGAAGCGCTGCAGCGGCTCCTCCTTCTGCATGCCGATCACCGAATCATAGTCGCCGGTCATGCCGGCATCGCTCATATAGGCGGTGCCGCCGGGCAGCACCTGATGATCCGCGGTCGGCACATGGGTGTGGGTCCCGACCACGAGGCTGACGCGGCCGTCGCAGAAGAAGCCGACGCCCTGCTTCTCGCTGGTCGCCTCGGCATGGAAATCGAGCACGATGGCGTCACAGCCCTCGCGCAACGGGCAGGCTTCGAGCTCGCGCTCGATCGCGCTGAACGGATCGTTCGAGGACGGCTCCATGAAGACGCGGCCGATCGCGTTGATGATCAGCGCGCGCTTGCCGCTCTTGGTGTCGACCAGCGTGGCGCCGCGTCCCGGCGAATGGCGCGGGAAATTCAGCGGCCGGATCAGGCGCGGCGCGCGCTCGATGAAGACCAGCGCTTCCTTCTGATTCCAGGCGTGGTTGCCGAGCGTGATCGCATCGGCGCCGGCGTCGAGCAGCTCCTGATAGATCGCCTCGGTGATGCCGAAGCCGCCGGCGGCGTTCTCGCCGTTGACGACGACGAGATCGAGCGACCAGTCTCTGATCATGCCGGGAAGATGGTCGGATATGGCGGTGCGGCCGGTCCTGCCGACGACGTCACCAACGAAGAGAATACGCAAGGCTAGCTACTCCGGAAATCGAACGTCTTGCGCTCCGTTAGCACATAATCGAGCGGGACGTCGTGCGACAGCGCCGGAATGGCCTTGGTTTCCTGTGCAGCAAAGGCGACCCCCACCCCGATCACATGCTTGGCCTTGCGCAGATGTGCAAAGGTATAGTCGTAATAGCCGGCGCCATAGCCGATGCGGTGGCCGAGCTTATCGAATGCCGCGAGCGGCACCAGCATCACGTCGGGATGCACCTCGGCGGCGGCCGGCGACGGCTCGGGAATGCCGAGCGGCCCGAGCATCAGCCGGTCCTGCGGCGACCAGCTGCGGAAGGTCAGCGACTGGCCGCGCGCATTGATGCATGGCAGCGCAAGCCGCGCACCCTTTTCGGCAAGCTTCTTCATCAGCGGCGCCGGATCGAGTTCGCTGCGGATCGCAGCATAGCCCGATATGATCATGCCCTGCGTGATCTCGAACGGCGCGCCGCGCTTGGCAAGCGCCTCGGCAGCCGTCGCGCGCTGCTCATCGCTCAGCGCGTCGCGCTTGGCGAGGGCAAGCGCCCGAAGCTCGGCCTTCGATGGAGCTGCGTGCATGATCCATCTTCCGCTGTCATCGTCCGCAAAACGCGAACGAGCCGGCACTCCAGAAACGCTAGCATTCGTTTGACCAGGCCGCGGCGCACTGGACACCCCGCGAGGAGCCTGCCAGCGGGCGAGCCGATGACGAGACCCATTGCGGGGAAACTGCACATTCAAACCGCCGCAGCGCGACGACAAGGCAACAGCAAAAATCAGTGCGAAGCCGCAGAGGCCGTTGGAGCGCTCGATCCCGGAGTTCCCTACGAAAGTAGGTGGGCACCATATGTCCGGGTCCACGGACCCGGCCAGGGACAGTTCCCTAAAGGATCGATAAGGCCCCGGGGATATATGGCTCCTGACGCACGACGCAGCTTCGCGGGGCCAATGTAGCGACGAAGTGCCGGTTCCGCCAGCGGCAAGGGGCGGACTTCCGCAAATCAGAGCGCCGGCGCCGTGCTCGGCTTCCGCCGGAGTGCAAAATATCCGGTGCTTGGCGTGCGCTCCGTCACGGCGCCCGACGAAGCGGGCGACC
Organism: uncultured Bradyrhizobium sp.; assembly: GCF_947648125.1. Lineage (GTDB taxonomy): Bacteria > Pseudomonadota > Alphaproteobacteria > Rhizobiales > Xanthobacteraceae > Bradyrhizobium. The sequence continues at coordinate 20,670 of NZ_CANSMR010000038.1, read as the reverse complement.
CAAGCAGGCCCCGCCGCCTGATCGCCGACCGAACTGGCGCTTCAATCAGCCTCCGCCGCTCAGCCGCGCAACCATATTCCTCGTGTAGTGCGCCAGCAGAACCGGCGCGTTGTTGCCAAGCACGTCGATCCTTCCCCCGTGCTTGAGCACGAGCAACCCGACCAGATGCGTGATAAGCGCGGTGGCCTCGATGCGGACCATCGGCAGAAACGGCTTCGCCGTGGCCTTGCGAACCTGCTCCGCGAGCAGAGCGAGCAGAGTGTCCAGTTGCCGCTTGAGGGCCTCATCCAGGCCGGACCCGAGCTTCTTCTTGCGGTCCCCATTGAACAGCACGAGCGACAGCGTCAGCTCGGACGGATGCGCGTCGTAATATTTGTATATTGCAAGGGTCCCCCGTCGAAGGGATTTCGCGGGAACAGCGATGCCGTCCATCGCGGCCCTGACTTCTTCAGTGACTGCCAACAGCGATTCACCCAGCACCGCCGCGAATACTTCCTCCTTCGATCGAAACAGCGGGTAGATCGCGCCTGTCGTGCACCCGGCCATTTGCGCGATCGCCCTGATCGACGCGCCCTCGAGGCCGGTGGCCTCAAATACACGCCGCGCGGCGTCAACGATCACGCGACGACGATGAAGGTCGAGGGTCTGCTGATAGGTTTGCGCAGCGGCAGACATTGACTCGTTGCCGGTTCTGTAACATCGTTTCCAACAAATAACACTGTTATTCAGCTTGGGCAAGCGCATGTCGACGCTGCGGCCCCAAGCACTTCCGACGCCAGACGCAGTTCAGAATCTCTCCCGGAGAGCACCATGCGTGAACACGAGACGGCACGCTCCATTGAGCCTCTGCTGGATGCCGAGCAAGTGCGGCGGGCGATCATCCGAAACCTGCCGAGCATCGACCACCACGGCGAGATCGTTGAGAGCGTCGGACCGAACGCGATCCGCGTCCGGCTTCCGTATCAGCAGGCGTTCATGGGAGCCGAGTTGTGGCAAGACGGCAGCGGCGGCGTGTTTTCGGGACCGATGGTGATGGGCCTTGCCGACACCGCGATGTACGGCTGCGTCCTGGCGGCCCTCGGAGCAAACGTGATCCCGGTGATGGCAGCCTTCAACATCACCTTCCTGCGGCCAGCCAGGGCTTCGGATTTGATCGCGGAGGCGCGCATCGTGCGCCGCGGCCGCCGCCTGCATTATCTCGAATGCTGGCTGACTTCGGACGGCGAACCAGACCCTTGCGCCCATATCACGTCGACATATCGGGTCGCGGTGCGGCCGGAGCGCTAGCGCGCCATGCGCCACTCATTCAGTCCCAAGCTCTACGCATCGGAAGCGACCCATGGCATCATCGACAGCGCCGTTCAGATTTTCCGTGCAATGGGGATCAGCAAGGGTGAAGTCGTTGAACGGCTCTATCGCCACGTTCGCGCTTTACGGATCTTCGATGGAACGAGCGAGATCCACAAACTGATCATCGGCCGCAGCCTGTCGGCAGATGCAGGCAAATAGATCGTATCCGGCGGCGTCCGATCATTTTAGTCCGGCACGTCCTCCCCGCGGGTGAAGCTGCCGCGAACTTCAGCCGATCGCGATGCCGCCGCCGATTGTGCGGTTGAGCACCTGCGTGGTGCGCTCGATCCGCTCGGCGGCCGCGTTGAGCGCATTGGAGACCGCGGCCTGGGTCGCGCGGGCGCGGTCGGTGGCGGCGCTGCGGGCATTGCGCAGTTGCTCGACTTCTTCCTCGAGGCTGCGGATGCGCGCGCCCGCATCGACCAGCTCGTCGCAGGCGGTGAGCGCCGCCATCACGGTGAGCCGCGCATCGCCGATCTCGCCGAACTTGCCGCGCAGCGATTCGACGCGCTGCTGGAGATTTTCCGCGAGCTTCAGGAGCCGCACCTCCTGGCCCTCCTCGCAGGCCATCCGGTATTGCCGGCCGTTGATGGTGACGTTGATGTGGCTCATCTGCCTTCTCCGCCATCGAGCACGGCGCGAATGGTACCGATCGCCGCGTCGAGCTTTTCCGCGATGTCGCGATTGACGCGCTCGAGCTTGCGCGTCTTCACCAGCGATCCGTCGAGCTCGTCGGCAAGCCTGGAGCGATCGGCGCCGAGCGCCTGGATCCGGCTCGCCAATTCGTTCTCGTCGCGGTCAGCCTCGCGGCGCCGCTCCACGGAGCTCTCCAACGCATCGAGCGCTGCCATCAGCCGCTTTGTCGCAGCATCGATATCGGCAAGCGGTGCCTCGGTATTGCCAGACCCGTTGGCGAGACGATCACTCATGACACGCGGTGTGGACCCTTCAAGTCGGTCAGCTGGGGTAGCCTGGTGGAAACAGGCCTGCCGCACGGCAAAACTGGCGGTTCGGCAAGCGGTTAGCGGACGAAATTTACGTGGCAAGCGAGCCGAGTGCAACGGCGGCGCCAAACTATGCACCGTTCAATGAAATTGGGCCATTTTGGGCGACTTTTCCCCGTTTTGGGGCGTTTCATCGCCTTGGACTTGCGGAATTGAGGTGCTAATCCACCCTCCAACCCGTAAGGCCATCCACGCGCGTATCGCGGCTGCCCGCCCCGATGCGTCCAGCATTCAGCTCCTCATTCCAGGCGGACTTTTCATCATGACGCAGGTCGATCACACCCGTATGGCCAATGCGATCCGTGGCCTTGCCATGGACGCCGTCGAGAAGGCGAATTCCGGCCATCCCGGCCTGCCGATGGGCGCCGCCGACATCGCGACCGTTCTGTTCACCAAATTTCTGAAATTCGATGCCGCCGACACGGCATGGCCCGATCGCGACCGTTTCGTCCTCTCGGCCGGCCATGGCTCGATGCTGCTCTATGCGTTGCTGTACCTTACCGGCAACAAGGACATGACGCTCGACCAGATCAAGCGTTTCCGCCAGCTCGGATCGCTGACGCCGGGACACCCGGAGAACTTCCACACCAAGGGCATCGAGACCACCACCGGCCCGCTCGGCCAGGGCATTGCGACCGCGGTCGGCATGGCGCTCGCCGAGAAGATGCTCGCCGCAGAGTTCGGCAAGAAGATCGTCAACCACCACACCTATGTGCTCGCCTCCGACGGCGACCTGATGGAAGGCATCTCGCAGGAAGCGATCGCGCTGGCCGGCCATTGGCGCCTCAACAAGATGATCGTGCTGTACGACGACAACGGCATCTCGATCGACGGTCCGACCTCGATCTCCGATTCCGTCGACCAGGTGAAGCGCTTCAAGTCCGCCGGCTGGGCCGCCGAATTGATCGACGGACATGATCCGCAGGCGATTGCCGCCGCGATCACCCGTGCGCAGAAATCCAGCAAGCCTTCGATGATCGCCTGCAAGACCACGATCGGCTTCGGCGCGCCGACCAGGGCCGGCACCGCGAAAGCTCATGGCGAGGCGCTCGGCGCTGCCGAGCTCAAGGGTGCCAAGGAGAAGCTCGGCATCTCGCTCGAGCCGTTCTCTGTGCCCGACGACGTGCTGAAGGCCTGGCGCGAGGCGGGTGCCCGCGGCGCCGCCGAGCACAAGGCGTGGGACGAGCTGTTCGCGCAGCTCGGCAACCGCAAGCGCGCCGAGTTCGAACGTCGGATCCGTCACGAGCGGCCGCAGTCGCTCGCCAAGGGGCTGCGCGCCTTCAAGAAGGGGCTGCTGGAAAATCCGCTCAACGTCGCGACCCGCAAGTCGTCGGAAGCCGCGATCGAAGTGATCGCCGCCGCGATGCCGATGGAATTCGTGGCCGGCTCCGCCGACCTCACCGGCTCCAACAACAACAAGGCGAAGTCGGCGACTGCGTTCGCCGCCAAGACCCCGAAGGGCCGCTTCATCCATTACGGCGTCCGCGAGCACGGCATGGCGGCGTGCCTCAACGGCATCTTCCTACATGGCGGCTTCGCGCCGAACGGCGCAACCTTCCTGGTGTTCACCGACTATGCGCGCGGTGCGATGCGGCTGTCCGCGCTGATGGGCACCGGCGTGGTCTATGTGATGACCCATGATTCGATCGGCCTCGGCGAGGACGGCCCGACGCACCAGCCGGTCGAGCATCTCTCCGCGCTGCGCGCGATGCCCAACATGCGCGTGTTCCGTCCCTGCGACGCGGTCGAGACCGCCGAGTGCTGGGAACTGGCGCTCAACCGGATCGACGGACCGACCGTGCTGGCACTGACCCGCCAGAACCTGCCGCAGCTCCGCACCACTGCGCCGAACGACAACCCGTGCAGCCATGGCGCCTACGAGCTGGTCGCGGCGCAGGGCGACGCAAAAGTGTCATTGTTCGCCTCCGGTTCCGAGGTCCAGATCGCGGTCGAGGCCCAGAAGCAGCTCGCCGGGCGCGGCATCGCGACGCGGGTCGTCTCGGTCCCGTCGCTGGAATTGCTGCTGGCGCAGCCCGCCGAGCGGCAAAACGCCGTTATCGGCAAGGCCCCGGTCAAGATCGCGATCGAGGCCGCGGTGCGCTGGGGTTGGGATGCCGTGATCGGCCATGACGGCGAATTCGTTGGCATGCACGGTTTCGGCGCCAGCGCCCCGGCGAAGGACCTTTTCCCGCATTTCGGCATTACTGCAGAGGCCGTCGTTAACGCTGCCCTGAAGCGCGTCTGACGCTGGCCAGACACCCGCCGGTCGAAGGTTGAGCTTGCCGCGAAAAAGGATTACCAAAGCTCCATCTTTTCCGCTCGCGTCCGGCTGAACCGGGCGTTCCGCCGTAAAACCCTCGTGGGATACCTCCCACGGGGCCGGCAGCAGCTTTTAGAGGAGACACAGCATGGCAATCCGCGTCGCGATCAACGGGTTTGGGCGTATCGGCCGCAATGTGTTGCGCGCCATCGCCGAGTCCGGCCGCAAGGACATCGAGGTGGTCGGCATCAACGACCTCGGTCCGGTCGAGACCAACGCGCACCTGCTGCGCTTCGATTCCGTGCATGGCCGCTTTCCTGGCACCGTGACCGTCGACGGCGATTCGATCAGCGTCGGCGACAACAAGATCAAGGTCTCGGCCGAGCGCGATCCGTCCAAGCTGCCGTGGAAGGCCCTCGGCGTCGACATCGCGCTGGAATGCACCGGCATCTTCACCGCCAAGGACAAGGCCTCTGCGCATCTTGCCGCCGGCGCCAAGCGCGTGCTGGTCTCGGCGCCCGCCGACGGTGCCGATGCGACGATCGTCTACGGCGTCAACCATGACACGCTGAACAAGGATCAGCTTGTCGTCTCCAACGGCTCCTGCACCACCAACTGCCTGGCGCCAGTTGCCAAGGTGTTGAACGAGACGGTCGGCATCGAAACCGGCTTCATGACCACGATCCACGCCTATACCGGCGACCAGCCTACGCTCGACACCCTGCACAAGGATCTCTATCGCGGTCGCGCCGCGGCGATGTCGATGATCCCGACCTCGACCGGTGCCGCGAAAGCCATCGGCCTGGTGCTGCCGGAACTGAAGGGCAAGCTCGACGGCGTCTCGATCCGCGTGCCGACCCCGAACGTCTCGGTGATCGACCTGAAGATCGTCGCCAAGCGCGCCACCGACGCCAAGGAAATCAACGAGGCGATGAAGCGCGCCTCCGAGCAGCAGCTCAAGGGCATCCTGGGCTTCACCACTGCGCCGAACGTCTCGATCGATTTCAACCACGATCCGCACTCGGCCACCTTCCACATGGACCAGACCAAGGTGCAGAACGGCACGCTGGTGCGTGTGATGGCCTGGTACGACAATGAGTGGGGTTTCTCGAACCGCATGGCCGACACCGCCGTCGCGATCGGCAAGCTGATCTGAACATAGACCACCGTGATGCCCGGCCCAGCGCCGGGCATCTGCGTGTTTGCCCCCGCATTCGCGACCTTGACGGCCGCGACATCGGCAAGCGAAAGCGACGCCGTCCACTGGATGGCTGTGTCCGGCCGCACAGGAAACGCTCATGACCAAATCGTTCCGCACCCTCGACGACGTCAACGTGAAGGGCCAGCGCGTGCTGCTGCGCGTCGACCTCAACGTTCCCATGGAAGGCGGCCGCGTCACCGACGCCACGCGGCTCGAGCGCGTTGCTCCCACCATCACCGAAATTTCCGACAAGGGCGGCAAGGTGATCCTGCTCGCCCATTTCGGCCGGCCCAAGGGCCGCGATCCCAAGGACTCGCTGAAGCCGGTCGCCGAGGCGCTGTCCAAGGTGATCAAGCGCCCGGTCGCCTTCGCCGAGGATTGCATCGGCGAAGCGGCGGCCAAGGCGGTTGCGGCCCTCAAGGACGGCGACATCCTCTGTCTCGAGAACACCCGCTTCCACAAGGAAGAGGAAAAGAACGACGCCGGCTTCGTCGCTGAACTGGCCAAGCTCGGCGACATCTGGGTCAACGACGCCTTCTCCGCCGCGCATCGCGCCCACGCCTCGACCGAAGGCCTCGGCCACAAGCTGCCGGCCTATGCCGGCCGCACCATGCAGGCCGAGCTCGACGCGCTCGGCAAGGCGCTGGAAGCCCCAACGAAGCCCGTGATCGCGATCATCGGCGGCGCCAAGGTCTCGACCAAGATCGACCTGCTGGAAAACCTCGTGAACAAGGTCGACGCGCTGGTGATCGGCGGCGGCATGGCCAACACCTTCCTGCACGCGCAGGGCATCGCCGTCGGCAAGTCGCTCGCCGAAAAGGACCTCGCTCCAACCGCGCTGCGGATCATGGAGAAGGCCAACGCGGCCAATTGCGCGATCATCCTGCCGGTTGATGCGGTTGTCGCCAACCAGTTCGCCGCCAACGCGCCGTCGCATGCCTATGGCCTCGACGCGATCCCGGCTGACGGCATGATCCTCGACGTCGGCCCGCAATCGATCGCGCGCATCCATGCCGCGATCGACGATGCCGCGACGCTGGTCTGGAACGGGCCGCTCGGCGCCTTCGAGCTGACGCCGTTCGACCGCGGCACCGTGGTGTCGGCCAAGCATGCCGCCGAGCGCACCAGGGCCAGAAAGCTGATCTCGGTCGCCGGCGGCGGCGACACCGTCGCGGCGCTCAACCAGGCGGGCGTGGCCGGCGATTTTTCCTACGTCTCGACCGCGGGCGGCGCGTTTCTTGAATGGATGGAAGGCAAGCCGCTGCCGGGCGTCGAAGTTTTGAAGAAGGGTTGATTTAGGTCACATCCGCGAACGCGCATTACAGGGAGAAATGGAATGGCTCGCATAACATTGCGGCAACTGCTCGATCACGCGGCCGAGCACGATTACGGCGTACCTGCCTTCAACATCAACAACATGGAGCAGGCACTGGCGATCATGGCCGCGGCCTCCGAGGTCGACGCGCCGGTCATCATCCAGGCCTCGCGCGGTGCGCGGTCCTACGCCAACGACGTCATGCTCAAGCACATGATGGATGCCGTCACCGAGATTTATCCGCAGATCCCGGTCTGCGTGCATCTCGACCACGGCAACGAGCCCGCCACCTGCATGACCGCGATCCAGGCCGGCTTCACCTCGGTCATGATGGACGGCTCGCTGAAGGCCGACGGCAAGACCCCCGGCGACTGGGACTACAATGTCGGCGTCACCAGGACCGTGACCGGCATGGCCCATCTCGGCGGCATCTCGGTGGAAGGCGAGCTCGGCGTGCTCGGCTCGCTCGAGACCGGCATGGGCGACAAGGAAGACGGCCACGGCGCCGAAGGCAAGCTGTCGCATGACCAGCTGCTGACCAATCCGGACGAGGCCGTGAAGTTCGTCAAGGAGACCAAGGTCGACGCGCTGGCGATCGCGATGGGCACCTCGCACGGCGCCTACAAGTTCACCCGCAAGCCCGACGGCGACATCCTCGCCATGAACGTGATCGAGGAAATCCATCGCAAGCTGCCGAACACGCATCTCGTCATGCACGGCTCCTCGTCGGTGCCGCAGGAGCTGCAGGAAATCATCAACGCCAATGGCGGCAAGATGAAGCCGACCTGGGGCGTGCCGGTCGCCGAGATCCAGCGCGGCATCAAGAACGGCGTGCGCAAGATCAACATCGACACCGACAACCGGATGGCGATGACCGGCCAGATCCGCAAGGTGCTGAAGGACAATCCGGAAGAGTTCGATCCGCGCAAGTACCTGAAGCCCGCGATGGAGGCGATGACCAAGCTGTGCAAGCAGCGCCTGCAGGAGTTCAACACCGCGGGCCAGGCCAGCAAGATCAAGAAGGTGCTGACCACGGCGGAAATGGCCAAGCGCTACGCTGCGGGCGCGCTCGATCCCAAGGTCGCCTGACAAGGTCGCCTGACAACTTCTCGCCTGAATCATTAAGGCGGGACACCGGTTCTGACGCAGTCGGAAACGGTGTCCCGGGGCTTGATCGCCGGCTGCGACAAACATCGGCCGCGACCAACGTTTTCTAGGCATTTGCCCGAGAACCGCCTATTTTGGTTTGCAAAGGCAATGGCTCCGGAGGACGCCCCCGATGAACCTCGCTGACCTCAACAAAATTGCGCTCGCCATGGTCACCCCGGGCAAGGGCATCCTCGCCGCCGACGAATCCTCCGGCACCATCAAGAAGCGTTTCGACGCCATCAAGGTCGATTCGACCGAAGACAGTCGCCGCGACTACCGCGAGATGCTGTTCCGCTCGCAGGAGGCGATGAGCAAGTACATCTCCGGCGTCATCCTCTACGACGAGACGATCTGGCAGAATGCCAAGGACGGCACGCCGCTGGTCAAGCTGATCGAGCAGGCCGGCAGCATTCCCGGCATCAAGGTCGACGAAGGCACGCAGGCGCTGCCGAACTGCCCGGGCGAACTCGTCACCGCCGGCCTCGACAAGCTCGCCGAGCGCCTGAAGAAATATTACGAGCGCGGTGCGCGCTTTGCGAAATGGCGCGCCGTGATCGATATCGGGCCGCGAATTCCGACCCAGACCGCGGTCCGCGTCAACGCCCACGCGCTGGCGCGCTATGCCGCGCTGTGCCAGGCCGCACAGATCGTCCCGATCGTCGAGCCCGAGGTGCTGATGGACGGCGATCACGACATCGACCGCTGCTATGAGGTGACGCAGCGTGTGCTGAACCGCACCTTCCAGGAATTGCGGGTGCAGCGCGTCGCGCTCGAAGGCATGATCCTGAAGCCCAACATGGTGATCTCGGGCAAGAAGTGCCCGAAGCAGGCGTCGGTGCAGGAAGTCGCCGAGAAGACCATCCGCCTGCTCAAGAGCTGCGTGCCGGCCGCGGTGCCCGGCATCGCTTTCCTTTCCGGCGGACAGAGCGACGAGGAAGCGACCGCGCATCTCGACGCCATGAACAAGATCGGCCACCTGCCCTGGCGGCTGACCTTCTCCTATGGCCGTGCGCTGCAGGCGGCGCCGCAGAAGGCGTGGTCCGGCAAATCAGACAATGTTCCCGCGGGCCAGCGCGCCTTCTCGCATCGCGCCCGGATGAACGGACTGGCGAGCACCGGCAATTGGGAAGCCGGCCTCGAGAAACAGGCGGCATAGTTGGCCACCAAGCCCGTTCCGCCGCCGCCGGTGCCGCGCCTCTATCTGGCAACCCCGCCGGTCGACGAGCCGTTGCAGCTTGCGGCCGAGCTTGCCGACCTGCTTCCCGCGGCCGACGTCGCGGCCGTTCTGGTGCGGCTGCGCGAGACCGATCCGCGCAGCATCATCTCCACCATCAAGGCGCTGGCGCCTGCGATCCAGAACGCGGGTGCGGCGCTGCTGATCGACGGCCATCCCGATATCGTGGCCCGCGCCGGCGCCGATGGCGCACACCTGACCGGCATCGCCGCGATGGAAGAGGCGATGCCTGCGCTGAAGCCCGACCGTATCGCAGGCGTCGGCGGGCTCGCGACGCGCCACGATTCCATGGCCGCGGGCGAAGCCGGTGCCGACTATGTGCTGTTCGGCGAGCCCGACGCCAAGGGACAGCGGCCCTCGCTTGAGGCGATCGCCGAGCGGCTGGAATGGTGGGACGAGTTGTTCGAGCCACCCTGCGTCGGCTTTGCGACCTCGCGCGAGGAAGCCGAGGCGTTCGCCGCGGCCGGCGCGGATTTCGTGCTGGTCGGAGATTTCATCTGGTCCGATCCGCGCGGCGCCAAGGCCGCACTCGTCGAGATCGGCGAAGCGGTTGCGCACGCGCATGCCGGCACATTGGGCAAGGCCAAGGCCGAGGGATGACGCCGGAATGAAATGCCTGCGTCCGATAGGAGTTGCGCTCGGCTGCACGATGCTGGCGAGCGGCGCGATGGCGCAGCTCTCGATCACGCCGCCGGCACAGACGCCGCCGCCCGCGAAGAAGGAGGCGCCGAAAGAGAAGCCAAAGGTGCATGCGCCCGCCGCGAAGAAGCCCGCGCCGAAGCCCACCGCCACACCAACGGCCACCCCGACACCCTCGCCGACCCCGACGCCTGACGATCCCAATGTCGACCTCGTCTACGGCGCCTATCAGCGCGGCATGTACAAGACCGCGTTCGACCTGGCGATGGTGCGCGCCCAGAACAACAACGATGCCAAGGCCATGACGATGCTGGGCGAGCTCTATGCCAACGGGCTCGGCGTCAAGCGCGACTACGTCAAGGCCGACGACTGGTACAAGCGCGCGTCCGACGCCGGTGACCGCGAGGCGATGTTCGCGCTCGCGATGATGCGGATCGCCGGCCGTGGCGGCGCGGTGGACAAGGATTCCGCGGTCAAGCTGCTGGCCTCGTCGGCCAAGCTCGGCGAACCGAAGGCGGCCTATAACCTCGCGCTGCTCTATCTCGACGGCCAGACCCTGCCGCAGGACCTCAAGCGCTCCGCCGAGCTGTTGCGGATGGCCGCGGACGCCGGCAGCCCCGAGGCGCAATACGCGCTCGCGACCTTCTACAAGGAAGGCACCGGCGTGCCGAAGGACCTCGAAAAGGCGGCCCGGCTGCTGCAGGCCGCCTCGCTGGCCGACAATGTCGATGCCGAGGTCGAATATGCCATCGCGCTCTACAACGGCGCCGGCACGCCGCGGAATGTGCCGGCGGCGGTGGCGCTGCTGCGCAAGGCTGCCCGGCAGAACAGCGCGATCGCGCAGAACCGCCTCGCCCATGTGCTGGCGACCGGCGCGGGCGCCCCGGTGGACAAGGTCGAGGCGCTGAAATGGCACACGGTCGCCAAGACCGCCGGCAAGGGCGACCCCGATCTCGACGACATCCTCGCCGATATGAGCCCGGAAGACCGCGCCAAGGGCGAGGCAGCCGCGCGAAAATGGATCGGAAACAACGTCAAATGACGCCTTGACGGGGCGGCCTCCAGAGGGCACCCCAGTCCGCGAATCCAAGGCAGTTCCCCTCCCGCCCCGTCATCCTGAGGTGCGAGCGGAGCGAGCCTCGAAGGATGCACGGCCCCCGACTGGTGACCGTCGATCCTTCGAGACGCGCGTTCCGCGCTCCTCAGGATGACGGGACTACATCTGAACCCGCCGCCACGGCACCATCGCACCAAAGAAATCGCCAATCATGCTCTACTCCGCCCTCATCAATGTCATGGTCAAGGCCGCGCGCCGCGCCGGCCGCAGCCTCAAGCGCGACCTCGGCGAGATCGAACACCTCCAGGTGTCGCTGAAGGGGCCGGCGAACTTCGTCTCGCTCGCCGACAAGCGCGCCGAGGAGATGCTCTACACCGACCTCGAGAAGGCCCGGCCCGGCTACGGGTTCCTCGGCGAGGAAGGCGGCAAGCGCGAAGGCAGCGACAAGACCCACACCTGGATCGTCGATCCCCTGGACGGCACCACCAACTTCCTGCACGGCATCCCGCAATTCGCGATCTCGATCGGGCTTCAGCGCGAAGACACGATCATCGCGGGCGTGATCTACAATCCCGCCAATGACGAGCTCTACATCGCCGAGCGCGGCAAGGGCGCGTTCCTCAACGACCAGCGGCTGCGCGTCGCCGGCCGCCGCCAACTCAACGAATGCGTGGTCGCCTGCGGCCTGCCGCATATCGGCCGCGGCAATCACCAGCTGGCGCTGCAGGAGATGGCCGCGCTGCAGAGCAAGGTCGCGGGCTTCCGCCGCTTCGGCGCCGCCTCGCTCGACCTCGCCTTCGTCGCCGCCGGCCGGCTCGACGGCTACTGGGAGCGCAATCTGCAGTCTTGGGATGTCGCAGCCGGCCTCTTGATGGTCCGGGAAGCCGGCGGCACCGTCTCCGGTATCCAGGGCAGTGACGACCCGCTGCTGACCGGCCACGTCGTCTGCGGCAACGAGTTCGTGCACGGCGAGCTGATCAAGATCCTGAAGCCGCTCGGGCAATAGCGCGACGGCTCGATCTAGTCGTCGTCGTCATCCTCGTCGTCTTCGCCGTCACGAAATTCACCGCCGAGCGTCAGGCCCTCGATGGCCGTGGCGCCCTTCGCCTTGACCACCCGGCGCAGCGGCACCGAGCTCTCGCTCCGCAGCGCCTCCATCAAAGGCTCCGAATGGGTGACGATCCAGATGTCGGCGCGGCGCGACGCCCTGGCGATCAGCCTCGCCAATGGCGCCAGCAGCGATGGATGCAGGCTGGTCTCGGGTTCGTTCAGCGCGATGAACGGCGGCAGCCGATAGCCCATGAACACGGCGAGCAGGCAGATATATTTCAGCGTGCCGTCGGATAGTTCGTGCGCCTTGAACGGACGCGGCACGTCCGCCTGCTGCAGCTCGAATTCGCACCGCCCGTTTTCCGCCCATGCCCGCAGTTCGGCGCCCGGGAACGCGTCGTCGATCGCATCCTGCAGATCGACCGCATCTTGCCTGATCGCGCTGAGCGTTGCCAAGGCCGCAGCCAGATCGCTGCCATCAGCGCTCAGCGACGGCGTCGTGATCGCCAGACAAGGCTTGCGGATCGGCGAGCCCGGATCGGTACGGAAATCGTGATAGAAGCGCCAGCTCTGCAGCGCGTTTCGGATCAGGTCGATCTCGGGGCACGCTTTGCCGTCGAGAAAATCCGCGAGCGCGGTTTCCGATGGTAGCACCGCATTCTTGTGCTCGCTCCAGGCGCCGGTCTCGCCGCGGACGCTGACGTGCGAATTGGTCCGCTCCATCATCAGGACCTTCCGCTTGCCGTGGATCGCCTCGATGCGTTCGGACTTGATCATCGGCTCGCCGGGAAACGCCGCCTCGACCGGGCCGGGATGTCCGAGCTCGATCGAGTAATTGACGTGTTCGAATCTGGCCGCCAGCCGCAGCCGTCCATCCTCGCCCCGCTTGCGAAAGCCGGACCAGCAGACCGAGTTCAGCCCACCCTCGTCGGCGATCGTGCGCGTGATCCGGCCGGTCGCCGCGTCGCGCAGCAGCGACAGGGACTTGTAGAGATTGGACTTGCCGACGCCATTCTCGCCGATGAAGACCGACAGCGGTTGAATGGGCATGGTGAGCCGGCGAATGGAGCGATAATTCGAGATCGCAATATCGGTCGGCCGCATCACATACCCTCAATCCCCGGGTTGCCTGTACGCCCCCCGTTCAATCCAGAGATGCAATCTGGATTGGTCGGCATGCGAAAGCAAGCCGCTGAGCTGGTCGGCCGTCGTCTCGAACATCAGTGACCGATCCTCGCCGGCGCAGGCGGGCCGTAGACTTCGGCGTTCTCCGGCGCCTTCTCGCGATCTCCCGCCAGCACACGCTGCACGCTGACGAAGAACACCGGCACCAGGAGCAGCGCGAGGATCACGACGGCGATCATGCCGCCCATCACCGACGTGCCGAGCGCCTGCTGGCTGGCGCCGCCGGCACCGGTGGCGATCGCCATCGGCAGCACGCCGCAGACGAAAGCGAGACCGGTCATCAGGATCGGGCGGAAGCGCAAGCTGCACGCCTCGATGGTCGCCTCGACCAGCGGCTTGCCCTGCGCGCGCAGATCCTTGGCGAACTCGATGATCAGGATCGCGTCCTTGGCGGCGAGGCCGATGATGGTGATCAGGCCGACGGTGAAATAGACGTCGTTGGACAGCCCGCGCAGCGTTGCCGCCACCACCGCGCCGAGAATGCCGAGCGGAATCGTGAGCAGCACCGCGAGCGGAATGGTCCAGCTCTCATAGAGTGCGGCGAGCAGCAGGAACACCACGAGCACCGACAGCGCGAGCAGGAACGGCGCCTGTGAGCCCGACAGCTTCTCCTGCAGCGACTGGCCGGTCCACTCATAGCCGAAGCCGCGCGGCAGCTTGTCGGCAAGCCGCTCCATCTCCGCGATCGCGTCACCCGAGGTGAAGCCCGGCTTCGCCTCGCCGGAGATGCGCACCGCCGGATAGTAGTTAAAGCCCGCGATTTGAGTGGGCCCCTTCGACCATTCGATGGTGGCGAAGGCCGAGAACGGCACCAACTGACCGCGGCTGTTCTTCACATTGTAATTCAGGATGTCGTCCGCGTTCATGCGGCTGGTCTTGTCGGCCTGCACGATGACGCGCTGCATCCGCCCGCGGTTCGGGAAGTCGTTGATGTAGTTCGAGCCGAGGTTGGTCGAGATCGTGTTGTTGATGTCCTCGAAGGTGAGGCCGAACGCGCCCGCCTTCTCACGGTCGATCATCAGATTGACCTGCGGCGCCGGCGGCAGGCCCTCGACATAGACCTTCTGCAACACGGGACTGGCATTCGCCTCCGCGATCAGGCGGTCGGACGCCGCGATCAGCGCCGCATAGCCCTTCTGACCGCGGTCCTGCAGGCGGAACGAGAAGCCCGAGGAGTTGCCGAGGTTGTCGATCGGCGGCGGCTGCAGCGCCGAGATCCTGGCATCGCGGATCGTCGACGACAGGTCGCGGTTGATATCGGCAACGATGGCGGCGGCGGAATCCTTCGAGCCGCGCTCCGACCAGTCCTTCAGCGTGATGAAGGCCTGTGCGGTGTTCATGCCCTGGCCGAGGAAGCTGAAGCCGGTGAGGAACGTGACGTTCTCGATGCCGGCGCGATCCTTCAGGTATTTCTCGACCTGCTCGACCGCAGCTTCGGTCCGCGCATAGGACGACTCCGACGGCGTCTGCACGTCGGTCGTGATGAAGCCCTGGTCGTCGACCGGCAGGAAGCCGCCCGGCAGCCGCACGAAGCCGTAGGCGACGCCCACGAACAGCACGAGATAGATCAGCATCAGGCGACCGGTGCGCTTCAGCCCACCCTGCACGGTGGTGACATAGCCCGCGCGGCTGCTGTCGAGCACGCGATTGAAGGCGCCGAACACGCCCTTGCGGGCATGGCCGTGACCCTTCTCGACCGGCTTGAGCAGCGTCGCGCACAGCGCCGGCGTCAGCGACAGCGCGAGCAGCGCCGAGAACGCGATCGCCGCCACCATGGTGACCGAGAACTGGCGGTAGATGATGCCGACCGAGCCGGGGAAGAACGCCATCGGCACGAACACCGCCATCAGCACCAGCGTGATGCCGATGATGGCGCCTGATATCTGCGACATCGCCTTCTTGGTGGCTTCCTTCGGCGGCAGGCCCTCCTCTGCCATGATGCGTTCGACGTTCTCGACCACGACGATGGCGTCGTCGACCAGGATGCCGACCGCCAGCACCATGCCGAACATGGTCAGCATGTTGATCGAGAAACCCGCGATCATCAGCGTCGCGCAGGCGCCGAGCAGCGCCACCGGAACCACGATGGTCGGAATGATGGTGTAGCGGATGTTCTGCAGGAACAGGAACATCACGATGAATACCAGCACCACCGCCTCGACCAGCGTCATCAGGACCTTCTCGATCGAGGCCTTCACGACGGGCGTGATGTTGTAGGGAATCTCGTAGGAGATATTGGCCGGGAAGAAGCGCGACAGCTCCTTCATCTTGGCTTCGACCGCGCTCGCGGTCGCCAGCGCATTGCCCTTCGGCGACAGCAGCACCGAAAGGCCGGCGGTCGGCTTGCCGTCGAGACGGGTGTTGAACTGGTAGCTGAGACCGCCGATCTCGATCCGCGCGACGTCGCGCAGGCGGACCGTCGAGCCGTCGGCATTGGCGCGCAGGATGATCGCGCCGAACTCGTCGGGCGAGGACAGCTGGCCCTTCACCAGGACCTGCGCGGAGATCTTCTGCGTGTCGGTGCTCGGTTCGGCGCCGATGCTGCCGGAGGCGACCTGGGCGTTCTGCGCCGTAATCGCCTTGTTGACGTCGTCGGCGGACAGGCCGTAGCCGACCAGCTTGGCCGGATCGATCCAGATGCGCAGCGAACGCTCGGTCGAATAGAGCGTGGCGCGGCCGACGCCGGGGATACGGCGCACCTCGCCCAGCACGTTGCGGATCATGAAGTCGCCGAGGCCCACTTCATCCAGCGAGCCGTCGGTCGAGTTCAGCGTGATGATCTGCAGCACGGCCGACGAGGCTTCCTCGACCAGGATGCCCTGCTGGATCACGGCGCGCGGCAACCGCGCCTCGACGCGCTTGAGGCGGTTCTGTACCTCGACCGAGGCCTGGCTGGTGTCGGTGCCCGGCTTGAAGTTGGCGATGATCTCGACCTGGCCGAGCGAGTCGGAGGTCGATTCGAAGTTCAGGATGTTGGCGGCGCCGTTGAGCTCCTCCTCGATCAGCCGCGTGACGCTGTTGTAGAGGTTTTCAGGCGACGCGCCGGGATAGCTCGTCGAGATCGAGATCGAGGGCGGCGCGATGATCGGATACTGCGCGACCGCGAGCAGCGGAATCGAGATCGCGCCGACCAGACAGATGAACAGCGCGACGACCCAGGCGAAGATCGGCCTGTCGATGAAAAAGCCGGGCATGTCGGATCACTTCACCGCGTGCGCGGTCTGCTGCGAATCCGGTGCCGCAGCAGCGTCGATCTCACGCCAGGCCAGCGGTCGCACCTTGTCGCCGGCGGCGAATTTCTGGAAACCCTCGACGACGACCTTGTCGCCGGCCTTGAGGCCTTCGGTCACGAACCAGGAACCGCCCTGCAGCGAGCCGGTGCGCACCGGCTGCACCGCGACGTGATTGTCGCCCTTGACGACGAACACCTCGCTGCCGCCGCCGCCATTGCGCTGGATCGCCTGCTGCGGCACGGCGATCGCATCGGTGTCGATGCCCTGCTCAATCTGCACGCGGACATACATGCCCGGCAGCAGGACTCGATTCGGATTCGGGAACTCACCGCGCAGGGTGACCTGCCCGGTATGGGCGTCGACCTTGGCGTCGGAGAACAACAGCTTGCCCGGCAGCGGATAGATCGAGCCGTCGTCGAGCACGAGACGCACCTTCATCGCGTCGGACTCGATGCGGTCGAGATCGCCGTTCTCGAAGGCGCGACGAAGCTGGTTCATCTCGGTGACCGACTGCTGGAAGTCGGCATAGATCGGATCGAGCTGCTGGATGGTCGCAAGGCTCGCGGCGTCGTTCTGCACGACGAGCGCGCCTTCGCTGATGACGGCAG
Organism: uncultured Bradyrhizobium sp.; assembly: GCF_947648125.1. GTDB lineage: Bacteria > Pseudomonadota > Alphaproteobacteria > Rhizobiales > Xanthobacteraceae > Bradyrhizobium. Next base: position 3,385 of record NZ_CANSMR010000038.1, on the reverse strand, counting down.
CACCGATGATGCCGTCGATCGGCGCGCGGATCGTTGCATAGTCCAGATTGAGTTTCGCGCGCGCGACGTCGGCCTCACGGCCCTGCACGTCGGCTTCGGCCTGCTTCAGGTTGGCGATCGCCTTCTCGTTCTCGGCCTCCGAGGTCGCGCGCTGGTTGGTGAGGGTGGCGATACGGCGCGCCTGCAGCGAGGTCTGCTCGAGCACGGCCTTGGCGCGCGCCAGCGCCGCCTCGGTCGACTGCAATTCGACTTCGAACGGGCGCGGATCGATCTGGTACAGGGGATCGCCGACCTTCACCTCGCTGCCCTGGTGGAACATGCGGTTGACGACGATGCCCGAGACGCGCGGGCGCACCTCGGAAACGCGGGTCGGCGCGATGCGGCCCGGCAGCTCGCGCACCATCGCGCGCGCCTGCTGCTTCACGGTGACGACACTGACGTCCGGCTCGGGTGCTTGCACGGCGGCGGTCGCGGAATTCGGCTCGTCGCAGCCAGCAAGCAGTGGCGCCGTCACGGCCAGCATCAGAGCAATGCATGCCGATTGCGCGCGAAGTCCAGACATTGAGATGATCGCCCCTGAGAGGTTTGAACAAACGAACGGCGGTGTCACGGCGACAGCGCTCGCGTTGCTGCGGTGAAAATAAAATCTCGTTGCTGCGACGCAATGCGTTTTTCGGCGGCTCATTGTCACAGAACGCTATCACCCTGATTTCGCAACATGTTTTATCGGGTCACTGCATTGTGAGCGGGTTCCATCGCAGGCTGTGGAAATGCGTTAAGGACTGCGTGAGCGGGAAAACGCCTTTTGCCTGTGCGGGAATGCCGCAGATTGCAAAGTCGCAATGCGCGGCGCGCGAATCGCCGATCGCGGCGCGCCTCGCCCGGCGATGTGTGCAACCCGAGGTCGTCTCGCGACCCGCGCGTGGGATTGGCGCCTTCCGAACAGGCTGATGCGCCGAAGCGCCGGAATGCTGCGCAAAGCGGCAACACTCTGCCCGGTCTCAACCCAAGGTTATGCCATCCGCCTTTGGATTCGGCTTTCCTCACTCCGCCGCTGTGCCATATTGCTGGCAGATGCGGCCTTCGCGAACGGATGACCCGGCAATGCCCCCTTCCCGCTCCGACATGGAGATCGAACTGAGCAAGCTGTCCTCGCCCAGGATCTTCCTGGTGCGGATGCTGGTGTTCCTGGTGCTCTGCAGCCTGGTCGGGGTCGTGCTGTACAAGCAGATCGTCACCGCCTTCTTCGCCAATCCCGGGCTGAACGCCCTGATCGGCGCGGTGCTGCTGATCGGCATCATCCTGGCGTTCCGCCAGGTGATCCGGCTCTATCCCGAGGTCGCCTGGGTCAATAATTTCCGCATCGCCGATCCCGGCCTCGCAATCGAGCGCCGTCCGACCCTGCTTGCCCCGATGGCCGCGATCCTCGGCGGCGAGCGCACCGGGCGGATGTCGATCTCGCAGCAGACCATGCGGCATCTGCTCGATTCGATCGCAACCCGCCTCGATGAAGCCCGCGACATCTCGCGTTACATGACCGGCCTGCTGGTGTTCCTCGGCCTGCTCGGCACCTTCTGGGGCCTGATCGAGACAGTGGGCTCGGTCGGCAAAGTGATCGACGGGCTCAAGGTCGGCGGCGACGCCGGCGCGCTGTTCGACACGTTGAAGGAGGGCCTCGCCGCCCCGCTCGGCGGCATGGGCATTTCGTTCTCGTCCTCGCTGTTCGGCCTCGCCGGCTCGCTGATCCTCGGCTTCCTCGATTTGCAATCGAGCCAGGCCCAGAACCGCTTCTACACCGACCTCGAGGACTGGCTCGCCACCACCGTGCGCGGCATTTCCGGCGACGGTGTCGGCGCCGGCGGTGCCGACCTGCAGGGCGCGATCGACCGGCTGCGTGCGACCTTCGAGGAAGGTGGCGCCGGCGGCGGCGGCCGCAGCACCACGGCGGCGATGGCCAATCTTGCCGAGGCGATCCAGGGGCTGGTTGCACATATGCGCACCGAGCAGCAGATGATCCGCGAATGGGCCGACGGCCAGGGCGAGCAGAACCGCGAGATCAAGCGGCTGCTCGAGCGCCTCGCGCGCCAACCCGAGAAGAGCTAGGAACGCGCGCCCCGGACGCTGCGCAGCACGAAGTGATGCGCTGCAGAGCCGGGGCACACAGAGTTCATGGGTCCCGGCTCTGCGCCGCAGCGTTGCACGCTGCACCGCGTCCGGGACACGAGAGTTGAGGAGAATGCTTGATGGCCCTCGCCCGCTCGCGCCGCAGCGAATCCGGCTTCAACTACTGGCCCGGCTTTGTCGACGCGCTGTCGACGCTGGTGCTGTCGATCGTGTTCCTGCTGTCGGTGTTCCTCGTCGTGCAATTCTTCCTGTCCCAGGAGGTCACCGGCAAGGACAAGGCGCTGGAGCAGCTCAACGCCAAGATCGCCCAGCTCAACGACCTGCTGTCGCTGGAGAAGCTCTCCAAGCTGACGCTCGACGACCAGGTGTCGCAGCTTCGCGCCGGCCTCGCCTCTGCCGAGGGCGAGCGCGACCGCATGAAGGGGCTCTATGAGGGGCTGGCCAATTCCGGCAACGACGCCCAGGGCCGTGCCAACGAACTCAACAAGGCGCTGGAGTCCGAGAAGAGCGTGTCGTCGCGCGCGCTGGCGCAGATCGAGGTGCTGAACCAGCAGATCAGCGCGCTGCGCCGCCAGCTCGCCGCGCTCGAGGAGGCGCTCGACGCCTCCGAGAAGCGCGACAAGGAATCGCAGAGCCGGATCGCCGATCTCGGCTCGCGCCTCAACGTCGCGCTGGCGCAGCGGGTGCAGGAATTGTCGAAGTACCGCTCGGAATTCTTCGGCCGGCTGCGCGCGATCCTCGGTAACCGTCCCGATATCCGCATCGTCGGCGACCGCTTCGTGTTCCAGTCCGAAGTGTTCTTCGATACCGGCCAGGCGACGCTGCTGCCGGAAGGCAAGACCGAGCTCGACACCGTGGCGAATGCGTTGATCGATCTCGACAAGCAGATCCCGGCCGAAATCGCCTGGGTGCTGCGGGTCGACGGCCACACCGACGTCCGGCCGATCAACAGCCCGCTGTTCAAGTCGAACTGGGAGCTGTCCTCTGCGCGCGCGATCTCGGTGGTGCAATATCTGGTCTCGCTCGGCGTGCCGGCGCAGCGCCTGGTCGCCGCCGGCTTCGCCGAATTCCAGCCGCTCGACACCGCGCAGACCGAAGACGCCTACAAGCGCAACCGCCGCATCGAGCTGAAGCTGACGGAACGCTAGGCGGCACACGCCTCCGCGCTCCGCTTCGCCAGGACGACACTGAATGTGGCACGGCCTGCATCCACAATCGTCGTCCCTGCGAAAGCAGGGACCCATAACCACAGGGTCGGGTT
>NZ_CANSMR010000037.1 GCF_947648125.1 uncultured Bradyrhizobium sp. | reverse complement strand
GAGGAACAAGCCGAGAAGGCCCCTCACCCGGATTGCCGCACAATCCGACCTCTCCACGTAGGAACGGGGAGAGGTGACAAGAGAAAGCTTATGCCGCCTTGGGCAACGCTGCCTTGGTTTCGGCGAAGGCCCAGTCGATCCACTGCGTCAGCAGCTCGACGTCCTTGGCCTCGACGGTGGCGCCGCACCAGATCCGCAGGCCCGCCGGCGCATCGCGGTAGTACGCGAAGTCGAAGCCGGCGTTCTCCTTCTCCACCAGCGCGACCAGCTTCTTGCAGAAGTCGGCCTGTGCATCGGCGGGAAGCGAGGTGATGGCGGGATCGGTGAACTTCAGGCACACCGAAGTGTTGGAGCGGATCGCGGGATCCTTGGCCAGGAAGTCGATCCAGGGCGTCCGCGCCTTCCAGTCGGCGAGCGCCTTGGTGTTGGCGTCGGCGCGCCCGATCAGCGCCTTCAAGCCGCCGATCGACTTCGCCCAGTTCAGCGCGTCGAGATAATCCTCGACGCAGAGCATCGACGGCGTGTTGATGGTCTCGCCTTCGAAGATGCCCTGGTTGAGCTTGCCGCCCTTGGTCAGGCGGAAGATCTTCGGCAGCGGCCAGGCCGGCTTGTAGGTCTCGAGCCGCTGCACCGCGCGCGGCGACAGGATCAGCATGCCATGTGCGGCCTCGCCGCCGAGCGCCTTCTGCCAGGAGAAGGTGACGACATCGAGCTTGGCGAAATCGAGCGGCTGCGCGAAGGCGGCCGAGGTCGCGTCGCAAATCGTGAGGCCTTCACGGGTTGCGCTGATCCAGTCGGCGTTCGGCACGCGCACGCCGGAGGTTGTGCCGTTCCAGGTGAAGACGACGTCGGACGCGGGATCGACCTTGGCGAGATCGGGGATTTCACCGTAAGCCGCGTTCAGCTTGGTGACGTCCTTCAGCTTCAATTCCTTGACGATGTCGCTGACCCAGCCTTCGCCGAAGGATTCCCAGGCGAGCGTGGTGACGGGCCGCGCACCGAGCAGCGACCACAGCGCCATCTCGACCGCGCCGGTATCCGACGCCGGCACGATGCCGATCTTGTAGTCCGCCGGCACCTCAAGCACTTCGCGCGTCAGTTCGATCGCGAGCTTGAGCTTGGCCTTGCCGACCTTCGCACGATGCGAGCGGCCGAGGGCGGCGTCCTTGAGATTGTTGGGGTTCCAGCCGGGGCGCTTGGCGCAGGGGCCGGAGGAGAAATGCGGCACATTGGGCCGCGAAGCGGGCTTCGCTGCAGTCATAATCTACCCTTCCAGATAGCTGCCTCTCGGTGGGGAGAGGTTTCCCGCGGTGGGAGATAGTGGAAGGGCACCAAAACGTCAAGGAAGTTCCGACTTTTCCGGGGCAATCGGGGGATCACGGCTGATTGATGGGGCGTCCTCGACCTGCTGCATCGTCTCCTGATCGAGCAAATCTGCCGCGAGAGTCATGATCTTAACTGCCCTGCGCCGGCTCGATACTTTCAAAATGCTCTTATCGCCGGCCTGCACGATGTACTCGTTGCCGACCCGCACGATCGAATAATCCGACATCCAAATCCCCAGTCGCCGCCGCCCCGTGGGAGACGTCCGACATACCGGACTCGTTCCGCCCCGTAAATTCACGGAGGCCGGCTTAGTTTATTGGCTGTTAACCGGATAGCGCAGCAGCGGCTACCGCAGGCATTGCCTTGTGTGCGGCACAACTTGGTGCGCGCGTGTCAAAAGCGGAGCGTCATGCCGACATGGCTGCGCGCGAATCCGAGCCGCTCATAGAAGCGCTGCGCATCGACGCGCGTGTGATGCGTCAGCAACTCGACGAGCATGCAGCCTTGCGCGCGCGCCTCCGCGACCGCCCACTGGACGAGCTGCTCGCCGATGCCGCGGCTGCGGCAATGCTTTGCGACGCGGACGTCCTCGAGCAGGCCGCGCGAACTGCCCTGCGAGCTGATGCCCGGCAGCACCGCGAGTTGCAGGCAGCCGACGACAGCGCCCTCTCCGTCGACCGCGACGACGAGCTGCAGGTTCGGGTCACGCTCGACCCGCGCGAAGGCGTCGTAATAGCTTTGCGGCAGTGGATCCGCGATCCGCTCGCGCGCACTGCCGAGCGGATCGTCCGCCAGCATGCCGACGATGGCGGCGACATCCTCGCGTCGAGCGCGGCGGATCATGATCGATGAAGCTTCACGCATGGCGGCGTTCACTCAATATCAGCGCACCGCCGGCAGGCCGAGCACGTGCTCGGCGTCGGCGATCCAGCGGCGGATCATCGGATAGCGTTCGAGCGCGAAGCCGCCGTCCTCCGCAACGCGCGTATAGGCAAGCAGCGAGACGTCGGCGAGCGAGAACGCACCGCCGACCAGGAACTGCGCGCCGGCAAGATGCCGCTCCAGATGATCGAGCGCCACATAGCCGCGCTTGATGAGGTTCGGATCGATCTCCGACACGGCCTTGCCGAGATACACGGTCTGAAAGCGGCAGACGGCAACATAGGGCTCATGGCTGTTCTGCTCCCAGAACATCCAGGCATCCATCTGCGCCGCGCGATAGGGATCGCCGGGGATCAGATCGCTGCCGCGCGCGAGGTAGCGGATGATGGCGTTGGACTGTGCGAGCGTGCGGCCGTCATCCAGTTCGACCGTCGGCACCTGGCCCCAACCGTTCAGCTTGAGGAATTCCGCGGTCCGGCTGCCGCCTTTCACGGTGTCGATCTCGACCCATGTGTACGGCAGCGCCAACTTGTCGCACACCCATTTCACCTTCAGGCAATTGCCTGAATTGGCGTCGCCGTGGATTTTCATCTGAGGTTGCTCCGCTTGCGGAGCAACATCGGATCAGCCGCAGATTGCGGTGTCAAGCAACGCAGCGCGCGTCAGAACTTGTAGCCGATGGCAGCACGAACGCTGTTCTGCGTGACCGACGTGTTCTTGACCGGCATGAACTTGACGTATTCCCACTCGCCGCGCACGAAAACACAGTTCCACAACATGTATTCCAGGCCGAGACCAGCAGTCCAGCCGGCAACATAGGCGTCCGTTTTTGCATCTGTCGCGGTTTGGGAAAACTGCGGCAGCGCAAAGGTGGTCGAAGCTCCGTTAGCAAAGTTGATCGTTCTGTTCACAGAGCTTGTGACCGTGCGCGAAACATCCATTCGGCCGACGGCGAGGCCGCCGAAGGCGTAGGGCAGAAAGTCACCGGTTGCCCAACCCGCGCGGCCGCGGAATGTCATCTCGTCCTTAAGCTTCAGCGAAGCGCTTCCATTCAACGTCACGCCATCGGCGGCAGACGCGCCGGCCGGCAGGACCAGGGTTGGCTGAGCGACTTGAATCGGACCCAGACTTCCGGAGGTCGTTGTCGTAAGGCCGGACCAATAGGTGTAGTTTGCTTCGACACCCACCACGACGTCGTCAAACTGATAGTTGCGTCCGACAAACGCTCCGAAGCCCGAGCTTTGCGCATTGACCCGGCCCAGCAAATTGAACTGGGACGTCGGCCCCTGCAGCGTGGTGTTGCGGAAGATGGAATTGGTCAGGGAAGCAACGCTGCCCCCGAAGTCGGTGTTGATCCATGTCTGGCCGACCTGACCGCCGGCATACCAGCCGTCCCAGTTTCTGGTCGGCGCGCTGGAAGCGGGAAGACTGCCGCGAAGGAAATCGGGCATGTCGGCCGCCCGTGCGCCGGTCACCGCGCCGAACATCATCGCCACCAGCAAGAACCTACGCATTTGCAACGCTCCATCCCACTCACCGAATGCGCGTTGATCATCGCCTGTTAACCTTAACCAATCGTTGTCGCCGGCGGCTTTCGACCACTCAAGTTGCAGAAGCTCGCGACATGACACGGCAAAGAAAAACGGCGCGGGATGATCCCGCGCCGTTTCAATCGTTAAACCGTGAAGGGGCGAAATTAACCCTTGCGGATCAGCGGGGGCGGCGGCGGCGGCGGCAACACATCGCAGCAAGGCAAGGCGAAGCGCACGCCGAGCTTCACATCCTGCGAGGTCATGTCGCGGAACTGGAAGCTCGAGGGACCGGTCGGCGTGCCGTCGAAGAAGTGACCCTGGCCGTGGCCGGCGGTGCCCATGTCGAGGTAACGATAGGCCAGTTCAACCGTGAAGTTGTTGGTGACCCTGTAGGCGACACCGGCATGCAGCGCCCAGGCGAAGTTGGTCTTGGTGGCGCCGTCGGCGACGAAGGAACTGGTCAGGCCGGACCCGCTCGGGAACGTGGCGACGTCGGAGAAGGCCGAGGTCTTGATCGTCGCGGCACCGACACCGGCACCGATGAACGGGGTCAAGCAACCCCAGGTGCCGAGATCGGCGTAGACGTTGACGAGGCCGACCCAGCTCTGGACACCGCCGTGATAGGTGTCGCCCAGCGAGCTGGGCCCGGGGAATGTGAAGAAGTCGGTGCCGTTGAAGCTCACCTTCGAGCGATACTCACCGGTGATGTCGGCGCGGAACCAGCTGTTGAACTGATAGCCGACGCCGACGCCGAACAGCATGCCGCTGTCGAAGCCGGTGCCGAACTGCCTGAACGCGGTGCCGGCCGGCAGCGTGTCGTAGCCATTGGCGTGCAGCTTGGCCTGGGTGTTGGTCATGCCGATGTCGCCGCGCAGATACCAACCGCCGAAATCCTGGACCGGCGGGGGAGCATACGCCATCGGGGGCGGCGGCATGATCGGCATGTCGGCAGCGAACGCCGCCGAGGACAACAGAGATGCCGCTCCGGCGGCGATCAGGGTCTTTACGCTACGCATTGGCTTCGTCCTTTTGGCCCAAGTGAGGCGACACGAAAGGCCCCACGTCTGAAACTCACGGGCGGACGATGGCAGCAAATGTTTAAGCGGCACTTAACCCTAATTTTTAAGGTTGATTTTCTCTCACCTTTTGCTGCGGCTGCTGCTTATGGGTCCATAAAAGCGCGCGTGCGGCGACGAAAGATGGCGATCTCGCCACAGATGCTAATGAAGCATTGACGCAAGCGCGCGGCTTGCAGCACGCGCGAGCGCTGAGTGTTAGCGAATGCTTAATGCGGGACGCGGCCTGCGCCTCGTGGTGCAGGTTCAGGGAATCGGCTTCGGCATCTTGACGCCGCAGGTCACGCGAAGGCGATGCGCAGGCGGTCTCTTGCCGTCCGCCGCGAAGCGAAGACGTGGATGCCCGGGACAAGCCCGGGCATGACGAATTTGAATCAGGCCGCCGCGGCGTGGCCGAGTGCGCTGACGATGTTGTCGACGACCTCTTCCACCAAGATGCGATCGTCACCCTCGCCCATGACGCGGATCACCGGCTCGGTGCCGGAGGGGCGGATCAACAGACGGCCGTGGCCGTTGAGGCGCTTCTCACCGTCGGTGATCGCGGACTTGACCTCGGCGTCGTCGAGCGGCTTGCCGCTGCGATAGCGCACGTTCTTCAGGATCTGCGGCAATGGATCGAACCGCCGGCAGATCTCCGACACCGGGCGGCGCAGCTTCTGCACCACGGCCAGCACCTGCAACGCGGCGACGAAGCCGTCACCGGTGGTCGAATAGTCCGACATGATGATGTGGCCGGACGGCTCGCCGCCGAGATTGTAGCCGCCGCTCAGCATCTGCTCGAGCACGTAGCGGTCACCGACCGGCGTGCGGACCATCGAAATCCCGTGGCCCTGCAGGAAGCGCTCCAGTCCGAGATTGGACATCACGGTCGTGACGATGCCGGGCTTGGCGAGGCGCCCCTCTTCCTTCCAGCTCTGCGCGATCACTGCGAGCAGCTGGTCGCCGTCGACGATGTGGCCGCGCTCGTCGACCAGGATGACGCGATCGGCATCGCCATCGAGCGCGATGCCGATGTCGGCGCGCATCTCGCGCACCTTCCGCGACAGCGCTTCCGGCGAGGTGGAGCCGCATTCCTTGTTGATGTTGAAGCCGTCGGGTTCGACCCCGATCGGCACCACATCGGCGCCGAGTTCCCACAGCGCTTCCGGCACCACCTTGTAGGCGGCGCCATTGGCACAATCGACCACGACGCGCAGGCCGTCGAGCGAGAGGTCGCGCGGCAGGGTGCGCTTGGCGAATTCGATGTAACGGTCGTGGACGCCGTCGATGCGGCGGGCGCGGCCGAGGCTCGCGCTCTGCGCCAGGCGGCGGTCGAGCGATTCGTCGAGCAGCTGCTCGATCTGCTTCTCGACATCGTCGGAGAGCTTGAAGCCCTGCGGGCCGAACAGCTTGATGCCGTTGTCCTCGAAAAGATTGTGCGACGCCGAGATCATGACGCCGAGATCGGCGCGCATCGACTTGGTCAGCATCGCGATCGCCGGCGTCGGCATCGGGCCGACCAGCAGCACGTCCATGCCGACCGAGGTGAAGCCTGCGACCATGGCGTATTCGATCATGTAGCCGGACAGCCGCGTGTCCTTGCCGATCACGACGCGATGGCGATGGTCGCCACGCTGAAACACCAACCCTGCGGCCTGCCCCACCTTGAGCGCGAGCTCCGGCGTGATCAGTCCATTGGCGCGGCCCCGAATTCCATCGGTCCCGAAATATTTGCGGCTCATGATACCCCCAACACGGACCTCTCGAACCACCCGGCGAGAGAGTCCTGAACGCCTACCAGTGTAGCGTGCATCGGCCTTATAGACTGCCAGGCGCTAAAAGGACTTCAAAAAATATGATGAATCATTACCGCGGATAAACCCCGCGCTTCGATCTTAAAGCACTGAAAGATATAACATTATTGCCGCTTCGGCAACCTTTCGGAACGAACGCCGTCCCCTATCCTTTGTCGCCTCGCTTGACGTGCTGGTCGCCCTTGCTGGGGGCCGGCTGGGTGACATTGACGGGGTCGGAACCGGGAAACGTCTCCTCCAGGCCCTCTTCCAGGGCCTCGTCGAGCCGGCGCTTTTCGGCGTTGTCGTCTGGCTTCGGCTTGGAGCCTGATTGCGTCATCGTGCTCTCCTATCCGTCTTCAGATTTGGCGGGCCATCTAACCATGCTAGATGACGGCAAGACCGAACACCCGCAAGACTCGCCAGACATAACTTGCGACATAGAAGAAGGGCCGGGAACGTCCATGAAGCACATTACCTGCATCGAAGATCTGCGCCAGCTGCACAAACGCAGGGTGCCGAAGGCGTTTTTCGATTATGCGGACCGCGGCTCCTACACCGAGGACACGCTGCGCGCCAACACCGAGGACCTGCAGCAGATCAAGTTCCGCCAGCGCATCCTGGTCGATGTGTCCAAGCGCAGCCTGGCGACCACGATCCTGGGCGAGCCGGCCGCGATGCCGCTGATCCTGGCGCCGGTCGGCCTGCTCGGCATGCAGCATGGCGACGGCGAGATCTACGCCTGCCGCGCAGCGCAAGCGGCCGGCATCCCCTTCACCCAGAGCACGATGTCGATCTGCTCGATCGAGGACATCGCAGCCGCCGTCGACAAGCCGTTCTGGTTCCAGCTCTACGTCATGAAGGACCGGGGCTTTATCAAGTCGCTGATCGAGCGTGCGATCGCGGCGAAATGCTCGGCGCTGGTGCTGACCGTCGACCTGCAGGTGATCGGCCAGCGTCATCAGGACATCAAGAACGGCATGACGGTGCCGCCGGAATGGTCGCTGTCGAAGCTCTTGGACTTCGCGAGCAAGCCGTCATGGGTCGCCGGCGTGCTGCGCGGCAAGCGCCGCAGCTTCGGCAACATCGTCGGTCACGTCAAAGGCACCGAGGATCTGACCAAGCTGTCGGAATGGACCGCCTCGCAGTTCGATACCACGCTGAACTGGAAGGACATCGACTGGATCCGCAGCATCTGGCCGGGCAAGCTGATCCTTAAAGGGATTCTCGATGTCGAGGACGCCGAGCTCGCCGCCAAGACCGGCGCGCAGGCGATCGTGGTCTCCAACCATGGCGGCCGCCAGCTCGACGGCGCACCGTCCTCGATCGAGGTGCTGCCGGAGATCGTCGACGAGGTCGGCTCGAAGCTCGAGATCATGTTCGACGGCGGCATCCGCACCGGCATGGACATCATGCGCGCGCTGGCGCTCGGCGCGAAGTCCTGCATGATCGGCCGCGCCTATGCCTACGGCCTCGGCGCCGGCGGCCAGGCCGGCGTCGCCAAGGCGCTCGACATCCTGGGCAAGGAGCTCACCACCACGATGGGGCTGTGCGGCGTCAACACCATCGCCGAGATCGACGACAAGGTGCTGGCGGTTTAGGCAATCGCCACTGTCCTAGCCCGGATAAAGCGAAGCGCAATCCGGGAGAATCTCTCCGCGGACAGGTTTGCCCCGGATTTCGCTTCGCTCCATCCGGGCTACGCACTTACTTCCCTTCTCCCCTTGTGGGAGAAGGTGGCCATAGGCGGCCCACGGGCCGCCGCCCTTGAAGGACGCCGATGCTACGCATCGGCTATGCACAGTCCGCGACGGATGAGGGGTCTCTATCCGCGGAGACAGACCCCTCACCCCGCTTCGCTGCGCGAAGCGACCCTCTCCCACAAGGGGAGAGGGTCAGAGGCGTCACATCGGCGGTGCGATTCCGTCGCGACCGACATTGACGCGGTTGGCTTCCAGCGTGCCGTCGTCCTTCTTCACCGCGCCGAAGATGATGATCTTGGCGCCCGGCTTCAGCTCCGACTTGTCGCCGGAGACGAAGGTGACGACCGGGGTTCCCGGCGGCACCACGACCTTCTTCTCACCGTCCTTGTATTTCACCAGGATGTTCTGGCCGTCGGCGCTCTTCACCGTCTCGGCGACGGTGGCGTTGGTCATGGTCGAGTTGGCGCGCAGGTCCCAGGGACGGAAGCCTTCCGCGGCGCCGCGCTGGTTTTCCGGGAAGATGTGCACCGCGATCGCCTTCTGCGTTCCGTCCGGCTCGGGCATCGCAGTGACGCCGATATAGGAACCGGCCTTAATCTCCGACAGATCGGTGTTGGCGACGCCGAACACCGCGACGTTGTCGGTCGTGCGGACCTTCATATCGGCGCCCTCGCGCGACTTGATCGACAGCATCGCGCCGTCGACGGCCTCGATGGTACCGCGGATGCGCACCATCGGCGGCTGCTGTGCGGATGCGGCCGAGGTGAAGGCAACGAGAAGCAATGCGGCGAACAGCGTCGATTTCGGCATGGTGTTCCTCATGGGTTTGGCTGGCGAATCAGGGAACACCGGGGAGTTGAAGGTATTCCGTGCGGCTACCTCCCCTTCGCGCGGAGACGGCACGCATCCTAGCTACGCTTCGCATGACGGGCTGTTACAGCGGTAACGGACAGGTGATGTTGCGCTCTCTTCCCTTCTCCCCTTGTGGCAAAAGGTGGCGCAAACGAAGTTTGCGACGGATGAGGGGTCTCTATCCGCGGAGGCAACCCCTCACCTCGCTTCGCTGCGCGAAGCGACCCTCTCCCACACGCAAGTCGGGCCTGCCCGACTTGCGCAGCTTCATGATGCGCAACCGGGGTAAGCCCCGGTTGCGTGGGAGAGGGTACGACGCGTCACATCGGCGGGGTGAGGCCGTCACGGCCGACGCTGACACGGTCGGTCTCAAACGAACCGTCAGGCAGCTTCTTCATGAAGGCGATCACCTTGGCGCCGGCCTTCAGGTCCGCCTTGTCGCCGGGAACATAGGTCACGACAGGCGTGTCGGGCGTGACCTGAACCTTCTTCTCACCGTCCTTGTACTTGACCAGCAAGGTATGACCATCATTGCCGACGACGGATTCCGCGACGGTGGCGTTGGTCATGCTGCTGTTGGGCTTCAGGTCGTACGGCCGCGACCCCTCGCCGGTGCCGCGCATGTTTTCGGGAAAGACATGCACCTCGACCGCCTTCGGCACGCCATCGGGCCCCGGCACCGTGGTCGTACCGATGAAGGAACCGACCTTGATGTCGGACAGGGTGATCTTGGTGAGGCCGAGCACCACCATATTGCCCGCCATGTGCAGCTTGACGTCCTCGCCGCTGCGCGACTTCACCGCGAGCGTATCGCTATCGACGCTCTCGACGGTTCCACGCACCCGCGTCGGCGTCGGCGGTTGCTGCGCAAGCGCGTAAAGCGTGGACGCCGTCACCATCGCAAGCGCAATGAACGGACGAACGAGATGGGTACGGCTGGCAGGCATGGTGATCTCCGGGAGGGAACGCGGGGCGACTAACACGAGACACCGTTCCGGAGACGCTATTCCAGGCCTCAAGTCTTTGTGAGATCGGCTTCGACAAGCGAACGCAGTTCCGGCGTAACGTGCGGGCGCTGCCCGAACCACAACTCGAAACCGCGCACGGCCTGATGCAGCAGCATGCCGAGCCCGTCGGCGGTCCTCAGCCCCCGCGCCGCTGCCGCCGCAAGCAACGGCGTCAACAGCGGCACATAGACAAGATCGGAAACAACCGCATTTTGCGGCAACAACCCGACATCGACCTCGAGCGCGGGTTGGCCGTGCATGCCGAGCGACGTCGTATTCACGAGCAGGCCTGCACGCGGCAAGAGCGCGCCGACGCTATCCCACGTCGCCGGATGAACGCGTGCACCGTACTGCTCTGCGAGCGCGCGAGCACGGTCGATGGTGCGGTTGACCAGATGCACGCGCGCAATCCCGCGCTCGATCAGGCCGAACACCACCGCACGCGACGCGCCGCCGGCGCCGAGCACCAGCGCGTCCTCGGTCTTGTCCCAGCCGGGCGCGCAGGCGTCGAGGTTGTTGATGAAGCCTTCGACATCGGTGTTGGTCGAGCGCAATTCGCCGTCGGCAAACCACAAGGTGTTGGCGGCACCGACGGCGCGGGCGCGCGCGTCCGGTGCAGAGAGAGCCAGCGCGCGCTCCTTGTGCGGAATGGTGACGTTGGCGCCGACGAAGCCGCGCAGCGACAGGCGAAACAGGAAATCCTTGAAATCCTCCGGCGGCACCGCCTCGATCACGTAGCCGCCCTCGATGCCGAGCGTGCGCAGCCAGTAATGATGGATCAGCGGCGAGCGGGAATGTGCCGCCGGCCAGCCGATCAGGCACGCGGCGCGGGTTTTGCCTTGAGTTTTGCCTTGGGTGTCGCCTTGGGATGTCATGGCCGTGACATCGGCCAAGGAAGGCGCGCTGTCAATCCGTCCGCTTCGCGGTTGCGGCAACCAGCGCGCTGAGGGTGAACGCGGTGGCCGCGGCAAACCAGATCGCACCGAGATTGATCCAGTGGTAGGCCAATGCGCCGGCGAGCGCGCCCGCGACCAGCGCCGCCCACAGCAATACGTTGGGCAGCCAGGCCCAGGGCGCACCGCCGGTCAGCGCGGCGGCGATCAGCTGCCCCGCCTTCACCAGCGCTCCCGTGACATAGGTCAGGCCAAGCCCGGCCCCGCCTTCGAGCTGGAACACGGCGTTCTCGAGTCCCATCGCCAGCACGATCGCCGCGACCGCGGTGTTCGGCAGGCCATACGCATAGGCCAACGCCGCTGCCGTCAGCAGCAGCGCCTCGAAGAGCAGGATCAGCGGCTGGCGATATGCGATACGGCTGAGCACGACCAGGCTGCCGGCCGCAGCACCCGCGACAAACAGCACGATCAGCGCCAGCGCTTCCAGGGCATGCTGCCAGTGCCCCTCGGCCAAGGTCACGCCTAGCCGCGTCGAGTTGCCGCTCATGAAGGACACGAACAACCCGCCGAGATGCAGATAGCCGATGCTGTCGACATAGCCGGCCACCGCGCTGAGCGCGCAGGCCAGCGCCAGGTTGCGGCGGGATTCAAGCATGATGTCGTTGCGCCCCCATCAGGGACGCAAGCTAGCGGCCTCCGGCCATCCTGCCAACGATCACGCCCGCGCGGGGCGTGATCGCAGCAGCAGTCTCACGCCGCGTCGCGATGCGCGGCGATGATCTGGTCGGCGGCGCGGCCCGTCACTTCGGCCATGCGGTCGAACTGGCGGGTGAAGGTGCCGGCGCCGGCGGTGGCGGAGCGCAGCTCGACGATGAGGTCGCCGATCTCGGATTCCGGCATCGTGGCACGGACGCAATCCCAGCCGCTCCAGCCCTCGCGGGTGTCGAAGCCGAGGATCTGCCCGCGCCGCGCTGACAGGATCGCGTTGATCTTGGCGGTGGCGTCGGTCGGACAGACGATCTCGACCATATGGATCGGCTCCAGCAGCACCGGCTGGCACTGCGGCAACGCCTCGCTGACGCCGACCCGCGCCGCGGTGCGGAACGCAAGATCGGAGGAGTCGACGCTGTGATAGGAGCCGTCGGTCAGCGTGACGTCGACATCGATCACGGGGAAGCCGAGCGGGCCGCGCGTGAGCGCGTCGACCACCCCCTCCTCCACCGCGCCGATATAGTTGCGCGGCACCGCGCCGCCGACCACCTTCTCGTGGAATTCGAATCCAGAGCCACGCGGCTTCGGCTTGATGTCGAGCACGACGTCGCCGAACTGGCCATGGCCGCCGGACTGCTTCTTGTGCCGGCCGCGCTGGGTGACCGCCTTGCGGATGGTCTCCTGATAGCCGATCGCGGGCGGATGCGATTTGACGTTGACGCCATAGCGGTCCTTCAGCCGCTCCTGCGCGACGCGCAGATGCATTTCGCCCTGCCCCCACAGCACGGTGTCGTGGGTACGCGGGTTCTGGATCATCGTCAGCGACGGATCCTCCTCGTTCAACCGCAGCAGTGCCTGGCCGAGCTTGACGTCGTCCTTGCGGTCGGTCGCGGCGATCGAGATCGACAGCACCGCCGCGGCGGGCTCGACCGTGACCAGCGAGGCCGGGGCCGTCTTGCCGCTCGAAACCGTATCGCCGGTCTTGATCGCATCGAGCTTGCCGAGCGCGACCGCGTCGCCGGCCTCGGCCTGCGGCCGCTTGCTGTCATGCGTGCCCGAGACCGCGAGGATGCCGGAGACGCGTCCGCTTTCGCCGCTCGAGGATTGCAGCGTCGCACCGTCGTCGAGCCGGCCTGCGAGCACGCGCGCCAGCGACAGCTTGCCGCCGTGCTGCAGATGCACGGTCTTGAACACATAGGCCAACGCGTCCTTCTGGTCCTTGATGCCGAGCCGCGCGGCAGTCTCAGTGACGCTGGGCGCCTCGTGACGCAGCGCCTTCATCAGGCGGAGCACGCCGTTCTCGCGGCTCGCCGCACCAAGCAGCACCGGACAGATCAGCCCTTCGCGCAGTTCGCGCGCGAGATCGTCGAACACGGCATCGCGCGGCGGCTGGATATCTTCCAGCAATTGCTCCATCAACGCATCGTCGTGATCGGCGAGCTTCTCCAGCATCGAGAAGCGCGCTTCCTTCTCGCGATCGAGGTTGCCGCCCTCAAGCGCCATCACCTCCGACGACTTGTGCTCGCGATAGACGAAGGCGCGCTCCAGCGCGAGATCGACGAAGCCTTCGATCAGATCGCCGTTCCAGATCGGGATCTGGCGCAGCACCAGCGGCACGCGCGACGCAGGTTGCAACGTCGCAAGCGTCTCGCGGACGCGCTTGTTGGCGCGGTCGATCTTGTTCAGGAACAGGAAACGGGGAATTCCGAGCTCCTCGAGCTCGCGCAGGATGATCTGCAGCTGCGGCAGCTTCTTCTCGTCAGCCTCGCAGACCACGACCGCGGCATCGACCGCCGGCAACGCGGCACGCATGTCGTGCGCGAACTCGATCGAGCCGGGACAATCGATAAAGGTGTAGCTGTCCCCCATAAAGGTGGTGGTCGCGGCGGTCAGGCCTACGCCCATCTTGTGTTGACGTGCCTCGGGGCTGGCATCGCCGACGGAGGTTCCGGCATCGACGCTGCCGGCAGTCTTGATGGCGCCAGTGCGCGCCAGGATCGCTTCCAGAAGTGTGGTTTTACCGCTTTGGAAAGGGCCCACCAGCGCGATGCACCGTGGACCTCGGGGACTTCTGACGTCTTGTCCCATTGCCGCCTCCTCGTGTTGGAGCTCGGCCCATGATTGGGTCGGCGACCGTTTATGGTCTGCCTGCGTTTCGCGTTTGGCAAGCGGGAAAACGTCGCTGCGGTGCGGCGTCGCGGAAGTTTGCGATGGCGGAGCCGCGCGCCGCCATTCGCCGGACGATTGCGTCCGATGCGTCAGTTCCTTAAGGACGCAATCTCGCGCGAGCGCTGCGCGATGTCGAGCAGGCGCTGCACGGCAGGCGACACATCTTCCTCGCGCCACGCAATCGTGAGCGGAGCCGTCACCACCGGCGCGGCGAGTCGAACATACGCCACGCCGCGCCCGGTCTGCGCGCGCGCCGCGGCTTCCGGTACGAGCGACACGCCGACGCCGGCGGCGATCAAGCCGATCGCGGTTTGCAGATGCAGAACTTCCTGCGCGAGCCGTGGCGTGAAGCCGGCGGCCTGGCAGGCGGCAACGATCAGGCCGGTGACCGAAGGCTCCGGCTGCACCGGATAGAGCACGAAGGCATCGTCGGACAATTCGGCGAGCGCAATATCGCTTCGCGCCGCGAGGGGATGCGCGCGCGGCAGCGCCACAACATAGGGCTCATCGAGGATCAGGCGCTGCGCGAGACCCGCTTCGGGCAACAGCGCCGGGCGTGCGAAGCCCACATCGATCCGGCGCCGCCGCAATGCCTCGGCAATCTCCGCCGCCAGCATCTCGTCGAGCACGAGCTCGACATCGGGACAGGCATCACGATAGGCGCCGATGATATCGGGCAGGCCGGCAAACATGGCGGAGCCGACGAATCCGATCGCGAGCCTGCCGGCCTGGCCGCGCCCGACGCGCCGCGTGTCGGCAACCGCGCTCTCAAAATTGGCGAGCAGCGCGCGGGCACGCGCAAGGAACAGCTCGCCGGCCTCGGTGAGCCTGATCGGACGGCTATTCCGCTGCAGCAGCGTCACGCCGAGTTCGTCCTCGAGCTGACGGATCTGCTGGCTCAGCGGCGGCTGCGCGATGTGCAACCGTTCGGCCGCGCGGGTGAAATTCAATTCCTCGCCGAGCGCCACGAAATATCTGAGGTGTCGCAATTCCATGCCGGCGATATAGCACGGCGGCCGGCGCCGGCAGCAATATGCAATAGCTCTGCTACCGTATCGAACGAGTATTGGACCGGACGCGCGAACGTCGACAGCCTGCGGCAAACCACAGGAGGTCGCCATGACGGCACTGGAAAAAGCTTTCGCGGATGCAGCCGCGTCCGGCATCACGCAACAGAAGATCGAGATCGGCGGCCTATCCGTCAACGTCGCGTGCTTCGGCAAGGGCCCGCCGCTGCTCCTGCTCCATGGCTGGCCGGAGTTCTGGCTGGTGTGGCGTCCTGTGATGCTGCGGCTCGGCGATAGTTTTGAGCTGATCGCGCCGGACCTGCGCGGCTGCGGCGACACCGGCAAGCCGGCGCCCGAACCTGACGCGTCCGCGACGGCGGAGCGCCACGCACTGGATATGTTCGCGCTCATGGACGCGCTCGGTCATATCAGCTTCGGTGTGATCGGCGGCGATCTCGGCGCCTATGTCATGCAGGCGATGTCGCATCGTCAGCCGCGGCGGCTGACCGGCACGCTCTATCTCTGCACGCCCTATCCGGGCGTCGGCCAACGCTACGGCGAACCCGGCCACCTGATCGAGGTTTGGTATCAATACTTCCAGCAGCTGCCATGGGCCGCGCAACTGGTCGGAAGCTCGCGCGAGTCATGCCGGCTCTACTTCCGCCATTTCCTCGACCACTGGTCGGGCGACGATCCCGCCGTGTTCGGCGACCTGCTCGAAGCCTATGTCGATAACTTCATGAAGCCGGGCAACATCCAGGGTGGCTTCGACTGGTATCTCTCGTCCGCGCCCAATCGCCGGCTCTGGCTGGAAGGCAGGCTGCCGGCGCAGCCGCGCATCGACGTCCCCTCACGCTTTGTCTGGGGCCGCCGCGATCCGTTGATCGCGCCCGAATGGTCGGACCGGTTGGAGGACTACTGGACGAAACCTTCGATCAGGTTCGTCGACACCGGGCATTATGTTCACGCCGAGGCGCCGGGGATCGTCGCCGAAGAAGCCCGCGGCTTCTTCGCCAGGTTGCAGAACGGTATGCGCGAAACTTAGCGCCCCGGACGCAGCTCCAGGCTCTCGAGGCCGGCGGCGACATTGACACCGACCTGGCCCTGCACGCTGAGCGGCTGCAGGGCGATCGTGTTGTCGGAGCCGCCGACCAGCACGTTGCCGCCGACGCCGACGCCGAGCGTCGCGCTGCCTTGCGCACCGGCATAATTGCCCGAGAGCGCACCCGGCCCGAGCCGCTCCACCGGTGCATAGACGCCCCAAGCCAGCGCCGATTCCTGGGTGATGCCGAGATCGATGCCAACCTTTTGGATGGTCGCGATGTAGCGGTCCTCAGGCAGGCCGTTGGCGCGCAGCACGCAACCGAGATGGGTCACAGAGCCGACGATGAAGCCGACGCTCGCGCCACCGCGGCATTCCAGGACGCCGACCTGTACGCGCTGGCTCGGCTGTTGGGCGTTGACGCCAACGATCGCGGTCAGCGTGGCGATGGCGGCACCGGCAAGGAGAGTGAAGCGACGCATGGTGAGGGTCTCCGGCTGAGAGGCATGACGCGAGCAGAGAACAGAACGGCGCCGTGTCTGCGGCGCCTTTCGCATCCTATGCCATAACATCGAATGGTCAGCCAGAATTTGCGGTGCTCGGCCACCAATTGTTACGGGATGTGGCGGTGTTGCTATGCCCCCGCAACCATGCCGAAGCTGTCATGCAACCGACAACAAACGACGCACCGCAATGAACGGACCGCAAAAAAAGAGGCCCGCTTTCGCGGGCCTCTTTGATCGAACACCGACCAGCTTAGTGGTGGTGATGATGGCGGTGGTGGCGATGATGACGGCGCGGACCAGCGGTGCGGACCGGCTCGAGATCGATGCCGGCGATGCCGGCCGCAACGTTGAGGCCGGTCTGGCCCTGCACGCTGATCGGCTGCAGCGCATAGGCGTTGTTCGGACCGCCGAACAGGAAGTTACCGCCGGCGCCGAGGCCGACCGACGCGTTGACGCCGACGCCGCCGTAGCTGCCGGCAAGCGCACCGCGCGGGAGCTGCGTGGTCGGCGCGCTCACGGCCCAGGCGAGCTGGGTCGTCGCGGTGACGCCGAGATCGACGCCGATCCGCTTCACGGTCGCAACATAGGGCTCGGGACGGCGGCCGCCGCTCTGGAACACGCACTCGAGGCGGGCGACAGAGCCGACAACGAAGCCGACATTCTCGCCGCCCTGGCATTGCAGAACCCCGGCCTGAACCTGCTGAGGTGCCGCGTTGGCGGTGGCGAACGGCGCCAGCAACGCAAGCGCTGCAAGGGTGAGAGTCGAAAGTCGCATTGGTCTGTCTCCGCAAGGTGAACTGAAATTTGTGCGGCGGACAGAATGCAAGGGTCGTGTCCAAAACAAGGCAGTTCGCAAAGAGGCCGCGAAAACTTCCAGCGTGTGGCATCGATGTTCGCGCACACGCGCGTGAGATGAGCGGGTTGTGATTTGACTCTGCGATTTTACCGCCGCCCGACGTGACTGCACAAACAGAAACGCTCCCGCACCTGGTGCGGGAGCGTTTCTTGGTTTCTTGGTTCAGAACCGATTACCGCAGATTGCCGCAGAAGCGCTGGATGCGCTTGCAGGCATCCTCGAGATCCGAGGTCTTGGTGGCGTAGGAGATGCGGAACGCGGGTCCGAGGCCGAACGCCGACCCCTGCACGACCGCGACGCCTTCGCTCTCGAGCAGCTCGGTGACGAAGGCTTCGTCGTTGTCGATCACCTTGCCGGACGGCGCCTTCTTGCCGATCGTGCCGGCGCAGGACGGATAGACGTAGAACGCGCCTTCCGGCCGCGGGCACTCGATGCCGTTCGCCTGGTTGAGCATCGACACCACGAGGTCGCGGCGTTCCTTGAACACTTTGTTGTTCGCGGCGATGAAGTCCTGCGGACCGTTGAGCGCCTCGACCGACGCCCACTGCGCGATCGACGACGGATTCGAGGTCGACTGCGACTGGATCGTCGCCATCGCCTTGATCAGCTGCGCCGGGCCGCCGGCATAGCCGATGCGCCAGCCGGTCATGCAGTAGGCCTTCGACACGCCGTTCACGGTCAGCGTGCGCTCGTAGAGACTCGGCTCGACCTGCGCCGCGGTGGTGAAGACGAAGTCGTCATAGACGAGGTGCTCGTACATGTCGTCGGTCATCACCCAGACATGCGGATGCTTGACCAGCACGTCGGTGATCGCCTTGAGCTCGCTCCTGGTATAGGCCGAGCCGGTCGGGTTCGATGGCGAGCACAGGATCACCCACTTGGTCTTCGGCGTGATCGCCTTCTCGAGATCTTGCGGACGCAGCTTGAAGCCGGTCGAGGCCGGGCACACCACCGGCACCGACTCGCCGCCCGCGAGTGCGACCATCTCGGGATAGCTGACCCAGTACGGCGCCGGGATGATGACCTCGTCGCCCGGATTGATGGTCGCCATCAGCGCATTGTAGAGCACCTGCTTGCCGCCGGTGCCGACGATGATCTGGTTCGGCTTGTAGCTCAGGCCGTTCTCGCGCGAGAACTTGTTGATGATGGCTTCCTTGAGCTCCGGAATGCCGCCGACATCGGTGTACTTGGTCTTGCCGGCCTCGATCGCGTGGATCGCAGCCAGCTTGATGTTGGCGGGCGTGTCGAAGTCAGGCTCGCCGGCGCCGAGGCCGATGACGTTGCGGCCCGCGGCTTTCAGCGCGCGTGCTTTGTCCGTGACCGCGATCGTCGCGGACGGCTTCACACGGTCGAGCGCAGCGGACAGGAAGGCCATTATCATCTCCTGGCAAACGTCGTGAGCCGTTGGGCCACGACTTGATTTGAATGGGATCGCGGCACCCTAGGCCGGTCGCCGCTGCATCGCAAGAAGCTTGGCGGCAAAGCAGGAAAACTTTCGCGCGCACCGCGCGACGCGCGCAATATTCCGCAAGTTCCGCCGCCAAATGGCTCATATCCGGCAAGCTCGATTGCGAGCGCGCCAGGCTTGCCGACAGGCTTCCGGCTGGGCGCAGCAGCACGGATTGCTCCGAGGACAATGTGCGACGCGGCGGCAGCCTGACAGTGCCGAGCCAGGCGCGTCCGGCACGACGACCGGCCGTCGCGTCGCCCGTTAAGGTTTGTGAATTCGCGCGTCGGCCATGGCACCGACCGGCACCGTGCACAACGTCGCGCAGCCGTGATCCGAGTTGTTCTGCCGTGCTGATGGAATCGTTCTGCACGCGTGCAGTGCGGTAGACGTTTCGACTTTTTCCACATTCCAGGGCTTGCGACGCACCCCCGTCGGCATCATTGTTTAGCGGCGTTGCGGTGTGACAGGCCGCGCAACTTTCAAGCGTACCGTCTCAGACCAAGTGAACCTGACGCACCGAGTGAACACCGACGCAATGTACAAGCTCTATTCGATGCAGCGCTCCGGCAACAGCTACAAGGTCCGGCTGGCGCTTGCGGTGCTGAACACGCCATACGAGGCGATCGAGATCGACATCCTGCGCGGCGAGAGCCGCACCCCCGAATTCCTGGCCAAGAATCCGAGCGGCCAGGTGCCGTTGCTCGAGGTCGCCGACGGCCGCCATCTCGCTGAGTCCAACGCCATCCTCTGGTACGTCGCGATCGGGACGCCGCTGGCGCCGGAGTCGCGGATCGAGCGCGCCGAGGCGCTGCAGTGGATGTTCTTCGAGCAGCACGCGCTGGAGCCGAATATCGGCGCCGCCTATTTCTGGCTGTCGCTGGTCAAGGGCGGGCGCGACCTGCAGACCCACGCGCTGGAGGACTGGATGGAGCGCGGCTATGCGGCACTCCAGGTGATGGAAAATCACCTCAAGGGGCACGCCTATTTCGCGGCCGAGCAGTTCACCGTCGCCGACATCGCACTCTACGGCTACACCCACGTCGCCGACCGCTGCGACTTCGACCTGGCGACCTTCCCGTCGATCCGCGCCTGGCTGAAACGGGTCGAGCAGACCCCCGGATTTGTCTCGATGGATTGGCAGCCTGGTGCCGGGGCCGAGCCCCAGGCCCGCCTTGTGGCAGGCGTTTGAACAACGGGTCTGAATTCCGGGAATAGCGGGGAAACTGCCTAAACAACGGGCAAAACCCTCGTCAAGGCCGCATTTTCGCCGTTTTCGAGGGACCTCGCCGCCGCAATGTTGCCGGTGACGCTGGGCAGATTCGCTCGGATGTCGCGAGTGATTCGCTCGCGGCCTGAGGGATTTACACCATGAGACGGTGGTCCGGCACGGCAGGCTTCCATGGCCGCCCTGCCCCAGTGGCATCATCCCGCCTGACCAACGCGATCGCCGCGTCGCTCGCGCTTGGCGCGCTGACGCTGTGCCTGGTCGTCGCCGTGACGGTGCTGTCGAGCAACATCACCATGGCGACATCGATCCCGGCGTAACCCAGCAAATTCCTTTTGGCACCTGATCCGCGGCAAGGCGCGGGAGAGACAGCGGCGCGACATGATGAAGACCCCCGTCGGACTTGTGACTGTGACGCTGTCGGCGGCGATCCTGCTTGCGGCCTCGCTCCTGATCGTGACCGGCACGCAGGGCGAAGACCGCGCGCACCCCGCGCATGTGACGACGCCTGCCGCCAAACCGGCCCCGCACCGCTAAAGCGCGATGCGATGAGTTCGCACTGGCAACCGTGAAGATGGTCTGCTCCCTCTCCCGCTTGCGGGGGAGGGTTGGGGTGGGGGTATCGCAACGAATCGTATTGTGGAGAGACCCCCACCCGCCGCGCTACGCGCGTCGGCCTCCCCCGCAAGCGGGAGAGGCAAACCGAGTGTGCGGCTACAGCCAAACCGCCTCACGCGCTAGCTCCATTTGTGGAAGATGAAGAACGCGCCGGCGGCGATGAAGGCAAATCCGAGCGCGTGATTCCAGCCCAGCGGCTCCTTCAGATACAACACCGAGAAGCCGGCGAACACGACCAGCGTGATCACCTCCTGCATGGTCTTGAGCTGCGCCGCGCTGTAGACCTCGCTGCCCCAGCGATTGGCCGGCACCGCCAGCCAGTATTCGAAGAAAGCGATGCCCCAGCTCACCATGATGACAAGGGGGAGCGAATGATCCTTGAACTTGAGATGGCCGTACCAGGCGAAGGTCATGAAGATGTTCGAGGCAAACAGCATCAGGATCGGCAGCAGCGAAGGCGAAATGGCGGGCATCGATGTCCTCTTGCAAGCACGGCACGCGGTAACCCGCAGGCCCGGAACCGGGTTCCATGGCGATCTTCATATCATTTGATTTGAAAGCAGCGAAAGCTGGCTCGGCCCGCGCAAGGCCGGCTTAACGGTCGGGGCGGAAATCCCGGCGCCGTTGCGGAGCTGTCGTCAAACTACCGCTTTATCGCTCGTTTGACAGATAGCGAGAACGCGCATGCGGTTTGATTGGCGTGCAATTTCAGGTCCGGCCCTGACGGCGATCACGGCGCTCGCCGCCTTCCTGATCGATCGCCTCCTTGTCACCGTCCCTAACCCCGCGCCGCTGTTCGTCTGCATCGTGGCGCTCGCCAGTTCAATCAGCGGCATCACCTCCGGGCTGATCTCCGCCACAATCGCGGTGGCCGCCTCGGCGCTGTTCTTCCTCGACCATCGTGCGCTGCCCGGCTACGACACCGCCGACATCGCGCGGATGCTGATGCTGGCCGCGACCGCGGCCGGCACCGCGCTGATCACCGGAATGCTGCGGCAGAAATGGATCGACGCCTTCGCCGCGGACCAGCAGCATCACGCCACCTCGGCGCGGCTCGCCGCCGCACTGGACGAGGTCGACATCGGCATCGTGCTGCTCGACGCCGACACCCGCGCCGAATTCATCAACCGCGCCTTCCGCGAATATTTCGCGCTCTCCGACGCGCAGGCCGACAGCAAGCCGCCCTTCGTCGCGCTGATGTATCATGGCCGCGACACCGGCGTCTATGAACTGCCGGAAGACGAGCTGAGCGCGTTCATCGCCGAGCGCATCGCGATGATGCGATCAGGCGATTCCACGCCGATCAACCTCAATCTCGCCGACGGCCAGGTGCTGCGCTTCAGCTGCACGGCGCTGCCCGACGGCGGCCGCATGCTGAGCTACACGCCGGTGACCGACCTCGTGCGGCATACCGACGATCCCGCGAAGGCCGACGAATATCGTGCACAGCGCGCCGGGCGCGAACGCCATCTGGCGCGGCTGATGCGCGCCGCCGAGTGAGGCCGCGGCCTCGTCCGCAATTGATCCCACGAACTGGCGACGGTAGAACCGTCGCGAGCGATGCGCAGACATCGTGCAACGCGGGATCATCCAAGGTTCATTCATGTCCGACGACGTCACCATCCGCTTCGTCACGCGCGACGACTACGCCCAATGGCTCCCTCTATGGGACGGCTACAACGCCTTCTATGAACGTTCAGGACCGACCGCGCTCGCGCCCGAGATCACCGCGATGACGTGGCAGCGCTTCTTCGATGCCTACGAGCCGATGCATGCGCTGGTCGCCGACGCCGGCGGCACGCTGATCGGGCTGACGCACTATCTGTTTCACCGCTCGACCACGGCGATCGCGCCAACCTGCTATTTGCAGGATCTCTTCACCAGTGAAGCCGCGCGCGGCAAGGGCGTCGGCCGCGCCTTGATCAACGGCGTCTACGCACAGGCGAAGCTCGCGGGATCGCCGCGCGTCTATTGGCAGACGCATGAGACCAACCACACCGCGATGCAGCTTTATGACAAGGTCGCGGACAAGCCCGGCTTCGTCATCTACCGCAAGATTATCTGAGCAAACCTGCGCGGCCTGTGGATGGAATGGAGATGTCACCGGCGCGTTACAAAGCCCGGCTAGGCTTCGCTCGCGTAAGATCAGGCCCCCCGTCTCAGATCTTCGCCCCGAGCGGTCCCCGTCAGTCGCCGCGTCTGACCGGGACCGCTTTTTTTTGCGACATTACCGTTTTTGCGACATTGTCATGCGTGATCGGCGGTAGGGCGGCACCTTGCTGCCGCTCGGCGTGCTTGTCACAATGCACGGCATCCCTCGCCTATCCCACAGGATTGTCTCATGGAAATTCGTAATCTCGGCGGCTCCGGCCTGCGCGTGTCCGCGGTCGGCATCGGCTGCAATAATTTCGGCCAGCGCACCGATCTGGAAACCTCGCGCAAGGTGATCCACAAGGCAATCGATCTCGGCATCACGCTGTTCGACACCGCCGATATCTATGCGGGCATGGGCGGCTCGGAGACCGTGCTCGGCACCGTGCTGGGCGATCGCCGCAAGGACATCGTGCTCGCCACGAAATTCTCCAAGCCGATGGCGACCGACGGCACCAAGCAGGGCGCCTCGCGGCGCTACATCATGTCGGCGGTCGAAGCGAGCCTCACCCGCCTGAAGACCGACTACATCGATCTCTACCAGCAGCACGATTACGATCCCTTGACCCCGATCGACGAGACGCTGCGCGCGCTCGACGATCTCGTGCGCCAGGGCAAGGTGCGCTACATCGGCAACTCGAACTTCCCGGCATGGCGGATCGCGGAGGCGGAATACGTCGCGCGCGAGCTGAACGTGAACCGCTTCGTGTCCTGCCAGGACGAATACAGCCTCGTGGTGCGCGGCATCGAGAAGGACCTCTTGCCGGCGGCGCAGCAATACAATCTCGGCCTGCTACCGTTCTTCCCGCTCGCCAGCGGGCTGTTGACCGGAAAGTATCAGCGCGGCACTGCGGCGCCTGCCGACACCCGCTTCGCCAAGGCGCCGGCCTTGAAGGATCGCTACGTCACGCCGCGCAATGAGGATATCGTCGAGAGGCTGCAAGCCTTCGCACAGGAGCGCGGCCACACCATGCTCGAGCTCGCCTTCTCCTGGCTCGCCGCCCGCCCGCAAGTCGCAAGCGTCATCGCCGGCGCGACGCGTCCCGAGCAAATCGAGCAGAACGTCAAGGCGATCAGCTGGAAGCTGAGTGCCGAGGAGATGGCGGAGATCGACCGGATTACGAAGGGCTAGGCGCGCTGGAGCTGCAGTCACAACTGTCGTCCCTGCGAAAGCAGGGACCCATAACTACAAATGCCTGTGGTTATGCAGCGCTGGGGCCACAGCGTGCTCCAACAGCACCATCGGTGGTTATGGGTCCCGGCTCGCGCTTCGCTTGGCCGGGACGACGGCGTGGTTGTGACGAGTGCTACGCCACCAGCCCCTTCATCGGCTTCACCGGGGCGCTGTCCGGGAACACGGCATCGGCCAGCACTCGCTCGCCGAGGCCGAACTGATCGTGCAGCACGCCCTTGATCACGGCGCGCAGGTCGGTGGTCGGGGCGAGGTCGCGGGCCTGGTAGAGATTGGCGGGCTTGAGGCCGGGCCAGTCGGTGATCATGCGGCCGCCGTTCACCGCGCCGCCGGCGAGCAGCGCGATGGTGCCGGTGCCGTGGTCGGTGCCCTCGGTGCCGTTGATGCGCGCGGTGCGGCCGAACTCGGTGGCGACCACGATCACGGTGTCGCGCCAGTGCGCACCAAGACCGCTCTGGAATTCCGCCAGCGCGCCGTCGAGACCGCCGAGCAGCTGCGCGAGGCGGCCGACCGGGCCGCCTTCATTGGCATGCGTATCCCAGCCGTCGAACGCCAGCGCGCCGATCCGCGGGCCGTCATCCGCCGCCATGAGCTTGGCAGCGCCGCGCGCCACCAGCCGCATCGCCGCCACCCCGCCACCGCCGGGCTGCGGTTTCATCTCGTTGCCCTGCGCCTGCTTCTCGAGCTGCAAGCCCTGCGTCAAGGCGCTCGCCAGCGTCGGATCGCGATGCTGATAGAGATCGAGCAGCCGCATCGCGGTGTCGTCGGCGGCCTGCGGCAGCGCGGTCGGCGCCCAGCCGACGGTCGGCGCTGGGCCGCGCAGTACCAGCGGCGTGGTCGGGCCGACGGCAAGCGCGCTCGTCACCCGCTCGCCCTTTGGCAATGCTTCGAGCGCGCGGTTGAGCCAGCCGGACTGCACCCGGCCGGGACCGGGGAAGCCGCTCTCCAGCACATCCTGGCCGTCGAAGTGCGAGCGATCACGATAGGAAGTCGCAACTGCGTGAACCACCGCCGCCTGCTTGGCGCGATACATCCGCGCGAATTCCGGCATCGCCGGATGCAGGCCGAAGAAGGGATCGAGCATCACGGCCGCGTTCGGCCCATCCGCCTTCAGCGCAATCGTGCCGTGCAGGCCGGCATAATCGGGGTCGCCGACCGGGGCCACGGTGGCAAGGCCGTCGAGCGCGCCGCGCAGGATGATGGTGACGAAGCGGGGATCGCGGCCATCGGCCGCGCGCGCGAATTTCGGCAAGTAGGCCCAGGCGGCAAAGGAGGCGCCGCCCAGCAGCAGCGCGCGCCGCGATGTCGCCTGCAGCATCAGGCTCTCGGAGCAATCCATGATCATCTCCTCTGGAATTCGGGCGACATCAGCAGCAGCGCCAGCGCCTGCTGCCGCGATTCCGCGCGCTCGATGGTGCGCCGCGTCTCGACCGAAGCGGCATCCGCCGCAATCAGCTCGAGCAGGTCGCGCGGGTCGAACCGGTCCGCGAGCTGGGAGGCAAGCTGCGCCGAGATGTCGAGCCTGAGCTTGATGCCTTCAGGCGCGGCCCAGGCCGCCGCGGTATCCGGAAAACCGTTCGGCCCGGCCGGCGACCACAGCGGCTGGCCGAGCAGATTGAGGCCGTTGAGATAGCGGCCCGGATCTTCCGGATTGCGCGCCAGCAGACGGCCGGAGGCGAGCAGGAATTCGTAAGGCGAACGCATCTTCGTCTGCGGCGCCTGCCACGCCTCGTTCGACTGAACGAGCGCGGTGGCCAGCGCCCTGAGATCGCCGTCGGTCTTGGTGAAGATGTCCTGCAGCTTCGCCACCAGCGCCGGCGGCGGATCGTCGGCAACGAAATGGCGGGCGAACTTGGTCGCAATGAACTTTGCGGTCGAGGGATGCCGCGCGATATCCGATAGCACCGCCTCGCCCTGCGCGAGGCCGGCCTGCGCATAGGTCTTGCCCAGCACCTGCTGCGGCCCCGGCTGATGCGCATTGGCATTGAACACGAAGCTGCCGGGCGCACCGAGCTGGCCGCGGCGGCCGGCCAAGGTCCAGCCGGTGATGACCCGCGCGAGCGCCGTGACATCGTCCTGGGTGTAGCCGCCGCCGACGCCGAGCGTATGCAGCTCCATGATCTCGCGTGCGAGGTTCTCGTTGAGGCCGCGGTTGCGGTTGATGCCGGCGCGCGACTCCGGGCCGAGCGATTGCTGGTTGTCGAGAAAGAACAGCATCGCCGGATGCTGCTCGACGGTCTTCAGCATGTCTGAGAAACGGCCGAGCACATGCGGGCGGATCGCGTCGCGTTCGAACGAGCCGGCCCACATCCGCGCCAGCGCGCCCTTGTTGGCCGAGATGCAGAAGTGGTTGGACCAGAACACCACGAGCCGCTCGACGAAGCCGCAATCGGCGACCACGCCGCGTTGCAGCCGCGCCAGCGCCTCGGCGCGGAACGTCTTCTGGATGATGTTGAGCGGCTGCGCCGGCGGCTTGGGCGGACCGGCCGGCGGCTGCATCGCCGGATCCTTGCCGGCGATCTCCTTCGCGGCAGTGGACAGCGACAGATTGCGCCGCTGCGGCGGCTTCGCGTCGGATCCCTGCGGCGGCGTCTCGCTCGCGCCTTGCTGCGCGGCTTTCGCGGCATTGCGCGCCTGCTGGATCTCGAACTGATAATCGAACACCTGCTTGCCGAGCTCCGGCGTCGAGAGCAGGCCCGGCACTTCGAGCAGCGCACCGTTCGGACGCGCCAGCTCAGCCAGCACGAAACCGCGCGGATCGGAGGCCGCGTTGACCAAGTCGCCGGCCGCCCCGCCGCGGGCGCCAAATCCAAACCGGTTGAGAGCAATCAGCGCGGCTTGCGAATCACGGGCCATCAGAATTCCCTTAACGGCCTATCTCGGCTATATCAGTCGCCCGGCATCTTAGCGCGGTCCGGGATGAACCCGAGATTAATTCGCGCATTAAATCGCGGTTAGAATGGACCTCTCTTCACACGATCGTTCCGAACAAGCCTCGCCGCGCCGGCTTGCCTGCACGGCCTGCGGCAGCGAATTTTCCTGCTCGCTCACAGGATCGTGCTGGTGTTCCGACGAGAGCTTCCGACTGCCGATGCCGGCTGGTGGCGGCGACTGCCTGTGCCCCGCCTGCTTGCGGAAACTGGCGGAACAGCAAGCAGCAGTGAGCGCCACGTGAACGCACCCTGGACCGTCGAGGCCGTCTTGCTCGACATGGACGGCACGCTGCTCGACACCGAGAAAGTCTACTTCGACAGCCTGGTCGCGGCACTGAATGCATGCGGCTACACCGACGGCGTCGTCGCGCTGTGCCATTCCATGGTCGGGCTTCCTGGCCCGGTCTGCGAGGCGATGCTGCGCGATCATTACGGCGCGGCGTTTCCGCTCGAGGCCGTCAATCAAGCGTTCCTCGAACATCGCGATGAGACGATGCGGTCGGGCCTGCCGCTCAAATCAGGCACGCTCAATCTGCTCGACGCCATCGCCGCCGCGGAACGCCCGATGGCGATCGTCACCTCGTCGTCGCGCCGCTCCGCCGAACGCAACCTGATGCTTGCCGGCATCCGCGACCGCTTCGACACGTTGCTGACGCTCGACGATGTCGTGCAAGGCAAGCCGGACCCCGAGCTCTATCTCAAGGCCGCCGCGCGGCTCGGCGTGGCACCAGAGGCGTGCATCGCCGTGGAAGACTCCAACCACGGCGTCACGGCTGCCTACGCTGCCGGCGCCATCACGCTGATGGTCCCCGACATGGCGCCGCCGACCGAAGCGACGCGCGCGAAATGCGCTGCCGTGCTGCCGGACCTCAACGCGGTGCTGGCGCTGCTGCAAGAGCGCGGCGCGCTCTAACCGTCATTGCGAGCAAAGCGAAGCAATCCATCGTCCCGCATGTGCGGAGCGATGGATTGCTCCGTCGCTTCAGCGCAAAATTGCTTCGCAATTTTGTCGCGAGCTCCTCGCAATGACGGAGGCTAATCGGTCGGAGTGTGGTCCGCTTCTGAGGATACAAGCGGATGCCGGTCGGCTCGACCGTCATCGGCTGCTTTTGACTCACAAGAGACATCGGCGCCTCAGAATTGCTGCTGCGCAAAATGAACCGTCGAGCCCGATTTCGTCGATCGAAATCACTGCGACCGCGCTTGTTTGCAAGCTGGGTTCTTATTTATTGTTCGGCGTGCACTTTAAGGGAGATCAGTCATGAGACCCTTACTAGCGAGTGCCGGTTTAGCGCTGTTTTTGGCCTTGGCAACAGAACCAAGCGTCAGCGCTCAGGAGGCCCCTGATTATTTTAAACAGACACTTCCTGAGCAGGCACTGAAGCCACATTGGGACGAACAGCTGACCCTGATGAATCCCAAGGGTGCTTTGGACGGGAAAACCAAGCAACTCATTGCCCTCGGGGTGGCAGCGCAAATTCCTTGTGTTTATTGCGTTTACGGACACACTAAATTGGCAAAAGCCGCTGGTGCGACCGATGCTGAAATAAAGGAGGCCATTGCAACCGCCGCGCTCGTCCGTTTCAACAGCACAATGCTGCAAGGCTCGGGCTATGACCTACAGAAATTCCAACAGGAAGTTGATCGACTGACCGCACCGAAGCAGCCTTAGACGTCTGACGGTACCGCCGACGTTGCCGGTTGCTGCCGACGAGGTGATCTTTCAAAGCATAGCGGACGCGGCCTTTTTCAGTACACGCCCTAGCCCCGCTTACGCCTCGGCTTCATCATCGCCGTCTCGATCAACGTGCGCGCGGCCTCGCCGGCGGTTTCCATGTAGCTCGCGTCGCGAT
This sequence comes from uncultured Bradyrhizobium sp., assembly GCF_947648125.1. Lineage (GTDB taxonomy): Bacteria > Pseudomonadota > Alphaproteobacteria > Rhizobiales > Xanthobacteraceae > Bradyrhizobium. Next base: position 31,748 of record NZ_CANSMR010000037.1, on the reverse strand, counting down.
GCAGCAGCACCACCGCGAATGATCCATCGAGCAGCAGCAGGATCTGGCGCGCCAGCTTGAGCGGATCGGCGATGCCCTGCTCCGCGAAGGTCGCGCGCAGCCAGTCCTCGAACTTCTTCTTGTGCGCGGCGCCGATCCGGATCGCGGGGTGCCCGGGCATGTTGGCGAGCTCGGCGGAGGTGCGCAGGAAGCCGCAGCCCTTCCATTTCGGATGCCGCGCCGAGCGCGCGAGGTTCTTGAAGATCGCCTCGACCTTTACCGGCACGCCGCCCTCGGTTTCCGAAAACCATTTCCGGAACAGCGCAAGGTTGGGCTGATCGCGCGCGGCGAGGTAGGCGGCGACGAGGTCGTCCTTGCTCTTGAAGTGATAATACAGCGTGCGCTTGGTGAGGCCGGCCTTGGCGGCCACCTCATCGACGCTGACGCGGCGGATGCCTTCGCTGTAGAACAACGAATTCGCCGCCTGGACGATGCGCTCGCGGGTGGGCTCGGAGGGTCTGGGCATCCGCCGTATGTATACTAACCAGTGAATATACACAAATTGCGGGAGCCTCTAGCTTCGGCGGCACGAACACCCATGCCGGAGACTGCACCATGCCCGCCCCCATCCTGCTCGCCATCGACGACGGGATCGCCCTGATCACCCTGAACCGTCCCGCGCAGCTCAACGCGCTCAATTACCAGCTGATGGATCAGCTGATGGCGGCGCTCGACCGCATCGAGGGTGACGCTGCCGTGCGCGCCGTGATCCTGACCGGTGCCGGGGAACGCGCCTTCTCGGCGGGCGCCGACATCAAGGAGTTTTCCGAGAGCGTCAAGCAAGGCTCCGCCGTCGGGGTACGCGACTTCGTCCGCCGAGGACAGGCCATGACCGCACGGCTGGAGGCGTTCAAGAAGCCCGTCATCGCCGCGGTCAACGGGCTCGCCTTCGGCGGCGGCTGCGAGATCACCGAGGCGGTGCATCTCGCCATCGCCAGCGATCGCGCGCTGTTTGCAAAGCCCGAGATCAAGCTCGGCATGCCCCCGACCTTCGGCGGCACGCAGCGGCTGCCGCGGCTCGCGGGACGCAAGCGCGCCCTGGAGCTGCTGCTCGCGGGCGATCCGTTCCCGCCCGAGCACGCGCGCGAGATCGGGCTGATCAACCGGATCGTGCCGCACGATCAATTGCTGACCGCGGCGCGCGAACTCGCCGGCCGCATCACCAGGCATTCGCCCGATGCCGTCGCCGGCACCATCACCGCGGTGACGCGCGGCCTCAACATGCCGATTGCCGAGGGCTTGCTGGTCGAGAGCGAGCAATTCGCCGCGCTGGTGCCAAGCCGTGATCTCGCCGAGGGGCTCGCGGCGTGGAAGGAGCGGCGTCCGGCGAAGTACGTCGGGGCTTAATCTCAGCTAGTGCCCAATCCGTCATTGCGAGCGAAGCGAAGCAATCCATAGATCCGCATGCACGGCGGCATGGATTGCTTCGTCGCTTCGCTCCTCGCAATGACGGGAGTTGCGCCCTACCGCACCACCGCCGCCGTCTGCCCGAACAGCAGCTTGCGCTCTTCCTCGGTGCGGATCGCGGGCTGGCCGAAATTCGGGTTGACCTCCTTCGCCTTGGCATAGGCGCGCTCGGTCGCCGGGCGCTTGCCGATCGTCTCCAGCCAGCGCTTCAGATGCGGGAAGTCGTCGATCTCCTGGCCCTGGTTCTTGTAGGGCACGACCCAGGGATAACTCGCCATGTCGGCGATCGAATACTCGCCGGCGATGAATTCGCGGTCGGCGAGCCGCTTGTTGAGCACGCCGTAGAGCCGGTTGGTCTCGTTGACATAGCGGTCGATCGCGTATGGCAGCTTCTCGACCGCGTAGTTGCGGAAGTGATGGTTCTGCCCGGCCATCGGCCCGAGCCCGCCCATCTGCCAGAACGTCCACTGGATCGCGTCATAGCGGCCGTAGGGATCTTCGGCCAGGAATTTTCCGGTCTTCTCGGCGAGATAGAGCAGGATCGCGCCGGACTCGAACAGGGAGATCGGCTTGCCGCCGCCCTTCGGCGCGTGATCGACGATCGCCGGAATGCGGTTGTTCGGCGCGACCTGCAGGAAATCCGGCTTGAACTGATCGCCCTTGCCGATGTTCACCGGGAAAATTTTGTACTCCAGTCCGGTCTCTTCGAGGAACATCGTGATCTTGTGGCCGTTCGGCGTTGACCAGTAGTGGAGATCGATCATGGGTGTGATCCTGTATTTCCGGGGATTGCTGACGCACCGGCGAGAAAGATGCGAATGCATGAAGTTGCGCGCATAACCGCACCCAAGTCAATGGCGCGCGCATTGCGCCGCGCGCGAATGTGATCTGCAAACGACGCACGCGCCCGATTGAGCCGCGCCCCGATTGCTCCTAGGCTCGGCGTGGTTGGTATTGAAGAATTTTCAGAACATAGGGGATTACAATGGCACAGGATTTGGCACGACGTGATTTCCTGAAAGGTTCGGCGGCCATCGCCGGCGCCGCAGCTGCGGGCGCATTCTCCTGCGTCGAGATCGCGAGCGCGGCACCGATCGAGGTGCCGACTGTCGACAAGCTCTCGATCCGCGTGCTGGTCGATTCCAGCTACGATTTATTCTTCAAGCCGAAGCAGGCGGGCGGCGTCACGATCGCGCCGCCGCCGCGCACCGCGGACTACCAGAAGTCGCTGCACAATGAATGGGGCCTGTCGCTGTGGCTAGAGTCGGAGGCCAAGGGCGCGCAGCGCACCCTGATGCTCGACTATGGCTACACGCCCGAGGTGCTGCTCAACAACATGGCGCTGGTCGGCGTCGATCCAGCGAAGATCGACGCGCTGATCGTGAGCCATGGGCATTACGACCATTTCGGCGGCCTCAACGGCTTCCTCGACAAATTCCGCGACAAGCTGCCGGCCGACGTGAAACTCTATGCCGGCGGCGAGGACAATTTCTGCCACCGCGTCAGCGCGACGCCGACCAAGGGCCAGTTCACCGATTTCGGCACGCTGGATCGGCGCCAGCTCGCAGCGCAACGCGTCACCACGGTGCTGTGCGAGACGCCGACCGTGATCGCAGGCCACGCCTTCACCACCGGCAAGATCAACCGCCGCAGCATCGAGCGCGTGCTGCCCAACACCTGGGTCGAGTTCAGTATGAAGGACGGGCTCGGCTGCAACGCCAGCCACTATCTGCCGGCCGAGCTGGAAGGCAAGATCGTGCCCGACGAGCACATCCACGAACATGCCACCTGCTTCAACGTGCGGGACTTCGGCCTCGTCGTGATCTCGTCCTGCGGCCATGTCGGCATCGTCAATTCGGTGAAGCAGGCGCAGGAGGTCTCGGGCATCCAGAAGGTGCACGCAATCGTCGGCGGCTTCCATCTCGGGCCGGCGCCGAAGGACTACCTCACCGAGGTCGTCGCCGAGATCAAGAAGCTCGACCCTGATGTACTGATCCCGATGCATTGCTCCGGGCTCAACTTCGTGCAGGAGGCGACCGCGCAGATGGGCGACAAGGTGCTGGTCACGACAACAGGCAGCCGCCTCTCCTTCGGCATATGACCCGGCCGATCCTGCGCGCCATTGCATGCGCTGGCGCAGGCCTGGCTTGCGCCAGCGCCGGCCTGTGGCTGGCGCTGGCGTCCGCGCTGGCGGGCGATGCGCCGGCGCAATCGACGCGCTCCGCCGCCGAGATCATGGACATCCTGATGTGGAATCGGGAGCCGGTCGGCGGTCCGTTCGCGCTGACCGATCAGGCCGGCCATGCGCGCACCGACGGTGACTTCCGCGGCAGGCTGATGCTGGTCTATTTCGGCTTCACCTACTGCCCCGACGTCTGTCCGACTGATCTGCAGGCGATCGCGCTGGCGCTCGACAAGCTCGGCCCTGACGGCGATCAGGTCCAACCGATCTTCATCACGGTCGATCCCGAGCGCGACACCGCTGCGCATCTCGCGGAGTACGTGCCGCTGTTTCACCCGCGGCTGATCGGGCTGACCGGCAGCTTTGATGCGATCCGCAAGGTCGCCGATGCCTACAAGGTCTACTACGCCAGGGTGCCGTTGAAGGACGGCGACTACACCGTCGATCACACCGCCTACATCTATTTGATGGACCGCGACGGCAATTATCTCGGCTTCTTTCCGCCGGGCACATCCGCCGACCGGATGGTCGAAATCATCCGGCCGCGGCTCGCCGAACCCGCACGCTAGTTGCGCGGCGATGAGCTCGGCGTTGCCTCAATGCATCCGCCCATGCGCGCGCAAAAAGGTCTCGCCGGTTTCCGTCACCATCACTCGCATGCCCTCGACCGAGGGACGGCGCGCGACATAGCCGCGGTCGACCGCGTCTTCCCAGATCGTCAGCCGCGGGCATGAGGTGCGCCAGACCTCGAGCACCTCGGCATAGGGCCGCGGCTCGCGCGCGACCCATTCCACGAGATCGAGCACCAGGGCGTCCGTGGTCTCAGTCATTGGGTACACTCCCTGAGCATCGTCATGCCCGGGCCTGGCCCGGGCATCCACGTCTTGGCTCTGCATCAGGAAAGACGTGGATGGCCGGGCCAAGCCCGGCCATGACGGATGGTGATATTTCTGCGCTGCTTGGCCTCTGCCGGCAAACTGAGTTATCTTGCCCTTGCATCAGTTTTCCTGAGGGTTCATGCGGCGGCTGCTCTTTCTCAACGGCATCAAGGCATTCGAGGCCGCGGCGCGGACCGGCAGCTTCGCGGCCGCGGGCAGCGAGCTCAACGTCTCGGCCGCCGCGATCAGCCGGATGGTGCATCTCCTGGAAGAGCGGCTCGGCGTCGCGCTGTTCGAGCGCAAGGCGAACCGCCTCGTCACCACACAGGCCGGCCGCGCCTATCAAGGCGGGCTGACCCCGATCTTCGACGCGCTGGCGAGCCTCACCGCGCAGGTCACGGCCTCCGCGAGCGCGCGCGTGCTGACCGTCGGCGTCGGGCCGACGTTTGCGCTGAAATGGATGATCCCGCACCTCGCCGAGTTCCGCAAAGCGGAGCCCGACATCGAGGTGCGGATCACGACCGGCGGCATGGCGGTGCCGTTCGCCGACGACTGGAGCTGCGGCATCCAGCTCGGCGACGGCCAGTGGCCGGGCCTCGTCGCCGAGCCGCTGTTCGCCGCCGACCTGATGCCGGTGTGCACCGCGCGGCTCGCCAACGCCTTGAAGCGTCCCGCTGACCTGAAGGGACCGAGCCTGATCCGCGTCGCGCATTCGCCCGACGACTGGCCGTCCTGGCTGAAGGCTGCCGGCGTGCCGCGCCTGACGGCGCGCGGGCCGGAATTCCAGTTCTATGGCCAGGCGCTGCAGGCAGCTAGCGACGGGCTCGGGATCGCGATGGGCATCCGGCCCTATATCGATGACGATCTCGCCGCCGGACGGCTGGTGGCGCCGTTTGCGCTCAGCGTGCCGAAGGGCATGCGCTGGTATCTCGTCTATCGCGGCTTCCACGCCGAGCAGCGCGATTTCGCCGCGTTCCGGCGTTGGATCATCCGCGCTGCCGCGGAGCCGGCCGCGCGCCGCAAGGGAGCGCGCAATGCGTGAGGAGACCATCGATACGCTGGTGATCGGCGGCGGCCAGGCCGGGCTCACCATGAGCCACCGGCTGAAGCAGCGCGGCATCGCCCATCTGGTGCTGGAACGGCAGCGGATCGCCGAGCGCTGGCGCAGCGAACGCTGGGACGGATTGATGTTCCAGTTTCCGAACTGGTCGGTGCGGCTGCCGGAGTTTGCGTTTCCGCACAGCGATCCCGACGGCTTCTCGGACACCGCATCCATCACCGCCTTCATCGAAGACTACGCCGCTTTTGTCGCGCCGCCGATCCGCTGCGGTGTCGAAGTGACAAAACTGCGCCGCGACGCCGGCGGCTTCCTTGCCGAGATTGCCGGCGGCCGCATCGCCGCCCGCAACGTCGTCATCGCCACCGGCCCGTATCAGCGTCCGCTGCGGCCCGACGTGCTGGGCGATCATCCCGGCCTGTTCCAGGTCCATGCCAGCGGCTACAAGAATGCCGCGCAATTGCCTGACGGCGGGGTGCTGGTGATCGGCGCCGGCGCCTCGGGCGCGCAGATCACCGACGAGCTGATGCGCGCCGGACGTCATGTCTTCCTCTCCGTCGGCCGTCACAATCGCCTGCCGCGCCGCTATCGCGGCCGCGACCTGTTCTGGTGGCTGGCCGAGATGGGCGTCGACGAGACGCCGGTCGAGCAGCGCGGCCCGTCCCGCCTGCTGCCGGTGATTTCGGGCGCTCATGGCGGCCACACCATCGATTTCCGCCGCTTCGCCGCCGATGGCGTGACGCTGCTCGGCCGCGTGACGGCGGCGCGCGACGGCGTGCTCGATATTGCGCCCGATCTCGCCACCAGCATCGCCAATGGCGACGCCTACTACGCGACATTCCTCGGGATCGTCGACGACTTCATCGCGGCACGCGGCCTCGAGCATCCCGACGATCCCTTGGCGCGCGTCCGCCTGCCCGATCCGCCGTGCCTCACTGCGCCGCTGCGCACCATCGACCTGCGCACCGAGCGGATCAGCAGCGTGATCTGGGCCACAGGCTATGGACTCGATCTGAACTGGATCGACATACCGGTGCTGGACGCCGATGGAGCACCGCGACACCGTCATGGCGTCTCCGACGTCCCGGGCCTGTATTTTCTCGGCCTGCAATGGCTGTCGAAGATGAAATCCTCGTTCCTGTCAGGCGTCGGCGACGACGCGGCCGTGCTCGCCGATCACATCGCGGCCCGCGGCTAGAGCGTTTTCGAGCGGTTCGCCTGAAGAAGCCGCGTCGAAACAAGAGCCTTGACCTCAAGATTCCCTTCCCCGTCGGAAATAAACCGCGCGATTTGTGATCTGGTTCACATAGGGCACCGAGCGCCCGTGCTTCCTATGAGAAGGGGCATCCCGAGGTCGCGATGATTTACAGCGGTTTTGAGATCAAATCGTTCGAGGTGGGGAAGGGGCAATGGCACGCCAGGATTCAACGGGTCGATCAAAGGCCGGTCGTCATCGATGGCATGCCGTTTCCGATGCTCGACATCGGCTTTGCGTGGTCCGATCCGGATGCGGCGATCGACGACGCGAAGCGGACTATCGACCGGTTCCCACAACGGTATGGCATGACAATGCCGTTGGCGTGACCGGCAACGTCGTGGTCGCCATCGTCCCGCAATGCGAGCCGGATCCGGTCCGGCCGGCGCAGGTCAGCACCAGCTGCCCGGAATGCGCCGCCCAACTCTCTCTGCTGCGCGTGATTCCCGGCCGCGCCGCCGAATACTGGACCATGCGCTGCGACGGCTGCGGCGGGATCCATCTCGACATCGTCGACCTGCCGCGCGCCTGACGTCCGCGAAGGCGCCGCCTGCTGACACCCTGCTGTCAGCAGCCTCGCCTGTGCGCCAATCCAGCCGTCGATTACCCTTTTCTCGCTGCCGGACTCGTCCCATATTCCGGCCATGGCGAAGACACCGAACACTCCGAAAAAGCCCGGCAAATCCCCCAAATCCAAGGCACACCGGCCCGAGGTCCAACCGATTGGACCGGCGCTGGCTGAGCTGCTCAATCCCGCGATCAATCGCGGCGATGCCGGCATGGGTTCGGGCACCGGCTTGCAGCCGCCGCCGGACAATTCCTGGGACCGCCGCGCTGGCGGCGAGGCCGCCGCGCATCGCGCGCGGGCGTCGACGCGCGAGACCAGCGAGGACGTCGCCAGGCGCGATGCTTCCGGGCTCGAGGAAGCCCCGCAGGCCAATTACGGCACCTCGGCCACCATCCCGACGCTCGATCCGGAACTGGCGCGGCAGCTCGGCCTGCCGACCGCCGAGGACGATGACGAAGCGCTCGCCCGTCCGCCGCGCAGCAAGATGGAAGCGCTCGGGGTCAAGGCGACCGCCGACGCGCTGGAAAACCTGATCCGCGACGGCCGTCCGGAATTCCGCAGGGATGACGGCTCGATGCGGGTGTGGACCCCGCACCGGCCGCCGCGCCCTGAGAAGTCCGAAGGCGGCGTGCGGTTCGAGATCAAGTCGTCCTACGAGCCCAGGGGCGACCAGCCGACCGCGATCGCCGAACTGGTCGAGGGCATCGGGCGCAACGACCGCACCCAGGTGCTGCTCGGCGTCACCGGCTCGGGCAAGACCTACACCATGGCCAAGGTGATCGAGGCGACGCAGCGCCCGGCGCTGATCCTGGCGCCGAACAAGACGCTGGCCGCGCAGCTCTATGGCGAGTTCAAGAGCTTCTTCCCCGACAACGCGGTCGAGTATTTCGTCAGCTATTACGACTACTACCAGCCCGAGGCCTACGTGCCGCGGACCGACACCTATATCGAGAAGGATTCCTCGATCAACGAGCAGATCGACCGCATGCGCCATTCGGCGACGCGCGCGCTGCTGGAGCGCGACGACGTCATCATCGTCGCCTCGGTGTCCTGCATCTACGGTATCGGCTCGGTCGAGACCTACACCGCGATGACCTTCGCGCTGAAAAAGGGCGAGCGCATCGACCAGCGGCAGCTCATCGCCGACCTGGTCGCGCTGCAATACAAGCGCACCCAGGCCGACTTCACCCGCGGCACTTTCCGGGTCCGTGGCGATGTCATCGACATCTTCCCGGCGCACTATGAAGACCGCGCCTGGCGCGTGAACCTGTTCGGCGACACCATCGAGACCATCGAGGAGTTCGATCCGCTCACCGGTCACAAGCAGGACGAGCTCGAATTCATCAAGATGTACGCCAATTCGCACTATGTGACGCCGCGGCCGACCTTGGTGCAGGCGATCAAGTCGATCAAATCAGAATTGAAGGTGCGGCTCGACCAGCTCAACGACCAGGGCCGCCTCCTGGAAGCGCAGCGGCTGGAGCAGCGCACCACCTTCGACCTCGAGATGATGGAGGCGACCGGGAGCTGCGCCGGCATCGAGAACTATTCGCGCTACCTGACCGGCCGCCGCCCCGGCGAGCCGCCGCCGACGCTGTTCGAATATGTGCCCGACAACGCGCTGATCTTCGCCGACGAAAGCCACGTCACCGTACCGCAGATCGGCGCCATGTTCCGCGGCGACTTCCGCCGCAAGGCAACCCTCGCCGAATACGGCTTCCGCCTGCCCTCCTGCATGGACAACCGCCCGCTGCGCTTCGAGGAATGGGACATGATGCGGCCGCAAACGGTCGCGGTGTCGGCGACGCCGAGCGGCTGGGAGATCAACGAGTCCGGCGGCGTGTTCGTCGAACAGGTGATCCGCCCGACCGGCCTGATCGATCCTCCCGTCAATATTCGCCCCGCCCGTACCCAGGTCGACGACCTCGTCGGCGAAGTCCGCGCCACCGCGCAGGCCGGCTACCGCTCGCTGATCACCGTACTGACCAAGCGCATGGCGGAGGACCTGACCGAATATCTGCATGAGCAGGGCATCCGCGTCCGCTACATGCACTCTGATATCGACACTATCGAGCGCATCGAGATCATCCGGGATCTCAGGCTTGGCGCGTTCGACGCGCTGGTCGGCATCAACCTGCTGCGCGAGGGCCTCGACATTCCCGAATGCGCGCTGGTCGCGATCCTCGATGCCGACAAGGAAGGTTTTCTGCGCAGCGAAACGTCCTTGATTCAGACCATCGGCCGCGCCGCGCGCAATGTCGACGGCAAGGTGATCCTCTATGCCGATCAGATGACCGGCTCGATGGAGCGCGCCATCGCCGAGACGAACCGCCGCCGCGAGAAGCAGGTCGAGTACAACGAGGCCAACGGCATCACGCCGGAGAGCGTCAAGAAGTCGATCGGCGACATCCTCAACTCGGTCTATGAGCGCGACCACGTGCTGGTCGAGATCGGCGACGGCGGCATGGCCGACGACGTCATCAGCATCGGACACAATTTCGAGGCCGTGCTGAGCGACCTCGAAACACGGATGCGCGAGGCCGCCGCCGACCTGAACTTCGAGGAAGCCGCGCGGCTGCGCGACGAGGTCAAGCGGCTGCGCGCCACCGAGATGGCCGTGGTCGACGATCCGACCACGAAGCAGCGCAATGTGCAGAAGCAGGCCGGCGCCTATGCCGGCACCAGGAAATACGGCGATGCCGCCAACCTGCCGGTCGCCGCGCTGAAGAACAAGTTGGCGCAGACCTCGCTCAAGGCAAGCCGCGGCGGCAAGTCCGGCTCACGGGTGCACAAGCCCGACCTCGACGAGATGCACGGCCCGGAATCGCTGCCCTTCCGCCCCGGCGGCGCGCTGCCGGCAAAGCCGTTCGGCACCACGAGCCGCATCATCCAGCCGACCGACTCGCGGCAATCCGGGCCGGAGTTCGGGCCCTCACCGCGGTCGAGCGGAGGTGCGCCGGGAAAACGGGGTGGGTGGAAGAAAAGGTAACTCATGACGCGCGCCGAGCTTCTCGCCTTCCTGCGGATGCATCGGCTCGCGGTCGTCAGCACGGTGCGCGATGGCACGCCGCAGGCAGCCGTCGTCGGCATCGCGGTAAGCGATGCGCTCGAAATCATCTTCGATACGCTGACCTCCCTCGCGGAAGTACCAGAACCTCCGCACCGATCCCCGCGCGGCACTGATGATCGGCTGGGACGCCGAGCAGACCGCGCAGCTCGAGGGCATCGCCGACTTCCCGACCGGCGCGGAGCTGGCTGCGTGCAAGCAGGTGTACTTCGCGGCGTGGCCCGACGGCCCGGAGCGCGAGGCATGGCCGAACATCGGCCACGTCCGCGTGAGGCCGCGCTGGGTGAGGTTCAGCGATTTTGGCGCGGCGCCGCGGCGAGTTGAGGAGATGCAGCTTGGTTGATCAGCCTCTCGCATGGCCGGCGAGCGCTATGGCTGGACGAAGAACACCACATAGAGCGCGAGGCCGATCGCCAGAAACGACGCCACGACGGCAAACCAGTTGTACTTGATGCCGCGCGCGAAAATTGCGTTCTTCGCAAACAACAGGACAAGACCAATAAAGATCGCTGCGAAGATCTTGCCCCAGAACAACTTCAGAAGGTGTAGATCCGCGAATGACATCCTCGCCCCGGACGATGGCTTTCGCTGAAGCCGCAGGCTACTGCCGATACAGGTTGTTATCACGACGGGGGTTGTCATGGAAACGGAGGCCGCCGCAACGGCGCCAGATCACGCGACGTCGAATGCCGGATGATATCGCACATCCCCCTTCGGCACTTTCCCCCTCAGCAGCAGCCGCTGAAAATATCGGCTCGGCTCGCCGCCATAGGTCAGCGCGGGATCGCTGACGAAGCCGAAGCGGCTGTAGTAGGCGGGATCGCCGAGCAGGACGCAGCCGTCGGCATTCAGTTCCGCGAGGCGGGCAAGTCCCTCGCGGATCAGCGCGCCGCCGATGCCCTGGCGTTGCAGGTCGGGTGCGACGGAGATCGGGCCGAGGCCGTACCAGCGTCCTGCGACGCCGGCGATCTGCACCGGTGAGAAGGCGACGTGGCCGACGATGCATCCGTCGGCCGATGTCGCCAGCAGCGAGACGGTCAGCGCGCCGGCCTGGCGCAGCGCCTCGACGACGCGGGCTTCGGTGCCGTTGCTGTGCGGCGCTGTCGCGAATGCGGCCGCCGTTATGCGGCTGATCCCGGCGGCGTCTTCATCGCGTTCGTCTCTGATCTGCATGCGCGCAGATAAGGCCGATCGGCGGCGAAGCGCAAGCTCAGCCCACGCTGACGACCGCGACCGCCAGCAGCGACATCATGATCGTCATGGTCATCAGTTGCAGCGAGACGCCGGGCTGGCTTCGCCATTGCGCGATCTTCTCGGAGAACGTGAGACTCGCGTCGAAAAACATCGGCGCGTAGATGTGCACGAAGCGTTGCGGGAATTTGGCGGCAAGCAGCGGCGTGATCGCGGCGTAGACCAGCGAGGCGAGCACGACGTAGATCGCTGCGCCGTAGCGTTCGCCGACGATTTCCGAGGCGCCGAACATCTTCAGCACCAGCACGGCGGCGGCGAAGGTCGGCAGTCCCTGGAGGATGGCGGTGAGCGCAAAGCCTTCGAGCCGGTTCTGCGCTGAAGATTTCGGTGCAGCGATGGCATTCATGGCGGCGATCCCTTCTCAATCGGGTGATCCGACGCCGCCACGCTAGCCGGATGCACTCGCCTGCGGCGTGATGCAGGTCACGGGGGAAACGGCATCGCGGCGCGGCTCCCCCTCATCTGGCCATGCGACTGCAGCTTGATGGGTTTCGCTGCGCTCTACCGATCCTACGGGTCTGTTTGACATGTGAATCGGATTTCCACCCACGTCGTCCCGGGCAAGCCAACGGGTCGGCGCGAAGCGCCGCCCGATGACAGGCTCCGCGCGACCCGGGACCCATAACCACAGGCAGGAATTGTTGTCCCGCGCTGTGGCCCCGGCTTGCTTCAACAACGCAACCCTGTGGTTATGGGTCCCTGCTTTCGCAGGGACGACATCTGAGGATGTGGTGCCCTCGCACCCCTACCCCGACCGCTTGTTGCTGGTGTTCTGGATCAGATTGGCGTGCGCGCCCTGCTCGCGGATGTTGTGCTTCTCGTCGTCGCGGTGGCCCTTGGTGGTGTCGAGGGGAACGCCGGGGGCGCTGCCGGGGCCCTTGTGGCTTTGGTTAGCGTCGGGAACGGGCTGGATGGTCTTGTTCAGTGGTTTCGTCATCATCGTCTCCGTTACGCAAGGAGACAACGCCGCCTCTGCGGGCGACGTTCCGGACATGAGACTTCAACTGGTCGAGCCTTACAGCTTCTCCTGCTGCGAGGGCTGCGCCTGTTGCTGTTGGCGCTGACGCTCCTGCTCCTTGGCATGATGGCGGCCATAGAGACATCCGGCGGCGGCGCCGAGCATGCCGTGATGGCCGGCATAATGACCGGCGACACCGCCGACGACCGCGCCCTTGATGCAGCCCTTGGCGTCGGCGGGCGAGGTGGCGGCAATCGCACTGACGGCAATAGCGGAAGCGAGAAGAATGGATTTCATGATGCGGCTCCAATGGAATTCTCTGGGATCAACGGCGGAGCCGGCCCGCCGGTTCCCGCTGCTTCGCAACAGAAATTCGCTGCGCGCCGATCGCGATCATGCTCTAAATGCCGCCGCATTGCGGACAGCGTTTTGGAGATCATGCGGACATCACACATTGCTTTCCTCTCGGCGTTCATCCCGGCCCTTCTCGCGCCGGCACTTGGCGCGGCGATGCTGTTCACCACGAGCCAGGCCCGCGCGGACGGCAGCGACCGCACGCTGCTCGCGACATTCTGTGCTAGCGCCAACATCAAGGGATCGACCTGCACGCGGGCAAAATCCTATCCGGGTGGCGGAGGCCGCGCCTGCGACGTCAAGCTGACCAAGGAGCGCTACGTCGGACGCTTCCTTGCCGCCGGCAATGCGCTGCTCGCCGTCAACTATGAAAGCGAATGCGAGCCGCACGCGACCGATTTCGGCGGCGTCGCGCTGTTCGAGCAGAACGGCACGGCCACTCGCTTCATCCGCTTCCTGCCCGGCGCGCAGGGCCACGACTGCATCGTCGTGCCCAAGGACGAGCAGCAGGACGTGCTGGTCTGCACGGTCGGCCACATGGGCCAGGGCATCGTCGAAAGCGCGGTGGCGCGGATGGAGTTTAGCAAAAAGTCCGGCAAGCGGATCGAGATCGCGCCCGACTTCCTGCTCAGGGCCGAGGATGCGGTCAGCGCCTACGGCTCCAACGTCGTGATGTGCAACGAGGGCCCGAAATATTTCGGCCTCGCCAACCTCGCCGCGGGCCCGCGCCGCAACACGGTCACGGTCGACGTCGACTATGCCGATGATGCGACCATCCGCACCGCCTGCGGCGAAGGCTTTCCGAAGCCAAAGGAGCTCTACCACGACCTGCTGCCCGGCGAGGCCTTCGTGCCGCCGGGCTCCGAGAAGACGAAGCGGTTCACGATCGATCTCGTGACCGGCAAGGCCGCGCCAACGGAGTAAAGACCGCGCCTACGGAATAAATGCCGCGCCAACCAGTTAGATGGCGCCGTGTGGATTTTTTGCCGCAATGCACGTTCCGGTTGCCGAACCTAATCGCGTCTCGTGCGTCAAAACATATGTTTGAGAGTGGAACGCTTCGGTTCACAATGTGGGCCAGGGGCAGTCAAAGGCGAGTCGGACTGAACCGGCGGAGTCGAACATGGGCGACGATTTGAACCGGCAGCGCGTCTTGAACTTCCTCGACGTCTATTATGCCGGCGGCATCGAGGGCGCGCTGGATCGCTGCAGCGACGACGTCGCGTTTCTGGCCAACGCCCCGATCGACATCCTCCCGCATATGGGCCAGCACCGCGGCAAGGCCGCGCTGCGCCAGATGTGGACCACGATCCACGAGCGCTATTCGGACATGCGCTACGAGGCGCCGATGGTGGTGGCCGAAGGCGACAAGGTCGCGGCCCAGCTGCGGGTGTTCTTCCGCAAGCGGAACAACCGGCGCGTGGTGCAGTTCGATGTCGCGGTGTTCTACACGCTGCGCGACGGCAAGATCACCGAGATCCGCGAGATCATCGACACGTTCGACCTCGTCCAGCAGGTGCTGGAGCGCGACGTCGCGGCGGCGCTGACCGGGCAAAACGCGGGCTAGCTCCCGGAAAACCACGCCGGCGTCCCCGCCCCGCAAATTCGTCCCCACCAGCGTTGAACCTCGCAGGCCCGGCGCTGACCTATCACTGGGCTTGTTGCGGTCGGGGCTGGAAATCACCATGAAAGTCGCATTGCTCGCTGTGCTTGGCCTTGCACTGGGCGCCCTTGGCGGCGCCGCTCTCGGCATCGGAGCCGGGCTCACCTGGATCGGACTGGCCAAAACCTCAGGTCTCGACAGCGGAACGTTGGTGTTTTTCACCTTCATGCCGCTCGGCGCCGCGATCGGCGGCATCGGCGGCGCGCTGCTGTTCGCGGTGGTGGCGATCCACGACGCCGAGATCGTGATCGAACGGCAGCCGCTGCGGCAACGCGACCGCTGAATTGCGGTGACCGGAGCGTTTTCGAGCGAAGCCTGCCCCGCACTTGATGCGGGGTGGATGCCGGTTCGCGTGAAGAAAACGCGTTAAATCAGAATCCAGAGCCCCGTTCCGATCCCATCGGAACGGGGCTCTGCGGGCGTGCGGTCACATTCCGGTCAAGACCGGCGCAATTGTGCATTGCAAAAAAGTCATTTGCGTTTTGGCCGTTCCGCACTATTTGAGGCCGTAATAGTGACGTGCAGCAACCTGGCAGGGCGTCGGCGCTGACCGCCTGCCATTCGTTTGCTTTGAAAATCCAGTTTCAGGACGAGACCAAAATGACAGAGCACAGCCTCTGGCGTTTTTCGCGCGCATTGCATCGCGCGATCAACGAACGCCAGCTTGCAGACATCGAGCCGTTGCTCGATGACGAGGTCGAATGGGCCATCTACGGGCCGATCGACCTGTTTTCCTTTTTCGGCTCGCGCCGCGGCAAGGCCGCCGTGCTCGAGGTGATCAGGCAGATCGGCGAGAACTTGAGGGTTCACCGCTTCGATCGGGAGTCCATCATGCTGGGTGCGGATTCCGCGGCCTCGATGCTGCGCTATTCGCTGACGGCATTGGATTCCAACAAGCCGATCTCGCTCAGGATCGCTCACTTCGCGCAGTTCAGGGCCGGCAAGCTCACGAGCTTCCGCGTGCTGGTCGACAGTTTCGACCTGGTCGAGCAGACGGTCGGTTACCCGATCCATCTGCCGCGCATCGCGGTCTGACGGGCCCACGATTTCACGCCTTCGTCATGTCCGGGGCCGCGCCTTCGCGTCAAGGCGCCGCGGCAGCTGCGGCCTGTTTTGCCAGCCGCGAACGGCCGCGCCCGGGCCGCGCGAACGCGCTCGCGTTCGTCCCGGACATGACGATCACGCGTTGATCAGTTGCCTTCGCGGCGCCGTTGCCACAATTTCGCGCCAAGAAAACCGCATGTTGCGGCGCTGGAATTTGCGGGCTGGGAATGACTTCTACATCACGATTTGGCTGGACAAGGCTGCCGGTGCTGGCGGCCGGCTTCAGCGTGGCGATAGCGTTTTCGGCCACGGCGCAGACCTCACCATGGCCGGTCGCGCCCGCCGCCCAAGAGATCGCGAAAGACACCGCAAAAGGCACCCCCGCCGATGACGCCGAGGCTGCGGCCGATGAGGCGCCGCCGGCGGCCGACGCCAATGACGCCGACATCCTGAAGGACATCGACCAGAGCAAGCTCGACTGGAGCCAGCTCGACACCGACTCCACAAGCCTGCCCACGCTGGCGCCGAAGAGTGCAGCCAAACGCAGCAGCGTCGCCGGCAACGATCCGTCCTGGTCGACCAACAACAACGCCAACGGCTCGTCGGCGGTGTCGGTCAAGCAGTCGATCTCGCCGTTCCTCGACACCCGCATCGGCGCCGACATGACGGTCGCCAAACAGGGCACGATGACGACGTCGGAGCAATTGTCGGAGCGGCTTGCCAATGGCGGCAGCCTGCCGCAATCCGGCGGCTCGGCCTGGGCATCGATCTCGGCGGGTGGCGTGGCGTCGATCTGGGACAAAACCTCGGTCGAGGCGCGGGTCGATCCGGGCGCCGACCAGAGCAAGATCGGCACCTCCCTCAGCAAGTCGGTGCCGCTGTCGGAGCAATATTCGCTGACGCTGCAGAGCGGCTACAATTTGATCCAGCAGGGCGTGGTCCCGGTGCCCGGCGTCGACGGCCATCCGTCGCGCAGCTACGACACCGATCAGTCGGCTCGCCTGTCCGTTACCGACACCGGCACCAGCATCACCGCCGGCCAGACGCTGTCGACCGCTGAGGACAGGTGGCTGCGCCGGGTCGGCGCCGAGCAGAAGCTGTTCGACGGCGTCACCGTCTCCGGCTCGGTCGGCGAGACCCCCCAGGGCACCATCAACAAGAGCATCGGCGCCGGCTACAAGCGCTCATGGTGAACGATCTGTTAGCCCTGTCGCGCTAATGATCAGGCATTGCCCCAACTTGGCCCAGATGCGGTCAAATTCGGCGGCACTGATAGGTCCGTAACTTCATCAATTCGTCGTGCGGGGGACAAGCCGCGCTTCGCTATTGCGAACCAGGGGAAAGCCGATGAACGCCACCAACCGTACCGAGGAAGCCGAAGTCGAAACGAGTTCCGAGGTCGATTCCAACCTTGCTGCGGTCTCGGAAGTCGAAGCCGGTATCCGCGACTTCGTGCGCAACGACATCGCCTATCTGCGCCGCCCGGTGGCGAGCCCGGAGACCGCGCCGACCGACACCAATACCGATGCCACGGTTAGCAACGTCAACTCGCTGATCCAGCGCGTCGCCGGCACCTCGCTCGCCGAGATCGAGAAGCTGATCGGCGAGCTCGAGAGCCTGCGCGATCTGCTGCATGCCGAGGGCCAGCGCGTCCAGCGCGAGATCTCCGGCTATGCCCAGCTCAGCCAGGCAGCGATGAAGTCGACGCGGATGATCGCCGACAACGTCTCGCAGTGGAAGCGCGCCGCCGACGGCCTGCGCAACAGCTGATCCCGATCAGTTTTCCAGACTGATGGCCGCCGCCTCCCGACCAGGAGGCGGCGGCTTCGTTTTGCATGCCCGCTTTGGCGCAGAACGATTCATTATTCAGCGCGGTGTAAACTCCGCGGCGTCAATTCTTGCAGAAGCCGATTTGGACTTGAGATGCCGAGCCCGCGTCCAATCCGGAACTCGTGTCCGGACCGCGCCTTGCCGGGCATCCATTTGGAGAGAATTCATGCAGAGCGTCCGGCCGGATAGCGCCGCCGATCCGATTCCGCTGCGCCAGCCGCATCAGGGCATCGGCACGATCATGATCCGGTTCATCGGCATCCTGGCAGCCGCGACCGTCGTGATGGTGCTGATCTGGAATCGCTAGGGCATGATCCGGAAAAGTGCGAAGCGGTTTTCCGAAAAGATCATGCCCAAGGAGTGGCCTAAAGCATTTTCGAGCGAAGTGGACGCCGGTTCGCGTGAAGAAAACGCGTCAAACCAAAAACTGAGATCTCGAAGGAAATGTGACGCAGCCTGCCGACGGGTCACATTGAAAAGCGCGAATGCGCGCTCCCTCGCGCGCCGACGTCACAGACGGTCGATCAGCGATCGATGCTCGCGGTGGTCTCGAAGGAATAATTGCCGTCGGCAAAGCCCTTCACGACCATTCCAGTGGCCAGCATCACGACAACTGTGACCGTCGCAAAGATAATGCCGACGAGTTTCAGCGCGCTGCGATCTGCCATAGTAGTCCCCAGGTGTTCGGCCCAAGTTTTCGGCCCACGTGCAAGGCCAAGTGTTCGCCCAAGTGCTCGTGCCCCCAGCCATAAGGCAGGGACAAAGGTTCAAAATGCGTTAGCAAAAAATCAGTTCCACGCAACGCACAACTACGTCGGCAGCAGAAGTAGCTGCCGACCATGGCGTCCGTGCAACATCAGAGGCGCTGGAGCAACATCAGGAACCGGGATTCCGGCGCGGCACGAAGGCGGTCGCGAGGAACGAGAACACCACCTCATTGCGCTGATTGACGCCGGTATTGCGGGCTTGAATGATGCCCCATTCCGGCCGCTTCTCGGACGTGCGCTTGGTCTCGACCTGGTTGGTGAAGCTGATGATGTCGCCGGCCAGCACCGGGCGGATCCAGCGCAGCTCGCGGAAGCCCGGCGAGGGTCCCCAGACCGCGACCGTCTCGCCGCGCGCGGCAGCTTCTGCGGCGAGTTGCTTGCCGTCCGCGACGAGCAGCTTCATGCAGACGCTGGCAACGTGCCAGCCCGATGCGGCGAGCCCGCCGAACAGCGACTTGCGTCCCTCCTCCTCGTCGAGATGGAAGCGCTGCGGATCGAACTGCGCGGCAAAGCGCTTGATGTCCTCGGCGGTGAAGGTGAATGAGCCGAACGCGCGCTGGGCGCCGATTTCCATATCTTCAAAAAAGCGCATGATGTCTCCTATGCGCTCAAAGCGTCACGGCAGCTGATCATGATCGGCGCCTCCATCTCGCACAGCATCTCGCCGCGCGCGTTGCGGATCGTGCTCTTGAAGGTCACGATGCCGGTCTCGGGTCGGCTCTTCGAGACCCGCGCTTCGACGACATCGACATCCAGCGTCAAATCGTCGCCCGGACGCAGCGGCGCCACCCAGCGCATCTCGTTGACCCCGGGCGCGCCCAGCGAGGCGGTGCGGCCGATGAAGCCGTCGAACATCATCCGCATCATCAGCGAGCCGAGATGCCAGCCCGAGCCCGACAGGCCGCGGAGCATGGATTTCTTCGCCGCCTCCTCGTCGAGATGCATCGGCTGTGGGTCGAATTCGGCGGCAAAGGCGAGGATTTCCTCGCGCGAAACATGGCGCGGGCCGAACGTGCCGAAACGGCCGGGCTTGAAGTCTTCGAAGGTCAGCGTGGTCATTGGGTGAGGATATGCTGGAGGGAAGCCCGATTGTGGCCGTTATTTGCAGCAATCACAACCAGCCCACTCGCATAGCTCGCCCCTGGACTGCCGGCGCCCGGTCCCGGGCCTGGCTTTGGCGAGACCGATTGGGCTTCTGCGGTATCGATCCCTCTGGGTGCGGAGGCGCTTGGCGCCGTCCCGAACCATTGGCCCGGCGAGACGCCTCGTCCTGACGGACGCCTGCTGCGCGGGCTGCCGGGACGAAGTGATCACGCCGGGGGTGACGCAGTAGGATGCACGCGACGCGAATCATATTTCGGCTGGCCGGGAGAACCATGATGTTCGATTTCCAGGATCTGTTTCAGTGGGACCGCTTCATCACACCCACGATCATCAAGACGTTCTACTGGCTGGTGATCGCGGTCATCGTGCTGTTCGGGATCTCCGGCATCCTGTGGAGCCTCACCGCGATGGCGATCAGCCCGTTCGTCGGCTTCATCCAGCTGCTCGCGTCGATCGCCAGCGTCTTCGTCGGCATCGTGTTCTCGCGCATCGCCGCCGAGTTCATCCTGATCGTATTCCGGATCAACGAGCATCTCGGCGCGATCCGTGATCGCGACGGAAGCATGCACTGAGGCTTTTCGGCCTGCCGCCCCGGCTGTGGTTAATCCGAAGTAGCCCCCGCGCGCAAATGCCAGCGAAATTCCGAGCGGGATCTTAAAACCGCTCGCGTATCAGTCTCCGCATTGCGCTTAAGATCAACGCGGGGGCGTCGTGAATTCCAGGAGTGTTTTTTTTGCCGTGAGGCCGGGTGCCGAGCCGGGTTTTACGACCGAGGATATTCTATGGGCTGTCGGCATCTGGTCGGTGATCCTGACCCTGGCGCCGGTGATCGTGTTCTATCTGCTGATGGTGGCGTAACGCCATCCATCGCGTCATCGCCAAAGTCAGCGAGGCAATCTGCGATTGCCTCGTCGCTTCAGCACACAAAAAACGCGCGACTGCCGCGCGTTCTTTCCAGTTCGAACCAAAGCGGCGTTGTTACGCCGCCTGCTTGTGCATCGCGCCGGACGCCGACGCCGTGCCGCGAATTGCCTTGATCGAACGTTCGATCGCGGCCCACAGCCGATTGATCTCGGCAGCAGCGCGGCCTTCCGCATAATATTCGCGGGCGCCTTCACCCTGACCGAGCGCCATCAGAAGGTCGGCACGGTTGGTGATCTGGCCGCTCCACACCGGTGCGCGGAATTTCGCCAGCGCCTCGCGCGCGATCGCGACGATGCGGCTTTCGGCGCCATCACGCTGCGCGGGCGCACCGTTGATCACGACGGCGTAGGGCTTGCGCATCGAGCGGCAGGTCTGAATCGTTTCCTGCACCGCGTTGACGTCGAACACGCCGGGCCGCGCCGGAATGATCACCATCGTGGCGTTCTTGATGGAGTCGTCGACCACGGCCGACAGATTCGGCGGCGTGTCGATGAACACCCATTCGATACCGTCGCGCTTGGCCTGGGCAATGATCCCGCTGACCGAGTTCACCGCCGTCTTGATCGCCGGCTCGTTGGTGCCGCGCAATTTATGCCAGAGCGTCAGCGAGCCCTGCGGATCGGCATCGATCAGCAGACAGGGCTTCGTTGCCTTGTGCACTTGCGCGGCGAGGTGAGCAGCCAGGGTACTTTTTCCCGAGCCCCCCTTACGCGAAGCGAAAACAATCACGTTCATACGTTGGCCTCCAGATTGACCCCAGGAGGCGAAAATGAATCAGCACGCTGATTCGCGAAAGAAGAAACTTCTTGCAATCCGCAAAGCGGCCAAGATTACCGGTGCATTCTGCTTTTTGAGTCACACTCAACTTATGACACAACTGAAAATGGAAGCGCTAAGCGTTTGATATGACTCACCCTAGCGTTTTTCGGCAGTCTTGGCGCGCTGGCGCGCG
The DNA here is from genome assembly GCF_947648125.1 of uncultured Bradyrhizobium sp. Taxonomy (GTDB): domain Bacteria; phylum Pseudomonadota; class Alphaproteobacteria; order Rhizobiales; family Xanthobacteraceae; genus Bradyrhizobium. Next base: position 10,448 of record NZ_CANSMR010000037.1, on the reverse strand, counting down.
ATCCACTTGCGCTCGATCCAGCCGAGCAATTGCGCCGTCGGTTTCTGCAAGAACGGGACGTCCTGCGCGAACAAAAGGAGTCCGAGCGGCAGCATCCAGAGTCCGAGTACCGGCAGGAAGCTGAAGATGCCGCCGATGATCAGGAGGATCGCGAGCGGAATCCGCACATAGCGCGACGACGGCTTGCGTAGCCACGCGACGAAACGCGCCGGCCCTTCCGGAAGCCTGGCTTCGAACCAGGCGAAGTGCCGATCGATCTCTTGCTTGTCGTATTCGCTCACGCGCCTCACTCCATCCGTTCCATCGCGCAACGGATTCTGCAAAACAACTCAAGCCCCAGAGATGATGCTGCGTGACAGCGTCACAAGGCGTCAGTCTGTCGCGCATGACGATCTTGAAATCGCCGCCGCATGATCCTGCGCGCGAAGCCACACCGGTTCGCGTCAAGACAACGCGCCGGGCTCGCGGCTCTCGCGTGCGCGCGATGGGAAGCAGATCGATGGGCCGACATCAGTGGGTGGACTTCTTCGCCTTGTGCGACTTGGAGACCTTCCGCTTGGCAGGCCGCCGCTCGCTCGCCTCACGCGGCTCGGGATCTGCGCGGAAGAACACGCGGCAGGCCGGCGACAGCTGTGCCCTGTTCCTGATCATGCAGGCCGTGATGCGATCGACATCGGGAATCTCGGGGCCACAAAGCCGGAACGCATCCGGCGTACAGGCCTGCTGCTGGTCGGGCGTGTAAGCCTCGCCTCGGCCCGGCAGCAGCAGCGCGGCAAAGGCGATCCCTGATATCAACGCAAACGAAAAACTCCTTGAACCGGCGGTCCCCATGCATCCCCCCAAAGGTGTCACTAGGCGTCGTTAAGGCGTCGTTTCGCGGAGTGTGGGTGAAGGCACGCAGAAGTGCAAGCGGGCGAGATGACACGCCCACGGCGATCAAGGAGACGGCAAGCGATCTTGCGATGGCCTGAACTTCCGATGTCACGGTGGGTGATCATGTGGATGGTACAGTTGGGTGGGCTCGAACCACCGACCTCCTGTTCCACAGACAGGCGCTCTAACCAACTGAGCTACAACTGCATCCTGACGCACGGCCCCGCAAAAAGGGGGCGGCGATTTCGGCGGAAACTAGGTGCAACGCCCGCCTTTGGCAAGGCCGTAACGCGCTGATTTCCGCTCTTATCTCGGGCCAATCCACGGCCCCCGTCCAGCAAAAAGGCCCGGACCGCTTCGGCCCGGGCCTTCCGCTATCTCATGCAGGCCGAGATCAGGCGGCCGGCTGCTGGTAGAACTTCGAGGCGCTGGCCTTGATCGGCTCGGCGGTCTCGCTCGCGACCTTCTGGCCGAGCTCGGCCAATTCCTTGGCCTGCGCGGTGTAGGTCTCGAACTGCTTGCGGGCGTGCGAGGTCCACAGCTCGACCGCTTCGGTCGGCGACTTCACGCTGAACAGCTCCTGGGCGAAGTCGAGCGACGAGGTGGTGTTGGCCTTGAAGAACTCGATCAGCTTGGCCGAATACGCGGTGGCGCCCTTGTTCATCGAGGTGAACACGGCCTCGACGGTCGAATTGTGGGTCTCGGCAGCATCCTTGAACTTGGCGTAGCTGTCGCGGGCCTGCAGCACGCCCTTTTCGGCGAACGCACGCACCTGCTCGGGAACTTCGAACGGGATGATCGAGGCGGAGAACGGATCGGACGGGTTGGTCATACGTGTAATCCTTCGCAACGGGTGAGTAGATGTGACCATTGCGGACGTCCCGGAGACACAAGGGCCGGGAACGTTGAAATGGATCACGCTGCCTTGATTCACGGGAGTGCCCTTCGTCGGGCGCGCCTAATAAACACCCATATCATGTCAATTTTGTGCAACGCAACGTACGATCGCGTGCAACGCCACATTTTTTATGTGGCGGAATATGGGATTACCGCGCCCGACCGGGGTCGGGCCTGCCACACTCCGTGAGCTCTTCGTTAGCTCTTGGGCTTGACCGCATCCATCGCGGCACGGCTGACGGCCTGGCCCATTTCGCTGGCCTGCTCGGCGAGCGAGCGCATCTGGCCCTGCACATATTCGCTGTGCAGCCGCATCACCTCGGTGAGGTCCTTGGCCTTGAGCAGCGACTGGGCGTAGTCGAGCGACGACTGCACGTTCTTTTCCGCGTAGCCGAGCGCCTTGGCGGACAGCTCCTTGGCGCCGGCGCGCACCGTGGCGTTGCGCTCCTCGATCTTGCCGGCGGTGTCCCGCGCGTTGGTCACGAATTGCTCAAAGGCCTTGCGCGCCTGATCGAAGCTCGCTTCCGCCATCGAGCGCATGTCCTTGGGAATCTCGAACTTGGGAATCTCGAAATGGTCACGCCCGTTGTCGCTCATGGTCGCTCTCCCTCGCTTGGTGATCGGCCCGCCGGTAGGCCCAGCGTGCCCAAGATAGAATACAAGGTAGAATAGACGGAACGCTATATCGTGGCACTGCAATCGCAGGTGTGACGCGGCGCCGCCCTGGTTCCGCAACACACTGTCGCAGCCGCCTTTCTCCGCCCGACAACGTCAAACGGCTGTGGATCGTTCAACCAAGTTAACGTTATCCCGGCTTAAGCCGGGGCACCCTGGCCGCGGACATGGACCTGCCGCCCCCCAGTTGCGATACTAACCTTCTGTTAAGGCTGTCGTCCTGCGGCCGCCGGCGCTCCGGCAAAGCTAAGGAAGAAGCCAAACCATGCGGTCAAATCTTGCGTGATGAGTGACGCGGAATTCCAGATCCTGGCGCTGGGCGATGTGAGGCTGGCGGACCATGCGTCGGGCTCCCTGCCGGCATGGCTGTGGTCGGCCGACGGCGCACGGATTCTGTGGGCCAATCCGGTCGGCGCGCAGGTATTCGGTGCCGCCAATGGCGCCGAGCTGGCGAAGCGCGTCTTCGGCCCTGCCGATCCGCATCGCCGCCAGGTCGCGCGGCTCGGCTACCGCCTCGACGCAGGCGGCGCGGTGCGGCTGGAGCGGCTGCGCGGGTTTGGCGCGACGCCTGGCATGCTCGCGACCTGCGGCTGCAGGCGGATCGAGCTATCCGACGGCAGCCACGGCATCCTGATGACCGCGCTAAATGGCTCTGGCCGCAACATGCCGCTCGCCGAGCGCTTGCTGCGGCTGGTGCAGGGCTTGCCGCGTCCGGCGGCCGCCTTCAACGGCGACGGACTTTTGATCGCGACCAACGAGGCGGCGCGTTTGCTGCCCGGCCTGCACGATCTCACCGAAGCCGGCCTCGATGCCGCGCGCGACGAAGCGCTGGCGCAGGGCCGCGCGGCGGCGAGCGTTGCGATCGGCCGCGTCGTGCTGCAGCGGATCGGCCGCGGCGCCGATCGCGCGCTGATCGCGCTGATCAAGCCGGCGGCGCATCTCGCCGCCAAACCGGCAGCGCCGATCATGCCTGAGCCGGTTGAGCCGGAGACGGCTGCACCGGAAGCTCCGGTACGCGCAGCAGCGCCGCAAGAGGCCGCCGCAGTCGAGCCACCACCGGCATCGGCCGCCGTCGAACCGCCAACGGCGCTTGCAGAAGCCGCCGCGCCAGCAAGCGAAGCGCTGGCCACCTTCACGCTGTTCGATGCACTGGATCCGCAGTTGGAAGAGCGCGGCGCGATCGCACCGATCATCGCCCCGGCTGATTCCGAGCCTGAGGACGCTGCTCCATCTCCCGCGCCGGAAGAGACGTACGTCGAGACGGCGCCCGTCGCGACCGCGGCATTCGACACCACGCCTGACGAAACTCCCGCCGTCGAGGAGCCAATATCGGAAGCGCTGATCGAGGTGCCCGCCGGGGCCCAGGTCGAAGTGCCCGCGCACCTTGCTCCACCGCTCACGTCGGCCGAACTGGCGCATCTCGAGCCAGCACCGGTCGAGCCCACGCCTCTCGACACCACGCCTGACGAAACTCCCACGGTCGAGGAGCCGCTCTCGGAAGCTCTGATCGAGATGCCCGCTGCGGCACCGGTCGAGGAACCCAAGCCGGAGCCTGCGCCCGATCTCGAAGAGACCGCACACGCGCCCGCTGCGGAAACATCGGCGCCACCGGCCGAGCCCGTGCCCTCGCCCTATGCGATCGCGGATGCGCCCCCTCCACCGCCTGCCGCCGAGCCGGAGCCGGCGACGCTGGCGCCGATGCCGCCGCCGTCCTGGCTCGACGAGCCGTTGCCGGTGCGGCGGCATCCGCTGCGCTTCATGTGGCAGATGGACCATGAGGCGCGCTTCTCGCTCGGCTCCGACGAATTCACCCGCCTGATCGGCCTGCACACCGCGGCAGGCTTCGGCCGTCTCTGGAGCGACATCGCCGAGAGCTTCGGCCTCGATCCCGAGGGCCGCGTCCTCAAGGCGTTCGCCAGCCGCGACACCTGGAGCGGCATCACGCTGCACTGGCCAGTCGACGGCGGCGGCCGGCTGCCGGTCGAACTGTCCGGCCTGCCGGTGTTCGATCGTTCCAGAAATTTCGCCGGCTACCGCGGCTTTGGTGTGTGTCGTGATCTCGACGGGCTTGCGCGACTCGCCGCTTTGCGCCGCTATGAGTTCTTCAGCGGCTCGATCGCGCCGCGATCGCTGTCGGCCGACGCCGCGCCGGCGCCGCGCACCGCTGCGCCGCCCGGTCCTGCCGCGCCGCATGATGTTTCTCCGCCGCACGCGGAGCCGCCGCCCGACCCGACCGCAGCACCACCCGAGGAATTGACCGAGCCGAGCGCAACAGAGACTTCACACCAAGCCGATCCGGATCACGCCGTGGAAACGCACGAGGAAGCGCAGGAGGCGCGTCACGACACACCGCAGAATGTGGTGCCGTTCCGCCTTGCCGGCGATACGCGGCCGCCATCGCTGACGCCGGTCGAGAACAACGCCTTCAACGAGCTCGCGCGCCAATTGTCGGCGCGGCTCGAGAGCGAGGCCGGACTCACCGCGACGACGAACGAGAGCGCCGCCACGGAGGCGGCTGCCGAAGCGCCGCTCGCCGGCGAACCGCCGCAGGAGGTGGAGGCGCCGCCGAGCCGAGAGACCGCAGCGCAACTGGAGACGCCGGCCGACGCGCCAAAGGCTGGTTGGCTCGCCGCGACGGAACCTGCACCGCGCGGAGAGTCCCGGCGCGACCGCGCGCTGCTCGATTTGCTGCCGGTCGGCATCCTGATCTACCGGCTCGACCGCCTGCTCTATGCCAACCACGCCTTCCTCGCGCGCATGGGCTATGACAGCCTGCACGCGCTGGAAGCCGCCGGCGGGCTCGACGCGCTCTATGTCGAGCCCGGCGTCTCGCAGGCGAGCAGCAGCTCCGGCACCGGCACGCCGGTGACGATCTCCGCGAACCAGAACGCGGACGACGGCGCGCAGTCAGTGTCCGCGGAGGCGCGGCTGCACACCATCACCTGGGACGACGATTCCGCGCTGGCGCTGATCTTCTCGCGCACGCTGGACGAAGACTCCGCGGTCGCGGCCGCCCTCTCTGATCCCGAACCCGATCAGGAGCCTGTGGCTGCCGCGGAGCCGGTGCTGGCGCCGCTACCGCCGCAGGCCGGCCACGCCGACGCCGAGGAGCTCGGCGCAATCCTCGACACCGCGGCCGAAGGCATCATCATGTTCGATGCCGAGGGCAACATCCATTCCTGCAACCGCAGCGCCGAGGCGCTGTTCGGCTATGACGGCGACGAGTTCATCACGCACAATCTCGCCGACCTGTTCGCGCCGGAAAGCCAGCACGGCATCTTCGACTATCTCACGAGCGTGAAATCGGCAGGCGTCGCCAGCCTGCTCGACCACGGTCGCGAGACGCTCGGCCGCGTGCGCCAGGGCGGCATCATCCCGCTGTCGGTGACGATGGGCCGTACCCGCGCCGACGGCCCGAACTTCTTCGCCGTGTTCCGCGATCTCTCGCAGACCAAGAAGAGCGAGGGCGAATTGCGCGAGGCGCGGCGGCTCGCCGAACGCGCGGCGAACGCCAAATCCGACATGCTGGCGCGGATCAGCCACGAGCTGCGCACGCCGCTCAACGCCATCATCGGCTTTGCCGAGGTGATGATCGGCGAGCGTTTCGGCGCGCTCGGCAACGAGCGCTATGTCGAATACATGAAGGACATCCGCGCCTCCGGCGAGCGGGTGATCGCCATCGTCAACGACCTGCTCGATCTGTCACGGATCGAGACCGGCAAGCTCGATCTCGCCTTCACCAGCCAGAACCTCAACGAGATGGTGGAGAGCTGCGTCGCTGTCATGCAGCCGCAGGCCAACCGCGAGCGCATCATCATCCGCACCTCGCTCGCGCACACGCTGCCGCCGGTCGTCGCCGATGCCCGCGCGTTGCGCCAGATCACGCTGAACCTGATCGGCAACTCGATCCATCTCGCCAATGCCGGCGGCCAGGTGATCGTCTCGACCGCGCTGTCGGATTTCGGCGAGGTGATGCTGCGCGTGCGCGACACCGGCCAGAGCCTCAACGACAACGAGGTCGCCGCCGCACTGGAGCCGTTCCGCGCGCCGACGCCCTCCGATCAGGCCGGCTCCGGCGGCGTCAGCCTGTCGCTGACCAAGGCGCTGGTCGAAGCCAACCGCGCCAAATTCCAGATCCGCACCGGCGGCCGCACCGGCACGCTGATCGAGATCGTGTTCTCGCATGCTGCGGCGAGGGTGTGATTCGCGAGAGCGAGGCGCGCGTGTAGCGCACGCAAGGCGACCACCGGCCGAAGGGCTCCCTCTCCCGCTTGCGGGGGAGGGTCGGGGTGGGGGCTCTCTCCGCGAATCATATCGTGGAGAGAGCCCCCACCCGGCGCTACGCGCCGACCTCCCCCGCAAGCGGGAGAGGTGCAGTCGTTCCGTCGCTAGGTTGTCCTAACTACTGCTTGATCTCCAGCGTCTGGCGCTTGCCGGCGGCGATCGAGAACGGCTTTTCCGCTTTCTGGCCGTCGGCATAGGTGGCGACCGCGACGTAGTCGCCGGCGCTGAGCGCAACGTTGGTGGTCGCCTCATAGCTCACCGAGACGCGCTTGCGCTCGTCATTGATATCGCGCTCGGCGCCGTAGATGTCGATCTCCTGGGCGCCGTCGGCCTTGATCCCGACCACACCGGCATTGAGGTTGACGGTGATCCGGGTCGGCGCGCCGGACTTCACCTCCGCGCGCGCCGTACCCTTGGCCTCGCCGACCGTCACCATCACCTCGTAGCTGCCGCCGGGCAGATCGAACTTCGATTCGGCGTCGTATTCCTGCGCGACCTTCTCGCCCTCGTCACCGTCGGCCTTCGCCGGCTGATGCACGGCAACCACGAGGTCCTTCTCGACCTTCGGGCCGCCCTCGGCATAGGTGGTGGTGACGATCAGCTTGCCGACGTCGAGCGTGAGCTGGACGTTGCTGGAGTCGCCCGCGGCGACCACGAACGGCTTGCTGGTCTTCGACTGCCCCTTGGTCAGGGTCAGCGTATAATTGCCTGCGGCGAGCACGAAGCGCGGCACCGCGTCGTATTCCTGCGCGATCAGTCTGCCGCCCTTGTCGGAGACCTGCCAGACCACGTCGTCGACCTTGCCCGCGCCGCCGGCCACCGAGCCCTCGCTGGTGACGTAGCCGGCATCGAGGATGACGTCGAGCGCGGCTGGCTTGCCGTTCTCGACCTTGAGCGGAAACTCGCGCTTGAGCTGCCGGTAGCTCACTTCCACGATGTAATCGCCGGGTGCGATGTTGTCGGCGAACGGCGCACCGTAGAAGGTGTTGACGTGCTCACCCTTCTCGCCTCCGGCGCGCTTGTAGACGCCCCAGTTGACGTCCTCGTCACTGATCGGATCGAGCCCTTCGGCGAGCCGTGCCACGCCGCGGAGGTTCTTGCCGAGATAGGGATCGGCGGCCGCCGGCTTCGGCGGTGCCTCGCTGGCGACCTTGGTGCCTTGCGTCGCCGCCACCGCCTTGGTCAGTGCGCCGGTCAGGCTCGCGGCGTTGCCGGCATCGAGATAGACGCCGCCGGTCGCGCGCGCGATGCATTGCAGCTGGCTCTTCGCTGCGGGATCGGCGACGTCGAGTCCAATCACGTGCGCGGTGAAGCCGATGCCGGCCTTCTTCAGCTCGGCCGCGGCCGCGCACGGATCCGGCGCGCAGGTCTCGATCCCGTCGGAGACCAGGATCACGTTGGCCTTGTTCTCGGTCGAGTGCAGCGCCTCGGCGGCAGCACGGAGCGAATCCGAGATCGGCGTCTTGCCCTTCGGGTTGATGCCGTCGATCGCGGCCTTTATCCTCGCCGGATCGAACTTGCTGACCGGCACCATCAGCTCAATGTCCTTGCAGTCACCCTTCGAGCGATGGCCATAGACCATCACGCCGAGACGATCGGCGGGATTCCATTTCGACAGGATGGCATCGACCGCCTGCCGCGCAGCGGAGATCTTGCTCTGCCCGTCGACCAGGCCCCACATCGAGCCGGATGCATCGAGCACGAGAATGGTGTCGGTCCCCTGCGCTTGAGCTTGAGCTTGAGCTTGAGCTTGCGCTTGCGCTTGCGCCTGCGCGCCATGGAGTGACAGCAACGCCAGGCCAAGCGACAGCAGGCCGGCAACGAACGAGCGGCGAAAAATTTGAATCACGGATCAATCCTCGATGATGGAGACAATCGGGGGCAAAAGACGGCTGCGAGGTGCGGAGTGTCTTGAGATCATTTGCCGCAGCCGGGTCCTACTTCGATCCCGATTTTGTTTTTGTTGGCCTGTAGTGCTGGCGCGACACGAATCCAGGAGCGCGCAACGAAATGCCAAAACGCCTTCAGTCAGCACAACTTGTGTCTGGACGCTTGGCCTGACGCGACACGCGTTTGGACTCATGCGACACGCAGACGACGTATGGATTGTGCCGCAAGCTGCGCGCCCGGCTGGCGATGTGAGCGTCATCACAGAGCGGCGCGTGCACGCCACCATGCAGAGGTCGACGCCCTGCATGCGACAAAACAGCCCGACGGGCAACGCAGCAAAACCTGTCAAGCCCACGCAATCAAAATATTTCGGTTTATCGGAATGGCAACTCGATGTATGGTCTGCGCGTCTCACCCGATCGAGGGGCGCTTGCGCATCGTCACGGGTGTTGCGGTGAGATGCGGTGGACGCGGATCATGCCAGAGACGAAAGCATGTGAAGCGGACGGCGAAGTCGTGTGGTCCTGACGCCCTAGCGGCAGGTGTCTTTTCGCAAAACGCGAAAGCGTTTTTGCGGAGACGGTGACAAACAAGCCCAGTCTCGCCGGGGAGAGCACGAAGTAAGCCGTAACCCATCGCGCAGGGAAAGCCGGGTAGTTTCCGGTTACACCTGTGGTCCTACCTCCCGCGTTTTTTATTACGCGGGACCCATGGGTGCGATCGGCACCCGGCTTTCCCTGCGCCCTCTTCAAGAAAGAGGGCGGAACGAAATGCAAAGCTCGGGCAATCATGTCGCGAGAATGCGAAGCTGCGTCCCCACTCACACTGTTATCGCCGGGCTCGACCGGGCGATCCAGTACGCCGCGACTTCTCGATTCAAGCACCGGCGTCTCTGGAATACTGGATCGCCCGCTTTCCGGGCGATGACACCGAGGTGAAATACGCAATGATGATGCGTCGTATCGCGCGAGACCATCTTCATCGTCGTCCCTGCGCAAGCAGGGACCCATAACCACCAATGCTGATTGTTACGCGATGCTGGGACGACGAGTCCCCCTCCACTACACAAGCCGCGGAGTACGGGTCCCTGCTTGCGCAGGGACGACAGCGGTGTATGTGGCCTCGCCTCTCCCTCGCATCTCCCGCGCAAATCGGCGAAAACCCGGCGCGCCGGTCAGCGCTTCGAATGCCGCGTCGCGCTTCTCCTCGGCGAAGGCAAAGCCGGCCTTGGCGTAGCAGCGCTCGGCCGCGTGGTTGCCGATCACGAACGAGATCGATGCCCGCGAATAGCCGGCAGCCTTGCCGTCGGCGAGCGCGCGGCCGATCAGGGCCTGCACCAGACCGCCGCCGCGATAGGATCCCAGGTTTGCGACGTGCTCGATCAGCCAGTCGCCCTCGCCGCCCTGAACCCAGCAATTGCGGGCATAGCCGCCGCGCGCGACGATGCCGTCGGCATCCGCACCGGTCTCGGCCGCGACCTCCTCGATCGCCGCGCGTGCCGCCACGACCGTTCCGGAAGCGGGCATGGCGCACAGCGCGGCAGCCGGCACACCGTCGACCTCAGCGATCAGGAAATGGGCGACATGGTACCATGAGCGCACGCGCGCCACGGCGAGCCGCGCCATGAACGCGAGGCACTCCTCTTCCGGCCGGTCGAGCGCGATGTCGAACCAGCCGCGCGGCAACGGACCACGCTGCGCGGCCAGCACGATGCGGGCGATGAAGCCGGCGTCGTCGGATCGTGCGGGACGGATCGAGGATCGTCCCGCACCCAACATCTCAGGTGTTCGTCAGCGCGACGCGGAATTCCGCCTCGGTCTTGGCCTTGA
>NZ_CANSMR010000036.1 GCF_947648125.1 uncultured Bradyrhizobium sp. | reverse complement strand
AGCTGTCGCAGTTCATGGACCAGACCAACCCGCTGTCGGAGATCACCCACAAGCGGCGCCTGTCGGCGCTTGGCCCGGGCGGTCTGACCCGCGAGCGTGCCGGCTTCGAAGTCCGCGACGTGCATCCGACGCATTACGGCCGTATCTGCCCGATCGAAACGCCGGAAGGTCCGAACATCGGCCTGATCAACTCGCTGGCGACCTTCGCGCGCGTCAACAAGTACGGCTTCGTCGAGACGCCCTATCGCAAGATCAAGGACGGCCGCGTCACCGACGAGGTGGTCTATCTGTCGGCGATGGAAGAGGGCCGCTACCGCGTCGCGCAGGCCAACGTGCCGCTCGACGCCAAGGGCCGCTTCACCGACGACCTCGTGGTCTGCCGTCATGCCGGCGAAGTGCTGCCGGTGACGCCGGACAAGGTCGACTACATGGACGTGTCGCCGAAGCAGCTGGTTTCGGTGGCCGCGGCGCTGATCCCGTTCCTCGAGAACGACGATGCCAACCGCGCGCTGATGGGCTCGAACATGCAGCGCCAGGCGGTGCCGCTGGTTCGCGCCGAGGCGCCGTTCGTCGGCACCGGTATGGAAGGCGTGGTCGCCCGTGACTCGGGCGCGGCGATCGCCGCGCGCCGTTCGGGCGTGATCGACCAGATCGACGCCACCCGCGTCGTGATCCGCGCCACCGAAGATCTCGATCCGACCAAGTCGGGCGTCGATATCTACCGGCTGATGAAGTACCAGCGCTCGAACCAGTCGACCTGCATCAACCAGCGTCCGCTGGTGAAGGTTGGCGACATCGTCAAGAAGGGCGACATCATCGCTGACGGTCCGTCGACCGATCTCGGCGAGCTCGCGCTCGGCCGCAACGTGCTGGTCGCGTTCATGCCGTGGAACGGCTACAACTTCGAAGACTCGATCCTGCTCTCCGAGCGGATCGTGAAGGACGACGTGTTCACTTCGATTCATATCGAAGAATTCGAAGTGATGGCCCGCGACACCAAGCTCGGGCCTGAGGAAATCACCCGCGACATTCCGAACGTCTCGGAAGAAGCGCTGAAGAACCTCGACGAAGCCGGTATCGTCTACATCGGTGCGGAAGTCCGCGCCGGCGACATCCTGGTCGGCAAGATCACGCCGAAGGGCGAGAGCCCGATGACGCCGGAAGAGAAGCTGCTCCGCGCCATCTTCGGCGAGAAGGCCTCCGACGTCCGCGACACCTCGCTGCGCGTGCCTCCGGGCGTGCAGGGCACCATCGTGGAAGTCCGCGTGTTCAACCGCCACGGCGTCGACAAGGACGAGCGTGCGCTGGCGATCGAACGGGAAGAGATCGAGCGTCTGGCCAAGGACCGCGACGACGAGCAGGCGATTCTGGACCGCAACGTCTACAACCGCCTCGCCGAGCTCCTGGAGAACCGCCAGGGCATCGCCGGCCCGAAGGGCTTCAAGAAGGATACCAAGATCACCCGTGCGGTGCTCGACGAGTATCCGAAGTCGCAGTGGTGGCTGTTCGCCTCGCCGAACGACAAGCTGATGGCCGAGATCGAGGCGATGCGGAAGCAGTACGACGAGTCGAAGAAGGGCCTCGAGCAGCGCTTCCTCGACAAGGTCGAGAAGCTGCAGCGTGGCGACGAGTTGCCGCCCGGCGTGATGAAGATGGTCAAGGTCTTCGTCGCGGTGAAGCGCAAGATCCAGCCCGGCGACAAGATGGCCGGCCGTCACGGCAACAAGGGCGTGGTGTCGAAGATCGTGCCGATCGAGGACATGCCGTTCCTCGAGGACGGTACCCACGCCGACATCGTGCTCAATCCGCTCGGCGTGCCCTCGCGCATGAACGTCGGTCAGATCCTTGAGACCCATCTCGGTTGGGCCTGCGCCGGCCTCGGCAAGCGCATCGGCCAGACCATCGACGCCTACTATCAGAAGCAGGATCTCAAGCCGCTGCGCGAGACCCTGAAGAAGATCTATGGCGAGGATGAAACCATCAAGTCGCTGAACGACATCGAGCTGGTCGAACTCGGCCGCAATCTGAGCCACGGCGTGCCGATCGCAACGCCGGTGTTCGACGGCGCCAAGGAAGCCGACATCGAGGAGATGCTGAAGCTCGCGGGCTTCGACGCCTCCGGCCAGTCGACCGTCTATGACGGCCGCACCGGCGATGCGTTCGATCGCAAGGTGACGATGGGCTACATCTACATGCTCAAGCTGCACCATCTCGTGGACGACAAGATCCACGCGCGTTCGATCGGCCCGTACTCGCTCGTCACCCAGCAGCCGCTGGGCGGCAAGGCGCAGTTCGGCGGCCAGCGCTTCGGCGAAATGGAGGTCTGGGCGCTGGAAGCCTACGGCGCCGCCTACACGCTGCAGGAAATGCTGACCGTGAAGTCGGACGACGTCGCCGGCCGTACCAAGGTGTACGAGGCGATCGTGCGCGGCGACGACACTTTCGAGGCCGGTATTCCGGAATCGTTCAACGTGCTGGTCAAGGAAATGCGCTCGCTCGGCCTCAACGTCGACCTGCACAATTCCAAGGTGGGACCGGCGCCGACGTCGGAAGCGGCCGAGTAACGCTGAGATTTACGCCCGGCGCGAAAGCGCCGGGCCTTCGCGCTCCGCTCGGACGTTGAGTGGGGCGCGCGTTGAATAAAACTTTCGAATTTGCTGCCGGTGACGATCGGCACGCGAGGAGAAGACCATGAATCAAGAGATTATGAATCTTTTCAATCCGACGACGCCGGCTCAGGTCTTCGACCAGATCCGGATTTCGATCGCGTCTCCGGAGAAGATTCTGTCCTGGTCCTACGGCGAGATCAAGAAGCCGGAGACCATCAACTACCGCACCTTCAAGCCGGAGCGTGACGGCCTGTTCTGCGCGCGCATCTTCGGGCCGATCAAGGACTACGAGTGCTTGTGCGGCAAGTACAAGCGGATGAAGTACAAGGGCATCATCTGCGAGAAGTGCTCGGTCGAGGTGACGCTGTCGCGCGTCCGGCGCGAGCGCATGGGCCATATCGAGCTGGCGGCGCCGGTCGCCCACATCTGGTTCCTGAAGTCGCTGCCGTCGCGCATCGGCCTGTTGCTCGACATGACGCTGAAGGATCTAGAGCGGATCCTGTACTTCGAATACTACGTCGTTCTCGAGCCGGGTCTCACCGCGCTGAAGGACCGTCAGCTGCTGTCGGAAGACGAGTATCTGAAGGCGCAGGACGAGTACGGCCAGGACAGCTTCACCGCCATGATCGGCGCGGAGGCGATCCGCGAGTTGCTGAAGGGGCTCGAGCTCGAGAAGCTCGAGGCGACGCTGCGTGCCGACATGGCGGAGACTGACTCCGACATCAAGCACAAGAAGCTCGCCAAGCGTCTGAAGATCGTCGAGGCGTTCCGCGTCTCCGGCAACAAGCCGGAATGGATGATCATGACGGTCGTGCCGGTGATCCCGCCGGACCTGCGTCCGCTGGTGCCGCTCGACGGTGGCCGGTTCGCGACCTCGGACCTCAACGACCTGTATCGCCGCGTCATCAACCGCAACAACCGCTTGAAGCGGCTGATGGAGCTGCGTGCGCCCGACATCATCATCCGCAACGAAAAGCGCATGCTGCAGGAGGCCGTCGACGCGCTGTTCGACAACGGCCGCCGCGGCCGCGTCATCACCGGCGCCAACAAGCGCCCGCTGAAGTCGCTCGCCGACATGCTGAAGGGCAAGCAGGGCCGGTTCCGCCAGAACCTGCTCGGCAAGCGCGTCGACTATTCGGGCCGTTCGGTGATCGTGGTCGGTCCCGAGCTGCGCCTGCATCAGTGCGGCCTGCCGAAGAAGATGGCGCTCGAGCTGTTCAAGCCGTTCATCTACTCGCGGCTCGACGCCAAGGGTCTGTCCACCACGGTGAAGCAGGCCAAGAAGCTGGTCGAGAAGGAGCGTCCGGAGGTCTGGGATATCCTCGATGAGGTGATCCGCGAGCATCCGGTGCTGCTCAACCGCGCGCCGACGCTGCACCGGTTGGGCATCCAGGCGTTCGAGCCGGTGCTGATCGAAGGCAAGGCGATCCAGCTGCATCCGCTGGTCTGCGCCGCCTTCAACGCCGACTTCGACGGCGACCAGATGGCCGTGCACGTTCCGCTGTCGCTCGAAGCGCAGCTGGAAGCGCGCGTCCTGATGATGTCGACCAACAACATCCTGCATCCGGCGAACGGCCAGCCGATCATCGTGCCGTCGCAGGACATCGTGCTCGGCCTCTACTACGTCTCGATCATGCGCGAAGGCCTGCCCGGCGAGGGCAAAATCTTCGGCGACATGGCCGAGCTCGAGCACGCCCTGCATTCGAAGGTCATCCACCTCCACACCAAGATCAAGTACCGGTGGGAAGGCCTCGATGAGGAAGGCAAGATGTCCAAGCGGTGGATCGAAACCACCGCGGGCCGTGTCATGCTCGGCAACCTGCTGCCGAAGAGCACCAAGATCTCGTACGACATCATCAACAAGCTGATGACCAAGCGCGAGATCTCCGGCGTGATCGACCAGGTCTACCGTCACTGCGGTCAGAAGGAGACGGTGATCTTCTGCGACCGCATCATGGCGCTCGGCTTCTACAACGCCTTCAAGGCGGGCATCTCGTTCGGCAAGGACGACATGGTCGTGCCGGCGTCGAAGTGGAAGATCGTGGACCAGACCCGTACGCTCGCGAAGGATTTCGAGCAGCAGTACAATGACGGCCTGATCACCCATGGCGAGAAGTACAACAAGGTCGTCGACGCCTGGTCGAAGGCCGGTGAAGAAGTCGCCAAGGCGATGATGAAGGAGATCTCGTCCACCAAGAAGACGGCGGCGGGCGCGGATGCCGACATCAACTCGATCTACATGATGGCGCACTCCGGTGCGCGTGGTTCGCCGGCCCAGATGCGCCAGCTCGCCGGCATGCGCGGCCTGATGGCCAAGCCGTCGGGCGAGATCATCGAGACGCCGATCATTTCCAACTTCAAGGAAGGTCTGTCGGTGCTCGAGTACTTCAACTCGACCCACGGCGCCCGCAAGGGCCTCGCGGACACCGCGTTGAAGACCGCGAACTCCGGCTACCTGACCCGCCGTCTGGTCGACGTCGCGCAGGACTGCATCATCACGCAGACCGATTGCGGCACCACGCTCGGCATCAAGATGCGCGCCATCGTCGATGCCGGCACGGTCGTTGCCTCGCTCGGCTCGCGCATCCTGGGCCGCACGGCCTGCGACGACGTGCGCGATCCCGCCACCAACGAGGTCATCATCAAGCGTGACACGTTGATGGAGGAGACCCATGTCGACGCGATCCAGCAGGCCGGCATCCAGGAAGTGAAGATCCGCTCGGCGCTGACCTGCGAGCTGATCAACGGCATCTGCGCCAAGTGCTACGGCCGCGATCTGGCCCGCGGCACCCCGGTCAACCACGGTGAGGCCGTCGGCGTCATCGCGGCGCAGTCGATCGGTGAACCCGGCACGCAGCTGACGATGCGCACGTTCCACATCGGCGGCGCGGCGCAGCTCAACGAGCAGTCGTTCGTCGAATCGAACTTCGACGGCAAGATCGTGATCCGGAACAAGGCCATCGCCCGCAATAGCGAAGGCAACCTGGTCGCGATGGTGCGCAACATGGTCGTTGCGATCGTCGATGCCGACGGCACCGAGCGTGCAACCCACCGTATTCAGTACGGTTCGAAGATGCACGTCGACGAGGGCGACATGGTCAAGCGTGGCCAGCGCATCGCGGAGTGGGACCCCTATACCCGCCCGGTGCTCACCGAAGTCGAGGGCACGATCGGGTTCGAGGACCTGGTCGAAGGCCAGTCGATCTCGGAAACGCTCGACGAATCGACCGGTATCGCCAAGCGCGTGGTCATCGACTGGCGCACGACGCGCGGCGGTTCGGACCTGCGTCCGGCCATCGTGGTCAAGGGCAAGGACGGCAAGGTGATGAAGCTCGCGCGTGGCGGCGATGCCCGCTACATGCTGTCGGTCGACGCCATTCTGTCGGTCGACACCGGCGCGAAGGTGATGCCCGGCGACATCCTGGCGCGTATCTCGACCGAGAGCGCCAAGACGCGTGACATCACCGGCGGTCTGCCGCGGGTGGCGGAACTGTTCGAGGCTCGCAAGCCGAAGGATGCGGCGATCATCGCGGAGACCGCGGGAACGATCCGCTTCGGCCGCGACTACAAGAACAAGCGCCGCATCTCGATCGAGCCGATGGACAAGACCGAGGAGCCGCGCGAGTACCTGATCCCGAAGGGCAAGCACATCCACCTTCAGGACGGCGACATCGTCGAAAAGGGCGATTTCATCGTCGAAGGCAATCCGGCGCCGCACGACATCCTGGCGATCAAGGGCATCGAGGAACTCGCTGCCTATCTGGTCAACGAAATCCAGGAGGTCTACCGGTTGCAGGGCGTGCTCATCAACGACAAGCACATCGAGGTGATTGTCCGTCAGATGCTGCAGAAGGTCGAGGTCACCGATCAGGGCGACACCGACATGATCTCGGGCGAGCAGGTCGACAAGATCGAGTTCGACGCGCTCAACACCAAGGCCAAGGAGGAGGGCAAGAAGCCCGCCACGGGTACGCCGGTTCTGCTCGGCATCACCAAGGCGAGCTTGCAGACCCGCTCCTTCTTCTCGGCGGCGTCGTTCCAGGAGACCACGCGCGTGCTCACCGAAGCGGCCGTCAACGGCAAGGTGGACCCGCTCGAAGGCCTCAAGGAGAACGTCATTGTCGGCCGCCTGATCCCGGCCGGCACCGGCGCCTCGATGGCGCGGATTCGCGAAGTCGCGGTCAAGCGCGACAAGCTGATCCTTGACGAGCGCGAGAAGCAGCAGGCGGCGATCGTGCCGACGGCTCCGGAAGCGGAGCCGCTGGCGCTGCCGCCGGCGGAATAGGCATCCGCAAGACTACGGGTGCGACGAGAAGGCCGGCGTTCTGCCGGCCTTTTTGTTGCTTTCTTGCCTTGCTGCGGTGCAGGGACGCAGTTTGTTCATCTTCCCTTCAGGCAAAAAAGTGCCTTTGCTAGGGTGACTTAGACCGGCTGTTTGGCTCGTGCCGGAGACGACGGAATCGATATGCTCGACTTGGCGATTGTAGGCGGCGGCCCTGGGGGGCTGATGAGCGCCTGGTACCTGAAGCGCAAACTCGGCGACCTCTGCCGCATCACCATCTTCGAGGCGTCGAACCGTCTCGGCGGCAAGATCGTCACGCGCAAATTCGACAGCGCGCCTGCGATGTACGAGGCCGGCGTCGCCGAGATCTACGATTACTCGATGACGGGACCCGACCCGCTGCGCGAGCTGATCCAGCATTTCGGCCTGCAGACCATCCCGATGGATGCCGAGCAGGTGCAACTCGACGGCGAACTGCTGGCCGACGTTCCCGGCATGCGCCGCAAATACGGCGCGAAGACCGCGGCCGCGATCGAGGCGTTCCGCAAGCGCTGCAGCGAGCTGGTGTCGCCGATCGAGTATTACGAGGGCGTCGGCGCTCACGACAACGAGCATCCGTGGGCCTACAAGACCGCCGAGCAGATCCTCGACGAAGAGGTCGAGGACGTGACCGCCAAGCGGTTCTTCAAGGTGATGGCGCGCTCCGACCTCGCGACCGAGAGCCACAACACCAACGGCCTCAATGCGCTGAAGAACTACGTGATGGATGTCGACGGCTATATCGGCCTGTATTCGATCCAGAACGGCAACGAGCAGCTGATCGATTGCCTGCGCTCCGAGGTGAGCGCCGACATCCAGCTCAACCATCGCGTGCTCAAGGTCGGCAAGACCGCTGCCGGCCGCTACCAGCTCAACATGATGAACGGCAAGGGGCCGGAGACGCGCGACTTCGACCTCGTGCTGGTCTGCCTGCCGCACTCCTGGCTCGCGACCATGCGCTGGGACGGCGAACAGCTGCGCAAGTCGATGGTCAAGCACGTCGCCTATTTCGATCGTCCGGCGCACTATCTGCGCGTCTCGATCCTGTTCGACGAGCCGTTCTGGGGTGAGAAGATCCCGGGCGCCTGGTTCATGTCGGAAGCGTTCGGCGGCTGCTGCGTCTACAATGAGGGCGCGCGCCACGATGTCGGCAAGCACGGCGTGCTGAACTGGCTGATCGCCGGCTCGGACGCGCTCGCCTTCGCCAATCTCAGCGACGAGGAACTGATCGACGCCGCGCTGAAGTCGCTGCCGGCCTCGCTCGGCGATGCGCGCGCGCATTTCCTCGAGGGCAAGACCCATCGCTGGCTGTCGTCGGTCAACGCGCTGCCGGGCGGCCTGCCGGTGCGCGACGTCATGATCAACCACCGCCCCGATCCAAAGGAGCACCCCGGCATCGTGGTGGTCGGCGACTATCTGTTCGATTCGACACTGAACGGGCTGCTCGATTCCTCCGATGCTGCGACCGACATCATTGTCACTGAGATGATGCGGCTGCGCCGCGCCCGCGCGCAGGACGAAGGCACGCTGTCCGACAAGATCGACCGCAACTATTTCGAGAATTATCGCGGCGCCGGTCCCTACAGCGAAGCCTGGCGCAACTTCACCGACCCGGCCTATCTGACCGACCTGATCAAGACGGTCTGGGGCAGGGCGAAGGGCTACAAGCTGCTGATCGCCGGCTCCGCCAGCGGCGAGCTGGTCGGCGCGCTGCGCGAGCGGGGCATCGATGCCTGGGGCATCGAGAACAACCGCTACATCCATGGCAAGACGCCGAAGGCGCTCAAGAAGTACAACAAGTTCGGCTCGATCGCCGACATGCCGTTCAAAGACAATGAGTTCGACTTCGTGTTCGAGACCTCGCTGTGCCATCTCGGGGAGAAGCAGGTCGTGCGCGGGGTGCGCGAGCTCAACCGCGTGGTCAAGACCGGCGTCGTGTTCGCGTCGGTGACCTCGGACATGGCGCCGGCGGTGATCGACCGCTACGACCTGCTGCGCGGCGTGAAGAAGCTCGGCACCTGGTGGGAATGGTCGGAATTGTTCTTCGGCAACGGCTTCGACCTGTCGATGCACCGTCGCGACTGCACCGATGCGCTGTGGACGTTGACGCTTGCCGCCAACAAGGGGCCGGGGCAGTGGTACGCCGACTCCGACAGCCTGCGCTATTCCTTCTTCGACAAGGTCGAGGCGGATCACGACGACTGACGGCACCGGCTCGCGGTTCTTGTGCAAGGCGAGCGGCCCCGCGTCAACAACGTTCAAACGGCGCCCGTGCCGTGATCCCGAATCGACGGGACCGCGCGGGGCGCCGTTCCAAACGCTTTGCCGAATTCATTGTGATCGCATAGGATTGTACCAGCAGCATTCGCCGCTGCGGTTTCGATTTGCGGTCATGCCGGCCGTGGAGCATCGGTTGGTTTCATGGCGCCAAGACCTCCTGCATCAGACGATCCGAATCGATCGGCGGCCGACGATCCCGAGCTGAAGAAAAAGTCTGCGGCCGCGGCGGGTCCGCCCGTGGCAACGGCCTCCGCCAAGCCAGCCGCCGCGCCGGCCGATGACGACGATGATGATGAGGACGACGAGTTCGAGCTCGACGACGATGATGACGAGGACCTCGTCGTCTTCACCGCCAAGGAAGCCGCCGGCGCGCTCTCCACGATCTTTAGCTTCGTCAAGCCGATCCTGACGAACTACAGGAAGCCGTTGGCATTCGTCGCCTTCGGCGTGCTGGTCGAGACGTTGTTCAACGTCATCATGCCGCTCAGCCTGAAATTCCTGATCGACGACGCGCTCGGCGAGGAGGATTTCCAGGCCCTTTACAAGATTCTCGGCGTACTCGCGGTCGCCGGTATCGTCACCTCGATCATCGCGGTCTGGTACGAGCGCTGGGATGCGCGGCTTGGCGCGGGCATCATCGCCGACGTCCGGACCCGCATCTTCGACCACGTCCAGAACCTGCCGTCGGCCTATTTCGCGCGCACCAAGCGCGGCGAGATCCTGTCGCGCTTCTCGATCGATCTGTCGGCCTTCGAGGGCTCGATCAAGACCTTCGCCAACAGCGCGGCGCTGCCAGGCTTCGAGCTGATCGCCGGCATCATCCTGATGCTGTTCCTGAACTGGCAGCTTGCCGTGGTCGCCTTGCTGGTGTTTCCCATCACCCTGATCGGGCCGCGCATCCTGACGCCGAAGGCGGTGCAGGCCAATTACGAGCAGAAGCAGAACGAGGCGGCGCTGCTCGGCATGGTGCAGGAGAACGTCGCCGCGCAGGCGGTAGTGAAGGCGTTCAATCTGCAGCGCCGGGCGCTCGGCTGGTTCACGCTGCGCAACCGCGACGTCCGCGCCAAGGCCGCCTCAGCGATGTTCCTGTCGACCATGGTGGAGCGCACCGTCACCATTTCGGTGCTGCTGCTCCACCTCGTGGTGCTGGCGATCGGCGCCTATCTCGCCACCAAGGGGCAGATCACGGTCGGCACCTTCGTGACCTTCGAGAGCGCATTCTGGGAGGTGTCGTACAACATCGGCCATCTCATGCATTTCATCCCGGTGTCGATCCAGTCGGCGGCGGCGGTGCGGCACATCCAGGAGCTGCTCGACGAACCGACCCGCGGCGCCGACCGTCCCGGTGCGCCGGATCTGCCGCGCATCACCAACGATATCTCCTTCGACCGCGTCACCTTCCAGTATGAGGGGGCGCGGACGCCGGTGCTCGACAATCTCAGCCTCAAGCTCAATGCCGGCAAGAGCATTGCGATCGTCGGTCCCAGCGGTTCCGGCAAGAGCACGCTGATCAACCTGATCCTGCGGCTGTACGTGCCCGACGAGGGCCGCGTCGCCATCGACGGCGTCGACATCCGCCGGGTGACACGCGAGTCGCTGCGGGCCAGCATGGCGGTCGTGTTCCAGGAGAACATGCTGTTCAACATGTCGATCCGCGAGAACATCCGGCTCGGCAAGGAAGGGGCCACCGACGCGGAGGTCGAGGACGCCGCGAAGAAAGCCGAGATCCATCGCTACATCATGAGCCTGCCGCAGCGCTACGACACGCCGGTCGGCGAGCGCGGCGATACCTTGTCCGGCGGCCAGCGCCAGCGCATCGCGATCGCGCGCGCGATCATCCGCAACCCGTCCGTGCTGCTGCTCGACGAGGCGACCTCGGCGCTCGACCAGACCACGGAGGCGGCGATCAACCGCACGCTGCTCAAGGTCGCCGAGGGCCGCACCATGATCTGGTCGACGCACCGTTTGACCTCGGTGGTCGAGATGGACGAGATCATCGTGATCGCCGGCGGCAGGGCGATCGAACGCGGTTCGC
Organism: uncultured Bradyrhizobium sp.; assembly: GCF_947648125.1. Classification (GTDB taxonomy): domain Bacteria; phylum Pseudomonadota; class Alphaproteobacteria; order Rhizobiales; family Xanthobacteraceae; genus Bradyrhizobium. The sequence continues at coordinate 54,234 of NZ_CANSMR010000036.1, read as the reverse complement.
ATGAGGAGCTGCTGGCCAAGAACGGCGTCTACCGCAAGCTGTGGGACGACCAGGGGCATAAGCATCACGACGCGGACGATGAGGATGACGACGACGCGGACGATGATGAAGACGATGAGGATGAGGACGAGGAGGCGTGATATCCGCCCCGTTGCTCATGACGTCCGAGGGCTACGCCCTGTCCGCTGCATGCGGACGTTGCCGGAAGTGATTGGCCTGCCGGGTCGCTGACGCCGCCTGCGGGCGCTGCAGCCGGCGCAGCGAGCCCCGGCCGAGATAGCCGAGGAAGCGCGCCCAGCGCTGGGCCTGCCAGTAGAGCCCGCTGCCGATCGACACCTCGCGGAAGTTGAACGCCTTGGCGTTCGACCAGGCGTCGCATTCCGTCTTGACCGGATCGTCGTAGAACGCCGTGATCTTCTCCTCGCCCATGCCGTCGCTCGCAAGCCAGGCCGGGATGTGGACGTTGCAGAGCTGGGACACGTCGGTGAACACCTTGTCGGTTCCGGTGCCGGTGACGGGGCAGGTGCTGGCGAAGGCGTCGCCGACCAGCACGACGCCGGCCTGCCGATAGCCAGTGCTGACATAGACGTCGGCGGGCCTGATCTTGATGTCGCCGGCGACGTCGAATTCGCCGGTGAGTCGGCGCAGCCGCGGCAGCGCGGCATTCAGCGTCTCGACCGGATTGCGCCGCATCGCGCGCAGCCACGGATCGTCGGCCTGGCGATAGGTGAAGAGGTTGGCGCGCATCCGGTTTCCGACCGGAAACAGCGTGATGTAGGGGATGCGGTCGCTCGGCCGCTCCGAGAAGTAGGTCATGGCCGCGAACGGGAAGGCGGGGCGGCCGACCGGGACGAAATCGAAGCCGATCGAGATCGAGTGGCAGAAGCTGGTCACCAGCCGCTCGATGCCGAGCATCCGGCGCAGCCCGACATTCAGGCCGTTGGCGAGCACCACGAGGCGCGCCGAAATCTCCTCGCCGCCCGACAGCACCAGCCGCTGCCGCTCGGAGCTGGCGGCGACATTGACGACCTTGTCGCGGACGAATTCCGCCGGCCCGGCGATCTCGGCTCGAATCGCGGTGATCAGTGCGTCATACATGATGCCGTATTGCCGGCTCGGCTGCCGGTCGAGCAGATGGCCGAATCGCGCGATCCAGTTCTCGCCATCCAGCGTCGCCGTGCGCAGCACGGATTCGGCAAGGCCGGTCCGGGCGAATCGCGCGAGCTGGAGGTCGCCGCCGATCTTTTCGACGCGGAAGTCGAACGGATAGACCCGATAGGGGTCGACCAGGACGGTCGGTATCCCGGCACGGCCGAGCATGGCGGCCGCGGTCGAGCCCGCAAGACCTCCGCCGATGATCGCGATGTCGGTGTACTTCATGACGCTTTCCGTGGCCGTAGACCGCAATTTTTGCGCTGCGAATGGCAAATAAAGGCTTAGTTTCGAATTTCGCCTTCAGGTCCAAGTTGGGGAGAATTGTTTCTGATCATATTTTACCCGGATATAATATGATTCCGCTGACGTGCCACAGATTCGGACTGGGCGAGGGGAGTCGCAGACGTCGTCATATTTCGACGCCCCGATGAGCGCCGCGAAATGCGAAATCTGCAAGCGCCAGAGGCGTTTCTTTGCTTGCCGTTTTGCTTGACTTCACTATCTCTCGCTTATACAAGGCGCTCACTTAACGACAGGCGGTGAGCTACGCCAGCGTCGGAACGGAACACCCCAAGGCCCTTTTTCAGGCGCCGGACGGGCACCAACCTCGACGAATGCCGCTCAAACGCTGTCGATAATAGCTAGGCAATGCCAGGACGATTTTGGTTCTCTTGAGCACGTCCTCTTGAGAGTGAATTCGGATGCATGACCTCGGTGGCGGGCCGGACAGCGAACGCTGAACGGTTCGGAATCGCGGTCCTCTGTGGCGTCGATGCGCTTTCCGCTCAGTGATGAGAGGTTGGCGCGATTTCGCTTTGCGCGGTCGTTTGTTCCGCGTCGAGCGGGCCGTACGGGACGGCTAGTCCTGAGAAGAAATTTGCGGAGCCATTCAAGGTTTCCGCGCGAACTAAAGGGTGAAGGCTGCATGCCGACGATCAACCAGCTGATCGCAAAACCACGTGAAGTGCAGAAGTCGCGCAAGAAGGTGCCGGCGCTGCAGCAGTCGCCGCAGAAGCGCGGCGTGTGCACGCGCGTCTACACCACGACCCCGAAGAAGCCGAACTCGGCGCTTCGTAAGGTCGCCAAGGTGCGCCTGACCAACGGCTTCGAGGTGATCGGCTACATCCCGGGTGAAGGCCATAACCTGCAGGAGCACTCGGTGGTCATGATCCGCGGCGGTCGCGTCAAGGACTTGCCCGGCGTGCGCTACCACATCCTCCGTGGCGTGCTGGATACCCAGGGCGTCAAGAACCGTAAGCAGCGTCGTTCGAAGTACGGCGCGAAGCGTCCGAAGTAAGCGGGAAACGATCAGATGTCGCGTCGCCATTCTGCTGAGAAGCGTGAAGTTCTTCCGGATCCGAAGTTCGGGAACATCATCATTACGAAGTTCATGAACTCGGTGATGTACGCCGGGAAGAAGTCGGTCGCCGAAAACATCGTCTACGGTGCGCTCGGCATGATCGAGGCCAAGACCAAGCAGCCGCCGCTCGGCGTGTTCGAGCAGGCGCTCGAGAACGTGATGCCGACCATCGAGGTTCGTTCCCGCCGCGTCGGCGGCGCGACCTACCAGGTGCCGGTGGAAGTTCGTTCTGTGCGCCGTCAGGCGCTCGGCATCCGCTGGCTGATCTCGGCCGCCCGTGAGCGCAACGAGAAGACCATGACGGAGCGCCTCTCGGCCGAGCTGCTCGACGCCTCGAACAATCGCGGCAACGCCGTCAAGAAGCGTGAAGACGTGCACCGGATGGCGGAAGCCAACCGCGCCTTCTCGCACTATCGCTGGTAACGGCGAAACACGGAATTTAAGGAACAGCCTATGCCTCGCGTTCATGCCATAGAGAACTACCGCAACTTCGGTATCATGGCGCATATCGACGCCGGTAAGACCACGACCACCGAGCGCATCCTGTATTACACCGGCAAGAGCCACAAGATCGGCGAAGTGCACGAAGGTGCTGCGACGATGGACTGGATGGAGCAGGAGCAGGAGCGTGGCATCACGATCACCTCGGCTGCGACCACCGCGTTCTGGAACGGCAAGCGTCTGAACATCATCGACACGCCCGGCCACGTCGACTTCACCATTGAGGTCGAGCGTTCGCTGCGCGTGCTCGACGGCGCCGTTTGCGTGCTTGACTCCAACCAGGGCGTCGAGCCGCAGACCGAGACCGTCTGGCGCCAGGGCGACAAGTACAAGGTTCCGCGCATCGTCTTCGCCAACAAGATGGACAAGACCGGCGCCGACTTCTTCAAGTGCCTGTCCGACATCGTCGACCGCCTCGGCGCCAAGCCGATCGCGATCCAGCTGCCGATCGGTGCCGAGAACAACTTCAAGGGTCTCGTCGACCTCGTCCTCATGAAGGGCATCATCTGGAACGATGAATCGCTCGGCGCCAAGTTTGACTATGTCGACATTCCGGAAGACATGATCGAGCAGGCCAAGGAATATCGCGAGAAGATGGTGGAAGCCGCTGTCGAGCTCGACGACGATGCTCTGGCTGCCTTCCTCGACGGCAAGGAGCCGGACGAGGCGACCCTGAAGCGCCTGATCCGCAAGGCCGTGCTGACCGGCGCGTTCTATCCGGTGCTGTGCGGCTCCGCGTTCAAGAACAAGGGCGTGCAGCCGCTGCTCGACGCCGTCGTCGACTATCTGCCGTCGCCGATCGACGTGCCCGCGATCAAGGGCATCGACGATGACGGCAACGAAGTCGTGCGCAAGGCGGACGACAAGGAGCCGCTGGCGCTGCTCGCATTCAAGATCATGGACGACCCGTTCGTCGGCACCATCACCTTCTGCCGCATCTATTCCGGCGTCCTGCAGTCGGGCACCGGCGTGGTGAACTCGACCCGCGACAAGAAGGAGCGGATCGGGCGGATGCTGTTGATGCATGCGAACAACCGCGAAGACATCAAGGAAGCCTATGCCGGCGACATCGTCGCGCTGGCTGGCCTCAAGGAAGCGCGCACCGGTGACACGCTGTGCGATCCCGACAAGCCGGTCATTCTCGAGAAGATGGAATTCCCGGAGCCGGTGATCGAAATCGCGATCGAGCCGAAGTCGAAGGCCGACCAGGAAAAGCTGGGCGTGGCGCTGGCGAAGCTCGCCGCAGAGGATCCGTCGTTCCGCGTGTCGACCGACCAGGAGTCCGGCCAGACCATCCTCAAGGGCATGGGCGAACTGCATCTCGACATCAAGGTCGACATCCTCAAGCGCACCTACAAGGTCGATGCCAACATCGGCGCGCCGCAGGTGGCGTTCCGCGAGCGCGTGACCAAGAAGGCCGAAGTCAAGTACACGCACAAGAAGCAGACCGGCGGTACCGGTCAGTTCGCCGAAGTGTCGATCGTCGTCGAGCCGAACGAGCCCGGCAAGGGCTATGAGTTCGAATCGAAGATCGTCGGCGGCGCGGTGCCGAAGGAATACATCCCCGGCGTCGAAAAGGGCCTCAACAGCGTGATGGGCTCCGGTGTCGTTGCGGGCTTCCCGGTGGTGGATGTCAAGGTGCAGCTGGTCGACGGCAAGTATCACGACGTCGACTCGTCGGCACTGGCCTTCGAAATCGCGTCGCGCGCCGCGTTCCGCGAGGCGCTGACGAAGGGCAAGTCCGTTCTGCTCGAGCCGATCATGAAGGTCGAGGTGGTGACCCCGGAAGACTACACCGGTTCGGTCATCGGCGACCTGAATTCCCGGCGCGGCCAGATCCAGGGCCAAGACATGCGCGGCAACGCCAACGTCATCAACGCGATGGTGCCGCTCATGAACATGTTCGGTTACGTGAACAACCTGCGCTCGATGAGCCAGGGTCGCGCGACCTTCACAATGCAGTTCGATCACTACGCCGAAGCACCGGCGAACGTGTCGGCTGAAGTCCAGAAAAAGTTTGCTTGATTGTCGTTGGTTAGCAACTAACGACTGAACGGAGAGTCAAATGGCCAAAGCAAAATTCGAGCGTAACAAGCCCCACTGCAACATCGGCACCATCGGTCACGTCGACCATGGCAAGACCTCGCTGACCGCAGCGATCACCAAGGTGCTTGCAGAGACCGGCGGCGCGACGTTCACCGCCTACGACCAGATCGACAAGGCGCCGGAAGAGAAGGCGCGCGGCATCACGATCTCGACCGCTCACGTCGAGTACGAGACGAAGAACCGCCACTACGCCCACGTCGACTGCCCCGGCCACGCCGACTACGTCAAGAACATGATCACCGGTGCCGCCCAGATGGACGGCGCGATCCTGGTCGTGTCGGCTGCTGACGGCCCGATGCCGCAGACTCGCGAGCACATCCTGCTCGCCCGCCAGGTCGGCGTGCCCGCGCTCGTCGTGTTCCTGAACAAGTGCGACATGGTCGACGATCCGGAGCTGCTCGAACTCGTCGAGCTCGAGGTCCGTGAGCTGCTCTCGAAGTACGAATTCCCGGGCGACAAGATCCCGATCATCAAGGGCTCGGCGCTCGCCGCCCTCGAAGACAAGGACAAGACGCTCGGCCACGATGCCATCCTCGAGCTGATGCGCAATGTCGACGAGTACATCCCGCAGCCGGAGCGCCCGATCGACCAGCCGTTCCTGATGCCGGTTGAAGACGTGTTCTCGATCTCGGGTCGCGGCACCGTCGTCACCGGCCGTGTCGAGCGCGGCATCATCAAGGTCGGCGAGGAAATCGAGATCGTCGGTATCCGCGACACCCAGAAGACCATCGTCACCGGCGTCGAAATGTTCCGCAAGCTGCTCGATCAGGGCCAGGCCGGCGACAACATCGGTGCGCTGCTCCGCGGCACCAAGCGCGAGGAAGTCGAGCGTGGCCAGGTGCTGTGCAAGCCCGGTTCGGTCAAGCCGCACACCAAGTTCAAGGCTGAGGCCTACATCCTCACCAAGGAAGAGGGCGGTCGTCACACCCCGTTCTTCACCAACTACCGTCCGCAGTTCTACTTCCGCACCACCGACGTGACCGGCGTTGTGCACCTGCCCGAAGGCACCGAGATGGTGATGCCGGGCGACAACATCGCGATGGAAGTGCACCTGATCGTGCCGATCGCGATGGAAGAGAAGCTGCGCTTCGCGATCCGCGAAGGCGGCCGCACCGTCGGCGCCGGCGTCGTCGCCGCCATCATCGAGTAAGGGTGGATCAGTCAGTTTGCAGCGGGTGGGTTTGCCCACCCGCCGCTCACCACTCGCTATTCGCTAATTGAGCGACGAAGAAAGAGATACGGCAATGAACGGCCAAAACATTCGCATCCGTCTCAAGGCGTTCGACCATCGAATCCTCGATACGTCGACCCGTGAGATCGTGAACACGGCGAAGCGCACCGGTGCGCAGGTTCGCGGACCGATTCCGCTGCCGACCCGCATCGAGAAGTTCACCGTCAACCGTTCGCCGCACGTTGACAAGAAGAGCCGCGAGCAATTCGAGATGCGCACTCACAAGCGCCTCCTCGACATTGTCGACCCGACCCCGCAGACCGTCGATGCGCTGATGAAGCTCGACCTGGCCGCCGGTGTCGACGTCGAGATCAAGCTCTAAGGTTTTGGATTTTTACGTCCGCCGCTTGCGGACAGAAAGACAGGAAGCACGCCGATGCGCTCCGGAGTGATCGCACAGAAGGTCGGGATGACGCGGGTCTTTACGGAGACCGGCGAGCATATCCCTGTGACCGTGCTGAAGTTGGGCAACTGCCAGGTGCTGGGCCACCGCACGACCGAGAAGAACGGCTATGTCGCTCTTCAGCTCGGCTCGGGCGCCCGCAAGACGGTGTACATGCCGAAGGCCGAACGCGGCCAGTTCGCGGTCGCCAAGGTCGAGCCGAAGCGCAAGGTTGCCGAGTTCCGCGTGTCCGAGGACGCGCTGATCCCGGTCGGCGCGGAAATCCAGGCGGACCATTTCGTGGTCGGCCAGTTCGTCGACGTAACCGGCACCTCGATCGGTAAGGGTTTCGCCGGCGGCATGAAGCGCTGGAATTTCGGCGGTCTGCGCGCCACCCACGGTGTGTCGATCTCGCACCGTTCGATCGGTTCGACCGGTGGCCGTCAGGACCCCGGCAAGACCTTCAAGAACAAGAAGATGCCCGGTCACATGGGCGTCGACCGCATCACCACGCTCAATCTGCGCGTGGTTTCGACCGACGTCGAGCGCGGCCTGATCCTCGTCGAAGGCGCCGTTCCCGGCTCCAAGGGCGGCTGGATCTCGGTGCGCGACGCCGTCAAGAAGCCGCTGCCGAAGGAAGCTCCGAAGCCCGGCAAGTTCAAGGTTGCCGGCGGCGAGGCTGCTGAGGCTTCGGCCGAGAAGGAGGGGGTGTGAGATGGAACTGAAAGTCACCACCCTTGAAGGCAAGGACGCCGGATCTGTCCAGCTCTCGGACGCGATCTTCGGCCTCGAGCCCCGCGCCGACATCATTCAGCGCTGCGTGCAGTGGCAGCTGAACAAGCGTCAGGCCGGTACGCACAAGGCCCAGGGCCGCGCCGACGTCTGGCGCACCGGCAAGAAGATGTACAAGCAGAAGGGCACCGGCGGCGCCCGTCACGGCTCGGCCCGCGTGCCGCAGTTCCGCGGCGGTGGCCGTGCCTTCGGTCCGGTGGTTCGCTCCCATGCGACCGATCTGCCGAAGAAGGTGCGCGCGCTCGCGCTGAAGCATGCGCTGTCGGCCAAGGCCAAGGACGGCGGGCTGATCGTGATCGACAATGCGCAGCTCGAGGCCGCCAAGACCAAGGCTCTGCTCGGTCACTTCTCGGGCCTCGGCCTGACCAACGCGCTGATCATCGACGGCGCCGAGCTGAACAACGGTTTCGCGACCGCGGCTCGCAACATCCCGAACATCGACGTGCTGCCGATCCAGGGCATCAACGTCTACGACATTCTCCGCCGCCAGAAGCTGGTGCTGACCAAGGCTGCGGTTGATGCGCTGGAGGCGCGCTTCAAATGAAGAACATCGATCCGCGCCACTACGACGTCATCATCTCGCCGGTCGTGACCGAAAAGGCGACGCTCGCCTCCGAGCACAACAAGGTGCTGTTCAAGGTCGCGGCCAAGGCGACCAAGCCGCAGATCAAGGAAGCGGTCGAGAAGCTGTTCGACGTCAAGGTGAAGAGCGTCAACACTCTCGTTCGCAAGGGCAAGACCAAGGTGTTCCGCGGCAATCTCGGCTCGCAGTCGGACTCCAAGCGCGCGATCGTGACCCTTGAAGAGGGCCACCGCATCGACGTGACTACCGGACTATAAGGCGCAACGACGATGGCATTGAAAACCTACAATCCCACGACGCCGGGCCAGCGCCAGCTGGTCATGGTCGATCGTTCGGCGCTCTACAAGGGCAAGCCGGTGAAGACCCTGACCGAGGGCAAGCTCGGCAATGGCGGTCGCAACAACACCGGTCGCATCACCGTGCGTTTCCGCGGCGGCGGCCACAAGAAGGCCTACCGCACCGTCGACTTCCGCCGCGACAAGGTGGACATGCCGGCGGTCGTGGAGCGGCTGGAGTACGATCCGAACCGCACCGCGTTCATCGCGCTGATCAAGTATCAGGACGGCGAGCTGGCCTACATCCTGGCGCCGCAGCGTCTGGCGGCGGGCGACACCGTCGTCGCCGGCAACTATGTCGACGTCAAGCCGGGCAACGTCATGCCGCTCGGCAACATGCCGGTCGGCACGATCGTGCACAACATCGAGCTGAAGATCGGCAAGGGCGGCCAGCTGGCGCGCTCCGCCGGCACCTATGCCCAGATCGTCGGCCGCGACCAGGACTACGTGATCGTCCGCCTGAACTCGGGCGAGCAGCGTCTCGTGCACGGCCGTTGCCGCGGCACGATCGGCGCGGTCTCGAACCCCGATCACATGAACATCTCGATCGGCAAGGCCGGTCGTACCCGCTGGCTCGGCTGGCGTCCGCACAACCGCGGCGTCGTCATGAACCCGATCGATCACCCGCACGGCGGTGGTGAAGGTCGTACCTCGGGCGGTCGTCACCCGGTTACTCCGTGGGGCAAGCCGACCAAGGGCAAGAAGACCCGCACCAACAAGTCGACCAACAAATTCATTCTCCTCAGCCGCCACAAGCGGAAGAAGTAAGGAACGCCGGACATGGTTCGTTCAGTCTGGAAAGGCCCGTTCGTCGAGGGTTCTCTGCTCAAGAAGGCAGATGCCGCGCGCGCGTCCGGCCGTCACGACGTCATCAAGATCTGGAGCCGTCGCTCCACCATCCTGCCGCAGTTCGTCGGCCTGACCTTCGGTGTCTACAACGGCCAGAAGCATGTGCCGGTGGCGATCAACGAGGAAATGGTGGGTCACAAGTTCGGCGAGTTCTCGCCGACCCGGACCTTCCACGGCCACTCGGGCGACAAGAAAGCCAAGAAGGCTTGAGGAATAGACGATGAGCAAACCAAAGCGCGAACGTAGCCTCGCGGACAATGAGGCCAAGGCCGTCGCCCGCATGCTGCGCGTCAGCCCGCAGAAGCTCAACCTGGTGGCGCAGCTGATCCGCGGCCGCAAGGCTTCGGCTGCGCTCGCCGACCTGCAGTTCTCGCGCAAGCGGATCGCGGTCGACGTCAAGAAGTGCCTGGAATCGGCGATCGCGAACGCCGAGAACAACCATGACCTCGATGTCGACGATCTCGTCGTTGCCGAGGCGCATGTCGGCAACGGCATCGTGATGAAGCGTTTTGCTCCGCGCGGCCGTGGCCGTTCGGGCCGTGTGTTCAAACCGTTCTCGCACCTGACCATCGTGGTTCGTCAGGTCGAGGCCGAGGCAAGCGCCTAAGAAGGGCGCAGGAGAAGACGATGGGTCAAAAGATCAATCCAATCGGGCTGCGTCTCGGCATCAACCGGACCTGGGACTCCCGTTGGTTCGCCGGCAAGCAGGAATACGGCAAGCTGCTGCACGAGGACGTCAAGATCCGCGAGATCCTGCACAAGGAGCTCAAGCAGGCGGCCGTCGCCCGCATCGTGATCGAGCGCCCGCACAAGAAGTGCCGCGTGACGATCCACTCGGCCCGTCCGGGCGTCGTGATCGGCAAGAAGGGCGCCGACATCGACAAGCTGCGCAAGAAGGTTGCCGACATCACCTCGTCGGACGTCGTGATCAACATCGTCGAAATCCGCAAGCCGGAGCTCGACGCAACCCTGGTCGCTGAATCGATCGCCCAGCAGCTCGAGCGCCGCGTTGCGTTCCGCCGCGCCATGAAGCGCGCCGTGCAGTCGGCGATGCGTCTCGGTGCCGAGGGCATCCGCATCAACTGCTCGGGCCGTCTCGGCGGCGCCGAAATCGCGCGCATGGAGTGGTACCGCGAAGGTCGCGTGCCGCTTCACACGCTGCGCGCCGACGTCGACTACGGCGTTGCCACCGCGTTCACGACCTTCGGCACCTGCGGCGTCAAGGTCTGGATCTTCAAGGGCGAGATCCTCGAGCACGATCCGATGGCCCAGGACAAGAAGATGGCCGAGGGCGACAGCACGCCGCGTTCGCGCCGCGACGCCGCTTGAGGCAAAGCAGGAATTTGAGGGCTTAAAGCCATGATGCAACCTAAGAAGACGAAGTTCCGGAAGGCGCATAAGGGCCGTATCCACGGCGTTGCGACCTCTGGCGCGACGTTGGCGTTCGGCCAGTTCGGCCTGAAGGCGATGGAGCCTGAGCGCGTCACCGCCCGTCAGATCGAAGCCGCCCGCCGCGCGCTGACCCGTCACATGAAGCGCGCCGGCCGCGTCTGGATCCGGGTGTTCCCGGACGTGCCGGTGTCGAAGAAGCCCGCCGAAGTCCGCATGGGCTCCGGCAAGGGTGCGCCTGAATTGTGGGTGGTCCGGATCAAGCCGGGCCGCGTGATGTTCGAGATCGACGGCGTGCCGGTGCAGACCGCCAAGGAGGCGCTGTCGCTCGCCGCCGCCAAGCTGCCGATCAAGACGCGCTTCGTTGCGCGCATTGCGGAGTAATCGCCATGGCCGAGATGAAAGTTGAAGACATTCGCGCGATGAGCGACGACCAGCGGGAAGACGCGGTCCTTAACCTGAAGAAGGAACGCTTCAACCTACGTTTCCAGCGCGCCACCGGGCAGCTGGAGAATACCTCGCGGATGCGGGAAGCCCGCCGCGATATCGCTCGTATCAAGACCATCGCCGCGCAGCTGCGCGCGAAGAAGAAGTAAGGGGCCAGCTATGCCGAAACGTACTCTGCAGGGCGTGGTCGTCAGCGACAAGCAAGCCAAGACCGTGGTGGTGCGCGTCGATCGCCGCTTCACCCACCCGATCTACAAGAAGACGATCCGCCGTTCCAAGAACTACCACGCGCACGACGAGGACAATCAGTTCAAGCCGGGCGACATGGTCTGGATCGAGGAATCGAAGCCGATCTCGAAGCTGAAGCGCTGGACCGTGGTCCGGGGCGAACACAAGAAAACGGCCTGATTACTTCGGCCTGGCCGAAGATATTCAGGGAAATTTTGGGCGCGCTAAAGCGCAGAAAGAGGACGAGGTGCATCAATGATTCAGATGCAGACCAACCTCGACGTGGCCGATAATTCAGGCGCACGCCGTGTCATGTGCATCAAGGTTCTTGGAGGTTCCAAGCGCCGCTATGCCACCGTGGGCGACGTTATCGTTGTGTCGATCAAGGAAGCCATTCCGCGTGGCAAGGTGAAGAAGGGCGACGTGATGAAGGCCGTCGTGGTCCGGGTCCGCAAGGACATCCGCCGCGCCGACGGTTCGGTCATCCGTTTCGACCGCAACGCCGCCGTGCTGATCAACAATCAGTCCGAGCCGGTCGGCACCCGTATCTTCGGGCCGGTGCCGCGCGAGCTGCGCGCCAAGAACCACATGAAGATCATTTCGCTTGCGCCGGAGGTGCTGTGATGGCTGCCAAGATCCGCAAGGGCGACAAGGTGATGGTGCTCACCGGCCGCGACAAGGGTCGCACCGGCGAGGTGTTCGAGGTGCGTCCGGACGAGAACAAGGCTCTCGTTCGCGGCATCAACATGGTGAAGCGTCACCAGAAGCAGAGCCAGACCCAGGAAGGCGGCATCATCTCCAAGGAGATGCCGATCGACCTGTCCAACATTGCGTATGTCGGCAAGGACGGAAAGCCGACCCGCATTGGGTTCAAGATTCAGGCCGATGGCAAGAAGGTTCGTGTTGCCAAGAGCTCGGGAGCAGAGATCGATGGCTGAGACAGCTTACACGCCGCGCCTGCGCGCGGAGTATGACAAGAAGATCCGCGGCATGATGACCGAGAAGTTCGGTTATGCCAACGTGATGCAGGTTCCGCGCCTCGACAAGGTCGTGCTCAACATGGGCGTGGGCGATTCCGTCAACGACCGCAAGAAGGCCGAGACCGCTGCCGCCGAGCTGAGCCAGATCGCCGGCCAGAAGGCGATCGTGACCTATTCGCGGATCGCGATTGCGACCTTCAAGCTGCGTGAGAACCAGCCGATCGGCTGCAAGGTCACGCTGCGCAAGGCCCATATGTACGAGTTCATCGACCGCCTGGTGAACGTGGCGCTGCCCCGCGTCCGCGACTTCCGCGGCCTGAACCCGAAGAGCTTCGACGGCCGTGGCAACTATTCGCTCGGCATCAAGGAGCACATCATTTTCCCCGAGATCGACTTCGACAAGGTCTCGGAAGCGCGTGGCATGGACATCACGGTCTGCACCACCGCCAAGACCGACGACGAGGCACGCGCCTTGTTGACCGCTTTCAATTTCCCGTTCCGGCAGTGAGTAGCTGAGCCAAAGCCACTCAAACGCGGATACCCAGGAGCCAAGCATGGCAAAGAAGAGTTCGATCGAGAAGAACAACCGGCGCAAGCGGATGGCGAAGAACGCTGCCCCGCAGCGTGAGAAGCTGAAGGCGATCATCGCCGACAAGACCAAGCCGATGGAAGAGCGCTTCGCGGCGACGCTGAAGCTCGCCGAGATGCCGCGCAACTCGTCGCCGACGCGCATCCGCAACCGTTGCGAGCTGACCGGGCGTCCGCGCTCGAACTATCGCAAGAACAAGCTCTCGCGCATCGCGCTGCGTGAACTCGGCTCCAAGGGCCTGGTTCCCGGCCTCGTGAAGTCGAGCTGGTAAGGGGAGGGTCGGAACAATGTCTACGCACGATCCGATCAGCGATCTCATCACCCGCATCCGCAACGCGCAGATGCGTTCGAAGTCCAAGGTCTCGAGCCCCGGCTCGAAGATGCGCGCCAACGTGCTCGAAGTGCTGAAGTCCGAGGGTTACATCCGCGGCTACGCCAGCGTCGAGCATGCGTCGGGCCGCAGCGAGCTCGAGATCGAGCTGAAGTATTTCGACGGCGAGCCCGTCATCCGCGAGATCGAGCGGGTGTCGAAGCCGGGCCGCCGCGTTTACGCCTCGGTGAAGAACCTGCCGCGCGTGAACAACGGTCTCGGCATTTCGGTGTTGTCGACGCCGAAGGGAATCATGGCTGACCACGAGGCGCGCGACGCCAACGTGGGCGGCGAAGTTCTCTTCACGGTGTTCTGAGGAAGGATTTTACGATGTCACGTATCGGCAAAAGGCCGGTGGCGATCCCGTCGGGTGTGACGGCAAGCGTCGAGGGCCAGACGGTGAAGGTGAAGGGGCCGAAGGGCCAGCTTCAGTTCGTCGTGCATGACGACGTCGAGGTGAAGTTCGAGAACGGCCAGGTCAAGGTCGCTCCGCGCGTCAAGACCAACCGCGCGCAGGCGATGTACGGCACCGCGCGCGCGCAGGTCGCCAACCTCGTCGAGGGCGTCACCAAGGGCTTCGAGAAGAAGCTCGAGATCACCGGCGTCGGCTACCGCGCCGCGATGCAGGGCAAGAACCTGCAGCTCGCGCTCGGCTACAGCCACGACGTGGTCTACGCGATCCCGGAAGGCATCACCATCGCGGTGCCGAAGCCGACCGAGATCACGATCACCGGCAACGATCCGCAGCGCGTCGGCCAGGTCGCCGCCGAGATCCGCGCCTACCGTCCGCCGGAGCCCTACAAGGGCAAGGGCGTGAAGTACGCCAACGAATTCATCTTCCGCAAGGAAGGCAAGAAGAAGTAACGGAGCCGGTCATGTCACTCAAGGTTACGAATGCCCGGCGCAAGCAGCGCGTCCGCCTTGCGCTTCGCCGCTCGGCAGGCGGCCGTCCGCGGCTGTCGGTGTTCCGCTCGTCCAAGCACATCTACGCCCAGGTCATCGACGACCAGAAGGGCGAGACGCTCGCGTCCGCCTCGTCGCTGGAGAAGAACCTGCGCGACGCCGGCAAGACCGGCGCCGACATCGATGCGGCGAAGGCCGTCGGCAAACTGCTGGCGGAACGCGCGGCGCAGAAGGGTGTCAAGGAAGTCGTGTTCGATCGCGGCGCCTACATCTATCACGGGCGCGTCAAGGCGCTCGCGGATGCGGCGCGCGAAGGCGGGTTGAGCTTCTAAACTTTACGAACGATTACAGGATAGAGGCGTAAGGCCTCCTAGAGATTGGAAAACACCATGGCAGGTGAACGCGAACGCGGCGGACGCGAACGGAGCAGGGATCGCGAGGAGCGCGACAGCGAGTTCGTCGACAAGCTCGTCCACATCAATCGCGTGGCGAAGGTCGTCAAGGGCGGCAAGCGCTTCGGCTTTGCGGCGCTGGTCGTGATCGGCGATCAGAAGGGCCGGGTCGGTTTCGGCCACGGCAAGGCGCGCGAAGTTCCGGAAGCGATCCGCAAGGCGACCGAATCGGCGAAGCGCAACCTGACGCGGGTCGCGCTTCGTGAAGGCCGCACGCTGCATCACGACATCGCCGGCCGCCACGGCGCCGGCCGCGTCTATCTGCGTGCCGCTCCGGCCGGTACCGGCATTATCGCCGGCGGCCCGATGCGCGCGGTGTTCGAGACGCTCGGCATCCAGGACGTGGTGGCGAAGTCGATCGGCTCGTCGAATCCCTACAACATGGTTCGCGCGACTTTCGACGCGCTGAAGCATCAGGATTCGCCGCGCTCGGTGGCTGCGCGCCGCAACATCAAGGTCTCCACCCTGCAGTCGCGCCGCGTCGGCGGTGACGCCGAAGTGGTGGCGGAATAACAACGCGCGCTTCTCGAAGCGCTATTCGGAGTTACTGTCATGGCCCAGGCCAGCAAGACCATCAAGGTCGAGCAGATCGGCAGCGCAATCCGCCGCCATCACTCGCAGCGTTCGACGCTGATCGGCCTCAAGCTCAACAAGATCGGCCGGGTTGCCGAGCTGCAGGATACCCCTGAAGTTCGCGGCATGATCAGCAAAGTTCAGCATCTCGTCCGCGTCGTCGGCGAGTAAGCAGAGATAAGGAGAAGGGCGATGAAGCTCAGCGATATCGCCGACAACGCCGGCTCGCGCAAGAAGCGCATGCGTGTCGGCCGTGGCATCGGTTCCGGCAAGGGCAAAACCTCGGGCCGCGGCGGCAAGGGCCAGACCGCGCGTTCGGGTGTCCGCATCAAGGGTTTCGAAGGCGGCCAGATGCCGATGCATCGCCGTCTGCCGAAGCGCGGCTTCAACAACATCTTCCGGCTCGACTTCGCCGAGATCAATCTCGACCGTCTGCAGGAAGCGATCGACAACAAGCTGGTCGATGCGAGCGCGACGGTGAACGTCGAGTCGCTGGTGAAGGCCGGCGTGCTGCGCCGCGCCAAGGACGGCCTGCGGCTGCTCGGCCGCGGCGAGATCAAGACCAAGCTGACCATCGAGGCGCACGGCGCTTCCAAGTCGGCCATTGCTGCGGTCGAGAAGGCCGGCGGCTCGGTCAAGATCCTGGCCCCCGCCAAGGACGAAGGCGAGGCGGCGTAACATCTGCGTCATTGCCCGCGGCCTGCGCGGGCAATCCGCAGATCGAATGATGGACTTATCGAGGCCGAGCACCAGATAATGTCCGGTGTCTGCCGACGGCCCCGACAGGACTAGTTTCTTGGGGGCGTCGGCGAAGCGGGCTCCGGGAGAAAGCCGAACATGGTCTCAGCAGCCGAACAACTTGCCGCAAACCTCAATTTCGGACAGCTGGCGAAAGCCGACGAGCTGAAGAAGCGCATCTGGTTCACCCTGGGTGCGCTGCTTGTTTATCGGCTCGGCACCTACATCCCGCTGCCGGGCATCGATCCCAACATCTGGGAGCAGGTGTTCCGCAGCCAGTCCGGCGGCATCCTCGGCATGTTCAACATGTTCGCCGGCGGCGGCATCCATCGCATGGCGATCTTTGCGCTGAACATCATGCCGTACATCTCGGCATCGATCATCGTCCAGCTGCTGACCACCGTGTCGCCGCAGCTCGAGGCGCTCAAGAAGGAAGGCGAGGCGGGTCGCAAGACGCTGAACCAGTACACCCGCTATCTGACGGTGATCCTGGCTTTGTTCCAGTCCTACGGTATCGCGATCGGCCTCGAAGGCGCCGGCAATGTCGTCAGCGACCCCGGCATGTTCTTCCGGATCTCGACCGCGATTACGCTGACCGGCGGCACCATGTTCCTGATGTGGCTCGGCGAGCAGATCACCTCGCGCGGCATCGGCAACGGTATCTCGCTAATCATCCTGTCCGGCATCGTCGCCGAGCTGCCGTCGGCGCTCGCCAACATGCTGGAACTCGGCCGCCAGGGCGCGATGTCGACCGGCCTGATCCTGATCGTCATCGTGATGGCGGTCGCCGTGATCGCCTTCATCGTGTTCATGGAACGCGCGCAGCGCCGGCTGCTGATCCAGTATCCGAAGCGTCAGGTCGGCAACAAGATGTTCGAGGGCCAGTCCTCGCATCTGCCGCTCAAGCTCAACACCTCGGGCGTGATTCCGCCGATCTTCGCCTCGTCGCTGCTGCTGCTGCCGACCACGGTTGCGAACTTCAACGCCGGCAAGGGGCCGGAGTGGTTCCAGTGGCTCACCACCCAGCTCAGCCACGGCCGTCCGCTGTTCCTGCTGATGTATCTCGCGCTGATCGTGTTCTTCGCCTTCTTCTACACCGCGATCGTGTTCAACCCGACCGAGACCGCGGACAATCTGAAGAAGCATGGCGGCTTCATTCCGGGCATCCGGCCCGGTGAGCGCACAGCCGAATACATCGACTACGTGCTGTCGCGCATCACGGTGCTTGGTGCGATCTATCTCGCGATCGTCTGCCTGATTCCTGAAATTCTGATTTCCTACGCCTCGGTCCCGTTCTACTTTGGCGGCACTTCGCTCCTGATCGTCGTCAGCGTGACGATGGATACGGTGTCGCAGGTGCAGGGCTATCTGCTCGCTCATCAGTATGAGGGGCTGATCAGGAAGTCGAAGCTCAGGGGAGGCCGCCGCCGCTGATCGCGGCGCGGCTTCAAACTCAAAACACAGGTGTGCGGACGTCGCCCACCTAGCCGGGGGGCGAAACAGATATGAGATTGATCCTTTTGGGGCCGCCGGGCTCGGGCAAGGGAACCCAGGCGCAGCGGCTGGTGCACCGGCATGGCATCGTTCAGCTCTCGACCGGCGAGATGCTGCGCGCAGCCGCTGCCGCGGGCACGCCGGTCGGCTTGCAGGCCAAGGAGATCATGGCCAATGGCGGCCTGGTTCCCGACGAGGTCGTGGTTGGAATCATCGCCGACCGAATCGAGGAGCCCGATGCCAAGAAGGGCTTCATTCTCGACGGCTTCCCGCGCACCGTGCCGCAGGCGGAGGCCCTGGACGAGCTGCTCCGGAAAAAGCACCTCAAGCTCGACGCCGTTGTTGAGCTCCGCGTCAACGAAAGCGCGCTGCTCGCTCGCGTCGAGAAGCGTGCCGAAGAAACCCGCGCGCGCGGCGAGGAAGTCCGCCTCGACGATACGCCGGAAGTGCTGACCAAGCGCCTGGCGCAATACCGCTCGCTGACGGAACCGCTGATTCACTATTATTCGGAGCGGCGGAAGCTTCTGACGGTCGATGGCATGATGACCATCGAGCACGTCACCCGCGAGATCAACCGGATCCTGACCGCGCTCGGCGCGCTGGAGCCGAAGGAGCACGAGGAGCCCGAGAGCGCCTCGAAGGCCTCCAGGACCGCCAAGAAGACCGCGAAGAGGACGACCAGGAAGGCCGCCGAATCGGCCAGTTTGGCCGCCAAACCGGCCCGGAAGGCCGCCAAGGGAGCCTCAAAGCCGGCCTCCAAGGTCAAAGCTGCCAAGAAGGCTGCCAAGAAAACCGCAAAGCAGCCGGCCAGGAAGACCGTGAAGAAGGCCGCAAGGCGGGCCGCCCGCGCCGCGAATGCCCGGAAGGGGGCAAAAGGCAGCAAAAAAGCTCACGAAAAAGCGAGCTAAACGCTAGGAGCGGTTGACGAAACCGACATGAATCCTTTAATAAGCCCCGCATCCAAGTTGGATAGTTTTATGACGATGCCGGGCCCCGAAGGACATGAGGGGAAGGGCGTCGTGTTCGCGTTTGTGGACACAAGCCCGCAGAGAGCAAGAACTTGAGAAGCCCGTATCCGTGATGGAGCGGCGACAGGAGAGAAGTCCGTGGCCCGTATTGCCGGCGTCAACATTCCTACCAACAAGCGCGTGCTGATCGCGCTTCAGTACATCCATGGTATTGGCCAGAAGAACGCGGCCGACATCATCGAGAAGGTCAAGATCCCGGTGGACCGTCGCGTCAACCAGTTGACCGACCAGGAGGTCCTGCAGATCCGCGAAGTCATCGACCGCGACTATCTGGTCGAGGGCGATCTCCGTCGTGAGGTCGGCATCAACATCAAGCGGCTGATGGACCTCGGCTGCTATCGCGGCCTGCGTCATCGCCGTGGTCTGCCGGTGCGCGGCCAGCGCACCCACACCAATGCGCGCACGCGCAAGGGTCCGGCCAAGGCGATCGCCGGCAAGAAGAAGTAAGTTTTGCGAATTGCAGGTGGGGAGTAGCGAATCGAAATTCGCTACTCGCCATTTGCGTTTTGAGGTGTAGCCGCTGGCACTACGGCGGCGTTGAGATCACAGGAAAGGTTTGAAATGGGCAAGGAAGCCACCCGCGTACGTCGCCGCGAACGCAAGAACATCGCCTCCGGCATCGCGCACGTGAATTCGTCGTTCAACAACACGACCATCACCATCACCGACGCGCAGGGCAACACGATTGCCTGGTCGTCGGCTGGCACGATGGGCTTCAAGGGCTCGCGCAAGTCGACCCCCTATGCCGCGCAGGTCGCGGCCGAAGACGTCTCCAAGAAGGCGCAGGAACACGGCATGCGCACGCTGGAGGTTGAAGTGGCCGGCCCCGGTTCGGGCCGTGAGTCGGCGCTCCGTGCGCTGCAGGCTGCGGGCTTCACCGTCACCTCGATCCGCGACGTGACCACGATCCCGCACAATGGTTGCCGTCCGCGCAAGCGTCGGCGCGTTTGATCTGTAAATCGCGGGTGGCTGCTAGCCGCCCTGCGATCGTTTTTGGAATTGACCGCGCGGACTGTTCCGCGATCTCCAACGCCAGGTTCGGCCATTCGACGGGCCCAACGACTGGCACATGGGTGAACAAGTGACGATCCAGAAAAATTGGCAAGAACTTATTCGACCGAACAAGCTGCAGGTGACGCCGGGCTCGGACGCGAGCCGGTTCGCCACCGTGGTCGCCGAGCCGCTCGAGCGCGGCTTCGGCCAGACGCTCGGCAACGCGCTGCGCCGCATCCTGCTGTCCTCGCTGCAGGGCGCGGCGGTGCAGTCGGTGCATATCGACGGCGTGCTGCACGAGTTCTCCTCGATCGCCGGTGTCCGTGAAGACGTCACCGACATGGTCCTCAACATCAAGGACATCTCGATCAAGATGCAGGGCGAAGGCCCGAAGCGCATGGTCGTGAAGAAGCAGGGCCCGGGCGCCGTCACCGCCGGCGACATCCAGACTGTCGGCGACGTCACCGTGCTCAACCCCGACCTGCAGCTCTGCACGCTGGACGATGGCGCCGAGATCCGCATGGAATTCACGGTCACGACCGGCAAGGGCTATGTCGCCGCCGAGCGCAACCGGCCTGAGGATGCGCCGATCGGCCTGATCCCGGTCGACAGCCTGTTCTCGCCGGTCCGCAAGGTCTCCTACAAGGTCGAGAACACCCGTGAGGGCCAGATCCTCGACTACGACAAGCTGACCATGACGATCGAGACCAACGGCGCGATCACGCCGGAGGATGCGGTGGCCTATGCCGCGCGCATCCTGCAGGATCAGCTCAACGTGTTCGTCAACTTCGAAGAGCCGCGCAAGGAAGTCACGCAGGAGATCATCCCCGATCTCGCGTTCAACCCGGCGTTCCTCAAGAAGGTCGACGAGCTCGAGCTGTCGGTGCGTTCGGCAAACTGCCTGAAGAACGACAACATCGTCTACATCGGCGACCTCGTGCAGAAGTCGGAAGCGGAAATGCTCCGCACCCCGAACTTCGGCCGCAAGTCGTTGAACGAGATCAAGGAAGTGCTGGCCCAGATGGGTCTGCACCTCGGCATGGAAGTGCCGGGCTGGCCGCCGGAGAACATCGACGAGCTCGCCAAGCGCTTCGAGGATCACTACTGATCCGAATTCACCGTCGTGGCCAGAGAATCTCCGGCCACGATTTTTTAATGGGCGAACGCAGGATGCCCACCTGCAAAACTTGTCGCTGAACCACCGCGGCAGAATTGAAGAAGGAAGAAGTCAATGCGTCACGGCAAGGTTCATCGGAAGCTCAACCGCACCGCCGAGCACCGGCGTGCGATGTTCGCCAACATGGCGGCCGCGCTGATCAAGCACGAGCAGATCGTCACCACGCTGCCGAAGGCCAAGGAGCTGCGGCCGATCGTCGAGAAGCTCGTCACCCTCGGCAAGAAGGGCGGGCTCGCCCTGCGCCGCCAGGCGATCTCGGAGCTGCGCGACCTCGACCAGGTCAAGAAGCTGTTCGACACGCTGGCGACCCGCTACAAGGACCGCCAGGGCGGCTACACCCGCATCATCAAGGCCGGCTTCCGCTACGGCGACAACGCGGCGATGGCCGTGATCGAGTTCGTCGACCGCGACGTCGACGCCAAGGGCCAGGACTCCGGTCCGGCCCAGGACAAGGAAGCCGAGGCGGCGTAAGCCGTCCTTGAGCCAGGTTTCTGCAACGGCGCCTTCGGGCGCCGTTTTGTTTGTCGCGCTAGAGCCCGGTTCCGATTGAATCGGAACGGGGCTCTAGATTCTGGTTTGACGCGTTTTCTTCACGCGAACCGGTATCCACTTCGCTCGAAAACGCGCTAGCCCGCGCGAATGGTGGCGATGAAATTGTCGAGCTCCTGCTTCAGGCGGCTGTTGCCGTCCGACAGCAGTCGCGACGAGCTGAGCACCTGGGACGAGGCGCCGCCGGTCCTGGAGGCGCCGCTGGCCACCTGTCCGATGCTGACGGCCACCTGCGAGGTTCGCTCCGAGGCGATCTGAACGTTTTCCGCGATGCTCCGCGTCGTGCTGCCTTGCGCATCGACGGCAACAGCGACGTCGGAGGCGATCTGCGAGATGCGCTGGATGATACCGGCGATATCGCTGATTGCGCCGGCGGACTCCCGCGTGGCGGCCTGAATATCCGCGATCTGGGCGCGAATGTCCTCGGTGGCCTCCGCCGTCTGCCTGGCGAGCGTCTTGACCTCCTGTGCGACCACGGCGAAGCCCGAGCCCGCCTTGCCGGCCCGTGCGGCCTCGATCGTCGCGTTGAGCGCGAGCAGGTTGGTCTGCCGCGCGATGGTTGCGATCAGCTGCACCACGTTGCCGATGCGGTCGGCGGCGGAGGCGAGCTGCGCCATCCGCTCGTCGGTCTGCTGCGCCTGTGCGACGGCGTCGCTGGCGATCTCAGCCGATTCTCCAACCCGGCGTCCGATCTCGGAAGCCGATGCGATCATCTGTTCGGTCGCTGCCGCAACCCGCCGGACATTGTCCGAGGCCTCCTCGGAGGCGGCCGCGACATTGGCGGACAGTTCCTGCGTGTGATGGGCGGTGTTGCTCAGATCGCGGGCGGAAGCCGCGAGCTCTTCGGACGCCGCCGACACTGTCGCGATGACGTTGCCGGCGCTGGCCTCGAATGCCGCGGCGAGCCGCGCGAGTTCGGCTTTATGCCGATCGGCCGCGCGACGGTCTTCCTCGAGCCGGGCATCGAGCTCGGAGCGCGCCTTGTCCTGCGCCCTGGTCTTGAAGCCTTCCACCGCCCGCGCCATGCCGCCGATCTCGTCGGTGCGCTCGAGGCCGGGCAGGACGACGTCAAATTGTCCTTCGGCCAGCTGCCGCATCGCCGCGCTCATCCGGCTGATCAGACCCGCGACGCGCCGGGCGAACAAGATGGCAAACAGCGTCAGGGTGAATGCGACGATTCCGATCAGCCAGCCGAACGTCCGCCTGAACGCATCGGCCTTGCGCTGTGCGAGTTCGGCGCGGACATTGGCGGCGTCCGCGACCTTGACCAGCGCCGGCCGGGTACGGTCGAAAATCTGCGACAGATCGTCGAGCTGATCGTCGAGCGTTTGGCGCGAAACCAGGAAGCCGGCGAAGGCCAGCTTGTAGGCACGGGCGAGACCGAGCAGTTCGGTCTTCACATCTGCGGGGAGCGCGGTCGCCGCCAGCGCGGTTTCGAACTCGGATTCCTTGTCATTGAGCTGGTCGCCAAACCGTTCTTCGCCGCTCAGCGCAAAGTCCTTTTCGAGACGGCGCATCGTCAGCAGGAGGACGGTCAGGTGCGGCTGATCGACCTGTTGGACCCTGGTTTCGAACTGCTGGACCGCGCTGCGTAACTTGCCCTGCAAGCCGTCATTCGGATTCAAGCCGAGGATACGCTGGGCGCCCACGATATTCTGGAAGCGCGTCGAATAAAGGTTGATTCCACTCCGCAGCGAGGCGACCTGGCGGATGGGATCGCCTTCCGGCGTGGTCACAGCGAAAGCTTCGAGCTTGTCGAGCAGGGCGATCTCGTCCGCAACGCGGCCGGACAGCTTCTTCGCCAGTCCTTCATCGCGCGACTTCAGGAAGCGGGTCGCAATTTGCTGCGTTTCCAGGAAGCCATCGGAAAGCTCGGACAGCTGCGCCCTGAAGCGCATGCTGTCGTTCGCCTCGCGCTGAACATCTGCTGCGTAGTTGAGGCCGCCGAGGCAGGTGACGCTGATGATCGCGACGCCGCCAATCCCGAGCATCGCGATCTGGTTTTTGAGGCTGGGCCGAAATCGTTTCAGGATAAACGCGGCGAACGGCTTCATCCTGGACATAGCGAACATCTGATGCATTCCTGTCAGTCGCATGGCTCCGAACGTCATTATCGATGAGACGCGTCCGGTTGCCCAAACAACAGCCCGAGCTCGCTCCGGCCATTTGCGGCGACGCTTAGCGGCGGTGAATTGACAATGTGTGAAAGCAATCAGCGTGCGCACGATGTTTCATATGAAGATTGGATGAAGCCCGGCGAGACGGTGCATCAACCATGATTACTCGTGGCAATTTGACTCGCGACGAAGGGTGCGCACCGTGCTTCAGGCGTCATTCGTGCGACATGGTTATCTTCGGCTGCCGGCGGTGCTGAGATGCCGGTGTGCGTTGCCGCGAATTTGCGCATGCGCTTGGCTGAACCCCGGTTGTATCGGCCGACGAGCATCCAAATATGTCGGGTACGACTGACAGGAGAGCTCTCATGAAAATCGACCTTTCGGGAAAGACTGCGCTGGTGACCGGCTCGACCGCGGGCATCGGCAACGCCATTGCAAAGGGTCTGGCTGAAACCGGCGCCGAGGTCGTGGTCAACGGCCGCAGCCAGGCCAAGGTCGACGCAGCCGTTGCCGCACTCGAGAAGGTGGTGCCGGGCGCCAAGGTCCGCGGCATTGCCGCCGACGTCTCGACATCGGCCGGCTGCAAGGCGTTGCTGGCGGCGCTGCCGGAGGTCGACATCCTCGTCAACAATGCTGGCATCTTCGAGCCGAAGCCCTTCTTCGACATTCCGGACGAGGACTGGAGCCGTTTCTTCGAGGTCAATGTGATGTCGGGCGTGCGGCTGTCGCGCGGCTACATGCAGGGCATGCTGAAGCGCAACTGGGGCCGCATCGTCTTCATCTCCTCGGAATCCGGTCTCAACATCCCGACCGAGATGATCCACTACGGCACGACCAAGACCGCGCAGCTTGCGATCGCGCGCGGGCTTGCGGAGCTGACCAAGGGCACCGCCGTGACCGTCAACTCCGTGCTGCCCGGGCCGACGATGTCCGAGGGTGTCGAGACCTTCGTCAAGGATCTTGCCAAGCAGAACGGCCAGTCGGTCGAGGAGGCGGCCTCTAACTTCGTCAAGCAGCACCGGCCGACCTCGCTGTTGCAACGCTTTGCCAGCACCGAGGAGATCGCCAACCTCGTCGTCTATGTCTGCTCGAAGCAGGCCTCCGCGACCAACGGTGCCGCGTTGCGCGCCGAGGGCGGCATCGTCAATACCATTGCCTGAGGTGCGGCCATGTCTGCCTACGTGATTTCCGAGGTCGACGTGAAGGATGCCGCGGGCTTCGAGGCCTATCGCACGATCGCCGCCAACGCGATCGCGCAATATGGCGGGCGCTATCTCGTGCGCGGCGGTGCTGCGGAGGCGGTCGAAGGCGGGCCGCCGCCGAAGAACATCATCGTCGTCGAATTCCCGTCGATGACGCGGCTGCGCGAGTGGTACGCGTCACCGGAATATGCCGCGGCGCTCAAGCATCGGCGGACCGCGCTGGAGCGCCGGCTGATCTTCGTCGAAGGCGTGCCGCCGAGCTAGGCTTTGGCGCCGTCGAGAAACTCGCTGAAGCCGGCCGGGCGGTAGGGGCCGAAGCATATCTGCTCCAGCACGCCAATTCCCGTCCGGTCGCCCTGGCGGGCGCGCACCACCTGTTGCACGTGCATGTTCTCGCGGGCCAGCGGATCGATCGTGGCAGGATCGAACGACTCGCCGCCGATCTCGAGCTCGCCCTTCCACATGCCCTGGCCCCATTGCGGATGCCCGTAGCCGAGGCCCTTCATCTGGAATTTGAGGATCGGGTCGAGCGCGATGGTCGAGGTATGACCGTCGATGTCGATCAGGTCGATTTCGGCGGACTGCGCCAGCCGCGTGTTCGGCACGTATTTGACACGGTGCCGCGCCGTCGCCATGCGGCGGTCGAGCCCGTCGACGACGCCGGGGATCTCGGCCTCGCTTCGGTAGAGCGGCGCGGTGATGCCTTCGCGGACCAGCGCCTCGCCGTGCGTGCCGTCGAAGAAGATGGCGTGCGAGATGTGGTCGTCCCAGACCAGCGGGGCCCAAAGGAAGAACACGCTGGGCGGCGGCATCGGCGCGCCGCCGACGTCGCGTTCGCCGACATTGCGAACGCCCCAGGAGCGATCCTTGGTGCCGTAGCACGTGCGATCGTCGACCTTGATCTCGCCATCGGGGTGGCGCACGACGCCGCTCCAGCGACCGAACTGGTCGAACCGGGTCGAATCCATCGCGCGGCGGTCGCCCGACCAAAGCGTCTGCCGAGCTTCCTGGATCGCGGCGGTGCGCGCGGAGAAGGTCAGGTCGCAGGAAAGGCCCGTCGCATTGTCGTCGAGCACGACGCGGGTCCGCAGCATCGGCTCGATGACCTCGAGCCTGAAGGGGCCGACCTGCATCTCGGTACGCTCGAGGGGCGCCCGCCGCGAACCGTAGAAGCAGTGCTGTCGTCCGCCGCGCTCCACGACGCTGAAGGCGCAATCGAGGATCTTGCGGTGCGGGTAGA
Source organism: uncultured Bradyrhizobium sp. (assembly GCF_947648125.1). Classification (GTDB taxonomy): domain Bacteria; phylum Pseudomonadota; class Alphaproteobacteria; order Rhizobiales; family Xanthobacteraceae; genus Bradyrhizobium. The sequence goes on along the minus strand of NZ_CANSMR010000036.1, from coordinate 28,471 downwards.
TCGCGATGCCGATGCCGAAATAATACGCGCCGTCAGCGGTGTAGCCATTGAACCAGGTCCGGTCATAGACATTGCGGTCGCTGGTCGAGGGAACCGCGATCGGCTCCGGCGTCTGGTGGATGGGGAAGTCGTCCAGTTTGTTGAGCACGCCGATCCCTTTCGCTGTCTTGACGCGTTGTTTTCACGCGAACGATATCTCTCGAAAGCGCTTCAGTCCTGCCAGTATGAAAAACTGTCGTGGTCCAGCGCTTGCGCGCAGGCGCCACGGGTCATTTTCAGGAACAGCGCGTCACCGCGCTCGGAGCGCTGGACGCTGAGCGCCGAGACGACGCCCATCATGATGCCATGCAACGTGTAGCGCCGGTAATCCCGCCAGCAATCATCCCAGCCATAGTCCCGCACGCCGCGCCGGATCAGCTCCGAATGATAGAACCGCACCAGATCGGCTTCATGCAGCCGCCGTTCGGACGGGTCGATGCCGGCCGACAGGAAATAGGCGACGTCGACGATGCCCGGTCCCACCGTCAGCGTCTGCCAGTCCAGCGTGGCCATCGGACGGGTGTTATCGCGGACGTCGAACAGCATGTTGTCGAGCCGGAAGTCTGCATGCTGCAGCGTTCGCGGCGTCGATCGATCGGACTGGTAGCGCGGGATCGCGTCCGGAAGCCGGTCGATCAGATCAAGGAATTCCGGCTCGATCACGCCGTGATACCGCTCCTTGTAGTGACCGATGATGGCTGGCAGCACCGCGCGAAGGTCTCGGCGCCGGCTCGCGGCAACCACGAAGCATTGCACCGCATCGAGTGTCGGATCGTTCCATCGCGGCGCATGCAGCGCGGCGGCCTCACGCATCGCCGTCAGGCTGTCGGCGATCGAGCATCCGGCGAGCTGGTCGCCCGGGCGTGCGGGCGCCAGGTCTTCCAGGATCAGTGTGAAGTCGTCGGTCGCCGGATCGATTTCGGCGAGGATCGGCCGCGGGGTGTAAATGTCGACCGTGGCCGCCAGCTCGCGATAGAACGCGACCTCGCGGACATAAAGCGTGTGCGCGGAACCGGAGCGGCGGCTGTCGGGATCCGCGGCCGGGAATTTGCCGACGACGCTCGAGGGCGCGTTCGGCTCATCGCCGTCATAGGTCAGATGAAATCGATAGCTGTCGCCGACGAGGCCGTTGCCGACCGCCTTGCAGACGAGCTCGACGACCCTGGCCTGGTCGATCACACCGGCTTCGCGCAGCGCCCGCGTCATCCACTCCGGATCGATCCGCGACGGATCGGCCGTGAGCAAACTCATCGGTTTCCTCCCATCCCCTTGTATTCCCTTGGGGCGTCACCACCGTTCCGGCCGCCTTTCGCGGCGGCCGGATTAAGGACGGGGTGATCGTTGCGGAAATCATACAGGCCATGTCATGGCTTTGGCAAAAGCCATACGCCGGTCCGTGGGGATATCTCGCGAGGTGGTAGGCGGGTTAGCGTCAGCGTAACCCGCCGTTCGCAGAGCGAAATGATGGTGGGTTACGCTGCGCTAACCCACCCTACGCAGCGGGGCTACCAGCCCTCCAGCACGATCTTGCCGCGCGACTTGCCGCTTTCCAGCAGCGCATGAGCGCGCTTGAGGTTGGCGGCGTTGATGGTGCCGAAAGTCTGGTCGAGCGTGGTGCGCAGCACGCCCTTGTCGATCAGGTCGGCAACGTCGTTGAGCAGGTGATGCTGCGCGATCATGTCGGGTGTCTGGAACGAGGAGCGCGTGAACATCGATTCCCAGTGCACCGACACCGCCTTGCCCTTGAATGCGGCGACGTTGAATTCGGCGGGATCGTCGATCAGGCCGAACTTACCCTGCGGCGCGATGAAGTCGGCGATCGACTTGTAGTGCTGGTCGGTGAAGGTGAGGCTGGCGACGAGGCCGACCGGTGGCAGCCTCAAGCTCTCGACCTGCTCCTTCATCGGCTGCGAGTGGTCGATCACCGCATGCGCACCGAGATCGCGGCACCACTTCTGAGACTCCGGCCGCGTCGCGGTCGCAACCACGGTCAGCCCGGTGAGGCGGCGCGCGAGCTGGATCAGGATCGAGCCGACGCCGCCGGCGCCGCCGGTGATCAGCAGCGTACGCGGATCGAGGCTCTTGCCCGGCACCGCGCCGAGGCGGTCGAACAGCAGCTCCCACGCGGTGATCGAGGTCAGGGGCAGGGCAGCGGCCTGCGCGAAGGACAGCGAGGTGGGCTTGTTGCCGACGATGCGCTCGTCGACCAGATGAAATTCCGAATTGGTGCCCTGGCGCTGGATCGAACCCGCGTAGAACACCTCATCGCCGGGCTTGAAGAGCGAGACGTCGGGCCCGACTGCGTCGACCACGCCGGCCGCATCGAAGCCGAGGATCTTGTAGCTGCCGTCGGCCGGCGCCGCGCGCTTGCGCACCTTGTAGTCGACCGGGTTGGCCGAGATCGCCTTCACCGCGACGCGGATGTCGCGCCCCTTCGGTTCGGGCTTGGCGATCTCGAAATCGACGAGCGAATCCGCCGCCTCGATCGGCAGCGATTTTTGGTATCCGACGGCCTTCATGCCTGGTCTCCATGGTGGGCGGTTGCCTGTCGTGTTACCTGTCGTGCTGGCGTCCTTTTGGCAAGTACTGTAAATTCAGGGAACTAGTCCCTGTTTGTATACTATTGGGAAATATTAGATGAAACGGAAGAATTTTGCGCGCCGGCCGGGCTGCGCGGTCGAGGCCGCGCTCGACCTGATCGACGGCAAATGGAAGGGCGTGATCTTGTATCACCTGCAGGCCGGCACCCAGCGCTTCGGCGAGTTGCGGCGGCGGATGCCCGGCATCACCCAGCGCATGCTGACCAAGCAGCTGCGGGCGCTGGAGGACGACGGCCTCGTGACCCGCAAGGTCTACGCCGAGGTGCCGCCGCGGGTCGAATACACGCTCTCCGAACTCGGCGAGAGCCTGCGTCCGGTGATCGATATTTTGAAAGCCTGGGGCGAGGGCCATCAGGAGCGACTGTCCTGCGCGCCGGCGCCGGAAGTCGTCGTGAAGAAGTCGAAACGCGCGGCCTGACAATTCGCTACTAGAAAAGCCGGGAGCGGTGTGTCGCTCCCGGCCATTGTTATCGACGACAATCAGATCGCCTCAGAACGCAACCTGCGTGCGCAGCGCGACCGCGTCGAACTTCGAGCCGGCATCCGCAGGCGAGGTCGCCGAGGCCTGCTTGGTGACGTCGCCGTGCAGGTAGTTCAGCATGAAGCGGACGTTGTTGTTGACGTACCAGTTCAGCGCGGCGGTGTAGACGGTCTGCCGTCCGCCGGCAACGCCGACGGCCTGGCCGACCTGGTCGTTGAGGTTCATCGTGCTGACGCGGCCGGCGATTTCCCAGGCGCCGATGCCGCCGCCGGCCAGCGAGAATGGATCGTGCGGCTTGATGCCGCCGTAGGAGGCCGTTGCCGGATTGTAGGCGTGGTTCTCGCCGGTCAGCACGTAGCCGACCTGCGCGTAGCCGCCGTCGAATTTCAGGCTCGGCGCGCCGAACGGCGGCAGCCCGGTATTCGCGGAGCGGTCGACATTGAACCAATAGTACTCGCCTTGTGCGATGAACGAGCCATAGGTCGCGGCCGCTTCGACGCCGTAGACCTGCGCGCCCGAGACGTTGGCGATCGCACCGGTCGAGATCAGCGTCGTCGGGTCGATGCGCAGCTCGGGCCGGTCGTTCAGCGTGAGCGTCTGCGCCTGTGTCAGCTGGCTGCGCGGCGGTTGGACCAGCCATTCCGCATCGGCGCCGATATGCACCGAGTAGTCCTTGCCGCTGATCGGATTGCCGGCGACGCGGATGACGCCGCCATACTGCTCGGAGGTGCCGGCCGGTGTGACTGAGGATGCGGAGTGAATTGCGCCCGTCGTCGGTCCGGTGACATAGCCGCCGATCCAGAGCTGGTCGTTCCACCAGCGGGTGCCGGCGCCCGAACGGAAGTCACCGGCCGCGATGTTCTGTGCGATGATGCCGACCGAGGCGCGCTCCATGAACAGGATGTCGTTGGAGCTGGTGGCTTCGTCCATCGTCCACGGGATGTCCATGATGCCGCCTTCGATGGCCATCTTGCCGCCGAACGGCCTGAAGCCGGTGTAGCTCAGATAGGCGTTCTCGACACCGGAGGTGCCGCCGCCGGGTAGCGATCCTGCGGCCGTGCCGCCGAAGCCGTCGGCCGAGCCGCCGAAGTCGTAGATCAGCGCGTAATTCCAGTCGCCGAAGAACTTGCCGACGATGCCGATGCGCGCGCGGCGGAGGTTCTCGCCGCTGTCGAGCTTCTGCGGCGAGGTGGCTGCGGTGTTCGGACGATAGTCGTAGCCGCCGACATCCCAGTGCACGCGGCTCGTGATCGCGACGCAGTTCTGTTCATCCGCAGTGCAGATCGTCGGCCGGTTGTTCGGCATGGTCACCACGACGCCCGACGGCGCGACCGGGCCCTTGACCGGGATCGCGGCGTTGGCGCTTGCGACGCGCGCGGCCTTCGCATCCGCCGCCTTCGCGTTGGCGTTTGCGCTGGCTGCGGTCGCGGTATTGGCATTGGTCTGCTTCTGCAGCTTGTCGAGTTTCTGCTCGAGCATCTTCAGCTGCTGCTTCAGCAGCGCGATCTCCGCGTCGCTGCCACCTCCGGCCGATTGCGAATAGGCCGGCGAGGCAGCGAGCGCCCCTGCAAGCCCGATGGCGATTGCACCAACTTTTGTCGCACCCATTGTGCACCCCTGTTGTGTTTGAAGTCCCCACTCACTCACCAAATCGTCCTAGGAGTTGATCGTGACTGACGCACGACAGCCCTTCCAGGCATCGCAGTTCCGCTTGTTGTCCGCGGGCAACAAGCGGAGCGGCGCAGTGAGATGACAGTCATCATAGAAGCTTGGCGGCGCGCTTCAACGCGGCTGCCGGCGGTTTTGCACCGGTCAAGCGGGGCCCAGTTATCCGGCCGGGTGCCCTTCAATTGCCCGGCGAACACGCCTATATTCCGGCGTTTCCACGAGAGGTGAGAATGCTCCGACCCGTCCGCTTCGCTGCCCTATCCGCTCTGTGCACATTGGCTTTCATGGGGAATCTGTCCCCGGCCGCGGCCCAGGACCGTCGCGTGCCGTCCTCGCAGGCCGAGTTGCAGCTGTCCTATGCGCCGATCGTGCAGCGGGTGCAGCCGGCGGTGGTCAACGTCTACGCGGCCAAGACGGTGCAGAACCGCAATCCGTTTCTGGACGACCCGATCTTCCGCCGCTTCTTCGGCGTCCCGGGGCAGCAGCCTGAGCAGATGCAGCGCTCGCTCGGCTCCGGCGTGATGGTCGACGGCTCCGGCCTCGTGGTCACAAACAATCACGTGATCGAGGGCGCCGACCAGGTGAAGGTCTCGCTCGCCGACAAGCGCGAATACGAGGCCGAGATCGTGCTGAAGGACAGCCGCACCGACCTCGCGGTGCTGCGGCTGAAGGGGACCAACAAGGAGAAGTTCGCGACGCTCGACTTCGCCAATTCGGACCAGCTGCAGGTCGGCGACGTCGTGCTGGCGATCGGCAATCCGTTCGGCGTCGGCCAGACCGTGACGCACGGCATCATCTCGGCCCTGGCGCGTACTCAAGTCGGGATCACGGATTATCAATTCTTCATTCAGACCGACGCGGCGATCAATCCCGGCAATTCGGGCGGCGCGCTGGTCGACATGACCGGCCGGCTCGCCGGTATCAACACCGCGATCTTCTCGCGCTCCGGCGGCTCGCAGGGCATCGGCTTCGCGATCCCCGCCAACATGGTGCGGGTGGTGGTGGCCTCCGCCAAGAGCGGCGGCAAGGCGGTGAAGCGGCCATGGCTCGGTGCGCGGCTGCAGGCCGTCACGCCGGAGATCGCGGAGACGCTCGGGCTGAAGCTGCCGACCGGCGCGTTGGTCGCCAATGTCGCGCCGAACAGCCCGGCGGCGAAGGCCGGGCTCAAACTGTCCGATCTGATCGTCGGAATCGACGGCACGCCAATCGACGATCCCAACGCGTTCGACTACCGCTTCGCGACCCGTCCGCTCGGCGGCAGCGCGGAGATCGAGGTGCAGCGCGCCGGCAAGCCGGTGAAGCTCACCGTGCCGCTCGAGACCGCGCCCGATACCAACCGCGACGAGATCGTGCTGACCGCGCGTTCGCCGTTCCAGGGCGCCAGGGTCGCCAACATCTCGCCGGCGCTGGCCGATGAGCTGCATCTCGATGCCGGCGCGGAGGGCGTCGTCGTCACCGAGCTCGCCGATGACGGCACCGCTGCCAACGTCGGCTTCCAGAAGGGCGACATCATTCTCGCCGTCAACAATGAGAAGATCGTACGAACCACCGACCTCGATAAGGTATCGAAGGCGGGGTCGCGGGTCTGGCGCATCACGCTGGTGCGCGGCGGCCAGCAGATCAACGTGACGCTCGGCGGATGAGCCCCAAGAGACCGTACGAAGCCAGCAATCTCTTTGCTGCGGCGGGGATGGAGCAAGATGCGCCACACCCGCTGCCGGACCGGCTGCGCCCGCGCACGCTGGCCGATGTCGTCGGTCAGGATCACATCCTCGGCCCCGACGGCGCGCTGACCCGCATGCTGGAGACGCGCACGCTGGGCTCGCTGGTGTTCTGGGGGCCGCCCGGCACCGGCAAGACCACCGTGGCGCGGCTTCTGGCCGACGCAACCGAGCTGCATTTCGAGCAGATCTCCGCGGTGTTCTCCGGCGTCGCTGATCTCAAGAAGGCGTTCGATGCCGCCCGTGCCCGGCGCGAGATGGGCAAGGGCACTCTCTTGTTCGTCGACGAGGTGCACAGGTTCAACCGCGCGCAGCAAGATTCCTTCCTGCCGGTGATGGAGGACGGCACCGTGGTGCTGGTCGGCGCCACCACCGAGAACCCGTCGTTCGAGCTCAACGCGGCGCTTCTGTCGCGCGCCCGCGTGCTGGTGTTTCACTCGCTCGATACGGCTGCGATCGAACGGCTGTTTGCCAATGCCGAGAAGATCGAGGGCAAGGCCCTGCCGCTCGATGCGGAAGCGCGCGCCGTGCTGGTGCGGATGGCCGACGGTGACGGCCGTGCCTCGCTGACGCTTGCCGAAGAGGTCTGGCGCGCCGCGCGCAAGGGCGAGGTGTTCAACGCCGAGCAGTTGCAGGCCATCCTGCAACGCCGCGCGCCGATCTACGACAAGTCGGCCGACGGTCACTACAATCTGATCTCGGCGCTGCACAAGTCGGTGCGTGGCTCCGATCCGGACGCGGCCTTGTATTATCTCGCGCGCATGCTCGATGCCGGCGAGGACCCGCTGTTCCTGGCGCGGCGCGTGGTGCGCATGGCCGTCGAGGATATCGGGTTGGCCGATCCACAGGCGCTGGCGGTCTGCAACGCCGCCAAGGATGCCTATGACTTCCTGGGCTCACCCGAGGGCGAGCTCGCGATCGCGCAGGCCGTGGTCTATCTCGCCACCGCGCCGAAATCGAACGCGGTGTACACGGCGTTCGGTGCTGCGATGCAGACCGCAAAGCAGGGCGGCTCGCTGCTGCCGCCGAAGCACATCCTGAATTCGCCGACCAAGCTGATGAAGTCGGAGGGCTACGGCTCCGGCTATCAATACGATCACGACGCGCCCGACGCGTTCTCCGGCCAAGACTATTTCCCGGAAGCACTCGGTCGCCAGACCTTCTACGATCCGCCCGACCGCGGCTTCGAGCGCGAGATCCGCAAGCGGCTGGATTACTGGCAGCGGCTGCGCAAGGAGCGGGGCGGGAGCTAGGCCGCGTACTCATAAATTAACCGCGTGAAGCGATGTCCGCTTGTCCCCCAAGAGCGGCGCGAAAGCGGACGTTGTCGGACTTCCGAGAAGGGCCCAATTTCGGACTCATGCGGCGCAGCAAAAAGGGGTTCTATTCGATCACTTCGTCGATGCCGGCTGGTTTATTCGGGCAATCCCGCTTTCCGAAGCCCCTCGATCAACAGCTTCGCGTTTGATTGCCCGCCCCGGGCGATCCACGAAGATATTGTAAAGGCAGGATCAACCTCGAGCAGGCGCGCCACCGCCTCACGGGCCTCCGCATCACGCCCGAGATGAGCGAACGCGGACCGTTGTATCGTTTCCGATACGCAACGGGCTGCTAGGATCGCTGTGCTGGATACATCCATCCTGGATGTTGATCCGTTCACCAATAACGATCGGCTCGTTGTCGCCTCGCGCCACTGATCCGAACCAGATGCTCGATCCGGAGCCGACGACCAAATTTCCTATGATCGTTGCACACGGCGCAATCCAGCACGACGGGTCGATGTCAGGAGGAAACTGATCAAGCTGGTAGGCCGGCACGATGCGCACCCTTGTTATCGAGGAGCTCAGCTTGCTCCTTCACCGTCGGTTGTGCGAAAATCTGTTTCAACGAAAAGCGGACGCCGAAGCGCTGATCAATCTTGGCCGCAGCCATCTCGGCTCGGAGCGGATCTGCGCCGAACTCGAAAACGTTGTCTGTGACGCCGATGTCATCGCGTTGGATGATCTCCAGCCAAATTGCCAGTAGTATCTGCTCGGTGGGTTGGGTCGCCGCTATCCGAGCGGGCGCCAGCTGTTTCGCCAATAGGGACGGCACATCGCGCCGCATCACCTTCCCGATAGCATTGCGGGGTATTGCTTCGACTACGAGAATTCGCGTCGGTACTTTATAGCCACTCAAGACCTCGGCAGCACTTTCACGGATGCTTGACGGAAGTACAACGGAACCTGCTTTCGGCACTATGGCGGTGAGAACGTCCTCGCCGAGGGTAGGGTGAGGGATCGAGAACGTCACCGCCTCGGCGACAGCCGGATGATCCAGCAATGCGTTGTCTATCTCCAGCGGAAAGACTGAGTGCGCGCCCCTCTTGATGACCTCTTTCAATCGACCAACGATGTACAAATAACCGTCTCCGTCGACGCGTCCGATGTCGCCGGTGCGCAAGTAGCCGTCGATAAACGCGTCCGCTGGTTGAGTTCCGACGTACTCGCTGATCACACCGGGACCTTTCAAGATCACCTCGCCGTCCTGGCCCGCAGGTAACTCACGCCCCTCCGGATCGACGATTTTCAAGTCCGCGCTAATTGCTTGTCCAACCGAGCCGGGTTTGCGCTTCCCTGGAGGCAGTCGATTCGAACACAAGGTTGAGGCGGTCTCGGTGAGCCCATACGTTTCCAACAGCGGCGCGGCGTACAGCTCTTCCAAACGCGCTATCGATGCAGGCGGAAGCGGCGCGGACGACGAGCGAAAGCATCGCAGCGTACGAATACTCGGCCTAGAATTTTGTCCCGCATAGTAGTCGCTCATAGCGATGTGCAGCGCGGGCGCTGCCGTAAGCCAGGTCGGCGCGTAGTCCCGTAATGCCTGATCGAACGAGCGAGGCGAGAACGTTTCGCAGCAATGGATCGATGAGCCGGCAGAGAGCGCTGAAAGGGCTGCCGCTATCAACCCATGCACGTGATGCAACGGCATAGGCGTAATACAAACATCGCCTTCGGTGAGTTCGAACGCCACCCGCATCGTGTCTGCCGCAGCCAGAACATTGGCATGCGTAAGCCCGACGAGCTTGGGCTGCGCTGTCGTCCCGGATGTGCGCATCAGAACGGCCGGCGCTTCTCCCGACGTCAAGGTCATGAGACGATCAGCACGCCGCACGTTTTTGGCGGGCTTCACGTCGATGATGCGGCAGTTCCCGTGATCGGAGGAAACCTCGTAGATGACGATTGCTATGCCTGCGGCGGCGGCTACTTTCACGCCTATCGATTGAGGTTCGCTGCTCAGCACGACATCCGGCAGCAGGACCGAGTAAGCCTCGTCAAACTCGTTTTGCCTGAGCTTTCCGTCCAGTGGACAGCAGGTACCGCACTCGATTGCGCCTAGAAACCCATAGAGCGCAGACGAGCCGCGAGGCATTGGAAAGCACACCCGAGGACTTGATGCGCCTGACGCAGACTTCAACGCTTGGGAAATGACAGTAGCGTTCTCGTTCATCTGGCTATAGCTGCAGAATTGATCGGGGGCGAACCAGACTGCGGGAGTACCGCCACGACGCTCGACATGGCGCCGTATTCGCTGCTGGATCGTCTCGTTATCCGATCGACCGGGGTTGGCAGCGCCACCCCAAAGTGATTTGAACCAATTCATCTCGGTACGCCCCGAACTTGCATGCACGAGATTGGAGCAACTCATCGTCCCCGAAAAGGCCGCGGCTTACGTTTATCGAGGTGCGCTGCGAGCGCTTCGCGAAAGTCTTCTGTCAGATAAAGCTTCATCGGATCGGTAATCGCCATCGCCGCTCGCTCAGCTTGATCCATGAACCAGCGGCGTGCTCGTACGGTTGCTTGCACGCTTAGAGGCGGATTGGCTGCGATCTGGCGGGCGAGAGCTGTAGCTGTCTCGACGACCGAACCGGGCGGAGCAATAGAACCGACGATCCCCACCGCGGCCGCTTCCGCAGCCGAAAAAAAGCGCCCGGTGAGCGCCACTTCCGTCGCGAAGCTGCCTCCGCCGCAGAAATGGAGCAAAGCCCAGAAGCGAGCACCGCCGAGCCCGCGTGGTGTTTCGGTGATCTGAAAACGTGTTTGGCTATCGGCAACGACCAAGTCGCACTCGAAAGCGACACCTATACCCAGCCCCATCACGACCCCGTGTACCGCTGCAACGATCGGCTTCGACCTCGGCAGTCGAGCGAGAAGATCGGCCGTGTGAGCATCCGGCTCTTGTGGACCGCCAAGTCGATCGAACTCCGCAACGGATCGCATCTGTCGTTCGCCGACGTCGGCCCCGCTCGAAAAACAGGGCCCTGAGCCGGTCAGAACGGCGACGAATGCATCATCATCGGCCTCAAACCGAAGCAGTGCAGCCCTTAGTTCTTTGACAAGCTCCGCGTTGAATGCGTTGCGCTTCTCGGACCGATTGAGCGTGATTGTGACCACGTGCTCGTCCCGATTGTAAAGCACTAATTCGTGCTGCGACGCAGTCATGCGGACACGTCCTCTACAACCAATAGCTCTTATGAACGATGATCCAACGCCCACCTTTGTCAAGCGGCCGATGCTTCGTCGGTGCCCTTCATGGCCCAGGCGACAAGGCGATCGATAAGGTCTCCGTGGTCAACTGAAATTCTGGAATACGTATGGCGCCATCAAGCAAATATTGCAGCGCACAACGTTACGCGTCAGCTACCTACACGCCGCGCAACACAAGTGTTGCGTACAGGCACTGAGTCCGCTTTGGGTCATGAACGACAAAACTCAAGGTAAGCGTAATAGGTCCGCTTTCGGGTGCATAGCGACCAGTTGAGCCTGACAGCCGAGCCATTGACAGGCTCGCCGCCAACTACCTTGCATTTGTTCAACTCGCGTCAATCCGGTTGTGGCTGCGCCTTAATGAGTCCGCGTCCTCGACGAGAGGCTGCGGCCGCGAATAACGCGCGTTCCCGCTCCAGCCCGCTAGCGTGGGAGCGTCAGTTGCAGAAGCCCGCAAATGTGCACGGCCTTGGGCAAGGGACACTTGCGCGAATTCGGAATATTAGAAATGTATCTCTGAGTTGCCCGACGTGTCAAGTTGTTTGGTCGAACGCCGGCCGCTGCCGCTACTTTGCATGGGGTTGTTTTCGATATTTTGGCAGCGCCCGCTGCGACGGCCCATAACTTCATAGTACTCTAGCGCGTCACTTGAGGCTCTTCACGAACTCCAGGACCTCGTTGGTCAGCCGCGTGTCCGGGGTGTTGATCGCATAGACCTCGGACATATGGCTGTGCTGCGGCAGCATGAAGCTGCGGGCGCAGCCGCTCGGCCGCTTGCAGCTGGCCTGTTTCAACAGCTCGAACTGCTCGACGAAGCGCGGCGGGTCGAGTTCGGCCGCGGTGATCAGGAACGGGATCGGGCTGGCGAGCAGACCTTGCAACGAGGAGCGCTCGGCGTAGCGCGAGGGATCGGAGCCGTAATAGGCGAGCTCGGCATCGCCGGCCGGCGAAGCCGTCAGATCGTAGATGCCCGACACCATGATCGCGCCGGCGAGGCCGCCGCCCTTCACTCTGTGGAATTCGCCGTGCGAGACATAGCTCGCGACATGGACCGCGCCGGCCGACTGGCCCATCAGGAAGATGCGTCCGGGGTCGCCGCCGCGGGTAGCGACGTTCTCCGCGACCCACTGCACGATCGCGCCCATGTCTTCGGCGCCTGCCGGCCACGGAAAGGCCGGCGCCAGGCGGTAGGTGGCATTGACGCCGACAAAGCCGCTCCTGGCGGCCCACAGCATGACGTTGTCGTAGAACGGGCTGCCGGGGTTGCGCTTGCTGCCGGCAATGAAGCCGCCGCCATGGATGTAGATCAGCACCGGTTGTGGCGCCGCCGCCGCTGGGTCCGGCGTGAAGACGTCGAGCAAATGGCGGTCGGCAGGGCCGTACTTGACGTCGCGCTCGACCTTGACGCCCTGGTAGGGCTCCTTCTGCTGTAGTGGCGCGTAGAGCGCGGCCGTCTTCAGCGGGTCGACGACGCGGCCCAGTTCCAGGAGCTTCCAGGCCAGATCTTCCGGCATAGCGGCTTGCGGCATCGAGCTTTGCTGGGCCAGCGCCGGGCCTGACATCATCAGGGCCGTCGCCAAAGCCGATACTGCCAGTCTCATTCCAGGCCCCCCTCGATCGCCGTGTACGGCCGAACATGGCCGATGTTGCGCGGGATTTGTACCGATTTCGCCGTGACGATTCGCGGCATTTGCGCTACCCACGGGCTTAACTTCGGAGTTGCAACCCCATGAGCCGCCGCGTCAAGAGACCTCTCCGCCCAGCGAGTGATCGCGCCAAAGGCGCGCGTCCCCATCGCGGCCCGGCAGCCGAGCGGGGGCCGGCCCATCGTGCGGGCGGCAAGCCGGCGGTGCGCCTTGGCGACAAGCAGCGGGTGCCCAAGCCATTCGTGCCCGAGCCGGAGAAGAGCGTCGCCGAGCCGCCGCCGTTGCCGACCAAGGTGCAGACCGTGGTGGTGACGGCGGACGAGGACAACATGCGCGTCGACCGTTTTCTTGAGGCGCGTTTCCCCGGCCTGTCGTTTTCCCACATCCAGCGCATCGTTCGGAAGGGCGAGTTGCGCGTCAACGGCAAGCGTGCGGACAGCAAGGACCGGCTGGAAGAAGGGCAGAGCGTGCGCATTCCGCCGCTGCGGCTCGATACGCCGAAGGCGGCCGCGAGCCTCTCTGAAGCGGCCAGGAAGACCCTCCAGGACCTCAAGGACATGACCCTGTTCGAGGACGCCGACGTGATGGTGCTGAACAAGCCCGCAGGTCTGGCGGTTCAGGGCGGCTCCGGCATCACGCGCAATGTCGACGACATGCTGGAGGTGATGCGCGACGCCAAGGGCCAGAAGCCGCGGCTGGTGCATCGGCTCGACCGCGAGACCTCGGGCTGCCTCCTGATCGCCAAGACGCGTTTCGCCGCGACCGCTCTGACCGGCTCGTTCCGGCATCGCTCCGCGCGCAAGATCTATTGGGCGCTGGTGGCCGGCGTGCCGAAGCCGAAGCAGGGCCGCATCTCGACCTATCTCGCCAAGGAGGAGAGCGAGGAGGACAGCATCATGCGGATCGCGGCGCATGGCGACGAGGGCGCCAGCCACGCCGTGACCTACTATGCCGTGGTCGAGACCTCGGCGACGAAGCTCGCCTGGGTGTCGCTCAAGCCGGTGACCGGCCGCACCCATCAATTGCGCGCCCACATGGCGCATATCGATCACGCGATCGTCGGCGATCCCAAATACTTCAACAAGGAAAACTGGCAGCTGCCGGGCGGCCTGCAGAACCGGCTGCATCTGCTCGCCCGCCGCATCGTGATTCCGCACCCGCGCGGCGGCGTGATCGATGCGACCGCGCCGCTGCCACCGCACATGCTGCAGTCCTGGAATCTGCTCGGGCTCGAGGCCGATCGGTTCGACCCGATCGAGAACGCACCCGAGGAGTGACGGCGGACGCCGCCTCCCGATATCCGTCGCGGACAGCAAGAACGATCAAAGCGGCTCAGTGCGCCGCGGCTATGTTGTCGCGCGCCGGGCACCGCCGGCACGCAACCATCAAAGAGGCTGTCCATGACCGGGACCTGGTTACGCGTCGCGCTTTTTCTTATTGGCTCGGCTGTCGCCTCTACGGCGGCACATGCCGAGACCGTGGTGCTCCGCGGCGGCACGCTCTACGCATCGGCCGATGCGGCCGCGCTGCCGGATGCGGCGATCGTGATCACGGACGGCGTCATCAGTGCCGTCGGCAAGTCCGGCGACGTCAAGTTGCCCTCGGATGCGCGGCTGATCGACTGCAGCGGCAAGACTGTTGTTGCCGGGTTCTGGAACAGCCACGTGCATTTCACGGAACATGTCTGGCACAACGCCGGCGAGGCGCCGGCCGCACCGTTGACGCAGCACATGCAGGAGATGTTGACGCGATGGGGTTTTACCACGGTCTGGGATCTCGGCTCCGATCCACGCAACACGCTGCCGCTGCGCAAGCGCATCGCATCAGGTGAGGTCGCCGGTCCCACCATCCTGCTCGCCGGCAACGTGTTTCCCAAGGGCGGGCATCCCGTCTACCTGCCGCCCGAAATTCAGCTTCCCGAAGCCGCGACGCCGGAGGAGGCGGCGAAGTGGGCGCGCGATTGGCTCGCGATGGGCGAGGACGGCATCAAGCTGTTCACCGGCGCGTTCATGGGCGACAAGCCCGTCATCAACATGGATCCCGCGATCGCCAAGGCGGCCGTCGATGTCGCGCATGCGCAGGGCAGGCCGGTGTTCGCGCATCCGCAGAACAAGATCGGCGTCGAGACGGTGATCGCAGCCGACGTCGACGTGCTCGCGCACACCACGCCCAGCGAGCGGAGCTACACCGATGACCAGCTGGCGCGGTTCAAGGCGCAGGGGACGGCGCTGATCCCGACGCTGTCGTTGTTCACGACGGTGGTTCTCGACCCCAACGTCACCAACCGTCTGGTGGCCGCGACCGTCAACCAGCTCAAGCAGTTCTCGGAGAATGGCGGCACGGTGCTGTTCGGCACCGATGTCGGCTTCACCACGCTGTACGACACCACGCAGGAATTCCAGCTGATGCACCGCGTGCTATCGGAGCGCCAGGTGCTGGCCTCGCTGACCACCAATCCAGCGCGGTTCTTCAAGGCCGCGAAGAAGGGCAAGGTGGAGCAAGGCTTCGACGCCGATCTCGTGGTGCTCGACGGCGATCCGCTCAGCGACGTCGCCAATCTTGCGAAGGTGAGCACCACGATCCGTGCTGGTCACGTGATCTATCAGAAGCCGTGATAGCCGGCCGGGGAACTCGCAGATCAAACGCAGTGTTGACTCGCGGAGAACCGGTTCAAAGCGGTCAAACGTGCAAATCCGTTTGGCTATCCCAACGGATCACTTTGATTTCGTCGCATGACAAAACGCCGTGAGAGCGGATCGTTGACTCCGTGATTTTTTGAGCGCCTACTTCTGGTTGCCGACTAGACGACTTGAAACAGTAAGGTCGAAATCGGGAAGGAGGAGCCGATGTGGCCGCCTTCGATCGCGGAACAAGCGGAGCGGCCTTACATCTCGACGGGGCACTTGCCCGATGCCGAGATGGTGCCGGAACTGGTGTCGCAAGCTCATCTCAAGTCGAACAGCGATGGAAACAATTCGCAGGTTTACCCGGCACTGGCCAGGGTGCCGAGTGAATTGTTCGGCGTCTGCGTGGCCGGCACCAGCGGACGCATCTACGGCGCCGGCGATATCGAACACGAATTCTCGATCATGAGTGTATCGAAGCCATTCGTGTTCGCGCTGGTGTGCGAGGCGATCGGCCCCGAAGAGGCCCGCGTTCTGGACCGAGGGCTGGGGCGGATTCGTGTGGCAGCTTCTGCTCGGGATGCTCTACCTCGAACGATGCCCTAACGGCGGAGAGTGGACATGTCAGGTTTGAGCAAAAGCCTCTGTGTTTCCGCACTGGTCGCGTTGATTGGGGCGGGCCTCATTGGCTCGCCGCCGGCGCGAGCGCAGCAGGATGCCGGCGTGCTGTTCCAGAACGTCCGCATTTTTGATGGCAAGAATGGCGCGCTCTCCGGGCCGTCCAATGTGCTGGTCCGGAACAACAAGATCGAGAAGATCTCGACGGCGGCGATCACGGCCGATGCCCAGGTGATCACTGGCGACGGACGGGTGCTGATGCCCGGGCTGATCGACGCCCATTGGCATGCGATGCTGGTGCGCCCGACGCCGGCGTCCGCAATGGCCAGCGATATCGGCTACACCAACCTTCTTGCTGCCGCGGAGGCAACAGCCACGCTCATGCGAGGCTTTACCACCGTTCGCGATATGGGCGGACCGGCGTTTTCCCTTAAGCGGGCGATCGACGAGGGGCTCGTCGTCGGTCCGCGCATCTACCCATCCGGTGCGATGATCACCATCACCGGCGGCCATGGCGACTTTCGGCAGCTGTCCGATCTGCCCAGAACGATCGGCGGCATGCTCAGCCGCATGGAGAGAATAGGTGGCGCCATGGTTGCGGACAGCCCGGATGAAGTCCGCGTCCGCGCGCGCGAGCAGCTGATGCAAGGTGCGACGCAGGTCAAGCTCACGGCGGGCGGCGGGGTGGCGTCACCGTTCAGTCCGCTCGATGTGTCAACGTTCACCGAACCGGAACTGCGCGCGGCGGTCGAGGCCGCCGAGAACTGGGGCACTTACGTCGCCGTACACGCCTATACGCCGGTTGCGATCCAGCGATCGATCGCAGCGGGCGTCAAGGTTATCGAGCACGGTCACCTGATGGACGACGCGTCGGCCCGCCTGATGGCGGACAAGGGAGTTTGGCTGAGCACTCAGCCCTTCCTCGATCCGTCGGGCGCCAGCGCCCTTGGACCTGCGGAGCAGGACAAGTTGCGCCAAGTCATTGCCGGCACCGACAGGGTCTATGGCTTCGCGAAGAAGTACAAGCTGAAGACGGCATTCGGCACCGATGTCTTGTTCTCGAAGGCGCTCGCTGACCGGCAAGGTGCCATGCTGACGACCCTCACGCGATGGTATACGCCCGCCGAAACGCTTGCGATGGCGACATCGACGAATGCCGAGTTGCTCAACCTGTCCGGGCCTCGAAATCCATATCCAGGCAGGCTAGGCGTGGTGGAGGAAGGCGCGCTGGCCGACCTTTTGCTGGTCGACGGCAATCCGCTCGACAACATCAAGCTGATCGAGGATCCGGCAAAGAACTTCCTGGTCATCATGAAAGATGGGAAGGTCTACAAGAACCTTCTTGGTGGCGACCGCAACAGATAGCCGCGGTCCTGTGCCAAAACCCGTGACTGAAGCGCGAGGGCTGACATTCATTGTCGCGATGCGCCGGTCTATTTGGCAGGAAGGCGCAAGGTGGTGAGATCCGAGCCGACAATCGTCGTGCCGGCAAACCCGCCTGCCTCGGCGGCGGCGCGATAATCCGCATCGGTGAGTGCGCCACCGGGCACCTTGTAGGGGCCGTGGTGCGTTGCCCCGACCTGGGGCGCGAGGTGGGTCAGCATCAGGTATCTGGCGCCCGCGCGCTTTGCCATGGCGCCAAGGTCGGGCGCCAGGCTCTGGCGGTAGAACACGGGCGGCGGCATGCCGCTGTCGCGTTCCGGACCCATGACCGGATGCATGGTGGAGTGCACGATCACGTCGGCGCCCTGTGCCAGTTTCTCGACTTGCGCCGACGTCGACGCCGGACGCGGCGGAGCGGCACTGTCATTGCTGGCGTCGCCGCCGATCACGACGCTGCCGGCCGGCGTGTCGACGCGATAGGAGGCATGGCCCGCGATGTGGGTCGAGCGGATCGCGCTGACCCTGACGTCGCCCTTGGACCAGATCACCTGTGGCTCGTCCGTTGGCTCGAATGTGATGAGATGTACGAGCTCGGCCGGTCCGCCTGCCAATCGTCTCTTGTCCTCTGAAACCCGCTGCGCGATTTCGCCGGACTGAATAAAGGCGTCGCCGATATGCGCGACAAACTTGCCGCAGCTCAGGGTGAAGCCGAGCGGGGACGGTGCATCGCTGCTGCAGACCACATCGAGCGCGGGCCCGCCGGAATTCCAGTTCCAGCGCGCGAGCAGGAGGTCGATGAGGCCCTCGGTGTGATCCGAGTGCATATGCGTGAGGAAGATGGCGTCGATCTGGCCAGGATCGACATTCAGTTGCGACAGCCGTAGTTCGGTGCCGCGGCCTGCGTCGAACTGCAGCTTCAGCGTACCGCAATCGGCACTGTCGTCTCCGTAGCGCACAAGTGTGCCGGCGCCCGCGACGCCATTGCGCAAGGCGGGACCGCTCATGGTTCCGGTCAAAGTGACGAGCAGGCAGGGCGCCGACTGGGCGGGAAGCGGCAGCAGCAGCCAGATGACGGCCAGCAAGGGTGTCGGAAGAATGAAGCGCCGCATGCTGTCGGCTCCCGCGTCGTTCCGGTCTTCACCGAGACTGCCAAAGTCCGCGCCGCATCTCAACGCTCGGCCGCGCCGCATCGAGGTGTTGTGATCGCGCGTGGTCTCGCCGCAAGGTGCGGCAAGCTCAAAGCATCAGCTTGTAGCCGAGATGGCTGCCGACGAATCCCAATCGCTCATAGAAGCGGTGCGCGTCGGGGCGCGCCTTGTCGGTCGTGAGCTGCACGAGATCACAGCCTCTCGCTTTGCATTGCGCGATCGCCCACTCGAACATCTGCTGCCCGACGCCCGAGCTGCGGTGCGTCTCGGCAATTCGGACCGCCTCGATCTGCCCGCGCCAGGCGCCCAGGCGCGCCAGTCCCGGCATGAAGGTGAGTTGAAGGGTCCCGATCACCTCGTCGTCCAGGGTCGCCACGACCAGCAATTGGTTGGGATCGGCGAGAATAGCTTTGAAAGCGTCGACATATCGTGGGTTCGGCGGCGAGTTCGCATCTTCGCGCCGCTGCCCCAGGACGTCGTTGGCGAGGAGCGCGATGATCGCCGGAAGGTCGGCCGCTTGGGCCTGGCGGAAAGCGATTGATGTCATTGAACAGGATTTCCATGGAGACGAGATCTGTCACAAGACACGTTACAGGTTCGCGCAGGCTATGGACATCCGGCTGGGTACAAATGAAATCCGCCGGCCTTTCGGGCCGGCGGATCGTTGTGTCGCGAGGTGCGGCGATCAGTTGTTCCAGTTGCCGCCCTGGTCGTTGCCATCACCATGATGATGGCCGCCGCCGTCGAAGTCGAAGAAGTCGAACAGATCGCTGAGCGCCGGGCTGTTGACCGGAACATAGGGATTGCCGGGCGCCGCAACCGGGTTCGGGAAGTTGTCGCGGCTGCGGTTCGTGATCGGCTCCAGGCGCCAATTCCGCTCGATGAATTTGATGATCGAGACGTGATCGGCATATTCATGCGAGATGTGGCCGCGCCGCGCGAACGGCGACACCACGATCAGCGGAATACGGGTGCCGTCGCCGAAATAGTCGAGCGGCTGCACATAGCCGGAGTCGAAGTAGCCGCCGCCTTCGTCGAAGGTGATGAAGATCGCGGTGTCCTTCGCATAGTCCGAGGCCTGGACCTGGTCGACGATCTTCTTGGCGAAGCCTTCGAACAGATTGAGCTTGGAGGACGACGGGTGACCGTCGGTGAAACCGCTCGGCTTGACGATGGAGACCGCCGGCAACGAGTGCTTGGAGAGGTCGGAGTAGAGATCAACCGAGTCCTTGATATGGGCTGCGACCTGGTCCGGGTGCGACATGATCGAGGTGTCGTACTGGAACGGGTTGCAGATGTTGCAGTACTCGTCCGCGTTCGGACCGGCTACGCCCCAGTTGAGCTGGTAGGGATCGTTGACGTAGTTGTTCCACTGGTCGCCGTAGTACTTCCAGGAGATGTTCCGCTCGTTCAAGCTGTCGCCGATGCTCTTGCGGGTCGACGGCGGGATCGTGAACGGCGTGTTGGACGGATTGGTGTCGGTGTAGGCGTTCTTGCCGTTGCCGAAGTAACCGGGATTGTAGTTGTTCAAGAGATAGTAGTGGCCCGGTTCGCAGTTCGCGTTGATGTGGATCCCCTTAAGATAATCCAGGATCGGCTTGACGCCGGGCTGGGTCGGATCCGAGCAGTCGCTGTAGGAGCCGCCGCCGGACACCGGGCTCGTCTGGAAGGGCGGCGGGAAGCCGCCATTGCCGCCGGCGCCGTAGCCGTCCTCGGTGTACCAGTTGTTGGTGCCGGAAGCCGGGTTCGGATTCTCGATTTCATGCACGATGCCGGCGTCGGGCGTGCCACCGAACACCTGCGTGCCGTTCGGCGGCACCGCGGCATTGCCGTAGGTGTCGCTGAAGTAGAGCATGTCGGCATGGCCGAACATGATGTGGTTGGCGCCGGTGCCGCCGTTGACGGACTGGTGGAAGTTGTCGCTCATCGCATATTTCTGCGCGAGCGAGGTGAAGTAGGGCACGTCACCCTTCTGCACATTGTAGAAGCCGAGCGCCGTCGAACCCTCGCCCGTGGTCGTCGCCGTCGGCGAATAGTCCGTGGAGAAGTTGGAGGGCTGTGCCGCACCGTTGGCGCCGGCGCCGACGGTGACCTCGACCCAGGCGAACAGATTGGCGCCGCAGCCCGACGGATTGTCGCGGCTGGCCGCCGAGTGGCTGCAGTTGAGCTGTTGCCACATCTGGTAGAAGCGATGCACCGGGCTTGCCGAATAGGAATCGTAGGGCATCGCATCGGTGTTGGTGAGCTGGAACGGACCGGCCGGCAGCGCGCTGACATTGGTGATGCGCTGGTCGGGGGTCTGTGAGCTCTGACCGGTGCCGCCGGACAGCAGGAACTGGTAGTACTCGGACGGCAGGCCGGATTCCGACTGCTGCGCCAGCACGAGCGACGCCTCGCAGGTCGTGATCGGCGAACTGCCGCATTTGTTCGGGATGTAGGAGACCTTGGGGCCGCCGACCAGCGGAGCCGGCAACTGATCCTTGGGGAAGTTCTGCTTCGGCGGGCTCAGCAGGAACGCGTCGTTCAGGCCGGTATCGGTCGCTGCCTGCTGATGCGCCTTCTCGAAGTTGGGTCCGGGGATCGCGTTCTTGTTGCCGTCGAGCTTGACGATGCCCTGCGAGAGCAGGTTGAACACGCTCTCCTCGCGCCGTTCAGGCACGTAGGTCGCGAACACATGGTCGAAGCTGCGGTTCTCGCCGATGATGACGATCACGTGCTTGATCGGCGACCGCGTCTCGTGTCCACCGTGGTGATTCCAATCCTCCGCAAGCACCGGGCCGGCGGTGAACTGACCCAGCGCAAGTGCGCTGAGGGTGAGGCGGCAACCTTGCAGCCAACGTGACTTGTGCCTGTCGCGCATTAAAGCTCTCCTTTTTGCAGACTAAGTGGCTTGGTAGAACTTGCAGTGTCCCGCGGCACGACCTTGATCCGTCCCATCATGCCGCCATCCTCATGCTCGAGGACGTGGCAGTGGTAGACGAAGGTGCCGACGATGTTGGGATCGCGAAAATCCATGCGCAGGCGCACACTCGGATATTTCAGCATTCGACCGTTGTAGTAGGGGACGTTGACGGTATCGCGTAGGAACGGCTCGTTGACGGCGACGCCGGACCAGTCGAGCAGCTGGAAGTGCAGCTGATGGATGTGGAAATCATGCAGCTCCATCGAGCGGTTCTCGATGATCCAGTCCTCGACGTCGCCCTGCCTCACGGTGATGTCGGGAATGTCCGATTGCGGATCGAACGGTTTCGGCGTCTCTCCATCGAGCGTCATGAAGAATTTGGTCGGGCTGTTTGGATCGTTCGGGTTCTCCGGCTGCTCCGAGAAGAACAGCTTCCTGACGCGCACCGGTGCCACGGTCCCGACCCAGGGCCGCTCCGGTCGCGGCAGCGGCTCGGCACGAGCCGGCAACGCGGCCCGCGGTTCGTTCGCATCGACTGAAGACGTGATCGCCACCAGCGCGCGGTTGGGATCGTTCTCGCCGGCAGGCCCGGTGTCGACCGCGCGCGTCACCAGTAACGCCGAGCTGCCGGCCGGCGGTCCCTCGACGATGAATTCGGCGCGCGAGCCTGGTGGCAGGCCGAGATGGTTGACCCACTGCACTGACGGCGAGGGGCTGCCCTGGAATTGCAGCGGCACCCCATCGAGCCCGACGATCCCGATCCGCTGTGGTGTGCGGCCGACCAGCAGCGCGAGGTTGAGATAGGTGATCGCGGACGCGTTCAGCACCCGCCAGAGCTGCCGCTCGCCGGGTTTCATCGTGAGCCGGGCCGGCGGATAGTTCGGATACGGCACCGGCACGAAGTTGACGGAGAGATCCTTCGACGGCTTGCCGAAGCCGGTGCCGGAGTTGGCGACGTCGCCGTCATTGTCGAGCTGGCTCTTGGTCATGACCGGCTCGGATTTCGACGGCGGCGCGTCGGGATTGACGAGATCCTGGTCGCGGATCACGAGCACGCGCTCGGGGAGGCCAGCGAGCTGTGGATCGGCGCGCTCGATGCCTTCGATGATGATGGCGCCCGAGGCGCCGCCGAGCACCTGCGTCTTGCTGAAGCCGTGCAGATGCGGGTGATACCAATAGAGGCCGGGCGGTGCGTCATCCGGAATGCGCAGGCGGTATTCGAACGGCGCGTCGTCGGGCTGGATCGAGGTTTTCAGTACATCATCCTGATGGCAGACCGGCGGCACCGTCAGTCCATGGAAGTGCAGATTGGTCGAGATCGGCGTCATCGCGCCGCTCCCGCAAATATCGGCTTGCTTTCGCGTCGCGCAGATCGGCGCGCCGGCGAGCGGGCGGTCGATCGCGGGTGTTGCCGTATCGAGGTCGACGAGGTCGTTCTTGAAATGGATGACCAGCTGATCGCCCGGCTTCAGCCGCAAGGTCGGCGACGGCTTGCCGTCCGGCGTCAGATAGCAATAGCGGCTCGTTCCATCCGGCAGCTTCTGATCGTGGATACTGAGGTCGGTTTCGAGCACGCCATCGCGGCTGCGCAATTCGGCGGGTTCCTCGATTGCGCTTCCGGGCTCCGGCCGCGCGCAAACGTCCTGCCGCGTGCGCGGCGCATTCTGCAAGCCCGTTGCGCCGAGCCAGGCCGTCATGCCGCTCACGGCAAGCCCGAGGCAAGCCGCGGCGATAGCACAACAAACGGTCGAAAGTCGTCGCGCCACGCCGCCCTGCCAATACGTCGACATAGGCGCGCAAGCGCGCACGGACGCCACGCGTGACGTCAGTCCACGTCTTGCGACCGCGATGGTCGACAAATGCTTCTGTTTGGTGTCGGGACGCTAGCCGCGCGTTGTTGCCGAAATCTGGCAGGTTTTTAACACGCAGATGACGGTGTCTTGCGGCACTTCGACGCGGAACGCGCGCGAGATGTTCAAACTTGCTGAGCGATCAATCGGATGGGCCATTCCCCGACTGAATTGTGGAGGAAGCAGGACGCGCAGGCAAACGTCAGATATTTTTTCGGTGTCGCCGATCCTGTCATGTGCCGTCGCGCCGACAAGCGAGATTAGCGCCTGAACTGCGCCAGGAACATCCGCAACGAATCGTGCGGGCTCTCGACGTCCGCAATCACCCAGCCGTCGGGACCGTTGACGACGATGAAGTTGAGCGTGACTGCGCGGCCCTCATTGTCGAACGTGACCGTCACATCGGTTCTGTCGAACTGCCGGCGCGGAATTGCGATCGAGATCGGGCCGAGCCGCCAGGTTGGGCTCTGCACCAGGAAATCGTACGGCGCGTCGTGCAGGGCGGTCCAGGCGCCGCGCAGGCTGGAATCGAAGAATTGGCGGGCCGTTTCATCGTCGCGCGGCAAACCGTTGGAAAACGCGGCGGTGCCTTTCCCATAATGGGCGTAGACGTTGCGGATCAGCGATTCCGGCGTACGGAACCCGGCCTCGGTTGCAGCGGCTCCGAAAACCGTCGCCACCAGCGAAAAACCCACGAGGAATTTGCCGCGTCCCATCAGCTTTATTTGCCGTTGCCGCTGGCATATCTTGCAGGGAAATCCTCCCGAACGAAAGCCGGCCGGCGCGATGCGCGAACTCTTCGACGATGTCCCAGAACAATCCCCGCTCGATCCGCAGGAGGCTGTCCGGCGTCACATCCGCACGCCCCAGCGAAAGCGCTTCTACACCAGCGCCGGCGTGGCCGAGGCCGATGGCGGATTTTCGGTTACGCTCGACGGCAAGCAGGTCCGCTCGCCGTCCGGCAAGCCGATCGTGGTGCCGACCGGCGCCATTGCGGATGCCGTCGCAGCGGAATGGAATGCACAGGGCGAGACCATCGACCCCATGACCATGCCGCTGACGCGCCTGGCCAACAGTGTGATCGAGGGGGTGATCGGTCGCGTCGACGAGGTGGCCGACGATGCGGCCAAATTCCTCGGCAGCGACCTGCTGTTCTATCGCGCCGGCCATCCCGAGGCGCTGGTGGCGCGCGAGGCCCAACACTGGGATCCGATCCTGTTCTGGGCCGCCGATGCGCTCGGCGCCCATTTCGTGATGGCCGAAGGGGTCATGCATGTCGGCCAGCCCGAGCCCGCGATCAAGGCGGCGCGTGCGGCGTTCCCGACCGATCCGTGGTCGGTCGCAGCGCTCCATGTGGTGACGACGCTGACCGGCTCGGCGCTGCTGGCGCTGGCGCTCGCCCAGGGCGTCCGCGACGAGGACCAGATCTGGGCGGCTGCTCATGTCGACGAGGACTGGAACATCGAGAAATGGGGCGTCGACGAGGAGGTCGCCGCCCGCCGCGCCGCCCGGCAGGTCGACTTCAAGGCCGCCGCCGGCGTCCTGAGGGCGTTCAGGCCGGCTGCCGGTTAACGAGGGGTTTACGGCGCCGGGCTAGCCTGCAGCTTGATCCTGCCGCCTGGCCGAGACCTCCGACATGGCACTTGCCATCAATCCCGTGCTGCCGGTGCTTGCCTCGAACGAGGCGGGCAGTGTTGCGCCGGACCTCACGCTCGAGGCCGGCAGCGTCGTCAATGCCCAGGTGCTGAAGGTGCTGTCGGCCGATCTGGTGCGGATCGCGATCGCGAGCCTGTCGATCGACGTCCAGACCGAGGTGCCGCTGCAGCAGGGCCAGAACCTGCAGCTCGCGGTCTCGCAGACCAATGACGGCATCCGCCTGCAACTGGTCGGGCCGGGGGCCGACACGGGCGATGCCGTGCAATTGTCGCCGGCGGCGGCCAACGTCACCGCCGCTCCGCAATCCGTCGCCACGGCGCCGAAGGCTTTGTTGACGCCGCTTGAGCGCATCACCATCACCGCGACGGCTCAGCATGCCGCGGCCGTGCAGGGCAGCCAGGCGCCGCTGTTTGCCAATCTCACGGCGGTCGCCGCGGCCAATCTGCCGCCGAAGCTGCAGGCCGCGATCGCGCAGGTGCTGGCGCAGCAGACCGGCCTCAACGAGAATTTGGGGGGCGATGCCGTCAAGGCCGGTTTCCAGAAATCCGGCGTGCTGATGGAGGCGACGCTCGCCGCGGGCGTTGCGCCGGCGAGCGGCAGTGCACCGGATCTGAAAGCCGCGCTGATCGTGTTGCGCCAGGCGCTGACCTCACTCGGCGTCGGCGATGCCGCAAGGCCTGCCTCCACACCGCTGCAGCAACCGGCGCTCGCCAGCACCGGCACGGCGCCGAGCATTGTGCCCCCAGCGATGCCCGAACTCGAGGTTCAGGAGATCTTGCTGCCGCAGGCGCGCGTGCCGGTTGCCGAGGATCTCACCCGCGGCGCCACCCGCCTTGCAGGCGCGCTCGCGGACGCGCTCGATACCGGCCCGTCATCCGGCGGCGCGCTCAATCTCATTCAGGAAGCGTTGCACGAGCTCGGCAACCCGGCACGGCAGGGCGCCGCGCCGCGGGAGATGCTGCCCGGCGATGTGCCCGCACGCGGCAGCACACCGCCACCGCCGTTTCACGGCGCGCTGCCGTCCGCGCAGGCCGTTGCGGAGCCGTCGATTGCATCAGGCACGCCGCTTTCGACCGCCGCGCATCGCCTCTTGGAAAACACCGACGCGGCATTGGCGCGGCAGACGCTGCTGCAGATCGCCTCGCTGACGGACCGCAGCGACGGCACGCGTCCGCAGCTCGACGCCATGGTGCCGCGCTGGAATTTCGAGATCCCGTTCCTGACCCAGCAGGGCACGGCGATGGCGCAGTTCGAGATTTCCCGCGACGGCGGCGGCAATGAGGTCGAAGCCGCCAAGCGGGTGTGGCGGGCGCGCTTCACGCTCGACGTCGAGCCGGCCGGGCCGGTGCACGCGCTGGTCTCGCTGAACGGCGAGCGCACCTCGGTGCGGATGTGGGCCGAGCGTCCCTCGACCGCCGCGCAATTGCGCGCCGGCGCTTCCGAACTGAGCCAGGCGCTGACCAGGGCCGAGCTTACGCCCGGCGATATCGAGATCCGCGACGGCAGCCCGCCGCAGCCGGCGCCCGCACGCGCCGGCCATTTCCTGGATCGCGCTTCATGAGCGAGGCGCCGAACCAGCTCGCGGTCGCATTGCACTACGACCACGCCGGCGCGCCGCGCGTGGTGGCGAAGGGCAAGGGCGCTATCGGCGCCAAGATCATCGAGGTCGCCAAGGCCAACGACATCCCGATCGAGGAGAACGAGGTCTTGGCCGGCGCGCTCTCCAATGTCGAACTCGGCGACGAGATCCCGGCTGAGCTCTACAAGGCCGTTGCCGAGGTGCTGGTGTTCGTGCTGCGGATGTCGGGGCGGGCGCGCTAGCGATAGCGTTTTCAAGCGAAGTGGGCACCGGTTCGCGTGAAGAAAACGCGTCAAGCAAGTGAGTCTCATTGCCATCCTTTTACCACGATGGCATCAGCATCGTCGTCAACCCGAACCAGATCAGGTCCCCTCGTGATCCATCGCCGCCATGCGCTCGGTCTGTTTGCTGCCGCCACCATCCTCCCGTCGCGCAGCTTCGCCAATGTGTCGTACCAGCGCAGCGAGTTTCGCGAGGATCTGCAGAAGCGGTTCTTCGATCTCGGCACCGAGGGCACCTTCGTCGGCTACAAGGTCGACGACTATCTGATCATCGCGAGCGACAAGGTTCGCTCGGGCGAGGGCAAATTGCCGGCTTCGACCTTCAAGGTTCCGAACGCGCTGATCGCACTCGAGACCGGCGTGGTGCAGGATCCCGACAAGGACGTCTTCAAGTGGGACGGCACAACGCGCAGCATCGAGGCCTGGAACAAGGATCACACGCTGCGCTCGGCGATCGCGGTGTCGGCATTCCCGGTGTTTCAGGAGATCGCCCGACGGATCGGCGAAGAGCGGATGAAGAAGTATGTCGACGTCATCGACTACGGCAACCGCGACATCGGCGGCGGCATTGACCAGTTCTGGGTGACGGGCAATCTGCGCATCGATCCGGTACAGCAGATCGATTTCCTCGACCGGCTGCGGCGCGGCGTGCTGCCGGTCGGCAAGCGCAGCCAGCAGCTGGTGTGCGACATCCTCCCCGTCACCAAAGCCGGTGACGCCGTCATTCACGCCAAGACCGGCCTCACCGACAAGGAGCACGGCTCGCTCGGCTGGCTGGTCGGCTGGGCCGAGAAGGGCAGCGAGGTCACCGTGTTCGCGATGAACATGGACTGCAAAACGCAGGCGCAGATCGATGCGCGGATGAGCGTCACGCAGCAATGCCTCACCGATATCGTCGCGCTGTGACGATCTGATCTGCGTGCGCCGCGGCTGGTGAGTACCGCGCGGCTCGACTAGCATCCTCCGATAAAAGCAAATCGGAGGAAACCATGCAATCAGCATCCGTCTGGCTGTCGTCGCTCACGCTGGCCGCGGCCGGCGGCTGGCTCGCGGCCACAATGTTCTCGGCGCCGGCCACAAGCAAGGAGCCGCGCTTTCCGCAGCTCACGATGGATCAGCTCAACGACCAGCAGCGGCCGCTCGGCGAGGCGATCATGAAGGTGTCGAGCGTCGGCATCGGCGGGCCGTACAATCCGATGATCCGGAGCCCGGTGCTCGGCCAGCGGCTCTATGATCTGTTCTATTATCTGCGCTGGCAGACCTCGGTGCCGACGAGGCTCAACGAGTTCGCGATCCTGATCATCGGCCGGCAGTGGCGCTCGCAGGTCGAGTGGTTCGCGCATGCGCCGCTCGCGGCCAAGGCCGGCTTGTCGGCCGATGTCATTGCCGAGCTGAAGGCCGGCAACCGGCCGTCGAAAATGGCCGGGGATGAGGCCGTGGTGTACGATTTCGTCACCGAGCTGACCACGACCAAGAAGGTCTCCGACGAGACCTATGCGCGGGCCAAGAAAGTGTTCAACGATCAGCAGATCGTCGATCTCACCGCGCTCGCCGGCAATTACGTGATGGTCGCAATGCTGCTGGCGATGGCGGAGGAGACGGTGCCGCCGGGCAAGGAAGAGCCGTTCAAGGTCGGCGAGAAATAGGGCGCAGCCCGCTCGAGCGTTTTTCAGATTAGGCTGAGGTGCCATCGCGAAGGCGGTGCGCTCCCTCTCCCGCTTGCGGGGGAGGGTTGGGGTGGGGGCTCTC
>NZ_CANSMR010000035.1 GCF_947648125.1 uncultured Bradyrhizobium sp. | reverse complement strand
TCACCATCAAGTCCCGCAAGGGCGATATCGTGGTCGACACCGACGAGTATCCGCGCCATGGCGCCACGCTCGATGCGATGGCCAAGCTCCGCGCCGCCTTCGAGAAGGACGGCACCGTGACCGCCGGCAATGCCTCGGGCATCAATGACGGCGCCGCCGCCGTCGTGCTGATGACCGCCAAGGAAGCCGCCAAGCAGGGCAAGAAGGTGCTCGCCCGCATCGTCTCGTGGGGCCAGGCCGGCGTCGACCCCAAAATCATGGGCACCGGGCCGATCCCTGCCTCGCGCACCGCGTTGAAGAAGGCCGGCTGGAACATCGCCGATCTCGACCTGATCGAGGCCAACGAGGCGTTCGCGGCGCAGGCCTGCGCCGTCAACAAGGACCTCGGCTGGGATCCGGCCAAGGTCAACGTCAATGGCGGCGCGATCGCGATCGGCCATCCGGTCGGCGCATCGGGCGCCCGCGTCCTTGTGACGCTGCTGCACGAAATGCAGAAGCGAGATGCCAAGAAGGGTCTCGCGACGCTGTGCATCGGCGGCGGCATGGGCATCGCTATGTGCGTTGCACGCGACTGAACAAAAGGCAGCGAGGTCGGTTAGGTGATGAAAAGATCATCTGTCAACCGCGGCGCGAGCTGATAGAAAAGATGCCCGGCTTTGCGCCGGGCATTTTTGTTTTGAGAGCATGATCCGGAAAAGTGTGAAGCGGTTTTCCGAAAAGATCATGCTCAAAAAGGGAGCTAAAGCGCGATGACGATTCAGCCTAATCTCATCGCGCTTTGTTGAGTGAGTGCGAAGACCGGAGCGATCCGGTTATAAAAGACGGCCAAGGAGGAGACGGACATGGCACGTGTTGCATTGGTGACGGGCGGAACGCGGGGCATTGGAGCTGCGATCAGCAAGGCGCTGAAAGCGGCAGGCTACAAGGTGGCGGCGAGCTACGCCGGCAATGACGCCGCGGCGGAGAAGTTCAAGGCGGAGAGCGGCATCCCGGTCTACAAATGGGACGTCGCGTCGTTCGACGCCTGCGCGGCCGGCGTGAAGCAGGTCGAGGCCGATCTCGGCCCGGTCGACGTGCTCGTCAACAATGCCGGTATCACCAAGGACACCGCATTCCACAAGATGACGCTTGAGCAGTGGAATGCCGTGATCAACACCAACCTCGGCTCGCTGTTCAACATGACGCGCCAGGTGATCGAGGGCATGCGCGCCCGCAAGTTCGGCCGCGTCATCTCGATCTCCTCGATCAACGGACAGAAGGGCCAGTTCGGCCAGGTCAACTACTCCGCGGCGAAGGCCGGCGATATCGGCTTCACCAAGGCGCTCGCGCTGGAGAACGCCAAGGGCGGCATCACCGTCAACGTGATCTGCCCGGGCTACATCAACACCGAGATGGTGCAGGCGGTGCCGAAGGATGTGCTCGAGAAGAACGTGATCCCGCAGATTCCGGTCAACCGCCTCGGCGAACCCGAGGAGATTGCACGCGCGGTGGTCTTCCTCGCGGCTGACGATGCCGGCTTCATCACCGGCTCGACGCTGACCGTGAACGGCGGCCAGTACCACGCCTGACGCGAGAAGCGTCGTCGCGTCGCAGGCGCCATCAATCAAGTCGTGATGCCCGGCCTTGTGCCGGGCATTTTCGTCGTTACAACCGCGAGGCGCGAAGCAGAGACGTGGCCGGGCCGGCCACGACGGATTGAATTCAGATGACGACCCGAACTGCCACCCTTGTCGGATTGACCGCCATCCTGATGTGGTCGCTGCTGTCGGTCATGACGGTCGCGACCGGGGCGATCCCGGCGTTCCAGCTCGCCGCCATGACGTTTGCGATCGGCGCCGCGGTCGCGTTCGCAAGCTTTCTCTTCCGTCCCGCAGCGTTCGGCGCACTGAAGCAGTCGCCGACTGCCTGGCTCGTCGGCGTTGGCGGCCTGTTCGGCTATCACGCGCTGTATTTCCTGGCGCTGCGCTTCGCGCCGCCGGCCGAGGCCGGCCTGCTCAACTATCTCTGGCCGCTGTTGATCGTGCTGTTCTCGTCGCTCTTGCCGGGCGAGCGGCTTGCGATCCATCACATCATCGGCGCGCTGCTCGGCCTTGCCGGCACCGTGCTGCTGTTCGCCGGCAACACCGGCGCCTTCACCAGAGCGCAGCTTCCAGGCTTCGCGGCGGCCTTCGTCGCGGCATTCGTCTGGGCCGCCTATTCGGTGATGTCGCGCCGGCTCAAGGCGGTGCCGACAGATGCGGTGGCGGGCTTCTGCCTGGCCACCGCCGTACTTGCCGCGCTGGTGCACATGATGGTGGAAACCACAGTGTGGCCCGCGACACCGCTGCAATGGCTGGCGGTCACGGCACTCGGCATCGGTCCGGTCGGCGCCGCGTTCTTCGCCTGGGACATCGGCATGAAGCGCGGCGACATCCGCGTGCTCGGCGCCGCATCCTATGCCACGCCGCTGCTCTCGACTGCATTCCTGATTGCAGCGGGTTTCGCCAAGCCCAGCGCCAACATCGCAATCGCCGCGATCCTGATCGCCGGCGGCGGCTTGATCGCGGCCAAGGACATGGTGCTGCGGAAAAGAATGTAGGATGGGTAGAGCGAAGCGAAACCCATCATCTCGCCGCGTGGACAGAGGTTGATGGGTTTCGCTGCGCTCTACCCATCCTACGAAGGTGGCCCTACGAGGCCGGCTCCCAGCCCTTCGGCGTCAGCTCGAACTTCGCGAACTCGAATCCCGGCGCGACCGTGCAGCCGACCAGCGTCCAGTCGCCGCTGCTTTCCGCGGCCTGCCAGGCGCCCGCCGGCACGATCGCCTGGGGCTGTTCGCCGCTGATGACGTCAGGTCCGAGAGTGATCGCATGCGGAGGGGCGCCGTCCTGCGCGATCTTCAGCGTCAGGGGCGCGCCGGCGTAGTAGTGCCACATCTCCACCGCGTCGATGCGGTGCCAGTGCGAGCGCTCGCCGCGCGCGAGCAAGAAATAGATCGCGGTCGAATGCGCGCGGCCCTCGGCGTCGCAGCGCTCGTCGCGAAACGTTTCGCGATAGTGCCCGCCTTCGGGGTGCGGCTGTAGCGCGAGCCGCGCGATGATGTCGGCAGCCGAGAGGTCGGCCATCACGACTTGTTCTTGCGCTCGCGGAGCTCGCCGAACACCAGCGCCGGATCGGCGCCCTTCATGTGCAGCTTGGCTGCGACCGCCGGCTCGTCAGCGCGCAGGAACACGTTGGCCTTCTTCTCGTCGCCCAGCAGCACGGGAATCGTCGGCTTGTTCTCGGCGCGCAGCTTCGTCACTTCCGCGGCGCGGGCCTGCAAATGCGGATTGTCGGCCTCGATGGTCAGCGCGAACTTCACGTTGGAGGCGGTGTATTCATGGCCGCAATAGAGACGGAAATCGTCCGGCAGCGAACGCAGCTTCAGCAACGAATCCCACATCATGGGATAGGTGCCTTCGAACACCCGGCCGCATCCGATCGAGAACAGCGTGTCGGCGGCGAACACCGCCTTCTCGCCGTCGAACACATAGGAGATATGGTCGAGCGTATGGCCGGGAGTTTCAACCACACGGGCCAAGAGGCTGCCGACCTTGATGACGTCGGCATTGGCGGCGCGCAGGTCGACATTGGCGATCTTGGCAGACTTGTCGTGCGGGGCGACAACGCGGCAGCCGTATTTCTGCTTCAGCTCGGCGACGCCGCCGACATGGTCGCCATGATGATGGGTGATCAGGATGTCGGTCAGCGTCCAGCCTTCGCGCTCCAGCGCCTTGATGATCGGGCCGGCCTCCGGCGCGTCGATCGATGCGGTCGCCTTGGTGGCGGGATCGTGGATCAGGTACCCGAAATTGTCGGTGAGGCAGCTGAAGGTGCGAATTTCGGCGGTCATGATATCTCCACGAACAAACGGGACGGACACGTCAGAGCATTATCTTTTTGGAAAACCGGTGTCGCCGCTTCCGGATCATGCTCTTACCGCGCCCAATATAGGGGTGAAATATGGCGTTAACGCTCCGGCGGCAACGCAAATTTCGGCGCTCCCCGGCTGCGAGGGGCATGTTAGGCTAGGATCATGGACGTCATCGACCTCCGCGACTTCTATTCGCAGCGCCTCGGCATCGTGGCGCGGCAGCTGATCAACCGCGGCATCCGTGCGCGATGGCCGAACGCGGAAGGCCAGCGTGTGCTCGGGCTCGGCTATCCGACGCCTTATCTCGGCCTGTTCCGTGATACCTCCGAGCGCTGCATCGCCTTCATGCCGGCGGCCCAGGGCGTGCTGAAATGGCCGACCGGCCGGCCGGCGCTGGCGACACTGATCGACGAATTTTCGATGCCGCTGCCGGATGCCGCGGTCGACCGCGTGCTCGTGGTGCATGCGCTGGAGATGTCCGACGATCCGGAGCGGCTGCTGCGCGAGGTATGGCGGGTGCTGTCGCCGTCGGGGCGGCTGATCGCGATCATCCCGAACAGGCGCGGCGTCTGGACGCGCACCGATGCCACGCCGTTCGGCCACGGCCGGCCCTATTCGCGGGCACAGATCACCCAGCTGTTGCGGCAGACCTGGTTCACGCCGGCGTCATGGGGCGAGGCGCTGTTCATGCCGCCGGTGCAGGGCAGCTGGTTCCTGCGCTCGGCGATGGCGTGGGAGCGTCTCGGCGCGGCGCTGTCGATGCCGTTCGCCGGCGTGCATATCGTGGAAGCGAGCAAGCAGGTCTATCGCGCGATCCCCGCGCGCCGCGAGCGCACGCAGCTGATCCCGTCGTTGCGTCCGGTGCTGGTGCCGTCCTCGACGGCGACGCGTAAATCCAGTCACGCGGAGTCGTAAACGACTCGGAGTCGTCAAACGCCGCGAAGTCGAGACGCGGATCATTCACCCTCCCCGTGAAGGGAGGGTGACGGATTTTCAGGGGTTACTCGTTGCCCGGATTGAAGTCGTCGCTCGGCGCCGGCTGCGCCGCCATATCGGGGCGCGGGCCGTGCGGACGGCGGCGACGGCGCGGAAAGCGCTCGCTGCGTTCGCCGCGTTCTGCGCCGCCATTGTTGGCTTCAAAGGGGCCACCGTTGACCTGCGGCTGCGCGCCGCCGGTGATGAACGAGGGCAGGCGATCGACGCCGCCGGCATCGGCCAGCACCGGCTGCGGCTGGATCTGCGGTTGCGGCTGATACTGCGGCTGCGGACGATGCTCGCGTTCGCGGTGCTCACGCGGCTGCTGCTCACGCGGCTGCTGGTCACGCTCGCGATGCTCGCGCGGTTGCTGCTGGTAGGGCTGCTGGCCGTTGTCGCGCATGAATGGCTGCTGCGGCACGAAGCCCGGCTCCTGGCCGAAGCTCGAATAGCCGTCGCTGTCGTCGTCTTCGGTCTGCGTCACCTCGGCGTCGGGGCGGGGCTGCTGCTGATTCTGCCGGAACTGCTCCTGCGCGGCCGCGATGATCCGGTAGTAGTGCTCGGCGTGCTGGTAGTAGTTCTCAGCAGCCACCGGATCGCCGGAGGAGCGTGCATCGCGCGCAAGCTGGACGTATTTCTCGGCCACGTGGGAGGCCGTGCCGCGGATCTTGATGTCGGGTCCGTTCGATTCGTACACCCGTGTCAGGGGATTCTGGCCGCGCCGGTTATTGTAGTTGTTATTATTGTTGTTGTTCCGGTTGCGCATCCGCTTGTTGTTCTGACCGTTTCTCATCTGTCGCCTTTTATTCCAGCCCTGAAGTTATTGCAGTCCGCAGTCCGATTCTCAGAAGTCCGATTTCTCAGAAGTTCGATTCCCAGAGTCCAATTCCCAGAATCCGATTCGGCGCTCGCCTACGCGCACGGAATCGCAATACCGTTCGAAGAGGCATCGATGTCGCCGACCATCTCGTTCAGCAAAGTCGCGTTCAGCAAAGACGCGTTCCCCAACCGCCGCCGGCAAATCGCGCCAGCGACCAAATCATTCCGCCCGTTGAGACAGGCCCAGTTCTCGTGCGTAAGTGTTCAAGCGCAATAACAGGCTTTCGTTCGCTTGGCGGTCGAGAGCAGCACAGCTTCGGCTATTGCGCTCAATGAGACCTGCGTTCCTGGAACCTTTCGATCGGTGGGCTCTGCTGAACCCTGGTCATCACCCGTAACGGTTACGGGGCCAGCACCGATGTTGTGGCCGGAACGTAGTCGTTCCCGGGGGATATTCCAAGAGGTTTTTTTGCGTTCCAATAGGACTTTATCGGGGCACCCGGCGGGCAGAAACGGCCCTCGGAATGCCCCCGAGATCGGCCTTGGGCGGCCCCGTTGGGGATAACCCAGAAGCCGTCATCAGCGCTTCAACGTCGGCGCTTTGGCCTTGTCCGACCTCCACAACCAGAAATCCACCCGAGGTTAAAAGACCCGCAGATTGCGAAATCAGTGCGCGGTAGGCGTCGAGCCCGTCGGCCCCGCCATCGAGCGCCGCGCGCGGATCGTGCGCGCGCACCTCGATGTCGAGACCGGCGATGTCGGCCGAGGGGATGTAGGGCGGATTGGATACGATCAGGTCGAACGCGCCGGTCAGCGCGCTGCCATAGTCGCACGCGATCCATGTCGCGCGCTGGCTAAGTCCGAGCTCGGCGGCGTTCCGGCTCGCCGTCTGCAGCGCCTCCGTCGAGATGTCGGTGGCAAAGCCATGCGCGTTCGGTAGTTCCGAGAGCAGCGCGAGCAGGATCGCGCCGGAGCCGGTGCCGAGATCGGCGATCCGCAACGCGCGCCCGGCCACGCCGTCGGCCCGCAGCAATTCGAGCGCGCGCTCGACCACGGTCTCGGTGTCGGGACGCGGCACCAGCGTTGCGGCGGTCAGATGCAGCGGCAGTCCCCAAAACTCCTTGATGCCGAGAATGCGCGCGACCGGTTCGCCGGCGAGACGGCGCCGCGCGAGGCCCTCAAGGCGATCGGTCTCTTCCTTCGTCAGGATGCGTCTGGCGCCCGTCACCATGCCGGTCAGATCGAGCCCCAGCGCGGCGCCAACCAGCAGCCGCGCGTCGAGCTCGGCGGCGTCGCTGCCGGCCGCCTTGAGGCGCGCGGCGAGGGTGCGCCTGATCCCCTCGACGGTGTGGCTGCCATTGTCAGCGGATGCGCTCATCGCGCGTTGTTAGCCGATGGTCGATGCGGCGTCGATATCGCTTGCGCCCTGTGCGGCCGGCAGGATGGCCCGCACGGCCCGGGCTTGATAGCGTCACGCGGCTCCCGCGATCAGGCGGAGCGGGCCAGCAGCGGGACGACGGAATGCCTCAGGCCAAGCAGCGACAAACGTCAGTCGGAGCCACCAAGCGCAAGGCGGCGGGCGCGACGGTCGATTATGCGGCGCTGGCGCGGTTCCGCTACCAGCTGCGCAGCTTTCTCGCGTTCAGCGAGGAGGCGGCGCAGCAAGCCGGGTTGACCCCGCAGCAGCACCAGGCGCTGCTCGCCATCAAGGGATTTTCCGGGATGGAGCCGACCACCGTCGGCGATCTCGCCCGCTATCTGCTGATCCGCCACCACACCGCGGTCGAGCTGGTCAACCGGATGACGAAACTCGGGCTGCTGACGCGGGCGGTCGATGCCGCCGACGGCCGGCGCGTTCTGGTGACGTTGACCGCGCAGGGCGAGCGCAAGCTGCAGACGCTGTCGAAGATTCATCTCGAGGAGCTGACCACGGCCGGTCCGGCGCTCGGCAAGATCCTGCGCCACTTCAGGCAATCGCAGAAGCGCTAATCCTTAGGCCGCAGCGCCCTGCGCCGCGAGCTGCGCGGCCTGGTGCTCGGTGGTCAGCGCATCGATCAGTTCGCCGAGCGCCTCGCCCGCGATCACCTGCGGCAGCTTGTAGAGCGTCAGGTTGATGCGGTGGTCGGTGACTCTCCCTTGCGGGAAATTGTAGGTGCGGATGCGCTCCGAGCGGTCGCCGGAGCCGACCTTCTCCTTGCGGTCGGCGGAACGCGCGGCATCGACGCGCTGGCGCTCGGCGTCGTAGATGCGCGAGCGCAGGATGTTCATCGCCGACGCCCGGTTTTTGTGCTGCGAGCGGCTGTCCTGCATCATCACCACGATGCCGGTCGGCAGATGGGTGATGCGGATCGCGGACTCGGTCTTGTTGACGTGCTGGCCGCCGGCGCCGCCGGCGCGCATGGTCTCGATCCGCAAATCCGTGTCCTTGATGTCGACGTCGACATCCTCGACCTCGGGCAGCACGGCAACCGTGGCGGCCGAGGTGTGGATGCGGCCCTGCGTCTCGGTGTCGGGCACGCGCTGCACGCGGTGTACGCCGGACTCGAATTTCAGCTTGGCGAACGCGCCGCGGCCCTGCACCTCGGCGATGATTTCCTTGAAGCCCCCAACGGTGCCTTCGCTCGCCGAGATCACCTCGACCTTCCAGCCCTGCAAGGCCGCGAAGCGCTCATACATCCGGAACAGGTCGCCGGCGAACAGCGAGGCCTCGTCGCCGCCAGTGCCGGCGCGGATTTCCAGCACCACGTTGCGGTCGTCCATCGCGTCCTTCGGCAACAGCGCGACGCGGATCTTCTGCTCGAGATCGCCAATGCGCGCCTGCAGCGTTTCCAGCTCGGCTTCCGCCATGCTGCGCATCTCGGGATCGGTCCCCGCATCGGCCAGCAACGCCTCGGTGTCGGCGAGCTCCGACCGGGCGGAGCGATAGAGCTTCACCGCATCGATCAGCGGATTGAGCTCGGCGAGCTCGCGCGTGATCGCAACATAGCGATCGGAGTTGACCTGGCCGAGCAGCTCGGCCTCGAGCGAGGCGTGATGAGCGAGCAGGACGTCGAGTTTGGCTTCGGGTAGCATGGCGGAGTCTCGAATTGCTGAAAGCGCGAAGGGGTGGCGGAGGCGACGGTAGCGTCGCTACAAGGCCAGCCCCTCGGTTTCCGCAAACTTCGTCAGCGCCTCGCGGATCGAGACGCTGCCGACCGGCGCGTCCAGCAGCGGATTGATCATCGCCTCGGCCTTCTTGGCGTCGAGGTCGAGGATCAAGGCCTTGACCGGGCCGTGCGCGGTTGCCGACAGCGACAGCGAGCGATAGCCGAGCGCAATCAGCGCCAGCGCGCCGATCGGCTTCGACGCCATCTCGCCGCACAGCGAGGCGGCCTTCTTCGCGGTCTTGGCCTTGCGCACGATGTCGCGCAGCGCGCGCAGGATCGGCGCCGACAGGATGTCGAAGCGTTCGGAGACCTTGGCATTGCCGCGGTCGACAGCGAACAGAAACTGGAACAGGTCGTTGGAGCCGACCGAGACGAAGTCGACCTTCTTCAGGAGTTCGTCGAGCTGGTAGAGCAGGGCCGGCACTTCGACCATGGTGCCGATATCGATCCGCTCGGGCAACGAATGGCCGTGCTGGCGCAGATAGGTGAGTTCGCGCTCGACGATCGCCTTGGCCTGGTCGAACTCGCTGATGTCGGAGATCATCGGGAACATGATCTTCAGGGCGCGGCCGCCACCGGCGCGCAGCAACGCGCGGATCTGGCCGCGCAGCAGGCCGGGGCGGTCGAGGCCGAGCCGGATCGCGCGCCAGCCGAGCGCGGGATTTTCCTCGACCACGGTCTCCATGTAGGGCAGCGCCTTGTCACCGCCGATGTCGAGCGTGCGGAAGGTGACGGGCTTGGTGCCGGCGGCATCGAGCACGGTGCGGTACAGCGCGAGCTGGTCGCTCGAACGCGGCAGGCTCGGGCTCACCATGAACTGCAATTCGGTGCGGAACAGGCCGATGCCGGCGCTGCCGGTGTCCTCGATATGCGGCAGGTCGATGGTCAGGCCGGCATTGATCAGGAGCTCGATCGGCTGGCCGTCCTTGGTCACGCAAGGCTTGTCGCGCAGCGCCGAATATTGCGCCTGCCGCCGCGCCCGGAACCGGACGCGCTCGGCGTAGGCGGATTCGATCTCGGCGGAGGGGCGGACATAGATCTCGCCGGAAATGCCGTCGACGATGATGGCATCGCCCGGATCGGCGATGCCGGGCGCGTTCGGCACCTCGCCGACCGCGGGAATGCCGAGCGCGCGCGCCACGATCGAGACGTGGGAATTCGCGGTGCCTTCCTCCAGCACCAGGCCGCGCAGCCGCTTGCGGTCATAGTCGAGCAGCGCCGCAGGGCCCATCGCGCGGGCAATCAGGATGGCGTTGTCGGGCAACTGCTCGCGCGTCGGCGCATGGTCCTGGCCGACCAGTTGCCGCATCAGGCGATGACCGAGATCCTCGAGATCGTGCAGGCGGTCGCGCAGATAGGGATCGGTCGAGCGCAGCATGCGCGCGCGGGTGTCGGACTGCACGCGTTCGACGGCGGCTTCCGCGGTGAGGCCGGTGGCGACCGCCTCGTGCAGCTTGTGCGACCAGCCCTGGTCGTTGGCGAACATGCGGTAGGCTTCCAGCACCTCGCGATGCTCGCCGCCTTCGGCGACGTCGCCGCGCTCCAGCATGCGGTCGAGATCGGCGCGCAGATTGGCGAGCGCGGTGTCGAGCCGCTTGAT
Organism: uncultured Bradyrhizobium sp.; assembly: GCF_947648125.1. Taxonomy (GTDB): domain Bacteria; phylum Pseudomonadota; class Alphaproteobacteria; order Rhizobiales; family Xanthobacteraceae; genus Bradyrhizobium. The sequence continues at coordinate 68,711 of NZ_CANSMR010000035.1, read as the reverse complement.
CTCCTTCGGCAGGTCCTCGGCGATATAGTTGGTGATGACGACGCGCGGCTCGTGCAGCACGACATGGCCGAGCGCGATGCCGTCGGAGAGCACCGCGCCGGTCTTGTGCAGCGAGTGCCGCGCGGCGGGCTCGGCGCCGGGCTGCGCCAGCGCGGCAAGCTCGCCCGAGGCGATCATCTCCGCCAGCACCATGGCGGTGGTCTGCAGCGCCTCGACCTCTTCCTCGACATAGGTGCGCTTGGCGCGGTTCTGCACCACGAGCACGCCGAGCGTATTGCCGGCGCGCAGGATCGGCACGCCGAGGAACGAGTGGTAGATCTCTTCGCCGGTCTCCGGGCGGTAGGCGAAGGCGGGGTGGCTTTGCGCGTCGGAGAGATTCAGCGGGGTCGCCTCGCTGGCGACGAGGCCGACCAGGCCCTCATGCGCGCTCAGCACGGTGCGGTGCACGGCGTCGCGGTTCAGACCTTCGGTGGCGTAGAGCTCGAGTGTGTTGTCGATGCGCAGCACGTAGCAGGAGCAGACCTCGGCCACCATGTTGGCCGCGATCAGCACCACGATCTTGTCGAGGCGTTCCTGGGCGGAGACTTGCTCCGCCATAGTTTCGCGGAGCCGTCTCAACAGGACGCGGGGGCCTCCCGACGCGCTCCGCATGTGCTTCAGTCCCTCCCCACCAGGCCGGCGCACAGGGCCGGCCGACCGTTGGCGCAAAACTCGTCAAAAACAACAATTTCAGTCATTCGGCGTCGCCGCTCGCGCCAGTTCCCGCCGATTCGGGATCGCACAAACTGTGCCACAGTTTGCGACAGCCCACCTGACTGGCCGTATAGCCAATCGAGGCTCGCTTTGCCAAGCAAAACGCCTGCCAGTAGCAAATAACGTCTGCGTCAGCCCTATGCTGCGCCCGCTAAGAGAAATTCTAACTCCGGGACACCGGTACCGGAGGCCCTCTTCCTTCTCCCCTTGTGGGAGAAGGTGGCCACAGGCGGCCTGCGGCCGCCGTTCTTGGAAACGCCGATGCTGCGCATCGGCTACGCGCAGTCCGCGACGGATGAGGGGTCTCTATCCGCGGAGGTGGACCCCTCACCCGGTTTCGATGCTAAACGCATCGAAACCACCCTCTCCCACAAGGGGAGAGGGTTTCCCAAAGCCCTACGCCTGATCCAGCCCGTAGAGCGTGTGCAGCGTGCGCACCGCGAGTTCGGTGTAGGCGGCGTCGATCAGCACCGAGAACTTGATCTCGGAGGTGGTGATGGCGCGGATGTTGATGTTGCGCTCGGCCAGCGCCTTGAACGCCTTCGCCGCGACACCGGCATGGCTGCGCATGCCGCTGCCGATCACCGAGACCTTGGCGACGTCGGTCGCGGTGTCGAGCCTGGCGTAGCCGATCTTGGCCTTGGCGGAGGTAATGGTGTCCTTGGCGCGGTTGTAGTCGGTGGCCGGCACGGTGAAGGTGAGGTCGGTGGTCTTGCCGTCCTCCGACACGTTCTGCACGATCATGTCGACGTTGATGTTGGCATCCGCGAGCGGCCCGAAGATCGCCGCGGCGACGCCCGGCTTGTCCTCGATCTGGCGCACGGAAATCTGGGCTTCGTCCTTGGAGAAGGCGATGCCGGTGACGACGTGCATTTCCATGATTTCCTCCTCGCTGCAGATCAGCGTGCCCGGCGGCTGGTTGGCGTGCGGGTCGATATCCTCTGGCTTGTCGAAGCTGGAGCGCACGAAGATCGGCATGTTGTGCACCATGCCGAGTTCCACCGAGCGAACCTGCAGCACCTTGGCGCCCTGCGAGGCCAGCTCCAGCATGTCCTCGAACGCGATCTTGTCGAGCCGGCGCGCCTTCGGCACCACGCGGGGATCGGTGGTGTAGACGCCGTCGACGTCGGTGTAGATGTCGCAGCGGTCGGCCTTCAGCGCAGCCGCGATCGCCACCGCCGAGGTGTCCGAACCGCCGCGGCCGAGCGTGGTGATGCGGCCGGTCTGCAGGTTGATGCCCTGGAAGCCGGCGATCACGGCGACTTCCTTGCGTTCCTTGAAGCGGCCGATGATCTCGCTGCCGTCGATATCGAGGATGCGCGCCGAGGCATGCGCGTCCGAGGTCTTGATCGGGATCTGCCAGCCCTGCCAGGAGCGCGCCTGGATGCCGATGCCCTGCAGCACGATCGCAAGCAGCCCCGAGGTGACCTGTTCGCCGGAGGCGACCACCGCGTCATATTCGCGCGCGTCGTGCATCGGCGAGGCCTCGGTGCACCAGCCCACCAGCTCGTTGGTCTTGCCGGACATCGCGGAGACGACGACGGCGACCTGATGGCCGGCGTCGACCTCGCGCTTCACGTGCTGGGCGACGTTGCGGATACGATCGATATTGGCGACGGACGTACCGCCGAATTTCATCACGAGGCGGCCCATGACGACGCGTCTATTCCTTTAAGAGGATAAGTAGGTTAACCCACGCCGAAAACCGCAAGCGCGGGCACCGAAAGGCGCGTATACATAGCGCCGCGCCCGGGGGCAAGCCGGTTGGTAGGGGTCCCCTCAGGTTCTCTTGGGGTTCTCTTGGGGGTCTTTTGGGGATGTTTTGCCGGTTGCGGGCGGGCTGTGGCGCAAGGGTGACTCGCGGGTAACTCGAAGGCGGGATTGGATGGGACGCTATATCGACGAAATCCTGCAGCCCGGCGAGAAGGTGCTGTATTCCACCAATGCGCACTGGATCTTCTATTGGCAGGCAATCCTGGCCTGGATCGTCGCCTTGGTGCTGCTGATCGCATCGCGCATGACGACGGTCGACGGCCTCACCCTGGCCTGCCTTGCCGCCGCCGCCGTGGTCGCTGTCGCTGCGCTCTACTGGACGCTGGCGGCCTGGTTCCACCGCTGGACGACCGAAACCGACGTCACCAATCTCCGCGTGGTCCACAAGACCGGATTCATCAAGCGGCGCACCTTCGAGATGAGTCTCGACAAGGTCGAGAGCGTCGACGTCAACCAGAGCATCCTCGGGCGCATCCTCAATTATGGCGACGTCACCATCCGCGGCGTCGGCGAAGGTTTTGAGAAGATCAGGACCATCGCGTCGCCTTTGGCGTTCCGCAGTTCAATCACCGCGCGATAGGGGCGCGCGCAATCATGGCTACGCAAACAACGCTTTCAAATTCCTCCGCCAATGCCTCCGCCCACTCGGTCGATCCGGCCGAGGTCGCGAAATTCTCGAAACTGTCGGATGAATGGTGGGATCCGCGCGGCAAGATGGCGCCGCTGCACAAGATCAATCCGCTGCGCCTGACCTATATCCGCGACGCCGCCTGCCGCAAGTTCGAGCGCAACGCCAAGAGCCTGAGCTGCCTGTCCGGCCTGCGCCTGCTCGATATCGGCTGCGGCGCTGGCCTGCTGTGCGAGCCGTTCACCCGGTTAGGGGCCCAGGTGATCGGGATCGATCCGTCCGCCACGAACATCGCCGCGGCGAAGCTGCATGCCGACAAGGGGCACCTGTCGATCGACTACCGCTGCACCACGGTGGAGGAGATGGACGCACGCGAGCGCTTCGACATCGTGCTGGCGATGGAGGTGGTCGAGCACGTCAACGACGTCGGCGCCTTCATCAAGCGTTGCGCCGTCATGCTCAAGCCGGGCGGGCTGATGGTGGTCTCGACCTTGAACCGCAACTGGAAGAGCTTTGCGCTCGCGATCGTCGGCGCCGAATACGTGCTGCGCTGGCTGCCGCGCGGCACCCATGACTGGAGCAAGTTCGTCACCCCCGCCGAGCTCGAGCGATATCTCGGCGACGTCAATCTCACCGTCACCGAACAGGCCGGCGTGGTCTACAACCCGCTCGCCGACAAATGGACCGTCTCGTCCGACATGGACGTGAACTACATGGTGGTGGCGGAGGAGGTTTAGGGCTCTTGGCATCCACATAACCGCTGTCGTCCCTGCGAAAGCAGGGACGACAGCGAACTTGTGGCGTGAATCGCGGCGATGTGAGACGCTGTTGCCCTCCGGCAGGTGTCGTCCCTGCGAAAGCAGGGACCCATAACCACCGGCCCAAATAATTGGGCGAGATCCGCGTTCCGAGCATGTACTACGTCTACATCCTCGCCAGCCGGCGCCATGGCACGCTGTATATCGGCGTGACGAATTCCGTTCAGAAACGGCTTGAGCAGCATCGCAACGGGAAAGGGTCGTCGTTCGTCAAAACCTACGCCGTTTATCGCTTGGTCCATGTCGAATCATATGAGCGTGCCGAGGAAGCCATTATGCGTGAGAAGCAGCTCAAGAAGTGGAAGCGCAACTGGAAGATCGAGCTGATCGAGCGCGAAAATCCGGAGTGGCGTGACCTGAGCGATCTGCTTGTCTGACTGATGTGCCGCGAACTGCTTCCTGTGGTTATGGGTCCCTGCTTTCGCAGGGACGACGGGGAGTTTGGGTATCGGCGTGCCCCTTGCTAACGGCTTAGGGTCAGTGAAGTTAGCCCAGCTTTTGTGGACACATCCGGTGTCGTCCCTGCGAAAGCAGGGACCCATAACCACCGGCCGATATTGTTGAGCGCGATCTGAGTTCAGGACGTGTCCTGCTCCACATCTCGCCAGACCTAATCGGCGTCATGGTCCGTTCCCCCATCATGCCCCAGACCTCCTCCTGTGGTTATGGGTCACTGCTTTCGCAGGGACGACACCGAGCTTGGGGACGTCGCGCAGCCCAGTCATGCGCCGGCTCGGTTGACCGCCTCGACCGCAATCGGCACGTTGCGCGCGTACTCCCGCCCCGGCGCACTCATCCCGCATGTTCACAATCGCCTCGCTCTGGATCCCCTTCACCATCGTCGCTGCGTTCGGGCAGGTGGCGCGCAATGCGATGCAGCGGCATCTCACCGGGCCGCTCGGGACCTGGGGCGCGACCAATATCCGCTTCCTGTTCGGCCTGCCGTTCGCGGTGGTGTTCTTCGCGCTGGCGGTGCTGCTGACGGGCGATCGCGTGCCGTGGCCGGCGGCGTCGTTCTGGCCGTGGCTGTTGTCGGGCGCGCTCAGCCAGATCGTCGGCACCGGCTTCATGCTGCTGGCGATGAATGACCGCTCCTTCGTGGTGACCACGGCCTATATGAAGACCGAGGCGATCCAGACCGCGATCTTCGGCTTCATCTTCCTCGGCGACGATCTGACGACGCCTAAGGTGATCGCGATCGTGATCGCAACCATCGGCGTCGTCGTCACCGCGCTCAGGCCGGGCGGCTCGAGGAGCTTCGCCGATCTGCGGCCGACCGTGCTCGGCCTCGGCGCCGCCGCCGTGTTCGCGATCTCGGCGGTGAGCTTTCGCGGCGCGATCATTGCCGTGCCCGGCGTCTCGTTTGTGACGGCAGCCTCCTACACGCTGATGTGGAGCCTGTTCGTCCAGACGCTGATTCTGTCGGTCTATCTGTTGCTGCGCGCGCCCGACGTGCTGCGCAATATCCTCGGCCTGTGGCGGCCCTCGATGTTCGCGGGCTTCATGGGCGCGTTCTCCTCGCAGTTCTGGTTCCTGGCGTTCGCGCTCACCGCCGCCGCCAACGTGCGCACGCTCGCGCTGATCGAGGTGCTGTTCGCGCAGGGCGTGGCGTATTTCTCGCTCAAGCAGCCGTTCTCGCTGCGTGAGGTGATCGGCATCGTCCTGATTGTGATCGGCGTCGCGCTGCTGATCGCCGCGTAGTTCGCGAAAATGCTCTAACCCTTCACCGCGATCAGCACCGCGCCCGCGGAGATCAGCGCGATCCCGATCCAGCCATAGGCCGAGGGGCGTTCACCGAGGAAGACGGCGCCGAACAGCGCCACCAGCACCACGCTGAGCTTGTCGATCGGCGCGACGAGTGTGGCGGGCCCGAGCTTGAGCGCGCGGAAATAGCAGATCCACGACGCGCCGGTGCCGAGCCCGGACAGCAGCAGGAATAGCCAGCTCTTGCCTGAGATCGGCCCGGGCTGGGTGAATTGCCCGGTCGCGAACAGGATGGCCGACAGCGTGATCAGCACGATCACGGTGCGGATCAGGGTGGCAAGATCGGAGTTGATGCCCTCGACGCCGACCTTGGCGAAGATCGCGGTCAGCGCGGCGAAAATGGCCGAGAGAAACGCCCAGACCTGCCAGGTCGCGGTCAATTCCGGTCTTCCGGCAGCGTCGGCAGCGGCGAGACCTCGACGCCTTCGTCGATCAGCGCACGCGCCTCCTCGGGCGAGGCCTCGCCATAGATCGGCCGATGCTCGATATCGCCGTAATGCATCTTGCGCGCCTCGTTGGGGAAGCGGTCGCCGACATTGTCGGCGTTCTTCACGATGTGGTCGCGCAGTTCCTTCAGCTTGCTACGCAGCTCGCGCTCCTGCGCCATCATCAGCGACGTCGATTCGGTAGGCGTCGCCTCGACGGGGGCGGCCGGCGCCGGCTGGGCCCGCTCGCGGCCCTTCTTGCTGACGATTTGCGGCGCCATGATCGCGCGCTCGATCTTATCAGAGCCGCAGGCCGGGCAATCGATCAGGTGACGCCGCTCCTGCGATTCATAGGCCGCGGAGCTCTGGAACCAGCTCTCGAACTGATGGCCGCGCTCGCAGCGCAGCGTGTAGCGGATCATGCCGAACCCCGGACGAGGTGCAGATGCTCCGGGCCGGCCTTGGGGTCGGCGATGCCGAAACGCCTGCCGTGCTGAAGTGAAGGGATAGTCTTGCGCGCGGTCTCGACCTTGGAGGGATCGATCTCGGCCAGGAACACGCCGGGCTCGACGCCGCCCTCGGCGAGAATCTCGCCCCAGGGGTCGATGATCAGCGAATGCCCGAAGGTCTCGCGCTTGTTCTCATGCAGGCCGGCCTGGGCCGCGGCGAACACGAAGCAGCCGGTCTCGATGGCGCGGGCGCGCAGCAGCGTGTGCCAATGCGCTTCGCCGGTCTTGCGGGTGAAGGCGGACGGCACGGTGAGGAACGACGCGCCGGCTTCCGCAAGCGCGCGATAGAGCGCCGGGAAGCGCACGTCGTAGCAGATCGTCAATCCGATCCGGCCCCAGGGCAGGTCGGAGATCACGGCGGTCTCGCCGGGCTGGTAATTGGCCGATTCGCGATAGCTCTCGCCGCCCGGCAGATCGATGTCGAACATATGGATCTTGTCGTAGCTCGCGAGCACATTGCCCTCGGGCCCGATCAGGAACGAGCGGTTGACCGCCTTCTCCGGCGAATAGCGCAGCGCCAGCGAGCCGATATGCAGATGGATCTTCAGTTCGGCGGCCAGTGCGCGATAGGCCTGCAGCGACTTGTCGTCCTCTTCGCTCGCCAGGTGCTCGAACAGCGCCTTGCGGTTCAGCTGCATCATGTTGCTGACCTCGGGGGTCAGCACGTATTTGGCGCCCTGCGCCGCGGCTTCGCGGATCAGCCGCGTGCCCTGCTCGAGGCTCGGCTCGGGCAGCAATCCGGTGCGCATCTGCACCATGGCGGCGGTGAAAATGTTGTCCGTGCTCATCAGGCGCCGCCTCCGTTGCTGAGCAGGCCGTCGAGCTTGCCCTCGCGGTCGAGCGCGTAGAGCTCGTCGCAGCCGCCGACATGGGTCTTGCCGATGAAGATCTGCGGGAAGGTCGCCCCGGTGCCGGCGCGATCATACATCTCGTCGCGGAAAGCCGGATTGCTGGCGACGCTCAATTCGGTGAACGCGGCGTTCTTGCGCGCCAGAAGCGATTTGGCCGCGGTGCAATAACCGCAGCCCGGGCGGGTATAGATTTCGATGGCAGCGGTCATGGTGTGCTCGGTTGAACCAGAAGTTACAGATTATATGGGAGCGCGGTGGGTATCGACAACCCGGGCAAACACCAGCACGTCGACCTGCGCGGCCTTGGCGCGCAACAGCGCCCGCGCGCAGGCATCCACTGTGGCGCCCGAGGTCAGGACGTCGTCGACCAGGACCACACGACGGCCCTGGATGTCAGCCTTGCGTTCATCGGCGACCCCGAATGCGCCCTGCACATTGCTGGCGCGGTCCTTGCGCGACAGCCCGATCTGCTGCTCGGTGGCGCGGGTGCGCCGCAGCGCCTCGGAGACCATTTTGACGCCGCTCTGGCGCGCGATCACCTTGGCGAGCGCGCCGGACTGGTTGTAGCGCCGACTCCAGCCGCGTCGCCAATGCAAGGGAACCGGCACCAGCATGTCGGCATCCTCCAGCAATTCCTTCCCCGCCCGCGCCATCCAGCGGCCCATTGTTGGCGCCAGATCGGTGCGATCCTGGTATTTCAATGCGTGCACCAAGGTGCGTGCGACGTCGTCATAGCGCACCGCGGCGCGGGCGCGCTGGTAGGACGGTGGATTGGCGATCGCCTCCATCGACAGCAGCTCGGGACCTGGATCGTAGACAAAGGGAATCCCGAGCCGCGGGCAGTACGGCGGCGCGATGAACGACAATTTGGCCCAGCAGGCCGCGCAGACGCCCTCGCCATGAACCGGCTCGCGGCAGGACACGCACAGCGTCGGCAGCGCGATGTCGAGCATAAGCCGTGCGGTATGCAGCCACGCGCCCCCGACCGCGCCAAGCGCGCGCTGGATGTGACCCGAAATGGAGCGTGTCGGTGATGCCTCGGCGTCCATGGCTGATGAGGCTAGCGTTTGAGCCGCACGGGCTCAAGGCGCATTGCCTGCGGCGGCCGTCCGGCGTAACCAGCGCGGATGGCAACGACCCCGGCCACGGCCCCGATCCTGTTCGATCGCGCATTGCTCGGCGCGCGGCTTGCGCGCGCGCAGCGCGAGGGGGCGGCGACGTTCCTGCTCGAGCGCGCCACCGAGGACATGGCGGACCGGTTGCTGGCGGTCTCGCGTAGCTTTTCTTCCGCGGCTGACATCTGGACGCCAGGCGAAGGACTTGCGGACGCTCTGCTCGGGCGTGTCGCCTCGGTCGATCCGATCGGCTTCAGCGAGGCGGAAGCGCTCGGCCTGCCGCCCGAGTCGCTCGATCTCGTGGTCTCCGCGCTCGCCCTCCAGTTCGTCAACGATCTGCCGGGCGTGCTGGCGCAAATCCGCCGGGCGCTGAAGCCGGATGGGTTGTTGCTCGCGGCGATGCTCGGCGGCGACACGCTGACCGAGATCAGGCAAAGCTTTGCTGCGGCGGAAGCCGAATGCGAAGGCGGGGTGTCGCCGCGGGTCGCGCCGTTCGCCGATCTGCGCGATATCGGCGCGCTGTTGCAGCGGGCCGGTTTTGCGCTGCCGGTCACCGATGTCGACCGCGTCGTGGTGCGCTATGCCAGCGCGTTCGCGCTGATGGCCGATCTCCGGCGCATGGGCGCGACCAATGTGCTGCGCGAGCGCCGCCACACCCCGACCCGCCGCGCCACCATGCTGCGGATGGCGCAGATCTACGGCGAGCGCTTCGCCGATCCCGATGGCCGCATCCGCGCCACCTTCGACATCGTCTGGCTCTCCGGCTGGGCGCCGCACGAGAGCCAACCGAAGCCGCTCAAGCCGGGCTCGGCGAAGGCGAGTCTGGAGGCGGCGGTGAAGGGCACTTCACCCTCCCCTGGAGGGGGAGGGTCGACGCGAATGAAATGAGCGGCGGGGTGGGGTGACGGTCTTTCGACTCGGATAGTGCCCGTGTTGAGAGACCGTCACCCCACCTCGATCCGCATTCCGCTACGCTTCATGCGGATCGATCCTCCCCCTCCAGGGGAGGATGAAGAGATCACAGCAGCAAATCCATCAGATGCGGCAGCAGCGGGATGTCCGCGGGCGGCATCGGGACTGCTGCCGTGGCAGAAGTCCGTGGATGCCATATGCGACCGACCCCGTCGCGACGGTTGCTCGCATGATTTCGGAATAATGGAATAGTGCCGGTGAGTTGCCCGACGTGTCAAGCCGTCGTGCCGAACGCCGGCCGGCGCCGCCGGCTACTTTGCATGGGGTTGTTTTCGATATTTTTCAGCGCACCCCTGCGACGGCCCCAAGAGGGGAGGCGACGGGTCGGTCGCACCACAAGCTCAGATCACAGCAGCAGATCGATCAGATGCGGCAGCAGCGGAATGTCCGCCGGCGGCATCGGGTAGTCGCGCAGCTTGCTGGCGCGGACCCAGGCGAGGTTCTGGCCCTCGCGCGCCACCGCCATGCCCTCCCAGCGGCGGCAGATGTAGAGCGGCATCAGCAAATGGAAGGTCTCGTAGGCATGGCTGGCGAAGGTCAGCGGCGCGAGGCACGGCTCGCTCACGGTGATGCCGATCTCCTCGTGCAGCTCGCGGATCAGGGTCTGTTCCGGCCGCTCGCCGGGCTCGATCTTGCCGCCGGGAAATTCCCACAGCCCCGCCAATGCCTTGCCTTCGGGACGCTGCGCCAGCAGCACGCGCTTGTCGGCGTCGACCAGCGCGCAGGCGACGACGAGGGTCAGCTTGATCTCAGCCATGCAGCACGAATGTTCCTTGTTGTCTAGCAAGGTTTCATTAACCAGCAACGCGCGGTCAGCCAAACGATTTGTGCCTGCGCGCCTTTTCTGCATTCGCGATAAGTCGGCCTTAATGCGCAGCCGGCAGGGTGAAGGTCCTGATTTATCAGCCCATCATTTTCTTTGCCGATATAACCCATGCGCACCTTGCTCCGGACCGTCAGCCGTTTCCGCCGCGATCGCTCCGGCAACATCGCGATGATCTTTGGCCTGGCCCTGCTGCCGATCATGGTCGCGGTCGGATGCGCGGTCGACTACTCCCGCGCCAACCAGATCCGCAGCAAGCTGATATCCGCCGCCGACGCGGCGAGCGTCGGATCGGTCGCCAAGGCATCGCCCGGCTTCATCGCGGCCGGCGCCATGACGTCGGACGGCGAGATTTCGGCCGGCGAGGCCGACGCGAAGAAGATCTTCAACGGCAACATCTTCAACCAGAACGGCTTCACGCTGACCAGCGTGACGCCGACCATGACCAAGAGCGGCAGCACCATCACCTCGACGGTCCAATTCACCGCAGATGTCCCGACCATGTTCCTCGGCGTGTTGGGGCGGAGCAAGGTGTCGGTGTCGGGCACCTCGACCTCGACCGCGAACATGCCGCTCTATATCGATTTCTATCTGCTGCTGGATAATTCGCCGTCGATGGGCGTCGGCGCCACGCCGACGGACGTCGCCAAGCTGGTCACGGCCACCACCGGCAACAGCTTCAAGCCGAACGACCAATGCGCCTTCGCCTGCCACGACTACAACGACCCCAACAACTACTACAATCTGGCGAAATCGCTTGGCGTCACGACGCGGATCGACGTGCTTCGCAGCGCGACCCAGCAATTGATGGATACCGCGGCGGCGACCCAGACCTATTCGAGCCAGTTCCGCATGGCGATCTATGACTTCGGCGCGTCCTCGGCGACCTACGGCTTGCGAAGCCTGTTTTCGCTGTCGTCGAGCCTGTCGAGTGCAAAGTCCGCGGCCGGCAACATCGATCTGATGGGCGTCTACGGCAACAACGATTCCTACACCGCGGACAAGGACAGCCAGTTCACCGCGATTTTCCCCCAGATCAACAACGCGATCGCAAACCCGGGCGCGGGCACGTCGTCGGCGCCGCTCAAATATCTGTTCTTCGTATCCGACGGGGTCGCCGACGAGCCGAATTCAAGCTGCCTGAAGCCGATCACCGGCAGCAATCGCTGCCAGTCGCCGATCAATCCGGCACTCTGCGATGCGATCAAGAAGCGCAATATCAAGATCGCGGTGCTCTACACCACCTATCTGCAGCTGCCGACCAACAACTGGTACATGACCTGGATCGATCCGTTCAATCAGGGCCCATTCGGCCCGTCGCCGAACAGCCAGGTCGCGCAGAACATGCAGGCCTGTGCGTCGCCAGGCTTCTATTTCGAGGTCAGCCCGACCCAGGGCATCGCAGACGCGATGAACGCGCTGTTCAAGAAGGCAGTCGCTGACGCGCGGATCTCGAGCTAGCGAAGGTCGACACACTGTCCCAACGTCACCCTGAGGAGGCCGCGAAGCGGCCGTCACGAAGGGCGACGGCCCCATCTCTCTCCACGCAGCGCTATCGTGGCCGTGCATCCTTCGAGGCTCGCTTCGCTCGCACCTCCAGCGACAAAGGCGAAGCCTTTGCGCGGGGATGGCGGGAATAACCCCGTCATTGCGAGCGAAGCGAAGCAATCCATCTCACCGAACATACGGACGGATGGATTGCTTCGTCGCTTCGCTCCTCGCAATGACGGAGGTGATTGGGAAAGCGACTACGACCTGTAATCGCCGTTGATCGCGACGTATTCCTTGGTGAGGTCGCACGTCAGCACGCGGTCCTTCGCCTTGCCGAGGCCGAGCGCGACCTTGATCTGGATCTTCGGCGCCTTCATCGCCTCCGACACTTCTTTCTCATTGTAGGACGGATCGCGCGCGCCGCTCTTGGCGACGCGGATGCCGTTGAAGGAGATCGAGAGCTTATCGCGGTTGGCGGGCTCGCCGGCCTTGCCGACCGCCATCACCACGCGGCCCCAATTGGCATCCTCGCCGGCGATCGCGGTCTTCACCAGCGGCGAATTGGCGATCGACATCGCGATCCTGCGCGCCGACGGTTTTGTCGTGGCGCCCTCGACCACGACCTCGACCAGCTTGCGCGCGCCCTCGCCGTCGCGCGCCACCTGCTCGGACAGATTGGCGAGGATCTGCTGGAATGCCTTGGTGAAGGCCTTCAGGCGCGGGTCGCTGGCGCGCGAGATCTTCGGCGCGCCGTGCGCCGCCGCAGCGCCGGTCGCAAACGCGAGCAACGTGTCCGAGGTCGAGGTGTCGCCGTCGATGGTCAGCGCATTGAAGGTGTCCTCGACGCCGGCCTTGAGCAGGGATTGCAGCACGCCAGCCGACAGCGGCGCGTCGGTGAAGACGAAGGACAGCATGGTCGCCATGTCGGGCATGATCATGCCGGCGCCCTTGGCCATGCCGTTGATCGTCACCTTGGCCTTGCCGAGCTTCACGGTCGCGGTGGCGACCTTCGGGAAGGTATCGGTGGTCATGATCGCCTTGGCCGCGTCCATCCACAGATCGGGGGTCGCGGTCTCCGCGAGCTGCGCCAGCACGCCGTCGAACTTGGTGGCGTCGAGCGGCTCGCCGATCACGCCGGTGGAGGCAAGGAACACGTCCGACGTCGAACAGCCGACCGCCTTCGCCGCGATCTGCGCGGTCAGCGCGGTGGACGATTTGCCGGTCTTGCCGGTGAAGGCATTGGCGTTGCCGGAATTGACCACCAGCGCGCGCGCAGCCCCGCCCTTCAGCTTGGCGCGGCACCATTCGACCGGCGCCGACGGGCATTTCGACTTGGTGAACACGCCGGCCACCGTGGTGCCCTTGTCCATCAGCGCGAGCAGCACGTCGGTGCGGCCCTTGTAGCGGATGCCGGCGGCGGCGGTCGCAAGCCGCACACCCGCGATCACGGGCATCTCGGGAACGTCAGGCGGGGCGAGGGGGGAGACGGCGGTGGACATGGGAGGCTTCCGGCTACGGGGAGGGAAGCGCTGCATAACATCTCGTCGGCTGAAGCGGGAGAGGGCTGCGATGGTGTCATCAATTGTTCAAGGAAGCCGTAGCCCGGATGGAGCGAAGCGCAATCCGGGGCCGCTATCACTGCGGATGGTCTGCCCCCGGATTTCGCTTCGCTCCATCCGGGCTACGAGGGCGCCTCAAAACGCAAATGGCCGGGACATGCCCGGCCATCGCAACTGCAACAATGTTCGAGAAGCTTACTTCTTCGCCGGCGCCATCTTGTTGTCGGCGGGCTTCGGCGCGTCCTTGGCGGCGTCGGCCGGCGCCGTCGCGTCCTTGGCCGTCTCGGCCGGCTTGTCCATGCGCTCGACCTTGGCGGCCTCGCGCAGCTTGGCGACATAGTCAGCCTGGGCCTTGCGGGTCACATAGGTCTCGATCTGGGCCTTCACCTGCTCGAAGTCGGGCGCCTTGCGGTTGCGCTTTTCCTCGACCTTGATGATGTGCCAGCCGAACTGCGACTTGACCGGATCGGAGATCTTGCCCGGCTCGAGCGTGAAGGCGACCGCGGAGAATTCCGGCACCATCTGCTCCTTGGTGAAGAAGCCGAGGTCGCCGCCGTCGGAGGCGCCGGGATCCTTGGACTTCTTCTTGGCGAGCTCGGCGAAGTCGGCGCCCTTGTCGAGCTCGGCCTTGATCGCCTTGGCCTCGTCCTCGGTCTCGACCAGGATGTGGCGGGCGCGCACCTCCTGCTCGCCGGTGATCTGCTTGGAGGCCTCTTCATAGACCTTCTTCATGGCGTCGTCGGTGGTCGCGGCCTTGCCTTCGCTGGCAAGCAGGCTGTCCATCAACAGGCGGTTGCGGGTGAAGGCGAGCCGCTTCTTGAAGTCGTCGTTGTTCTCGATCTTCTTGTCCTCGGCGGCCTTGGACACGATCTTCATGTCGATCAGGAAGGACAGCACGTTGTCCTTGCGGGTCGAGGGGTCCATCTGTTGCAGGCTCGGGCCGAGTTCCTCCTCGGCGAGCGCCACGTCGCTGGCGTGGATCTCGGAACCGTTCACCTTCGCCAGCACCGGGTCGGATTCCGCGGCGCGGACCGGGAGGCCGGCAGCCAGCACTGCGACAAGACAGCCCGTGGCGGCCAGGGTGGCGAGGCCGAGGCGCAGGCCGGTTTTGGTTTCCGGAGGCGAGGTGGTCATGCAAAATCCTTGTCTCAAAGGGGGGAAGCTCGAGCGGGGCGGACACTCGCCCAATCGTGTTACATTGGCAACGCGAAAGTCTTGTCAAAATGATGAATTCCTTGACATCTTGGCGGCGTTGACAACCCCCCGACCGGGCCATATCTCTGGCCGACCGTGTCAGCGGTGAGAGCGCTTATTTTGCTGCGTTTTTCGCCGTTGAACCCAGGATGGCCTGTTTCCCACTCAATTGGCGGAGGAGCTCCGGGCCGGGGCTCGAACCGTAGCGCGTCACGGTGAGTTGATAGGCAATCCGGCGGACCATCTCAGGCTGTATTCCAAGACTTGAAATTCAACACTGAACCAAGACCGAACTCGAGACCGAAGAACAGGAATTTCGCATGATCGGCGCGCTCGCCCGCAAGTTTTTCGGCTCCTCCAACGACCGTCGGGTCAAGGGGTATCAGTCCCGCGTCAGCGCCATCAACGCCCTCGAGCCCGAAATCGTCAAACTGACGGACGACCAGCTCAAGGCCCGCACCGCCGAGTTCAAGCAGCAGCTCGCCAGCGGCAAGACGCTCGACGACCTGCTGGTTCCGGCCTTCGCCACGGTGCGCGAGGCGGCCAAGCGGACGCTCGGCCAGCGCCATTTCGACGTCCAGCTGATCGGCGGCATGGTGCTGCACGAGGGCGACATCGCCGAGATGAAGACCGGCGAAGGCAAGACGCTGGTTGCGACGCTCGCGGTCTACCTCAACGCGCTCGCCGGCAAGGGCGTCCATGTCGTCACCGTCAACGACTACCTCGCCCGCCGCGACTCCGGCTGGATGGGTCAGATCTATTCGTTCCTGGGGCTGACCACCGGCGTGATCGTGCACGGCCTCGACGACGCCGAGCGCAAGGCGGCCTATGCCTGCGACATCACCTACGGCACCAACAACGAATACGGCTTCGACTATCTGCGCGACAACATGAAGTACCGCCTGGAGGATATGGTCCAGCGCGAGCATTTCTATGCGATCGTCGACGAAGTGGACTCCATCCTGATCGACGAAGCGCGCACGCCGCTGATCATCTCCGGCCCGCTCGACGACCGTTCGGATTTCTACAACACCATCGACACCTTCATGCCGCAGCTCACCAAGGCCGCCGACTTCGAGGTCGACGAGAAGCAGCGCACGGTGACGCTGACCGAAGGCGGCATGGAGAAGCTCGAGAACCTGCTGCGCGACGCCGGCCAGCTCAAGGGTGATTCGCTGTACGACGTCGAGAACGTCTCCGTCGTGCATCACGTCAACCAGGCGCTGCGCGCGCACACGCTGTTCACGCGCGACAAGGACTACATCGTCCGCGACGACGAGGTTGTCATCATCGACGAGTTTACCGGCCGCATGATGCAGGGCCGGCGCTATTCGGAAGGCCTGCACCAGGCGCTGGAAGCCAAGGAGCATGTCACGGTCCAGCCCGAGAACCAGACGCTGGCCTCGATCACCTTCCAGAACTATTTCCGGATGTACCAGAAGCTGTCCGGCATGACCGGCACGGCGCTGACCGAAGCCGACGAACTGTTCGACATCTACAAGCTCGAGGTCGTCGAGATCCCGACCAACCTGCCGGTGGCGCGCCTCGACGAGGACGACGAGGTCTACCGCACCCAGAATGAGAAGTACGGCGCGATCCTTGCCGAGATCGAGCGCGCCAACAAGCGGCTGCAGCCGGTGCTGGTCGGCACGGCGTCGATCGAGAAGTCGGAAGTGCTGGCCGAGTACCTCAAGAAGCACGGCTACAAGCAGATCGATTTCACCTCCGAATCCGGCATGGAGAAGCTCTACGCCGCCGCGCGCGCGGGCAAGCCGGCAAAACTGTTCGCGGTGCTGAACGCGCGCTTCCACGAGCAGGAAGCCTATATCGTCGCGGAAGCCGGCGTGCCGGGCGCGATCACGATCGCGACCAACATGGCCGGCCGCGGCACCGACATCAAGCTCGGCGGCTCGCTCGAAATGCGGATCCAGCAGGAGACCGCCGCGATCACCGACGAAGCCGAGAAGGCGAAGAAGATTGAGCTGATCAAGGCCGACATCGAGCGCTTCCGCGAGATCGTGCTGAAGGCGGAAGAGGATTTCGAGGTCGAGCCTGCCAAGGGCAACAAGCCCGCCAAGACGGTGAGGAAGCCGGGCGGCCTTTACATCATCGGCTCCGAGCGCCACGAATCCCGCCGCATCGACAACCAGCTGCGCGGCCGTTCCGGCCGTCAGGGCGACCCCGGCCGCTCGAAATTCTTCCTGTCGCTGGAAGACGATCTGATGCGCATCTTCGGCTCCGACCGGCTCGACAGCATGCTGCAGCGGCTCGGCTTGCAGGAAGGCGAGGCCATCATCCATCCCTGGATCAACAAGGCGCTCGAGAAGGCCCAGCAGAAGGTCGAGGCGCGCAACTTCGACATCCGCAAGAACCTCTTGAAGTTCGACAACGTCCAGAACGACCAGCGCAAGGTGATCTTCGACCAGCGCATCGACCTGATGAAGGACGACAGTGTCGTCGAGACCGTGACCGACATGCGTCATGCCTTCGTCGAGGACGTGGTCGCCAAGCACATCCCCGAGCACGCCTATGCCGAGCAGTGGGACACCGCGGGCCTCAAGGAAGAGCTGAAGCGCGTGCTCGATGTCGACCTGCCGGTCGACGAATGGGCCAAGGAAGAGGGCATCGCCGACGAGGAGCTGCTGACGCGCATCGAGAATCGCGTCGACGAGCGGATGGCGGCTAAGGTCGCGCAGTGGGGCCCCGACGTGATGCGTTACGTCGAGAAGACCATCCTGTTGCAGACGCTCGACCATCTCTGGCGCGAGCATTTGATCATGCTCGATCATCTGCGCCAGGTCATCGGCCTGCGCGGCTATGGCCAGCGCGATCCGTTGCAGGAGTACAAGACCGAAGCCTTCAATCTCTTCCAGGAGATGAGCGCGCATCTGCGCGAGGCCGTCACCGCGCAGCTGATGCGGGTCGAGATCGTGCCGCCGGAGGAGCCGGCGATGCCGCTGCCGCCGATGGAAGCGCACAAGCTCGATCCCAACACCGGCGAGGACGAGTTCGCCCAGGCCCGCCTGACCGAGGCCACCTATGCCCAGGCCTCGCTGGCGCCAGGCATGCCCGCCGCCGACCGCAATCCGAATGACCCGGCAAGCTGGGGCAAGGTCGGCCGCAACGAGGATTGCCCATGCGGCTCAGGCAAGAAGTACAAGCACTGCCACGGGCGGTACGCGTAAGCCGCCGCAGGTCCTGACGCGGCGGGCGTCTGGCCCGCCGTCGAGGCTCCATCGCCCTCAGCCGGCGAACGCCTTGTCAAGATCGGCGATGATGATCTTCTGCATCTTCAGCATCGCCTGCATCGCGCGATCGGCCGCCTTGCGGTCGGGATCGCCGAGATAGCGGCTCAGCGCCGTCGGGATCACCTGCCAGGACAGGCCGAAGCGGTCTTTGAGCCAGCCGCAGCGCGATTCCTGGCCGCCGTCGGTGAGCTTCTCCCAGAAGTAGTCCACTTGCTCCTGAGTCTCGACGCTGAGGAAGAACGACACTGCCTCGTTGAACTTGTGTTGCGGCCCGCCATTGAGCGCGTAGAACCGCTGCCCCTCGAGCTCAAAACTCGCCATGAAGTCGCTGACGGTCTCGATCTCGGCGTTCGGGAACACCGATTTGTAGAAGACGACGGCATCGCGGACGTTGTTGTCGAGCCAGAGGAACGGCGTGATCGAAGTCATCAGGGGAAATCCTTGTGATCGATGAGGAGGATGAACCGGAACCGCGCGCAGTGTTCGCGCATTCGGAGGACGAGCCCGCGACCGGCACTCCGACATGTTGACCGGACTTTTTGTTGGACCCTCCCGGCATGGCTGTCTGTCGGCGAGGCGGTATTTTCGCGATTTTGGGTTCCCGGGTAACCCCGCGCTAAGCCCGCCGCCGGTCCGGCCACTACCCAAAGTCGGTGTTGGCTCGTCCAATCAATCACTTGTTAGGGCTCTGTGTCTCAGTATTGCAGCGCGCGTTGGGTGAGCCGCCAACGCGCATCAAAGCGTCTCTTTGGTCAAGGCTCGATCAGGAGGTCGCGCCTTGCAGACCGCGACGACTATGCCCGGCCGCTACTATCCGGCGATCTTCGTGCTGGCGTCGGCCACGCTGGCCTATCAGATCCTCATCACCCGCTTTTTCAGCGTGATGGTGCATTACCACTTCGCTTTCGGGGCGATCGCCCTCGCGATGTTCGGGCTGACGCGCGGTGCAATGAAGGTTTATGAGGATTCCGCCCGTTATGCGCCGGAGCGTGTGGCGCCGGAATTTGCCCGTCACGCCGCGCGGTTCGCGATCAGCGGCGTCGCCGCCATGTGTGCCTTTCTGTATGCGCCGCTGGTCGTGCCCGGCGCATATGCCATGTCTGCGCTCGCCCTGGTGGCGCTGGCTTTCACCATTCCGTTTACCGAGGGCGGCATCTGCATCACGATTCTCCTGACCCGGCTGCCCTATGTCGGCGGCTGGCTTTACGCTGCCGATCTGGTCGGTGCCGCGGTCGGATGCCTCGGCATCATCTTCGTGCTGCTGGTGATCGATCCGGTCAGCGCGACGCTGTGGATCGGCGCCTGCGCCGCGGCCGTCGGCTGGTTCGTGGTCCGTCACGGCGAAGGCCGAAGCGATGTGCGCCTGAGCCGCAACGCCGCGCTTGGTCTCGCTGCGCTCGCCGCGGTTCACACCGCGCTTGCCGCAACCGGCGGCAGCCATCTTGGCGTGATCTGGGCCAAGGGCACCCAGCAGACCGGAACGTTGTTCGAGCGCTGGAACACCTATTCGCGCATCCGCGTGACCGATCTCGGGCTCTCGATTCCGTTCGGCTGGTCCTTCTCGCGCACCCCGGATGTCAGGATCGAGCAGCTCTATCTCGACATCGATGCCGACGCGGCGACGCCGATCACCCGCTTCTCCGGCGATCTGACCAAGGTTTCCTATCTCAAGGACGACGTCATCAACGCGCCCTATCTGGTGCAGCAACGGCCGGGCGATGTGGCCGTGGTCGGCGTCGGCGGCGGCCGGGACATCCTCTCCGGCCTCTATTTCGGCGCGCAGCGAATTCACGGCATCGAAATCAATCCTGCGATCTTCGAAGTGCTGACCGACAAGTTCGCCGATTATTCGGGCCATCTCAATCGCCAGCCCGGCGTGTCGCTGGTCAATGCCGAAGCGCGCAGTTACATCAACCACTCGCCCGATCGCTACGACCTGATCCAGATCTCGCTGATCGACACCTGGGCCGCCACCGCAGCCGGCGGGCTGACGCTGACCGAGAACCGGCTCTACACCGTGGAGGCGTGGGACGATTTCTTCCGCGCGCTGAAGCCGGGCGGCATGCTCTCGGTGTCGCGCTGGTACGAACCAACGGTCTATCGCGGCGAGTTCTATCGCCTGATTGCGATCGCGGCCGAGGCGCTGCAGCATCAGGGCGTGCCGATGACCGAACTGTCGCAGCATGTGATTGCGGCGAATGTCGGCAGCATCGTCACGGTCATGACCCGGCCCGAGGCGTTCACCGCGGCGCAATGGCAGGGCGCGCGCGACCGGCTGGAAGCACAGGGATTCAAGCTGCTGCTCGGGCCTGACATCGCGTATGACAATGTCACCTCGGCTCTTCTATCGGGCAGGGCCGACCAGAGCTTCCTTGATTCATTGCCGGAAAACATCGCGGCCTCGACCGACGACAAGCCATTCTTCTTCTATACCGGGCGACTTGGCGATCTGTTCGTCAAAAATGGCCTAGATGTGCGGCACAACGCAGCGCTCGCCGTCATCAAATGGGTGCTCGTCTTCCAGCTCGGCATCTGCATCTACTACATCGGCATTCCCTTCAGGCGCCTGATGCGGCGGATGCCGGTGGCCACACTGGTGCCGCCGGTGGCCTATTTCGCCGCGATCGGCATGGGCTTCATGCTGATCGAGATTTCGCAGATGCAACGGCTGATGGTGTTCCTCGGCCACCCCGTCTACGGGCTCAGCGTCGTGCTGTTCACGATCCTGCTGTTCGGCGGCATCGGCAGTGCGACAGTGGGTGCCGCGCCTGCACGGCCGGCCATGTTGATCGCTCGCCTCGTGGCGCTGGTTGCAACGCTGGTGGTTGCAGGCCTGCTGACGCCGGCGGTCACCGCCTGGGCGCGCTCGGCGCCGACCGACATCCGCATCCTGGTATCGGTCGCGCTGCTGGCACCGCCCGCTTTCTGCATGGGCATGATGTTCCCGCTGGGCCTCGGCATCTGGCGGCGGCATGACGGGCTGCTGCCGTTCTTCTGGAGCACCAACGGCATCACCTCGATGCTTGCTTCCGTGCTCGGCATGGGGCTGTCGATCCAGTTCGGCATCACCACGACATTCGCACTCGGCGTCTGCTGCTATGTGCTGTGCGCGATCATGATCGTCGGCAACCGGCTGGCCCATCCGGTCGCTGATGCTGCCCTCACGCCGGTCCGTCCGGCCGGCCTGGTGGCGCAGGACGAGGTGGCGTCGTAGCGGAGGCTGTTGCCTCAGTTTGCGCTGCCGATCAGGCTTTCCAGCAGGCGCTTGAGCTCGGTGGTCGACTTGTCGCCATAGCTCTCGACGATGTGCTCTTCCTGGCTCACCGCCAGCGAGTTCAGCCGGCGGCACAGCGCCTTGCCGCGGTCGGAGACGAACATCAGCACCTTGCGGCGATCCTTCGGATCCTGCACGCGATAGACCAGCGCATCCGATACCATGCGGTCGATCATCTTGGTCAGCGTCGGATGGTTGAGCAGCACAGCGTCGGCGAGCTCGCCCATCGAGTGTCCGTTGCCGTCGGACAGCACTTTGAGGATGCGCCACTGCTCGACCGGCACGCCTTCCTTGGCCAGCCGCGTCTCCAACTGCCGGTTGATCTCCCGGTTGGCTTGCGCGAGCAGGTAGGTGAGGTGTTCGGTGATCGGGGAATTTTCTTTCGGCGGTTTAGCCACGGCGTGAGACCTGGTTCCTGACCCGGTGAATGAATGTCCGGCAACTCATGCCATTTCTATATGCACTTCAATTGTTGAATATTCAATATTTTCCCCTAGGATATTCCCCCAACCAAAGGGCGGATGCCGCGACCGCCCGCTGGCTGCGTTGCGTACTGCTTCCCAGACAGGAGTTGGCGTGCTTTCGACGGTCCCTTTCAAGGCGTATGGCGGCATGCCCGTCGCGCCGCCGCACCTGTTTCGAAATCCGTCGTCCTGCGCGGCCGATCTCGCTTTGACCGTCAAGCCGGGCTCCTCGCGTCGTGGCGGCACCGACGGCAAGCTTAGAATCGGCAATTTCATCACCTTCTCCGGCGCGCCCGGAATCTGGGGGCCGATCTCGGCCAACAGCGTCATGCTGGCGGTTGCCGAGATCAACCGGCGCGGCGGCATCCGCGGCCGCGAGGTCGAATTGTCGATGTACGACGCCGGCGGCCCGATCGAGGAGGTGGTGCGCCGCGCGGAGCGGGCGATCGCGTTCGACGAGATCGACGTGATCATGGGCTCGCACATCTCGGCGGTCCGCCTCGCGCTGCGCAAGGTCACGGCCGGCCGCATCCCCTATGTCTACACGCCGGTCTATGAGGGCGGCGAGCGGACGCTAGGGGTGATGGCGATCGGCGAGACGCCGCGCGCCGAAAGCCGCCCGGCGATCCACTGGCTCACCGAGGTCAAGAAGGCGCAGCGCTGGTACCTGATCGGCAGCGACTATGTCTGGCCCTGGCAATCGCATCGCGCGGTGAAGCGCTACATCAAGGAGGCCGGCGGCCAGGTGGTCGGCGAGGAGTTCGTCCCGCTCGGCGAGGACGATCACGCGCCGCATCTGGCGCGGATCCGCGCAGCCCAGCCCGATGTCGTGCTGATCACCCTGATCGGCACCGACAGCATTACCTTCAACCGCGCCTTCGCCGAGGCGGGGCTCGCCGCCACCACGCTGCGCTATGCGGGCGCGATGGACGAGACCGTGCTGCTCGGCATCGGGCCGGACGCGACCGAGAACCTGTTCTGCGCCTCGGGCTATTTCGGCTGCGTCGATTCGCGCACCAATGACGAGTTCCAGATCAGCTATCGCGCGATGTTCGGCCCGCACGCGCCGCCGATCGGCTCGGTCGGACAGTCCAATTACGAGGGGATGCGCTTTCTCGAAGCGGCGGCCAACCGGGCCCGCTCGCTCTCGACGGGCCCGTTGTTCGCTGCGGCGCGGAACCTCGTCTACAGCGGCGCCCGCGGCACCGTCACCATTCGCGACGGCCGCGCCGAAATGCCGATCTATCTTGCCGAGGCCGACGGTCTCGACTTCAATGTGATCAAGACGATCTAGCGTGGCACCGTCGCCCGCGAGGGCGATGCCGTGAGCGGCGTGCCGGTGCCGGACAGGAGCAGGTGTGCATTCGACGCCCAACGTCATGGCAAGAAACCTCCCGTTCCCGCCATCCCTGCTGTTCAGGAACCTGGCGTCGGCGGCGTCGGATCGCGTGCTCGCGCCGATGGATCGTGGCGGGTTCGGTCCGCGCGGCGCGCGCAACCGGCTGCGGATCGGCGGCTTCGTCTGTTGCTCCGGATCGCCCGGAATGTGGGGGCCGGCTACGACCTCGACCGCGCAACTCGCGGTCGCCGACATCAACCGGCGCGGCGGCATCCTCGGCCGCGAGATCGAGTTCCAGGTCTACGACGCCGGCGGCCCGATCGACGCGGTGATCGACCGCGCCGAGCAGGCGATCGCCTCCGATGAGGTCGATCTCATCATGGGCATGCACACCAGCGCGGTGCGTGTCGCGCTGCGTCACCTCATCACCCGCAGCAAGATCCCCTACATCTACACGCCGGTCTATGAGGGCGGCGAGCGGACGCCGGGCGTGATCGCGATCGGCGAGACGCCGCGCTGGCAGAACCGGCCGTCGATCCACTGGCTGGCCGAGATCAAGAAGGCCAGGCGCTGGTACCTGATCGGCAGCGATTATGTCTGGCCATGGCAGTCGCACCGCGCGGTGAAGCGCTACATCAAGGAGACCGGGGGCCTCGTGGTCGGCGAGGAGTTCGTGCCGGTCGGCGAGGACGATCACGAGGCGCATCTGGAGCGGATCCGCGCAGCGAAGCCCGATGTCGTGCTCATCTCGCTGATCGGCACCGACGGCGTGACCTTCAACCGCGCCTTCGCCGAGGCCGGGCTCGCCGCCACCACGCTGCGCTTTGCCGGCTGTTTCGACGAAACGGCGCTGCTCGGCATCGGCGCCGACAAGACCGAGAACCTGTTCTGTGCCTCCGGCTATTTCCCTTCCGTCGGCTCGCAGGCCGGTGACGATTTCAGGGACCGCTATCGCGCGATGTTCGGGGCGTTCGCGCCGCCGGTCGGATCGTGCGGCGAGTCCGCCTATGAAGGCTTCTGCCTGTTGGAGGCTGCCGCCAATCGCGCCGGCACGCTGGACCTGCGGCCGCTGCTCGCGGCAGCGGATAACCTGGTCTATCGCGGCCCGCGCGGTCCGGTCACGGTGCGCAGCGGCCACGCCAGGATGCCGATGTATCTCGCCGAAGCCGACGGCCTCGACTTCAGGGTGATCAAGGCGATCTGAGAGGCTGTGATGCTTTGCATCACCGTCATTGCGAGGAGCATAGCGACGAAGCAATCCATCGTCCCGTTATGCCGAGCTATGGATTGCTTCGCTTCGCTCGCAATGACGGGGACAGCGCTGTGCGCACCGGTTGTCCTGAGGCGCGTTCCGGCAGCCTTAGTCAGCGGTTTTGCGAAATAATACTTGAAAAGGAAAATATTTCCGTTTTCAATACGGCGACGGGGTGAGCGGTTCGCGCGGGTCAACGCGCCGCTGCTGCTTCGTGCCCAAGGGATCCGATCCAGGAAATCAAATCCAAAGATCAAAAGCTTCAGGAGAGCGCCGTGACCGTCGTCCTTCCCACGCCAACGCAACTTCGTGCCGTCGCCGAGCAATGCGGCCTGTCCCTGACCGATGAGGACGTGGCCTCGTTCCGCGGCCTGATGCAGGGCTCGGTCGAGGCCTACAACCTCGTCGCCGCGATGCCGGACGAACTGCCCGAAGTGAAATATCCGCGCACGCCCGGCTATCGTCCGGCGCCGGAAGAGAACAAGCACAACGCCTGGTACCGCAAGTCGACGGTGAAGGGCGCTGCCTCCGGCAAGCTCAAGGGCAAGACGGTGGCGCTGAAGGACAACATCATGCTGGCCGGCGTGCCCATGACCAACGGCTCGTCGACGCTGGAAGGCTATATGCCCGACTTCGACGCCACCATCGTCACGCGCATGCTCGATGCCGGTGCCGAAATCGCCGGCAAGACCCACTGCGAACACTTCTGCCTGTCCGGCGGCAGCCACACCGGCTCCTACGGGCCGGTGCACAATCCGCACAAGATGGGCTATTCGGCCGGCGGCTCGTCGTCGGGCTCGGGCGTCGTGGTCGCGCTCGGTGAGGTCGACATGGCGATCGGCGGCGACCAGGGCGGCTCGATCCGCATGCCGTCCTCGTTCTGCGGCACCTATGGCATGAAACCGACCTGGGGCCTCGTGCCCTACACCGGCATCATGCCGATCGAGATCTATGTCGACCACACCGGCCCGATGACCGCGACCGTGGAAGACAACGCGCTGCTGCTGGAAGTGCTCGCCGGCGACGACGGCTATGATCCCCGGATCAAGGCGCCGAAGGTAGACGACTACACCAAGGCGCTCGGCAAGGGCGTCAAGGGCATGAAGATCGGCATCGTCAAGGAAGGCTTTGAGCAGCCGACCGCGGAGGCCGCGGTGAATGAAAGCGTGCACGAGGCGGCCAAGCGCTTCAAGGATCTCGGCGCCAGTGTCGAGACGGTGTCGATCCCGATGCACATGCTCGGCGGCGCGATCTGGACTCCGATCGGCACCGAGGGCCTGACCCAGACCATGATGTTCGGCGACGGCTACGGCCTCAGCCGCGGTGACCTCTATTCGACCTCGCTGATGGATCACCATCGCGGCTGGCGCCGCCAGGCCGACTCGCTGTCGGAGACGACGAAGCTGTTCATGATGCTCGGCACCTACATCAACAACAATTTCGGGCCGCGCTTCTACGGCAAGGCGCTCAACATCTCCCGCCGGCTGGCCGCGGCCTATGACAAGGCGTTCAAGGACTACGATCTGCTGCTGATGCCGACCACGCCGATGAAGGCGACGAAGTTGCCCGAGGCCAATGCCAGCCGCGAGGAATATGTCGCCCGCGCACTTGAGATGATCTCCAACACCGCGCCGTTCGACATCACCCACCACCCAGCGATGTCGCTGCCCTGCGGCATGGTCGACGGCCTGCCGGTCGGCCTGATGCTGGTCGGGCGGATGTTCGAGGAATCCACCATCTACCGCGCCGCGCACGCCTTCGAGCAGGCCGGCGACTGGAAGAAGATGTGAGGCGCCGCTTGTCGCAGACGCAGGGTCGATGGATCGAACGCCATGGCTAGCACCTTCGCCGCGGTGTTCGAGATCGTGAGCTTCGGCGCGATCATCGTGCTGGTCGTGCTCGGGCTCGGCATCATCGCCAGCATGATGGGCATCTTCAACTTCGCGCAGGGCGAATTCGTCCTGCTCGGGGCCTATGTGACCTATCTGGCCTACGCCCACGGCGCGCCGGTCTGGGTCGGCATGGTCGCCGCGCCCTTTGTGGTCGGCGCGATCGGCTTCGTGCTCGAGGCGCTGATCATCCGGCGCTTCTACGCCGCGCCGATCGTGGCGATGCTCGGCACCTATGCGCTCGGGCTGATCATCCGCGAAAGCGTCCGTGGCCTCATTGGCGGCTTCTATCTCACGGTGCCGGAGCCGATCGGCGGTTCGATCGACCTCGGCTCCGTCCACATCTCGGCCTGGCGCTTCACCATCATCGTGATCACGCTACTGGTGATGGGCGGCTGCTATCTGCTGCTGGCGCGCACGAGCTTCGGGCTTCGGGTCCGCGCCACGCTGGAGAACCCGGCGCTGGCGCGCGCGTCGGGTATCTCGACGCCGTTGATCTACGGCGCGACCTTTGCGTTCGGCGCGGCCCTGGCCGGGCTTGCCGGCGCGCTGATCGTGCCGGTGTTCAGTCTGTTTGCCGATCTCGGCATCCGTTTCCTGATCCAGGGCTTCGTTGCCGTGATGGTCGGCGGGGTCGGGTCCTTCATCGGTCCGGTCGCCGGCGCTGGTGTGATCGGCACGCTCAGCGCGGCGCTGCCATGGGTCATGTCTCCAGTCGTCGCCGACGTTCTCGTCTTCGTGCTCGCCATCGCCTTCATCAAATTCCGGCCGCAAGGCCTCATTGCTGGGAAAGGGGTCTAATCACCATGTCGATTGAACGCATGAATCTCACGCGCCGCCGCTTCATGAGCAATTTCGCCTTCGCGACCGGGGCGCTCGCGACCGGGGTCGGCAGCTGGGTGGTGAGGCCCGAATGGGCCAATGCCGCCGAGGGCCCGATCAAGGTCGGCATTGCGACCGACCTGACCGGCCCGATCGCCTATGCCGGCAATGCCGACGCCAATGTCGCCAAGATGGTGATCAAGGAGATCAACGCGGGCGGCGGCCTGCTCGGCCGGCCGCTCGAGCTCTATATCGAGGACACCGCCTCGAACGAATCGGTCGCGGTCGGCAACGTCCGCAAGCTGATCCAGCGCGACAAGGTCGACATGGTGCTGGGCGGCATCACCTCGTCGATGCGCAACGCGATCAAGGACCCGATCGTGGCGCGCGGCAAGACGCTCTACATCTATCCGCAGCTCTACGAGGGCAAGGAGTGCACGCCCTATCTGTTCTGCACCGGGCCGACGCCGGCGCAGCAATGCGACGAGTTCATCCCGTGGCTGATCAAGAACGGCGGCAAGAAGTTCGCGCTGCCGAGCGCCAACTATGTCTGGCCGCACACGCTCAACGTCTACGCCCGCAAGGTGATCGAGGCCAATGGCGGCGAGGTCGTGTTCGAGGAGTACTACCCGCTCGACCAAGTCGACTTCTCGGCGACCGTCAACCGCATCATCTCCAACAAGGTCGACGTCGTCTTCAACACCGTGATCCCGCCGGGCGTCGGCCCGTTCTTCAAGCAGCTCTATGAAGCCGGCTTCCTCAAGAACGGCGGGCGGCTCGCCTGCGTCTACTATGACGAGAACACGCTCAACATCAATCAGGCGAGCGAGATCGAGGGATTGGCGAGCTGCCTCGATTATTTCAAGGTGCTTACCAAGGAGGATCCGTTCAACGCCAAGATCCAGGCGGCCTATGAGAAGGATTTCCCGGGCAACTTCCTGTTCGCGGCCGGCAGCGCCGCCACCGGAACCTATCGCGGCCTCAAGCTCTGGGAAGCCGCGGCCAAGGAAGCCGGCAAGGTCGACCGCGACTCGGTTGCGGCCGCGCTCGATCACGCCAAGATCGCCGAAGGCCCCGGCGGACCCGCCGAAATGGTTCCCGGCAAGCGTCACTGCAAGATGAAAATGTACACCGCTGTTGCCAAGGGCGGGAACTATGAGATCGTGGCGCGCAGCGCCGGTCTCGTCGATCCCAAGGAATGCTGAGCAGTCAATGGGTGGAGCAGAGCAGGCCGTCGCACGCATCGGTGAGGGACCGGATGTCGTGACGCGTGAGGGTGCACCGGCCGCGAGCGCGCCGGCGAGACAGGCATCGGCAGGATGGAAGGTCCTGCCGATCGTGGAAGGGCTGGTGCTCTTGATCGCACTGGTCCTGCCATGGGTGCTGCAGGATTATCTCACGGTGTTCGCCACCCGCGTGGTGATCCTCGCGCTGTTCGCGCTGTCGTTTGACCTGGTGTGGGGCTATGCCGGCATCATGAGCTTCGGCCAGGCGCTGTTCTTCGGCGCCGCCGGCTACGGCGTGGCATTGCTCGCGCGCGATCTCAACGTCACCTCGATCCTCCTGATCCTGCCGGCGGGCACCTTGATCGGCCTCACGGCATCGCTGCTGCTCGGCGGCTTCCTGCTGCTCGGGCGCTATCCCTCGAGCGTGATCTTCGTCTCGCTCGGCACCCTGACCGGCTCCTATGCCGCGGACCGGCTGGCGCGCGGCTGGTATTATCTCGGCGGCCAGAACGGCATCCCGTCGATCCCGCCGCTCACCCTCGGCAGCTACGAGTTCGAGGAGGGGCCGGTTTACTATTACATGGTGCTCGGCATCCTCGTGGTCGTCTACCTGCTGTGCCGCTTCCTGATCCGTTCGCAATTTGGCCTCGCGCTCGCCGGCCTGCGCGAGAACGAACAGCGCATCGCCTTCTTCGGCTACAAGGCGCAACACCTGAAGGCGATCATCTTCGCGGTCGGTGGCACGATCGCCGGTCTGGCCGGCAGCCTCTATGCCTTCCACGAAGGATTTGTCTGGCCCAACATGCTGGGCGTCGTGTTCTCGACCCAGGTCGTGCTCTACGTGTTGTTCGGCGGCTCCGGCACCCTGATCGGCGCGGTGATCGGCACCGTGATTATCGAGGGTGTCAGCTTCTGGCTGTCGGACAATTACCGCGACGTCTGGCCGATCATCCTCGGCGTGCTGCTGCTGCTCGTGATCATGTTCCGCCCGCTCGGGCTGGTCTCCTTCGTGCTCGGCGAGCGCGAGCGGGTCGGCAGCTTTGGCAAGGGACCAAGCAAGGCGCCAAAGCCAAAGGAGACCGGCAATGCCGCTCCTTGAGGCGTCAGGCATCAGCAAGGTGTACGGCAAGCTCACCGCGCTCGACGGTGCGGCGCTGACCGTCGGGGAGAATGAGTTTCATGGGCTGATCGGCCCCAACGGCTCGGGCAAGAGCACGCTGATGAAATGCGTCGCCGGCGCCGAGGTGCCGACCACGGGCAAGGTCTCGTTCGTCAACACCGACATCACGGCGTTCACGCCGACCGAGCGCGCCCGCGCCGGCATGAGCCTGAAATTCCAGATCACCTCGGTGCTGCCGACGCTGACGCTGTACGACAACATCCTGCTGGCGCTGCAGGCACATTCGTCGCTGTTCGATCTGGTGCTGTCGCGCACCCGCAACAGGCTGCACGACCAGGTGATGACGATGCTGACCCAGTTCCGGCTTGCCGATCGCGCGTATGATGCCGCAGCGGCCCTGTCGCACGGCCAGCAGCAATGGCTCGAGATCGCGATGGCGCTCGCCGGCAAGCCGCGGCTGTTGCTGCTGGACGAGCCGACCGGCGGCATGAGCCTCGAGGAGCGTCGCGTCACCGGCGAGCTGTTGCAGCCGATCAAACAGCATTGCTCGCTCGTCATCGTCGAACACGACCTCGATTTCATCCGCGACATCTGCGACCGTCTCACCGTGCTCGACCAGGGCAAGGTGCTGGCGTCGGGGACGGTCGCGGAAATCCAGGCCAACAGAAACGTCCAGGAGATATATCTTCGCCGTGCCTGACCAATCCTTCCTCGATATCCGGCATCTCGATGCCGGTTATGGCCGCAGCCAGGTCCTGTTCGATATCAACATCGGCATTCCCTGGCGCGGCGGCGTCGCCGTGCTCGGCCGCAACGGCGCCGGCAAGACCACGCTGATGAAGACCATCGTCGGCGAGCTTACGAGCTCGCAGGGCGAACTGTTCTTCGACGGCCGCGACATCACGCGCCGCCGTACCGAGGAGCGCGTGCGGTCCGGCATCGGCTATGTGCCGCAGGAGCATTCGGTGTTCGCCCGGCTTTCAGTGCGCGACAATCTCGCCGTCGGCTCGCTGACCAATTCCGACGCCGGCGCGGTCGATCGCGTGCTGGCGATCTTCCCCAAGCTTGGCCAGCGTCTCGACCAGCCGGCCGGCACGCTGTCCGGCGGCGAACGCAAGATGCTGGCGATCGGCCGCGCCATGCTCGGCAATCCGAAGCTGCTGCTATTGGACGAGCCGACCGAAGGCGTCTGGATCGGCGTGATCGAGGAGATCACCGAGCGGCTGATCGAGCTCGCCAAGAACATCTCGGTCGTGATCGTCGAGCAGCACCTCGACCTCGCGCTACGCGTCGCCGACTATGCCTATGTGCTGGACCGCGGCCGCGTCGCGCTGCAAGGCGGGGCGAGCGAGGTGCGCAACGATCCAGAGTTGCTGCGCTATCTGGCGCCGTAGAGCGTTTTCGAGCGAAGTGGACGCCGGTTCGCGTGAAGAAAACGCGTCAAAACAAGAATCTGGAGCTTCGGTTCTGATTCAATCAGAACCGAAGCTCCAGCGCCTGAAAGCCTCGCCTACCAAGCAATCTGGCTGCGCTCGGGCCGGTCGCTCAACAGCGGCTTCCTGAACAGCGATGGCACAAGGTCATCGAGGAAGAGCAGCAACTGGGCCCGGAAGCCCGGCCCGGTACCGCCGGCGCGGCTGAGCGGGATGATCGCCTCGGCGGCGACCTGCCAGGTCACCGCCACATACGCGAAGCCGGGATTTGCGGTCGCGGCGGTCGCCTGGCCGCGCGGGCTGTCGAACTGGAACTCAACCAGCGGCACCAATTGATTCAACGGCTCGTCCTTCGGCGGTCCGCCGTCGAACCGCTTTGTCAGATACAGCGTGCTGTACTGGATCGAGAAGCCCCAGTGCAGCGTCTCGACTGCGGGCGAAAGGATGGTGTCAAACCGGCCTGTCACCGGATTGGGCGCCAGTGCCCGGCCTGCCGTGCCGAGGGGAACCTCGCCGACGACCGCGCCGGTGACGGCAAACGGGCGCAGCCATGACACCGAGTCCGGGAGGTCGCCAAACCCCTTGCCGAAGAAGATGCCCGGCTGGATCGTGTCGGGCGCGTCCGCGCCGACCGCGACGGCACCGGAGTGGCCGATGCCCCAGGCGAGGCTGACCGACATCAGCGCTTCGTGGCGATTGTCGCGGTAAGCCTCATACTTGAGACCGATATTGGTCTTGTCGAAGCCTGACGTGCGGCCGGTTGGCCAGTTCTGGTGGAGCCATGAGCTGTCGACGGTGAACGCGAGCGTCGGCGTCAACAGGCGGGCAAAGGCCCCATTGATGCGGCTCTCGGCGACATTGCTGCCCTGTGCGGGATGATCGAGGTAGCTGAAATTGGGCAGGATGAGCTCGTCGGCGACGGCGGGGTCGTCGAATGTCATCGTGCCGGCGAAATAACGATTGCCGGCGATGCCATGCGCGTGCGCCGCCTGCGTCCACAGCAGCGGCGCGATCAGGAACGCGCCTCTGCGGAGAGTTATCGGCCTGCTCGCCATCGCCCTGCCTGGGGTAAACTGTCGCTTGATCAAAATAGGGTACCCCCCTATATTACGATTCATGTCGCATACCATCAAGCACAAGTCCAAGCTGATGGGCCGGGTCAGGCGCATCAAGGGACAGATCGAGGCGGTCGAGCGTGCGCTCGAATCCGAGCTCGGCTGTGCCGACGTGCTGATGCTGGTCGCCTCGGTGCGCGGTGCGGTGAACGGGCTGACCGCCGAGCTGCTCGAAGATCATATCCGTCATCACGTCGTCGATCCCGCGCAAGAGAAAAACCCCGAGAAGGCGCAGGGCGCGGCGGACCTGATCGATGTCGTCCGCACCTACCTCAAGTAAAGCGATAGCCGGCAAGGGCTCCAGCAAGCCAAAGCCAGCCAAGTCACGCCCCTGGTTCCCAGGAACGAAGGGCGCCGCCTGCCGTTAGCCAGCGGGAGGATTCATCGATGCGCTATCTTTCGATCGTCGCTTTCGGTGTCGTTGCGATGTTGAGCAGCGGTGCCGTATTTGCTCAGCATTCCGGCACCAAAGAGGAACAGAGTGCGTGCTCGCGCGACGCACAGCGTTTCTGCCGCAAGGACCTCGGCAATGACGGCGCCGTGCAGAGCTGCCTTCAGATGAAACGCGCCAGTCTGAGCCGAAGCTGCAAGAAGGTTTTCGAAAGCCACGGCATGTAACCGTCAGCAGCCGGTGCGGCGTAAGTCTTTTTGATCAACGCGACGGCGTCCCGCCGACGTGTTCGACAAGGTGCGCGCGCGACGGCGATGGCTCGAACCGGTCGGCGAAATACTGCGTTTCGTGGACGACCTGTCCGTCGCGGAATTCCATGATGCTCACCGTGTAGGACGGGATGCCGTCATAGGTCAGCACGAACTCGGTAACCCAGAGGTCGCCGCCGCCGATCATGCGCTGGATCGCGAAGCGCTTCTTGTTCGGCTGCACCGTGCGGCTCTGCTGAATGTTGCGCCGGCCGCGGATCCGCTCGCCCGATTGCGGATAATCGAGCACCGCATCCTCGCGATAGATGTCGTGCTCGCGCTCGAAATCGCTCGCGTCCGAAGCCTCCCAATGGCGCTCCAGCGCCGTGCGTACGGCTCGATCGTCCATCGCAACCTCCCGGCTGTGCCCCGCGTGCATGATCTGGCGACCGTCTACGCGTGATTGGCAAGGGGAATGTGGCGGCGAAGGGGGCTACGATTGCCATCCTCATCGTCGTCCTGGCGAAAGCCAGGACCCATTACCCCAAATATCAATTGTTGCGCGACGCTGGGGCCACAGCTTTCCTCGCCAACACAATTCTGTGGTTATGGGTCCTGGCTTTCGCCAGGACGACGGTTGGAGATTGTTTGCGCTACAGCAGTATTGCGACTCGCGGCAGCGACCTGTCTGTGCGCAGTCGCGCCGCCCGCGCTCACTTCACCGCGGAGAAGCGGGTGTCGAACGAGTTGGTCTGCACGACCGGAGCGGAGCCGGCGAGTTGGGTCGACGATGTCGTGGCCGGCGCGGCGGCGGCGTTGGTGACCTGCGGCTTCGCTGCGGGCTTGGCGGCCTGCTTCGCCTCGGCCTTCGGGGCGACGCGCACCACCGATTGCGGCTTGGCCTCGGCGATTTTCGGCTTGGCCGGTGCGGCGGCGGCCGGAGCGGACGGCGACGCGGACGGCTTGCTGGCGTCGGCGGTGGCGTCACCGATGCCGACCTTGCGGGCAAAGCTCGAGAAGAAGCCTTCCGACTTGTCGGACGCGTTCGCGGAAGCGACACGGGTGCTGGCCGGGGGCGTGGTCGACGACGGTGTCGCGACCGAGGTCGACGACGTTGTCGCCACGACAGGCTCTTCCCGCTGGACCGCGAGATTGGGCCGCGGCGGATTGACCGTGCCGGGGATCGTGCCGGGGGCGCGCGCGAGCGACATCGATGCCAGCGCCTGGCTGTCGCCGCCTTCGGACAGACCGGTGTTTCCTTCGGGAATCTTCGAGGCGAAGATCGCGTTCATGCCGCCGTCGATGCCGGTGTTGAGGCGCGCCACGGGCGTACCCTTCGCGGCCAATTTGGCCATCTCGGCGTCGTCGCGCTGCTCCTTCTCGCGCACGGCGCTCGCGATCTCCTCGGGGATGACATAGGCCGGGCACTTCGCCGATGCATTGAACACCGGATCGCGCGTCGCGTCCGGCGGCTTCACCGCGTCGAAGACGTATTTCTTCTCGCAGAAGTCGACCTTCGGCTCCTGCTTCGTCACCTCGAAATGATCGTTGCCTTCCTTGATCATCTTCCAGAAAGGCATGTTCGGGTTGTTGCGGTGCTTGGCCATGTTCACCGGCGTCATCCGGAACGGATAGGCCTGAAACTGGAAGGCCTTCTGGCCACCGAAGAACGACTCGCGGCCGAGCGAATAGATCTCCGCGATCTGCTCGTCGGTCATCGCGTAGCAGCCGCGCGACGAGCAGTCGCCGTGCACCATCAGCTCCGAGCCGGTGCGGCCGAGCGACTTGTCGAACGCGTTGGGATAGCCGGTGTTGAACGACAAATAGTAGGCCGACTGCGGATTCATCTGGCTCGGGTTGATCGAATAGAATCCCTCGGGCGCCTGGCGGTCACCCTCGCGGACCTTCGGGCCGAGATCGCCCGACCAGCGGCAGATCGGGTAGGTCTTGAGCAGCGCGAACTGGCCGGAGCGGGTCTGCTTCCAGACCTCGAGCTCGGCCTCCTGCTTGAACAGCCGCACCAGGATCGGCGACTGCATGTCCATGTCCTTTTCGGTCATGGCAGCGACGAGCTTTGGCGGGACCGGCTGGTTGGCCTTGGCGTTCTGCGCGAGCGAGATCTGATCGCTGTCACAGCCGGCGAGCATGACACCCGCGGCGAGGACCGCCGAAGTCAGAAGCGCGCGTACGAGCGTGCGATGAGTCAAGTCCGAGCTCCACACCCACCGGGCGATTTTCGCGACCCCAACACGGCGAATATGCCCTGAAGCCATTGTGTAAAATATTAGCCTTCGACCACCCCTGCTCGCAACCTGAACCGAGGCTGACAGCCTTCACGGTAGCAGGCATGGTTCAAGGAACGTTAAAGACCCGGCTCGGGGCCCAATTACGGCAAAATCGGCCGATTTGGTCGAAAAATCCGGCGGTTTGGGTGCCTCAGCCGAGCTTGCGGCCGATATCCAGGAACTTCTGGCGCCGCTGTTTGCGAATCGCGTCCGGATCAAGATTTCGTAGGTCGTTGAACGCTTGGGCGATGGCATCGCCCGTGGTCGTGATCATCGCGGCGGGGTCGCGATGAGCGCCGCCGGAGGGCTCCTTCAATATCTGGTCGATCACGCCGAAGCGCAGCATGTCCTGGGCGGTGATCTTCATGCTGTTCGCGGCTTCCTGCGCCTTGGTGCCGTCGCGCCACAGGATCGAGGACGCCGCCTCCGGCGAGATCACGCTGTAGATCGCGTGCTCCATCATCAGGACGCGGTTGGCGGTGGTGATGGCGATGGCGCCGCCCGACATGCCTTCGCCGGTGACGATCGCGACGTTGGGCACGCCGAGCGACAGGCAGGCGTCGGTCGAGCGCGCGATCGCCTCGGCCTGGCCGCGCTCCTCGGCGCCGATTCCGGGATAGGCGCCGGCGGAATCGACGATCGACAGCACCGGGATGCCGAAGCGGTCGGCCATCTCCATCAGGCGCACCGCCTTGCGGTAGCCTTCGGGACGCGCCATGCCGAAATTGTGCTTGAT
This sequence comes from uncultured Bradyrhizobium sp., assembly GCF_947648125.1. Taxonomy (GTDB): domain Bacteria; phylum Pseudomonadota; class Alphaproteobacteria; order Rhizobiales; family Xanthobacteraceae; genus Bradyrhizobium. The sequence continues at coordinate 33,194 of NZ_CANSMR010000035.1, read as the reverse complement.
GCGGCTGTCGGTGGTGGCGCCCTTCTCCTGGCCGACCACGCAGATGCTCTCGCCGCGAAAGCGGCCGAAGCCGCCGATCAGGGCCTCGTCGTCGGCGAATTTGCGGTCGCCGGCCATCGGGGTGAATTCGGTGATCAGGCCGCCGATGAAATCGGTGAAGTGCGGCCGCTGTGGATGCCGCGCCACCAGCGTCTTCTGCCACGGCGTCAGGTTGGCATACAGGTCGGTGAGCGCCTGCGCCGCCTTGTCCTCGATCCGCGCGACCTCGTCGCCGATGTCGCTGCCGCTTGCGGCAAGCGCACGCAACTCGTCGATCTTGGATTCAAGCTCGGCGACGGGTTTTTCGAAGTCGAGATAGCTGCGCATCGGGTCGGGCATCAACTCAATATAGGGAGGAACAATGCGAGGGGCGAAGCGGTTTCGGCGGTGGCAAGAGAAGTTTTGTAACTTCAATCGGTTAACGCGCATTCGGGCGGAATGCACGCTTCGGGATCGCAGGCAGGTGACGCTCTTTCTGCGGAGACGCAGCGGAAGTCAAGGTGGATCAGGTGAAGGTATCGATGTCCGGCGGGCACCGGACTTACTTCTCCGCCAGCGGATGCAGGTCGCGGACAAGGCTCTTCAGCCGCTCCTCGACCACATGGGTGTAGATCTGGGTGGTGGAGATGTCGGTATGGCCGAGCAGGGTCTGCACGATGCGCAGGTCCGCGCCATTGTGCAGCAGATGGCTGGCGAAGGCGTGGCGCAGCACGTGCGGAGACACCAGCCGCGGCGCGAGGCCGGCGGCGCCCGCAAGCTCCTTCAGGTCGCGGGCGAAATGCTGCCGGGTCAGGTGGCCGCTCTCGCCGGAGGAGGGAAACAGCCATTTCGACGGCGCGGCCTTCTTCGCCTTCGGCTGCATCACCTCCAGCGCGGCGAGATAATCCGCCATCGCCCGGCGCGAGGCCTCGTTCAGCGGCACCAGCCGCTCCTTGTTGCCCTTGCCGCGCACCACGATCATCCGCGCGTCGCGCCGCGCTGCGGAGACCGGCAGCGACACCAGCTCGGAGACGCGCAGGCCGGTGGCATAGAGCACCTCGAGCAGGCAGTACAGCCGCAGCGCGCGCAGCCGCTGCGCCGGCGAGACGTCGGTCTGGGTCAGCTCCTTGGCGCGGGTCAGCATGCGGTCGACATCGGCAATCGACAGCACCTTGGGCAGGCCGCGGCCGCGCTTCGGCCCGGACAGGATCGCGGCCGGATCGTCGCCGCGGATACGTTCGTTGAGCAGGAAACGATAGAGATGCCGCATCGCCGACAGCCGCCGCGCCACGCTGGTCGACTTGAAGCCGCGCGTGTCCAGGTCGGCGAGGTAGCCGCGCAGCGCATCGGTGTCGGCGCTGGTGAAATCGGTGCCGGCATGGGCGAGGTAATCGGAGAAATCGGTGAGGTCGCGCCGGTAGGCGTCGAGCGTGTTGACGCCGGCGCCCTGTTCCGCGGCGAGCATGTCGAGGAACAACGCGGTCAGCTTGGCGTCGGAGGACTTGGCAGGGGTCCCTGCTTGGGTCCTGGCTTGGGTCTTGGCGGATGTCTTCACAGGAGCCTTGGCAGCAGCGGGCATGCCAGAATCATAGCGCCTATTTCTTGAGGAACTTATCCGGCGGGATGGTCACGCTCATTTCCCGCGGTTTCGGGTGCACGAAATTCGCCAGCGCGAAGACGATGCCATAGCCGATCCCGAAAATCACGGCGACGACCGTCAGGAAGCGGAACAGGCTGGGCATGGAGGCGACTCAGGCGGCGAATTAACCAATGAAATCATCCAACATGTTCCCCGCGCGGTTGCAAGAGTCGCTGGTAACGGTATCGCCGGGGGTAGTATAGGTGGCTCGAATTCTGAACAAATCGTCCCAATATCCGAGCTTTTTGATGTCCGACGCAGCCGTCCCGGCGCCCACCCACCCGACCCTGGAGGCCGATATCACGGCCGCGCTGGGGACGCGGTCGATCGTGCTGGTCGGCATGATGGGGGCCGGCAAGTCGACCATCGGCCGACGGATGGCGCTGCGGCTCAAACTGGCGTTCACCGATGCCGACACCGAGATCGAGACGGCGGCCGACATGACGATCCCCGAGATCTTCGAGACCCATGGCGAGCCGTATTTCCGCGACGGCGAGGCGCGGGTGATCGCGCGAATCCTCGACAACGGTCCGGTCGTGCTGGCGACCGGCGGCGGCGCCTTCATGCGCGAGGAGACCCGCAACAAGATCCGCGACAAGGCGATCTCGGTCTGGCTCAAGGCCGACAGTGATATCATCATGCGCCGGGTCCGCCGCCGCGCCGACCGCCCGTTGCTGCAGACTGCCGACCCCGAGGCGACCGTCAACCGGCTGCTCAGCGAGCGCGAACCGTTCTACCAGAACGCCGATCTGACGATCGCCTCGCGCGACGTGCCGCACGACCGGATCGTCGACGAATGCCTCGAGGCCCTGCACGCGCATCTGTGCGGCGTGCGTCCGACCGGCGAGCTACCACCTGATGGATTGAACGCGACCTCATGACTGCGCCCTTGAAACATTCCGCCTCCGTTACCGTCGACGTCGCACTCGGCGACCGCACCTATGACATCGTCATCGGCCGCGACGTGCTGGCCTCGCTCGGCGAGCGGGTCGCGGCGCTGCGGCCCGGCGTGCGGACCGCCATCGTCACAGACCGCACCGTCGCGAAGCATTGGCTGGAGCCGGCCGAGGCGTCGCTGGCGGCCGCGGGCGTGCCGACATCGCGGATCGTCGTCGAGGAGGGCGAGGGCTCGAAGAGCTATGCCACCCTGACGCAGGTCAGCGAAGCGCTGATCGCGGCGAAGATCGAGCGCAACGATCTGGTGATCGCGCTCGGCGGCGGCGTGGTTGGCGATCTCGCCGGATTCGCAGCGGCGATCCTGCGCCGCGGCGTCGATTTCGTGCAGGTGCCGACCTCGCTGCTGGCGCAGGTCGATTCCTCCGTCGGTGGCAAGACCGGGATCAACTCGCCGCAGGGCAAGAACCTGATCGGTGCATTCCACCAGCCGGTGCTGGTCATCGCCGACACCTCGGTGCTCGACACGCTGTCGCCGCGCCAGTTCCGCGCCGGCTACGCCGAGGTCGCCAAATACGGCATCCTCGGTGACGAGGCCTTCTTCGCCTGGCTCGAAACGAACCACGCCGACATCTTCTCGGGCGGCGCCGGGCGTGAGCACGCGATCGCAACCTCCTGCCGCGCCAAGGCCGGTGTCGTTTCCCGCGACGAGCGCGAGACCGGCGAGCGCGCGCTGCTCAATCTCGGCCACACCTTCGGCCATGCGCTGGAAGCCGCGACCGGCTTCTCCGACCGCCTGTTCCATGGCGAGGGCGTCGCGGTCGGCATGGTGCTCGCCGCTGAATTCTCGGCGCAGCTCGGCATGATTTCGTCCGACGATGCAGCCCGCATCGCGCGTCATCTTTCCGCGGTAGGATTGCCGACGCGCCTGCAGGATATCGCAGGCTTCACGCAGGAAGGGCTTGCCGATGCCGACGCTCTGTTGGCGCTGATGGCGCAGGACAAGAAGGTCAAGCGCGGCAAGCTCACCTTCATCCTGCTGGAGGCGGTCGGCCGCGCCGTGATTGCCAACAATGTCGAGCCACAGCCAGTGCGCGACTTCCTGCAAGCCAAGCTGAAGGCCTAGAGCGGGATGACTCTCCCTCGGATCGTCATCCCACTCTATCTCTTTGATTTGAGCATGATCTTTTCGGAAAACCGCTACACACTTTTCCGGATCATGCTCTAGCCACGGATCAAGCCAGTGGGATGGTTGACCTTCTCGATCGTGCTGCTCTGTCTGCTCGTCTCCGCCTTCTTCTCGGCGAGTGAGACGGCGCTGACCGGCGCTTCGCGCGCCAGCATGTTGCGGTTGTCCAAGCAGGGCAACAGCGAGGCCACGGTGGTCTCGAGCCTGATGGCGATGCGCGAGCGGATGATCGGCGCGCTGCTGCTCGGCAACAATATCGCCAATATCGGCGCCTCCGCGCTCGCCACCGGCATCTTCACCGCCTGGTTCGGCGATGTCGGCGTGCTTTATGCCACCGGTGTGATGACGGTGCTGGTGGTGATCTTCGCGGAAGTGCTGCCCAAGACCGTCGCCATCAATGCGCCGGACCGGGTGTCGCTGCTGGTAGCCCGGCCGATGCGGCTGACGGTGTTCGTGCTCGGCCCGCTTCTCACCATCATCGAAGGGATCGTCCGCGCCCTGATGCGGCTGCTTGGCATCAAGATCGGCGCGCATCAGGCTATCCTGTCGCCGACCGAACGCCTGCGCGGCGCGGTCGACCTGCTGCATCACGAAGGCAAGGTCGAGAAGCAGGACCGCGACATGCTCGGCGGGTTGCTGGACCTCAGCGAACTGCAGGTCTCCGACGTGATGGTCCATCGCACCGAGATGACCATGGTCAACGCCGACCTGCCGCCCGAGGAACTGGTGCGCGAGGTGCTGGCCAGCGAGTACACCCGCATCCCGCTGTGGCGCGAGAAGCCGGAGAACATCGTCGGCGTGCTCCACGCCAAGGATCTGCTGCGGGCGATGCGCGCCAATGAGGGCAACATGTCGGCGATCGATGCCTCCGCGATCGCGCTGCCGCCCTGGTTCGTGCCGGAGATGCGCCCGGTCTCCGAACAGCTGAAGGCGTTCCGCCGCCGCAAGACCCACTTCGCCCTGGTGGTCGATGAGTATGGCGAGGTCGAAGGCATGGTGACGCTGGAAGACATCCTGGAGGAGATCGTCGGCGACATCTCCGACGAGCACGATGTCGTGGTCGCCGGCGTGCGTGCCCAGCCCGACGGCTCGGTCGTGGTCGACGGCTCGGTGCCGATCCGCGACCTCAACCGCGCGATGGACTGGCGCCTGCCGGACGAGGAGGCGACCACGGTCGCCGGCCTCGTGATCCACGAGGCGCGCTCGATCCCCGAACGCGGCCAGAGCTTCACCTTCCACGGCTTCCGCTTCCGCGTGCTCCGCCGCGAGCGCAACCGCATCACCGCGCTGCGCATCGTCGCCGTCCCGCGCGAGGCCGCCGAACTCGACGAGAAGAAGCCGAAGCGGGCCGGCACGGCGTTCTGAGGCGGGCCGCCATCGGCGCGGCGCGGTCAACGAGCTAGGAGCGTGGGTCTTCACCCATATGGAAGGCCTTGGCGAAATCGTAGCAGGCGCCGCAAAGGATCTTCGGCTCAAGATGCTTCAGGGCAGCGTCCACCCATTCGCCGTCGGTCGCTTCGACCCTGCTTTGGCAAGCCGAGCACCAGGCATCCGGGCGCGGGTTCTCGGGGTCGTCACTCGTCCAGAAAAATCCGACGCGCTTGCGATCCACCAGTCCTTGGGCGATGTGTTGACAGACGAAGGTTCTCTGCTGAAGTCCATGGATGGTGCATTTCACCTCCGCCATGGGCTGCCTTCCTCACTCGATATCGATCGAGATCCCCGACAGCTTCCACGCGCCGTCGGAGGGGATGAAGCCGAGCTGATATTTCACCTGCTTGGGCGTGGTGTCGAAATGGCCCTTCAGCCGCAACACGCCCTTGTCGTCGACCTTGGCGTCCTCATCGAGGACGATCGGCTTGGCCACCACGGCGTCGAACACCGCGTGCTTGTCGACCAGATCCTTGAAGATCGTCTTCAGCTTGTCTGGCGAAAACTGGTCGCGGAACGGCTTTGAGATCTTGGTGTGGAACACGGTGAAATTGTTCGCGGCCACCGCGTCGTTGAGCGACACCAGGATGCTCTTGATCAGCACCTCCTGGACGAACGGGCTCGGCATATCCAGCGCCGAGGCCGGGCGCATCGCGCAGATCAGGAGCAGGCCGCCGGCGGCGACAATCGACCGGAAACGTGGCCAGCAAGGGATCATCAATGGCCCCATATCAAACGTGGCGATACGATCCATCATTCACCTGCTCACAGATGGCGCAGGTCCGTCGCCCGAGGTCCCATTCTCATAACGGAAAACCACTGCTTCGTCTTGAGCCAAGCCCGAGCTAGCGCGGCTTTTCCCCGGGGCCGTGGGCGTGGATCGCCAGCGCATGCACCGAGCCGGCGAGTTCCTGCGCCAGCGTCGCATTTATCATGCGATGGCGTTCGATCCGGCTCTTCCCTTCGAAGGCCGGAGACACAATATATACCCTGAAATGCGTCTCGCCGCCTGGCCTGTGGCCGGCGTGGCCCTCATGCAGATGTGACTCATCGACCACGTCGAGGCTTTCAGGCAAGAAAGCTTCACGCAACTTGTTTATGATAGCGTCTTTGGTGCTCATGGCGGCGGAGTTAGGTCCGCGACAGCTTTTCGTCAATGGTGCAAGCGGGAAACGAGGTCTGCGCAATGTCAAGACTTGAAGATTTGTGCATTGCGTAGTCAAAGAGAACATGCCGATCGATTCATCAAAATTCTTCGACTCCATTCGCATCAAGCCGACCAAGGTGAGTGCGAAGCGCCAGGCGCAGGCCGGTGAGCAGGCTGTTGCCTGCGAGTGGGCGGGTTGCCAGAACAAGGGTGCGCACCGCGCCCCGAAGGGCCGCGAGAATTCGCGCGAGTATTGGCACTTCTGTCTCGATCACGTCCGCGAATACAACCAGTCCTACAATTTCTTCCAGGGCATGAATCCGGACGACGTCGCGCGCTACCAGAAGGACGCGCTGACCGGCCACCGTCCGACCTGGAAGATGGGTGCCAACAACGGCAAGAAGGAGAGCGGTCTCGACGCCGCCGCCGATCCGTTCCACGTGTTCTCCGAGCTCAACGGCCGCGGCCGCTGGCGGCCCGGGCCGGGCGGCGCGGAGCCAAAGCCCGAGACCCGCAAGGTCATGAACGCCGAGCGCAAGGCGCTGCTGGTGATGGGGCTCGGCGCCGGGGCGACGCTCGAAGACGTCAAGTCGAAGTACAAGGCGCTGGTGAAGCAGCACCACCCCGACGCCAATGGCGGCGACCGCTCTACCGAGGATCGCCTGATCGAGATCATCAAGGCGTACAATTATCTGAAGACCGTGGTGCGCGAGGCCTGAACCCTTGCCTCCGTCGCCCCTGCTAGCCTCCGTCGCCCCTGCGAAAGCAGGGGCCCATAACCACCGGCAGTAATTGTTCACGCGAGATGTTTGCCAGGTCGCCCCAATGATGGGCCGCGGCGTATGGGTCCCTGCTTTCGCAGGGACGACAGCGGAGTTTGTGGCTCCGCTGTCGATTTCGCCGGCTAGCTCTCAGCCCTTCGGCACAGCGCCGACATAGGACGAGCTCGGCCGGATCAACCGGCCGGTGCGGCGCTGCTCCAGCGCGTGCGCGGTCCAGCCGGCGGCGCGGGCCACCGCAAAGATCGGCGTGAATGCCTGTCGCGGAATTGCCAGCCCATCGAGCAGGATCGCGGTGAAGAATTCGACATTGGTCTCCAGCGGCCGCTCCGGATTCTTCTTGCGCAAAGCTTGCCGGATATAGGCCTCGACCTCGCCGGCGAACGGCAGGTCGGCACCACTGGCCTCGAGGCGCTCGATCGCGACTTTCAGCACGTCGGCGCGCGGATCGCGCACGCGATAGACCCGATGGCCGAACCCCATCAGCCGTTCGCCGTGTGCAAGCGCGCCGTCGACCCAGGGCTGGATGCGCTCGCGCGTGCCGATCGCATCCAGCATCTCGAGCACCGGCTCCGGCGCGCCGCCATGCAGCGGACCGGTCAGCGCGCAATAGCCGCCGGTGATCGCCGCGAACAGGTCGGCCTGGGTCGAGGCGATCACCCGCGTGGTGAAGGTCGACGCATTCATACCGTGGTCGCAGACCGTGACGAGATAGGCGTCGAGCGCGGCGACCTCACGCGGCTCGGTCTTGCCGCCCCGCAGCATCCGCAGCGTGTCGGCGGCGTGGCTGGCATTCGGGTCCGGCGCGATCGGGGCATGTCCCTTGGCGTGCTGGACCAGGGCGCCCGCAATCACCGGGAAAGCGCCGACAATGGTCGCCTCGTGCTCGAGCCCGTTCTCGCCGCAGAGGCCGGCGATCGCGGCGCGGAAGCCGTCGACGATCGACATGCCGCGCGTCGCCGGCAGCAGGTCCGGCAGGCGGGCAAAGGCGCGTTCGCGGGCGGCGCCAAGGCTGGCGCGGACATTGGCCTCGCTCAGCGACTTGCCGGTGGCGCCGTTCCACAGCCGCGCCGTGACGCCCTCGAAGCTCGACTTGCCGGCGAGGTTGGCGACGTGCTCGCCGGCGATGATCAACTCGCCGCGCTCGCCGTCGACATGGCTCAACACGGTCTCGGCGGCGGGAACGCCGTCCAGACCGATCTGGCTCTTGGTGAGAATCATGTTCATGGCCCGATCTCCTTGCTTCACGCCTTGAAGGTCGGGCCTCTCGACGAGTTGATCAATCTTGATTATATAAATCAATATGAAAAAATCCGCCGAGCTTTACCTCTCCGCTCGCGAAGCCGCCGCCGAGCTCGCGATCTCGCCGGCAACCCTCTACGCCTATGTCAGCCGCGGCCTGATCCGCTCCGAGCCGTCGCCGGATTCGCGCAGCCACCGCTACCGCGCCGAGGACATCCGGGGTTTGAAGGAGCGCCGCGTGCCGTCGCCGGAGCCGCGCGGGTTTCGCAATTTCGATGCCGACCTGCCGGTGATGGATTCGGCGATCGCCACCATCACCGAGCAGGGCCCGATCTATCGCGGCGTGAACTGCGTCGATCTCGCCCAGCGCGACACGCTGGAGCACACCGCGACACTGCTGTGGGACGTCACCGGCGTCGATCCGTTCGCGCCGGACAATTGCCCGCATGTCTCGGATGAAATGCGCGCGATCGCCGAGGCCGCGCGGCGCGCCCAGCCGATCGACCGTACCGTCGCCGTGCTGGCGCTGGCGGCGAGTGCCGATCCCGGCGCCTTCACCCGCGCGCCCGATGGCCGCGCGATGGTCGGCGGGCGCATCTTGCGGCTGTTGGTTGCGACCATGCTGAATGCGGCACCATCGACCGAGCCGCTGCATGAGCAGGTGGCGCGGGTCTGGACGCCGGACAACAAGCACGCGCCCGACCTGATTCGCCGCGCGCTGGTGCTGCTCGCCGATCACGAATTGAATGCCTCGACCTTCACCGCGCGCTGCGCGGCATCGACCGGCCTCAATTTGTACGACACCGTGATTGCGGGGCTCGTCGCGCTGAAAGGGCCGATGCATGGCGGTGCCGGCGTGCTCGCCTCGCGTCTGGTCAAGACCATGATCGACAACGACGTTGCGCCTGTGGTCCGCGAGCGGGTCGCGCTCGGCGAGCGCTTCGCCGGCTTCGGTCACGGCGTCTACAAGAAGGGCGACCCGCGCGCGATTTCGCTGCTCGATGCCCTGACGCGGGCCGGTGCACCGCGCAAATTCACCAGGGAAGTGCCGGAGCGGATCGCGGAAGCAACCGGCGAATTCGTCAATATCGATTACGCGCTGGCGGTGCTGGTGCATGCGCTGCGGATGCCGGCGGGGAGCGAGCTCGCGCTGTTTGCGATGGCCCGCAGCGTCGGCTGGATCGCGCATGCCAGCGAGCAGCTTCAGCTCGGCAAGCTGATCAGGCCTCGCGCCCGCTATGTCGGCCCGGCACCCGGGCGCGCCGGCACCACCAGCAGTATCTAACTATTTTGCCGGCTCGGCCGGTTCGATCAGGCCGCCGCCATGCCGGCGGCGAATGGTCCAGATCGCCAGCGCCAGGATGACGGCGCCGCCCGCGACCGCGAACATCCACAGATGCTTGCCGACATGCTGATGATGCGGCAGGCCGGCGTAGTCGTGCAGCGCGGTAACGGCGAGCACGCCCGGCAGCACATGGGCGGGCGCCCAGAGCAGGATTGCGGGGATGTTGACCGCGTAGAAGCGCGCCGGCGGCATGTCGAGCGCGCCGGCGGTGATCGGCACGAAGGCGCGAATCGGCGGCACGAAGCGGGCGAAGAACACCGCGAGCACGCCCCAGCGGTTGAAGAAGGCCTCGCTCTGCGCGACCACGCGCGGGTAGTTGGAGAGCGGCCAGGCCGACAGGATCTCGCGCTGGCTGCGGTGGCCGATCAGATAGGCCGTGCCGTCGCCGAGCATCGCGCCAGCGGCCGCGGCGGCGAGCACCGGCACGAGCTTCAATTCGCCGCCCGGGACCAGCGCGCTCAGCGCCAGGATGATGGTCGAGCCCGGCACCAGCGAGCCGACCACCGGGACGGCTTCCAGCAGAGCAGCCAGAAACAGCGTCAAATAGGCGAGCCAGGCATGGGCCGAAACGAACGCGATCAAAGGGTCAAGGAATGAAGTCACTGAATTCCTGGGTGGCGATGAAACAGGTCCGAGAGCTAACAACTCCCCGCCGGGCTGAAAAGTGCCCTGCGGAGAAGCCGCCGTGGCGCTGCGGCGAAAGTACGGCAGGATTTGCAGAGCAGCCTTCCAAAAACCGAGTTTCGCGCCTATCTTTATGATACAACAACGGAACTTTGATTTGCCCGTGGGCTTCTGCCGACCGATGCTCTCTGCTAGGCTCGTGCGTAGCACCCCATCCGCAGCCAAATGACCTAAATCTGGTTTCGGGAATGCCCGGGACCTCGGAGGATGAATGACGACGGCCGTCCAGACCAAAGCGCAAGAACCCGTCGGGTTGCCCGACATGAAGGTTTCGGTTCGGCAGGTCTTCGGGATCGATAGCGATCTGGAAGTTCCCGCCTATTCCGAAGTCGACCCGCATGTGCCAGAAGTCGACAGCGACTATCGCTTCGATCGCGCCACCACGCTCGCGATCCTCGCCGGTTTTGCCAAGAACCGCCGTGTGATGGTCACCGGCTATCACGGCACCGGCAAGTCGACGCACATCGAGCAGGTTGCGGCCCGTCTCAACTGGCCCTGCGTGCGCGTCAACCTCGACAGCCATATCAGCCGTATCGATCTCGTCGGCAAGGACGCCATCGTGGTCAAGGAAGGCAAGCAGGTCACCGAATTCCGCGACGGCATCCTGCCCTGGGCGCTGCAGCACAACATCGCGCTGGTGTTTGACGAATACGATGCCGGCCGTCCGGACGTGATGTTCGTGATTCAGCGCGTGCTGGAAGTCTCCGGCCGCCTGACGCTGCTCGACCAGAACAAGGTGATCAAGCCGCATCCGGCGTTCCGCCTGTTCTCGACCGCGAACACGGTCGGCCTTGGCGACACGTCGGGCCTCTATCACGGCACCCAGCAGATCAACCAGGGCCAGATGGACCGCTGGTCGATCGTCACCACGCTGAACTACCTCGCCCATGACGAGGAAGTCGAGATCGTGCTGGCGAAGGCGAAGCACTATCGCACCCAGGAGGGCCGCGACATCGTCAACAAGATGGTGCGGCTGGCGGATCTCACGCGCAACGCGTTCGCCAATGGCGACCTGTCGACGGTGATGAGCCCGCGCACGGTGATCACCTGGGCCGAGAACGCCGACATCTTCAACGACATCGGCTTCGCGTTCCGCGTCACCTTCCTCAACAAGTGTGACGAGCTGGAGCGGCCGCTGGTCGCCGAGTTCTACCAGCGCTGCTTTAACGTCGAGTTGCCGGAATCCTCGGTCAACGTGGCGCTCAGCTAGTCCATGCCGAAAATCTCCGTCGAGCGCACAGTCACACAGACGAAAAAGGCGGTGCTCGGCGGATTGCTCCGCTACAACAACGAGAAGATGGGGAAGCAGAAGTACAAGCGCTTCGCCATCTCGCTGCGGCAAGGCGACGAGATCGTCGGCGGCATCGTCGGCGAGGTCTGGACCGCGGTGTTGTTCATCCAGCTGTTCTGGATGGAGCAGAAGTTTCGCAACAAGGGCTTTGGCGCGAAGCTGATCAAGGCGATCGAAGACGAGGCGCGGCGCTTCGGAGCCACGCAATCCTATCTGGATACGATGAGCTTCCAGGCGCCGGGCTTCTACCGCGCCAATGGATATAAAGAGTTCGGTTCGATTGAGGGGTATCCCGGCGGCGTCACGCGCCACTGGTTTACGAAATCGCTATGACAACCTCCAATATCAAATTCCGTCCGGGTTCGAAGGAAGCGCCGACCGAGCCGTTCAAGCGCTCGGTGTCGGCGTGCCTGAAGGCGATCGCCAAGAAGCCGGAGCTCGAGGTCTCCTTCGCCGCAGAGCGGCCGGGCCTTGCGCCCGGCAAGGCGCGGCTGCCGGAGCCGGCGCGCAAGATGACCAAGCGCGATGCGGCGATCGTGCGCGGCCACGCCGATTCGATCGCACTCAAGATCGCCTGTCACGATCCCAAGGTGCATCGCAAGCTGATGCCGGGCAATCCGCAAGCGCGCGGCGTGTTCGAGGCGGTCGAGCAGGCGCGCGTCGAGGCGATCGGCTCGCGGCGGATGGCCGGCGTTGCGAGGAATCTCACCGCGATGCTCGACGATCATTTCCACCGCGGCAAGTATGACGAGATCACCGACCGCGCCGATGCGCCGCTGTCGGATGCGCTGGCGATGCTGGTGCGCGAACGCCTGACCGGCATGGCGCCGCCCGCGGCTGCCAAGAAGATGGTCGATCTCTGGCGTCCGACGCTGGAGGACAAGATCGGCTCGCGGCTCGACCAGCTCAGCCGTTTCACCGAGGACCAGGCCAGGTTCGGCGACCTCGTCCATGATCTGCTGTCGGCGCTCGATCTCGGCGACGACCGCAACATGGATTCCGACGACGATGATGACCAGGACGAGAACCAGGACGGCGAGAACGATCAGTCCGGTGCCGAGGGCTCGCCCGATTCAGATGCCGCGCAGGAGATGAGCGCCGACCAGGCCCAGACGTCAGCGGAAGAGATGAGCGAAAGCGCGATGGAGAGCGCGCAGGCCTCCACGTCGGACACGTTCGACGACGGCGAACTCGGCGACGACGAGACGCCGGGCGAGGCGACACGGCCGAATTCCCGCGGCCAGAACGAGCCGCGCGGCCCCGAGTATCATGCGTTCGCGCCGAAGTTCGACGAGGTGATCGCCGCGGAAGACCTCTGCGACCACGACGAGCTCGAGCGGTTGCGTTCCTATCTCGACAAGCAGCTCGCGCATTTGCAGGGCATCGTGGCGCGGCTCGCCAACCGCTTGCAGCGCCGCCTGATGGCGCAGCAGAACCGCGCCTGGGACTTCGACCTCGAGGAGGGCATCCTCGATCCGGCGCGGCTGTCGCGCGTCGTCACCGATCCCTATCATCCGCTGTCTTTCATGCATGAGAAGGAGGCGACCTTCCGCGACACCGTGGTGACGCTGCTGCTGGATAACTCCGGCTCGATGCGCGGCCGTCCGATCACGGTCGCCGCCACCTGCGCCGACATCCTGGCGCGCACGCTGGAGCGTTGCGGCGTCAAGGTCGAGATCCTGGGCTTCACCACCCGCGCCTGGAAGGGCGGGCAGTCGCGCGAGGCGTGGCTTGCCGCCGGCAAGCCGGCCAATCCCGGCCGCCTCAACGATCTCAGGCACATCATCTACAAGTCGGCCGACGCACCGTGGCGTCGTGCGCGCAAAAATCTCGGCCTGATGATGCGCGAGGGCCTGCTCAAGGAGAACATCGACGGCGAGGCGCTCGACTGGGCGCACAAGCGTCTGCTCGCGCGTCCCGAGCAGCGCCGCATCCTGATGATGATCTCCGACGGCGCGCCGGTCGACGACTCCACGCTGTCGGTCAATCCCGGCAACTATCTCGAGCGGCACCTTCGCCACATCATCGAGGAGATCGAGACTCGCTCGCCGGTCGAGCTGATCGCGATCGGCATCGGTCATGACGTGACGCGCTACTATCGCCGCGCCGTCACCATCGTGGATGCCGAGGAGCTTGGCGGCGCCATCACCGAGAAGCTCGCCGAACTGTTCAGCGAGACCCACGGCTCGGCGCCGGCACCGGGCACGCGGCGCCGTCTCCACTCGTGAGACATGCGCTCACCGCCTAGAGCGTTTTCGAGCGAAGTGGATACCGGTTCGCGTAAAGAAAACGCGTCAAAACAAGAATCTAGAGCCCCGTTCCGATTCAATCGGAACGGAAAAGGCTCTAGCCGTCGCCATTTCCTGAGAGATGTGGCGGCGGGGCTGTCGGCCGCAGCGCTGCCGCGCCTCGCGCAGGCGCAGGGCGCGAGCCAGCCGGCGCTGACGCCGGGACCGCCCGGCAGGCCGGGCCGTCACCGCGTCGATGAACCCGCCGCGGTCGAGGTCAACGCACGGCCGCTGCCGTCGTTCGATATCCGCGATCGTGCGCGGGTGCGGTTCGGCGCGCTGGAATATCGCAGCGGCCTGATCCTGACCTCGTCATTCGCCGGGTTCGGCGGCCTCTCCGCGCTGCGGCTCGATCCCAAGGGCGAACGCTTCATTGCGGTCAGCGACCAGGGCACCTGGTTCACCGGCCGTATCGTCTATCGCGGCCGGGAGATGGCCGGGCTCGACGATGTCGAGGCGGCGCCGCTGCTCGACGCCCGCGGCAAACCGATCACCGCCACCCGCGGCTGGTACGATTCGGAATCGCTCGCGCTCGACGGCTCCATTGCCTATGTCGGGCTCGAGCGGGTCAACCAGGTGCTGCGTTACGATTTCGCCAAGGGCTTCACCCGCGCGCGCGGCGAGGTGGTGCCGCTGCCAGCGGCGGCGCGCAAGCTACCCATCAACAAGGGGCTCGAGGCGCTCGTCTTCGTGCCGAAGGGGCTGCCGCTCGAAGGCACGTTGATCGCGCTCTCCGAACGCGGGCTCGATGCCGGCGGCAACCTGATCGCCTTCCTGGTCGGCGGCAAGACGCCGGGCCAGTTCAGCGTCCGCCGCACCGAGAATTACGACATCAGTGACGCGGTCCTGCTGCCGTCGGGCGATCTGTTGATCCTGGAGCGGAAATTCTCCTGGCTCGGCGGCGCCGGCATTCGCATCCGCCGCCTCGCTTTGTCCGACATCGCGCCCGGCGCCGTCGTCGATGGTCCGGCGATCTTCAATGCCGATCTCGGCAACGAGATCGACAACATGGAAGGCATCGACGCCCATGTCACTGATGAGGGCGAGACCGTGCTGACAATGGTTTCCGACGACAATTTCTCCCTGATCCAGCGCAATTTGCTGCTGCAGTTCACGCTGGTCGAGTAAAGGGCGGCGCCCAAGGGACGGCGCTATCGCATTGCTGATCTGCCCCGGCCCGTTCGGCGACCGCGACAGTTGGTGATCACGGCGGCCGCCTCTATCTTGTGGTGGCCCTTTCCCCGATCCCGGATATCCCTCGCATGAGCACCCTGTTTTCCCCGATCGAACTGCGCAGCCTCAAGCTCTCCAACCGGATCATGGTCTCGCCGATGTGCCAGTACTCGGCCGACGACGGCTCCGCCAATGATTGGCACTTCACCCATATCAACATGCTGGCGCTATCGGGCGCCGCGATGTTCTGCATCGAGGCCACCCATGTCGAGGATATCGGGCGGATCACGCCGGGCTGCCTCGGCCTCTACAGCGATGCCAACGAGGCGGCGCTGAAGCCGATCCTGGCCTCGGTGCGCAAGCATTCGAAGGCGGCGGTCGCGATGCAGCTTGCCCATGCCGGCCGCAAGGCTTCCAGCCAGCGTCCATGGGAGGGCGGGCAGCTGATCCCGATCGCCGAAGGCGGCTGGCAGACGGTTGGACCGTCGGCTGTCCCGCATAAGGAGAGCGAGGCCGCGCCGGTGGCGCTCGATGATGCCGGCCTGAAGCGCATCCGCGAGGCCTTTGTCGCGGCCGCCAAGCGTGCCGACCGGCTCGGCATCGACGCGCTCGAGCTGCACGGCGCGCACGGTTATCTGCTGCACCAGTTCCTGTCGCCGATCGCCAACAAGCGGACCGACAGCTATGGCGGCTCGCTCGAAAACCGCATGCGCTTCCCGCTGGAAGTGTTCGACGCGGTGCGCGCCGTATTCCCGGATCACAAGCCGATCGGCATGCGGGTGTCGGCGACCGACTGGGTCGAGGGGGCCTGGGATCTTGCGCAGACCATCGAATTCGCCAAGGAGCTGAACAAGCGTGGCGTCGACTGGATGGACGTCTCCTCCGGCGGCGTGTCGCCGCTGCAGAAGATTCCACTCGGGCCGGGCTACCAGGTGCCGGCGGCGCAGGCGGTGAAGGAGGCAACCGGCGTCACCACGATGGCGGTCGGCCTGATCACGGAAGCGAAGCAGGCGGAGGAGATCGTTACCTCAGGCAAGGCCGACATGATCGCGCTCGCCCGCGGCATGCTCTACGACCCGCGCTGGGGCTGGCACGCCGCCGCCGAGCTTGGCGGTGAGGTGAGCGCTCCGCCGCAATACTGGCGCTCGCAGCCCTCGACGCAGAAGGCGCTGTTCGGCAAGACCACGTTCGGGACGCGGTAAGACCTGCGATGAGGGGCTGCGACAAAGCCATTGTTCTGCCGTAGCCGGGGCAGGTACGCTCCGGAGCGCGTGCGGAAGATACGCATCGAACAAAGAGAGGAAACCCATGGAACTCGGATACTTCGCGATGCCGTCGCATCCGCCGGA
Source organism: uncultured Bradyrhizobium sp. (assembly GCF_947648125.1). Lineage (GTDB taxonomy): Bacteria > Pseudomonadota > Alphaproteobacteria > Rhizobiales > Xanthobacteraceae > Bradyrhizobium. The sequence goes on along the minus strand of NZ_CANSMR010000035.1, from coordinate 16,725 downwards.
GTGCGGACTGAAAGAGGGCCACGATTGGGACCTTCAGGTGCTGCGGTGGCTGGACGAACTCGGCTATCAGGAAGCCTGGATCGGCGAGCACCACACCGCGCCGTGGGAGCCGCATCCGTCGCCGGATCTGTTGATCGCGCAAGCGCTGCTGCAGACCAAGAACATCCGTATCGGGCCTGGCGGCTTCCTCTTGCCGTATCATCATCCGGCCGAACTCGCGAACCGCGTTGCGATGCTCGATCACCTCTCGAACGGGCGGCTCAACTTCGGCGTCGCGGCCTCAGGCCTGCCGAGCGACTGGGCGATGTTCAATGTCGACGGCATGTCCGGCCAGAACCGCGACATGACCCGCGAGGCGCTCGAGATCATTCTGAAGATGTGGACCGAGCCGGCTCCGTGGACCCACAAGGGCAAGTTCTGGACGGTGACCAAGCCGGACACGATGTTCGATTTCCTCAAACCCCACATCAAGCCAAAGCAAGCACCGCATCCGCCGATCGGCGTCGCCGGCCTGTCGAAGAATTCCGACACACTCAAGCTCGCCGGCGAGCGCGGCTTCATCCCGATGAGCCTCAACCTCAACCCGGCCTATGTCGGCAGCCACTGGGACTCGGTGGAAGCCGGCGCCGCCAAGACCGGCCGCAAGCCGAGCCGCAAGGACTGGCGGATGGTGCGCGAGGTGTTCGTGGCTGATACCGATGAGGAGGCGTGGAGGCTGTCGACCGGCGACATGATGGGCCGGATGATGGGCGAGTACTTCCTGCCGTTGCTCGGCCACTTTGGTTTCAAGGATTATCTGAAGGCGTCGCCCGACGTGCCCGATAGCGACGTCACGGTCGAGTATTGCGCCCGCAATAACTGGATCGTCGGCTCGCCCGCGACCGTCACCGAGAAGATCGAGAAGATCTATCAGGAGGTCGGCGGCTTCGGCGTGCTGCTGGTGTTCGGCTTCGACTACAAGCACAAGCCCGAGGCCTGGCACAATTCGCTGCGGCTGCTGAAGCAGGAGGTCTTGCCGAAGCTGAAGCATCTCGACGCCTCGGTCGGCCGCGCGGCATAGGTTGAGGCTAAGGAAACGCGGGGCAGCAATGCTGCCCCGCGCTCTATACTGATCGTCCAGTCGCAATGGCCTGGCGCGGGCTGCGTCGCGTCACAGCAACTTCACCGTGACCTTCGCCTTGCCCTTGTGATCACCGTAGAACCATTTGTAGATCCAGGGCAGGCCGATGACGGCCTGGTTGACGTAGAGAAAGATCTCGCCGCTGCGATCGGCGGTGAATCTCGCCTTGTAGACTTGCGGGTCGGTGTTCGGCGCCGGCAGCGGATCGAGGAAATACTCATCGACGCCGGTTTCTCCGACCCGTGCGATCAGCCTGAACCATGGCCGGAACAGGATACGCCGCAGGAAGATCGTGGCGTATCCACGCCAGCGTTTTGCGCCCTCGATTGTCGAGGTCCGGTATCCGATCGGCGTGACCGCGCGTCCGGCGTCCTCCCACGGCTCCGACATCGTGATCGCAATCTCATACTTGAAACCGGTGCGGACCTTGAGGCCGGTCGGCGCACAGATCTCGCTGGTGTCGAAATCGGCCGCATCCTGCGGGATGCCCTTGTCGACGGCGACGAGCTTGTCTGCCGCGCTCCCATTGCAGAAGGCGCCCGTCGAATCCGCAGCATTGAACAGGAAATGGCTGAGCAAAGTCGCGCTGAACCAGACCAGCAAGGCCGTGAGCACGAACGGCACGACATGCCGCTTCCCGGCATTGAGGATCCACTGATAGATCGCGCTGGTGCGGAATCGATAGATCGTGTTGTGCACGATCCCGGAGAGTGGCGTCGGGTTCGTGCGGGTGCGCCAGATAATCCGCATCCTGTCGCTGATCGTTGCGCTGAGCGAATTGCCCACCGCCATCAGCACGACGACGGCAATGATGCCGCCGGCGAACCATTCCGGGTTGCCGGCGTACCAGTCGGTCCACCAATGAAGCGAAGCGGGCAGGAACGATTCGATGAAGCGCACCAGCTCCGAGATCATCCTGACGTGGGAGCTGAATTCGTGCTCCTTGTGCTGGTTGTGGAACAGCCAGAACGTCGCCAGATGCAGTGACGCCGCCAGCGTGGCGAAGTAGGCGATCCGCCGCATCCAGACGAAATTCCACAGCTTCTCCTGCGCGGCATAACGTGCCGGCGCGCCGACAGGCGTTTCAAACGTAGTGGAGCCCAGCGGTGTGACCCGGCCGCTGCGGGAGACGACCACATAGTTCGCGGGAAGTCCGATCGGGGCATAGGCATTGGCGCCGCTGTCGATCCGCTCGAACACACTTTCGTGGATCTTCGGCATCGGCACGCTGACACCGGCATAGGGATCGTTGCAGAGGTCGGCGACCTTGCGGGGACCGTACCGGTAATAGGCGCCGAGGCCGGCCCGCGAATCGTAGAGGCGGCCATCCTTGTCCTCGGAGGATTTGATCGCCTTGATCGCATCGGGATCGGCGATCGGCGCGCTCTTGAACGCGAGCCCGCGCTTGACGGCTTCGTCGACCAGCCAGGCCAGCGGCACGAACGCGACGGCATCGTCCGGATAGCCGCCGCCGACATTGGCATGCATGCCGACGAACCACACCTGGACGAGGCGCTCGCCATCGATCGTTGCCGGCACAGCCGGTGCGGGCTGTCCCGGCTCTTGCTCCGTCCAGAGCACCGGATGAAAGGTCGTGCGCTCGTCGTCGAGCGCCAGCGCGTGCCGCGCCCACTTGACCTTCGGGCTGAGAATCCGGTTCGGCAGCTCGAGCGGCCACACCCAGTTCGAGATGCCGCGTGTCATCTCGTCGATCGGCAGGCCATAGGCCGCGACGGTGTCCCAGATGCCGATGAACTCGATCGCTGGCACCGGCTTCCGTGCGATCTCCGCATAAGGCTTGTTGCGCTGAAGGCGCTCCAGCACCGGCACGAGGATGTAGTCGCGCAGCGCCCGGAACAGCACCTCGATGCGCCAGATCGAGTGGTAGCCCGCGGCCCGGTACGCGCGATAGGCTTTCACAGCGCCGTCGTGCAGTTCGGCTTCGGTGCCAGCGACGATCAGACCCTGATCGAGGATGAGCGCGGCGAGCGTGCGCACGGTGAATGCGCCGCGGCTGAACCCGAACAGGTAGATTTGCGAATCGTTCTGGTGGTCGTAGTTGCGGCAGATGAACTTGTAGGCATCCAGGATATTGCGCTTGAGGCCGTAGCCGAAGGCGCCGCCGAGCAACGCTAGCGGAACGAAGGACGACGTGCCGACGCCGTCATCATACTTGGCGGCCTGCGTGTTGCCCTGCAGATCCAGCGACTGGAATACCCGCCAGACATTGGTGCGCCAGACGCTGGAAGCGGCATTGCCGGTGCCGTCGGACAGGATAATGATCTTGCGGCTCGGCATTGAAGGACGCTCGCTGAAATGACTGAAGCGGATGGCGCAACGTAGTGGTAGCGGATTCGATTGCTACCTTGGATCGATATTTAGTCATTCTGTGCCACGACAGATGTGAACTGACGCACAAAAAGCGTCACGTGGTCGCGGCCACGTGAGACGAGACGCCTTTCGCGCTGCTGCGAAAAGGCCTAGCCTGATAGCGGCGCAATTCATTGATGAGGCACAGCAATGCGCAGCCGCGTCAGAAAATTTGCCCATGTGCTGGAGCGCTTCGGCCTTGCCCTGGCGGGAGCTGCAAGCGGTCTGTTCGTCGCCATCCATGTCGGCTCGAGCGTGTCGGCGCTGACGTCGCAGGCGTTCCTGCTGATCATGATGCTGAGCGGCGCGATCGGATTCTATCTCGGCATCGATACGCCGCCAAAGCTGTTCCATCCGAAGGACGGGAGCTCGACACGCAAGATCGACGCGGCGGAGCTGCTCAGCGCGATCGGCACCTTCCTCGCGACCATGGTCGCGTTCTTCTCGGTTGGTGTCGTCGTGCTGCGCAGCGAGCCGGACATCGCCTGGACCGCGGCGATCATGGCGGGCTGGGTGCTCGGCGTCGCCATGCAGATCGTCGCCGGCACGATCGCCCGCACCCGCGTCTGATCAGAGCTTCGGTTCTGATTGCATCAGAACCGAAGCTCCAGTTTATTATTGACGCGTTTTCTTCACGCGAACCGGCGTCCACTTCGCTCGAAAACGCTCTAGGCACCGCGCGTGACGCCCAATCCCGCAAGATGCGTGTCGACGAACTGTACGAGCCGCTCGCGCAACATCTCCGGCGGCACCGCGACCATGCGCTCCTCGAGGCCGAGCGAGATGATGCCGTGGACCGCGGAGAACATCATCCGCGACAGCAGCGCGACGTCGTCGGGATCGCGACCCGGCAACAGCCGCACCAGCGGCGCGTGCATCAGTGCGAACGCATCCATCACCATCGCCAGGATATCTTCCGGAAACGGCCGGTCGTCCTCCATCCGATGCTCGAACAGCGAGCGCAGCAGATTGGCGTGCTCGGTGGCGAAGCCGAGATAGGCGTCCGCAAGCCCGTGCAGCTGGCGCAGGGGATCGTCGGCCGGGACTGCCTTGAGCCGTGCGGTCAGCGCCTGCACGGTCTCCCGGTTCACGGTCAGGATCAGGCCGTCGAAGTCGCCGAACTCATTATAGACGCTGCCGATGGAGCAGCCGGCGGCCTCGGCGACATCGCGAACTTTCAATGATCTCAAGCCTTTAGTCGCAATATACCGGCGCGCGATCTCGATCAGCAGAACTCGCCGCTGAAGTTTTTTTCGGTCCCGTCGCGATTCTTCTTGAACAATGTTCATTTTCGAGCTACTAATTTGAGCGTTGCTCAAGTTGGCATAGGAGGCCACATGCAGACCCTAGCACTTCGATTGACCACCACCTTTGTCGATGACGCGATCGAGCTCGTGAAGGGCTTTGGCCGCGCCATCTTGGCGCTGGCGACTGCGCCGATCGAGCGGATCGCCCGCGCCTGCGACGTCGCAGGTGTCCTGGAGCAGCAGCGCGCCGATCGGCGCGCGCCGCGCCAGGCGGCCCAGCGTGGCAACCGGTGCAGGTCACGCAACTGCCGCTGGTCGCCGTTCGGCGGCTTGAGCGACCTGACCTGACGCGCCCACTCCGCAATTGTCGCCGAAACCTCAACAAAGCGCTCACCATGTCCCTCGCGAGCCGTTTCGAGATTTATCAACCCCAGGTCCGGATAAGGTCTCGTACATCTCTGGCGGGCAATGTCTCGCCGGCCCGGCGCCAGCGGATGTGCGCCGGTTCGAACCGATACGTTGCGGAAAAGACTAAAGGCTGCGGCATCTCCGTCAATTTCACCACGCTCACCATTCTCTGCCACGCGAATTCGCAGACCTGCCAGCGCCCTGCGCGCTAACCCAAGGAACCGGTCATGATCAAGGAATTGATGACGTCCCGCCGCTTCGCGCCGCTGTTCTGGTCGCAGTTCTGCTCGGCGCTGAACGACAACGTGCTGAAGAACGCGCTGGTCATCATGCTGCTGTACGGCATCGCCAATGAGCAGGGGCCGGCGCTGGTCCAGCTCGCCGGCGCGGTCTTCATCGCCCCGTTCTTCGTGCTGTCGGCACTCGGCGGCGAGCTCGCCGATCGCTTCGTCAAGTCCATCGTCGCGCGCCGGCTCAAGTTCTTCGAGATCTTCGCCGCGGCCTTCGCGGCCGCCGGCTTCTTCACCCATTCGATCCCGCTGCTGTTCATCGCGCTGGCGCTGTTCGGCATCGTCGCGGCGCTGTTCGGCCCAGTGAAATATGCTGTTCTGCCTGACCAGTTGTCGGTCTCCGAACTCGCGACCGGCAACGCGCTGGTCGAGGGCGCAACCTTCATGGCGATCCTGATCGGCACCATCGCGGGCGGCATGTTCGTCGCCGGCGCCAGCCACATGGGCTGGATCTGTGCCGCCGTGGTCGGCCTGTCGGTGCTGTCCTGGGGATTTGCCTCGCGCATTCCGGTGACGCAGCCCTCCGCGCCCGATCTGCCGATCACCAAGAATCCCTGGACCTCGACGGTCCGCCTGCTGAAGTCGCTCTATGCCGAGCAGCGGCTGTGGGACGGCATGGTGATCGTGTCCTGGTTCTGGATGGTCGGCGCGATCGTGCTGTCGCTGCTGCCCGCGCTGATCAAGGAAGGCGTCGGCGGCACCGAAGGCGTGGTCACGCTGTGCCTCGCCGTCTTCGCGATCGGCATTGCCGCCGGTTCGCTGTTCGCCGCGCAGCTCAGCCATGTTCGTCCGAATCTCGCGCTGGTGCCGATCGGCGCCATTGTGATGGGCGTGATCGGCATCGACCTCGCCTGGGCGATCGCCACCACCTCGCTCGGCAAGGACGTCACCGCGGCGGCGTTCGCGGCCTCGTTCGGCGGCTTCCGCATGCTGGCTGATTTCTTCCTGTTCGCGTTCGGCGGCGGTCTGTTCGTGGTGCCGTCGTTTGCCGCCGTGCAGGCCTGGACCGCGCCGTCCGAGCGCGCCCGCATCATCGCCGCCGGCAATATCCTGCAGGCAGGCTTCATGGTTGCCGGCGCGGTGTTCGTCGGCGCGCTGCAAGCTGCCGGCCTGCCGATCGCCTGGATCTTCTTCGGCCTGGCGATCGCGAGCTTCGGCACCGTCTGGTTCGTGCTGACCAAGTGGGGCAAGGAGGGCGTGCGCGATTTCGGCGCGCTGCTGTTCCGGGCGCTGTTCCGGCTCGAGGTGCGCGGCATGGAGAACCTGCCGCCCGCAGGCACCCGGATGCTGATCGCGCCCAACCATGTCAGCCTGGTCGACGGCCCGCTGCTGCACGCCATGCTGCCGATCGACGCGAGCTTCGCGGTCGACACCGGCATCGCCAAGGCGTGGTGGGCCAAGCCGTTCCTGAAGATGATCAAGCACTACACGATGGATCCGTCGAAGCCGCTGGCTGCGCGCGACCTGATCAAGCTGGTCGCCGCCGGTGAGCCGGTCGTGATCTTCCCGGAAGGGCGCATCACGGTCTCCGGTTCGCTGATGAAGGTCTATGACGGCACCGCGATGATCGCCGACAAGGCCGATGCGGTCGTCGTTCCGGTCCGCATCGAGGGCGCGCAGCGTTCACATCTCAGCTATCTCAAGAATGGCGAGATCAAGCGCTCCTGGTTCCCCAAGGTGACGATCTCGATCCTGCCGCCGGTGAAGCTGCCGATCGACCAGTCGTTGAAGGGCAAGGCGCGCCGCAACGCTGCCGGCGCCGCGCTGCAGGACGTCATGATCGACGCCATGGTGCAGAACGCGATGCTCGACCAGACGCTGTTCGAGGGCCTCGGCCATGCCTATCGCGACCGCGACACCGGCAAGCCGATCATTGAGGACGCGCTCGGCACCAAGCTGACCTATCGCAAGCTGATCCTCGGCGCGCAGGTGTTGAGCCGCAAGCTCGAGCAGGGCACCGCCGTCGGCGAGAACGTCGGCGTGCTGCTGCCGAATTCGGCCGGCGTTGCCGTGGTGTTCATGGCGCTGCAGACCATCGGCCGCGTGCCGGCGATGCTCAACTTCTCGGCAGGTCCAGTCAACGTACTGGCCGCGATGAAGGCGGCACAGGTGAAGACCGTGCTGACCTCGCAGGCCTTCATCGAGAAGGGCAAGCTCGACAAGCTGATCACGGCGATGGTGGGCCAGGCGCGCGTCATTTATCTCGAGGACGTCAGGGCCGGCATTGGCCTTGCCGACAAGATCGCAGGCTTCCGCGCCGGCATCGCGCCGCGCGTCGCCCGCGAGGCCAACGATCCCGCGGTCATCCTGTTCACCTCGGGTTCGGAAGGCACCCCGAAGGGCGTCGTGCTGTCCCACCGCAACATCCTCGCAAATGCGGCGCAGGCGCTGGCGCGAGTCGATGCCAATGCCAACGACAAGGTGTTCAACGTCCTGCCGGTGTTCCACTCGTTCGGTTTGACCGGTGGCATGATGATGCCGCTGCTCGGCGGCATTCCGATCTTCATGTATCCGTCGCCGCTGCACTACCGGATCGTGCCCGAGCTGATCTACCAGACCGGCGCGACCATCCTGTTCGGCACCGACACCTTCCTCACCGGCTACGCCCGCTCTGCGCATGCCTATGATTTCCGCACGCTGCGGCTCGTCATTGCCGGCGCGGAAGCGGTGAAGGAGCGCACACGGCAGATCTATATGGAACGCTACGGCATCCGCATTCTCGAGGGCTACGGCGTCACCGAGACCGCGCCGGTGCTGGCGATGAACACGCCGATGGCGAACCGCCAGGGCACCGTCGGCCGGATCTCGCCGCTGATGCAGTACCGCCTCGATCCGGTCCCCGGCATCGAGGAAGGCGGCCGCCTTTCGGTGAAGGGGCCGAACGTGATGCTCGGCTACCTCCGCGCCGAAAACCCCGGCGTGCTCGAGCCGCTGCCCGAAGGCTGGCACGACACCGGCGACATCGTCACGGTCGACGCGCAGGGCTTCATCGCGATCAAGGGCCGCGCCAAGCGCTTTGCCAAGATCGCGGGCGAGATGGTCTCGCTCTCCGCGGTGGAGACGATGGCATCGGCGCTGTGGCCGCAGGCGATGTCGGTCGCGGTCTCGATCCCCGATGCGCGCAAGGGCGAACGCATCGTGCTGCTCACCACCGAGAGGAATGCCGACCGCGCCGCGATGCAGCGCCAGGCCAAGAGCGTCGGCGCGTCCGAGCTCGCGGTGCCGGCCGACATCCGCGTCGTCGACAAGGTGCCGCTGCTCGGCACCGGCAAGACGGACTATGTCGGCGCTACCGCGCTCGCCAAGGAACTTGCCGCCGCGCCTGCGCCGCAGGCCGAGACCGCCAGTGAAGAGCCCGAGGCCGAGCCGGCGTCGCTGCAGCAACACGTCGCATGATGGTTGTGCTTTTCGGGAGCATGTTGTCAGATAGACGGCAACTGCTCCCGAGAAAGCACGATCATGCTGGACAAACTGAACCCGGCTACAGAGGACGCGCCTGAACTCTTGGCCGAGCGCTGGATCGCCGCGCTGGATGCGGTGCTTGCGAGCCGCTCCCTTGATGCTCTTGCCTCGCTGTTTGCGCCCGAGAGCCACTGGCGCAACATCTTCGGCATCTCCTGGTGTTTCGCGACCTTTAGCGAGCAACGGAGCGTGGTCGCCGAGTTGCTGGAGCGCGCCGCCGCGGTCAACGCGCGTGGATTTCGTCTCGATGACCGTGCCTTGATACCGCGGCGCGCCGTGGTGGCCGGACGCGAGGTGATCGAGGCGGTCTTCACCTTCGACACATCGAATGGTCCCGGTACCGGGGCGATCCGTCTGTTGCATGATAGGGGCGGAAATTCCGCGGCGTGGACGTTCTCCACGATGCCTGACTTCGACCGCATCTGCGACGCGCGCGGCAAACACGCCACTGAGCAATCCCACGCGCGCGATTTCGCCGCACCCGACTGGCTGGAGCAGCGGCGGGCCTCGCGCGCCTATGCCGATCGCGAGCCCGATGTCCTGATCGTCGGCGGTGGCCATGCCGGCATCGCGGCCGCCGTCGAGTGCAAGCGGATCGGGCTCGATGCCCTGATCGTCGATCGCCAGCGGCGCATCGGAGACAATTGGCGGCTGCGCTATCGCGGCCTCAAGCTGCACAACAAGACGCCGGTCAATCTGTTTCGTTACCTGTCGTTCCCGCCGACCTTTCCGGACTACATCCCGAAGGACAAGATCGCGAACTGGCTGGAAAGCTATGTCGACATCATGGAGCTCAACTTCTGGACCGAGACTTCGTTCGAAGGCGCGCGCTATGACGAAGCCACGCAACGCTGGACGGTGACGCTGCAGCGGAGCGACGGCCCGCGCACGCTGCATCCTAAACACATCGTGCTCGCGACCAGTGTCAGCGGCACGCCGAACGTCCCGACCATCGCAGGCATCGAGCGGTTCGGCGGCAAGGTGCTGCATTCCAGCGCGTTCGCGGCGGGCCGTGAATGGGCAGGGCGGTCGGTCGTCGTGTTCGGCACCGGCACCAGCGCGCATGACATCTGCCAGGAGCTGCACGCCGCCGGCGCCAATGTCACCATGATCCAGCGCAGCCCGACCATGGTGGTCAATGTCGAGCCGGCGCAGCTCTACGACAAGACCTATCTCGGCGACGGACCGCCGATCGAGGTGCGCGACATCCTCAATTCCGGCGTGCCGCTGCCGGTCATGAAGACCGCGCACAAGATCATCACCGACGAGGTGAAGCGGCTCGATGCACCCCTGCTGTCTCGGCTGGAGCGCGCCGGCTTCCGGCTCGAATTCGGCGAGGACGGCACCGGCTGGCCGCTCAAGTTCCGCTCCCGCGGCGGCGGCTATTACTTCAATGTCGGCTGCTCCGAGCTGATCGCCGACGGCAAGATCCGCCTGATCCAGGCCGCCGACATCACGGGCTTTACCGCCTCTGGCCTCGCGCTGAAGGACGGCACTGCGCTGAACGCCGAGCTGTTCGTGCTCGCCACCGGCTACAAGGGTCCTGACCACCTGGTCGGCAGGCTGTTCGGCGACGATGTCGCAGCGCGCGTTGGCCGCGTCTGGGGCTTTGACGATGCGACGCAGGAGCTGCGCAACATGTGGACGCGCACGCCCCAGCCCGGCCTCTGGTTCACCGGCGGCGCCTTCTCGCAGGCCCGCATCTACAGCCGCTTCATCGCGCTGCAAATATCAGCGATCGAGGCCGGCACGCTTTCCAAGCATCTGAACTGACCTGCAAGCACTGACCTAAAGGATTCCCATGCCGCTTCCGCTCGATCCCGTCATTGAGAAGATCATCCCGCTGCTGCCGCTGCGCGATCCCGCAACCATGACGCCGCAGAGCTGCCGCGATTCGCTGCGCGCACTGGCCGATGCGCGCGCCGCGGTGCCGCCGCCACCGGTCGATGTGGCACGCGACATCGAGGTCGCGGGCGCTGCCGGCAAACTCGCGGCGCGGCTCTATCGCAATGGCAGCGGCACGGCGCCGACCGTGATCTTCTTCCACGGCGGCGGCTGGGTCGCCGGCGATCTCGAGACCCATGACCGCCAGGCCCGCAACCTCGTGATCGAGACCGGCGCTGTGGTGATCTCGGTCGATTACCGCCGCCCGCCGGAGACGCGCTTTCCCGGCGCGTTCGAGGATTCCTTCGCCGCGATCCGCGACGTGATCGCGCGGCTCGCCGAATTCGGCGGCGATCTCTCCCGCATCGGCGTCGCCGGCGATTCCGCGGGCGGCAATCTCGCTGCCACCACGGCGCTCGCCTGCCGCGACGCCGGCATCGGGCTCGCCGGGCAATTGCTGGTCTATCCCGTCACCGACGTAGCAGGCAATTATGCCGATGCGGGCGAGAACGCGAAATTTCCGTCGCGCGCCGAGAATGCCGAGGGTTACTTCCTGACGCGCGAGACGATGCAGTGGTTCGCGGGACATTATCTCGCGAACAAGGCTGAGGGGTCCGACTGGCGCGTCTCGCCGCTGCGTGCGAAGTCTCTCGCCGGTGTCGCGCCGGCGGTCGTCACCACCGCCTGGTTCGACCCGCTGCGCGACGAGGGCCATGCCTATGCCAAGGCGTTGCAGGCGGCCGGCGTGCAGGTCGCGTATCATACCGGCGAAGGCCTGATTCACGGTTACTTCGGCCTCGGCGATGCCTCGGAGGCCGCGCGCGCCGAAGCGCAACGCGCGCGGGCGGATTTCAAGGTGCTGTTGGAGAAGGGAGTCTAGTCTCCCGTCGCACCAGCCATTGTTGGCAAGGGGAGTCTAACCTCCTCGTCGTTCCGGCCGAGTGCGCAATTGCGCACGGGGGCCGGGACCCATAACCACCGCAGCCTGTTGTTGGAGCGGGCTGCGGCCCCAGCGTCGCGCCACACATTCAGTCGGGGTAATGGGTCCCGGCCTGCGCCGGGACGACGATGTGGATGGTTCAGCCTTCAATCACATGCCTCAATCATTCCCGATCGTGTCGCCGAACAGCTGCCAGGTCTCGCCGTTGAACTTTTGCAGCCGCATCGCTTCGACCGGGAAGTAGTCGGTCGGCGAGGTCTTCACCTTGATGCCGGGCAGGAACATCGGCAGCGCGATGTCGAGGTTGGCGGCCTGCTTCATGATGTTCTCATGGGTGAGGTCGTCGCCGCATTGCCTCAAGACCTGCACCGTCGCCTCCGCCACCACATAGCCGTAGACGATCAGCTGATCCTGCAGATTGCCGTCAGGGAAGTACTTCTTCATGAAGTCCTGCCAGGCGATCACGTCCGGATCCGCCTTCCATTGCGGATCGTTCGGATCCTTCAGCGAGTAGGACGAGATGATGTCTTTGGAGTAGTCGAAGCCGGCCGGCTTCAGCACCGAGGACACCGAGGTCGAGGTCGCCGCGAGGAAGAACATGTCGGGCTTCCAGCCGATCTCGCCGATCTTCTTGATCGCCTGCGCCGCCTGCTTGGGGATCGCGTGCATGAACAGCACGTTGGCGCCGGAGGCTTTCAGCTTCACGATCTGGCTGTCGACCGTAGGGTCCGTCGATTCATAGGTCGTCTCCGCCACCACCATCTTGGCGGTGTTCTCTGCGCCCAAGCCCTTCTTGAACCCGTTGCCGTAATCCTTGCCGGCGTCGTCGTTCTGGTAGAACAGCGCGATCTTGGCGTCCGGCTTGTTGGTCAGCACATATTTGGCGTAGACCGCGGTCTCGGCCTGGTACGACGGCTGGAAGCCGATCGACCACGGATAATGCAGATAGTCGCCCCACAGCGTGGCGCCGGCGCCGACGAACAGCTGCGGCACTTTCTTGTCGTTGAGATATTTGCGCACCGCAAGGCCGGTCGGCGTGCCCAGCGGATTGAGGATCGCGGCGACTTCCTCCTGCTCGACCAGCTTGCGGGTCTGCTCCACCGTCTTCGGCGGCGAGTAGCCGTCGTCGAGCGTGATCAGATTGATCTTGCGCCCGTTCACGCCACCCTGGTCGTTGATCATCTTGAAGTAGGCGGCCTGCGTCTTCGCGATCACGCTGTAGGCCGATGCCGCGCCGGAGAAGGGCGAGGTCTGTCCGAGCTTGATCTCGGTGTCGCTGGCGCCTAGCCCGTATTTCTTCTCGGCGGCGTGCGCCTGTGATGCGATTGCAAGCGCGAGTGCTGCCGTGATGGCCTTGCAGATCATCGTGAGCCTCCCTGTGGCGTTCTTATTGTTCGCGAGGGAGAGCTTACGCAGGTCGAGGGAGGCAGGCTTGCGACGAGACGCCGGGGCAGGGATGCGAAAATGCGGCGGGGTGAAACTACTACCGTCGTCCCGGCGAAGGCCGGGACCCATAACCACTAATGTTTGCCGCTACATGGAATGTCGCCCCAGCATCGCACCAAACAGACAGCCGGGGTAATGGGTCCCGGCCCCCGTGCGCAATTGCGCACTCGGCCGGGACGACGATGACGAGCCCTCAGCGGTAGCGCACGCTGCCGGTCGTGACCGGATCGGTCGGAAGCACGGTGGCGCCGGCTCTGCTGGCGGCGGCGGAGGTGATCATGCCGGGCTCGGCCGCGGCCTGCACATCGCGGGGCGGGTTGAATTCGAGGATGACGAGGATTGCCGTGGCCAGCACCGCCACGGCGGCGGTTGCGAGCGCAGGCACCAGTCTTCCGCGCGTATCGGCTGCGCGAACTTGCATTGACCAATTCCTTTATTGGGGTCGTTCTTTGGACGTGATGTAAGAACGGCCAGGCTTCTTCCCAAGAGTGCGGCGCACATGCCTCACAATCAGTTGTGCCGGCCGTGATGTCCCTCACGGTCTTCGAGCGACGCGGGGGCGACCCTCGTCGAATCGCATTCGTGTCGGACGGCTTGTTTGCACACCATGAGTTGGAAGAGATCGTGGCGTTTTGCATGCGCCTCATGCGCTCGTGATCGATCGCGTGAGGTTGTGATTAACAGCGCTGCGACACGCCGTTTTTGCCGTGATTTAGAGGCTTTCTTCGCTGTGCATGGCGTGTGCGTTAAGGCTTTCTTCACGCGCGAACGGCGCACCAAGCAGAGATTCGTGTGATGTGCGCGTGATGGAAGCGATGACACCGCTGTCATTGGCAACAGGTGTCAGCGGACGTGTTGCAACCATGGCGACGCCGTCATCGCGAGGCTTGTCGCGCCGTAGCTTAGCAAAGGCGGAAGCCTTGGCGGAACGATCCATCTCTCCTCACGCAGAGCGATGGATGATTTTACTTCGTGGGTCATTACGCAAAGAAGATTCCACTTCGCGTCATGCCTCGATCGCGGTCTAGATTTCAATTCGATGCTTCGATGCCGAGTCGACGAAATGCACTGATGCGTCGCTTAACGCGAGAGCTCGCGTGTTGCTTTCCGAAATTGGTCCAGCGCTCACGACATCAATGTGCGACGCATGCAACAGAGCGATCATCTCGGTAGCCTGTTGGCCAAACAAAAACGGCCGGGTCATCCGACCCGGCCGTTCAAAACTCTCTCCGCGTATTCCGCGTTCGGTTGAGCTCAGCTCGCCTTCTTCACGAACACCGGCTTGCCGACCTTCTTCTCGATCGCGCGCTTAAGATCCAGCGCGCGGGGCGACAGCACGTCGGCCTTGGCCTTGAGCAGGTAGGCATCGAGGCCGCCGTTGTGGTCGACGCTCTTGAGCGCATTGGTCGAGACGCGCAGGCGCACGTTGCGGCCGAGCGCATCCGAGATGAAGGTCACGTTGGCCAGGTTCGGCAGGAAGCGCCGCTTGGTCTTGATGTTGGAGTGGCTCACCTTGTGGCCCGTCTGGGGGCCCTTGGCCGTCAGTTCGCAGCGCCGGGACATCTTACAAAATCCTTATTGCATCCCCGCTTCCGGCAGCACGTGCGATCACGCGGCCCGCGCGGGGGTTTTGAATTCGCGTCCATTTTCCAGGAACCGCGGGTGTATAGGGGGAGAATACCCGAGCGTCAAGATTATATCGCCGCATAACCGTCCCGGGAAAAGGCGGTTCATAAGCGCTTCCAGCCACTTAACGGCGGATATGGCAACCATATAAAGGGCGTATTCGGCTGCAAGTCTTGGTTCCATAACAGATGCGCGCGTTGTCCGGCCGAATTGAAGGACCAAATGGACAGCGAACAGAGCGCCGATAGCAGGACCGTCAGGTAGGTTAAGTGACCACCGCCATTGCCCTTTTGCCCCCGCTCGGCCGGCTCATCGGCCTGTGCGCTGGTGCCCTCTTGCTGTTTTGCGCCGAGCGCGCGAGCGCGCAAGGGCGGCTCGACGCCCATTATGAGGCGACGCTCGCCGGTATCCCGGTCGGCAAGGGCACCTGGACCATCGAAATCGGCGACGACACCTTCTCAGCCTCGGCGCAGGGCGGCACCGCGGGCCTCTTGAAGGCGTTCTCCGGCGGCAGCGGCGCGGGTGCCTCGCAGGGCCGCGTCGTCAACGGCGCGCTGGTCGCCTCCTCCTACACCGCGACCACCACCACCTCGAAGAAATCCGAGACGATCCGGATGGTGCTGGCCGCTGGCGGCATCAAGGAATCCACCATCGAGCCGGAGCCGCCGGTCGATGCCGACCGTCTGCCGGTCTCCGACGCGCAGAAGAAGAACGTGTTCGATCCGATGACCGGCTCGTTCCTGCGCGCGCCCGGCAATGCCGAACTGATGAGCCCGGATGTCTGCCGCACCGGCGCCGGCGTGTTCGACGGCCGCATGCGCTATGACCTCAAGCTCGATTTCAAGCGGGTCGAGATCGTGAAAGCCGAGCGCGGCTATCACGGCCCCGCGCTGGTCTGCGCGCTCTATTTCGTGCCGATCTCGGGCTACATCCCGGATCGCCCTGTCATCAAATATCTCGCCGCCCAGCGCAACATCGAGATCGCCTTCGTGCCGATCGCGGGCACCCGCCTCTTGGTGCCGTTCCGCATGACGATCCCGACCCCGCTCGGCCAGGCCATGCTGGAAGCCACCTCGTTCGTCACCACTGCCGCGCCGCCGCGCGTGGCGAAGACGCAGTAGGGGATCTCTTCCCTTCTCCCCTTGTGGGTGAAGGTGGCCATAGGCGGCCCACTGGCCGCCGTTGTTAAAAGGACGCCGATGCTGCGCATCGGCTATGCGCAGTCCGCGCCGGATGAGGGGTTCTCTCCGCGGAGGCAGACCTCTCACCCGGCGCCTGCGGCGCCACCCTCTCCACAGGGGGGGTACTTCGGAGGCGCTGCGCGAGCGCGAGGAAATGCAACAAACGTCACCGGAATCCAGTTGACTCTTGTCCGCTTCTGATTCGACTCGCCGGCCCCTGGAACTTAAGGAATTCAGTCCGCATATCCTGTGCTTGTGGAGCCCTCTCAAACTTGATCTAGTGCCGCCGCCGTCAGCCTGCCCGAGATGTTGCGGTGAACGTTTCAGGTCTGGAATGGAGTCACCGATTCGGCCGCGATTCGTTCTAGACTCGTTCCGAAGCTTAAGGGCGGCGCAGAAAGCGTCGCATTGTGAGACAGATTCGCCTCAGATGATGCCCATGATCGATCAGTTTCCGGATTTCCGCGTCATTGCGAGGAGCGCAGCGACGAAGCAATCCATCGTGCCGACGCGCACGCGAAATGGATTGCTTCGCTTCGCTCGCAATGACGGCTGACAGCTGCCGGACAATAAAAGAAACACCTGCAAAATATGGCTTTCTCAACTTCGTTCGGAAATGACCGCGTGCCCGGCGCAGGCGTCACTGCGGTGCTGGGGCCGACCAACACCGGCAAGACGCATCTCGCCATCGAGCGCATGCTGGCGCATTCGTCCGGCCTGGTCGGGCTGCCGCTGCGGCTGCTCGCGCGCG
>NZ_CANSMR010000034.1 GCF_947648125.1 uncultured Bradyrhizobium sp. | reverse complement strand
ATCTCATGCAGCAAAACTCTCCTCGGGCTGCGATCGATACGCGGGTGCATCCGGAAACAGGCCGCGGCGGATGCCGACGAGGCCGAGCAATGCATCGTCCCGCGCGCGCTCATTGGGATCCTTGACGACCGCGGCGAGCGCCGCATCGATGCACGACAGCAGCTCGGCCGGCATTGCCTCGTCCGCATGGGCGCGAAATGCCGCCGCGAGGGCGTCCAGCATGTCGTCGATGGCGCGCACGGTCGATGCGCCGAGGCCGTAACGAGCTCGCCTGAGGTCGATGATGTTGAGCCCGATGCGCAGTTGGACCAGGCTGTCGGCATCGCGGCGGTCGCTTTCGGAGATAAAGGCGATGCGCTGCACCAACAGGCCGAGCCGATGCAGCATCAGGCCGGCAAACTGCGCCCGGTCGCCGTGGCCACGCCGCTCGGCCGCGACCGCAAGCGTCTGCCAGCCCGACGTCATCAGTCGCTTGGCGATCCATTCGGCGCCGACGCCGCGCGCGACCCGCGTCACGATCTCGGCGATCACGACACCGAGGAAGAAGGCGACCGACGTGTTGGCAAAACTGGCGAAATCCGCGCTGTAGGTCGATTGGAGCGCCAGCAGCGTCGCGGTGTTGGCGGCGAGCGCCATGCCGATCGGCGCGGTTTTCGGCCGCGCGATCAGGAAGCCGTACAGCAGGAAGGTCGGCGCCAGCGCGGCGATCAGAACCTCGACATGGGAGATGCCCGGCACCAGCGCGAACTGATAGATCGCGACGACGACGATCGCGACCAGCGAAAACAGGCCGAAGGCCCGGATGCTGCGCGCCGGCTCGTCTTGCGCGGCGAAGAAGGAGCAGGCGACCGCGGCCATCATCGGCGCCGAGGCGCCATCGGCCCAGCCGGTTGCAATCCACAGGCCGCAGCAGATCAGGATGGCCACTGCCGCCCCCGCGGCTGACCACAGCGCCATGCCGTGGTCGCGATGACGGACTGGCGCCGCGCCCGACTCCGGGTGGAACGCCAGCGGGATGGTGGAGATATCCCGGCCCGCGGCAATCGCATCGCCGATTGCGCGGCAGTCGGCCGAGATGTCGACCAACTCGCGGAGCCGGAGCAGCAGGCTGATGGTGATGATGCGCTCCCGCGGCGCGAGGCCGTCGAGGGCAGATTGCCGCGCGGCGATCGCAGCGCGGATCTCGTCGCCGGATTGCCGCTGGCGATCGTCGTCCACGATCCAGGCGGCGAGATCGCCGATCAGGTGCCGCAGCTCCGGCTGCCTTTGCAGCGCCGCTTCGCCGAGCCCGGCAAGCCGGTCTTCGATCGACGTGATGATCGGCAGCAGCATCAGCATGCGCAGCCGGACCTCGCCGAGGCCGCGCACGGTGCCGGCGTCGGCCAGCCGGTCATAGGCGACATGGGTCATTAGCGTATCGATCTCGACGATGTCGGTCGCGAGGCGAAGGCGTTGGGCCCGGCGCGTCTCGCTGGTCCCGCGATCGAGCAGCACGTCGCGGGAGAGGCGGCGCGCATCCGACAGCCAGCCCCTGACGCGGCCGCCGACCGCCGGCGCGACGCTGCGCGGAAATACCACTGTCGACACCAGGCTGGCACAAATGATGCCGAGCGAGATCTCTTCGACCCGCGCCAGCGCGACATCGAAAATGCTGCCCGGGTCGGCCACCGACGGAAAGCCGATCAGCGCGACGGTGTATCCGCCCAGCATGAAGACATAGCTACGCGGCGTGCCGTCGAGCAGCGACAGATAAAGGCAAAGTCCGACCCAGAGCGCGATCGCGAGGCACAACAGCTCCGGCGCATTGATCAGGTTCGGCACCAGGGCGACCGTCATGCTCGCGCCGACCAGGGTGCCGATCACGCGGAAGAAAGCCTTCGAGCTGGTCGCGCCCGCCAGCGGCTGCGACGTGATATAGACCGTCGCCATCGCCCAATAGGGCCGCGGCAGATCGATCGCCAATGCGATGACAAGCGCCAGCATCGACGCGGCGAACGTCTTCAACGCGAAGATGAGATCCGCGTGGCGGATCAGGAACGGCTCTTCCGCGCGCATGACTATTTCGCCTCTGGAGCGGTCTTATCTGCAGCGGTCTTGGCTGCAGCGCTCTTGGCATCTTGCAGGCGGCTTGCTCGCTGCTCGATGCGCTGCAGCGTCTCGAAGGTTACCGCAAGTTCCTCGCTGCCGATATCCTTCAGCACGCTGGCCCGCACGCGGCGCAGTACCCGGTTGGTCTCCTCGACCTTGGCGTCGCCGGCCTCGGTGAGATGCAGCGTCTTGGCGCGCCGATCGGTCGGGTCCTCGCGACGCTCGACCAGGCCTTCGGACTGCAGCAGATCGATCAGCCGCACCAGCGAAGGCCCCTCGATCCCCAGTTCGTCGGCGAGCACGCCCTGGCGGACGTTCTCCCCCTGCCGCGACAGCACGAGCAGCGGAATCGCTGTCGCGTAGGACAGGCCGTGATCAGACAGCGCCTGATCCGACTCGCGACGCCAGATCCGGGCGAGCCTGGTGATCAGGCGGCCGATCTCGGCGTGGATATGGGATTGCGAAGGAGGCATGCAAATTAGATAGGATGCAAACTATTAGGCTGCAACTATATAGCCTGGAATATTCCTGGTGATCACGTAAAAGCGATCGAGCAAGCGGCAATGGGCACGGGCTCCACGGCAGGAGCGGGCGAAGAATTTCGGGGCGACAGCAGCCTGGCGCTGGTCCCGACCTTCATCGTCGTCGCCGTGGATGCGACGGGGTTGGGGATCATCCTGCCGTTGCTGCCGTTCTACTCGCAGCGGCTTGGCGCGACCCCGTTCGTGATCGGTGCGCTGATCTCGGTCTATGCGTTGTGTCAGCTGATCGCCGGCCCGATCGTCGGCGTGCTCTCCGACCGCTACGGCCGCCGCAAGGTGCTGGTGGTGAGCCAGATCGGCACCTGCGTCGGCTTCGTTCTGCTGGCCATCGCGGGCAATCTGGCGCTTGTGTTCCTGGCCCGCATCATCGACGGGCTGACATCCGGCAACATCTCGGTGGCGCACGCCTATGCGGCCGAGCACAGCGCGCCGCAGGCCCGCAAGCAGGCGCTCGGCATGACCAGCGGCGCAATCGGGACCGGCTTGTTGGTCGGCCCCGCGCTGTCGGGCCTCCTTGTCCACTACGGCGACACCGCGCCGGTCTGGGCTGCCGCAGCGTTGTCGCTGATCAGCATCGTTGCCACGATCGTTCTGCTGTCGCCGGATCATCCGGCCGCAGAGCCGCTCTATCAGCAGCGGGTGCCGGAGCCGACGCCGGCGCGCACGATCGTCGGGATACGCTATGCGTGGCGCGTGCTCGGTCTGCTCATCGTGTTCTTCTTCGTGAATTCGATGTTCCTGTCGCAGATCGGCCTGTTCCTGTCGGCGCGGTTCAGCTGGAACGGGCATGCCTTCGGCGCCCGCGAACTCGGCGCCGTGTTCGCCTATGCCGGTTTCATCAACATGGTCGTGCAGTGTGCCCTGATCACGCGTGCGAATATCTTCGCTTCCGACCGCATCATTGTCCTGGCGGCGTTCGCCTGCATGGCGACCGGATTGGTCGGACTTGCGTTCGCTGACCGGATCAGCCTGCTTGTGGCCTTCCTGACGCTGATCATCGTCGGCATGATGTTCGCCCGCAGCACGCTGACCGCCGAACTGTCGCGCAGCACCGCGATCAACCGGCAGGGCATGATCATGGGCCTCAACCAATCGCTGATGTCAGGCGCCAATATCTGCGCGCCGCTGCTGAGCGGCGCGTTGATCGGTCACCAGCTGTACGTCAGCTGGACGCTCGTGATGGCGGCGATCGCAATGCTCGGCGTGGTCCTGGCCGGGCAACTCCTCCCGCCGGGACAGTCGGCGCCGGAGCTGGGCAGCCCGGAAAGCAATGGGCAGATGCCGCGTTGATGACGCGCTCCAACCGTCGAACAAATCCCACGTTGGCCAAAGACGGGCGATCGCGCGATAACCTCTCGACGCAGCGCGCTGCCCGCTCTCAACCGAAGTTGTGCATCAACCGGCTCCAGTCCTCGCCGGCGAGGCCGCCGACATAGATATCACCGCGCATAACGGCGTCGTTCACTTCGGCAACGCGCGTCAACGCCATGGCGAAGGCGCGGTGCCGGAATACGAGCCAGCGCTGCAGCCGCAACCAACCTTTGGTCTGATCGTCGTTCATCCGTGAACGAGTGCCGCTCCGACAAGTCTCGGCACATATCCTCCGCGCCGCCAGCGCGCCCTACGGATCGAGCTCAGTATCCCAGTAGAGATAATCGA
Organism: uncultured Bradyrhizobium sp.; assembly: GCF_947648125.1. Classification (GTDB taxonomy): domain Bacteria; phylum Pseudomonadota; class Alphaproteobacteria; order Rhizobiales; family Xanthobacteraceae; genus Bradyrhizobium. Next base: position 76,356 of record NZ_CANSMR010000034.1, on the reverse strand, counting down.
GCCAGCTCTCATGCAGATAGTTCGGCGGGAACAGCCGGCCGTTGCGGTGGAGCTGATGCACCGTCGGTGCGTAGGGCGTCTGCTTCGGAAACATCTTGGCCTGCTGCGGCGTCAGGTTGCCCTTGCGCAGATTGCAGGGCGAGCAGGCGGCGACGACGTTCTCCCAGGTGGTCTGGCCACCCTTGCTGCGCGGAATGATGTGATCGAAGGTGAGGTCGTCGCCCGACAGGCAATATTGGCAGCTGAATCGGTCGCGAAGGAAAACGTTGAACCGGGTGAAGGCGGGGTGGGTGGTCGGCTTGACGAAGGATTTGAGGGAGACGACGCTCGGCAGTTGGATTTCGAAGGAAGGACTTCGTACCGCCCGGTCGTAATATTCGACGATGTTGACACGATCGAGGAACACCGCCTTGATCGCGTCCTGCCAGGACCAGAGCGACAGCGGGTAATAACTCAGCGGCCGGAAGTCCGCATTCAAGACCAGCACCGGCCAACCGCCTTGCGAGACATGTGCGTTCAAATAACGCTCCTGATCTCCCATTAGCTGCGAAGCAGCATGCACTCACATACTACAGGCAGCGTGACGGGATTGTGAAGAGCAATGAGCGGCTTATCCGCCGGGCCCTGCCATGTTCCTGCCCCGATTGCCTCCCGCCCGCGAGGCCCGTAAAGGGAGCCGCAAGGCCCTGTCGGCCAGTGACGGACCCCTGCCGATGACCACGACCACAAGCTATCTCGAGGCGCCGCGCCGGTTGCGCGCATTTGTGCGTGCGCACGAGACGAGCCTCGTGGTGCTGGCGCTGCTGATTGGCGCCATTGGCGGCCTCGTGGTCGCGGTCATGAGCAGCCTGGTCACGGTACTGCATTCGGTGCTGTTCAATCTGCCGCTGGGCGATCGGCTGTCGAGCCAGCCCAGCATCGATCCCGTGCGGGCGCTCGTGGTTCCCACGGTTGGCGGACTGGTGCTTGGAGTAGCGTTCCTGCTGCTGCTCCGGGTCCGGCCGGCCCGGGAAATCGACCCGATCGAGGCCAACGCGCTTTATGGCGGCCGGATGTCGTTCCGCGGCAGCGTGATCGTGGCGCTGCAGACGATCTGGTCGAGCGGCGTCGGCGGCTCGGTCGGGCTCGAGGCCGGCTACACCCAGCTTTCCAGTGGCCTGGCCGCCTCGCTCGGCCGTGGTTTTCATCTCCGCCGCAACGACCAGCGAATCATGGTCGGCTGCGGCGCGGCGGCGGCAATCGCAGGGGCCTTCAGCGCGCCGCTCGCCGGCGCGTTCTACGCTTTCGAACTTGTGATCGGCGGCTATACGCCGGCGAGCCTGACCCCGGTCGGTGTGGCGGCGGTGGCCGGCTATTTCGTCGCCCATGCCTTCGAGCCGCTGCCGCTCGGCGTCGGCGTCGGAACCGTCGGCGACGTGCTCGGACGGGATCTTGCGATCGCCGCGCTGCTCGGCGTGGTGGCGGCCCTGACCGGGATTGCGATCATGCGCGGGGTGGCGCTGTGCGAGACGCTGCTTGCCAAGACCCGGCTCTGGCCGCCGCTGCGGCCGGCGCTGGGCGGGCTTGCGGTCGGCGCCATGGCGCTGCTGACGCCGCAGGTGATGTCGTCGGGGCATGGCGCGCTGCGCTTCGCCGGCATCGTAGCGATGCCGCTCACCTTCATCGCCGGCGTGTTCGCGCTGAAGGCGGTGGCCTCGATCGTGTCGCTCGGCTCGGGCTTCCGCGGCGGGTTGTTCTTCGCCACGCTGTTCATGGGCGCGCTCGGCGGCCGGCTGTTTGCGGCCGGCGTCGATATCGTGTGGCCTGGGCTCAACCTCGATCCCAACGCCTATGCGGTGATCGGCATGAGCGCGCTGTCGGCCTCGGTGATCGGTGGACCATTGACGATGTCGTTCATCGCGCTGGAATCCACCGGCAATCTCTGGCTCACCACCGCGGTGCTGGTCGCGGTCATCATCTCGACCACGATCACGCGCGAGCTGTTCGGCTATTCGTTCGCGACCTGGCGGCTGCACCTGCGCGGCGAGACCATCCGCAGCGCCGCCGATATCGGCTGGATCCGCGATCTCACGGTCGGCAAGATGATGCGGCAGGACATGACGACGGTGAACGCCGCGATGCCGATCGAGGCGTTTCGCGAGGAATTCCCGCCCGGCTCGAAGACCCAGGTCGTCGCGGTTGACAGCGATGGACGCTATGCCGGGCTCGCGCTGGTCGCGGAAGCGCACGCGCCCGATCTCGAGGCCGACAAGGGGCTTGCCGGCATCCTGCGCTACGCCGACGTGGTGCTGCATCCTGCCATGAACGTGCAGGAGGCGATCGCGGTGTTCGACGCGGCCGAGGCGGAATCGCTCGCGGTGGTCGAAGGCGACGGCGACCGGCGGCCGATCGGCCTGCTCACCGAAGCGCACGCGATGCGGCGCTACGCGGAAGAATCCGAGCTACGCCGCCGCGAGGTGATCGGCGAGATTTGATTGCGGCAGCGGGCATCAAGCGGGATTGATCTCAGTCGCAGCGCCCGCTGCCTGCCCCGTCATCCCCGCGCAAAGGCTTCGCCTTTGTCGCTGGAGGAGCGCGGAACGCGCGTCTCGAAGGATGCGCGGCCACCAGCCCGGCCGTCGACCCATCGAGACGCGCGCGATGCGCGCTCCTCCAGCGACAAAGGCGAAGCCTTTGCGCGGGGGTGACGGAGTTAGGGGTATTCGACATTACGTCCGAACTCTCTCCAGCTTCTGCAGGCACCGCGTCACGCGCACCGCGGCCGGCATCTCGGTGTCCGGAAAGCTGGTCTTCCAGTCGGTGACGCCGACTTCGCCGACATAGATGTCGCCGCGCGAATCCAGCGCGATGCCGTGCGGCGCCAGGAATTTGCCGGTCTCGACGCCGGGTCCGTGCTCGCCGCCGAGCCGGGCGATGCGCTTGCCGGTGCCATCGACGATCGACAGCCGCGGGCCGAGATTGGGCACCTTGCGGTTCACGGCCATGCCGGGGCCGAGCTCGCCGATCACGAAGTTCGGCTGTTTGCCGCCGCCGCAGCAGCACAGCGCGCAGGGCCGGTGCAGATTGTTCCACTGCGTCTCGTATCTGCCGTTGCCGTCGAACACCTGGACGCGGTGGTTCTCGCGGTCGGCGACATAGACCCAGCCGTCGGCGTCGGTCGCGATGTTGTGCACGATGTTGAACTGGCCGGGATCGGTGCCGGGCTCGCCCCAGGTTTTGATCAGCCTGCCGTCCGGCGTGTATTTGTGAACGCAGGCATTGCCGTAGCCGTCCGAGACATAGATCTCGCCGTTCGGCGACAGCGCGGTATGGGTGCAGCGATGGAATGGCTCGCCGCTCATGAACGGCGCCGGCTTGTTCGGGATGCCGATCGTCAGCAGCACCTTGCCGTCGGTCGAACACTTGCGCACGGTGTGGTCGCCGTCGTCGGTGCAATAGAGATTGTCGTCGGCATCGATATGCAGGCCGTGGGCGCGCGCGAACACGCCTTCGCCCCAGCTCCTCATGAAGTTTCCCTCGCGGTCGAGCACCACCATCGGGTGGTCGCCGCGGTTGAAGACATAGACACGGTCCTTGCTGTCGACCGCGACGGAGGCGACATCGGTCAGGCTCCAGCCGTCCGGGAGTTTTGCGAAATTCTCCACCACGCGGTAGCGATGCTCGCCGGTGCCGAGGATGGTTGGCATTTGTTCGTCTCCCTCCCTTCGTCATTCCGGGATGCGCGAAGCGCGGGCCCGGAATCCATTTATCCGCAGAGATTGCGGCTTGATGGATTCTCAGATGTGCAATTGCACATCAAAGTCCGATGCTGCGCATCGCCCCGGAACGACGATGTTGGCTACGGTAGCTTCGCCACCGGCCCGACGTCGCGCGGCAACAGCCCTTCCTCGATCGCCTTGATCTGCAGCGCGAGATAGCGCGAGTTGATGCGGCATTGCGCGAGGCTGCCGGCGATGAACCACAGGCCGGGCTGCGGCGTGCGGGTGTACATGTTGCGCAGCTCCTGGCCGTCGCCGAAGCCCCAGATCGGGCCGACGCGCGCGGCCATGGCCTCGCCGAACAGCCTCTTCACCAGCTCTTCCTGCGGCCGGTAGCCGGTCGCGAGCACGATCAGGTCGGCGGCAACCGTCTCGCCGGTCTTCAGCCGTGCGCCTTCGCGCACGAAGGTCTCGATGTCGGCAAATTGTTTCAGGGCGATCGCGCCGCTCGCGACGAGATCGGAGCAGCCGACGTTGAAGTAATAGCCGCCGCCGCGGGTGAGGTACTTGAATTGCCAGCCGGTGCCGCCGTCGCCGAAATCGAGCTTGAAGCCCTTGCTTGCGAGACCGTCGAGCAGCGGCCTGTCGAGCTGCTTCGACTGCTCGGTCATCAGCACATGGCTGCGCTTGGCGAGCGCGAGCGGCATCGAGGTCGCGATCAGGTCGCTGTCCTCGAGCGAGCCTTCATTGTAGGCAGCATAGGCCAGCTGCGCCGACGGCTCGATATTGGTGACGAGCGTCGAGGAGCGCTGCACCAGCGTGACCTCGGCGCCGGAGGAGTGCAGATCCTGCGCGATGTCGTGGCCGCTGTTGCCGGTGCCGATCACCAGCGCGCGCTTGCCGGCCCAGTGCTCGCCGTCCGCGTAGCCGCTGGAGTGCAGCACCTGGCCGGAGAAAGCCTTCAGCGAGGGGATATCAGGCACGCTCGGAATGCCGCTGACGCCGGTCGCCATCACGACATGGCGCGGCTGCATTTTTCGCGTCGTGCCGTCGGCACGGCGCAGTTCGATGGTCCAGCGTCCCCTTGCCTCGTCGTAGCTGCCGCCGACGAATTCCGTGCCGGTCCAGAAGTTCAGCTCCATGGCATCGACATAGGATTCGAACCAGTTGGCGAGCTTGTCCTTCGGGATGTAGGTCGGCCAGTTCGGCGGGAACGGCATGTAGGGGAGGTGATTGACCTGCACCTGGTTGTGCAGCGTCAGCGCATGGTAGCGCTTGCGCCAATTGTCGCCGACGCGCGCCTCGCGGTCGACGACCAGCGCATCGATCTTGAGCTGTTGCAGCCGCGCGGCGATCGCAAGCCCGGCCTGTCCGCCGCCGACCACCAGCACATCGGGATCGCGGCCGACATATTCCGCGGATGCCTTGCGCAGGTCGAGCCAGTTAGGGCCGCGGAAGTCGCGGGAATAGGCCTGTCCACGCGGCCTCGTGTTTCCCTGCTGCTCCTCGAATCCGTTCAGTTCCTCCAGCGCCGTCAGCAAGGTCCAGGCCTTCAGCCGATCGCCGTCGGCAGCATCCGGGATCAGCCGTACGATGCCGTGGCCGCGGCCGACAGCGGTTTCGAACTTGAAGATCGCCTCGATTGCGTTCGTGCCGGCGCGCATCACCCGGCGGGGCGGCGCGCGCTCGGCATCGATGCGGAAATCATGCGGCCCGCTGCGGCGCGCATGCGCGGGCAGTTCCTCGATGATGGCAAAGGCACGGTTGACGGTCTGGATGTTCCAGCTCAGCGCCAGCACGTCGCGCCAATAGCTCTCGGGATGGAACAGCGGCTTCAGCAGCACATCGTCGGGGCCTGCCAGCGCATCCTCGAACTGCACAAGCCAATTGTCGGCGGCGACCGAAATATCGTCCGTCTTGTCGAGCATTGAGCGTTTCTCGTCATCGGCCGCCTTGGTGACGTCTTCTTGGCGGCGTTCCCTTGGCTGCAAGCCTATACCCAATGGCGAGGCCGCAGAAAGGGCGTGACGGGATATCGCCTATTCGGCCAGCGACAGGATCAGGCCTTGATCCGGCGGAACGCGGCCCTGCAGGGTATCGAGGTAGGCCTCGCGCACCGCGGCCGGACCGCGCCGTTCAACCACATCGAGCCAGTTGGGCAGATGCGGCACGAGCTCCGTCCATGCAGCGCCGAACCGCTGGTCGATGCCGCCGGGACCCCATTCCTTGGCGCGCTTGCGGATCTGGTCCGGTGCGAAGAACCATACCGGCTTGGCGCCGGGCAGCGTCGGCTCATCCGGCTCGCTCGCACGATGCGTGAGCCCGACCCGGCCGGAATAGACCATCTGCGCGCCGAAGTGGCGGTGCAGGGCCTCGCGCAGCGCGCTGTTGCCGGCCATGTCGACATAGGCCACAGCCTCAGCCGCCGGGATCGCGGCGACCTGGTCATAGGTGACGACCTCGTCATAGCAGCCGAGCGAGGTGACGAAATCGACATTGCCCTTCGAGGTCAGCCCGATCACCCGGATGCCGCGTCTGTGCAGCAGATGGGCGAGCCCGAACGCGGTCTTGCTCGAGGCCGACGACAGGATGACGCGGCGCGCGCCGTAGAACGCGTTCTCGGCCAGGGCGTCGTCGACCAGGAACGAGAGCATAAACAACGGCAGCAGCAGCGCGCGGAAATCGCCCTGCTGGCCGGCATAGGTCGGATCGCCGGACACGCGGGCATAGGCATTGTAGACCGGCGAGACCTCCTGGCGGTGCGCGGCGCCGTCGCGCAGACCACGCTTGCTGACATCGGCCGCCTCGATCACCAGATGAGTCGCCATCGGGAAATAGCCGAACAGCGTTTCGCCCACTGCGATCATGGGATGTTTCGATACCAGCACCTCGCCAAACCCCCACACCGGGATGATGCCGTAGCCGTCGGGTGCCGGGAACAGGTGCCAGTATTTCAGCTGCTCGCCGATCACGGCGTAGGTGATGTTGTTGGCGGTGAAGGCGAAGCGGGTCACCTTCACCAGCAGCGCATCGGCCGGCAGGCCCGCGGCATCGGGCAATCGCGTCTCGATCACCTTGCATTGCTGCAGATCGTTGCGGATGACGATGAAGTCAGTGGCGTTCATGGCGATGATCCCGGCTTCAGATGCGCCGGCATCGTTGCGTCGATCGCCGGCCGTTTGCAACAGCAACTTAGTTTCAAACGCCGTTCGGCTTCACCGTTCCATCGTTCAGCGAAGTTGTCCTTCGCGGTAGAGGTCGCGCAGCTTGCGCTTGAAGATCTTGCCAGTGGCCTCGCGCGGCAGCGCGTCCATGAAGCGGATATCCCTCGGCACCTTGAAATTGGCGAGCTTGCCGCGCAGAAATTCCTGGATCGCCGCGACCGACAGCGTGCTGTCCGCTTCCGGCTCGACGCAGGCGAACAGCCGCTCGCCATATTCATCGTCTGGCACGCCGAATACCGCGCAGTCGCGGACGCCTGCCATGCCGATCAGGGCATTCTCGATCTCGGCGGGGTAGATGTTGACGCCGCCCGAAATTACCATGTCGCGCTTGCGGTCACACAGGAACAGATAGCCGTCCGAGTCGAGATAGCCGACATCGCCGACGCTGACGAGGCCGTCGCGATCGGCCTCGGCACGCGCCTTGGCGTTACCGTGATAGTCGAAATCCGATATCAACGTCTGACGCATGAAGGTTTCGCCGGGCTCGCCAACGTCGCAAAGCGAGCCGTCCGGCCGGAACACCTTCACGATGCCGCCTTCAATGGCGCGGCCGACCGTGCCGGGCTTGGCCAGCGCTTCCGCCGCTGTATGCCAGATCGGGATGCCGGTCTCGGTGGCACCGAGATATTCGTTGATCACCAATCCCCACCAGTCGATCATCGCGCGCTTGACGTCGACCGGGCAGGGCGCCGCGCCATGGACGATGAAGCGCAGCGAGGACAGGTCATAGCGGCGCCGCGTCTCCTCGGGCAGCCGCAACAGCCGCACGAACATGGTCGGCACCATGTGCATGTGGGTGACGCCGTGGCGTTCGGTCAGTTGCAGCAGGTCTTCGGGATCGAAGCGTGGCTCCAGCACAATTGTGCAGCCAGAGCGGAATGCGAACATCCCGTAGGAGTGCGGGGCCGAATGGTACATCGGGCCGTTCATCAGGATCACCTGGTCGTCGTCCGGCTTGATGCCAAAGGTGATGGTGCCGATGCGCGCGGCGGCGGCCTGCTGTGCGAGCGGCAGCGGCTTGCGCTGTACGCCCTTCGGCAAACCCGTGGTGCCCGATGTGTAGAACATCGGCGCCGCGCCGATCGGCGCGTCCGTCAGCGGTTGATGCGTGTCACGCCAGATATCCCAATCGGTCATGCCGTCCGGCACGCGCGTGGTCGCCGGCGCCACGCCATAGGCGGCGGCGATCTCCGGCGGCGTCGTCACCACCAGGAGCTTGATCCCCGGCGGCAACCCCTCGCGGATCTGCGGCAGCAGATCGGCGTGACAGACCAGCGTGTCGGCGCCGCTGTCGGACAGGATATAGCCGACCTCGTCGGCCTTCAGATGCCAGTTGATCGGCACCACCGGACTGCCGAGCGCGGCGGAGGCTGCGACCACCTCGAACAGTGCGAAATCGTTGCGCAGCATCATGCCGACCGGTTTGCCGCCCTGAACGCCGAGCGCGCGGAAGCCGGTCGCCGCCCGTGCGATGCGGGCGTGAATGTCGCCGTAGCTGATCTGTCTGTCGCCGCTGATGATCATAGTTCGTTCCGTTTCCTCGCGATCGTCCAGCCGGTGTTCGATACTACCGATTTCCGGCCCGCGCCGCTCACATGCTCTTCGCAAACGCGATGATCGGTGACCAGATCGCGTCAGGCATCTCCTTGTAGATCGCGTTGTGATCAAATCCATCGATCACGTTGGAGGCCTTCGTTCCCGGCTTGGCATCATAGACCCGTTGGCCGAGATCGACAGGGATCGTCTTGTCCGTTCGGCTGTGAACCCAAAGCAGGGGGATCGACAAACGGCTCGCCGCCTCGACGTTGTTCCAGACGTCCGGCAGCTTGAGCATGGCCTGCTCGGGCGCACCGCCCCGAATGGCGATGTCGCGCAGCGACGAGAACGGGCTTGCGACGACGATGCAGTCCGGTTTGGCGTCGCCATGTGTTGCCGCGTAAAGCAGTGGACCGCCGCCGAGGGAGTGGCTGAGCAGGCAACGACGTCCGCCGGCGGGAAACAGCTTCAGGAAGGCGTCGAGCGCCGCGACGCTGTCATCGTCGATGTTGTCGATCGTTCCGAGAGGGCTGCTCCGGCCGTGCCCGGAATAGTCGAACACGAGCGAGGACACGCATTTGTCGTGCAGGAATTTCTGCACCGCGATCCAATCGGCTACGGTTTCGCCACGGCCGTGAAAGATCAGCAACGCCGGCGCCGCCTGGCAGGATGCGGCTGCCCGCACCAGGAAGCCGTCGAGCCGGCGATCGTGGCTCGTTATTGCGACGCGTTCGAAGGCCAGGCCGACATCCGCCGGCGTCGCCTGCGACATCTCGCCCGGATTGAGCGTGTTCTTCTCGAACGCGCCCCACGGGCTGTCGCCGGCCCGTGCCATGCTGGACATCGTCGTGAGCATGGCGAGAAGGATCAATGACAGCGGACGCTTCATCCTGCGCTCCTGCGAGATGTCCGGGATCGGCTGTCAGGCGCTGAGCCGCGTCGTGAAGCTGTCGCGCGCCTGCGCAAGCTCCGCCTTCATCCGTGCCACCAGTTCGGCGACCGGCGGGGCGTCGGTGATCTGGCCGATGCCCTGGCCCGAGCCCCAGATGTCGCGCCAGGCCTTGGCCTTCGTGTTGCCGCCGGAGCCGAAATTCATCTTGGACTTGTCGGCGACCGGCAGGTTGGCCGGGTCGAGGCCAGCGGCTGCGATCGACGGTCCGAGGTAGTTGCCGTGCACGCCGGTGAACAGGTTCGAATAGACGATGTCGTGTGCGGCGTATTCGGTCAGCGCCTGCTTGTACCTGAGGTCGGCGTTGGCTTCCTCGGTCGCGATGAAGCGGGTGCCCACATAGGCGAGGTCGGCGCCGAGCGCGAGTGCGGACGCGATGCTCCAGCCGTCGGAGATCGCGCCCGACAGCAGGATGGTGCCCTTGAACCACTGCTTGACCTCGCGCACCAGCGCGAACGGCGACAGCGTGCCGGCATGGCCGCCGGCACCGGCGCAGACCAGGATCAATCCATCGACGCCCTGCTCGGCGGCCTTGCGGGCGTGCTTCACGTTGATGACGTCGTGGAACACCACGCCGCCATAGGAATGCGCGGCCTCGACGATCTCGGACGGCGGGCGCAGCGAGGTGATGATGATGGGCACCTTGTGCTTCACGCAGGTTTCCATGTCGTGCATCAGGCGGTCGTTGGAGGCGTGGCAGATCTGGTTGACCGCGTAAGGCGCGACCTTCTTCTCCGGGTGCTGCGCCTGGTACTCGCCGAGCTCGTTCTCGATCCGCGTCAGCCATTCGTCGAGCTTCGCGACCGGGCGGGCGTTGAGGGCCGGGAATGAGCCGACGATGCCGGCCTTGCACTGCGCGATCACGAGCTCGGGCCCCGAGACGATGAACAGCGGGGAACCGACGACCGGCAGTTCAAGCCTGTTGGCGAGCGAGGCGGGCAGCGACATAGTTCGGATCCTCCATGCGCGCCGCCCGGGGCGGATCGCGATTTGTGTGATGGCCGGAGCGGCGGCTCCATTGGCGCGGCAATATAAGGCTGGACGGTTGCGTTATGACGTTCAATATTGAACAGCTTATTGGGCAAGAATGAACAATGGCGCGGGCGGGCGGCATGGACTGGGAGCTCTGCAAGACCTTCGTCGCGGTGGCAGAGACGCGCAGCTTCGCCGGCGCGGCGCGGCGGCTGCGCATCAGCCATCCCACCGTCGGCCGCAACGTCGCGGCGCTCGAGAAGCAGCTTGGGACCCGCCTGTTCGCCCGTTCCAATGACGGATTGTCGCTGACATCGCACGGCCGCAAATTCCGCGAGCACACCGAGGTGATGGCGGCGGCGGCGCTGCGCGCCGAGGCGGCCGCGTCCGCCACCGGGGAGCAAGCCCGCGGCGTCGTGAAGCTGTCGATCGGCGCCACGCTGGCGGCGCATTGGCTGATGCCGCGGCTCGGGCCGTTCCTGCGCGATCACGCCAACATCCAGCTCGAGATCATCACCCACCCGTTTCCGGCGAGCGTTCGCCGGCGCGAGGCCGACGTGGTGTTGCGGCCGGTCGATGCCGGGGACGAGAACCTGATCGGGCGCAAGATCGGACGGCTCGGCGCCGGCTTCTTCGCATCACGCGGTTATGCCGCCGGGCGCAAGCTGCCGGAGCGGCCGGACGAATGGCGGGGACACAGCGTGATCGGGTTTGCCGACCGGGCCTCGAATGTGCGGCTGGCCCGGTGGAGCGATGTCATCACGCGGCAGGGCACGCTGGTGATGCGCTGCTCCTCGCAGGGCGACATGCTGGCGGCGGCGCGGGCCGGGCTCGGGATTTGCGCGCTGTCCTGCCTGGTCGGGGCCGATTATCCCGATCTGGTTCGGGTCGCTCCGCAAAAGCTGTCGAGCCTCTCCGATCTCTGGCTGCTTGCCCATCCCGATCTGGTCGAGCTTCCCTCGGTGCGCGCCGTCATCGGCTTCGTCACCGATTGCGCGCGCGAGGACCGCGTCAGGCTGCGCGGATAGCTGTGTTTTCAGGCGCGGGCCCGCCATAACGTTACCGCGAGCAACATGAAGGCAGCGCAAGTCCACAGCGACTGCCAGTTCTCTGGCCCTTCGTTGAGCCCGGTGTAGACTGCCGCGGCAAGGAAAATGCCGGCAAACATCGATTCCGCCAGAGGGCGGTTTCCCTTCCCGGGAGGATTGAGCAGCGTCAAGGCTGCAAAAGGCACCGCCGCCATCGTGAGGGGCGCGAATGGAAAATCGATGAAGCGCGGGTCGAAGATGAGGCCGAGTGCTGTCGCTGTGCCGATCACGGCGGTGACCATCAAGGCCAATCCGTGCATCGTCACCAGTATCGATTCAGTGTGGTAGCCCTTCGGACCCAGCAATTCGGCAAAGCTGGGCGGTGCGCGGCCCGACATCAGGGCGTTGGCACCGAACACCGGCGAGGCCGTTGCCGCTACAAGAAGCGAGCCCCACACAAGCCAGCCTCCGGTGCCGTAGCTCTCATAGACCAGTCGTTGCGCGGCGACCCCGAACAGGATTCCGGCTGTGGTCGCAGAGAGTCCGACCGCAAGCCACGACACGAGCCTTGCTTCCTTTGGCTCCCTCGGCTTGCGGCGCGAGGTCAGCCAGGCTGTGCCGAACACCAGGATCGCCAGCGCCATTCCGCTGCACATCTGCAGTTTCCAGGCCGGAAAATTGCTGATCGGCAGGCCAGCCGGATATTTCAGCGTGCGCGCTTCGGAATCGAACAGGCCCCAGGATCCGCCGACCGTGCCCTCGATCTCCCGCTTCCATCCTTCGTCATAGGCCTCGAACAGGTTGACGCGGAAATGCTCGCGCCGGGCAAGGTCGAGCACCTCCGAGACCACTCGCGCCTGATTGACGCGTGACGGCAGCGCGGATTCGCGCATGCGCCCCTCGCTCGGCCAGCCTACTTCTCCGATAAAGATTTCCTTGCCCGGAAAAACCGCCGCGATCTGCCAGCGCATCTCGTCAGCGTGAGCGGCGGCACGTTCCGCGGGAATCGGGATATTCTCCCAGTATGGCAGGATGTGAATCGTGATGAAGTCGACGACGTCGGCAAGTTCGCGATTGCTCAGCCAGAACTCCCAGACGTCGGCATAGGTGACGGGAACACTGACCTGTGCCTTGATCGAGCGGATTGTGGCGGCGAGGTCGGACGCCGACATTTCCTTGCGCAACAGAACCTCGTTGCCGACCACGAGCGCGATGATCGTGTCTGGATATTCCTTGGCGAGGCGTATTGCCGTTTCGACCTGCGTCGCATTCTTCTTTCGGTCCCGATCGAGGAAAATGCCCTGAATGACTTTCAGCCCCGCCTTGGCTGCGAGCCCGGGAATCTGGTCGAGACCGAGATCGGTCGCATAGGTCCGGATGCAGTCGGATATCTTCGCGAGTTGCGCGAGATCTTCCGCGATCTGTTCTGGCGAGACCTTGGTCTCTGGCGAAAGTGATGTCTGATTGTTGCGGAACGGGGCGTAGGAGATGCACTGGACTTTATCGCTCGGATCGATCGGAGCGCGCACCAGGTTGACCGGGATGCCCAGCCACGACCACACCGCGGCGATAGCGCCCAGGGATAACAGAAGAAGCGTCAGCGGAGTGCGAAGCGAAACCAGGTCCGTCCTCCTTGCAGGAAGGATGTGCTGGGCATCAATGCGCGACGCCGGCAAATTGAAAAAGTATCGGTCTACTCATGATCTATCGCGCGATCACCCGGCAAGTGTTTTTTACGCCTTACTTTGCGCCGGCGATCACGCCTTCGCGATTCCTGAGCACGCGATAATAGGCCCACCACAGATGCGCGGCGGCGCCGCGCAGCGGACGCCACGGTTCGGCAAGCGGTGCCATCTGCTTTGGCGTCGGCCGCTCCTTCAGCCCGAGCCCGACCTTGACCGCTTCCTGGACGGCGAGGTCGCCCGCCGGCCACGCATCGCCATGGCCGAGGCAGAACAAGAGATAAACGTCGGCGGTCCACGGGCCGATCCCGGGCAGTGCGGTCAGCGTGTTGTGCGCGGCATCGGCCTCTTCGTTGGCGAGCACGTCGAGGTTCAGCCGTTCCTCGGCGAGCTCGCGCGCGATGTGCTTCAGCGTCTTGATCTTGGCCGCCGAGAGCCCGAGCCGGCCGAGCCGGTCGGCCCGCGCCTTGCGGATCGCATCATGGTGGAACGGGTCGAACGCCTGGCTGACGCGGCCCCAGATCGCGGCAGCACTCGCGGTCGATAGCTGCTGGCCGCAGACGATCGCGGCAAGTCCCGCAAACCCCGGCTCACGCTGCCGGATCGCCGGCATGCCGGTCAGTTCGAGGATCGGGCGCAGCCGCCGATCCTGGTCGACCAGCTTCTGAATGGCGTCGTCGAGGTCGGCCTGGGTTTCGAGATGGATCAGCATTGCGGGATCTGCATTGGCTTGTCATGCGCGGGCTTGACCCGCGCATCCATCTCCTATCGTAACAGAGTCTTGTCCAGCCGCATGGTCCGGAAAAGTGGAAACCGGTTTTCCCTCGCGACAAGCGCAAGGCGTTCGCGCGAAGATCATGCCCAAACAAGGATCGCCGGGTCGAGCCCGGCAATGACGCGCGATCGAACGCCATGCCACCCGTTTTCCGTTTTGCACCGAGTCCGAATGGCTACCTGCATCTCGGCCATGCCTATTCGGCGCTGCTCAACCACGACCTGGCGCGCGATTCGGGCGGACGCTTCCTGCTGCGGATCGAGGACATCGACGCGACGCGCTGCCGTCCGGAATTCGAGCAGGCGATCTATGAGGACCTGGCCTGGCTCGGCATCGCCTGGGAGACGCCGGTGCGGCGGCAGTCGGAGCATTTTGCCGCCTATGGCGCGGCGATCGACCGCCTGGCGGCCGAGCGGCTGGTCTATCCGAGCTTCGAGAGCCGCGCCGACATCGCGCGGCTGGTCGCGGAACGCGAGGCCGGCGGTGCATGGCCGCGCGATCCGGACGGCGCGCCGCTCTATCCGGGAACGGCGAAATCCCTCTCGGCCGAGGCGCGCGACCGGCTGATCGGGCAGGGCGCGCCGTTCGCACTGCGGCTCGACATGGCGGCAGCATGCGCGCGCACCGGCGGCCTGCGCTGGCAGGAGGTAGGCGAGGGCCCGGCCGGCGAGACCGGGGACGTGGCGACCCGGCCGGAGGCTTGGGGCGACGTGATCCTGGCGCGCAAGGAGACCCCAACCAGTTACCATCTCTCCGTCGTGATCGACGACGCCCTGCAAGGCATCACCGATGTGGTCAGGGGCGTTGACCTGTTCTGGTCGACCAGCGTGCATCGGCTGTTGCAGGAGCTGCTCGGCCTGCCCGTGCCGGCGTACCGGCACCATGCGCTGATCCGGGACGCCGCCGGCCAAAAGCTTTCGAAATCGACCCAGGCGACCGGACTGCGCGAGCTGCGGGCAGAGGGCGCCAGCCCGGCCGATATCCGCCGCATGGTCGGCTTGCCATAGAGCCCGGCCGCGCTCGCGAAACAGCATGGTTACCATCACGGGGCTCTGCTGCGGCGCGCCGCAAACGGCGCCGTGACTCCGGCACGCCTGGCATGCCATGTTGTTACCCGGGGCGGGGATTACGGAGACCATGGCGTCAAAATCGCGCGTACGGCGCAGCAAGCGGCCATCCAAAAGGATGCCGCCGAAGACGCACGCCGCGAAAACGCGCACTGCCAAGGCGCGCGCCACCAAGGCGGTCGCGAAGCCGCGCCGCAAGCGGGCTGCGCCGAAGACCCCGAAGGCTGGTCCCGGCCTGATCGAGACCGCGCTTGCCGCCTTTGCCCATGAGGTCAGGACCCCGCTGACCGGAATCCTGGCGATCAGCAACCTGCTCGCGACATCGGATCTCGGCGAGCGCGAGCGGCGCTGGGTCGATACCATCAAGGCCGGCGCGGAGCATCTGGCGAGCCTTGCGACCCTGTTCGTCGACGCTGCCCGGAGCGAGGGGCCGGGGCTCGAGATCCGGCAAGACTTCTTCGACCTGCGCACGCTGGCGCGCCACGCCGGGGATTCGCTGGCCGGCCGCGCCGCAGCCAAGGGATTGCAGGCCTCGGTTGATATCTCCGCGAAGCTGCCGGCGTTCGCGGTCGGTGATCCCGTCCGGCTGCGCGCGGCGCTGGAAAACCTGATCGACAACGCCGTCAAGTTCACCGAGCAGGGTAGCATCGAGCTGCACGTCGCGCCGGTGCGCGCGGCCAAGGGAGCGCCTAAGGGAAAGGCGGACGGCAGGATCGGCGTTGCCTTTGCGATCTCCGACAGCGGCATCGGCCTGACGCTATCGGAGGTCAAGCGCCTGTTCCGGCCGTTCTCGCAGGCCAATGTCTCGATCGCCGCGCGGTTCGGCGGCGCCGGGCTCGGCCTGTCCTCGGTCAAGCAGCTCGCGCGCGCCATGGGCGGCGACATCGCCGTGGCCCAGCGCGCAGGCGGCGGCACCGTCTTCACGCTCAATGTGGTGCTGGCTTCAGCCGCAGCACCGGCCGGTGCGCCCACGCGCGAAGGCGCGGCGGCGCCGCTATCGCAGGGGCTGCGGCTGCTCAGCGTCGAGGACAATCCGTTCGGCCGCGTCGTGCTCAACACAATCCTGACCGAGCTCGGTCACCACGCCGAATTCATCGGTCAGGGCGAGGGCGCGCCTGAGAGGCTCGGCCAGGGCGCCTTCGACGCTGTGCTGATGGACATGGTGCTGCCCGGCATCGGCGGCGTCGAGGCCATCAAGCGCATCCGCGCGCTGCCGCCGCCGCACGGCCGCATCGTGATCGTCGGGATCTCCGGGCGTGCCGAGGACGAGGCCGCGGCGCGCGCCGCCGGCGCCGACGCCTTCCTGGTCAAGCCTGTTTCTCCGCGGGCGCTCGCGACTGCGCTGCTTGAAGCGACACGCCGCGCGGCAGCCGCGACTTGATGATCGCCGCGTTCAACTCGCCGCCGAACACGAAGATCGCGGCGATGAAATACAGGAACACCAGCGCGATCACCACCGAGGCGAGCCCCGCATACATCGTGACGTAATTGTTGGCGAAGCGTGCCAGATACATGCCGAAGCCGATGCCCGAGATTAGCGACGCCACCACGGTGAAGATGATGCCGGGCAGGATCTGCGTGAAGCCGCGGCGGCCCGCCGGCAGCCAGGCATGCAGGATGAAGAGCGCGATGACCAGGGCCAGCACCGTGATGCCGTAACGGGCTGTGTTGAGCAGGCTCTCATTGGATTCGACGAAGAACGGGATATAGCGCCGCGCCGCCTCGATGATCAGCGGGCCGAGCACGATCAGGAACGCCATTGCAAGCGAGGTGAATGCCGCGACCAGCGTGTAGCCGATCGATTCCAGCCGCAGCCAGTACCAGCGCCGCGGCTCGATCACGGCGTAGGCGCGGTTCAGCGCCACCCGCAGCGCCTCGACGCCGTTGGAGGCGAAGTACACCGCGAGCACCGCGCCGATGGTCAAGATGTCGCCGCGGGTGTTGGTCAGCACGTCGTGGATCTGGCCGGACAAGGCCTCGGCGACCTGCTGCGGCCAGACCTGCAGCAGCAGTCCCACAGCCTGGTCGGCAAGCTCCTTGGAGCCGAAGAAGCCGGCCACCGACGTCAGCACGATCAGGAACGGAAACAGCGCCATCAGGGTCGACAGCGCGATGTGGCTCGCGATCGCCCAGCCGTCGTCGGCGAGGAACGTGTAAAAGGCATCCATCACGACGTCGTAGACGTAACGAAGCTGCTTCACGTTCCACCCGGCATTGTCGAAAACCGCTCGGTCCGAGGACGGACCCAGCATCTGATATTACGCGCTGAAAAGCCAGTTGGTTGCATGCGCCGCCTGTGTGGAAGTCCGCGTCTTGCGGTGTTATGTACCGCAGATGACATCTGTCCTCAGCACGATCATTCTTCCCATCGCCGTCGGCGCCGTCGCGCTGGTGCTCCTGCTTGGCCTCGTCAACATGATGAAGGGCGGCTCGCCGAACACATCGCAGAAGCTGATGCGGCTGCGCGTGCTGTTTCAGTTCGTCGCCATCGTCATCGCGATGCTCGCGGTCTGGGCGATGGGGCGGTAGCTGAGGTACACTTTTCACCTCTCCCACGGGGAGAGGTCGGATCACCTCAGCGATCCGGGTGAGGGGTTCAGGCTCACCGATAGACTGTGACCCCTCACCCGCTCGCAAGATGCTCGCGACCTCTCCCCATGGGAGAGGTGGACTCGAACACCGGAGCCAGCCATGGTCGTTCTCAATCGGATCTATACGCGCACCGGCGATGACGGCACCACCGCGCTCGGCTCCGGCGAGCGGCGGCCGAAATACGATCTGCGGGTTGCGGCCTACGGCACCGTCGACGAGACCAATGCCGCGATCGGCGTGGTGCGGCTGCATCTGGCCGACAGCCCCGAGGTCGATGCGATGCTCGGCCGGATCCAGAACGATCTGTTCGATCTCGGCGCCGACCTTGCGGTGCCCGAGCGCGAGGGCAAGACTGAGCGCCTGCGTATGCTGGCGAGCCAGGTCGAGCGGCTCGAGCGCGACATCGACAGCCTGAACGACCAGCTTGCGCCGCTGACCTCGTTCGTGCTGCCCGGCGGGACGCCGGCTTCTGCATATCTGCATCTCGCCCGCACGATATGTCGCCGCGCGGAACGGATGATGGTGGAACTCGCCGCCCGGCCGGACGAGACGGTCAATGCCGCTGGCATCCAGTATATGAACCGTCTGTCGGATTTCCTTTTCGTTGCCAGCCGCTTCCAGAACAATAATGGGGCCGGTGACGTGTTGTGGGTGCCGGGCCAGAACCGCTAAACTGGTTCAAAACCGGGGGACGGTTTTTTGGTTTTGCCGCGTTGACCGGGGGATACGGGACCTTTAGGTTCCGCGCCAGCCAACCGAAACCCATAAAATCAAAGCGAAAGAGGATCGATGAAGGTTCTTGTGCCGGTAAAGCGGGTCGTCGACTACAACGTCAAGGTCCGCGTCAAGAGTGACGGGACGGGCGTAGAGCTCGCCAACGTCAAGATGTCGATGAACCCGTTCGACGAAATCGCCGTCGAGGAAGCGCTGCGGCTGAAGGAAGCCGGCAAGGCGACCGAAGTGGTGGTGGTGTCGATCGGACCGGCGCAGGCTTCCGAGACCATTCGCACCGGGCTCGCGATGGGCGCCGACCGCGGCATCCTCGTGAAGGCCGAAGGCAATGTCGAACCGCTCGCGGTTGCCAAGATCCTCAAGGCCGTGGTCGAGGCGGAGCAGCCCGGCCTCGTCATTCTCGGCAAGCAGGCGATCGACGACGACAGCAACCAGACCGGTCAGATGCTGGCCGCGCTGCTCGGCTGGTCGCAGGCGACCTTCGCCTCCAAGCTCGAGGTCGAAGGCTCCGACTTCAAGGTCACGCGCGAAGTCGACGGCGGCCTGCAGACCATCAAGCTCAAGGGCCCGGCGATCGTCACCACTGACCTCCGCCTCAACGAGCCGCGCTATGCGTCGCTGCCCAACATCATGAAGGCGAAGAAGAAGCCGATCGACGACAAGAGCGTCGCTGACTACGGCGTCGATGTGACGCCGCGTCTGGAAGTGCTGAAGACCGCGGAACCGGCGGGCCGCAAGGCGGGCGTCAAGGTCAAGGACGTCGCCGAACTCGTGAACAAGCTCAAGACCGAAGCCGGGGTTCTCTGATGACGACGCTGTTGATTGCTGAACACGACCACGAGACCCTGAAGGACTCGACCAACAAGGCGCTTACCGCGGCGAGCCAGCTCGGCGGCGACGTCCATGTGCTGGTTGCCGGCGGCGGCCAGGGCACCAAGGCGGCGGCGGAAGCAGCCGCCAAACTTGCCGGCGTCAGCAAGGTGCTGGTGGCCGAAGGCCCCGCCTATGAGCACGACCTTGCCGAGCCGCTGGCTGCGCTGATCGTCGCGCTGGCCCCTGGCTATGACGCCTTCGTCGCGCCCGCGACCTCGCGCTTCAAGAACGTGATGCCGCGCGTCGCGGCGCTGCTCGACGTCATGCAGGTTTCCGAGATCATCAAGGTCGTCGCGCCCGACACTTATGAGCGGCCGATCTATGCCGGCAACGCGATCCAGACCGTGAAGTCGAAGGACGCCAAGAAGGTCATCACGGTGCGCACCTCGACCTTCGCCGCAGCCGGTGAAGGCGGCAGCGCGGCGATCGAGAACGCCGCAGCGGCCGCCGATCCGGGCCTGTCCACGTTCGTCGGCGAGGAAGTCGCCAAGAGCGACCGTCCGGAACTGACCTCGGCCAAGATCATCGTCTCGGGCGGCCGCGCCATGCAGAGCCGCGAGAACTTCGCCAAGTACATCGAGCCGCTCGCCGACAAGCTCGGCGCCGGCGTCGGCGCCTCGCGCGCCGCGGTCGATGCCGGCTATGCGCCGAACGACTGGCAGGTCGGCCAGACCGGCAAGGTGGTGGCCCCGGAACTCTATGTCGCGGTCGGCATCTCCGGCGCGATCCAGCATCTGGCCGGCATGAAGGACTCCAAGGTGATCGTCGCCATCAACAAGGATGAGGACGCACCGATCTTCCAGGTCGCCGATTACGGCCTGGTCGCCGACCTCTACCAGGCGGTTCCGGAGCTGACCGAAGCGCTCGGCAAGCTCGGAAAGTAAGCGACAAGACACCGGCCGGGTGGGTAAGCTCCGGCCGGTGTTGTTATTCTTGGGGCAACGATCCGGAAACGGTTTTCCGGAAGGATCGTGTCCGGCAGGGAAGACGGATCGGGTGCGATTACGTTGTAATCACATCATGGTCCCGGGAAAGGTTTTCCGGCGGATTGGGCAACCCGGAAGGCTTCACTTCGGGTATCGTTGGAATTGGGCAGGCGCGACATGCGCGCCGTTCCGGTGGATGACAAGATGACGACGGTGGCAATCAAAAAGGTCGGCGTGATCGGTTCGGGCCAGATGGGCAATGGCATTGCTCATGTGGCGGCGCTGGCCGGTTTCGACGTGGTGCTCAATGACGTCTCCGCCGACCGGCTGAAGTCGGCGCTGGCGACCATCAACGGCAATCTGACCCGCCAGGTCGCCAAGAAGGCGATCGGCGAAAGCGAGCGCAAGCAGGCGCTCGACCGCATCGCCTCCGCCGAGACCCTCGATGCGCTGGCCGATTGCGATCTCGTCATCGAGACCGCTGTCGAGAAGGAAGAGACCAAGCGCAAGATCTTCCACGACGTCTGTGCGGTGCTGAAGCCGGAAGCGATCGTCGCGACCAACTCGTCGTCGATCTCGATCACACGGCTCGCGGCCTCGACCGACCGCCCGGAGAAATTCATCGGCATTCATTTCATGAATCCGGTGCCGGCGATGGAGCTGGTTGAGCTGATCCGCGGCATCGCCACCGACGACACGACCTTCGACACCGCCAAGGCGTTCGTCGCCAAGCTCGGCAAGCAGGTCGCGGTGTCGGAAGATTTCCCCGCCTTCATCGTCAACCGCATTCTGTTGCCGATGATCAACGAGGCGATCTACACCCTGTATGAGGGCGTCGGTAACGTCGAGGCGATCGATGCCGCGATGAAGCTCGGCGCGCACCATCCGATGGGCCCGCTCGAGCTCGCCGATTTCATCGGCCTCGACACCTGCCTGTCGATCATGCAGGTGCTGCACGAGGGGCTGGCCGATTCCAAGTACCGGCCGTGCCCGCTGCTGGTGAAATACGTCGAGGCCGGCTGGCTCGGACGCAAGTCCCAGCGCGGCTTCTACGACTACCGCGGCGACAAACCGGTCCCGACACGGTAATCACCGCTCTCGTCAGATCAGTGCCCGCAGCAGCGCCAGCGTCGCGGGCACGAGACCGACGATAACAGTCATCCCCGTTCCAAGTCCGAGCAGATGCGCTGTCAGCGCGAGGCGCTGACGCTGCCCGTGCGCCGTCATTGCAATGCCTCGCAGGCGCGCTTCAGCCGCGTTGCGGCTTGCTCGATGACTGGTGACGGATTGGCGAAGCTGAGGCGGATATAGGGCGATAGCCCGAGATCCTCGCCAGGGAACACCACCAGATCGGCTTGCTCAAGCAGGTAGGTCGCAAAATCGCGGTCGGTCGCGATCAGCTTGCCGTCGGGAGCGCGCTTGCCGATCACGCCGGCGCAACCGACCAGCAGATAGAACGTGCCTTCGGGCGGCGCGCAGGAGAGCCCGGCGCATCCGTTCACGAGTTCGAAAAAGCGGTCACGTCTCGCGTGAAGGATGGCGGCGCGCTCGGCCAGCACATCCTGCGCGCCATCGAGCGCGGCCACCGCGGCGGCCTGGCTGATCGACGAGGCGCCGGACGTGGTCTGCGACTGGGTCGTGATCATTGCGCGGATCAGCGCCGATGGTCCGGCGGCGTAGCCGATGCGCCAGCCCATCATGGCGTAGGTCTTGGCGAGGCCGCTGACGGTGAGCGTCCGCGGCTTCAGGCGCGGCTCGATCTGCGCAAGCGTCGGCGCAGGTCGGCCATCGAACACGATGTGCTCGTAGAGCCCGTCGGCAAGCACCCAGATGTCGGGATGCTGCAAGAGGACCGCCGCGAGCTCGGCCAGATCCTCCGGGGAATAGACTGCACCGGAAGGATTGACCGGATTGTTGATCACGATCCAGCGCGTCCGCGCCGATATCGCCACCTGCAAATCCTCCGCACGCAGCTTGAAGCCGTTGTTCTGCGCGCACGGCACGACAACCGGCGTCGCGCCCGCCAGCCGCACCTGATCGAGATAGGGCGCCCAATAGGGCGCGGGGATGATCACCTCGTCTTCAGGCGCAAGCGTCGCGAGCAGCGCGTTGAACAGCGCCTGCGTCGAGCCGTTGGTGATGACGATCTCGTCCAGCCGATAGTCGAGATGATGGTCGCGCAGCAGCGCGGCCCGCACCGCGCGCTTCAGCTCCGGCGTGCCGTCGACATCGGTGTAGCGGGTCTCGCCGCGCAATGCCGCGTCGTGCGCCGCCGCGATCACATGATCCGGCGTCGGGAAGTCGAGATTGCCCGACGACAATTCGATGATGTCGCGTCCGGCGGCGCGCAGTTCGCGGGCGCGACGGCGCAGCACCGATGCGGGCGAAGCCTTGATGCCGCTCATGCGCGGCGCGAGGATCGGTGTCGCAGTCATCGGACGTACTGCGCCTCACCGTTGCCGAACGACCAGTTTTCCGGAAGCACCTCGACGAGGTTGATGAAGATGTCTTCAGTGCGCAGGCCGGGACTCTCGGTTAGCAGTTCGGCGATGCGTCGATAGAGCTTCTGCTTCTGCACCACCGGGCGGGTGTTGCTGACCGTGATCTGGATGATGACCAGATCGTCGCCGCGCCTGATGCCGAGATAGTCCGCGCCATAGGCGAAATCGTCGCCGTCGTGCTCGGAGATCGTCATGAAGCGATCGCCCTCCGGTACATCGAAGGTTTCGCGCATGGCGCGATAGAGGCTCTCGAGAATGGCCTTGCGGTAGGCGGCGGGCTTGCCCCGCCGCAGTGAGACGCGGGTCAGCGGCATGATGTTGTCTCCTGGTGGCAATCGTTGACTGCGCCGATCCTAGGAGTTCGTTGATCATTGAAAAACGGTATGGTAATGTATTTCAATGATTTCATTTTTAAATGACTGATCATGAAAGCGCTCGACGTCGAGGCGGTGCAGGCGTTCGTCCTGGTCGCAGACCTCAGCAGCTTCACGCGGGCGGCGCAGGTCATGGAGACCACGCAGTCGGCGGTCAGCCTGAAGATCAGGCGGCTGGAAGACGGGCTCGGCCGGCGGCTGCTGGAGCGGACGCCGCGGCTGGTTCGGTTGTCGGCTGAAGGGGCCGCCTTCCTCGGCGCGGCGCGCAATCTGGTGGCCGCGCATCAATCGGCGATCGGGTCGTTTGCGGTCGAACACCGTCGGCTCGTCGTCGGCATCAGCCACCACATCGTCGGATCGGAGTTGGCCTCGCTGTTGAAGCGGATGTACGCCACCGATCCGGGCCTGGTGATCCAGCTGCACGTCGATACGTCGCGTTCGGTGCTCGGCGCATTCGACGACGGCAGGCTCGATGCCGCGATCGTGCTGCGCCACGATGCCAAGCGCCGCGACGGCGACGTGCTGTTCGAAGAACCTTTCGGCTGGATGGCCGCGCCGGATTTTCACCATCGGCCGGGTGAGCCGCTGCGCCTTGCGACGCAAGCCGAGCCTTGCAGCGTGCGCGCCATGGCGGTTGAAACGCTCGACGCTGCCGGCATCGCCTGGACCGAGGCGTTCGTCGGTGGCGGGCTTTCGACGATCGGGGCCGCGATATCCGCAGGGCTAGCCGTCGCCGCGCTGGCGCGCCGGGTGGCGCCGCCGGCCGACACCGTCGACCTCGGGCCGCGGCTTGGCCTGCCGCCATTGCCGTCGCGCGACGTCATGCTTCACTCAAAGCTGTCGGACGCGCGGACCCGGCAGGCGCTGCGCACCCTCGGCGCGGCGTTTGCCGCGAACGCCGCCTGACCTCGCAGGCATTGGCCGCTGCTCATTCTGTCAGGCGGCATCCCGCGCGCTTGAGCATGTCGCGGATGATCAGCGGCGTGGCCGGTGTCTCGGTCGCGGCCGTGGCGCTTGCGATCGCGTCGCGAGCCTGCTGCGCGTCGAGCGTCAGCCGCCGCGCGCAGGGCGACAGGCCCCGCGCGGCATCGAGCAGCCAGCCGGCGGTTTCGCCGGTACCGGCCAGATAGGCCGTCAGCGTCTGGCGCGCGGTCGGATTGGTCGCGGCCTGATCCAGCATGGCCCTGACCTGCGCGACCGAGATCTGTCCGCGCGAAGTCGAGGGCTGCGCGTGAGCTGTTGTCGTCAATAGAAGGACAGCACAGATGGCGTGAGCAGGGCGAACGAGCATAACTTCATCTCCTGGGGCATGTTGACTCGCAGATACTAATTATCGTAAAACAATAATATTAGATCAACAATCCCGAGGTTGAGCCATGTCCGCGTCCCTCTCGTCAGAGCTTTCTCCATCCGCGCAGCCGGCCCGCCTCGAACGCATCCGCGCGGTCAGTCGCGTGCTCGCCTTTGCGTGCACCGGCATATCGTTCGTGCTCGCCGTCGGATTGCTGGCCTATTGGCTGGCGAGCCCGGATGAGGCGATCCTGCGCGATGCAGGGCTGACCGGCATCGCGTTCCATCCGATCGGCTGGCTCGTCCGCCTGATGGGTCTCCTGGTCTCGGCGTTGCCGCTCGCTTGTCTGATCTGGGGCTTGTCGCGCGTGCGCCGCGCTTTCATGTCGTTCGCGGCAGGGCGCTTCTTCACGGCGGCAAACGTCGCGGGGCTGCGCGACCTTGCGATTGCGATGCTGCTCTCGACCTTGCTGAAGCCGGTGATCGGCGCGCTGCTCTCGATTCTGCTGAGCTGGCAGACCTACGCGCAGGGCAAGTCCGTCGTCATCGCGCTCGGCTCCGACACGCTGCTGGCGCTGCTGTTCGCGGGTCTGGTTGCGGTGACGGCCTGGGTGATGGCCGAAGCCAATGCGATCGCCGACGAACACGCGCAATTCGTCTGAGGCTGTTGCGATGCCGATCCGGGTCAGGCTCAACGTGATGCTCGCCGAGCGCAACGTGAAATCGAAGGAGCTCGCCGAATATGTCGGGATCACCGAGGCCAATCTGTCGCTGCTCAAGCAGGGCAAGGTCAAGGGCGTCAGGTTCGATACGCTGGAGCGGATCTGCACCTATCTGAAATGCCAGCCTGGCGACCTGCTGCGCCATGAGGACGACGATGCGTCAGCCTGACGCGGCCATCCGTTACCCAAGCATTAACTTTCGCGCGCTACGCAAGAGCAAGTTTGGGAGTGCCGCGTATGGACATGATGAGCATGGTGTCGAGCATCCTGTCGATGCAGCAGGGCAACCTGCAGGGTCAGATCGCGACCCGCGTGACCAAGCAGAACCTCGATGCGGAAAAGTTCGCGGTTCAGACCCTGCTCGGCACGCCATCGACCGCCAATCTCGGTCCCGGCGTCGGCGGCAACCTCAACGCCATCGCCTGACGTCATCCCTCTGCGATCCGCGTCATTGCGAGCGAAGCGAAGCAATCCATCGCGCCGCAAGCGGAGACATGGATTGCTTCGTCGCTACGCTCCTCGCAATGACGGAGTATTGCGCCTGACCGGTCCCAAGGGCTCAGAGATTCCTAGAATCCCGCCGCGGCGGGGGCTAGCGCCGCCTTCACCAGCTTGATCGCATCGTCGCTCGCCCATTCGGCGGGACCGGCGATATTGGCGATTTCGCAGCCCTTGCCGTCGACCAGCACCGAGGTCGGCATGCCCAGCGCCTTGCCTATGTTCTTAAGATCCTGAAAGACCTTGGCTTTCTGGTCGCTGAAATAGCCGAGATTGGTCAGATTGGCTTCCTTCAGGAAGTTCTTCGGCTTGTCCGGATCGCGGGTGTCGATGTTGATCGCGACCACCTCGAAATCCTTGCCGCCGAGCTTGGTCTGCAGGCTGTCGAGCGCCGGCATTTCCTTGCGGCAGGGCACGCACCAGGTCGCCCACAGATTGACCAGCACGGTCTTGCCGCGCCAATCCGAGAGTTTCTTCGGCTGGCCGTTGGCGTCCTCGAAGGTCAGGTCGGGAAGCCTCAAGGGGGTGGTCGCCATGGTCAGCGCCGCGACCTCGCCATG
Organism: uncultured Bradyrhizobium sp.; assembly: GCF_947648125.1. Lineage (GTDB taxonomy): Bacteria > Pseudomonadota > Alphaproteobacteria > Rhizobiales > Xanthobacteraceae > Bradyrhizobium. The sequence continues at coordinate 50,357 of NZ_CANSMR010000034.1, read as the reverse complement.
GGCGAGCGGGGCGATCTTCTTCGCCAGATCCACCGCGCTGTTGCAGGCGATGTCGCCGCCGGCGGGATGCCTGAGGCCGGAGACGCCGACATAGCCGATCACGGCCCCGACCAGCACGGCGCCGATCACCAGCGGGATGCGCCATTTGGCCGTCGGCTTGGCGGTCGGTTCGGATGGGGTCGTCTCGGGCATATCGTTTGTCATCCTGGGTCAGATATGGCTATGCAGTGCCGGGAATACGTCCGGAACCGCCATGCTGTTTCGCCGCTACGGCCAAAGAAACAGCAGGGCCTGAAATACAAATTCGTGAGCGAGATGTCATGAGCAACAAGATGTGGGGCGGCCGGTTCTCGGAGCGTCCCGACGCCATCATGGAGGAAATCAACGTCTCCATCGACGTCGACCGTCACCTTTACGCCCAGGACATTGCCGCGTCCAAGGCCCACGCCGCGATGCTCGCTGCGCAGGGCATCATCACCTCAGCTGATGCGAAAAATATCGGCAAAGGTCTAGACACGATTTTGTCAGAAATCGGCAAGGGCGATTTCGATTTCAAGCGCGCGCTCGAGGACATCCATATGAATGTCGAGTCGCGGCTGTCCGAATTGATCGGGCCCGCGGCGGGCCGGCTGCACACCGCGCGCTCGCGCAACGACCAGGTCGCGACCGATTTCCGGCTCTATGTCCGCGACACCATCGATGAGACCGAAGCGGCGCTGGCCGCGTTCCAGCAGGCGCTGGTCACCCGCGCGCTGGAGCATGCCGGAACCGTCATGCCGGGCTTCACCCATCTGCAGACCGCGCAGCCCGTGACCTTCGGCCATCATCTCCTGGCCTATGTCGAGATGGCCGGCCGCGACCGTGGCCGCTTTGCCGACGCGCGCAAGCGGCTGAACGAATCGCCGCTGGGCGCCGCCGCGCTGGCCGGCACCTCGTTTCCGATCGACCGCACTGCTACCGCCAGGGCGCTCGGCTTCGACCGGCCGATGGCCAATTCGCTCGACGCGGTGTCCGACCGCGATTTCGTGCTGGAAACGCTGTCGGCGGCCGCGATCTGCGCGGTGCACATGTCGCGCTTCGCCGAAGAGATCGTGATCTGGACCTCGCCGCTGGTCGGTCTCGTCAAGCTCAGCGACAAGTTCACGACCGGCTCGTCGATCATGCCGCAGAAGCGCAACCCGGACGCGGCGGAACTCGTGCGCGCCAAGACCGGCCGCGTGATCGGCGCGCTCACCGCGCTGCTGATCGTGATGAAGGGCCTGCCGCTCGCCTATCAAAAGGACATGCAGGAGGACAAGCAGGGCGCCATGGAGGCGTTCGAGGCGCTGTCGCTCGCGATCCGCGCCATGACCGGCATGGTCGAGGATCTGGTGCCGGACGAGGCGAAGATGAAGGCCGCGGCCGGCGAGGGCTATGCCACCGCGACCGACCTTGCCGACTGGCTGGTGCGCACCCTGAAAATGCCGTTCCGCGACGCCCACCACGTGACCGGGCGGATCGTCGGCCTGGCCTCGGCGCAGGGCGTGGCGCTGCACGAGCTGCCGCTGAAGGCTATGCAGGAGGTCGAGCCGAAGATTACGGCAGAGGCGCTGAAGGTGCTCAGCGTCGAATCCTCGGTCAAGAGCCGCACCTCGTTTGGCGGCACGGCGCCGAAGAATGTGATGGCGCAGGCCAAAGCCTGGGCCAAGCGGCTGGAAAAAGAGCGAAAATTGGGCTGATCAGGAAAATTTGGTCGTGATTTCATGGCGCTCCGCCTCTCGCCAGAGCACGCCAATGTTTGTATGGTGCCGCCCGAATTGGGGAATTCGTCGTGATTAGCAAGAACCGCCTGACCCCCTCGGGATGGGCCATCATTGTGCTGAGCGCTGCAACGCTTGCGCTCGGCGGCTGCGGCCGCAAGGGACCGCTCGACCTGCCGCCGACCGCGAACGCCGCGCCGGCCGCAGCACCGGGCGACACCGAGAGCGAGCGCGCGGCGCAGCCCAGCGTGTTCAATCCGACCTATGGCTCGGATGCCGCGCCGGCAGCGTCGAAAGGCAATAAACGGTCTTTCGTGCTCGATCCGCTGCTCGGCAACTAATATCTGGAGCATGATCCGGAAAAGTGGAAACCGGTTTTCCCTCGCGACAAACGCGGAACGCGTTTGCGCGGAGATCATCCTCAAACAATCAAGCGTGTCATGAACCATTTCGACTATCGCAACGGCGTGCTGCATGCCGAGGCGGTCAATCTCATTGAGCTGGCGGAGGCCGTCGGCACGCCGTTCTATTGCTATTCGACCGCGACACTGGAGCGCCACTACCGCGTCTTCACCGAGGCCTTTGCCGGCGAGAAGGCGCTGGTCTGCTACGCGATGAAGGCCAACTCCAACCAGTCGGTGCTGCGCACGCTGGCCAAGCTCGGCGCCGGCGCCGACGTGGTGTCCGGCGGTGAGTTGAAGCGGGCGCTCGCGGCCGGCATCCCGCCGTCGAAAATCCTGTTCTCCGGCGTCGGCAAGACCGAGGGCGAGCTGCGCGCCGCGCTCGCCGCCGACATCCTCTGCATCAATATCGAGTCCGAGCCGGAGCTCGAGATGCTGTCGCGCCTGGCGGTCGAGATGAAGACGACCGCGCGCATCTCGGTGCGGGTCAATCCCGACGTCGATGCCGGCACCCACGCCAAGATCTCGACCGGCAAGTCGGAGAACAAGTTCGGCATTCCGATCGCGCGCGCCCGCGAGGTCTATGCGCGCGCGGCGAAGCTGCCGGGCATCAAGGTCACCGGCACCGACGTGCATATCGGCAGCCAGATCACCGATCTCGGTCCGCTGGAGGCGGCGTTCCGGCTGCTCGCCGAATTCGTGCAGACGCTGCGCGCCGACGGCCATAACATCTCGCACATCGATTTCGGCGGCGGCCTCGGCATCCCCTATTACATGGATCGCGCCGCGCCGCCGGCGCCGGCCGCCTATGCCGCGATGGTCAAGCGCGTCACGCATAATCTCGGCTGCACGCTGATGTTCGAGCCAGGCCGCCTGATCGTCGGTAATGCCGGTATCCTCGTCACCCGCGTGATCCATGTGAAGCCGGGCGATGCCAAGAACTTCGTGATCATCGACGCCGCGATGAACGACCTGATCCGGCCGACGCTGTATGAAGCGCATCACGACATCTTAGCCGTGCGCCAGCCTGCGCAGGGCACGCCGACCATGGTCGCCGACGTGGTCGGCCCGGTCTGCGAGACCGGCGACTATCTCGCGCTCGACCGTTCGCTGCCGCAGCCGAAGGCCGGCGATCTCTTGGCGATCATGACCGCCGGCGCCTATGGCGCGGTGCAGGCCGGCACCTACAACACGCGGCCCTTGGTGCCGGAAGTGCTGGTCAAGGACGACCAGTACGCCGTGGTCCGCCCGCGCATCGACGTCGACGCCCTGATCGCGATGGACAAGCCCGCGCCCTGGCTGTGAGCCGCGCTGACGCCTCATTCTCGGTGTCGTCCCTGCGAAAGCAGGGACCCATAACCACCGCTTGTTGTTGTTGCGGCAAGCTGTGGCCCCAGCTCCTCGAACCACAAACGCCTATGGTTATGGGTCCCGGGTCGCGCGGAGCCTGTCATCGGGCGGCGCTTCGCGCCGACCCGTTGGCTTGACCGGGACGACAGCGCTATTTTGTCAACGGCGTTACTTCGCGGCGTGACTGCCGCCCTTGCCGCCGCCGACGATCACGCCCGCGGCCTTTTCGATCGGCTTGATCGCCGCGGTGAAATCCGACTCCGGTCCCTCGTCGCGAATGATGACTTCCCAGAGCCGGCCGACCGCTTCGGCGACTTCCATCGACAGCCCGAGCGAGCGCATCTCCTCGACCGCAAGCCGCACGTCCTTCACCATCAGCCCGGTGGCGAAGCCGAAGTCGAAGCTGCGCGGCAAGACCGAGCGCGGAAACTTGTCGCGGCTCGCGGTGTTCAGTCCGGAGCCTGCGTTGATCACGTCGATCATCACGGCCGGATCGAGCCCGGACTTGACGCCCATCACCACCGCTTCCGAGGTCGCGACCATCGCGGTCGCCGACAGGAAGTTGTTGGCGAGCTTCATGGTCTGGCCGGAGCCCGGCTTGGTGCCGATGAAGAACACCTTGCCGATCACATCGAGCGCGCTCTTCACCAGCTCGAAATCGGCGCGCGGGCCCGACACCATCACCGCCAGCGTGCCCTTCTCGGCGCCGGAGACGCCGCCGGAGACCGGGCTGTCGATCTGCACGATGTTCTTCTTGGCCAGCAGGTCGTGGATCTTCACCGCCATCTGCGAGCCGACGGTGGAGAGATCGATGAAGCGCTTGACGCGCGTGCCCTCGATCACGCCGCCGGTGCCGGTCGCGACCTCAAGCGAGGCCTGCAGCGAGGGCAGGCTCGCCATCACGGTCTCGACGCGGTCGGCGACATCCTTGGGCGACGTCGCAGCCGCAGCGCCGAGCGCAGCCAGCCTATCGAGCGCGTCCTTGCTGGTGTCGAACACGGTGAGCTTGTGGCCGGCCTCGATCAGCCGGCGCGCCATCGGGAAGCCCATCTTCCCGAGGCCGATGAATCCGATTTCCATGAGTCGTTTCCTTTATGTCGTTATGCGCCGAGCTGCGCGCCCCACATTCGGTGTCGTCCCTGCGAAAGCAGGGACCCATAACCACCGCGCTTGATTGCTGTGCTCAGCTGGAGCCCCAGCGTGTTCTCACCACGAAGGCCTGTGGCTATGGGTCCCGGCCTTCGCCGGGACGACGATGCGGAGGCGGCGTGCGCCTCACGCCTTGTTGTCGAGTTCGGCGAACACTTCGCGCGCGATGCGGAAGCTGTCGACGCCGGCGGGAATGCCGGCGTAGATCGAGACCTGCATGAAGATCTCGCGGATCTCGTCGCGCGACACGCCGTTGGTCAGCGCGCCCTTGATGTGCGCCTTCAGCTCGTGCGGCCGGTTCAGGATCGAGATCATGGCGAGGTTGAGCATGCTGCGCGTCTTGCGCGGCAGCTCCTCGCGGCCCCAGACCGCGCCCCAGCAATATTCCGTGACGAGTTCCTGGAACGGCTTGTTGAAGCTGTCCGAATTCTTCAGCGCATTGTTGACATAGGCCTCGCCGAGCACCGCCTTGCGGATATCGAGCCCCTTGTCGTGCGTCTTCTGGTCCATGTCGTTTCCTCATGCGTTAAGGCGTTGGTTCGGCCGGGACGTTACGGGGTCGAACCGCCGCAGTCACGCCTTCGTGTTATGCGTATTTCCCGGTGTGGGTTACGTCCCGGAACGGGTGCCTCAAAGCCGCCGCTGTGCTAGGCTGACCTGCCGGCTACCCCGGAGATTTTTTTGAGCGGAGCCAACATCGACCCGTCTGACACCCCGTCACGCGCCGCCCGCGACAGCGATACGGACGCGCGGCTGAAGCTGACGCAATTGAAGCTGACCGAGGCTCTGCACCGGGCGAAATTCGCGATTGCGTGGGAACGGGCCTGGCCGCATCTGGCGCGGGTCCTGACGGTCGCCGGTCTGTTCCTGGTCGCGTCGTGGGCCGGGCTGTGGCTGGTGCTGCCGTTTGCCGCACGCGTGGCCGGCGCCGGCCTGTTCGGCATAGCTGCGGTCGCGGCGCTGTTGCCGCTGCTGCGCTTCCGCTGGCCGAGCCGCGAGGAGGGGTTGAGTCGGCTCGACCGCGGCGCCGGCGTCCGCCATCGCCCGGCGACCACGCTCTCCGACACCCTCACCAACAAGGATCCGTTCGCGCTGGCGCTGTGGCAGGCGCAGCGCGAGCGCACGCTGGCCTCGCTCAAGCGCATCCGCGCCGGCCTGCCGCGGCCGCGCGTCTCGCTGCACGACCCCTGGGCGCTGCGCGCGCTGGTCATCGTGATGCTGGTCGCGACCTATGTCGCCGCCGGCGACGAGCGCGGCCTGCGGGTCGCCTCCGCGTTCGACTGGAACGGCATCATGGCGCCGGCCAATGTCCGGGTCGACGCCTGGGTGACGCCGCCGAACTACACCGGCAAGCCGCCGATCATCCTGTCCAACGCCAACAAGGACGCCAACGCGGCCGACGCCACCCCGCTCGCGGTTCCCTCGGGCAGCACGCTGCTGGTGCGCTCCAGCGGCGGCACCATCGACGTCGTGGTCGGCGGCGGCGTCGCCGAGGTCGCGCCGGAGGGGCAGGCGCCCAAGGGCACCAATGAGCGGCATTTCAAGATCACCGGCGACGGCACCGCGCATGTCCGCGCCCCGGCCGGGCAGCCGCAGTGGAAATTCACCGCGACGCCGGACCGGCCGCCGTCGATCGCGCTCGCCAAGGATCCGGAGCGGCAGGCGCGCGGCGCGTTGCAGATGTCCTACAGGCTCGAGGACGATTACGGCGTGACCGAAGCGCGCGCGCAGTTCGCGGCGCGGCCGGCCGATGCGCCGAAAGATGCCGACGGCAAGGCCGCGCAACCGCGACCGCTGTTCGAGCCGCCGCAATTTCCGCTGGTGCTGCCGAATGCGCGCACCCGCAACGGCGTCGGCCAGACCGTCAAGGACCTCAGCGAGGACCCTTACGCCGGCGCCGACGTGACGCTGACGCTGACCGCGAAGGACGAGGCCGGCAATGAGGGCAAGAGCGAGCCGTTCAACATGCGCCTGCCCGAGCGGCTGTTCACCAAGCCGCTGGCGCGGGCGCTGATCGAGCAGCGCCGCATCCTGGCGCTCGATGCCAACCAGAACGGCCAAGTCTACACCGCGCTCGACGCGCTGATGATCGCGCCGGAAATGTTCATGCCGGAGACCGGCTATTATCTCGGCCTCCACACCGTGAGCCGCCAGCTCGAGGCGGCGCGCACCGACGACCAGCTGCGCGAGGTCGTCGCCAGCCTGTGGGCGCTCGCCGTCACCATCGAGGACGGCAACATCAGTGACGTCGACAAGGCGCTGCGCGCGGCGCAGGACGCGCTCAAGCAGGCGCTGGAGCGCGGCGCGAGCGATGAGGAGATCAAGAAGCTCACCGACAATCTGCGCGCGGCGCTGGACAATTTCCTGCGCCAGATGGTCGAGCAGTTCCGCAACAATCCGCAGCAGCTCGCGCGCCCGCTCGATCCCAATGCCAAGGTGCTGAGCCAGCAGGATCTCAAGAACATGCTCGATCGCATGGAGCGGCTGTCGCGCTCCGGCGACAAGGATGCGGCGCGGCAGTTGCTGGAACAGATGCAGCAGATGCTGGAAAACCTGCAGATGGCGCAGCCCAATCAGGGCGACGACGACATGCAGCAGTCGCTCAACGAGCTCGGCGACATGATCCGCAAGCAGCAGCAGTTGCGCGACAAGACCTTCAAGCAGGGCCAGGATTCCCGGCGCGATCGCATGCGCGGCAAGCAGGGCGACCAGAGCATGGGCGACCTGCAGCAGGACCAGCAGGGTCTGCGCGACCGGCTCAAGAAGCTGCAGCAGGAACTGGCCAAGCGCGGCATGGGCCCGGGACAGCGTGGCGACAAGGGCCAGCAGGGGCAGGATGGCCAGCAGAGCGGCGAACAGGGTGACGGCCAGGGCGGCGATCAGGGTGATGACGACGGCGACGGGCTCGACCAGGCCGATTCCGCGATGGGCGATGCCTCCGGGCGGCTCGGCGAGGGCAATGCCGACGGCGCGGTGGATTCGCAAGGCCGCGCGCTGGATGCACTGCGCAAGGGCGCGCAGAGCCTTGCCGATGCGATGCAGCAGGGCGATGGCGACCAGCAGGGTGACGGCCCCGGCAACCGCGCCGGCCGCCAGCAGAGCGGCGGCAACCAGACCGATCCGCTCGGCCGCCCGCTGCATGGCCGCGAATTCGGCGACGACTACACGGTGAAGATCCCCGGCGAGATCGACGTCCAGCGCGTCCGCCGCATCCTCGAAGAGCTGCGCCGCCGCCTCGCCGATCCGTCACGGCCGCAGCTCGAGCTCGACTACATCGAGCGGCTGCTGAAGGACTACTGAGGCTCTTCGTCATTGCGAGGAGCGCAGCGACGAAGCAATCCATGCTTCCGCCCGCGTTGAACCATGGATTGCTTCGCTTCGCTCGCAATGACGGAGGCGAAGGCCCCGCGCCCTCTACTGTCATCGCCCGGCTCGACCGGGCGATCCAGTATTCCAGAGACGCCAGCGATGGAATCGAGAAGCCGCGGCGTACTGGATGCCCCGCTGGAGCCTGTCATCGGGCGCGCGTTCGCGCGACCCGGTGGCGGGGCATGACACCAAATGTGAAGCGAGTTGCTTCGCTTGCAATGACGACGCGGAAAGCACCGCGCACCACCCTCGTCATGCGCGGGCTTGACCCGCGCATCCATCGAGCTTCGCGAGAGTTGTTCTTCGGCCATGGATTGCCGGGTCAAGCCCGGCAATGACGAGCTATTGCGCCTTCCTTGCCGCCAGCGCATCCGCCACCGCAGTGCGGATATCGGCCACCGAGAACGGCTTGGTCACCACGTCATGCACGATCGCCTCGAGGCCGGAGGCGCGCTCGCGCTGGTGGGCGAAGCCGGTCATCAGCAGGATCTTCAGCGCCGGGAAATCGCGCGCCGCGGTCAGCGCCAGCGCGATGCCGTCCATGACAGGCATCTGGATGTCGGTGAGCAGCAGGTCGAACGCGCCTTCATCGCGCGTCAGCATCTCCAGCGCCTCGGCGCCGTCCTGCGCGGTCACGGTCTCGTGGCCGTCCATGGCGATGGCGCGCGCCACCAGCGAGCGCATCGAGTCTTCGTCGTCGGCGATCAGAACACGCGTCATGGTGATGGTCGGTTTCCGAAAGTGGTGGCCCCAGCCTCAGGCGCGGCCGCCGGTGAGATCATGCTTGTTGAAGAAGCGTACGTCGATATTGCGGCCTTCAGGCGGCGGCGAGGCGAGGCGCGACTTGAAGAAGGCGCGCTCGCCGGGATTGAGCACCGGCTGCTCCAGCACCGCGTTCCAGGCATAGATCTCCGCGCCCTGCGCGTCGCGGACCGAGAAGCGCAGCCGCGGCAATTCGACCGGCTTCCGGGTCTGGCCGACGATCATGCCTTCGATCACCAGCACCGGCTTGCCGTCCACGGTCTCGTTGGTGATCTTGAGGTCCTTGAAGGCAAGGCCGCGCAAATTCACGTCGAGCCCGACCATCTTGTAGAACAGCGCGGTCTGCGGCAGCAGCCGCACCACGTCGTTGCGCCAGACGAACAGCGCAATGATCAGCGCGCCCATCGCGGCGCAGGTGGTCGGCAGGGCGCCGATCACGGGCATGAAGGGAATCCGGGGGAGCGACGGCAGGCGGAACAGGCGGGGAAACTGCGGCAGACGGAAGCGGCGCTGTCCGGCCTCCCGGGGGCCGGCATGGGCCGCGGCATCCGCCTCGGCTACCGCCGGCCATTCCGTGGCGGCGTCCCCGTCGGCGGGTAAATCGGCCGAAATCGAGGGGCTCTCGACCATCGGGGTCGCGTCAGCCTCCTCGCGGCCCATCGCGTCCCATTCGGCGGCGAGATTGGAGCCCGCGGCCTCGTAGGCCAAAGTGGGTGCGGTCGCCCCGATTGCGTCTTCCGGCCGGGCCAGCCAGACCTCGCGGCAGCGGGAACAACGGACCGTGCGTCCGGCCTCACCCAGGGTGGCCGGATTGATGGCGTAGGATGTTGTACAATGCGGGCAAACGATATGCATATGGAGCCGAATCTCCACCGTGTGGTATGCCCGGATGCTACTGAACGACCGTTAACGAATCGGAAACCATAACCGACGCACAAGCGTTCTGTGCGGTTCGCGGCCGCTCGGCGGGGGTTCGGGCCGCGAAAGCGTTTTCGAGCGAAGTGGGTACCGGTTCGCGTGAAGAAAACGCGTCCAAACAAGAATCCAGAGCCCCGTTCCGATTTCATCGGAACGGAAAAGGCCCTGGAGCGGGGTATTGGGCCACAGGCCCTCTCGAACGGAGCTAGCGCATTGGTTCGGTTCGAAAATGTCGGTCTGCGCTACGGGCTCGGCCCGGAGATTTTGCGCGACCTCTCCTTCATGATCCCGGCGCATTCGTTCCAGTTCCTCACCGGGCCGTCCGGCGCCGGCAAGACCTCGCTGCTGCGGCTGCTGTTCCTGTCGCTGCGGCCGACCCGCGGGCTGGTCAATCTGTTCGGCAAGGACGTCTCCCTGCTGAGCAAGGACCAGGTCGCCGACCTGCGCAAGCGGATCGGCATCGTGCTGCAGGATTTCCGTCTGCTCGACCACATGACGACCTATGAGAACGTCGCGCTGCCGTTCCGCGTGATGGGCCGCGAGGAGTCGACCTATCGCCGCGAGGTGATCGACCTCTTGAAATGGGTCGGCCTCGGCGAGCGCATGGATGCGCTGCCGCCGATCCTGTCGGGCGGCGAGAAGCAGCGCGCAGCGATCGCGCGCGCGGTGATCTCGCGGCCGCAATTGCTGCTGGCGGACGAGCCGACCGGCAGCGTCGATCCGACGCTCGGGCGCCGCCTGTTGCGGCTGTTCATCGAGCTCAACAAATCGGGCACCGCGGTTATCATCGCGACCCACGACATTACATTGATGGATCAATACGAGGCGCGGCGGCTGGTGCTGCATCAGGGACGGCTGCACATCTATGAGTAGGAGCGGCGACGAGAAAGTGTCGTTGGTCGATCTCGGGCGCGAACGCCCGCAGGTCCCGGCCACCGCGCGCAACATGTCGCCGATCGTGCCGCGCGCCTCGATTTCCGGCCGCGCGCTGGTCGCAGTGGTCGCGATCATGACCTTCCTGGCCTCGCTGACCACAGGCACCGTGCTGCTGGTCAGCGCATCGGCGGCCGAGTGGCAATCGGAAGTGTCGAGCGAGATCACCATCCAGGTGCGCCCCTCGCCGGGGCGCGACCTTGACCGCGATGCGCAGGCCGCGGTGGAGGCGATGCGGGCGCAGTCCGGCATTCTCGAGGTGCGTCCGTTCAGCAAGGAGGAATCCGCCAAGCTGCTGGAGCCGTGGCTCGGCAGCGGGCTCTCGATCGACGAGTTGCCGGTGCCGCGCGTGATCGTGGCGCGGGTGCAGCCCGGCACCACGCTCGATCTCGCCGCGTTGCGCGCGCGGGTGACGCAGGCGGCGCCGACCGCGAGCGTCGACGATCACCGCGCCTGGATCGAGCGCATGCGTTCGATGACCGGCGCCACGGTGTTTGCCGGGGTCGGCATCCTGATCCTCGTGATCATCGCCACCATCATCTCGGTGTCGTTCGCGACCCGCGGCGCGATGGCGTCCAACCGTCCGATCGTCGAGGTGCTGCATTTCGTCGGCGCCGGTGACAGCTTCATTGCCAACCGCTTCCTGCGGCATTTCCTCCGGCTCGGCCTCGAGGGCGGGCTGATCGGCGGCGGCGCGGCGATGCTGGCGTTCGGCTTCTCCGAGTCGATCGCCAACTGGTTCTCCGGCACGCCGGTGGGCGACCAGTTCGCGGCGCTGCTCGGCACGTTCTCGCTGCGTCCGTCGGGTTACCTCGTCCTAGCGTTGCAGGCGGTGCTGATCGCGGCGATCACCGCATGGGCGTCGCGGCGCACCCTGTTCGCCACGCTCGACGACATCGACTGACGGCCCGCAGCGTCGCAATCATGGGGCCGGTTTCGTGATCGCGTTTCGCCGCCAGAGTGTGATTTCGCGAGCATCCGCGCGGCCCTGGCCAGGCAAAACCGGTTTCCACTTTTGCGGATCATGCTCTAAAATCCCCAAGGGGAAGGATATCCGCATCACATGAGTTTGCAGCCCGACGATACGTCGCCGAAAGGCCATGCCGCGCAGGCGCGCGGCTGGCTGCGCGTCGTCATCGTCGTGCCGCTGGCGCTTGCCTTCGTTGCCGCCGCGGTCGGCTTCATCGGCTTCCTGTCGCAATTGCGCGGCGTCGAGACCGATCCGCCGCATAATGCCGACGGCATCGTGGTGCTGACCGGCGGCTCGTCGCGGGTATCCGACGCGATGGAGCTGTTGGCCGCGGGCTACGGCAAGCGCCTGTTGATCTCCGGCGTGCATCCGACCAACGACGCCAGCGACATTTCGCGCTCGGTGCCGGACAGCCAGGGGCTGATGCGGTGCTGCGTCGATCTCGACCGCTCGGCGGTCAACACCCGCAGCAATGCGGCGGAGACCCGGCGCTGGGCGCACGAGCGCGGCTTCAAGTCGCTGATCGTGGTGACCTCGAATTACCACATGCCGCGGGCGATCGTGGAACTGTCACATGCGATGCCGGATATCACGCTGATCCCGTTCGCGGTCGTCGGCGACAAATGGCGCGACGAGCCGTGGTGGACGAGTGGCGGAACGTTCCGTCTCTTGCTATCGGAGTACGCCAAATACGTCGCCGCGGAGATGCGGGTGCGGCTGGCCGATATCGGCCTCGACCTGACCTCGGATCTCGCCGAGCAGCCGGCAGCTACGCCACGCCGCCCGGCAACGGCGCAGGCGGACAGGGACTAGCATGATCCTGAAAAATGCGGAGCGGCTTTCCTTCGCGACGAACGCAGCACGCGTTTGTGCGGAGATCATGCTCAAACAAGGACTGAAATGATCTTCCTGCGCTCGCTGATCTTCAACGTGCTGTTCTATCTGGTGCTGGTGCTGCTCTGCATCGTCGCGCTGCCGGCGCTACTGCTGCCGCGCGGCGTGATGATGGCGATCGAGGCCGCGTGGGCCAACACCAGCCTGTTCCTGATGCGCGTGATCTGCAACATCCGGATCGAGTTCCGCGGCGTCGAGAACATTCCGACGGGGCCGCTGATCGTCGCCTCCAAGCACCAGTCGTTCTGGGAGACGTTCGCGTTGGTGCGCTTCTTCGAGCATCCGCTGTTCATCCTCAAGCGCGAGCTGATGATGATCCCGGTGTTCGGCTGGTACCTGAAGAAGGTCGGCATGATCTCGGTCGAGCGCGGCGGCGGCCCGCGCTCGCTGATCAAGACGCTGAAGCGTGCGGCGGCCGAGGTGAAGCTCGGCCGGCAACTCGTGATCTTTCCGGAAGGCACCCGCACGGCGCCCGGCGCTGCGCCGAACTACAAGGCCGGCGTCGCGCAGATTTACGCCGAGAGCGGCGTGCCGTGCCTGCCGATCGCGCTCAATTCCGGGCTGTTCTGGCCGCGCCGCACCTTCATGCGCTATCCCGGCACGCTGGTGGTCGAATTCCTCGATCCATTGCCGCCGGGCCTGCCGCGCGACGAGTTCATGAGCCGCCTGCGCGAGGCGATCGAAACCGCCACCACCCGCATCGTCGACGCCGGCCGCGCCGAACAGGCGAAATTGTTCAGCGGCGTGCCGGGGGCGGCGAAGGTGTAGACGGAGAGTTACCGCATCACGAACGGATTGGCCGGCACGTCGGTCGCGGTCGATATCCAGACGCTCTTGGTCTCCTGATATTCGCGCACCGCGTCGATGCCGCTTTCGCGGCCGACGCCGGAGAACTTCATGCCGCCGAACGGCATCATGTAGCTGATGGCGCGGTAGGTGTTGACCCACACGGTGCCGGCGCGGAGCTGCTTCGGAACGCGGATGGCGCGCGCGAGATCCTTGGTCCAGATGCCGGCGGCAAGGCCGTAAATCGTGTCGTTGGCGATGCGGATGGCGTCTTCCTCGGTGTCGAAGGAGATGATCGACAGCACCGGGCCGAACACCTCCTCGCGGGCGATCCGCATGGTGTTGTCGACGTCGGTGAAGATGGTCGGCTCGACGAACTGGCCGCCCTTGATGCCGTCGCCTGTGGCCGGCTTGCCGCCGAGCAGGCAGCGCGCGCCTTCGGCTTTCGCGATATCGATGTAGTCGAGCACTTTCTTGTACTGCGCCGGCGTCGTGATCGGACCGACATTGGTGTCGGCTTGCATGGGATCGCCGATCTTGGCGGATTTCGCCAGCTCCAGCACGCGCGCGACGAACTTCTCCTTGATCGAGCTCTGCACCAGCAGGCGCGAACCGGCGATGCAGGTCTGGCCGGTGGCAGCGAAGATGCCGGAGATCGCGCCGGCCGCAGCCGCCGTGAGGTCGGCATCCTCGAACACGATGTTGGGCGACTTGCCGCCGAGCTCGAGCGAGACCCGCTTCAGGCTCTTGGCCGCGGTCTCGTAGACTTTTGCGCCCGTGGTATCCGATCCGGTGAAGGTGATTTTCGCGACGCCGGGATGGGCGATCAGCGCGGAGCCTGCCTCCGGCCCGAAGCCGGTCACCACGTTGAAGATGCCGTCGGGAATGCCGGCCTCTTTCGTCAGTGCCGCGAATTCCAGCGTGCTGGCCGAAGTGAATTCCGAGGGCTTGACGACCACGGCGCAACCGGCTGCCAGCGCGGCGGCGCATTTCCAGGCGACGAACAGCAGCGGCGAATTCCACGCGGTCAGCGCCGCGACGACGCCGACCGGCTCATGCGTCGTGTAGGCAAAGGTATCCGCCTTGTCGATCGGCACCAAGCCGCCCTCGAGCTTGTCGACGAGGCCGCCGAAATACCACCACCACTCCGGATGGTAGCGGAGCTGGCCCAGCATCTCGGCCATCAGCTTGCCGTTGTCGCGCACCTCGATCTCGGCGAGGCGCTCCGCGTTGGCTGCGACGAGATCGCCGAGCTTGCGCATCACCTTGCCGCGCGCGGAGGCCGTCATCTTCGCCCACGGGCCGCGCCACATCGCCTCATTGGCGGCCTTCACCGCTTTGTCGGCATCGGCGGCCGTGCCGCGCGGGATCTTGGCCCAGGCCTCACCGCGATAGGGATCGATCGTATCGAACCACTCGCCATTGGCGGGGTCGACATACTGGCCGTTGATGTAGAGCTGATAGGTCTTCATGAGATCCTCCCGCAAGGCGATGGGTCTGCTTGACGAGACGGTATCACGCATTGCGCCGCACCGTCATAACGCAACCGCGGGAATGGGTTGCAGGCAGTGTGGGCCGGCATCACCCGTGCGGCGCGGCCAGCTCGGCTGCAATGATGGCGCCGAGCGCCATGTCGCTCTGCTGCCCAAAGCCGTGATGCACGATGTTGCCGTCGCGGCCGATCAGGATGCTGGTCGGGGTTCCCTGCATGCCGTAGCGCTGCATGGTGACCGGGATCGGCGTGCCATCGCCGGCTTCGTCGACGCCGATCGGGAAGGTCAGCCGGTATTCGTGGATGAAGGCTTCCAACGCGACGTCCGTCATCGCCGCGTGGTGCTCGAACACGGTGTGCAGCCCGATCACCTGCAGGTCCGAATGCTTGAACAGCTCGAACGCGCGCTGCGTCTGCGGCGTGCCGTGGCTGACGCAGCCGGGACACAACATCTGGAACGCGTGCAGCAGAACCGGGCGGCCGCGCAGCGCGGCCAGCGTCAGGGGCTCGCCGCTGTTGAACCAGCGGGACACAGCGATTTCTGGTGCTGGAGTCACAGCCTGGTTCCTTGCGCCTGTCACGTTGCGGCAGGTTGGCAAGATCGGCGCGGGCCTGTCAACGGCGGGCGAAGCATGATCCGGAAAAATGCGAAGCGGTTTTCCCTCGCGACAAACGCAGACCGCACGTTTGCGCGGAGATCATGCTCAAACAGGAAGCTAAGGCGCGATGACGCTTCAACCTGATCGCATCGCACTTTCGGACGTGTACTCATAAATCCGGGACGTCCGCTTTTAGAGGTGAAGCGGACAGGTGGGCCCCGGCTGCGGAGATGCCTTCTTGTGACCCAAACCGGACTTCCTTCTCAATGCAGCTAGCCGCAATCAGTCCCTCGCGGTTTGAGTGTGAATAAGCTTCGAACATTGACCCCTCTATCGTTCGTGGGATCAATTCTTTAACGCGCAGATCGGCCTTGAGACCCCGCGTCGATCACCGTAGAGTTGAAGACCTTCAAACCAGCGACGAGTTGCGAGCTCAGCGTAGGGAAATTGCTCGCGTCGAAAACTGAGAATAGCTCTTCCTATTGGCCCCTTGAATGGGTGACATCATCATGAGCATGGGTTTAGACCGCAAACCGCAGGTACGCCGGACGACGCCGCCGTCGGAAAGTGTCGTTGCGAGCTGGTACGAGAACGCCAGTTTACTCGACAGCTACAGCATTGACTTGAGTGCATCGGAACAGTCGAGCATGCGCGAGCTGGCGAGGCGGACACTCGTCAATCCACCCGCGTGGCAAAAGGCGTTGATCGCGCTGCGCGACGCCATGGTTACGCCCTTTGGCATCAAAACCTCCGATACGGTCAGGACGTCCCCAGACAGCCATGAACGGGTGGACTTCTTCCCGGTGCACTGGGAGGGCAAGGACGAAATTGTGCTCGGTACGGATGATCGACACCTGGACTTCCGGCTATCTCTGCTCCGACGCCATTCTCCAACAGGCACGTTGCTCATCGCGACAACCGTTGTGCATACCCACAATGCCTTGGGCTTCACCTATCTCAACGCGATCAGGCCCTTTCATCATCTCGTGGTCAGGGCCAACCTGGCACGCTGTGCATAAACACAACTGCAGTAGAATCGCGGACTTCGCTACTCCGCACACGCGTTGCGGATTCGTGAGTGCACGGCCCAGTCAAGTTGCGCGTGCCGCTGCCCGGCGTGCGCGCCGCGCGGCGCGGCGCCGCTGGGTCCAGAGCCTGGCGCGGTCGAGATAGAGATAGACCACCGGCGTGGTGTAGAGCGTCAGGATCTGGCTCAGGATCAGCCCGCCGAAGATCGCGATGCCGAGCGGCTGGCGCAGCTCGCTGCCTTCGCCGAGGCCGATCATCAGCGGCACCGCGCCGAACAAAGCGGCGAGCGTCGTCATCATGATCGGGCGGAAGCGCATCAGGCAGGCCTGGTAGATCGCATCGCGCGACGACAGTCCGCGCTGGCGCTCGGCATCGAGCGCGAAGTCGATCATCATGATCGCGTTCTTCTTCACGATGCCGACCAGGAGGATCACCCCGATCATGCCGATGATGTCGAAATCGGTGTGCGACAGCATCAGCGCCGCCACCGCGCCGACGCCGGCCGACGGCAAAGTGGAGAGGATGGTCAGCGGGTGGATGTAACTCTCGTAGAGCATGCCGAGCGAGATGTAGATCGTCGCGAGTGCTGCGAGAATCAAAAACAGCTCGTTCGCCAGCGCCTGCTGGAAGATCTTTGCGGAGCCGGCGAACCCGCCGGAAATGCCCGCCGGCATGCCGAGCGCGTGCATCGCGCTCTCGATCGTGGTGGTCGCGGTGCTGAGCGAGACGCCGGGCGGCAGGTTGAACGAGATGGTGCTGGCGACCAGCAGATCCTGGTGGTTGACCGCAAGCGGCGTCTCGCCATGCTCGAAGCGGGCGACGCTCGACAGCGGGATCATCGTCTCGGCGCTGGTCGAGACCGCGGTCCCGGTCGATGCGACGCCCTTGCCGGTGGCGCCGATCGAGTTGGTGGCCTGATTGCGCACCACATTGGCGGCGACCGAACTGATCGAGCTCTTCTGCGACGACGAGGCCACCGTTCCGGCCACCGCATTGGTGCTCTGCGTGCCGGTCGCCGATCCGCCCGAGGTCGAGATATAGACCTCCTTCAGGGTCTGCGGGTCCTGCGAGAAGCGCGGCGCGACCTCCATGATCACGTGATACTGGTTGCGCGCGACGAAGATGGTCGAGACCTGGCGCTGCCCGAACGCGTCATAGAGCGTGTTGTCGAGCTGGCTGACGCTGATCCCGAGCCGCGAGGCGGCATCGCGATCGATGACCAGATTGGCTTGCAGCGCCTTGTTCTGTTGGTCGGTGTTGACGTCGGCGAGCGTCGGCTCCTTCTGCAGCGCCGCGACGAGCTTGGGCGTCCACTCGTTCAGCTCCTCGAAGGTCGAGCCCTTCAGCGTGTATTGATAGGCCGCATTGCCCGAGCGCCCGCCGGCGCCGAGATCGCCGATCGATTGCAGGAACAGGGTGGCGCCCGCCACCTTAGCCAGCGGATCACGCAGCCGCTCGATCACCTTGTCGGCGCGCAGCTTGCGTTCGTTCATCGGCTTCAGCGAGGCGAACACGGTGCCGGTGTTGGTGCCGCCCGGGCCGACGCCGCCGCCGCCGGTGAAGCCGACCGCGGTATCGACCGCCGGATCCGATTTCACGATGTCGATGAATTGCGTCAGCTTCTGCTGCATCAGCTGGAACGAGGTGCTCTGGTCGGCCTGGATCGAGCCGATCAGCAGCCCGGTGTCCTGCTGCGGGACGAAGCCCTTGGGCACCACCGTGTAGAGATGGACGTTCAGATAGAGCGTGCAGCCGAGGATCAGCATCACCAGCAGCGGATGGCGCAGCGCGAGGCCGAGCGTCGCGCGGTAGCCACTCAGCATCAGCTCGAAGACGCGCTCGTTGATCCGGTAAATCCAGCCGTGCGGCTGGCCTTCCTCCTTGCGCAGCAGCACCGCGCACATCATCGGCGTCGTCGTTAGCGAGACCACCAGCGAGATCACGATCGCGATCGTGATCGTCATGGCGAATTCGCGGAACAGGCGGCCGACCAGTCCGCCCATCAGCAGGATCGGCACGAACACCGCGATCAGCGACACGCTCATCGACAGCACGGTGAAGCCGACCTCGCGGGTGCCGACCAGCGTCGCCTCCAACCGCGACATCCCGGCATCCATGTGGCGCGCAATGTTCTCCAGCACGACGATGGCGTCGTCGACCACGAAGCCGGTCGCCACCGTCAGCGCCATCAGCGAGAAGATGTCGAGCGTGTAGCCGAGCAAATACATCACGGCGAAGGTCGCGATCAGCGACACGCCGACCGCGACCACAGGCACCAGCGTGGCGCGCGCATTGCGCAGGAAGGCGAACACCACCAGGATCACCAGCGCGACCGCGATCAGGAGCGTGATCTCGACGTCGTGCAGCGAGGCCCGGATCGTCTTCGAGCGGTCCATCGCCAGCGTGATGTCGATCGCGGGCGAGACCGAGGCCCTGAGCTGCGGCATCAGCCCCTTCACGCTGTCGACCATCTTGATGATGTTGGCGCCCGACTGCCGGTACACGATCATCACGACGGCCGGCTTGCCGTTGGAAAGGCCGAGCGTGCGCACATTCTCCACGGAGTCGATGACGTCGCCGACATCGGTCAGGCGCACCGCCGCGCCGTTGCGGTAGGCGACGACCAGCGGCTTGTAGTCGGCCGCCTTGCGGGCCTGGTCGTTGGCATAAATCTGGTAGCGCTGGTCGCCGACGTCGATGCCGCCCTTCGGGCTGTGTGCGTTGGCGCTCGAGAGCGCGGCGCGGACGTCCTCGAGTCCGATGCCGTATTTGTAGAGCGCCGGCGGGATCAGCTCGACGCGCACCGCGGGCAGCGAGCCGCCGCCCACCGAGACCTCGCCGACGCCCTCGACCTGCGACAGCTTTTGCGCCAGCACGGTCGAGGCGGCGTCATAGAGCTCGGCCGGCGTCAGCGTGTCCGAGGTCAGGGTGTAGATCAGGATCGGCGCCGAGGCCGGGTTGAACTTGCGGTAGGTGGGGTTGGCGCGGAGGTTGGTCGGCAGGTCGGCGCGCGCCGCGTTGATCGCCGCCTGCACGTCGCGCGCGGCGCCGTTGATGTCGCGGTCGATGTCGAATTGCAGCGTGATGCGGGCGGAGCCGAGCGAGGACGTCGACGTCATTTCGGTGACGCTGGCGATCTGGCCGAGGTGGCGCTCCAGCGGGCTCGCCACGGTGGAGGCGACATCGGCCGGGCTGGCGCCGGGCAGGGTCGCCTGCACCATGATGGTCGGGATGTCGACGTCGGGCAGCGGCGACACCGGCAGCTTGAAGAACGCAATGATGCCCGCCACCACCAGTCCAAGAGACAGCAGCGTGGTGCCGACCGGCCGGCGGATGAAGGGGGCGGAAAGGTTCATTGCATCAGTGTCGATGTTCGCGGATGAGCTTCTATCCGTCTGCGCCGCGATGCAAAAGCCTAAATGTCACAGGCCGCTGTCATACACCCGCCGCGATTTGTCGGATGGCAACAGACGCCCGACGATGGCCGTATTCTCGATCGCATCGTTCTCGACCACGCGGGCACGGATTACTTCGCCGCATTCTGGCTGGCGCCGACGAAGTAGAAATCCTCGCTTCCTGGCACCGAACCGTAGCTGAAGGGCTGTTGGCGCCGATCCGTCGCCGCCATGACATCGTCGCGCACCAGGTCGAACAGCTTGCGGAGCTCGATCCGCGGGGTCTGCATGCGCTTGATCAGGGCCGTCACGAACGGGCTGTGCCCGCCGTCGCCGTCGAGCGCGACCTGGCCGTGCTTGGCGGCGTAGACGACCAGCGTGCCGCTGTCGGGTTCGACCTGGGCCAGTCCCCTGCCGATCGAGCGTGACGCGACGGTGCGCTTGATCTGGTTGGCAAACGGATTGTCGCGGCAGGCATCGAGAATGACGAGATGCAGCTTGCGCGCCCCTTCGGTGGCACCCATCACCTGGGTCAGGGCGACGGCCTCGAACGATACGTCGCGGTCGGTGGCGAGTTTGGCGTCGACCGGCACCAGATAGTTCTCGCCCGCCATCTCCATGCCGTGCCCGGCATAGTAGATTACGGCCCAGTCGGCGCCGTCGGCGGCGTTGGCGAATGATTTGAGGGCTTCGACCAGGCTGTCCCGCGTGGCATCGGTGACGAGGCGGACATCCTGAAAGCCGACCGCGCGCAGCGTGTCGGCAATCGCCGCGGCGTCCTGGCCGGGGTTCGGCAGGGCCGGGACGGAGCGGTATTTCGAGTTGCCCACAACGAGGGCGATGCGCCGTTCGGTCGTTGTCGCCTTTGGGCCCGCGCCGAGCGGCGCGACCGGAACGGCCGCGGCGAGCACGGGCGCGGGATTGGCCGCGCCAGGCTTGGCTGCGCCGTGATCCGCGCCGACGCTCTTGTCCGTTGTGGCGACCTGATCCAGCCGGCGCAAACCGTCCCTGGCGACGCGCTGGCCCTGCGTGCGGTCGAGCTGATCGAGGCCGACGACGTCGAGCGCGTGCCGGAAGTCGGCGCGCGCGCCTTCGATATCGCCCTTCTTCTCGTCGGCGAGGCCCCGCCGCGCGTAATTCAGCGCGCCCTGCGCGTTCAGTTGCGTGGCGTGGTCGTAGTCGCGCATCGCCTGGTCGAGCTCGCCTTTGCTGGCGAGCGTCAGGCCGCGCAGCGAGTAGAACTCGGCTTGCCCATCCTGGATGCCGATCGCGCGCTCGATATCGCGCGCGGCATTGTCGAGATCGCCGGCGCTGATCTCGACCACGGCCCGGCAATAATAGGGGCCGGCTGCGCGCGGCGCGAGCTTGATCGCATCCTGGCAATGCAGGGCCGCGAGCCGGTCCTTGCCGCTGAAATCATAGACCAGCGCGCGATTGACATAGGCGTACCAGGAGTTGGGATCGAGCTCGATGGACTTGCCGTAATCGGCCAGCGCGCGATCATAGTCCCCGGTGGCGACGAACAGCTCGGCGCGATTGTTGAACCAGCCGGCGCTGAACGGACCGGTGGGCTTGAGCCAGATCGCCTGATCGAAGTCGCTCAGCGCGCGGTCGTAGTCCTGGTTCTGCAGATAGACCTTCGCCCGCTGGCCATAGGAGGGCGCAAACGACGGATTGTTCGCGATCGATTGATCATAGTCCGCCCTGGCTTTTGCCAGATCGCCCTTGTTATGCCAGGCGAGCGCCCGGTTGTAATAGGTGATCGAAAGGTCGCGCCCTCTTGGATTGGCCGCGATCAGGCGGGTGCAGGCGGGGATCGCGAGCTCCGGGTGCGGCTCCTTGGCGTCGCACGCCGCGCCATCCTCTCTCAAACCGGCATGAGATGGTGAGTTCAGCAGCAACAGCAGGCCGATTGCGGCGAGCTTGGGCAATGAGGGGCGCATTCCGGTCATTCCATTCCAGCGACCGGAAATTGAGACCACAATATTGTTCGCGCCGTGGCAAAATTCCGCGAACCGGTTCCTCAATGTATGTGATCGACGCCAATGGCGCGGCCGCACTCAGGCCGGATCAGGTCCGCCCGCCGCGCGCGCATCCCGATGCAGCGTCGTGCCCGCGTCATGCAGCATCGCCGCAAGCTGATGCAGCGGCGCATCACGAAAGCCCTGCTTCTCGATCGCCACGACGGTCGAGAGCACATAGTCGCGGTTGTTGCCGGAGCGGCCATGGCCCTGCTGCACCAGGCGCAGCTGCTCGGAGAGCGACAGCCGCCCGGCATATTGCACATGGCCGCGATCCACCACATAGGCCAGCGCGGAGACGCGATCGCGCGCCGCATTCTCCAGCCATACCGAGCGCATCACCTCGCGATAGACGTTGGTGGTCTGCTCGCGCGCCCGCAAATAGGCGATGGTGTCGTGGCGCAGGCGGGCGGCGACGCGGAACGCGATGCCGCGGCAGGCGCCGCCGCGGTCGAGCCCGAGTACCAAGCCCGGCTTCTCCGGCGTGCCGCGGTGGTCGAACGAATAGACGCAGAGCGCGCGATGCTCGCCGATCAGCCGCGCCGGCACCTGCTCCAGGAACTCGAAGCCCGGCTTCCACATCAGCGAGCCGTAGCCGAACACCCAGAGGTCGCCGTCGGTTTCGGAATCGGGAGGATTTGCTGACATCGCGCAGATGGGCTAGCAGAACAGGCCGTCGAAGCGAAGCAGATTCCGTGATGTTTCCAAGGGTTACCTAAGGGTTACGCAAAGGTTGCGCGAGGGTTGCGCAACAGGTGCGTCGGGGTTGCCCGTGGATTGCTGCCGCTTCGATTTTGACAAATTCGACCGCCAAAGGACGCCGCATGTCCGATTTGACCTCCACCCCCCGCCGTCGCTCGCGCTTCGGCCTCTATGCTGTCCCTGTCGTGGTCCTGATCGCTGCGGTGCTGTGGAGCGGCTTCTGGTTCTTCGCCGCCTCGCAAGTCGGGGTGCAGGCCGACGCCTGGCGCGCGCAGGAGGCGACGGCCGGCCGGGTCTATGACTGCGACAAGCGCTCGGTGGCGGGTTACCCGTTCCGGCTCGAAATCCGCTGCGAGCAGCCCAGCGTGATGCTGGTGTCGCAGACCGCCTCGCCGCAAATGTCGTTCGTGGCGCGGCTGGTCGAGATCCTGGTCGTGGCGCAGATCTATGATCCCAAGCTCGTGATCGCAGAGTTCAAGGGCCCGGCCACGCTCGCCGAGCGCAACGCGCAGCCGACGCTGTCGGTGAACTGGAGCCTTGGACGCTCTAGCGTGGTCGGCCTGCCGGCGGTGCCGCAGCGCGCTTCGCTGGTGTTCGACAATCTCGCCATCGATCGCACCGGCGGTCCCGCGCCGATGCCAGTCGCGCGCGTCAATCACATCGAGCTGCACGGCCGGCAGGTCGACGGCTCGGCCCCGGACAGTCCCGCGATCGAGACCGTGCTGCAGATTGCCGGCGGCACCCTGCAAGACGTGCATCCGCTGCTCACCCAGCCGTTCAACGCCGACATCCATGCGCGGCTGAACGGCCTGAAGGATTTCTCGCCGAAGCCGTGGCCCGATCGGTTCCGCGAGATCCAGGCGGCCGGCGGCAGCGTCGAGATCCAGCAGTCGCGGATCGAGCAGGGCGATGTGCTGTCGGTCGCGGCCGGCACGCTCCGCCTCAACGCGCAAGGGCGCATCGAGGGCGAACTGCAGATGACGGTCGCCGGCTTAGAGCGGGTCATCCCCGCGCTCGGCATCGACAAGATGCTGGAGGACGGCGTGCCGCAGGCGACGCTCGATCGCGTCGCCCCTGGCGTGAAGAGCCAGGACCTCAGCAATCTGTTCGGCGCGCTGGACCGCGCGATCCCCGGTCTCGGCAAGGTGATCAAGCAGAACGCCAATGCCGGCATTTCGGCCGGCATCAATTCGCTCGGCACGGAGGCGACGCTCGAAGGCAAGAAGGCGCGCAGCTTCCCGCTGCGCTTCGCCGACGGCGCGGTGTTTTTGGGCCCGCTGAAGGTCGCGCAGATTCCGCCGCTGTTCTGAGCGGTGTTTCGTAGGGTGGGTTAGGCGAAGCCGTAACCCGCCGAGCAAGCCAACCAAACATGGCGGATTACGCTACACTAATCCGCCCTAGGCACCTGCGCATCGTCAGGAATGCTCAAACGGGCCGACTTCGCGGATCACCTTGCAGATCTGCAGGAAGCCGCTGGCGTAGAATTCGGCATGTCCGCGCCGCATGGTTTCGACATGGTCCGGATGATGGCGCCAGGTCTCAAGCGCCTCCTCCGAGGCAAAGCGAAACAGCGTAATCTCCTCGCCATCCGCCGCCTTGAACGATTTCACCGAGAGGAATCCCGGAAGGCGGCTCACGATGTCGTACATGCGTTCGCCCAGCCGGTTGTATTCGTCGAGCGAGGCGCCATCCCGCAACTTCAGGTCACCGACCACAATCACTTCACCGATCATGTTGCTGTCCTTCGTTCATCGAATGTCCATGGCAGCCTGAAGCGGGCGCCGAACGACAATTCGGTCTCGCGACCGGTGTTGTTACACGTCCGCCTTTGATCGCCGCGGGCTGAGAGGCGGATTGTGCTGCGCAAAATCCACCCTCCGCACTGCGCGGACTCCTTAACTCCTCGCGCGCGATATCGCTGATCGCGGCAAACTATTCCCGCGGCCGCGATGAGAAAAACGTGACCGCAATATTGTGGGCTGCCGCGAATATCATTCCCCGAATACCGCTCTCTCTCGCCTGAGGAAACAACCTCGTGTGGAGGAAGCAATGCGAATTCTCGGGGGGATTCTGCTCGGCAGCATGCTGTTGTCGGCAGGTCCAGCGTTGGCGGACGACGATGCGTCGGAGCTGAAGGCGCTGAAGGCACGTCTAAGGCAGCTCGAACAGAAAATGGAAGTGCAGGCGCGCAAGGAGGAGGCGCTGGCGGCAAGACAGAGCGCAATGCAGAACACGCGGATGGCGGCCAAGGCGCCGGTGCCGTTCGATCCCTGCGCCTCGGGCAAGCTCTGCTACAAGGGCGTCACTTTCACCTTCGGCGGCTGGGTCGATCTCACCGGCATCTATCGGACCCGCAATCTCGCCTCCGACACCGGCTCGGTCTACGCCTTCATTCCGTTCCCCCAGAGCAAGAACTTCAACACCGGCGAGTCGCGCTTCTCGGCGCGGCAGACCCGCTTCTCGGTGCTTGCGGAGGCCGAAGTCTTCGCCAACACCCGTGTCGCCGGCTACGGCGAAATGGATTTCGAAGGCGCGGCGCAGACCGCGAACTCGGTCGCCACCAACTCGTTCAACCCGCGGCTACGGCAGGCCAGCGTCGAGGTCAGTCGCACCGATCTCGGTCTGCACGTCCTGGCCGGTCAGAGCTGGTCGTTGAATGCGCCGAGCAAGGCCGGCATCGATCCGCGCTCGGTCGACGCGCCCGGCGTGATCGATTTCGAATCGGTGCCCGGCTTCCTCGCGGCGCGGCAGCCCGGCATTCGCGTCTGGCAGGATATCGGTCCCGAATTCAAGCTCGCGGTCTCGGCGGAAAATCCGCAGACATCGTTCTTCGGCGGCAACGCGCCGCTGGTCGGTACGCCCGCGGCCGGCCCGCAGGGCGTGCTCAATCCGAACCTTCTGGTCAACCTCACCGGGCCGGGCGGCAGCTTCTTCAACAACGCCAACAATGTCAGCCTCAATCACGTGCCTGACTTCACCGTGAAGGGCGCGTGGGACCCGCGGCTCGGGCCCTACAAGCTGCATGTCGAGGGCTGGGCGATGTATCGCGACTTCTACGATCGCTTCAACTTCGCCAATCACGACGTCAATACGGTGAGCTTCGGCGGGCATTTCTCGGCGGAGATCGTGCCGAAGCTGCTGGAGCTGCAAGGCTCCGGGTCGCACGGCGCGCTCGGCCGCTTCACCGCGGCGCCGTTCCCGGATGCGACGGTGCGGCAGGACGGCTCGATCCAACCGCTCCCGATCACGGCGTTCCTGCTCGGCGCGGTCTGGCACACGACGCCGTCGCTCGATCTCTATGCCTATGCCGGCCTCGAGAAGACCAAGGCGACGTTCTCCAATGTCGGCACCGTGCCGTTCGGCTACGGCAATCCGCTCTACAACAATCTCGGCTGCAACATCGAGAACTCCCCGGCGGCGACCTGCAACGGCAACACCTCGGAAGTGCGGCAGTACACCGCCGGATTCTACGACACGATCTTCAAGGGCGACTACGGGGCGATCAAGGCCGGCATCCAGTACTCCTACAACCAGCGCTTCGCCTTCGCAGGTGTCGGCGGCGCGCCGAAGACCGACGACCACATCGTCATGACCCAGATCAGGTACTACCCGTTCTAGGGCGTCGGTTACCTCGCCCCGCGTGCGGGGAGAGGCATAGGCCGCCTTCGGCGGCCGTCCTTAAGAACGCCGAAGCAAAGCTTCGGCTACGTCGCATCGAAGATGCGATCCGGGTGAGGGGGAGTCTCCGCAGACGCTGCTATCTCCGAGTACGCGGAGACAGCCCCTCACCCCGACCCTCTAAGAGCAAGCTTCGCTTGTCTCGCCCCCGAGAGAACGGGGAGAGGGAGCGTAGAGCTGGAAAGGAATATGCAGATGAGGATCGTGAGCAGAAAGGAGAGGGCCGTGATCGCCCGCGAACTGATGATGGTCAGCCGCGCCGCGCATGTGCTGCAACGAACCGGTCTCGCGATGGCCGGCGCCATGGCCGGCACCTTCGTTGCGGCCCAGCTCGCGAAAGGGCACATCGCTTTCTTCGGTACACTCGCCTTCATCGCGACGGCGATCGTGATCGGCGCCGTCGGCTTTTATCTCGGCATCGATATTCCGAGGCCCGCCTTGCGCGCCACGGGGCGCATCGATGCCGTCGAGCTGTTGAGCGCGGGCGGCATCTTCCTCGCCGCGCTGTCGGCATTGGTGTCGGTCTACGGCATTGTGTTCGACGAGATTCCGCCGCGTGTCTGGGAGTTCGTGATCGGCTCGTGGTGGTTCGGCGGCGACGTCATGCTGGCAACCGCCGGCCTCGTCGGCCGCCAGCGGCTGACCCAGAAGGTTGCACCGATATCGGCGGCGGGGCCGATCCGGGATCAACGGTTGCGACGGTGAGCGTCGCCGCTGACCTGCTGCGCCTGGCGCGGAGCCGTTAGCTCCACCCATCCTGCGAGCTGGCTGGCCGCCTTGGTGTCCGCTTGGCGAGAGCCGATGCAAAAGGCCTGGCCAGCAGTCTCAGGCGTCCCGCTGGACC
This sequence comes from uncultured Bradyrhizobium sp., assembly GCF_947648125.1. Lineage (GTDB taxonomy): Bacteria > Pseudomonadota > Alphaproteobacteria > Rhizobiales > Xanthobacteraceae > Bradyrhizobium. The sequence continues at coordinate 23,326 of NZ_CANSMR010000034.1, read as the reverse complement.
AACTCGAAGGTGATGCCCTCGGGACCCTCGAAGAGCCGGAGCTTTCGGCCGATGTAGTCCATCTCGTCGCTCAGCATGGTTACGCCATTGGCGGTCAGGTGCACGGTGGTCGCCTCAATGTCGTCGACGCGGAACGCGAGGTGATTGAAGCCGAGTTTTCGCAGGTTCGTCGGGTGCACGCCCGGATCGGTCCCTGGGGGTGGGTCGAACTGAAGCAGCTGGATCTCAAAATCCGCTCCTTCGAGTGCGAGGGTGATGTGCTGCGCTCTCATGGCCGGCATGCCCATGTACTGAGCGGGAACGCCGCCGTCGATGGTCGCAACGTGAGTCTTCTTGAAGCCAAGCAGTGCGAAGAATGCGATCGCCGGGCCAGCATCTGCCACTGCGATCGTCACATGATCCGGACTGAGCGCCATCTGGTCGCTCCCTGTCATGGGTGTCGTGTCAGCTTACAGCCCTTGGGTGCGGTTGGCACCCGGCTTTCTCTGCGCCCTCTGTTCGAAGAGCGGCGTGAAAGGGCAAAACATTTCGCGAGAATGCGGATGTTTGACTCACAGACCGTGCAATATACCCGCTGTCGTCCGTGCGAAAGCAGGGGCCCATAACCACGAATGCCAGTTGCCACGGCGATGCTGGGATGACGTGTCCCGTCAATAACTCGGGCCGCGGAGTATGGGTCCCTGCTTTCGCAGGGACGACGGAGAATATGCGGCCCCGGCCCGACTACTTCTTCAAATTCGCATGCGGGCGGCCGAAGTCGGGCGCAGCCGAATCCTGGCCGATCTCGACGATGCCGCGACGGATGGCGCGGGTGCGGGTGAAGTGATCGAACAGCGCTTCGCCATCGCCGCGCCGGATCGCGCGGGTGAGCTTCGACAGATCCTCGGTGAAGGTGCCGAGCATCTCGAGCACGGCGTCCTTGTTGGCAAGGAACACGTCGCGCCACATCGTCGGGTCCGACGCCGCGATGCGGGTGAAGTCGCGGAAGCCGCCGGCGGAGAACTTGATGACCTCGGATTCCGTCACCTGCGCCAGCTCGTCGGCGGTGCCGACGATGGTGTAGGCGATCAGATGCGGCAGATGGCTGGTGATCGCGAGCACGAGGTCATGATGATCCGGCGTCATGACCTCGACCTTGGCGCCGAGCGCGGCCCAGAATGCGCGCAGCCGGTCGGTCGCCGCGGGATCGGTGCCTTCGGGCGGCGTCAGGATGCACCAGCGGTTGATGAAGAGCTCGGCGAAGCCGGAATCCGGCCCCGAATGCTCGGTGCCGGCCACCGGATGCGCCGGCACGAAGTGCACGCCGCCAGGCAGATGCGGCGCCATGTCCTTGACGACGGCGCCCTTCACCGAGCCGACGTCGGAGATGATCGTGCCGGGCTTGAGATGGCTTGCAATCTCGGCCGCGACCGGACCGCAGGCGCCGACCGGGATGCAGAGGATGACGAGATCGGCATCCTTCACCGCCTCGATATTGGTCTCGACGACGCGATCGACGATGCCGAGTTCGGCGACGCGGGCGCGCGTCTTCGAAGAGCGCGCGGTGGTGACGATCTCGCCGACCAGGCCTTGCGCGCGCGCGCCGCGCGCGATCGAGCCGCCGATCAGGCCGAAGCCGATCAGGGCGATGCGGTTGAAGAGCGGAGCCGTGGTCACGTCGGTGTTCACTTTCCGGCCAGGAAGTCGCGCAGGCCCTCGACCACGAGGCGGTTGGCTTCCTCGGTGCCAATGGTCATGCGCAGCGCATGCGGCAGCTTGTAGTTGTTGAGCGCGCGCAGCACGAGGCCGCGCCGCGTGAGATAGGCATCGGCTTCCGCCGCGGTCTTGCCCTTGTCGGCCGGGAAGTGGATCAGCACGAAATTGGCGACGCTCGGCGTCACCTTGAGTCCGAGCTTGCCGATCTCCTCGGTCAGCCAGTTGCGCCACTGTTCGGTGTGCGCCCGCGACATCTGCACATGCGCAGTGTCCTCGATCGCCGCCACCGCGGCCAGCATCGCCGGCGTCGTGACGTTGAACGGCCCGCGGATTCGGTTGCAGGCATCGACGATATGCGCCGGGCCGAACATCCAGCCGACCCGCAGCGCGGCAAGGCCGTGGATCTTCGAGAAGGTGTGCGTCACCACCGTGTTGTCGGTCGTTGCGACCAGCTCGATGCCGAGCTCGTAGTCATTGCGCGAGACGTAGTCGGCATAGGCGGCGTCGAGCACCAGCAGCACATGCGAGGGGAGTTCGGCGCGCAGCCGCTTGACCTCGTCGAACGGGATGTAAGTGCCGGTCGGATTGTTCGGGTTGGCGAGCCAGACCAGCTTCGTGCGCGGCGTCACCACCTTGAGGATGGCGTCGACATCGGCCGTGAAGTTGGTCTCGGCCGCGATCACGTTCCTGGCGCCGTTCGCCATGGTGGCGATCGGGTAGACCAGGAAGCCATGGGTGGTCGAGATCGCCTCGTCGCCGGGGGCGAGATAGGTGTGCGCCAAGAGATTGAGGATCTCGTCGGAGCCGGCGCCGCAGATGATGCGGTCGGGATCGAGCCCATAGGCGCGGCCGATCGCCTCGCGCAGCACCCGCGAGGTGCCTTCCGGATAGTCCTCGAGATGGTCAGCCGCGCCCTTGTAGGCCGCGATCGCCTTCGGCGACGGACCGAATGGCGTCTCGTTGGCGGACAGCTTGAACACCTTGCGGCCCGGTTCCGGCACCGGGCTCTTGCCGGGCGTGTAGGGCGCAATATCGAGGATGCCGGGATTCGGCACGGGGCGGGACATCATCAACTCCGGATATACAGACGGCTAGCTCTTGGCCGATCCGTTAGAGGGCACCGTATAGCGCGTTGCGTGGCTGCCGACGAGGGCCGAAGAGCGCACCGAGGCGCCGGCCTCGATCAAGGCAAGCTTGATCTTCTCGAAATCGTGCCCGGTGACCGAGACCAGCAAGGCCGCGCCGTCGAACGCGGTGTCGGGGACCGCGACGATCTCGGCGAGCGGGGCCAGCGCCCTTGCGACATCGGCGTTCCAGCCGGAGACGCGCACGCTCCAGATCTGCACTTCGGTCACCATGGCGTCATCGGCGACCCGCGAGATCAGGAACACCGGCAGCGCGGCGGGATGGTCGGCGCGTTCGAGGAACGGCAGCCGCGCGATGATCTTCGGCGCACCATCGGCCTCGAGCGCACTCCACCACGGCGTGCGGCTCGCGATCGCGGAGACCAGCGCGAGGTCGCCCTTCGATTTCGCCACCGCGTCGACCGCGGCCTGGGCGCTGAAATGCGAGACGTAAGGCACCACGAAGCCGAAGTGAAACCGCGCCGAGTCGCGCATCGCGGACTCGCCCACGGAAACATCGGCATGCACCGCGAACGGCGCCTGCACGTAAGTGAAGGTCGAGATGATGACGCGCCAGATACTCTCGATGGTGTCGAGCGGCAGGATGCCGCGATGGCGCCGCACCAGCTCGCGCATCATGCTGGCTTCGCGCGCCGGGCGGAATGCCGAGCCGACCTCCTGGGTCTTCTTGACCTGGATCAGGCGGTCGATGATGTCGCCGCGCGCCATCAGCAGGCGGTGAACCTGCTCGTCGATCGCATCGATCTCCTTGCGCAGCTCCTGCAGCGAGGGCGGCGACGGGGGTGGGTTGGACATGCTCTCAAACCTTGTCGTCCGGGCGGCCCGATGCCGTGCCAGACAGGGTCCCTGATTAGGAAAGACGGGCAGCGAAAGCAAAGAGAAACGTCGCAGCCGTGCCTTGCGCATTCGGTTAACCATCGGGGCCCGGCAAGGGGGCGTTCGCTGGCCGCCTTGACGACGGGGGGCCCGAGGACTAGGTTCGCTCCACTCCGTGGTCATTTGAGCCGGCCGGCTTGCAGCCACGTTAAACAACTCGCTAAACAGGCCGGGGACAGATCAGCTCCCGGCCGAACCTTGTTCAGGCCGGGTTTTTTATGGCCTGATTTTCTGTTCGAGCCCTCCCGCGCGAGGGCAGGGTCGCCTAGATGAGCAACGTGCGTCCGATACCGAGCCCGCAAACCCCAAGCGATGATCGCGCCCATGAGGCCGATCACCCGTCGTCATTGGTCGCGAAGTTCGGCATGGATCAGCCGCTGAAGCTGGATTGCGGCGTCGATCTCGCGCCGTTCCAGATCGCCTATCAGACCTATGGCCAACTCAATGCTGACCGCTCCAATGCGATCCTGATCTGCCACGCGCTGACCGGCGATCAGCACGTCAACAATACCCATCCCGTCACCGGCAAGCCCGGCTGGTGGGACACCATGGTCGGCGCCGGCAAGCCGATCGATCCCGAAGAATACTTTATCATCTGCGCCAACGTGATCGGCGGCTGCATGGGCTCGACCGGGCCCGCGTCGCTGAACCCGGCGACCGGCAAGGTGTGGGGGCTCGATTTCCCGATCATCACGATCCCCGACATGGTGCGCGCGCAGGCGATGCTGATCGATCGCCTCGGGATTGCGACGCTGTTCTGCGTGGTCGGCGGCTCGATGGGCGGCATGCAGGTGCTGCAATGGACCGCGGCCTATCCCGAGCGCGTGTTCTCGACGCTCGCGATCGCCTGCTCGACGCGGCACTCGGCGCAGAACATCGCGTTCCACGAGCTCGGCCGCCAGGCGGTGATGGCCGATCCGGATTGGCGCGGCGGCCGCTATGTCGACGAGGACACCCATCCGCATCGCGGACTGGCGGTGGCGCGGATGGCCGCGCACATCACCTATCTGTCGGACGCCGCGCTGCACCGCAAGTTCGGACGGCGGATGCAGGATCGCGAGCTGCCGACCTTCTCGTTCGATGCGGATTTCCAGGTCGAGAGCTATTTGCGCTACCAGGGCTCGTCCTTTGTCGAGCGCTTCGACGCCAACTCCTATCTCTATCTGACCCGCGCGATGGACTATTTCGACATCGCGGCCGATCACAATGGCGCGTTGGCGAATGCGTTCGCCGGCATCAAGACGCGGTTCTGCGTGGTGTCGTTCACCAGCGACTGGCTGTTTCCGACCTCGGAATCGCGCGCGCTGGTGCATGCGCTGAACGCGTCAAGCGCGCGGGTGTCGTTCGCCGAAATCGAGACCGATCGCGGCCATGACGCGTTCCTGCTCGACGTGCCGGAATTCCTCGAAATCTCCCGCGCCTTCCTGCAGGCCGCAGGCAAGGCGCGCGGACTGAAGGATAACGGCCAGTCATGAGCATGCAGCAGACACTGCCCTTGCCGGGCGTCGCGCCGGAGCGGACCGGCGGCTATCGTACCGATCACTTGCTGGTCGCCGACATGGTGCGGCCCGGCTCGCGCGTGCTCGACGTCGGCTGCGGCGACGGCGAGCTGTTGCAGCTCCTGGAGAGCCGCGGCATCGACGGCCGCGGCATCGAATTGTCGCGCGAGGGCGTCAATGGCTGCGTCGCCAAGGGCCTCGCGGTGGTGCAGGGCGACGCCGACACCGACCTCGTCAATTATCCCGATGACGCCTTCGACTATGTGATCCTGTCGCAGACCCTGCAGGCGACGCGGCAGCCCAAGGTGGTGCTGGAGAACCTGCTGCGGATCGGTCAGCGCGCCATCGTCTCGTTCCCGAATTTCGGGTTCTGGAAGATGCGGCTGCAGCTCCTGATCGGCGGCCACATGCCGCGGACGGAGAATCTGCCGGCGAGCTGGTACGACACCTCCAACATCCATTTCTGCACCATCAAGGATTTCGTGCAGCTCTGCGAGGAGATCAACGTCAAGATGGAGCGTGCGGTGGCGCTCGATCTCTACGGCCGCCCGGTGCCGCTCAATCTCCCCTGGTGGGTGTGGAACATGTTCGGCGAGCAGGGCGTGTTCCTCCTCAGCCGGGGTGGCAAGGCGAAGTAATCAATGCGCGGCGCGCACGGTCCCGTTGCATCGCGCCGGATACTCGCCGTCTAGCTTTTCAGATCGCCATTGCCGTGCGACAATGCAGTTGGCTGCCCCAGGGACGATGCAAATCAAACACGGGCTGACGGCGGTCGATACAGGCTGACGCCGAACGGTCAATTGCTGGGGAAGGTAATGCGAACAGGTTTCTCGATTGCGCTCGCTGTCGTAGCGGCAGTGTCCGCAGCCGTCTGGGCTGTCGGTATTATCGAACCCGCTGGACATCAGCATCATCTCGCGCGATCGCAAGGCGCCTGCGACCCGAACGCGTCCGAACATGCTGCGGGTCACGCGTCCAATCTGGCGCGCCATCGCGAGCATGCCGCGGCACTCGAACTTGTGGCCTTGTGCTCGGAGACCGATGTCGCCGTGAAGTCGGGTGACTGGAGCGCCCCCGCCACCTGGGCTGAAGGCAAGCCGCCCGCCGCCGGCGCAAGGGTCCGCATTCCATTCGGAGTGACCGTCAAGGTCGATCAGGACGTTCCTGCCAAGATCGACCGGATTCGCGTCGATGGAGCCCTGGTCTGGAGCACCGATCATGCAGCCTCCGTCAATGCCGGGACGATTGTCGTCACGCCTGAAGGGGCGCTCGAGATAGGGACCGAAGATCATCCTGTGCCGAAGTCCGTCGTCGCAAAGCTGACCTTCGCCGCGCGAACGTTCCGAGACCGAAAGCATGATCCGTTCGACATGGCGGGCGGGCTGATTTCGATGGGCGCCATCCGGATTCACGGCGCCGAAAAGACCGCCTGGAAGATACCGCAGAGCCAGCTCCTGTCCGGAGCGAGAGAATTCAAGTTCGATCAGCCGCCGTCGAACTGGGCCGTCGGGGATGAATTGATCGTGCCCGGGACCAGCGACACGAGCAATGAGGACGAGACGCTGACCATTGCCAGCGTCGATGGCGACCAGATCCGGCTCGATCGGCCGCTCAGATATGCGCATCTGACGCCGGACGGCAGCTCCGTTCCGATGGGCAACCTCACGAGGAACGTCCGTATTGCCTCCGAGGCTGCTGCGCCCTTATCGGCGCGCGGCCATATCACGTTCCTGCATCAGCAGACCGGTGTGAACATCGACGGCGCCGAGTTCCGGGATCTCGGCCGTACCGACGCGAAGCGGGCCCAGACCGCACCCGATCTCGACGAGACCGGAAAACTGGTCCCCGGATCGGACGGCAACACTGTCGGTCGGTACGCGCTTCATTTCCACGTCGTCTCGGGCGCGCGACGCGATATTCCGCCTCACGTGGTGCGCAACAGCGTCGTGTGGGGAAGTCCGAAGCATGGCATCGTCAACCATGGCGGTCATCTCCTGGCAGAAAACAATGTGACATTCGCGATCGCTGGCTCGCATTTCTTTGCGGAGAACGGCACGGAGATCGGATCATTTCGCGGGAATCTTGCCGTCCGATCGACCGGATCAGGCGATGATCTCGTCAGCCGAATGGGGATCTTCGACAATGGTCATCAGGGGCACGGCTTCTGGATGCAAAGCGCCGGCGTCCGGGTAACGGACAATTGGGCTTTTGGACACGCCGCGGGTGCGTATGTCGTGTTCGGTTATGCGTTTGCGGAAGGAGGCAACAACCGCACCTATTTCGATGCGCGCAACACCGACAATCGCGTCAACGCCGATGCGCAAGGGCGCATTTCGACATCGGACGTCGATTTGTACTTCGCACGCAACCACGCCGCCGGTTCGACCGACGGGGTCGAGATCTGGAATCACAAGCTGCTTGCGCCGCATCCTTCCCAGAGCCTCATCGAGGATATCACGGTTTGGAATGTCAGCCGGCACGCACTCTTCATCCCCTATGTCCGGGACACGCTGATCCGCAATGTCCACGCCTATGGCGGCGAACATCACATGGATACCGATTTTGCGATCGGTGGAAATTCCCAGACCGAGAACATTACCTTCCAGAATGTGACGGCCGAGCGGTTTCCCACCGGACTGCTGCTGCCCCGGCGCGGTATCAATACCGTCGATGGCGCGTTCCTCCGCAACCCAACAAACATCATGATCGAATCGGCGAATCGTCCGTTCCGCATGGTTGCGCTCAGGAATATTCACGCTCTATCCGAGGGAGCGACAACGATCCTCGATCTGAAGGATATGGCCGTGCCGGCGAACGGCGACGTCGCCATGCTCTTCGAGAACGACCGGATTTTCTGGAGCGATGTCGCCGGCAAGACTTTCCGGCTGTATTTCGGATCGCAGAACGAAAACTTCGTCCCCTTTGCGGACAACGGGCCACCTGATCTCAAGGGGCTGACCAGCGGGGAAATCAAGGAGCGGTTTGGCGTCGCGTTTGGCGGCCAGCTGGCGCCGGTCGATGCGAAGCCGCTGCCGGGCAGCAACGCGACAATGGCGTTGGTCGATGCGGACGATCTGGCGCCGACGTCGAAGGAATTGGAGTTTGCGCAAAATCCCTCGAACGAGCTCTATCCTTTGGCGGGACAGCATATCGTCAACACGGAGGACCAGGCCGCAAAAAGCCGCTGGACGTTCGCAGGCGTGGCTTCCGGTTCCGAGCCCCCGAACTTTGTCTTCGTCAAGAAGACCAGCCCAAAGCTGATCGTGCATCCCTTGCTGCGCAAGCTGGTCATTCACCCTGACGACGTGCGCTACGGCTATCGGCTGGAGGGAATCGTCGCCGATATCGTCGACAACCGCATCACCAAGATGGCGTTCATCCAGGACTTCCCGGCATTACAGCCCGACGGGCAAGGCCATATCGCGCTCGATGTGAAGTTTCCCGATCCGGCCGGGGACATGACATCGCTGCCGTTGTCGCTCACCGTGACAAAACAGGCGGTCAGGCGTGGCAGGAACTACGAATACTACAAGCAGGCGCAGTATTGCGGGAAGTGCAATTTCGAACAGGAGATGGAAAGGGACATCCGCGCCACGTTCGCTCAGGCGGCAGGCGGCGAATGATATCGGCGGGCGCGAGCGAATCGTTCGCGCCCTCGACGATCGCTACTCGCTTGCGAAGAAAGGCCGGCGCTACTCGAGGGAATAGCGCCACATAGTCAGGCGCTGGTTGTAGTTGAGTTGCGCCGGGTTGTACGTATTGCCCGCGTTGAAGAACTGAAGCTTGCCCACCGAATGCATGCCGTTCTTGTCAGGTTGCGCGACAAATATGCCGTATCCGGGACCGTAGGACGTCGGCAGATAGACCGGCTCGGAGAAGGTCTGGAGATCTTTCGACCAGATCACGCCGATCTTTGAGTAGGTCGACGCGGCGTCATCGTCGCGGGCGTTGGCGAAGATGACGAATGCTCCATTGTCGAGACGGGTCATCGTCATGGCGTGGATGTGACACGCGCTCTGCGGGCTGTAGCAGGGATGCTCGGGGTCGGCAAAATATTGCGAGAAATAGACTGCAAGGTCGGGCACGATCAGGTTGCCATCCCGATAGAGCTTGAACGTCCGTGAGAAGCGGACGTTCGAGGCCACCTTGTGCGTGGCATCGACCTCGTCGAGGTCGGCGCTGCGTACCATCGAATAGATCGCGCGTGACTGCCTGTCCCAGAAGTGGGCCAGCGGATAACGGTCGGCTCCGAACAGGCAGCTGTCGCCGTGGTTTGCCGGATCGGTTACGGTATCCGGCGTAGCGTCGCTCCATCTCGCGACGAACGATCCGGCATACTGTCCCTCGAACGCGATGACGTTCTTGTAGACGGAATACGTCAATTCACTCTCCGAGCAGGGCGTGTAGTTGGCGAGCACGGTCAAGATGCTGATGCTGCCGTCGTCGCGAATGGCGACATGCGGATATTCCGGTGCGTAGGCCGGCGAGGGATATTCGGCGATGAGCTGTTTCGGCATCCAGGGCCCGGTGTATGGCGGAAGTATTTTTGTTATTTCGAGCCGTTGGCTTCGCGCAGGTCCTCCGGTGCCATATCCGGCGATCACGATTTCGCCGGCAGGGCCCATCGCTCCTCCGAGGTAGCTTAGAAGCTCGTCACCTTGGTTCTCGAACCTCGATAGCAAGGTCCATCGAGCCGGAACCGATGCTTTCGGATCGAGCGAGAGCAGTTGGATGATGGAACGGTGATCCTTGGCGCGGGCCCAATAAGCGACGAGCAGCCTGGTTCCGTCGGTAAACAACAGTGGGGGATGATAGGCGAGCTCGGCCTGAAAGCCGTCCGGCGCGAAGGCGTGCCCCATATCCAGCGGTTCCGAGAACGTTACGCCGTTTCTCAGGATTTCAACGCAGTACAGACCCGGGTTGGCCGGATCGCAAGGAGCGAAAATGGGCGCGTACTGATCGTCGCCGATGACGACGATCATTGGGCTCATCACGGCCCAGCCGATCGGGATCGAAGGCTGTAGCTTCCCATCCAGGAGATAGGACGTGTTCGCTGCGGCGCCCGCGGCCTCCAGTTTCATTTCCTCAACGAGGCCTTCCGCGTGAACCGTCCTGGAGATCGCCGCAAGCCCGATTGAAACAACGCAGAGCAGAAGAAGGTAACCTGCTCTCATCGTTCGCCCGGCGCCGCGGGAACGTCGATGGACTTCTCTTGCCCAAATTCCGAACGCAGACAGCGCGCGCTGCCTGCCTCTACGGCGCACCCCGGCTGCGTCCTGCACCCCGCGACGACACGGGACAATCACGCCGCCACCAGCGACCGCGGATCGCGCACGGGCCAACGGCCGGCCTCGACCAGTGCGATGAAGCGCTCGACCGTCTCGTTGAACAACGCCGGCTCCTCGAGGTTGAGCACATGGCCCGACTTCGGAAAGAAGGCGAGGCCGGCGGCCGGCAGATGCTGTTTCAGGAACATGCTCGGCGCGATGCAATTGTCGTCCTCGTCGCCGCACAGGATCAGCGCCGGTGTCGCCGCGCGCCTGATGGCGTCGGTCATGGTGTAGATCGAGGGCCGGCCGCCCTGGAAGCTCCGCATCGTGTTGGCCGAGCCTTTGGCGTCGTGGCGGGCGAGCCCGGCGTAGAAATCGGCGTGGCCGCGCGGGTCCTTGACCAGGAACGGAATTCGGCTCGGCGCCTCGCGCGTCACCTTGGCGACCTCGGCCGAGCCGATGGTCTCGAGCTGCTCGGCATTGGTGCGGCACTGCGCGCGGAACGCATCGAGATTCTCGAGGCTCGAGCCGGAGCCGACGGCGGCCAGCGTCATCGACAGCGCGCGCTCCGGCGCGTTCAGCGCGACCTGAAGCGACGAATAGGAGCCCATCGAGAGCCCAATGAAATGCGCCTTGGCGATGCCGAGGTGGTCGAGAACCGCGAGCGCGTCGGTGTAGAAGTGCGTGTAGGTGTAGACGTCGGCACTCGCAGGCACGTCCGACGGCGTGTAGCCGCGCGCGGAATAGGCGATGCAGCGGTGTCCGCGCGAGAAGTAGCGCATCTGCGGTTCCCAATTGGTGTGATCAGCTGCGAATTCGTGCAGGAAGATGATCGGGGTCCCGCTGCCTGCCTCCTCGAAATGCAGGCGGACATGATCTTTCGTGACGGCGTGGGGCATTGAAATTCTCCTCTCGTTGGCCGGCCCCAGATTTGCAATTAATTTCCGCGGCTGCAATGCGGCAGTTCTGGCTATTTTCGTCATGGAATCTGCGCGGAATGACCCAGAAATCGTTTCCTGAGCGCCGCATGAAATCTCCCTCGCGCCACATCCCGATTTTCAAAACCGCCGCCGCATTCCCTTGGGAACGCGACGGGGAATCGGGGGGCGTTTCAGAGGATCTCGTGAAGTATGGTTCAGTTGCTTGCGTATCGCCGGTCGCTTCGAGTTTTGGCGCTGGCCCTGTGTTCGCTCACGCTCGCCGTGATCTCCGCCGCTCCGGCGTCCGCCCGTCCGCACCATTCGCGTCACGCGCATTCGGCCCACGCCGGCCATCACGCGCGGCATGCCGCTCATCATCACTACCGGCACACCGCGCGGCTGTCGCGCGCCGAGCGTCGCGCCCGGATGCAGGCGGGCGGCTTTGGCGAGGCCAATGCGGCCGTAATGCCCGGCGCTGAGGCCGCGTCGAACACCGACGCGAGCGCGACCGGTGGCTTCGGCTCGTCCGGCATCGTCGCTACGGCGCGCCGCTATCTCGGTGGCGGCAACCCGACCGACCGCTCCAGCCTGTGGTGCGCGCGTTTCATGAACATGGTACTGCAGCAGACCGGCCATCGCGGCACCGGCTCCGACATGGCGAGCTCGTTCGCCAAATACGGCACGCGCGTTTCGGGGCCGCAGGTCGGCGCCATTGCCGTGATGGGCCGCCGTGGCGGCGGTCATGTCGGGATCATCACCGGCGTCGATGCCAAGGGCAATCCGATCATGATCTCGGGCAACAGCGGCCATCGCGTCCGCGAGACGCCGGTCTCGCGCGGCCGAATCTACGCCTATGTGATGCCGACGAACTGAGGCGCGACCAACCACCTCTGCCTCGGACTGCCGGGGAGAGGTGGCACGCGCGGCGCAACGGTCAGCTGGTGCCGTCGGCCAGCTTACTTCTCGTGCTCCTTCGCCTCGATCGTGTCGACGTTGGTGGTCTCGAGGTTGCTCAGGGGGACTTCGACCGCAGCGGGTTGATACCAGGCGAATTGCGAGAAGTAGTTCGCGAGCACCTGATCCTTGAAGAACCGGCCATGCCGCGCGAAAATCTCGTTTCGTGCGATGCGCAGCTCGATCGCCGACATGTCCTTGAGATCGGCCTCACTCAGAAATCGTCGATCGGAATCAGGAAAGAGAAAGCCGTCATGCGTCTTGGCGCGCTGCGTGACGGAGGCCGGAACGGCGGGCGGCGTCGCGCGTCCGACGGTGGTCTGATCGTCCTGTCCGCCTGACTTCACCACGGTATGTTCGAACGCGGGCCCGACGGTCCAGACGGCCAGCGCCAATGCCGCGGCGGCGAGGCCTGCGCCGTACTTCCAGTAGCGCTTGATCGGCGAAACTTCACGCAGCGGCGATCGTCCGGCCTCACTCAGGACCTCGTTGATCGTATCGATCAGGCGGGTCATGTGCATGCGAAAATCCTGACCCGAGTCGACCCGGGCGGCGTTGCAGAGGTGCAGGAAGCGAAGCGATTCCGGCAGCTCGGCGGCCTCCGGCATGGTTGCGCCGTTCACCAGCAGCGGCAGCAGCGTCTTGTTGTGCTTCAGCGCCGTTTCGATCTCGAAGCGCACGGAATCTGCGGGATCCTCCAGACGCGCAGGTTTCCCATCGTCGGTCTTGCCGATCCAATGCGGACCGATCACCGCGATGACGATGTCGCAGGCGACGATGGCCTTGGCGATCCGGTCGACGAAGTTGGCGCCGGTGCGAATGCTGTTGACGTCGAAGAAGACGGATTTCTCACCGTACTTCTCGATCAGATGGTCGGCGATGCGGCCCGCTGTGTCCTGATCGACTCGCCGGTACGAAACCATGATCATGCTCATGGCAACCCCGTGCAATCAATTTCGACAAATTTGCTGCAATTCAAAATGTCGAGTGAAGTCTATTGCACGCAACCGAACATTGCAATGCGATGCACGTATATGCCGTCTTCAAGGAATACGGAACCTGGCGTGACCTAGTGCGGTTCCGCTGCAATCGTGTCGCCCACAGCCGCACCGCCGTCGCTGATGATCTCGGCATAGATGCCGCATTCGTTGTTGCCGAAGCGCTGCATCAGCGTGTTCGGGACCGAGAGGTCGCGCGCGCCGGTTTCGGGATCGACATTGACCGCGGCGCAGCGGGTGATGCGCTTCACCACCTTGGCCCGTGCGCTGCCGATCGCAATGGTCTGGTCGAGCAGGCCGGCCTCATGCCAGGCCGGCCAGCCCTCGACATAGAGGTTGGCGCGGAAGCGCAGCGGATGGACCGGCGCCTGCACCATGTCCTCGATCGCCCGCAGGCTGGCCAGATTGATGATCGAGACCACCTTGCGCGGCACGTCGGAAAAACTGTGCCCGGGGCTCACGAGCACCTTGGGTGGGCCCTTGATCTGGCCGACATGGCGATCGGCGAAATAGCGCTCGATTGCCGCGCGCCCGGCTTTCGTCTCGAGATCGCCCTGGGCCACCATCGCGCCATCCCGGCGCAAGGTCAGCACGTGGCTGTCATCGTCGAAATGGGCGCGCAGCGGCGCCAGCCACTCGTCCCGTTGCAGCATCAGGAAATGCGGCTTCGGCAGCCATTTCGGCGCCGACGGATCGAAACCGCTCGGGCCGTTCTCGATTGCGTAGCGGCGATCCGACCGGAGCGTCTCGCCGACCTTGAGCTCGGCGCGGGGCAGCGGCTCGGGCGTCAGACCCTTGACGGGATAGCGGTAGATGCCGGTGATCCGGGCGGAGGAGATGTGCGTTGTGTCCATCCGCCCGCTCTAGCCTGTTTGGTGCGCGAGGAGAACCGCCGCCAACAGTGAGGCAGCTAGTCGGGCCGCGCCGCGCCCGCGGCGTCCAGCATGCGCTGCATGAACACGAGTTCGAGCCAGCGCCCGAACTTGCGCCCGACCTCCGGCATCCGCGCGACCTCGACAAAGCCAGCCTGCGCGTGCAGCCGAAGCGAGGCGGGATTGCCGCCGTCGATGCCGGCGATCATCACGTGCTTGCCGAGCGCCGTCGCAGCGGCCACCAGCTCGTCGACGATGACGCGGCCAAGCCCGCGGCCGCGATGATCGGCGTGGATGTAGACGCTGTGCTCGACGCTGTAGCGGTAACCCGGGAAGGCGCGGAAATCGCCGAACGTGCCGTATCCGAGCACCACAGGCCCATCGGCCGCGACCAGCACCGGGTAGCCCAGCGCCAGCCGGGCCTGCATCCAGGTCAGCCGCTCGGCGTCGGAATCCTGCTTCTCGGTCCAGATCGCGTTCGAGTTGACGACTGCCTCGTTGAAGATCGCGGTAATCGCAGGAATGTCCTGCTCGGTGGCGGGGCGGATAATCATCGGTCGTTCCTCGACAGGCCTCTTGAATGATCCCTACCGTCCACTATATAAGACAACATGTCAATTATAGAAGACAATGCCGATCAGGCTCTCGGGCGGCGGGTTCGCGCCGAACGGGAAGGCCGCGGCTGGTCGCTGGCGGAACTCGCCGGGCGGGCAGGCGTGTCCAAGGCCATGCTCAGCAAGATCGAGCGGGCCGAGGCCAGCCCGACGGCGGCGACGCTGTCGCGGATTGCCACCGCCTACGGCCTGACCATGGCCGCGCTGTTCGAGGTTGCCTCACACAGTTCCCGCCTGCAGCGGGTCAAGGATCAGCCGGTATGGCGCGATCCGAAGGCAGCCTATCTGCGGCGGCAGGTGTTCCTGCACCCGGCCAATCCGTTGGAACTGGTGGAAGTCGAGCTGCCTGCCAGACAGGAGGCCGGTTTCCCTGCCAGCGCCTATCACCTGGTCCGCCAGGTGGTCTGGGTCATCAGCGGCCGCCTCACCTTGATGGAGGGGGCGGAGCGCCACGAGCTCGCTGCGGGTGACCGCGTCGAGCTCGGGCCGCCGTCGGACATCGTGTTCCGTAACGAAACTGCTCAGCCCTGCCGCTACCTTGTCGCCATCGTGCGGCGCTGAGCTCCATCGGGTGAAATCGCAGACCGTGGCTCTTCCGTTTCGGAACCAAGTGCCCACATCTGCGGCAAGCCTGAAAAATGATGGCGACGACCAGAGGCTGGTTGAGGAACGTCAACGCGGCCCGCGGAAAACCCAATGAAGATGCCGTTGTCATGCCTGAATGGGTGACGATGGCAGGCCGAGGGAAAACGAATGAACATTGAGAAGTACACCGAGCGCTCGCGCGGATTCATCCAGTCTGCTCAATCGCTCGCAATGCGCGACGGTCACCAGCAGTTCTCGCCACTGCATCTGTTGAAGGTGCTGCTGGACGACAATGAGGGGCTCGCCGGCGGTCTGATCGACCGTGCAGGCGGCAATTCCAGAGCGATCCTGAAAGCGACCGAAGAGGCGCTCAACAAGCTGCCGAAGGTTTCGGGCAACGGTGCCGGACAGGTCTACCTGTCGCCGGAGCTGGCGCGCGCCTTCGATGCGGCCGAAAAGGCTGCCGACAAGACCGGCGACAGCTATGTCACCGTGGAGCGGCTGCTGCTCGGGCTGACGCTCGAGAAGGGTAGCGAGGCGGCTTCCATCCTGAGCAAGGGCGGCGTCACGGCGCAGAACCTGAATGCGGCGATCGAAGCGCTGCGCAAGGGCCGCACCGCCGATAGCGCGACCGCCGAGAACGCCTATGACGCGCTGAAGAAATATGCCCGCGACCTGACCCAGGCTGCGCGCGACGGCAAGCTCGACCCGGTGATCGGCCGTGACGAGGAGATTCGCCGTACCATCCAAGTGCTGTCGCGGCGGACCAAGAACAATCCCGTCCTGATCGGTGAACCCGGCGTCGGCAAGACCGCGATCGTCGAGGGCCTGGCGCTGCGCATCCTCAACGGCGACGTGCCCGAGAGCCTGAAGGACAAGAAGCTGCTGTCGCTCGACATGGGCGCCTTGATCGCCGGCGCGAAATATCGCGGCGAGTTCGAGGAGCGGCTCAAGTCCGTCCTGCAGGAGGTCTCGTCCGCCGAGGGCGGCATCATCCTGTTCATCGACGAGATGCACACCCTGATCGGCGCCGGCAAGACCGATGGCGCGATGGACGCGTCCAATCTCCTGAAGCCTGCGCTCGCACGCGGTGAGCTGCACTGTATCGGTGCGACCACGCTCGACGAGTACCGCAAGCATGTCGAGAAAGATGCCGCGCTGGCCCGCCGGTTCCAGCCGATCTATGTCAGCGAGCCGACGGTCGAGGACACCATCTCGATCCTGCGCGGCCTGAAGGACAAATACGAGCAGCATCACGGCGTGCGCATCACCGACTCTGCGTTGGTGGCCGCGACCACGCTGTCGAACCGCTACATCACCGACCGCTTTCTGCCCGACAAGGCCATCGATCTGATGGACGAGGCGGCGGCGCGGTTGAAAATGCAGGTCGATTCGAAGCCGGAAGAGCTCGATTCGCTGGATCGCGACATCATCCGGCTGAAGATCGAGCAGGAGGCGCTGAAGAAGGAGACCGACGCCGGCTCGAAGAGCCGCTTGCAGACCCTGGAGAAGGAACTCGCCGATCTCGAGGAGAGGTCGGCCGCGCTGACGGCGCGCTGGAGCGCGGAGAAGAACAAGCTCTCCAACGCCCAGAAGCTGAAGAGCGAACTCGATGCGCTCCGCGTCGAGCTTGCCAATGCGCAGCGTCGCGGCGAATTCCAGAAGGCGGGCGAACTGGCCTACGGCCGGATCCCCGAGCTGGAAAGGAAGCTCGCGGATATCGAGGCCCAGCAAAGCGGCAAGCCGAACGGCGGCGAGATGATGGAGGAGGCGGTCACCGCCAACCACATCGCGCAGGTCGTCTCGCGCTGGACCGGCGTGCCGGTCGACAAGATGCTCGAGGGCGAAAAGGACAAGCTCCTGAAAATGGAGGATGCACTCGCCAAGCGCGTCGTCGGCCAGGCCGAAGCCGTGCGTGCGGTGGCAACCGCCGTGCGCCGTGCCCGCGCGGGCCTGCAGGATCCGAACCGGCCGACCGGCTCGTTCATGTTCTTGGGCCCCACCGGTGTCGGCAAGACCGAACTGACCAAGGCGCTCGCCGCTGACCTGTTCAACGACGAGACAGCGATGGTCCGCCTCGACATGTCCGAGTTCATGGAGAAGCACTCGGTCTCGCGGCTGATCGGCGCGCCTCCCGGCTATGTCGGCTACGACGAGGGTGGTGCACTGACCGAAGCCGTTCGGCGCCGGCCCTACCAGGTCGTGCTGTTCGACGAGATCGAGAAGGCGCATCCCGACGTCTTCAACGTACTGTTGCAGGTGCTCGATGACGGCCGCCTGACCGATGGTCAGGGCCGCACCGTCGATTTCCGCAACACGCTGATCATCATGACCTCGAACCTCGGTTCGGAATTCCTGGTGAATCAGCCGGAAGGCGAGGACACCGCGGCGGTCCGCGATCAGGTGATGGGCGTCGTGCGGGCGCATTTCAGGCCGGAATTCCTGAACCGCATCGACGAGATCATCCTGTTCCACCGGCTGCAGCGGAACGAGATGGGCCGCATCGTCGAGATCCAGTTCGCGCGGCTGACCAAGCTGCTCGAGGATCGCAAGATCGAGCTCACGCTCGATCCGAAAGCGCGGAATTGGCTCGCGGAAAAGGGCTGGGATCCGGCTTACGGCGCCCGCCCGCTGAAGCGGGTGATCCAGCGCAGCGTGCAGGACCCGCTGGCCGAGATGATCCTCGCCGGCGAGGTCAAGGACGGCGATCGCGTGGTGATCTCGGAGAAGGGCAACGTGCTGACCTTCAACGGTCAGGTGCCCAACACCGCCGAGATCGTGCAGTTCGATGCCCCGGTCTCGAAGCGCAAGCTGAACTGACACGCATGCAAAAGCCCTCCCCGCGGTCGCGGGGAGGGCTTCGTCGTCCAGGCTATTCCTGCGGGACGGTCGGTGGACTGAGCTGACCAGGCTCGTCGTCATCGGCGGGTTCGAGTTCGGACAGGATATCGACCAGCTCGCGGGCGCGGCCTGTGGCCAGCGGCCTGCCGGCGTTCATCAGCGGCTCGTCATTGGCAAGCCAGGCCTGGGCTTCGGCAAGTTCGGTGATCGTGGCGCCGGATGCGATGATCCTGGCGATGGTGACATCGTCGGCGTGGCCGACGGCCTTCAGCACATCGTCGCGGGTGAGCCGAGTCATGGCGCAAATCCTTGTGCACATGTTCGTTGAGCACGACCAAACCCCCGCCCGCCGGCGATCCGCGCCAGCGGGTAGGGATGCGTCAGTTCAAGGCCTTAGCTGTGCGTTGTGAGCCGGGGCGGATGTTGGGACATCGCCCAGAGCTCAATCGCAGCAAGGACTGCAACGGCGATGCCGATCACCACGTGCACGGTCGTCGCGGTGGTCATTGCCTGGAACCCGAGGACCCAGGGCGAGACCAGCGCCCAAAGCCCGACGATGAGGTTCAGCCACTCCTCCCAGACCGCGAATGCCGCGAGCGCGGCGATCGCAAGGACCGCCATCACGAGGCCGACGATGTGGGCGTTGGTGGAAACCGTTCCGGCGTCGAACTTGAACAGCCACGGCGACAGGAAGAGAATCGCGCCGAGGATCAGGTTTGCGACGTCGCACAGTTTTGCGTTCGTCCAGTTCTCCATGACACCCTCCATTGGAGGTTTCACTGACGAATCAACTGGATGATGGCCGTTCGGGTTCCCACCTTGCGGCGCGAAATTTATTGAAACTGGCGGCGTGACGGCCCGGAAACGGCATCGCATCTGATCTGCGCCTGCAGCGTTTCGCAGGATCTGCGCGGCCGGACAGGCCGGCCTCTTGCATCATCAGCGGTTGCTGATGGACCGCGTCATCGGCGCGCTGCCGGTGGCATCCGAGACGATGCGCGAGCTGCCGCGGCTGGACATCTGGGCTTCGATCCGGTCGCGCTCCTTCTCGAAATTCGCCAGCATTGGGCCTTCGAGTGAGCGGCCGCGCGGCAGCTTCACGCGCATCGGGTCGACGAATCGGCCGTTGACCAGGATTTCGTAGTGGACGTGCGGGCCGGTCGACTGGCCGGTCGAGCCGACAAAGCCGATCACCTGGCCCTGCCGCACCTTCTTGCCGATCTCCATGCCCTTGGCGAAGGCCGACATGTGGCCGTAGGCCGTCTCATAGCCGTTCGAATGCTTCATGCGGATATATTTGCCGTACCCGCCCTCGTATCCGACCTTCTCGAGCACGCCATTGCCGGAAGCGAAGATCGGCGTGCCGTAGGCGGTGGCCCAGTCGACGCCGGTGTGCATCTTCACATAGCCGAGGATCGGGTGGCGGCGGCCGCCGAAGCCCGAACGCATGATCGCGTTGTTGACCGGCTTGCGCACCAGGAACTTCTTCGCGCTCTTGCCGGTCTCGTCGTAGTAGTCGACGAGGCCATCGTCCGAGCTCTGGAATCGGTAGTATTTCTTGGTTTCGCCGCCCACGGTCAGCGCGGCGTAGAGCACTTCGGTCTTTTCGGTGCTGGTGACGCCCTCGTCCTCGCCGGCAAAGAACACGTCGAACGAGTCGCCGGGCTGGACCTTGCGCTGGAAATCGACGTCGTAGGAGTAGATCTTGACCATGTCTTCGATGACGGTCGGCGGCACCTTGTTGCGCAGCGCGGTCTCATAAATGCTCTGATAGAGCCGCACGCCGCTGCCATCATCCTCGTCATCGTCGCTGGAATTGTCGGCGGTGTCGGTTGTGGTGTTCATGCTCTGCACGTCGACGGCGACGTATTTGCCGAGATCGGACAGGGCGGCGACGGCCTCGACGACGGATTCGTTGGCGACGATCACGCGATAGGGCTGCAGCCGGGCACCTGGCGCTGCCGGCGCCATCAGGATTCGCACCTTCTGG
Source organism: uncultured Bradyrhizobium sp. (assembly GCF_947648125.1). Taxonomy (GTDB): domain Bacteria; phylum Pseudomonadota; class Alphaproteobacteria; order Rhizobiales; family Xanthobacteraceae; genus Bradyrhizobium. The sequence continues at coordinate 3,067 of NZ_CANSMR010000034.1, read as the reverse complement.
CCTTCCTTCAGCCCGCCGTCGCGGCCGCGCGGGCCGAGCGTTGCGGCGATCGCTTTCGCCTCGTCAGGGGTTGCGCCCTGATCGCGCAGGATCGAGGTGATGCTGTCGCCCTTCTTGACGAGGTGAACCCGTTCGCCGACCGGATTGCCGCCGGTGACCTGCTCTTTGGTCTTCGGCAGCAGCGTGACATTCTCCGGCACCACGCGGGTCTCGAAGCCCGCATACGGGTCGGAGGTGTTGCCCTCGGTGGCGTAGGCCATCCTGATATCAGGGCCGGCGCCGGTGGCATCGGCCGCGGCACTGGCAAGTGACGCGTAGCGTACCGAGCCGCCAGAGCCGCGCCAGTTTGCGGCGTCGCGGACCCGCATCAGCACGTCGTCGAGTGCGACAACGGCGGCGAGCTTGGCTTTCGGCAGCACGGATCCGAGATCCTTGGTGACGAAAGAGACCTCGGCGTCGGGCTCGGCGGCGTCGGCCGCATTCGGATCCTCGGCCGCCGCCGGCGTGTCGGAGCCGACATCGGTCAACAGACGCTGCGCGTTGAATGCCGGAATCTTGGACGACAGATCGCTCGTGGTCATCGAGAGATTGCCGGAAATGCGGATGAAGGGCCGCACCCGCATCACGTCGCGATTGCCGACGCGCGTCACGGTCGACACGCGCACCAGGCTGCGGGAGGCGGAGGATTCGCTCGGCGGCGGCAGGCGGTCGCCCTTGTGCAGGCTGACGACGCGATCATTGCCGGTGAAGGCGCCGCGCAGCGCGCCTTCGACGCGCTCCGGCACCTTGGCGAAGGTCATCTCGCCATCGAGCGACGCAAAAACGGCGCCGCCGATCAGGGCCGCGCCACATAATCCAGTCAGAATGGTGCCACTGAACCATTGGACGGAGACACGGCGGCGATCGATCACCGCAGCCTCGGTGCCGTCGACTGAAAGCGGCGGTTCGTGACCGAGATCGATCATCCCGGTCTCGCGCCCATTACCGCTTCCGCGTGACGCCCGTTGGCTCAACCCGATATCCCCCCAAATTCCAGCAACTGCGATCGACCTCTGCTCGTCCTCGTCCCCACCTCAATCCTCCGAAAAGGAATCTCGGCAGTGTGGCGAGCCACACGCATCGAAATCGAGAAGCCGATGGCCATTAGCTAGCCGCGATCTCGAACGTCAATGGTGTGCAGATCTCTCGATGTTGCTCGGCCGCGTAGGGAAGAGGCGACGGGTTCTTGGAGAAAATCGCCTGGTCCCCCAGAAAAACCACCCGTGCCCCCACAGGTTACGAGCGGTTCAATGCATGTCTTATAGCCAGAACGTCGCAGGATTGTGGCTCAAGTGCGGCGTTTGAGGCGGAAAACCTTCCTGAAGGAGATCGATGCCGCCGCCCGGTCTGGGGCGTCGGGGAACCCGTTCCGGAGGGCCTCTCGAGCCCCTCGCCGACAAACTTTTTTTAAAGTTTTTTGCCGCGCGCGCTGGGTTGCGAATTTTTACCGCCGACTTAAGTCATGGAAAATACGAGGACTTTTTCGCACTGCACACACGATTTTGGCGTGCGACGATTTGTTGACAATGGTCGTTGACAATCCCGAGGGGTGGGGACTATAAACCAACCACTGAGCGCGGCGCCGCCGGGTCACTGACCAAGGCGAGCGAACGCGCCACTGATGCTCCTCACTTCGATGATGAGTGACACAACAGCCGACATAAATCGGTTGAGGTTCACCGTCCGTCGCTGAAGGGTAGAACCACCCTCTAAGGGTGTGGGATCGTAAGATCCCGGGCTGTTTGACAAGTGAAGATGAAGAAAGAGAAACGTGGACGGCGGAGTCCTTGCGTCCCTCGGAATACTTGAAGGCTTCGGCTTTTGACTTTCTGAGGGTGGACGAAAGACTTCGGCGGTACACGTTTTAAAGGTTACACCATCGTTGCCAGCGATGTGAATCGTAGGCAGCTCGCAGACTTCGGTCGGCGAAGAATGGTGGGACCTCGTCAAACGTTGTGATCAGCCGGTTCAAAAGTTCAAGTCCAACTTGAGAGTTTGATCCTGGCTCAGAGCGAACGCTGGCGGCAGGCTTAACACATGCAAGTCGAGCGGGCATAGCAATATGTCAGCGGCAGACGGGTGAGTAACGCGTGGGAACGTACCTTTTGGTTCGGAACAACACAGGGAAACTTGTGCTAATACCGGATAAGCCCTTACGGGGAAAGATTTATCGCCGAAAGATCGGCCCGCGTCTGATTAGCTAGTTGGTGAGGTAACGGCTCACCAAGGCGACGATCAGTAGCTGGTCTGAGAGGATGATCAGCCACATTGGGACTGAGACACGGCCCAAACTCCTACGGGAGGCAGCAGTGGGGAATATTGGACAATGGGCGCAAGCCTGATCCAGCCATGCCGCGTGAGTGATGAAGGCCCTAGGGTTGTAAAGCTCTTTTGTGCGGGAAGATAATGACGGTACCGCAAGAATAAGCCCCGGCTAACTTCGTGCCAGCAGCCGCGGTAATACGAAGGGGGCTAGCGTTGTTCGGATTTACTGGGCGTAAAGCGCACGTAGGCGGATTTTTAAGTCAGGGGTGAAATCCCGAGGCTCAACCTCGGAACTGCCTTTGATACTGGGGATCTTGAGTTCGGGAGAGGTGAGTGGAACTGCGAGTGTAGAGGTGAAATTCGTAGATATTCGCAAGAACACCAGTGGCGAAGGCGGCTCACTGGCCCGATACTGACGCTGAGGCACGAAAGCGTGGGGAGCAAACAGGATTAGATACCCTGGTAGTCCACGCCGTAAACGATGAATGCCAGCCGTTAGTGGGTTTACTCACTAGTGGCGCAGCTAACGCTTTAAGCATTCCGCCTGGGGAGTACGGTCGCAAGATTAAAACTCAAAGGAATTGACGGGGGCCCGCACAAGCGGTGGAGCATGTGGTTTAATTCGACGCAACGCGCAGAACCTTACCAGCCCTTGACATCCCGGTCGCGGACTCCAGAGACGGAGTTCTTCAGTTCGGCTGGACCGGAGACAGGTGCTGCATGGCTGTCGTCAGCTCGTGTCGTGAGATGTTGGGTTAAGTCC
>NZ_CANSMR010000033.1 GCF_947648125.1 uncultured Bradyrhizobium sp. | reverse complement strand
ACATGCACACCTGCAATTGGAAGATGCTGGTCGAGAACCAGACCGACACCTGCCATCCCATGGTGGCGCATGAGAGCTCGGCCGGCACCGCCATCAAGGTCTGGCAACGCGAACAGGGCGATTCCACGGAGAAGCCGATGGCGGTGCAGCTCTATGGGCCCTTCATGAGCCCGTACGAGTTCTACGAGCAGAGCGGCATCCGGATCTGGCCCAACGGCCATGGCCATACCGGCGTCGCCAATTCCATCCATTCGAATTATTCGGACGTCGAGGGCTATCTCGGCCAGATGGTCGCGGCCTATGGCGAGAAGCGGGCCCACGAGATTCTAGGCGAAGTCCGGCACAACACCGTCTATTTCCCGAACATCATGGTCAAGGGCGCGGTGCAGATCCTGCGCAATTTCATCCCGATCGCGGTGGACAGGACGCTGGTGGAGAGCTGGGTCTATCGTCTGGTCGGAGCACCCGACAAGCTCTACGAGCGTGCGCTGATGTACAATCGCTTCATCAACGCACCGACCTCGATCGTCGGGCACGACGATCTCGAAATGTACGAACGGGCCCAGGAAGGGCTGAAGTCGAACGGCAACCAGTGGGTCAATCTGCGCCGGCTCTACGAGAGCAACGAAGCGCCTGACGTCACCGCGGTGATCAACGGCACGTCGGAGCGCCAGATGCGGAACCAGTTTCATGCCTGGGCCAAATTCATGACCATGGACATGGACCAGCCCGGCGAGGCCGCGGAATGATCAGCGAAAAGACCATCACCGATTTCATCTATCGGGAAGCCGACCTGCTCGACACCATGCAGTGGCAGGCCTGGCTCGACCTGTTCCATCCGGAAGGGCGTTACTGGATGCCGCTGGAATGGCAGCAGCAGGATCCGGTGCTGCAGCCGTCGCTGATGTACGAAGATCTGATGCTGATGAAGGTGCGGATCGAGCGACTGGCCGGCGAACGCACCTTCAGCCAGAAGCCGAAGAGCCGCTGCCATCATTTGCTTCAGGCGCCGCAGATCCTCGCATGTGACCCGGCGGCCGGCATATTCAAGGCAAAGACGTCCTACATCTACACCGAGACGCGCGGTGACACGCTGGAACGCTTTTCGGGCTGGGCGTCGCACGATCTCGTTCAGGTCGGCGATGAGCTCAAGATCAGGCTCAAGCGCATCGATCTCGTAAATTTCGACGCGCCGTTCGGCAATATCCAGCTTTTCATGTGAGTGCGCCTTGACCTCAGCGACCACCGTCTATGCCCGCTTCCGCGAGACCGCCCTCCACCGGGGAGAAGCCGGCTTCCTCAACGTGCTGCCCGAGACGGCCGACATCTACGGCATCGCGGCCGGGGAGATCTCGTACCGTGCTATGTTTGAGCGGGTGGAGCGCTGGCGCACCGCGTTTGCAGACCGTGGTTACGGTAAAGGCCATCGGGTCGGGCTGCTGCTCCAGAACAGGCCGGTCTTCGTCGAGCTGTGGTTCGCGCTGAACGCGCTCGGTGTGTCCGTGGTGCCGATCAACCCGGATCTGCGGGTCAGCGAGCTCGAATACATTATCGCGCATTCCGAGATGAATGCCGCATTCGTGCTCGCCAAGCGACGCGACGAGGTCGAGACGGCGGCGCGCCAGGCCGGCCGGCCGATCCCGGTTGTGACCGACAGCGGCGAGATTCCGGCCCCGTTCGGCGGCGCGCGGCCGGCGAACCCCGGCGACGGTGCGAGCGAATGCGCGCTGCTCTATACGTCGGGGACGACCGGCCAGCCCAAGGGCTGCGTGCTGACCAACACCTACTTCCTGTATTCCGGAGACTGGTATCGCGATGTCGGCGGGTTGATCGATCTCAGCGGTGATGGCGTGCGCATGCTCACGCCGCTGCCGCTGTTTCACATGAACGCGATGGCGGTGTCGCTGATGGCGATGCTGTCGGTCGGCGGCAGCCTGACGATGCTCGATCGTTTCCATCCGCGCAGCTGGTGGAAATCGGTGCGCGACAGCCGGGCGACCTGCCTGCATTATCTCGGCGTCATGCCCTCGATGCTGATGAGTGCGCCGCCGACGGATGAAGACCGTGCGCACACCGTGCGGTTCGGCTTCGGCGCCGGCGTCGACAGGCTGCTGCACGCGCCGTTCGAGGAGCGCTTCGGCTTTCCGCTGCTCGAGGCCTGGGCGATGACCGAGACCGGAAGCGGCGGCGTGATCGCCGCCCATGTCGAGCCGCGCAAGATCGGCACGAGCTGTTTTGGGCGTCCGGCGCCCGAGGTCGAGGTTCGGATCGTTGGCGACGGCGGCAACGATGCGGCGGTGGGAACGCCGGGCGAGCTGTTGGTGCGGCGGGCGGGGGATGACCCCCGCTACGGCTTCTTCAGCGCGTACCTGAAGAACCCGGAAGCGACCGCCGAGGCCTGGAAGGACGGCTGGCTTCATACCGGGGATATCGTGTCGCGCGATGCCGATGGCGATCTTCATTTCGTCGATCGCAAGAAGAACGTGATCCGCCGCTCCGGCGAGAACATCGCCGCGGTCGAGGTCGAATCCGTCCTCAACCGGCATCCGGCGATCCGGCAGGCTGCGGTGGCAGCGACACCCGATCAGGTGCGCGGTGACGAGGTCGCGGCTGTCATCATCGCCGAGCAGCCGGGGGCAGGCCGCGCGCTGGCCGAGGACGTCGTGCGCTGGAGCCTCGAGCAGATGGCCTATTACAAGGCGCCGGGCTGGATCTCGTTCGTCGATCAGCTCCCGCTCACCGCGACCGAGAAGATCCAGCGCGGCGGATTGAAGGACTTCGTCGCGAAGCTGATGCGCGATGGCGCGTTCTTCGATCTTCGCGACCTCAAGCGCCGGCAGGAGTGACGCGTGCCGTTCGCAGGGAGCCGATCATGAGCCAGACCCGCACCACACTCATCACCGGAGGCAATTCCGGAATCGGCGAGGCGCTGGCGAAAAAACTCGTCGGCGAGGGACAGCGGGTCGTCTCGGTCGGCCTTGAGAAGCCGGACTGGACGCACGATCTGCTCACGGCCTATCGCGCGGACCTGACCAGCATGGCGGAGACCAGGGCCATTGCGCAGGAGATCTGCCGCGATCATGCGATCGATTGCCTCGTGCACAATGCCGGCGTCATCCTGCCGAACCTGCTGGCCGATGCGAAGCCGGAAGACATCCTGACGCTGGCGCAGTTGCACCTCGGCGCACCGATGCTGCTGACCCAGGCGGCGATGGAGGGGATGCGTTCGCGGCGGTTTGGGCGGATCGTGTTCGTGAGCTCGCGCGCCGCGATGGGCGCGGCCACGCGCTCGGCCTATTCGGCGACCAAGGCCGGCGTGCACGGCATGGCGCGGACATGGGCACTGGAGCTGGCATCGAGCGGGATCACGGTGAACGTGGTCGCACCAGGTCCGATCCTGACCGACAATTTCTGGGGCGTCATCCCGAAGGGCTCCGAGCAGGAGGAACGGATGGCGCGCAACGTTCCCGTCGGGCGGCTCGGGACGCGCGAGGACGTGGCGCACGCGATCAGCTTCTTCCTCGACGAGCGCTCGGACTTCGTCACCGGACAGGTGCTCTACGTCTGCGGCGGCACTAGCCTTGCTGGCCTCAGTCCATGATCGTGAGCGATCAGATCTGGTTCTGGCGGATGTTCTCGACCATCTTGGCCAGCACGCGGGCGCACACCTCGATCTCGTCGGGATCGATGCCGACCGTCAGCCGGTCGTAGTTGTTCTCCATGATCGGCCAGATCTTTCGTAGCAAGGCCTCACCGTCCGGCGTCAATCCGACGACGCGGCGGCGCTGATCTTCTTCCGCGATCTCGCGCTTGACGAGGCCCGATGACACCATCGACTCGATCATGCGGCTCGCGGTCGACTGCTCGGTGACGGCCAGAACGGCGATCTCGTTGACGGTCAGGGTCTTGTAGATGAACAGGACCGACAACGTCCGGAACACGACGTTGTTGATGTTGTGCTCGCTGAGATCGCGGTTCTGATCCAGGTTCCAGCGATTGGCGAGCCGGTTGAAGAGATAGGGAATGTAGCTTTGCAGCTGGTCCCGTGTCCGCGGTGGACCGGATTTCCATCTGCTTCTGGAGTCTTTGGCCATTATTTTTTGCGACCCTGCTTCTTGCTTTCGCTGCCGAGTTTCGAGGAGAGCGACCGCAGCACCGACAGTGCAGTCTCCAGCTCCGGGGCGGGAATACTTTCGAGCCGTTCGCTGAGATGCCTCTTGTGCACGTCAGCGGCCTTCCTGAACAGTGCTTCGCCCTTCGGTGTCAGGCGCACGATGAACGACCGGCGGTCCTCGCTCGACATCTCCTTGCTGATCAGATCGTCAGCCAGCAGGCGCTGCACCAGGCCCGAGACGTTGCCGCCGGACACTTTCAGGTTCTGCGACAACTGCCCGAGCGCCATTCCGTCCCTGTAACGGTCGAGCTGAGCCAGCACGTCGAACTTGGCCAGCGACAGCCCGAACTCCGAGCTCAGCATCGAATTCAGCGACGCAAACAGTTCGCCATGCAGCGACAGCAGTTGCAGCCACAACCGGGTTTCAATCTGCCCGAATACGGGAGCCGTGCTCTCCTTGAGTGCTGCCGGCATCATGCAAAACTCTTGATGGTCTGGATCACGCCGTCGAGCTCGTTGCCCGCGCTGTCCTTCAGCGCGGCTTCCCGCAGCCGGCGCGCCCAGTCCGCGGCATCGTCGCGCGGCGCGACCAGCTTGATCGCGGCCAGCGTCTTGTCGAATTTCGACAGGCCGCGGCTGTGGGTGTCGGAATAGCCTTTGACGAGGCGCCGGCATTGCAGGATCTCGACGCCCAACTGATAGTTTGCTCGCACGGCTTCGGTCGCGGCCTTGAGCCATTCGTCCCGATGAGCGGTCTCGATGGCGTGACGCAGCGAGCGGCGGCGCAGGCCGCGAAGTCCGCCGACCACATAGAGCGCGAGGAACCAGGGCAGCGAGTAGGTCCGTATCCGGCGTCCCTTGTTGACGCGACGGTCGAGCCAGCCGAGCAGGCGTGGCTTGGCTTGAAGCCAGCGGCCAAGACCCACTGGAAGCATGCCCATGACCTCTTCCATGCGGGGATGCATGAACTCGGTGGTCTGGAGCACCTGGCCCTCGGACAATTCGAGCTCGCCCTCGATCCGCGCCCGGCGGCCGGATCTGGTCTTGAGGTCGGCAACGCGGATGACGTCATCATAGGTCATGGCATTGGCGAGATATTTCGCGGCGGCCTGGGAGAAGGCAAAGTTTCGTTCGGCCCCACCGGCGCTGCGATCGGCGGCGTGGAGCTTGCCGAGGATGTCGAGATATTCGCCGCCATAGGCGACGTCCTGGAAATCGACGACCTTCTTCAGACCGGCACGGCCGATGGCCTGCACGGCCGCGGGTAACTCCTGCGCCAGCCGCGTGGCGAGGCCGGCAAGACGGGGATCCAGAGCTGCCGGGGAGGGAGTAGTGTCGGCCGGCTCCAATTGCGCCGGCGGCGCCGGGTCCGGGGATTTCGACTGCACCCGGTCAAACGCCGCCTCGAACGCGCGGACGCTGGCCTGTGCGCCTTTGTCGCCGGCGCGGATGACGTCGAGATAGCTCTCGCGGCTGAAGCTCAGCACGCCGGCGCCTGCGAGCGCGCCGAACATCGCGGCCGAGATCACGCTGCCGTTGGCGATCGCCAGCGCGTTCATGTCGAAGATGATCTCGGTCTTGGCGGCGACCCCGATGGCGCCGGTCACCGCGTCCTGGTCGGCGATGCCGTTGCCCGGCGCGATCTTCTCGCCGATCGCAAACGTCCGGTGATTGGATGCGATCAGCGTGGTGCGGTCAGGCGTCACCAGGCCGCGCAGGATCGAGCGGCCGGCTTCCATGAATTCCGCCGCCATCACCACGTCGACGTCGCCGGGTGTCGGCATCAGCGATAGGATCGGCTTGCGGCCGTCGAGCGGCGGCATCGCCTCGATGTAGTAGATCGTGGCGCCGGTGCGCTGGGCGACGCCGGGCACTGACGTCGACTGCGCGACCCAGCCATGGTTCTCGGCGAGCTGGACGATCCAGTCGGTGAGGACGCCGCCGCCCTGGCCACCCATCGCGACGATCGCGATCGAGATCGGCCGCTCGGTCACGTCACCTGCGGCAGGAAGCGCCAGCTGGATCGTTTCGTCTCTCATGCCAAGGCCTCTCTCATGCCAAAGCCTCGAGCGCCGGACGCCGGCGATCGCGACGCCGTTGCAGCCAGCCGATCACGGCCATGGCGACCTTCGACTTGAACTTGTCCCAGCCGGTCGGATTGTGAATGACGTCCGCGCGATAGAACGAGGGACACAGCACGGCGGCGTCCGCGACCTCGCCGCAATTGCCGCATCCGACGCAGGAATTGTCGATCGCCGCGACGGGATCGTCGCGCAAGGGGTCGTCGAGCTGCTTGACGGAGAGCGACGGGCAGCCGGAGAGGCGGATGCAGGCGTGGTCGCCGGTGCAGACGTCCTCGTCGACGCCGAAACGTTCCTTGACGGTGCGAACGCCGTCCTTGATCGCCTTGCTGATCTGCGGCTTCACGCGTCGCTGCTTGTTCAGCATGCATTCGGAGGACGCGACGATGACCTTCGGGCCTTGCTCCTTGGTCGTCAGCGCCTCCTTCAGCGTGTCGCGCATCCGGCCGACATCGTAGGTGCGATCGATCTGCCGGACCCATTGGCCGCCGATGCCCTTCACGGCCTGCACGATCGAGTTGTTGGTGTTCCGCCGCTTGCTCGTCGCGCGCGACGACAGGATGTCCTGACCGCCAGTCGCGGAGGTGTAGTAATTGTCGACGATGATGAAGACGCCGTCATGCTTGTTGAAGACGGCGTTGCCGATGCCGCTGGTCAGCCCGTTGTGCCAGAAGCCGCCGTCGCCCATCACGGCGATCGAGCGCTTGTCGGCCTTGACGTTGAAGGCCGAGGTCGAGGCCGGGCCAAGGCCAAAACCCATGGTGGTCGCGCCGATATTGAAGGGCGGCAGGATCGAGAACAGGTGACAGCCGATGTCGGCGGAGACGTGGTGCTCGCCGAGCTCGCTCTCGACGAGCTTCATGGCGGCGAAGATCGGCCGCTCCGGACAGCCGGTGCAAAGCCCGGGCGGACGCGCCGGCACGACATGCTTCAGCTTCTCGACCTCGGGATGGTTGAGCACAGGGCTCGCGTCCGGCGCCGGCGGCCGATTGCCGAGCAGCCTCGGCTCGGTCTTCTCAATGAATTCGCGCACGCCGCCGAGCAGCACCTGCGCGGTATAGTCGCCGCCCATCGGCAGCACGTCCTTGCCGTGGACGCGCGCCTGGATATCCCTGCGGCGCAGCACGGTGTTGATCGCCTGCTCCAGATATTCCGGCTGGCCTTCCTCGACGATCAGGACGGCGTCCTTGTCGAGGCAGAACTCCGCGACCTCGGTGTCGATCACGGGGTAGGTGACGTTCATGACGTAGAGCGGGATCTGCGTGTTGCCGTAGGCATCCGAAAGCCCGAGATATTGCAGCGCGCGGATGACGTTGTTGTACATCCCGCCCTGCATGATGATGCCGACCTTGCCCTGCTTCGGCCCCATCCATTCATTCAGCCTGTTGTCGCGGACGAAGTTGATGGCCGCGGGCATCCGCGTCCTGATCTTCTCCTGCTCATGCTCGTAGGCCGCCGGCGGCAGCACGATGCGGCCGACGTCGCGCTTCGGATTGTTCAAGGCGTCCTTGATGGTGTGGGCCGGCTTGACGTTGTCCTTGCAGGCAAAGCTGCCGTGCATGTGACAGGCGCGAACGCGCATCTCCAGCATGACAGGGGTGTTCGAGGCTTCCGAGAGCTCGAAACCCTTCTCGATCAGGTTGACGATGCATTCATGATCAGGACGGGGATCCAGCAGCCAGATCTGCGATTTCATCGCAAAGGCGTGGGTGCGCTCCTGCATGATCGAGGAGCCTTCGCCGTAATCCTCGCCGACGATGATCATCGTGCCGCCGGTGACGCCGCCGGAGGCGAGATTAGCCAGCGCATCGGAGGCCACATTGGTGCCGACCGTCGACTTCCACGCGACTGCGCCGCGCAGCGGATACATCACGGAAGCCGACAGCATCGCCGCCGCTGCCGCTTCGTTGGCGGAGCTCTGGAACACGACGCCGAGGTCGTCGAGCACGTCCTTCGCGTCGGCCAGCACGTCCATCAGATGCGAGATCGGCGAGCCCTGATAGCCGCCGACATAGGCGACGCCGGATTGCAGGAGTGCCTTGGTGATGGCGAGGATGCCTTCGCCGCGGAAGGTGTCGCCGTCGCCGAGCCGGAGATCCTCGACCTCACGAGCAAAAGACCGTTCAGCCATTGCACCCTCCAGAAATATGCGATAGCATACGTTTACATGTAAAGTAAGTCAACGCTGCGCCATGCCGCCAGGCTTTGCGGATCTCTGCTCCGGACGGCGAGTATGGGCTAGCGACAGGGTAGCGCCAATGCTGAAGCTGCCGCGGAGCACGCGAGCTTCGTGTCAATTCCAGGCACGACGGAATGATGGGACGTGTCGATCCAACGACGCCACGAATCGCAAACCCTCCGCACCGTCGTCCTGGCGAAAGCCAGGACCCATTACCCCGAATGGTCATTGTCGAGCGATCTGGGGCCGCAATCCCTTTCACAATCACATGCGGTGGTTACGGGTCCTGGCTTTCGCCAGGCCGACAATTGTGGATGTGGCGGCAGGATTCGATTCGACGACGCCACGATCGCGAACTCTCTTCACCGTCGTCCTGGCTTTCGCCAAGACGACGATGGTACGCAAGGCACCCACAGCTGTCATCGCCCGGCTCGACCGGGCGATCCAGTACGCCGCGGCCTCTCGGCTCAAGCACAGACGTCTCTGGAATACTGGATCACCCGCTTTCGCGTGTGATGACACCGCGTGGTGTGGCAACTTGAATCGACAGCCAGCTTCACCGTCGTCCTGGCGAACGCCAGGACGACAGTTTCGGATGTGGCGACAGGACGTCATGAGATAAGACTTGGAGGACAGGATGGGTGAAAACGTCATCGGCCGAGCCAATGTCGAGGATACCCCGGAGCTCAAGGCCTACTACAAGGACCTCGAGAAGTTCGAAGCGGCCGCGCTGTGGACGGTCGCCAACAAGATCGAGCCGTGGCAGCCGCAGTCGGCGTCCGTTCCCGTTCTCTGGCGCTACAGCGATCTGCGTGAGCACGTGTTGCGCTCCGTGGAACTGGTCTCGCCGGAGAAGGCCGGACGGCGGGTGATCTACCTCAACAATCCCGGGCGCCGCGACGTGTCGGCCGCGGTCGGTTGGCTCTATTCGGGCTTGCAGGTGATGCACCCGGGCGAAGTGGCGTCAGCCCATGCGCATTCGGCCTCCGCCCTGCGCTTCATCATGGAAGGCGAGGGCGCCTACACCATTGTCGATGGTCACAAGATGACGCTCGGCGCGCGCGATTTCGTGCTGACACCGAACGGCACCTGGCACGAGCATGGCGTCGAGGCAAACGGCTCGGTCTGTATCTGGCAGGATGGGCTCGACATTCCGCTCGTCAATGCGCTGGAAGCCAATTTCTTCGTCGTGCACCCGAACATCCAGCAGGAGGAGTCGAGCTATCCCGTCGACGACATGACTAAGACCTGGGGCAATCCCGGTCTTCGGCCGGCGGGCTCGCGATGGTCGAACGGCTATTCGCCGATGTTCAAATATGAGTGGGAGCCGACCTACGAGTCGTTGCGGAAGTATGCCGCCGCGACCGACGGATCGCCCTATGACGGCATCCTGATGAACTATGTCAATCCGATCACCGGCGGACATGTGATGCAGACCATCGGTGCGAGCATGCAGTTGCTGCGGCCGGGCGAGACGACCAAGTCGCACCGCCACACCGGAAGCTTCGTCTATCAGGTCGCCAAAGGACACGGCTATTCCGTGATCGGCGGCAAGCGGTTCGAGTGGCAGGAGCGCGATATTTTCTGCGTTCCCTCCTGGGCCTGGCATGAGCACGGCAACGCTTCGGCTAGCGAGGACGCCTGCCTGTTCTGCTTCAACGATCTGCCCGTCATCGAAGGGCTCGGCCTCTACCGGGAAGAGGCCTATGGCGACAATGCCGGCCACCAGCCGGTCGCGGCCTGACGTTTCCCCGCAGAATTCAACCCGAATAATCGGATCAAGCTCTCATGCGTCTTGTCACCTACACCTTGGGCTCCAGCGGTGCCCGGCTTGGGGTCGTCGTCAACGGTTTGGTTGTCGATGTCGCGCGCCTCGGTGCGTCACGCGGCGTGGTCTGGCCGGGCGATATGCTCTCGTTGATCGATAACGCCGTCACGCTGCTGCCGGCGTTGAAGGAATGCCTGGACAGCGCCAACGGGGCACTGCCGGTCGGCGCCGCGGTTTCGCTCGAGGACGTCAGGCTGCAGGCACCGATCCCGCGTCCGCGGAAGAACATCTTCGGGATCGGGCTGAACTATCGTGCGCATGTCGCGGAGTCGGCCAAGAGCCTCGACACCGACAAGGATCTGCCGAAGCAGCCAGTGGTGTTCTCCAAGCCACCAACCGCCGTGATCGGGCCGGGAGCTGCGATCCAGCACAATGCCAGCATCACCCGGCAGCTCGACTGGGAGGTCGAGCTCGCCGTCATCATCGGCAAGACCGCGACGCGCATTCCGGTCGAGAAGGCGATGGACCACGTCTTCGGCTATTCCGTGATGATCGACATTTCCGCGCGCGACAATCGCCGCGCCGGGCAGTGGATCTTCTCCAAGGGCATGGACACCTACGCGCCGTTCGGCCCCTGCATCGTGACCGCGGATGAGATTCCCGATCCGCATGATCTCAGGCTGTGGCTGACCAAGAACGGCGTCATGAAGCAGGACTCCAACACCAAATACATGATCTTCGATATCCCCGCCCTGATCGCCGATATCTCGTCCGGCATGACGCTCGAGCCGGGCGACATCATCGCGACCGGAACGCCTGAAGGCGTCGGCGCCGGCATGAGCCCGCAAGAATGGCTGTGGCCCGGCGATGTGGTCGAGGCCGGCGTCGACGGCGTCGGCGTCATCCGGCACCCCGTTGTCGCGATCTGATGACCTCGTTCTCGTTCGATCGCGAGCTGAGGTTCGGCGACTGCGATCCATCGGGGATCGCCTATTTCCCGTCCTACCTGAATATCCTCAACGGCGTGGTCGAGGAGTTCTGGACCACGATCGGGTTTCCCTGGCCGGAGCTGATCACGGTCCGCAGGATCGGCACCCCGACCGTGCATCTAACCTGCGACTTTTCGCGGCCGTCGAAGTTCGGCGATCGCCTGACGTTCGGCCTCTGCGTCGTCAAGGTCGGCCGTGCCTCGCTCCATCTGGCGCACGTCGTGACGGCCGCAGATGGCGTGCGCTGGCGGGCGCGCCAGATCCTTGCCGCGACGTCGCTGGTCGATCATCACGCAATCCCATGGCCCGATGACGTTCGTGCGGCTCTCATGTTACATCTGCAAGCCGGCGAGGAGAGGGCTGCATCATGATCTCGCTGTTCATGACGTTCTCCGATCCGAAAGGCGAGCGGCGAATTCACGCGGATGATCTTGCTGCTGCGGCTGCCCTCGTGGGGTCTACTCCGGGGATGGCCGAGGGCCTGCTGTTCACGCCGCTGGAGCAATCGGTCGATCATCCCCACAAGGCGGACGGGTCCGGGCCGGTATTTGCGCTGCAACTGCGATTTCCGAACCTGATTGCATGCGAGGCCGCGATGGACCGCGGTGGTGTGCTCGCGGGTCTTGCGGCAGGTCGCGGACTGCCGGGCCTAGCCGGATTGGACGTGACGCATCAGGCGATGGTGACGCGCGCCTTTCCGGTCGACGACGCCGCGCATGCGAAAGGCACCGTCACGCCGTGCAGCTACCTCGTGCATTACCCCGGGCTGGCCGACGACATGAATGCCTGGAATTTGCATTACCTGGAGCATCATCCGTCGATCATGCGAACCTTCCCTGGCGTCCGCCAGATCGAGATCTACACGCGGATCGATTGGGTCGACCGGCTGCCGTCGCAGCGGGTCGAGTACATGCAGCGCAACAGGCTGATGTTCGACAGCCCGCAGGCCCTTGCGCGCGCGCTAAGCTCCGACGTGATCACGCGGATGCGCGCGGACTTCGTCCGGTTTCCGCCGTTCGCGGGCGGCAACAAGCATTTTCCGATGCTGACGAGGATCGTCCCGGCAAGGGAGATGAGTGAGATGGGCAAGGGCGGAACGCCGCGATGATGGCATTGTAGCGAGAACGTTGGGCGCGGATCACCGCTCGGGGGCAGCCCACCTCCGGACACTGACATCCGCCAGCGCCTCGAATATAGCCGGCGTGCGTTCCAGGCGCGCGATCGTTCGCGCGCCTTCGAGGGCGGCCACCAATGCGGCTGCGGTAGAGGATGCGCGCGCGGGAGCGAAACCGCACCCTCTGAAATGCTCCGCGACAATCTCGGTCGAGTCAACAAATCCGCGCGCTACCCGTTTGGTCAGTTCAGCGTCGAGCGCGGGCAGCTCATTCGCCAGATTTTGCATCAGACATCCGTACTGGAAATCTGAGGCGACCATTTCGGCCGCGAATGTGCTGAAAATCTGATGAACGAAATTCAGGGCATCGCCCGTCGTATTCGCCGAGATATTCCGCAATACCGCAATTCTACCCGCAACGTAATGATCGATTGCTTCTTCTGCGAGCTGTGCCTTGCCGCGTGGAAAGTGAAAGTAGAACGATCCTTTGGGCGCACCGCTTTCTGCAATGATCTGGGTCAATCCAGTCGCCGTGTAGCCTTGGATGCGAAACAGTCGTTCGGCGGTGGCAATCGCGCGAGCGCGAGCGTCAGTCTTACGTGGCATGCCGCGAACGTAACACCTTTCGCTTGACGCTACTATGGCGATTGCCATACTATGGTGATCACCATAGTAGGAAATCCGATGATGCCCCTCGGCCAAAGTCCAGGCCAAGCGCCTGCACGCGGACGGTGCGTTCCGTCATGAGTCATCCAGTCAAGTCATTGGCGTCCCGACGAGCCGTCTTGGCGATGGGCGCGGCCGGCCTGGTTGCGGCTTCGCTTCGACCGGCCCGCGCAAACCCCATAGGAGGAACTGATTTGACCACATCAGCATATGGCGATGGAACGCTTCCCAAGGGGGTCCGCTCGCGCATGATCCATGGGGTCAACGGCCTCGATGTCCATATTCTCGAGGCCGGTTACGAAAGCCCCGGCCGGCCGCTCGCGCTGCTTCTGCACGGCTTTCCGGATTTGGCATACGGCTGGCGACACCTGCTCCCGCTGCTTGCTGACGCCGGTTACCATGTGGTGGCGCCCGACCAGCGGGGCTTTGGCCGCACCACCGGTTGGGTGAACGGCTATGACGCCGCGCTAGGACCGTTCAGCCTCTTGAACATGACGCGTGACGCCCTCGGATTGGTTTCGGCGTTGGGGTATCGGCGCACGGCAATGCTCGTCGGGCACGACTTCGGCTCGCCCGTGGCGGCCTATTGTACGCTGGCGCGACCTGACGTCTTTCCCTCGGTGGTGCTGATGAGCGCACCGTTCCCCGGTCCGCCGGCGTTTCCTTTCAACACTGCGGAAAGCGAGGCATCGTCGGTCCAGCCGAACACCGAAAATCAAAAGCTAGCGGCCGCGCTGGCGGCGCTCGATCCGCCGAGAGAGCATTACCAACAATACTTGAGCACACGGGGGGCGAACGATGACATGTGGCACCCCCCGCAAGGTTTACATGCGTTTCTTCGTGCATTCTTCCACGTCAAGAGCGCTGACTGGCTGGGAAATAAGCCGCATCCGTTGAAGGCGCGAACCGCCATCGAACTTGCACAAATGCCCACCTATTACGTCATGGATCTTGGCAAGACGATGCCCGAGACCGTCGCTTCATTCCACCCTTCCGCCGCCGAGGTCCAGGCCTGCAACTGGCTCACCGAGCCGGAGCTTGGCGTGTACACGGAGGAGTACGGCCGCACCGGGTTTCAAGGCGCGCTGCAGGCTTATCGCGTCTATTCCGATCCTGACCTGAACGCTGAGTTGCGCTTGTTTTCGGGCAAGACGATCGATGTCCCGTCGCTCTTCATCGGCGGGACGAGCGATTGGGGCACCTATTCGGCGCCGGGCGCGGTCGAACTTATGAGGACGAAGGCGGCGACGAGGATGGGCGGCATCGAGCTGATCGACGGCGCCGGTCACTGGATCCAACAGGAGCAGCCGGTTCGGCTCAGCACGCTCCTGCTCGCCTTCATGAAGGAGGTGGGTGTGCGTAGCGCCGAGCCGGCAAGCCATTGATGTTGCTGTGGCCGGCTACTGTGCATGGGGTTGTTTTCGACGTTTTTGGTGTGCGGCTCGCCGGGACCGACTCAAACCGGTCTCAGTGTCCGCCGAGATAGGCCGTGATCAGCCGGGGATCGTGGATCAGATCCTTGGCAGGGCCGGACTGCACGATCTCGCCGGTCTCCAGCACGTAACCATAGTCAGCGGTCTCGAGCGCGGCACGGGCGTTCTGCTCGACCAGCAGGATGGATACACCCAGTTCGCGCAAGGACGCGATGGTGCGAAAGATCTCGCGCACGATCAACGGCGCAAGGCCGAGGCTGGGCTCGTCGAGCATCAGCAGCGCGGGCTTGGCCATCAGCGCACGTCCGAGCGCAAGCATCTGGCGCTCGCCGCCGGACAGCGTGCCTGCGGCCTGACGTTGCCGCTCCTTCAGCCGTGGGAAACGATCATAGACCTCATCCAGCGCCTTTCCGACACCCGAGCGATCGCGCAGGCTGTAGGAGCCGAGCAGAAGGTTATCGGCGACCGACATGTCGGAGAACAGTTCGCGCTTCTCCGGAACCAGGCAGAGCCTGCGCTCGACGCGATCCTCGACCGACATCTTACCGAGATCGTTGCCGCGGAATGCCATGCGGCCACGCGATCCGAGCAGCCCGATGGCGGCCATCAGCAGCGTGGTCTTGCCGGCGCCGTTCGGGCCGATCACGGTGACGATCTGTCCCTCGTCGACCGACAGCGAGACATTACGCACGGCCTCGACGTTGTCGTAGCAGACGGTCACGTCGGTCATGGAGAACATCTCGCTCATGCGACGCCTCCGAGATAGGCCTCTTGCACCCGCTCGTCGTTGCGGATCGCGCTCGGGATGCCCTCGCAAAGCTTGGAGCCGAAATCGAGCACCACGATGCGGTCGACCAGCGACATCACGAACTCCATGTCGTGCTCGACGATGAGAATGGTCAGGTGGTCCGCGCGCAGCGAGCGGAGCAGCTCCGCCAATCTCAGCTTTTCCTGGCGGCGCAGGCCCGCCGCCGGCTCGTCCAGCACCAGGAGGGCGGGATCCGCGGCGAGCGCGCGTGCGATCTCCAGGATGCGCTGGTTGCCGAGGGGAAGATTGCCGGCGAGCTCGAACGGCTTGTCGCCGAGCCCGACGCGCTCGAGCTGCATCAGCGCCTCGTGCCGGGCGCTGGCTTCCTCGCGCTGATTGAGGCGAAAGGCGCCGGCGAACAGGCCGGTGCGGGTCCGGCTGTGAGTGCCGAGCATGACGTTCTCCAGCAGGCTCATGCGCGGCCGCAGCTTGACATGCTGGAAGGTCCGGGCGACGCCGGCCTTGGCGATGCGGGATTGCGCATCATGCGTGATCGGGCGGCCCGCAAAGACGATCTCGCCCTTGTTGACCCGCAGCGCGCCGGTCAGGCAGTTGAACATCGTGCTCTTGCCGGCGCCGTTCGGACCGATGACGGCAAGTATCTCGCCGGATCTCACCTCGAAGCTGACATTGTTGACCGCGACGAGGCCACCGAACCGGCGCTCGGCGCCGTCGACCTTCAGAAGAAGCTCGCCCGGTGCCGGTTGCGGACGGCGCGGTAGCGGCGGTGCCGGCTGCGGCCGCTCGCGCCTGGTCTTCGGCAGATAGCGCGCAATCGAGGGGACGATGCCCTGCCGCGCCCATTGCAGGAACAGGATGAACAGCGCGGAGAAGGCGACGATCTCGAGTTGCCCGGATGCGCCCTTGGCGATCAGCGGCAGATAATCCTGCACGCTGTTCTTCAGCAGGGTCACGATGGCGGCGCCGACGACACCGCCGAGCAGGCTACCCGCGCCACCGACCATCGTCATCATCAGATATTCGATGCCCATGCTGGCATCGAACGGACCCGGGCTGATGAAGCGGCTCATATGTGCGTAAAGCCATCCGGAGAGCGAGGCCAGGAACGCCGCGATCACGAAGGTCACGAGCTTGATCCGGAAGGCGTTGATGCCGAGGCTCTCGACCAGCGTATTGCCGCCGCGCAGTGCCCGCATGGCGCGGCCGAGCCGCGAGTCCAGCAGATTGTAGCCGAGCAGGAGCACCAAGGCGACGATGCCCCAGATCAGATAATAGATCTGGGCGCTGGAGACGAGCGCGAACGAGCCAAGATGGATCGGCGGGATCGACGAGATGCCGTTGAAGCGGCCGAGCCCCTCGACATTGCCGAACAGGAAGCCGATCGCAAGGCCCCATGCGACGGTCGAGAGCGAGAGGAAATGGCCCTGGAGGCGCAGGGTAACGACGCCGAGGATGGCCGCGACGCTGCAGGTCAGCGCCACCCCGAACAACAGGCCGAGCCAGGGCGATTGCCCGTTCAGGGCAGAGACCCACGCTGTCGCATAGGCGGCGATGCCGACGAACGCGGCCTGTCCGAACGACACGATGCCGCCGACGCCGGTGAGGAGCGCAAGGCCGATGGCGACGAGCGAGTAGATGCCGATATAGTTCATCAGCGTGACGCTGAACGGGCTCAGCACGAGGGGCGCGAGCGCAAGGCACGCCAGTGCCGCTACCGCTGCGAGCTGCACATGAAGGCGCGTCATTCCTCGATCTCCTCCTCGGAATGCAGCGAGGCGAGCGATCGCCAGATCAGAATCGGGATCAGCAGCGAGAACACGATCACGTCCTTCAAGGCACTGCTCTGGAAGGATGCGAAGCTTTCGAGGATGCCGACCCCGACTGCGCCGATCGCGGCACCGGGATAGCTGGTCATACCGCCGACGATGGCGCCGACGAATGCCTTGAGCCCGATCAGGAAGCCGGAATCGTAGAACACGGTATTCACCGGCGCGATCAGGATCCCGGATACGCCGGCCATCAGCGAGCCCAAGAGGTAGGCGATGGTGCCGGCCCGTGCCGGCCGGATCCCCATCAGCCGCGAGCCGGTGCGGTTCACCGCGGTGGCGCGGAGCGATTTGCCGACCAGCGTGAAGTCGAAGAAGAGATAGAGAAGACCGCTGAAGACCAGCGCGGCGATCACGATCAGCATGGTCTGGCCCGAGATCAGGACGCCGGCGAACTCCGTCGACAACGACGTCAGCGGCTCGGTCCGGACCCCTTCGGGGCCGAAGAACAGTAGGCCAAGGCCGACTAGCGCGAAGTGCAGCGCCACGGAGACCGTCAGCAGCAGCAGCACCGTGCCGTCGGCGATCGGGCGGAAGACGATCCGGTCAAGCAGAGGGGCGATCGGCGTGATCAGCATCAGCGCGAGCACGAGCCGGACCGCGAGCGGCGGGTCTATGCGCATGGTGAGCCAGGCCACGCCGACCACTGCCAATGGAACGGCGAGATAGAATAGAAGCGCGCGTGGCAGCAGGCGAAGCTCGCCGTTGTGAACGAGCGAAATGGTCTCGATCACGGTCGCAAGGCACGCCAGCACCACGACCAGCGCGCCGGTTCCGGGAAAGCGCTTGGCATCGAGCGCCGCAAGCGTCAGCGCAGTGAAGGCGGCGATGTCGCCGAACGGAATGAAGATGACCCGTGTCACCGTGAAGATGAGCACGGTTCCGATTGCCACCAGCGCGTAGACCGCACCGGTGGCGATCCCGTCGATCGCAAGGATGGCCGCGATGTCGCTCGTCATTGAGACGCCGTTCCCCCGTTCTGACCACCGGCCATCTTCCGCTTATGGCGCGTACTTCCAGACGCCGCCGGTCAGGCGGACAACCACCAGCGAGCGCTCGTCGACGCCGGTCACCGCACCGGGCTTGAAGTTGTAGACGGCATGCACGCCGGGCAGTTCCTTGGTGCTGAGGATGGCGTCGCGCAGCGCGGTGCGGAATTCCGTTGTGCCGGGCTTCGCGGTCTTCAGCGCCCGCTCGGCGGCGTTGGCGAAGATCAGCCAGGCATCGAAGGAGTAGGCGGAGAACCCGTCGGTGGTCGGAATGTTGTGGGTCTTCTGGTAGACCGCGCGGAAATCGAGCGCGATCTTCTTGGCGAAATGCTCGTCCGGAAGCTGCTCGGCCACGATCACCGGGCCGGCGGAGACCTGAATGCCCTCGGCGGCCTTGCCACCGACGGTGACGAAGTCCGGATTGACCAGCGCCACGGTGCCGTAGGTATTCCCCTTGAAACCGCGCTCCGACAGCGTGATGAGGGGCAGCGCGCCTTGCGTACCGGAGCCGCCGATCAGCACCGCGTCGGGACGTGCGGCCATGACCTTGAGGATCTGCGCGGTCACCGAGGTATCGATGCGGGCATAGCGCTCGTTGGTCTGGATCGTGATGTCGTCAGTGGGCTCGGCGGCCTTGGCTCCGTTGTAGACGAGATCGCCCCACGCATCGGAGAAGCCGATATAGCCGATGTTCTTCTTGCCGTCGCGCTTCATCCGGTCGGCGACGATCTTGACGAGCAGCGAAGCCGGCTGCGGCACCGCGACGACCCATTGCTCCGGCGAGTCCGGAAGCTTGCCGACTGGTGAGATCGAGATCATCGGTACCTTCAATTCGCTAGCGACGGCCGCCATGGCGATGGTCGAAGGGGTCGTCGCGGTGCCGATCAGCAAATCGACCTTCTCTTCTTCCACGAGCTTGCGCGCGTTGCGCGTCGCGGCCGACGGATCGGAACCGTCGTCGAGTTGGATCAGGCGGATGGTCTCGCCGTTGATCGTCTTCTTGTATTCATAGGCGGCATTGATGCCGCGCCCGTAGGGGATGCCGATCGACGCGCCGTTGCCGCTCAGCGAGGTGACGAAGCCGATCGTGATGTCGGCTTGCGCAGCCGGTGCCGCGAAAACGCCGGCGACAAGTGCGAGTAAGCCCAGGGTCTTCTGCCGCATTTGCGTTGTCCTCCGTTGATGCTGGGTACGATTGTCCGGCAGCCGGGCAGGTGCCCGCGCTGTGCACGAACCGATTGAAGGCATTGCTGCAGCGCCAGACGCCGGGCGCGGCGAGAGGGAAGTTCGCTGGGCCGGGGCGTCAGCGGTCATGGCGAGATGTGCCGCTCGAATTGCGGGCGAGCCTGCAGCAGCCGGCGTGCATCTGTCGAAAAGAATGAAAGCGAATGCCGCAGCCGCGATGCGCGACCGGCGATGTTGTTGCCGGCCATTCAGGCCCGACGATAGTCCACGCGATTGAGTTTCTCAAAATCGGTGCCCTGCAACATCATCGTCATGGCCATCGGCATTGGCCGATGGTCGATTACTTAAAGCCTAAAGTATTCTCCGTGGCGCCGTCAACACGTGTCACGGGGCTGTCAGAAAAAAATGTTGCTGCATACAATTCGGTCAGAGTGCGCCATTTCCTTCACCTCTTCGTCCCGAAAAACGGGCCTTCCTGTCGCGAAGGCAAGGCCCCCTTGGCGGGCTCCATGCTGCGCATTTGACGGGTCAATTAGTTTATGGTTGAAATATCTCCGTCGGCAGGCCGACGGCCGATGCTCCCGTCACCGTTTGAGGAGAAGGGCGATGCGCATCTTCTGGCAGAGTTTCGTCGATGCGAGCGTGAACGCGCCTTACATGGCGCGGCTGTCGGAGTACCTCAACACGATCGCTGCGCCCGGCACGACGGTTCACGTCGAGGGCATTTCGCCGCCGGACCGGGAGTTCGGCCGGCTTGCCGAATTGCGCTGCGCGGTTCAGGCGATCGACAACGGCATCGCGGCCGAACAGAGCGGGTTCGACGCCTTCGTGATGGGCCACTTCCAGGATCCCGGTCTTTACGAACTCCGCTCGACGCTCGACATTCCCGTGATCGGGACCGGCGAGGCGACGCTGCTTGCGGCCTCGCAACTCGGCCGGCGCCTAGGCCTCGTCACGCTCGATCCGGTCTTCGAGGTCTGGCACTACGAGCAGGCCGAACGTTACGGCCTCGGTGATCGCGTCGTCCACGTGACCGGCCTCGGCTGCAAGCCGGAGGATTTCGCGGGTGCGTTCGCCGGCGATCGGGCGGCGCACGCGCGGATGATCGAGGATTTCCTGGCCTGCGCCCTGCCGCTGGTGCAGCGCGGAGCCGACGTGGTGATCCCCGCCGGCGTGCTACCGGGCCTCTTGATCGGACGGGAGCACGGCCTGAAGGTCGGGCACGCGCCGGTCGTGAACTGCGCCGCGGTGGCGTTGAAGAGCGCAGAGATGTGGGTGCAGCTGAGGCAGCTCAACGGCACCGAGCCGAGCCGCGGGCCGAGCTTCAAGCGAGCCAGTGCCCAGGCACGTGACGATTTCCGGGCGATGCTCGCGCGCAACAAGCGCTAGCGCCCGAACAGCCGACCAGCTCTGGAGAGCCAGACGTGACGAGATCCGAGAAGGTGCCTCTGTTCGAATACGAGTCGTGGCAGTATCGATGTGTAGCTGGAAACAATTTGAGGCGGGCAGGCAGGGCAGGCGGCTGGTGAAGAATTCGCTGCGCACACCGTATGACGGCATCGTGATGGCGGCTCCCGTCACGATCCCCTATGCGCGCTATTCCATCGAGAGCGCGCAATGGTGGATTGGCCGCGCGCTGAGCGCGCTGGTCGCGCGGGCCGGCATCAAGGCTTCCGACATCGACGGTCTGTGCGTCTCCAGCTTCACCATGGGGACTGACAGCGGGATCGGACTGACGCAGCATTTCGGGCTGTGCGTCAGATGGCTGGACACGATCCCGCTCGGCGGCGCGAGCGCTATCGCGGCATTGCGCAAGGCGGCGCGCGCGGTGCAGGCACACGATGCCGATATCGTGGCTTGCGTGGCCGGCGATACCAACCACGTCGATTCCTTCCGCCTCACGCTCGAGAATTTCTCGCGTTTCAACCAGGACGCGGTCTATCCTTATGGCGCAGGCGGCGCCAATGCGAGCTTCGCACTGATCGCGCGCAACTATATGCGGACTCATGGCGTCACGCGCGAGGACGTCGGCAGGATCGCGGTCGCCCAGCGTGCCAACGCGCTGCGCAACCCGCATGCGCTGATGAAGACGCCGCTGACGATCGAGCAGTATCTGGCGGCCCGTCCCATTTCCGACCCCATTCACCTGTTCGATTGCGTCATGCCGTGCGCCGGTGCCGAGGCCTTCCTTGTGATGCGGGACGAGACCGCGGCATCGCTCGGCTTGCCGGCCGCGCGATTGCTGTCGACAATCGAGCGGCACAACGCCTTCGCCGACGATCCGATGCAGCTGCGCGGCGGCTGGGCGATGGATGTCGGTGAACTCTACGCGATGGCCGGCGTGAAGCCTGACGATCTCGATATCGTCCAGACCTACGATGATTATCCGGTCATCACGATGATGCAGTTCGAGGATCTCGGCTTCTGCAACAAGGGCGAGGGCGCAGCCTTCGTTCGTCAGCACGACCTGACGGTTGACGGCGACTTCCCGCACAACACCTCGGGTGGCCAGCTCTCGGCAGGGCAGGCCGGCGCCGCCGGCGCCTATCTCGGGCTCGTCGAGGGATTGCGGCAGGTCCTGGGCGAAGCCGGTCCCACGCAGGTGAAGGATGCCAAGCTCGGCTTGGCGTCGGGCTTCGGCATGATCAACTATGACCGCGGCCTGGCCTCCGGTGCCGTGATCTTTGCAGGGCCCGCGCGATGATCGATCCGATTGAGCCTCCCCAGCGCAAGAACCCGCTGCTGCGGACGCGGCTTCCGGCGTCACCGCCGCGGCCGCGCAGCAGGACATCGCACGGGTTCACGCGCGCCGCCGCCGAAGGACGCTTCATGCTGCAGCGCTGCGAGGCCTGCGGCGCCTTCGCCTATCCGGCGCGCGAGGCGTGCCCCGCCTGCCTGTCGGCCGATCTCGTGTTCGTCGATGCGCCGCGCCGCGGCGCACTGCTGGCCGAAACGACGGCGCGGGTGCCGAGCGACGTCTATTTCCGCGAGCGGGCACCCTGGCGCATCGGTCTCGTCAAAATGGATTGCGGTCCGACGATGGTGGCGCATCTGCATGCCGACTGCGTCGAGGGCGCGCCCGTCCTCATGTCGTTTCAGCTCGACAAGAGCGGTCAGGCGGTGGCCTTTGCCCGACCCGAGGAGGAGACTCCCAACATGGCAGACGACAGGCAGTGGCGGGAAATGACGGCTGATCCGAAATTCCGGCGGGTGCTCGTGACCAACGGCCGCACCTTGATCGGCCAGGAGGCCGTTGCAGCGCTGAAGGCCGCGGGCGCAAAGACGGTGTTCGTCGGCGTTGCCGAACCGTGGCGGCCGTTTGCCGGTGAACAGCTGTTGCGCGGACAGCAAGGGATCGAAGTCGTTACGCTCGACGCGTCCGACGAAAAGTCGGCGACTGATCTTGCGGCCGACATCGGCGGCAAGGTCGATATCCTCGTCAACACGACGGAATATGTGCGGCCTGGTGGCCTGCTCGACCGCAGGGGCACGAGCATCGCGCGGGACGAGATCGACCAGGCCTATCTCGGCTTCATCAACCTCGCGCAGGCCTTCGGTCCGGCGATGCGGATGCGGGGTGCGGATGGCGTCAACAACAGTGCCGCCTGGGTCAATATCCTGTCGGTCCATGCGCTGGCGAATTGGCCCGCTTTCGGCGCCTACTCGGCATCGCAAGCCGCTTGCCTGTCGCTGTCGCATTGTCTTCGCGCCGAACTCAGGCCCGGCGGCGTCAAGGTGCTGAACCTGTTCACGGGGCCGGTCGACACCGAGTGGTTCCAGACCGTGCCGCCGCCCAAGGTTGCGCCGCGCGCCGTGGCGCAGGCGATCGTGTCCGGGCTCAGAGGCGGGCTCGAGGAGATGTATGTCGGGGACGTCGCCGAGGAAATCAGGCAGCGTCTTGCCGCCAATCCGAAAGCGCTCGAGCGCGAGCTCGACAAATAGGATCAGGGTTTCAACCAAGCGGGAGGACGTGACGATGCAAAGCAAGAATCTCCTGGAGCTCGCAGGTGCGGTCTCGTCCGGCGCGGTGCGCGTCGTCGATCTGACCTTCACGCTCAGTCCGGACTTTCCGGTCATCGTGCTGCCGCCGGAGTTTGGCCAGGCAGCTCCCGTCCGGATCCAGGAGATTTCGCGCTATGACGGTCGCGGTCCGGCCTGGTACTGGAACAACGTGACCTTCGGCGAGCACACCGGCACGCATTTCGACGCGCCGATTCACTGGTTCACCGGCAAGGATCTGCCGAACAATGCCGTCGATACGATGCCTGCCAAGGACATGATCGCTCCGGCGTGTGTCATCGACTGCTCGGCCGGGGCAGCGCAGGATCCGGATTTCCTGCTGACCGTTCCGCTCGTCGAGGCCTGGGAGGCGAAGTACGGGCGGATCCCCGAGCGCAACTGGGTTCTGCTACGGACCGACTGGTCGAAGAAGGGCTGGCGCGACTACGCCAACCTCAGGGATGACGGCGCACACACCCCGGGCCCGAATCCGGCGGTCATGAAATGGCTGGTGGAGGAGCGCGGCATCATCGGCTTCGGCACCGAGACGATCGGCACCGACGCGGGGCAGGCCGGCCATTTCGAGCCGCCTTATCCGGCGCATCACTTCCTGCACGGCGCCGGCCGCTATGGCCTTCAGTGTCTTTGCAACCTCGATCAGCTTCCCGCCACCGGTGCCGTCATTGTGGCTTCGCCCCTGAAGATCCAGAACGGTTCCGGCAGTCCGCTGCGCGTGATCGCGTTGGTTTCGGCGAACTGAAGCGAGCGGATGGCGCTTGCCCGGCAGAAGAAACGCAAATCAAGAAAGACAGGTGCCATGATCTCGATGAAGACCCTGCTGGCTTCCGCCGCGCTGCTTGTTGCCGTTCCGCAGGTCGGGCAAGCGGAGATCCTCGTCGGATTCGTCACCGGCCTCAGCGGGCCGGTGTCGTCGATCGGAATTCCGAACGCGAAGGGATTAGCGGCGGGCGAGGCCTATGTCGGCGAAGTCGGCGGTGAGAAGCTCCGCGTCATCCAACTCGACGACGGCTCCGATCCCACGGCGTCGGCACGCAACGCGCGCAAGCTCGTCGAGCAGGAGAAGGTCGACATCCTCATCGGCACGTCCGGTGCGCCGCAGACGCTGGCGAT
Source organism: uncultured Bradyrhizobium sp. (assembly GCF_947648125.1). Classification (GTDB taxonomy): domain Bacteria; phylum Pseudomonadota; class Alphaproteobacteria; order Rhizobiales; family Xanthobacteraceae; genus Bradyrhizobium. The sequence goes on along the minus strand of NZ_CANSMR010000033.1, from coordinate 59,124 downwards.
GGCGACGGCCGCGATCGAGATGAAGATTCCAATGATCGCGGTGTCGCCGATCGCGGCGGTGCCGCCCGGCGATGGCGGGCCCTGGGTCGTGCAGACGCCGCAACCGACGCCGCTTCTGGTTCAGGGCATCGTCGACCACATGAAGGCGCGAGGGTTGAAGACCGTCGCGTTCATCGGCTTCTCGGATGCCTTCGGCGACCTCATGTACGACTCGCTGTCGCAAAGCGCCAAGGCGGCCGACATCAAGGTCATCGCCAACGAGCGATACGCTCGATCGGATTCGTCGGTGACCGCCCAGGTGCTGCGCGCATTGGCGGTCCGTCCCGACGCCATCATGCTCGGCGGCACGGGAACGCCGGGTGCGCTGCCGGTGATCGCCTTGTCCGAGCGTGGATACAAGGGACCGCTCTACGGCAACCACGGGCTCATCAGCGCCGATTTCCTGCGGCTCGCCGGCAAGGCCGCCAACGGAATTATCTGCCCAACCGGACCGGTGACCGCGGCCGAGCAGCTTCCAGCCAGCAATCCGATCCAGAAGGTTGCCCTGGCGTTCCGCGCGGCCTTCGAGAAGGCGAATGGCGAGGCGCCGACCGACTCGTTTTCATCCTATTCCTTCGATGGCTGGCTGGTGTTCGTCGATGCGGCCAAGCGCGCGCTGGCGACCGGTGCCAAGCCGGGCTCGCCGGAATTCCGCAACGCGCTTCGCGAGGCGCTGTTCACCACCAAGGAGCTGGCCGGGACGCAGGGCGTCTACTCCTACACGCCGGCGGATCGGCACGGCGTCGATGCCCGCGCGCGGATCCTGGTTCAGATCGAGGACGGGAAGTACAAGTTGCTGCCTTGATGGGCGGCGGGATTGCATCGGAGCGCGATGCGCAGCTGAACATCGGCAAGAGGATTGAGCAGGGCGCCCTGATGCCGACGTCAGCTATGGCTTCCGCATCGCGTCCCTGACGGCGCCCTTGAGCTCGTCGAGCTCGCTGGTCAATCCATCGAGCCGGCCGGCCGGGAATCCCGCCAGCAGCTCGGCCAGCCATGAGCCATGGCTCTTGGCCATGCGCCTGAATGCCTTGCGGCCCTCGACGGTCATGCAAACGATCTGCACGCGCCGATCGAGGTTAGAGGGTGTGCGGGTGATGTAGCCGTCCTCGACCAGGCGATCGACGATGGGTGTGAGGTTTCCGGCGGAGACCATCAGGCGCTTCGGCAGCTCTCCCAGCACCAGTCCGCTCGGCTCGCGGTCAAGCTGGGCCAGGACGTCGAAGCGCGGCATCGTGAAATCGAATTCCTCGCGGAACCGGCGCCGCAGCTCACCCTCGATCAGGGTTGTGCAGGCAAGCAGCCGAAGCCAAAGCCGTGTCTGAGCCCGGTACTCGGCCTCCTGATCGACCCCGCTCTTGGGCGAAACAGGTGGGGACTCCTTCGCGACTGCCAAATCAAATCTCCTGCGGCATCCGGGTCCGGCTGAACGCGGCGACCTCGATGTTGTCTTGAAGATAGTTCGTGCCAAAAGTAAATACAAGGCTCGTTCAAGGCGCGCGAAGCTGCTTGCCGATGTAAAGAATTTGCGGCGTGTGGCGCGCCGAAGGGCGCTCTCCTCGGTTTTCCAACGAGCGCCTTGGCGATCCCTTGGCCGACATTGATACTTTATACTTAAAATAAATATGCAGCCTCTGCTGCGACATGGAACGAGCCTTGGCAACCGAGGCCGCGCGTTTCCTCTCATGCATCTTCCGTGCTGACGCGACGGTGCTGTCCACAAGGTGGTGTTCGAAGGGAAGTGGGCGAGCGGTGTGCTTTGCCCGCGCGCAGCCCGGGGCCGCCCGGCGCGGACCGGATCTCGACCGCGCCGAGCAGGCCGAGTGCAAAGCGCAATAGGCTTCCGGGAGAGCTGATCCGGACATTCGGGCAACGCGCCGATTTGTTTTGCGTCAGGTGTGCACTCACCGGTCAAAACGGGTACAAGCGTGCGCAAATTCGGCCAGTTTGAAGTGCGCACGTTCATGAGGCTTCCCTGTTGAATGCTAAGGTAAATCATTGAAATATCAGGACTATCTATTTTCCGTAGCCCCCATGATGGAATGGACCGACCGGCAGTGCCGGGTCTTCCATCGGCTGATGTCGCGGCGGGCGCGGCTCTATACGGAGATGCTGACCACGGGTGCGGTGATCCACGGCGACCGGGCGCGGCTGCTCGGCTTCGATGCCAGCGAGCATCCGGTGGCGCTGCAGCTCGGCGGTTCCGATCCGCGCGATCTCGCGACCGCCGCGCGGATCGGCGAGGATTTCGGCTATGACGAGATCAATCTCAACGTCGGCTGTCCGTCGGATCGGGTGAAGGATGGCCGTTTCGGCGCCTGTCTGATGGCGGAGCCCGCGCTAGTCGCCGAGGGCGTTGCGGCGATGAAGCGCGCGGTGAGAGTTCCTGTCACGGTGAAGTGCCGGATCGGCATCGACGACCAGGATCCGGAAGTCGCGCTCGATACGCTGGCGCGCGGCGTGATTGCCGCGGGCGCGGATGCGCTCGTCGTGCATGCGCGCAAGGCCTGGCTCAACGGATTGTCGCCGAAGGAGAACCGCGACATCCCGCCGCTCGACTACGATCGCGTCTATCGCCTCAAGGCGGCGCTGCCGGATGTGCCCATCATCATCAACGGCGGCATCACGAGTATCGCCGAAGCGAAGCAGCATCTGGCACATGTCGATGGCGTGATGCTGGGGCGGGCGGCCTATCAGGAGCCGTGGCGCTTGCTCACCGTCGACTCCGAGTTGTTCGGAGAAACGCCGCCGCACGCCACGATGAAGGACGTGTTCGCGGCGATGCTGCCCTATATCGAGCGGCAACTGGCTGAAGGCACGCGGCTGCATTCGATCACGCGTCATTTCGTCGGCGCCTTCCACGGCGTCCCCGGTGCGCGTGCGTTTCGCAGGCACCTTGCGGAGAACGGCGTACGGCCGGGCGCCGGGATCGACGTGCTTCGCGACGCGATCGCACGTGTTGACGATCGTCCGCTTGCGTCGGTCGCGGCCTGACGGCGAGTTACTGCTTGCGCTGACGCCGCGTGACGTCCTGTGCGATCTTCAGGAAGTTGAAGAGGTGCGGCATCCGGTTGTCGCGCCGGTAGTTCAGCGACAGCGCGGTGCCGGGATTGTGTCCCTCATAGGCGCGATAGGCGACGCCGGGCCGGTCCGCCTGCGAGACGGATTGCGGCACCAGCGCGATGCCGACGCCAACCGACACCAGGCTGATCGCGGTCTGATAATCCTGGGCCAGCACCTGCGATTTCGGAATGAAGCCCTCTTCGAGGCAGATGTTGAGGATGTGGTCGGCGAAGCTCGGGCGCGGCTTGCGCGGATAGAGGATGAATGTCTCGGCCTTGAGCGCCGACAGAAGCGTGACCTGCTGCTCGAGCAGCGGCGAGGTGTCGGACAGCGCGAGGATCAACGGCTCCTGCAGCAGCGGCTCCGACTTCAATTCCTCGTCGTCGAGCGAAGGGCGGGCGACGGCGATATCTATCTCGCGCTGGATCACCGCGCGCTTCTGCTCGGCGTTGTTCATCGCCGACAGCGCGAGCTCGACGTCAGGATAGGCCGAACGAAACGCCTTGATCACGTTGGGCAGCACGCCATAGGTCGCCGATCCGACGAAGGCGACGCGCAGGTGACCTGAAAAGCCTTCGCCGATCCGCTTGATCTCGCGGTGCGTCCGATCGAGCCGCTCCAGCACATCGCGTGCACGTTCCAGCAGAACGCTGCCGGCCTGGGTCAGCCGGATCTGGCTTCGGCTCCGGTCGATGAGCACGACGCCGAGATCGCTCTCCAGCTGCGCAATCTGCCGGCTGAGCGGCGGCTGGGCGATCGCGAGCCGCGATGCGGCACGGCCGAAGTGCAATTCCTCGGCGACGGCGACGAAGTAGACCAGCCGCCTCAGATCCATGACGTCGTCGCGATCGGTCACGGTCAGCCGGACGTTTGTCCGCGCGCTTCCGCGGAAGCTGCGGGAAAGGCCTGCCTGGTTTGATATCGCGTGGTCATCGGCGCATGATCGAGACGGTGGTTCCAGTGCGAAGACTGAGCGGGCATCCCTGCATTGTCAATTGTCCGCGGGAACGACGCCATCTGGCTAGTCCTTTCGGGCGAAGGCGCGGATCTTGTCCTCGTCGACTTCGACGCCGAGGCCCGGGCCATCAGGCACACAGATCTCAAACGCGTCGAATCTGATCGGGTCGACGACGAGATCCTCCACCAGGATCCGCGGGCCGAAATGCTCGCTGCCCCATTCGAGCCTGGGCAGGGTGGCGAATGCGGCGAGATGCGCGGCTGCGCCGATGCTGCTCTCCAGCAGGCAGCCGCCGTAGAGCTCGAGGCCGTGCGCGCCGGCGACCGCCGCGGCGCGCTTCATCTCGAACAGGCCGCCGCTCTTCACGAGCTTTAGCGAATACACGCTGCCGCAACCCATCGTGGCGACGCGGGCGATTTCCTCCTTGGTGAAGGCCGCTTCGTCGACAAGCAACGGGATGGAGGTGCGCGCCGCGACACGCGCCATGGTTTCCAGCTGCAGCGCGGACACCGGCTGCTCGACCAGCGCGACGTCCAGTTCTTCCAGCGCGGGCATGAAGCGGATGCATTCGGCTTCGGTCCAGCCCTGGTTGACATCGACGATCAGGCGCACCTCGTCACCAAGGCCGGCGCGCAGCGTCTGCAACCGCTTCACATCCGCCTGCGGGCGGTTGAAGCCGAACTTGATCTTGAAGTGGCGGTGTTCGCGGCGCCGCAGCTTCTCCTTCGCTTCCTCCAGCTCCTGGCCGCTGTCGCCTGAGGCCAGAGCCCAGATCACTTCCATGCGCTCGCGAACCGCACCACCGAGCAGCGCGCTGGCGGGGAGGCCGAGCGTCTTGCCGGCGGCGTCGAGCAGGGCGGACTCAATCGCGCCCTTGGCCGCGAAATTGCGGGTCGCGGCCTTGCTCATGCGCAAGGCATTGGCTTCGAAGGCGAGGGCAGGCTGGCCGAGCAGCGCCGGCGCCAGGTAATTCGTAACCGCGGCCTTGATCGATTCCACGCTCTCCTCGGCCCAGCGCGGCCCGCCGAGCGTCGAGGCTTCGCCGATACCAGTCACGCCGTTGTCAAGCAGCACACGCACCAGAACGTAGCCCTGATGCGTGACTTCCGTGTTGGAAAGCTTGTGCCGCCGGCGGGTCGGCGTTTCGACGATGGTGGCGCGGATACTGCGGATCGCGGTGTCCCTTGCGAGGCTCCGCACTGGCTCCACGGGCTCGGCGATTTCGATCACGGCACGACTCATATGTCCTCGCGGGTCAGTTCAAAGTGAACCCTGCCAGGCTTTCCCGGCCTGGCAGGGCGTGGTGTGGATTACTCAGCCGCGACAAGGCGCTCGACTGCCGCCTTCTTGAGCTTGAAGTCGAAATCGAGAACGAGATCGGTGTCGGCGCCGGCCGGTGCCTTGGCGAACTTGCCGATCAGGCTCTGTTTCACGGCGAATACCGAGTCGTTGTCGAGATACTTGGTCTCGGAATCGTAGATCTGCGAGATCAGCGATTGATAGCCGTCCTTCGACAGCATGAAGTGGATGTGGCCCGGACGCCAGGGATGGTGGCCCATGTATTTCAGGAGCTCGCCGCCGGCACCGTCATAGGGGATCGGGTAAGGCTCGGGGCGGAGCGCTACGAAGGCGTATTCGCCGTTGGCGTCGGTGGTGAAGCGGCCGCGCAGATTATAGGCCGGCTGCTCGGGGTCTTGCAGGTCATAGAGCCCGTTCGGCGCGTCTTCCCAGACGTCGATGGTGACGCCCTCGATCGGCCGCCCCGCGGTGTCGCTGATGCGCCCGCTGACCTTGACGGTCTGCGCGTTGTCGAACGTCTTCTTGATGATGGAGGCGCCCTTGGGCAGCACCGGCGGGTTTTCCCGGTAGAACGGCCCGAGCACGGTGGACTCGCTCTCGCCATCGGTGACGCGGTGGTCGAGCATATCGACCAAGACCTCGACGCCGAGAATGTCAGCGATCAGGATGAACTCGTTGCGCTTCTCGTCCGAGATGTCGCCGGCGCGCCGCAGGAACTCGCACGCCGCGAACCACTCGGCGAAGGTCAGGTCGACCTCCTTACAGAACGCATGCATGTGGCGGATCAGGCTCGTCATGATCTGACGGTTGCGATCCGGAATGTCGTTCGAGAGCGCGGCGATCACGTGGTCGGTGATGGTGTCCTTGTTGACGTTCAGCATGGTCGTTTCCTCCTTTTCTTGCAGTTTGGATCAAACTTGCATCCCCGTGTTCGGGAATATCTTCTGGCGGTCTCACCAGATAAATTCGTAGGCAGCATTCTCCAGCGTCGCGGGCGCGGGGTGCGGGTCGGCAAGGCCGCCGAAGCGGCCGCGGCAGAACAGCAGCGGCTTTTTGCCGGGCTCCAGTGCCATCTCGCGGACATGACCGAGAAAGATGGTGTGGTCGCCCGCGACGATCTCGTCCGCAAGATCGGTCACGAAATACGCCGCCGCGTTGGCGATGACGGGTAGCTCGTTGCGGCGTTCGAAGACGTCGCAAAGGTCGAGCCTGGGCTTGCCTGCGAAATGCCAGGCGAGATCCTCCATGCCTTCGGCGAGCACGCTGACCGCGAAGCGGCCGGTGCTCTGGATGTTGCAGAGCATCTTCGCGCTTCTCGCGATCGAGATCGCGACCAGCGGCGGATCGAGCGAGACCGACATGAAGGCATTGGCCGTCATGCCGTGATCGCGTCCCTCGCAATGCGTGGTGATGATGGTGACGCCGGTACCGAATTGGCCACAGGCGTTGCGCAGCTCGCGCGGATCGATGGCGGTCATTGGCTGATGACCTCGAGTTGGGCCTGGCCGGATCGATTGGCAGGTGATGTGGTCACGATGTCCCGCCAGTTTTCCAGCGCAGCCGCGGCGGCAGCAAGGCCGGATCGCCGCAGCGAGCGGATCCGGCTGCTGGAGACGATCTCGCCATTGCCGCAGCGCACCGGCGGCAGGATGCGCGTGTTGAAGTACTGCCGCAGCAGCTGCGCGGTACCGCCCTTGCAGGACCCGAAGCGGAAATCCTTGCCGACGATCACTTCACGCGGTTGCAGAAGCTGCAACTCGGCGAGGAAATCGGCCGCGGTGCGCCGGACGTAGATAGGGTTGAAGTCGGCGACGATGACATGGTCAGGTGCAAATGTTGCGATGCGCTCGAGCTTCTCGCGGAGCGAGATCAGCGCCTCGGCCTGGCCGAAATACACCTTCGGCGGCGGATCGAAGGTATAGACCACGGCCGGAATGCCGCGGCGTCGCGCTGCCGCAATGGTCTGCCGGAGTAGTTCCTGATGGCCGCGATGAACGCCGTCGAACGCGCCGATGGTCACGACGCTGGCCGTGAGGGCCAATTCCCCATCGCGATGGAAAGCGACAGCAGCGCTGTCAAAATCCTTGCCCAGATCCTTGGCCAAACCTTTGCCCATGGCTCGCTCCGGTTCTCGCTCCCTTGCCGTGCCGTGCAAATTGCTGCATCAGCTGCGGCGCTGCGTCGGCCGGACGATCATTGCCGTCCGGTCCGTGCCACCTGAGTCATAGCCCGAGCTGCGACGGTTCGCGCGGTATGGTGTGATACCTTTCGCCCGCTCAGGCTGAGCGCGTAGCTTTTCCGCCGATGTCACGCCGACCAAGAGCGTGACGGGATGGTCGGGGCCGGTGTGGCAACGCCCGTCGGTCCAACGACACAAGCGGAGGAGAAACCCATGACTACAGCAGCTGCCCTGCGGGCCGACGCGCCAGCGCCAACCACCAGCGTCTATACCGGCGCGGAATTCCTGGACAGCATCCAGGATGGCCGGGAAATCTACATCTACGGCGAGCGCGTCAAGAACGTCACCGCACATCCCGCCTTCCGCAATTCGGCGCGGATGGTGGCGCGCTGGTACGACCGCTTCCACGAGAAGAAGGATCAGATCGGCGTCCTGACCGACACCGGCTCCGGACAGTTGACCCATCCGTTCTTCCTTGGCTCGCGCACGGCCGACGACCTGATCAAGGGCCGCGATGCGATCGCCGACTTGCAGAAGGTTGCGTTCGGCTGGATGGGCCGCTCTCCGGACTACAAGGCGGCGTTCCTTGGGACCTTGGGCGCGAACTCGGGCTTCTATGGCGAATACGCCGGCAACGCGAAGAAATGGTATGCCCGGACCCAGGAGCGGCTCGACTTCTGGAATCACGCCATCGTCAACCCGCCGATCGATCGCGACCGGGCGATCGAGGACGTGCGCGACGTCTTCATGCATGTCGAGAAGGAGACCGACGCCGGCCTGATCGTCTCGGGCGCGAAGGTGGTTGCGACCGGCTCGGCGCTGACGCACTACAATTTCATCGCCCACTACGGCATCCCGATCAAGGACAAGTCGTTCGCGCTGATCTTCACGGCGCCGATGGACGCCAAGGGCGTCAAGCTGATCGCCCGCTCGTCCTACGAATTCACCGCGGCTGCGACCGGCTCGCCGTTCGACTATCCGCTGTCCAGCCGCTTCGACGAGAACGACTCGATCCTCGTTTTCGACAAGGTGCTGGTGCCCTGGGAGAACGTCTTCATCTATGGCGACGTCGACAAGATCAACCAGTTCTTCCCGGCGTCGGGCTTCATCCCGCGCTTCACGCTGCACGGCGTGACGCGGCTTGCCGTCAAGCTCGACTTCATTGCCGGCCTGTTCTCGATGGCGGTGGAGGCGACCGGATCGAAGGATTTCCGCGGCGTGCAGACGGCGGTGGGCGAGGTGATCGCCTGGCGCAATCTGTTCCACGGCATTTCGGATGCGATGGTGAAATCGCCGATCGCCTGGCAGGGAACCGAGGGCTACAATCTGCCCAACCTGAATTATGGGCTGGCCTATCGCGTCTTCGCGCCGATGGCCTATCCGCGGATCAAGGAATTGATCGAGCGTCACGTCGCGAGCGGCTTGATCTATCTGCCGTCAAGCTCGGCCGATCTGGAGAGCGAGGCGATCAGACCTTATCTCGACCGCTTCGTGCGCGGCTCCAACGGCTATGCCGCGATCGACCGGATCAAGCTGCTCAAGCTGCTCTGGGACGCGGTCGGCTCCGAGTTCGGCGGCCGGCACGAGCTCTACGAGCGCAACTATGCGGGCAATTACGAGAACCTTCGCGTCGAGACGCTGATGGCCGCGAGCGCGACCGGCGACCTCGGCGCCATGCAGGATTTCGTGCGCAATTGCATGAGCGACTATGACGTTTCGGGTTGGACGGCGAAGGATCTCGTCAATCCCGATGACATCAACCTCGTCAGCCGCGGCCTGGTGCAAGGCTGACGACAAGGCTGACGATCTGATAGACAGAGCAATGGAGCCGCCGCGATCGCGCGGCGGCTCCACGCGTTACCGCTTCATCGCTTGCAAAGAGAGTTGACCAACATGCTGTTTCACGTCGAAATGGACGTGCGGATCCCGCACGATCTCCCGGCCGAGAAGGTCGATGCGCTGAAGCAGGCCGAGCGTGCCCGCGCCATGGAGCTGCAGCGCACCGGCGCCTGGCGCCATCTGTGGCGGGTGGCCGGCCGCTACGCCAATGTCAGCATCTTCGATGTGGCGGGCGCGCAGGAATTGCACGACATCTTGTCCAGCCTGCCGCTGTTTCCGTTCATGGAGATCCAGGTCACGCCGTTATGCCGGCATCCGTCATCGATCCACGACGACGACCGGTAATGGCGGACCGGTAAGGCCACTCAGGTTTGTGGGAGCGGCTGTCTGGCTCCCGGTGGACTCGGCAACCGGACCGGATCATTGATCTGAATCAATCCGAATTGTGCGGAACTCACTCAGGTGCTGGATGCACCCGCCGGCGGGGGCCGAAGGTCAAGGTCAGGCAGACGCTATGAGAATGCTGGCTGCTTCGAGTCCTCGCTGTGTGGCAAGAGGAGAGCCGGATGCATCCACGGGGCCGTGCTGTCGCTTCTTTGCGGCTTACAATTGCCGTGTTGGCGGCCATTGCGTGCTGTTCATGCACGATCCGTCCCTTGCAAGGCGTGCTTGTGCCGAGCAATGAGACGGTTGATGCCGCCTCGCAAGTCCCTATTCTTATCGGAACGACGCGCGCTCGGTCCAGCAGTGATGCCGGCGAGATGTTCGGCCGGGATCCGTCCAACGAGATGGCTTTCGGTCAGGTCACGGTCTCTATTCCGCCGGATGATTCACGAGCGGTCGGCGAAATACAGTGGCCGGTGACTCTCCCGGGCGACCCACGTAAAGACTTTGTAACGACGTCGACGGAGTATCTGGATCGCGCCGGATTTGGAAATGCTGTCACCATCGTGGCAAAAGCAAAACATCGCAGCAAGGCGATGGTCTTCGTTCATGGATTCAACAACCGCTTCGACGATGCGGTGTATCGGTACGCCCAATTCGTGCAAGACGGCAGACTTCCCGTTGTTCCGGTCCTCTTTTCGTGGCCGTCACAGGGAGCCGCAAATCTGGGGTCGTATGAGTACGACCGCAAGGTTGCGGCGCAGTCAGCCGCGCCCCTGGCCCAATTCCTGGACGTTGTGAACTCGAATCCTAGCATCAAGGAGATCACACTTGTCTGCCATTCCATGGGTTGCCTTGTAACCCTTGATGCGCTCCATATGAAAGCATCCCGCGGTAACACGATTTCGAAGCTGAAGAACGTGGCACTTGTCGCGCCCGACGTCGCGTTTGACCAGTTCATCAGCCAGGTCGGAGAGATGGGGTCCCGGCGCCCTCGCATCGGATTGCTTCTGTCTCAAGATGATGTCGCTCTCAAAATCTCAAAAACAATTGCGGGAGGGGCAAACCGCGTCGGCGACATCAATCCGGAAGAAGAACCGTACAAGAGCGCGATTGCTCAGCAGAAAATTCTGGTGTTCGACCTTACTCATCTGGGGGGAGACGACTCCCACTCCAGAGCCTTCGACGAAGTAAGCACCGTAATGGGCATGTTGGAGCGGAGGCTGGCCCAGGGTCAACAACTCGGAGAGGATACGTCACGAGCGGCATCTGCAAAATGAGGCTTTCGGGCCCGTTGGCGCACAGCACTAATTTTCACCGGACCTTCTGACATATCCGATTTAGATCAAGAGCTGTCGATGACGGGCTAAGCCAACTGACTTAGGCTTTGCCTGAGATGCACACCGCTAGTCGACAACCGCGCGCGGGCGCCGGTGACGGGCCGAGGTGTTGATGCTGCCGGTGACGTCCGGGTATCCGGTGAGGCTCAGCGTGTCGGAACGGACCCCCCAGCTTTCGAGCCGATCGAGGAAGCTCATGCCGAGCAGGTTGGTTTTCATCTGCCCGCGTTGCACCACCAGCGCAGGCACCGATTTCTCGACCAGCTTGCCGACCGCGAGACGATCGAGCGTCAGCCGCGCCGCCTTGGTGTGACCGCCGGCGGTCTCCAGGTCGACATTGTATTCGAGCATGTCGGTCGGCAGCCCGATCGCCTTGGCGGTTTCCCAGGTCAGCACGACCGAGGTCGCGCCGGTGTCGATCACCATCGGTGCGCTGACGCCGTTGATCTTGGCGCGGAACGCGAACTCGCCGCCCTGGCTGCGCGCAATCTGCACCGCGGGGGCAGGGGCGGCGGCCGGCGCGGCGATGCTGCGGCCGAAGATCTGGGTCAGATTCTGCCTGGCGCGCGCGATCTGATCGGGATCGCCGTACGTGACAACGGCGCCGGCGGTTGCCATCAAGAGCACGATGACAAGGAGGATGCGGGTCACGGTGCGGCTCCGGTCGCGGCGGTGGTTACGCGCGCTTCGGACGCGGCTCCATGCGTTCGAGCCCAGCTTCGGTCATCCGCGCCGGCAATGTCGCCATGACCGACAGCCGCTCGGCGCGGTCCATCTTGTGCCAGCGCGCGATCTCCGGAAGCGTGCGACCGCAGCCGAAGCAGAGCTTCGTCCTGGGGTCCATCATGCAGACTGCGATACACGGCGTCTCTGAGCTCATTCTTCAACTGTTGGACCGTTTCACCCGCCAGTGCAAGTCGGTCGAATCGGGATGCGCCATCACGCCCCGGCTTTTTGTCGCGAGCATGGTGTTGGCGCGAACGCCTTGCGTCTATTGGCAACGAAAACCGCGTCACGATCTTCCGCGACATGCTCTACAATCCGGTGCCGGCACTCATGATCGACTTGCGGCGCACGCGTTTCCGGTCGGCGCCCATCGCGGGCTCGACGGGCTCCGGCTGCATCGGCGGCGCTTCTTCCGTCATCGGCGCCAGTGCGCTCATCACCCGCTCCGGCGGCAAGGTCACGATCACCTCGGTGCCGATGCGCAGCTTCGATTTCAGCGTGAAGGTGCCGCCATGCATGTCGATCAGGCTCTTCGCGATCGGCAGTCCAAGGCCCGCACCTTGTTCCGCCGACTTGATCGAGTTGGAGCCCTGGCCGAACGAGGCCAGCACGACCGGGATCTCGTCCTCGGCGATGCCGCTCCCGGTGTCCTTGACGCTCAGATACTGCCCGCCCGACGCGGTCCAGCCGACCTTCAGCCAGATCTCGCCGCCCTGCGGGGTGAACTTGATCGAGTTGGAGAGCAGGTTGAGCACGACCTGGCGGATGGCGCGTTCGTCGCCCCAGATCCGGGGCATGCCATGCTCGAACACCTCGTGGATGGTGATGCCGCGGCTGGAGGCGCGCAGCTTCAGCAAATGGTGGCAGTCGGCGACGACATGCACCAGCGCCACGGCCTCTTCGTTCAGCTCGTAGCGGCCGGCCTCGATGCGCGACAGATCGAGGATCTCGTTGATGAGGTTGAGCAGGTGCACGCCGGAATTATGGATGTCGGCGGAATATTCCTTGTAGACCGGCACCGCGTGCGCACCAAAGATCTCGCTCTTCATCACCTCGGAGAAGCCGAGGATGGCATTGAGCGGCGTGCGCAGTTCGTGGCTCATCTGAGCCAGGAAGCGCGACTTGGCGACGTTGGCGGATTCGGCGCGGTGCCGCGCCTCGTCTGAGATCGCCTTCGCCTGTTCCAGTTCGCCGATCAGCGCGTCCTTTTCGGCACGGGCTTCCAGCGTCGCCAGCGTGGTCGAATGCAGCCGATGCGCCAGCAGCGCGAAATAGCCCTCGGCGGCAAGCGCGAGCAGCGCCAGCACGTAATTGTCGAACGCACCGTTGAGCACGAGGTCGAGCGCGATCCCGACCGTCACCGGTGCGGTCGCCGCGAGTGCTGCGATCGGCAGGCTCGCCGCCAGCATGCTGGAGACCGCGATCACCAGCAGCATCAGGAACATCATCAGCGTGTTGGAGGAGAGATCGCGCCCGGCAGGGTGGATCAGGATCGCGGTCCAGCACAGGCCGTACAGCAGGTCGAGCAGCACGAAGCGCGTCCGCCATTTGCGGGTCACCGCGACGGAGGTCGGCTCGGCGAGGAAGCGGGCGCAGCTGCGGATAATCGCAAGATGGACGCCGAGGATGCCGACCGTCCAGGCGGCGGCCACGATCGGCTTGATCCAGAGGCCAAACAGGATGCCAGTTGCCACCACGAGCAGCATCACGACGTAGGATGCCGATATCCGGGTCTGGGCATATTGCCGAAGCAGTTCGGCGTCGAACGCCGGGCGGGTTCCACTGGTTGACGTTAACCGATCCCGCGCCTCGCGCACCCGCTGTGCTGCGACGCGCCGGCTGTTGACCGGCACCGTCACCTGAGGTCCTGCCGGAAGCTGTACAACTTCAGGCTTTTCTGCGGGATTACTCATCAACAACACAAATCCTGCCCGCGAACCGCGCGGGCTTTTTGCATTGTCTATCTGTGACGCCAATTCATTAAGCGTTACCTTAAAGAGCTAAAGAAAAGCGTTAACCGGAAGTTAAATTAACTCTTTCAGCGCATCCCGTCCGAGACCCATCGCGGGGCACTGGCTCGGCGGCCCGCGCGGTATTCGAGATAGGCGCGCGACCATAGCACGCTGTCCTCAAATAGGTCCTGGTCGAACCGTTCGGGCACGGAGTGGGTCCATGTGATCGGATAGTGCTGTGTCTTGCAGGCAGGCCTATCCCGCAACAGGCCGTCGGGACCAAGCGCGCACCATTGATGTCTGGAGTCGATCGCCGCCCAGGCAACACCGTCCCGAAAGCAATCGAGCGCGCGGTAGCGAGGAGGGATCGTGGGCGTCCCGTCGTTATCGGCAATGCCCCACAGGCCATCGCGTTCGACCAACTCGAGCCCGTGCCCACATTCGAGCCCGTTCCGCGCCGCGTGGGCGACCGGCGGCTCCGGGCGCTCTTCACCCGTTGCCGTCAGCCAGACCTCGCGGCCGGCGATGACGACCTGAAAAAGTCCGTCGCGGCGTCCGATATATCTTTCCAAGGTCATCGGCAGAACGAAGCGGCCCGAAGTGTCGATGACGCCCCATTTCTGACCGTCCGACACGGCGGCATATCCGTCCTTGAAGCCAAGCTGGTCCTTGAATGCGGGCGGATCGAACAGCAGGTGGCCGTCGACACCGATAAAGCTCCAGATTCCGTCGAGGCTGACAGGAAAGGGGTCGATGCAGGTCGGCCGTCCGGTGGGGTCGAACAGGTAGGGAGTGGTCGGCTGTCCGCCGGCGTCGACGATTTGAACCTTGCGGTCGATCAAGATTGCCCGCACGCCGTTCGGACAAGTGTCGAGAACCCTGCCGTTGTCGTTGCTGGCGCGGTAATCCTGCCCTTGGCCGTTTGATACATCCAGTGGCTGCAGCGGAACCACGATCTGGCCCGTGGAATCAACCCAGCCGGACAGCTTCACTTTGTCGACACGCTTCCCGACCAGCGCGCGTTCGTCGTAGAGCTGTCCAACAGACTCGTACTGCGGCTCAACGACCCATTCGCCGTTGCTTGCCAGCAGTCCGTAAAGCCTGCTGTCGCGCTCGGTGGCCCAGATCAGGCCGCGGCCTGCTTTATCGAACAGGCTGATCCATCTCGGTTCAGGCTTCCGCACCCAATAGCCGGAGATATGGTAGAGGCCGGCGTTCGTCAGATCGTACGGAATTCTTCCAAAGTCCAGATAGCCCGAGCGTTTGCTGTCTTCGATCGCAACGACGACGTCACCCGTCAAAGGAATGGCGCGGCGAAACATCGGTGGGATGACGAACGCGCCTTTGCGGTCGATGATCCCGGCCTTGTCCCCAACGAGGACCTCGGCCAAGCCATGCAAGAATTCGCCGGCGAGATCGAACTTCGGTTCGATGACGATCTCACCGCGCTCGTCGACATATCCAAACCGTCCGCCAACACTGACCGCCGCCAAGCCTTCGCTGAACGGCATGCCGCGCTCGAAGCGAGGCGGTATGATTTCCTGGTTCGTCTTCCAGTTCAGGTAGCGGCAAAGGCCGAATTTGCCGTCACAGCGCCAGGTGTTCGGCTCAGCGGCGGTGGCTCGCGCCGCGAGAAGCGCGAGCCCAAGAAGTATCCCAACTGATGCGAGTCCTGCTCTCACCTGTCAGAAGGCCCCCTCCGGCTTACCGCTGGGGAACTACGGTGCACTTAACGGACTCTCATTTCTGCCAGCCGAAGCACAGTCAACCTCGATTAAGTAAGTGCACTGTCACCGCAATTCCTGGCGCGATTTCGGAATAATGGAATTGTGCCGCTGAGTTGCCCGACGTGTCAAGTCGTCATGTCGAACGCCGGCGCCGCTGGCTACTTTGCATGGGGTTGTTTTCGATATTTTTCAGTGCGCCCATGCCAAGGCGGAGGCAGGCTGTCACAGAAGCAGCGAGTGCCATCTGCGATAGCTCTGCCCCGCAAGCGGGGAGGTCGATGAACTACCGCTGCAGCCGCGCCAGCAGGCTCGACGTATCCCAGCGCTTGCCGCCCATCTTCTCGACCTCGGCATAGAACTGGTCGACCAGCGCGGTCGCCGGCAGCGTCGCGCCGTTGCGGCGGGCTTCCGCCAGCGCGATCGAGAGGTCCTTGCGCATCCACTCGACCGCGAAGCCGAAATCGTAGTTGCCCTCGTTCATGGTCTTGTAGCGGTTCTCCATCTGCCAGGACTGCGCTGCGCCCTTGGAGATGGTTTCGATCACGGCGGCGACGTCGAGGCCACTCTTCTTGGCGAAGTGGATGCCCTCGGACAGGCCCTGCACGAGGCCGGCGATACAGATCTGGTTGACCATCTTGGTCAGCTGGCCGGCGCCTGCCGGTCCGAGCAATTTGCACATCCGCGCATAGGCGCCGGTGATAACAGGCTCGGCGCCGGCGTAGGCGTCTGCGCTGCCGCCGCACATCACCGTCAGCACACCGTTCTCGGCGCCGGCCTGGCCGCCCGACACCGGCGCGTCGACGAACTTGAAGCCGGCCTTGGTGGCGGCGGCATCGAGCTCGCGGGCGACCTCGGCGGAGGCGGTGGTGTGATCGACGAAGGTTGCGCCCTTCTTCATGCCGGCAAAGGCGCCGTCGGGGCCGATCGTGACCGCGCGCAGGTCGTTGTCGTTGCCGACGCAGCACATCACGAAATCCTGGCCTTCGGCGGCGGCCTTCGGGGTCGGCGCCGTCTTGCCGCCGAACTTGTCGGCCCATTCCTTCGCCTTCGCCGCGGTCCGGTTGTAAACGGTGACCTCATGGCCGCCCTTTTTCACGAGGTGTCCCGCCATCGGGAAACCCATTACGCCGAGACCGAGGAAAGCGACTTTAGCCATGTCTGTTACCTTGTGATTTGCCGTGGTGATCGCCCCGTGAGACCGCCGGAAAACGTCGCGGCGGGCAGGGCATTCCGTCCATGGAAGGGAGCCGCACCATACCCCCTGCGCAGCGGAGGGCAACGGCTTCGTTGGATGGCAGACCCCGGTTTTGTGCTAGGATCGCCCCACCAAAGAACCTCACAAAAAAGGGAGTGTATCGCATGGGCATGAGCGTCGGTGTGCTCGATCATTTCAATATCCGGACCCGGAATCTCACCGCCACGGTGCGGTTCTATGAGGACATTCTGGGCCTGGAAAAGGGGGCGCGGCCGAACTTCGCGTTCCCCGGTGCGTGGATGTACAGCGAGGGCAAGGCGGTCGTGCATCTGGTCGATATTTCCGCGACCGACGAGGCGCAAAAGCCTGACTCGGGCGTCGTCCATCACGTCGCCTTTGCCAGTCAGGGCTTTGACGGGATGCGGAAGCGGCTGCAGTCCAAAGGCATGGAATTCGACTCGCGCCAGGTTCCCGGCGGCGACCTGTGGCAGATCTTCGTGAACGACCCCAACGGGGTCATGATCGAGCTGAACTACGAGGCCGCCAAGGAGGGCGGCGCCGCAGCGCCGGCCGAGCGGCGGGACGACGTCGGAGCGAGGTAGCCTTTTGCGCTGCAACGCTCTATGGGTGCTCTCTTGAGTTTTCCGGGAGATGCGCGGTGAGCGTGACGCAGCAACAGGTTCTCGATTGTCTTGCCAAGGTGATGTCGCCGCGCGGCACAGCCTTGACCAACGCCAACGTGCTGTCGGCGATCACGGTCACCGACGGCAAGGTGTTCTTCTCGATCAATGTCGATGCCGCGGAAGCTCGCGCCTGGGAGAGCGTGCGTGCGCAGGCCGAGAACGCCGTGCGCGCCATTCCCGGCGTCAGCGTCGCGATGATCGCGCTGACCGCGGAGCGCAAGGCGGGTGGTGCGGCGCCTGCGCCGCGACCGGCCGGCGGCGTCCAGCCCGCGTCCGCGCACCGTCATCCGCACCCGCCTGGTGCGCAATCGCCGATGGCGCGCCAGGCCGAGATCCCCGGCATCTCCGCCGTCATTGCGGTTGCCTCCGGCAAGGGCGGGGTCGGCAAGTCGACCACCGCGCTCAACCTTGCGCTCGGTCTGCGCGACATCGGCCTGCGCGTCGGGCTGCTCGATGCCGACATCTACGGCCCGTCGGTGCCGCGGCTGACCGGCATCCGCGAGAAACCGCAGCTCAACGACGACAAGAAGATGATCCCGCTGCAGCGCTTCGGCCTGTCGATCATGTCGATCGGCTTCCTGGTCGAGGAGGACACCGCGATGATCTGGCGCGGGCCGATGGTGATGTCGGCGATCACCCAGATGCTGCGCGACGTCGCCTGGGGCACGCTCGATGTGCTGGTCGTCGACATGCCGCCTGGCACCGGCGACGCCCAGCTCACGCTGGCGCAGAACGTCCCGCTCAAGGGCGCCGTCATCATCTCGACGCCGCAGGACCTCTCGCTGATCGACGCGCGGCGGGGACTGGCGATGTTCAAGAAGGTCAATGTGCCGGTGCTCGGCATTGTCGAGAACATGAGCTATTTCCAGTGCCCGCATTGCGGCACGCGCTCGGACATCTTCGGCCATGGCGGCGCCCGCCACGAGGCCGAGAAGCTCGGGGTGCCGTTCCTCGGCGAGATCCCCTTGCACATCGCCATCCGCACTGCCTCCGATTCCGGCAACCCGGTGGTCGAGAGCGAACCGGACGGCCCACATGCGGCGATCTACCGCGCGATCGGCAGCAAGGTCCGCGAGCAGCTGCAAGGCGTCATCGCCGCCGCCTGAGCCCGCGCCATGGCCGACGGGCCTTGAAGCGCCGGCGTCCCGGCGGCCTTTCTTCACAGGCCTGTCGCCCTCGGACGATTGCTGAATCGCTTCCGGCCTGTATGTTGGTGCAGCACTGGCCGAATCGTACCACCGTTCCGTCAATTGAAGGCGGGCACGGGCAGCCGACATACGGGGAGGGGCCGTGAGGCGACCAGCGACATGGCAGCATCACGCGAAGCAAACAAACAGCGCCGCAAGCACCTGACGCGGGAGAAGCGCGAAGAGGCCTCCCGGGCGGCGTTCAACCTTGCGAAGAAATCCGACTCGATCGGCGAGGCCGCCATAGCGATCGCCAAGACGTTTGGCGTCAGCAAGACGACCGCGCAAAGCTGGATCCGGCGTGGGCGGCATTTGGCCGATAAAGCCAAGAAGGCGCGAGAGGCGACGCGGCGCTGATTGCCACGGGAGCCCGGTGGTTGAACGCCAGCCGGGTGGCCCGCACGCGGCGATTTACCGCGTGACGGCAACAAGGTCCGTGAGCCGCTGCAAGCCGTCGTCGCAGCAGCCTGAGCCCGCATTTTCCAGCAAGTTTCCCGCCTCATCAGACTTTCGTTTAATTGGTGCGGTCATGCCATTGTCGCGTTTCCGTGAGGCCGTCTTCCGTGTTAAAGGGCCGATCGAGAGCGCCTCGGCGGGCCTTTTGCGAATGTTCTGCTTGCAAGCCTCCCGCCGGAGAACTGCTTGCGGTCACTGGGAAACGCCCCTCAAGGAGAAGCCTTACGATGAAGCGTCGTGATTTTTTGAAAGTGTCTGCGGCCGGTGCTGCCGCGACGGCGGTTGCCGCGCCGGCGATTGCGCAGTCCTCGCCTGAAATCAAGTGGCGCCTGACCTCGAGCTTCCCGAAGTCGCTGGACACCATCTATGGCGGCGCCGACCAGGTGGCGAAGTATGTCGCCGAAATGACCGACAACAAGTTCCAGATCCAGGTGTTCGCGGCCGGTGAAATCGTCCCCGGCCTGCAGGCGCTGGACGCGACCTCCAACGGCACGGTCGAGATGTGCCACACCGTGTCCTACTACTATGTCGGCAAGGACCCGACCTTTGCGATCTACGCGTCGGTGCCGTTCGGCCTCAACGCCCGCATGCAGAACTCCTGGTGGTATCAGGGCGGCGGCGAGGCGCTCGGCAACGAGTTCTTCAAGAAGTTCGGCGTGATCGGCTTCCCCTGCGGCAACACTGGCACCCAGATGGGCGGCTGGTTCCGCAAGGAGATCAAGACGGTCGCCGATCTCTCCGGCCTCAAATTCCGGATCGGCGGCATCGCCGGTCAGGTGCTGCAGAAGGTCGGCGTGGTGCCGCAGCAGCTCGCCGGCGGCGACATCTATCCGGCGCTCGAAAAGGGCACCATCGACGCCGCCGAGTGGGTCGGTCCCTATGACGACGAGAAGCTCGGCTTCCAGAAGGTCGCCAAGTACTACTACTATCCGGGCTTCTGGGAAGGCGGCCCGACCGTGCACGCCTACTGCAACCTCGAAAAGTGGAACGCGCTGCCGAAGAACTACCAGGCGATCCTGACCAACGCGACCGCCAACGCCAACACCTGGATGGCTGCGCGCTACGACATGCAGAACCCCTCGGCGCTGAAGCGGCTGGTTGCCGGCGGCACGCAGCTGCGTCCGTTCACCAACGAAGTGCTCGAGGCCTGCCTCAAGGCGACCAACGAACTCTGGGGTGAAATCTCGGCCAAGAACGCCGACTTCAAGAAGTCGATCGACGCCATGCAGGCGTACCGTTCCGACCAGTATCTGTGGTGGCAGGTCGCCGAATACACCTTCGACAGCTTCATGATCCGCTCGCGCACCCGCGGCTAACAGCGCTTCGAGCGTTCGCGAGAAGAGAACGCGCGCAAGGCTTCGACTTAAGTAGCCCGGCCTCCGCAAGGAGGCCGGGTTTTTTGCGTCTGGCATTCGCCGAGGGGATGTTCCATGCTCGCGTCCGAAGCCTCGGCATGAAGGCGGCGCGTGATCGGTCACCGGTCATGACGGCAAAGAAACGCAGCGCGACGATCGCAAGCAGTCGACGCTCGGACAAACACAATCATACAGGGATGGGATTCAAATGAAGCGCAGAGATTTCATCAAGGTCACGGGCTTGGGCGTCGCAGGCGCGGCAACGGTCGCAGCTCCCGCGATTGCGCAGACGATGCCGGAACTCAAATGGCGCCTGACGACGAGCTGGCCGAAGTCGCTCGACACGCTGCACGGCGGCGCCGAGCTGATGGCCAAGGCGGTGGGGGAGGCCACCGACAACAAGTTCCAGATCCAGACCTTTGCCGCCGGCGAGATCGTGCCCGGCCTGCAGGTGCTCGACGCCGTGCAGAATGGCACGGTCGAGATGGGGCACACCGCGCCCTATTACTACTTCGGCAAGGACCCGACCTTCACCTTCGGCTCCTCGGTGCCGTTCGGGCCCAACATGCGGCTCAACCAGGCCTGGTTCATGCTGGGCGGCGGCAAGGAGCTGCTCAACGAGTTCTACAAGAGCTACAACGTCACCTCGCTGCTTGCCGGCAATACCGGCTGCCAGATGGGTGGTTGGTTCCGCAAGGAGATCAACAGCGTCGACGATCTCAAGGGCCTCAAATTCCGCATCGGCGGCTTCGCCGGCAGGGTGATGCAGAAGCTCGGCGCGGTGCCGCAGCAGCTCGCCGGCGGCGACATCTATCCGGCGCTGGAGAAAGGCACCATCGACGCGGCCGAGTGGGTCGGTCCCTACGACGACGAGAAGCTCGGCTTCTACAAGGTCGCGCCGAACTACTACTTCCCCGGCTGGTGGGAAGGCGGCCCGATGCTGGTGGCGATGATCAACCTCGACAAGTGGAATGCGCTGCCGAAGCACTATCAGTTCGTGCTCGAGCAGGCCGGCCATCTCGCCAACAACTGGATGATGGCGCGCTACGACCAGGCCAATCCGGTCGCACTGAAGAAGCTGCTCGCGGTCGGCACCAAGCTGCGCCCATTCCCGTCTGCGGTGATGGAAGCGTCCTTCAAGGCCGCCAAGGAGCTGCATGCCGAGGTTTCGGCGACCAATGCCAATTTCAAGAAGGTCTATGACTCGCTGACGTCGTTCTCCAACAACGGCTATCAGTGGTTCCAGGTCGCCGAAGTGGGCTATGACAATTTTATGGCACGCCACTCTCAGGTCTGACGCCGCTCACCTTCGGAGCAAGCAGGAATCCCGGGGCAAAGCTCCGGGATTTTTGTCTGGAGCTGGCGAGGGGCCAGCCAAATGAATGCTTTTCGGCACGATTCGTGCTAGTGTTACACACGAGCGTGAATCAGGGCGCCACATGCGTTTCCTCGGTCTTATCCTGCGGACGTTGTTTCTGACCCTTGTGGTGGTCATAACTGCTCGCGTCGCAAGCCCGCAAAACGAAACCATCTGGTCGGCCTACGACACGCCATCGGATTTGTTTCGCATCATTCTGGGCGCCGCGGTCTGCCTTTTCGTGGCCTTCCAGATATTCACCTATTCCAGAGATCCTGCGGACATGCGCAGGTGGGTCATCATCGGGGGCGCCGCGGTGCCTTTGGCGCTGATATGCGCGGCCGTCATCTGGTAGGTTGGTCCGGGATCGTCGACCGTGGCCGGTGGGCGCCAGTCGCCAGGACGAAGCGGCTCACCGGGACAGCCACCGTGCAAATAGGGCCCAGGCCAAGAGCAGCGCGAGGGTTGGCGGCACCCATCTCTGGATTGGAAAGCCGAAGGCCGTAACGTACCCGACAAGCCAGTTGCGCATCCCCGCCCTCCGCATCTCAGCTCCACAGCGGGAGGCTATAACGACGCGCTTACACCGGACTTACAGGGAGGGGGCTCGCAGGGAGCTCGGGTAGTTGGGCCACTATTCGAGACCGAGCAAAGGGTCAGTAAGCGAACTCGTTTGCCGAGCTGCATCTCAGCCGGTAGCTCTCGCCCCGTCGCGGGGGCGACTTCCCCCGTGGGATCTCCCTCAGCAGTCTTCTTACGAATTGTGGTCCGTTCGATGGGGTGACCTCCAGGGTCACCTGTACAAGCCAGTATCCGATCGGCGCGTAAGGCAGCTCTTCGGAATGCAGAACTCTGGCGGTGCAATCGTCCGGGTTGGTGGAGGACGCTTGGGCCGCGTTCGGCAGGACGCCTAGGCATGCGGCGGCCATCAACGGCACAACACCGAAAGCGCCGCATTTCATGGCGTCTTTCCTTCGCAAGGGACTGGTCCGACACGGTACCGAATGGCTGCCATTGCACGACACCCCTGATCAAAATGGAAATGGGTGTGACCGCACGGGAACACGGCTTTCGAAGCCTAGCCCGGTGGCCGGTCCGGTGCGGTAATGGCCGTTATAGTGCCCCCCGCCGGGGCAATAATTCGGATCCTGACGCTCTTGATCTTCGACCTTCCGCCGATAGCTTCGCTGCTGATAGCGCGTCTGCCAGCAATGGCAGTACTGGTCACAAGCGAGCCGGACCCGAACGACGCTTGCGGGATGTTGCGGCGACAGCCGCGTGACCTGAACAGGCGCCGCGCAGGCTTCCGACACGATGACGGCACCGGCCGCAGCGATGAGAAGCAGAAGCGTTGTATTTTTCATATGGGTCTCATCGAGCCGATCAGCGTGAATCCCGGAAGCCAATTCGATCGCGCGAGCGTGCCGCTATTTTCTTGGCGACTGCTTCGGCGGCGATGCTGGAGGCGTTGATGCGCCCCCTTGCGTCGTGCGAACCACCGGGTTCTTCTGCTCGGTGGGGCCGCCGACATTGCTTGGCTTTTTCGGACCGCCGACCGCGCTTTGTGCGGCCGCGGATCCCGCAGAGATCGCAAGGAGAATTGCCACCAAGGTGAGCATGTTCTTCATCGTCGGTTCCTCCAGTTAGTAGCCTCGTATGGCGCTTGTCAGCGGGCGGGAGGCCCGTTTTCGCTGACCTGCTGCGGGGCGGCGGCGGGCAAATCCTCCAGGGCACATTTGCGCCAGTCGTCGGATGCGCAGTTCGTCGGCCAACCGCCACCAAGCGCCATGAAAAGCGCGGCGCTGTCCGAGAGGCGCGTCGCCTGGGCCTGCACGCGGACCACTGCCGCCGTCAGATAGACTTGCTGGGCATTGAGCACGACCACCTGATTGACCTGCCCGAGCGCAAGCTGCTTCTGAATGATGTCGAGGCTGGCTTTGGCGGCGAGCTCCGCCTTGACCGCAGCCTGCAAGGCGCGCGCGTCGGCCTGCAGGCTTCGCAAGGCGTCGGCGACGTTCTGCATCGCCGTGACGACAGCCTGGCGATAGAGCGCATCCGCCTGGTCCACCGCGGCCTCCGCGGCCTTCTGCTTGTGGTAGAGCGTCAGGCCATCGAACAGCGGCTGGGTCGCGCTCGCGGCGATGACGTAGAAGCTGGTTCCCGGCGTGAACAGCTCGGCCAGGCTGAAGCCCGCGGCGCCCGCATTTCCGGTGATCGTGATGTTGGGCAGCCGTGCCGCGATCGACACGCCGACCTGGGCATTCGCCGAGTGCAATAACGCCTCCGCGGCCCTGACATCCGGACGCTGGGCGATCATCTTGCTCGGCAGGCTCACCGGCAGGTGTGCGGGAAGCGCCAGGCGGTCGAGCGTGAACTTCTGCAGGATTTCGTCGGCAGAGAATTGCCCGGCCAGCGACGTCAGCAGGTCGCGCTGAACCGCGAGCTGCTTTTCGAGCGGCGGCAGCAGTTGCTCGGACTGGGCCAGCGCGGCCTCCTGCGCCAGCACGTCGACCTGGGCGGCGCCGCCCGCGTTGAACTGGTTCTTCACGATCTCAAGAATACCGCGTTCGATCTTCACGACGCGCTGGATCGCGGCAATCTGGCCGCGAAGCGATGCTTCCTGGATCGCCGCCGTGACGACGTTGGCCGTCAGAGTGAGGTAGGCCGCTTCCAGCTGGAACAGTTGCTGCTCGGAGATCGCGTCGAGGCTCTCGACCGCGCGAATGTTCTGGCCCCAGATGTCCGGCACGAAGCTGACGTTCAGTTGCGCGGTATGAAGCGAAAATACCGAGGGGGACTGGCCACCCGGGCCCGAACCCGATGCGCCGGATATCTGCTGCTGGGACGGCGTGTAGTTTGCGCCGAGCTGCGGGAAGAACAGCCCGCGCTGGGCCAGCGCATTGTATTGCGCAATCCTGATCGATGCTTCGGCTGCCTGCAATGACGGGTTGTGCTCGACCGACATCTTGATCAATTCGTCGAGCGGCTTCGACCGAAATGCCGTCCACCACCGCAGCGACACGTCCTCTCCGCTGACGAAATGCTGCTTGGGCACGCTGGGCCCCCCGGCACTCGAGCTGGGGGAAGCTAGCTTCTCGGGTGTGTAGCGATCGACATCCGGAGCGGCTGGCGGAACGAAGTTCGGGCCAACGGCGCAGCTTGCCAGCAACAGCCCGGCGGTCCCGGCGCCAAGCGTCGGACGCAGGGCGCGCCTTCCGCACACTGCGAGTGCGGCAACAATTCTTGCGACGGTCTCGGACATCGGCCGCCCCCCTTAACGCGCCGCTTCGGGCGGCGCTGCGGCCGCGCTGTCTTCGCTGGGCACTTCGCTCGCCCGCGACAGGAATATCTTGCGCAAAGCGGGTGCCACCACGAGCAGCAGCAACGGCCCTATGAACATGCCGCCGACGACGACGGTGGCAAGCGGCCGCTGCACCTGGCTACCGATACCATGGGAGAGCGCCGCCGGGAACAGGCCTACGCCGGCGGAGAGGGCAGTCATCAACATCGGACGCATGCGCTGTTCCGACCCCTGGAAGACCGCCTCGCTGACGCTCATTCCTGTGGCTCGCAGCTCGCGGAAATAGGTGATGTTGAGAATGCCGTCCATGACGGCCACGCCGAACAGCGAAATGAAGCCGATCGCCGCCGAAATGCTGAAGTCGAGAGCGGAGAGATACAGCGCGATCAACCCGCCGCCGATGGCGAATGGTATGCCGGCGAGCGCCAGCAGGCTGTCGCGCAGCGAATTGAACAGGCTGTAGAGCAGCACGAAGATCAGCAGCAGCGTCACCGGCACCACGATCATCAGGCGCGCCTTGGCGGCTTCGAGATTGTCGAATTCGCCGGACCAGATCATCCGGTAACCGGTCGGAAGCTGCACGGCCTCGGCGACGCGCGTCTGCGCCTCCGCCACCGTGCTGCCGAGATCGCGGCCGCGCACGCTGAACTTGATCGGGATATAGCGCTGGCTGCGCTCGCGGTAGATGAACGACGCGCCGGTATCGAGCGAGATGTCGGCAAGCTCGCTCAAGGGGATGTAGGCGTTGGTGCCGGACGGCGTCTGGTAGGCCACCTTGATCTCGCGCACCTTGTCGATACTCTGGCGGAACTTCGGATCGAGCCGCACCACCACGCCGAACTGCCGGTCACCCTCCAGCACCGTCGTCGCGCTGGTGCCGCCGAGCGCGGCCTGGACGACGGTCGTCACGTCGCCGGTATTGAGACCGTAGCGCGCAGTCTTCTCGCGGTTCACCTTGATATTGAGGTTGGGCTGCCCGACCAGGTGGAAGATGCCGAGATCGGCGACGCCGCGGATCTTGGCCATCTCCTGCGCGACCTTGGTCGCGAGCTGTTCGAGCACGGCGAGGTTTGGACCGATGATCTTGACCGAGTTCGCGCCCTTGACGCCCGACAGCGCCTCCTCGACGTTGTCCTGGATGTATTGCGAGAAGTTGAAGGTGACGCCGGGCAGTTCCTCGTCGAACTCCTTCTGCAATTCCTCGGTGAGCTTCTCCTTGGTCAGGCCGGGCGGCCACTGGTCGAACGGCTTGATCGGTGCGAACAGCTCGACGTTCGAGAATGGAGAGGCGTCGCTGCCATTGTCGGGACGGCCGTGCTGCGACACCACCGTGATGATTTCAGGGTGACGCAACAGGATCTCGCGCATCTTGCGGGTCGGCTCGGTGCCCGCGTCGAGCGACATGGTCGGCGGCATCGAGGCGCGGATCCAGAAATTGCCTTCCTCGAGCGCGGGCAGGAATTCGCTGCCGAGCCGGCTCGCAGCAAGGCCGCTCAGTCCGAGGAAGATGATGCCGGCTGCGACCGCGACCCTCAGATGCGTCAGCGACCAGCGCAGCACGGGTGTGTAGGCCTTGCGCAGCGAGCGCACGATGATGGTTTCGGTTTCCTCGATATGCTTCGGCAGCAGCAGCGATGCCAGCACCGGCGTCACCGTGAATGTCGCCAGCAGCGCACCGGCGAGCGCGTAGCCGTAGGTTCGCGCCATCGGTCCGAAGATCTGGCCTTCGACGCCCTGCATGGTGAACAGCGGCACGAACGCGGTGACGGTGATGGCCGCGGTGAAGAACACCGCCTTGTCGACCTGCAATGCGCTGACGAAGATCATGCGCAGCCGCTCGGTCCAGCCCGGCGCGGGCTGGCCATTTCGCGCCGTGGGATCGTCTCCCCAGTAGCCCTCGGCGAGTTGTTGCAGCACCCGCAGCCGGTTCTCGGGGCTGGACTGGAAATTGCGGAAGATGTTCTCCATCATGATGACGGCGGAATCGACGATGATTCCGAAGTCGACGGCGCCGAGCGACAGCAGATTGGCGTCCTCGCCCTGCAGCACCAGGATGATGATCGCGAAAAACAGCGCGAACGGGATGTTGGCGCTGACGATCAGCGCGCTGCGCAGATCGCCCAGGAAAACCCACTGGATCACGAACACCAGCAGGCAGCCGAACATCAGGTTGTGCAGCACGGTGTGGGTCGTAACGCTGACCAGCGAGGTGCGGTCGTAGTAGGGGACCACCTTGACGCCGGGCGGCAGAGTACCGTCGCTGTTGATCTTGGCGACTTCCTCCTCGACCTTCGGCACGATGTCGTTGGTGTGCTGGGTGCGTCCCATCACGACGATCGCCGCGGCGACGTCGTCGCTCTTGTCCTTTCCGGCGATGCCGAGCCGCGGCACATAGCCGACCGAAACCTTCGCGACGTCCTTGATCTGGATCGGCAGCCCGTTCGACTGGGTCAGGACGACATTCTCGATGTCTTGAACCTTGTAGCCTTTGGTGACGTCATATTCGCCGCCGGAGTTGATCAGACCGATGCCGCGGATATTGACGGATTGCTGGCCGATCGCGATCTCGCGGCCGCCGACATTGACGTTGGAGTTGCCGAGCGCGCTGATCAGCTGCGGCACGGTGATGTTGTAGGCCTCGAGCTTTGCAAGATCGGCGTCGACGTTGAACTGCTTGGTGGTGCCGCCCCAGGAGTTGATCTGCACGACGCCCGGTATCGTCATCAGCCGGCGAGCGACGACGTAATCCTGCAATGTCCTGAGATTGGTCAGGCCGAAATTGGGCGGACCGACGAGCTGGTAACGGTAGATCTCGCCGACCAGGCTGGACTGCTGGATTTGCGGGATCTGATTGCCGGGAAGCTGGACGTTCTGCGTCAGGTTGTTGGTGGCCTGCGACAGCGCGAAATAATAGTCGACGCCGTATTTGAAGGTGACCCGCACGAACGACAGGCCGTAGAACGAGGTCGAACGGATGTTGACCACGCCCGGCGTCGAGTACAGCCCGACCTCCATCGGGATCGTGTAGTACTTCTCCATCTCCTCGGCGGAGAGGCCGGCGGCTTGTGCCGTGATCTCGAGGATGACGGGCGCCGGGTTCGGATAGGCCTCGATGTTCAGCTTGGTGAACGCGGCGAATCCGGCGGCGCAGAACACGGCGAGGCCGAGCACGATGACTGCGCTTCGGGTCAGACCGAATTGAAGGAGGCTCTTGATCAAGGCGCTGCACTACTCTTGAGCGGACGAAGGCGCGGTTGGCACGGGCTAGCCGGTGGCCGCGTTGGCGAACTTGTTGCTGAGGAAGATCGCGCCGGTGGAGGCGACCTTCTCGCCGGCTGCGAGGCCGTTGAGGATCTGCCGCCAGCCGTCCTGCTCCATTCCGATTGTCACCGTGCGGCGGTCGAACTTGCGGCCGTCGGTCGTGACCCACACCGTCATCGTGCCGTCGCCCTCGCGCACGATGGCGTCCAGCGGAACGCTGACCGATTGTTTCGGCGGCTCGGTTTCGATGGTGAAGCTCGCCAGCATGCCG
The DNA here is from genome assembly GCF_947648125.1 of uncultured Bradyrhizobium sp. Classification (GTDB taxonomy): domain Bacteria; phylum Pseudomonadota; class Alphaproteobacteria; order Rhizobiales; family Xanthobacteraceae; genus Bradyrhizobium. Next base: position 30,552 of record NZ_CANSMR010000033.1, on the reverse strand, counting down.
GCGCGCAGCTTGTGCTGGGGATCGTCGATCACCGAACGCACCAGCTGACGGTGCGAGTTCGGATCGATGTTGAGGCCAAGCGTCGTTACGCGGCCGCGAAACACCTCGTTCGGATAAGCGGGCACCCGTACCTCGACCGATTGTCCGATCCGGTAGGAAGGCGCATCGGTCTCGATCACATTGGCGACCATCCACATCGTGGAGATGTCGGCCAGCGAATAGGGCGCCGGTGCATTGCCGGGCTGCACAAAGAGACCCGGTGCGGCATTGCGCGCAATGATCCGGCCCGAGATCGGGCTCGGGACCACCAGAATGGAATCGACCTTGCGGTCGGCGACGATGCGGTCGATCTCGGCGTCGGTCTTGCCGAAGATGCGCACTGCGTTGCGCCCGGCCTTGTAGTTGCCCTCGGCGGTCTGCTGATCCGACGTTGCCTGGTCGACGTCCTTTTGCGCGCCGCCGCCGGTCTTGAGCAGTTGCCTGACCCGCGCCAGCGTCCTGGTCTGCAGTTCGAGCACGCCGGCCGCGGCGAGCAGCGACGACTCGGCCTGCAGCAGATCGGGGCTGTCGATCGTGAACAGCGTATCGCCCTTGGCAACCTCGTCACCGACGTTGAGCGGCGTGTCGACGATCCTGCCGGGATTTGGGGTAAATGCCTGCACCAGCATGTTCTGGTTGAAGTCGATCGAGCCGACCGCGTTCTTCAGGGTCCGGAACGAATGCTGCTCCGCGGCCATGATCTTCAGGGAGGCGGCCTGCTTGTCGCTCAGTGCGACGTATTGCTGCTCGACGTTGACATCCTGCGGTGCCGTCTCCTGCGCAGCCCTGGCGCTCACGACGCCGTCGGTGCGCGTCACGAACCATGCGCCGGCGGCCAGCGCGGCCAGCACCGGCAGCGCCGCAAAGCTCATATATTTCATTCGGAATGACATCGCCCGCCTGGCCAATATTGGATGAAATCCTCGCGCGAGAGTCGAGGTCTTGCCGCATGGTGGGCCGTCGTCGAACTCTCGGCAGGAACGCGTAGACTGTTATCAGGGCTAGCTGACGCCAGCCTTACATTTGCCCTTTTCAACGGCCCGTCGGACCCCGGGTCTTGATCGCGGCGGGTGCGCGTTTACCTATTTTTTGCGTGAGAATCGGAGCGGCTACGCATAGCCAAAATATAGCGCTTTTAACGGTAATCCAAGCGTTGTGCTTAAATCCGTGTCGTTTGCGCAGCGGGCTTGCCCAACGCACGATCTGAATGCGCGGTTTGTGGCGTTGCTGGCCTATTGCGACAGGGTGTGCAAACTGAAGACGGTTCGAATGAAGACAGGACTGCTGCGATGCGCCTTCTGATCGTCGAGGATAACGTCGAGCTCTCGAGACTGCTCGCCAGCGGGCTGATGGCGGCCGGGTATGAGTCCGACATCGTCAACAGCGTTGCCGAGGCGCGCGATGCGCTGCGTAGCGTCAGCTATGCTGCCATGATCCTCGATCTCGGTCTGCCCGACGGCGATGGCCTGTCGGTGCTGGCGGAGCTTCGCCGCAGGAACGACCCGCTGCCGGTCCTGGTGCTGACCGCGCGCAACGGCCTTCAGGATCGGGTCAACGGCCTGCGCAGCGGTGCGGACGATTATCTGGCGAAGCCGTTTGCGCTGGAAGAGCTGGTGGCACGTCTCGAGGCCATCCTGCGCCGGCCCGGTCAGTTGCTCGGCTCCTCGCTGAAGCTCGCCAATCTCGTCTACGACACCGAGAGCAAGCAGGTGTTCGTCGACGGCACGCCGCAGGTTTTCTCGGCGCGCGAGACCTCGGTGCTGGAGATCCTGCTGCGGCGGCAGGGGCGGGTGGTGCCGAAGAAGAACGTCGAGGACCACATCTTCGGATTGTCGGGCGAGGTCGCCTCGAATGCTGTCGAGGTCTACGTGTCGCGCCTGCGCAAACTGCTCACCGAGCACCGTGCCAAGGTCATCATCCATACCATTCGTGGCGTCGGCTATCTGATGGCGGAGGAGAAATAGGGGTGTTCCGCTTCACGTCGCTGACCTCGCGGATCGTGTTCCTGCACATCGTGGCGGTCGCGGTCGCTGCGATCTTCCTGCCGCTGCTGCTGCTCTGGTTGCTGAATTCGGAGATCAATCATCTGCACAGCGAGGCGATGCGCGATCAGGCTGCCGATCTCGGCCAGAACCTCGTGGTCGATTCCGCCGGCAAGGTACAGCTCAACCTGCCGGACAGCCTGAGGGGGCTTTATTCCGACGCTTATGGCCGCTACCGCTACGACATCTACGATGCGGACGACCACCTGCTGTTTTCGTCACATCGCGAGCCGCCGCGACTGCCGGCCCCCGCCAACCGGATTTCCGGCGCCAGCGTCACCAAGCTGCTTGGCGACCAGACGCTGCGCATTCAGGTCGCCGAGGACCTTTCGCATCGCGACGTCATCATCGACGACATCGTCTCCAACTTCTTCCGGCGGGTGGGCTGGATCACCATCCCGATCCTCTTGATACTGCTTGCGACCGACATCCTGATCTTCCGCCGCGCCGTGATTCCGCTGTTGCGGGCTTCGGAGGAAGCCAGGGCCATCGGACCGGCCAGGACCGACATCCGGCTCCCGACGGACGGGATTCCGAGCGAGATCCTGCCGCTGGTGACCGCGGTCAACCAGGCGTTCGATCGTCTGGAGGACGGGTTTCACGTGCAGCGCCAGTTCACGGCCGATGCCGCCCATCAGCTTCGGACCCCGCTCGCAATTCTGCGGACCCGGATCGAGACGCTGGATGTAGCTAAGGGGACCAAGGAGCTGCATGCCGACATCGAGAGCATGAGCCGTATCGTCAGCCAGCTGCTCGAGATCGCCGAGCTCGATACGCTGGTGCTGGACCCCGGCGAGACCGCGGATCTGCGCGCCGTATGCGCCGAGGTGGTCGGCTCGATCGCGCCCTACGCGCTGGCGCAGCAGAAGGACATCGCGTTGCGCGGCACCGACAGTCCGGTCCAGGTCAAGGGCAATGCCGAGATGCTGCAGCGCGCGATCTTCAATCTGGCGGAGAACGCCATCAAGTACACCGCCGACGCGACCTCGGTCGATGTCGAAGTGCATGAGGACGGCTCGGTGCAGGTGCGCGACTGCGGGCCCGGGATTGCGCCCGCCGAGCAGGGCCTGGTGTTCCAGCGCTTCTGGCGCGGCGACCGCCAGCGCCAGCGCACGGACGGGGCGGGGCTCGGGCTCTCGATCGTCCGCAGCGTCGTCGACGATCACGACGCGACGATCAAGGTCGAGAACCTGCCGTCAGGCGGAGCCCAGTTCACGCTGAGCTTCCGCCTCGCCAGGACAGAGCCGGCGACCGCCTGAGCGGCTCCGCCTGCGGCACCCGTCGTGCCGCGTGTCGGCCGGCTTACTTCACCTTGCCGTCGGACAGGTCCATGATCATGCGCGTGGTCAAATACAGGCGCGGCACGATGCTGTTGATCTGCACATACTCGGCATCGTTGGAGTGCGCGCCGAAACCAGAGAGGCCCATGCCTTCAACCACGGCTCCCTTGGTCTTGAGGGCGGCAAACGCAGCGTCGGTGCCGCCGCCCGTGGCCCGCTCGGCCACGTTCAGCGGCATGCCGAGTTCCTGATAGATCGTCTTGCCGTGGCCGGCCACGCGGCGCGAGGCGTCGTTGGCTTCGAGCGGCGGGCGGCGAATCTCGAACTTCACGTCTACCTTGGAGTCGGACAGCAGGCGGTTCTTGATCTTGTCCTGCAGGGCCGTCTCGAGCTCGTCGAAGTCGGACACCTTGAGCGCACGCGCATCGGCCTGGGCGGTGGCTTCGGCGGGGATCACGTTGCGGTTGGTGCCGGACTTGGAAACCGTCCAGTTCAGCTTCAGGCCCTGCTCGGGTTTCGACAGGTCCTTCATCTGCAGCACCTGGTGTGACAGCTCATAGAGCGCATTCACGCCGCCTTCAGGTCTGGCGCCCGCATGGGACGACTTGCCATGCACCGTGAGATAGGCCGAGCCGATGCCGCTGGTGGCGAGGCGGAGCGTGCCGCTGGCGTCGCTGCCTTCGAACGAGAACACGGCATCCTGCTCCGCGGCGACGCGGGTGATGGTGCTGCGCCAGCCGGGCGAAGAGATCTCCTCGTCGCCATTGATGAGCACTGTGAGCGTGCCGTAATCCTTGAAGTTCAGCTTCTGCAGCAGCGCCACGCTGTGGATGATGGTGGCGATGCCCTGCTTGTCGTCGGCGATGCCGAGACCGTAAGCCTTGTCGCCATCGACACGGAAGGGCTGATCCTTCAGCATGCCCTTCAGATAGACCGTGTCCATGTGCGCGATCAGCATGATCTTCGCGCTGCCCGTGCCTTTGAAGACGGCCTGCACGGCCGGGCCGATCTTCTCCGGCGTGTCGTCCAGCCGGTAGATGTCGGTGGTTTGCAGGATATCCACCGTGCCGCCGAGCTGCTTGAGCTGGCCGGCGATGCGCGCGGCGATCTGGTTGAGGCCTTCGATGTCCTTGCTGCCGGATTCGATCTGCACGAGGTCGCGCAAGGTGTCGAGCAGCGGCTGCTGCTCCTGTTGCGCCAGTGCGCGAATGTCGGCCGCCGGCGCCGCATGCGCGACGGCAGCGGCAAACGCCAGGCTGAGAGATGCCAGGCCGAGGGATGCGACGAGCGGGCGAACGAACGAGCGGGCGGGATGCGGTTGGGGCATGGGCGGCGTTCTGTGAGTTGGAGGACGGTCCGTGTCCCCCGCGTCTTCACAGGACTCGCCGCCGCCGTCAACGGTTCCAGCGTGCCCCGCTTCCGCAAGGCACGCCGAAGAAGCTGACGCCGGCTACTGCTTCGGTTGCCCGAAATCGAGCGGCGGCAGTTCGATCTGCGGCACCTCGATCTTGACCTTGTTGAGGTCGACATCGAGCGGCTTGTCGAGCAGTCCGGTGACAACGACCGGGAACGCGATCACCAGCGCCACCATGATCGCCTGCAGCCCGATCCAGGGCATTGCGCCCCAATAGATGTCGGAGCTCTTCACTTCCTTCGGCGCCACGCCGCGCAGATAGAACAGCGCAAAGCCGAACGGCGGATGCAGGAACGAAGTCTGCATGTTGACGCACAGCATCACGCCGAACCAGATCAGCGCCGCGTCCGGCCCGACCACCGGCGCCAGTACCTTCTGCGCGATCGGCGCGATCATCGGCAGGATGATGAAGGCGATCTCGAAGAAATCGAGGAAGAACGCCAGGAAGAAGATGAAGATGTTGATGAAGATCAGGAAGCCCCAGACGCCGCCGGGCAGCGAGGTCAGATGGTGCTCCAGCCAGGTGCCGCCGGACACGCCGAGGAACACCACCGAGAAGCAGGTCGAACCGATCAGGATGAAGGTGACCATGCAGGTGATGCGCATGGTGGTCTCGTAGCCCTGCTTGATCAGGTCGCGCAGGTCCGGGATCTTGACGGCCTCGAGGCAGATCCAGACCACCGCGAGGTAGGTGACCGCGAAGGCGAGCCTGAAGATCAGGTTCTCGCTGTAGAGCATCGCGATGATGGTGCCGATGCCGCCGGCGATCACGCCGATGATGAGCATCTTGCGGCCGGTCGCGCTGAAATCCTTGTGGTGGATCGCGGCGAGCACGATGGCGCCGACCGCGCCCATGGCGCCGGCTTCCGTCGGGGTTGCAAGGCCCATCATCATGGTGCCGAGCACGACGAAGATCAGCACCGCGGACGGGATGATGCCGAGCAGGCACTTCTTCCACAGCGCCCAGCCGGTCAGCGTGCGCGCCTCGATCGGCACCGCGGGCACATGGCTCGGCTTGAAGATGCCGAGCAGGAAGGTGTAGCCGGCGAACAGCAGGATCTGGAACACCGACGGGCCCCAGGCGCCGAGATACATGTCGCCGACCGATTTGCCGAGCTGGTCGGCGAGCACGATCAGGACGAGAGAGGGAGGGACAAGTTGCGTGATGGTGCCGGAGGCGGCGAGCACGCCCGTGATGTAGCGGATGTTGTAGCCGTAGCGGATCATCACCGGCATCGAGATCAGCGCCATCGCGATCACCTGCGCCGCCACCGTGCCGGTGATGGCGCCGAGGATGAAGCCGACGATGATCACGGAATAGCCGAGGCCGCCGCGGATCGGGCCGAACAGCTGGCCCATCGAATCCAGCATGTCCTCGGCGAGCCCGCATCTCTCCAATATCGCGCCCATGAAGGTGAAGAACGGGATCGCGAGCAACAGCTCGTTGGAGAGCACGCTGCCGAAGATACGGCCCGGGATCGCCTGCAGGAAGTTGAGGTCGAAGAAGCCGAGATAGATCGAGAGAAACCCGAACGACAGGCCGACCGCGGCGAGCGTAAACGCCACCGGGTAGCCGATCAGCATTGCAATGATCAGGCCGCCGAACATCAGTGGCGGCATCATCTCCAGCGTAATCGTCATTGCGTCGGCCTCTCGTACTTCGCGTCGATCGTCACATAGCCTTGCAGCGCGGCGATCCGCTTGATCACCTCGGAGACGCCTTGCAACGCGAGCATCACGAAGCCGGACGGGATAACGAACTTGATCGGCCAGCGCAGCAGGCCGCCGGCATTGCCGCTCATCTCGCCGACCGCATAGGCCTGGTGGAAGAACGGCCAGGACAGATAGGCCAGCAGCAGGCAGGCCGGGATCAGGAAGAACAATGTGCCGATCATGTCGAGCCAGAGCTGGCCGCGCTCGGACAGCATCAGATAGAGGATCTCGACGCGGACATGCTCGTTGCGCTTGAAGGTGTAGGAGGCGCCGAACATCACGAGGATCGCGAACATGTACCACTGCGCCTCGAGCCAGCCGTTCGAGGAGTAGCTGAACGCGTAGCGGATCATTGCGTTGCCGGCGCTGACCAGGCAGGCGAGCAGGACGAGGAGATTGCAGACGTATCCGATCTTCTCGTTCAGTCGGTCGATGGCCTGACTGAGTGCCAACATTGGGCGCATCACGATCTCCGCGGCCGCGCGATCCGCGCGCCGAATATTTTCTCAAGCATCATCTGGCCGCCGCACGCATGCGCACGGAGCCACGGCTCACCTTCAGGAGCAGTTGCAAGCGATCGTCCTCCCCCGAATCCGCTTCCGCCGTTATTCGTTGCTCTTGGCTGCCGGATCGTCGGCAGGTGCCGACAGGGGGCAGCGGCCTATCCGGCCGGGCGAGCGTGAAAGCCGGGGCACCAAATCAGCGCCGTCGAACGCCGTCAATCGGAAAATGGGCAAATTGACGGCGCGGCAAATCGTTGTCCCGCCTTGGTAATCGGGGGACGGCGCAGGCGTCGGCAGCGGGCTTTAACGTTAGCCGCCGGTGACGCTCATGTGGCGGCTGACGCTCGGGCGGTTGTGGCGGCGGTCGATGATGAAATCGTGCCCCTTCGGCTTCAGCCCGATGGCCCGGTCGATGGCCGCCGACAGCAGATCGTTGTCGTCGGAAGCGCGCAGCGGCCGGCGCAGGTCGGAGGCGTCCTCATGGCCGAGGCAGGTGTGCAGCGTGCCGGTGCAGGTGATCCGCACCCGGTTGCAGGATTCGCAGAAATTGTGGGTCATCGGCGTGATGAAGCCGAGCTTGCCGCCGGTCTCGGCGACCCGGACATAGCGGGCAGGGCCGCCGGTGTCGTCGGCGAGATCGGTCAGCGTGTAGTGCTTCTCGAGCCGCGCGCGCAGCAGCGACAGCGGAACGTACTGATCGATGCGGCCTTCGCCGATGTCGCCCATCGGCATCACCTCGATCAAGGTCAGGCCCATGCCCTTGCCATGCGCCCATTCCATCAGCGCGGGAATCTCGTCCTCGTTCACGTTCTTCAGCGCGACCGCGTTGATCTTGACCGCGAGCCCCGCCGATCGCGCCGCTTCGATGCCCGACAGCACCTTGTCGATGTCGCCCCAGCGGGTGATGGCCCGGAATTTTACGGGGTCGAGCGTGTCGAGCGAGACGTTGACGCGGCGCACGCCGCAATCGGCCAGCTCCTGCGCGAAGCGTGCGAGCTGAGAACCGTTGGTGGTCAGCGTCAATTCGTCGAGCGCGCCGGTCGAAAGATGGCGCGACAGCGAGCGCACCAGGCCCATCACATTGCGGCGGACCAGCGGCTCACCGCCAGTGAGGCGGATCTTGCGCACGCCCTTGGCGACGAAGGCCGAGCACAGACGGTCGAGCTCTTCCAGCGTCAGCAGATCGGCCTTCGGCAGGAAGGTCATGTCTTCCGACATGCAGTAGAAGCAGCGCAGGTCGCAGCGGTCGGTGACGGAGACGCGCAGGTAACGGATCGTCCGGCCGAACGGATCGGTCATCGGACGAAACAGCGTGTCGGAATGCGCCTGCGTGGATCCGTTCATTCAACCCAAGCCTTCAAGCCAAGCCTTCGAACCAAGGCGTTCCCAGAGCGCAGGGGCCGTGACGAGCCCTGCACACGCAATCTATGCATGTTGGCACGCCGTCACAATGCGTTCCAATGGATGATCCGCAACCTGCAACGCCAATTGCAAAGCGATAGGTGAGACAGATCGCGCGATGCATGATCGCAATCGCCGATGTGTCTCCACAACATACAAAAACCCGGCTTTGGGCCGGGTTCTTGTGCAGTGCAATCTCGATCAGACGCGCGCAGCGTTGCGCGTCAGCGTGTGGGCGCGGCTGCCGGCGGCGGTGCCGCGCTCGGAGCAGGGAACGCGGCGTCCGGTGCGGCGGCAGGAGCCGCAGCGGCAGCCGGCTTCGGCTTCTTCTTTTTCGGCCGCATCGCCTTGTGCCCGCGCGGCGGCGGGCCGGCGGGTTGCAGCTCGGCGAACACCGGGCTCGGATCGAGCGTGGTGGTGGCCGGGCTGGTGATGTCGCCCGGCGTGCGGGTCACCGTCACCGGAACCGTCGCCGGCTGGAACTTCGGCATGTTGAAGGTGACGGTGAAGTTGGCCTCGGGCGCCGGGATCGACACCGCGCAGGGCGTCTTGCAACCCGGCCCGATCGAGGTCACGGCGTCGGCGCCTTGCGGTGCCGAATCCAGCTGTACCTGCATCGGCGGCGGTGCCGACTTGAACGAATCCAATGAGAACGAAGAGCAGCCGGCCAGGCTCAGCCCGGCGGCCGCAATCACGATGATACGACGCATGATCCACACTCTACTGCGGCAATCAGCCACAATCCCCGACCCGACCATAGGAGCGTCGGAACAGAGGTGCAACAGGGGGAGGTCTGTTCGTTAAAGGATGGTTAATGGAAAATTCGCATAGCAAATTATTGCCAAGCAATATCAATGTATTGCGGAAAGCTTATGCGGCGCCGAGGCTGGCGACGGCGTCCGGCAGATCGCGCATATGGCTGATCAGCCGGTCCGGCTTCAGCTCGGTCATCGGCACGTCGGTGTAGCCGAAATCGACGCCGATCACCGGGACGCTGGCGCGCCGGGCGACCCCGACATCGGGACCGGCATCGCCGACCATGATGGCGCCGGGCAGCTTTCCGCCGGCGCGGGCGACCGTCTCGCGCAGGAATGCCGGATCGGGCTTGGCGACGCCGAACGTGTCCTGGCCGCAGATCGCGGCAAAGCGCGGCGTCAGGCCGAGCCGGTCGAGCAGCAGCTTGGACAGCCATTCCAGCTTGTTGGTGCAGACCGCGAAGCGATGGCCCTTGGCCTCCAGCCGATCGAGCGCGGCTTCGAGTCCGTCGAATGGGCGCGAGCCGTCGGCGATATGCTCGGCGTAATAGTCGATGAAAGCCTTGGTCAGACGATCGAGGTCCGCGAGGCTGACTACGCGTCCGTCCACCTCGAGCCCGCGCTCGAGCAGCTTGCGCGCGCCGGCGCCGATCATGTTGCGGGCCGCCGACAGCGGCACCGGCCGCAGGCCTTCGCGGTCGAGCACATGGTTCAGCGCGCTGATCAGGTCAGGCGCGGTGTCGACCAGCGTGCCGTCGAGATCGAACACGATGATGGGGGGAGAGGAGGCGGACATCACGCTTTTGGCTATCGAGCCGCGCGCCGCGATGCAAGAGTAGATGTGGGCGCGTCATGAAGTTGGGGAGGCTCAGGTGCGGGAACTTGCCGGAAAAGCCGCTTTTGTCACCGGTGCGGCCAGCGGAATCGGACTGGCCATGGCAACCGCGTTCGCGCGCGAGGGCATGAAGGTGATGCTCGCCGACGTCGAAACCGGCGCGCTCGACAAGGCCGTCGATGCGCTGCGGGGCGGCGGCGCGGATGTCCATGGCGTCGTCTGCGACGTCGCCGATCCCTCGAGCGTCGACCGCGCGGCAGAGGCATCGTTCCGCGCCTTCGGCAACGTCCATGTCGTCTGCAACAATGCCGGCGTCGCGGCCGGCGGCGGCATCGACCAGATCTCGGTCGACGACTGGCGCTGGGTGATCGACGTCAACCTGATGGGCGTCCTGCACGGCGTCAGGAGCTTCCTGCCGCATATCCGCGCGCACGGCGAGGGCGGCCATATCGTCAACACGGCGTCGATGGCCGGGATGAACGCCGGGCTCGGCGTCAGCCCGTATTCGGCGACCAAATTCGCCGTCGTCAGCCTGTCCGAAGGGCTTTCGGCGCAGCTGGCGCCGCTCGGGATCGGCGTCAGCGTGCTCTGTCCGAGCTATGTGCGGACCCGGATCGGCGAGAGCGGGCGCAATCGTCCGGCGCAGTACGGCCCGCCGCGCCAGTTGGCCCCTGACAGCCCGGCAGCCGCGCTCGTTGCCGAGATCGCGCGCCGCCTGGAAGCCGGTCTCGATCCGACTGCGGTCGCGGCCCGCGTAGTGAGCGCGATTCACGACGACCAGCTCTATGTTTTCACCCACCCGGGGATGCGAGCCGAGGTCGAGGACCGTTTTGCGGCGATTTTGGCCGCGATGGACGCCGTTTCGGCCTAAAGACGGGCCCGGATGGCGCTATTCCTGCCCGTGAATCGAGGCTAGATATGCGCCCGCCGGGCGGCCCGATGGCGCGCCCGTAACGGACAACCGAGGGGCTATCGGCCGTGGACATGGACGCACTGAAACGCCAGGCGGCGGCGCGCGCGCTCGAAGAGGTGCGCGACGGCATGAAGCTCGGGCTCGGCACCGGGTCGACCGCCAAGCATTTCGTCGAACTGCTCGGCGAGAAGGTCCGATCAGGCATGAAGGTGATCGGCGTGCCGACCTCGGAGGCGACCCGGGCGGACGCGATCCGCTGCGGCGTCCCGCTGACCACGCTGGATGAGGTCGATCATCTCGACCTCACCATCGACGGCGCCGACGAGATCGACCACGCGCTCAATCTGATCAAGGGTGGCGGCGGCGCGCTGCTGCGCGAGAAGATCGTGGCGGCCGCCAGTGATCGCATGATCGTGATCGCCGACGACAGCAAATGGGTCGACGTGCTCGGCTGCTTTCCGCTGCCGGTCGAGGTGATCCCGTTCGGGCTCGCCGCGACCCAGGCCGCGATGGCGCGGGCGTTCGCCGAGGCCGGCGTGTCCGGCCAGATGATCGTCCGTAAGGGCAAGGACGGTCACGTTTTTGTCACCGATGGCGGCCACTGGATCGTCGATGCGCATCTCGGCCGGATCGGCGACCCGCCGCGTCTTGCCGGTTTGCTCAGCGTGATCCCGGGCGTGGTTGAACATGGCCTGTTCATCGGGCTCGGCAGCGTCGCCGTCCTGGCCGGCGCACAGGGAATTCGGGTTGTTGAACGGCGCTAACGCCGCAAGCAAGGAGACTTGGAATGAAGCGTTTTTCGGGACTTTTGTCGGCAGCGGCCCTGGCGGCTGGACTGGCGCTCGCGGCTGCACCGGCCATGGCGCAGCAGCAGCTGCCCCCCATGCCCAAGGTCAAGCAGTCGACCCCCGCGGCGATTGGGTACGCCAAGGAAATCCTGACGATGAAGAACGTGGCGGTGATGTATGCCGGCGCCGTTCCGGGAATCATCGAGAAGACCAAGACCGGTCTGTTGCAGCAGTACCTGAACTACCAGAAGGATCTCGACGAGGTGGCGTTGGTCGTCGCCAAGCAGTTCGCGGGCAGCGAGAAGGAGATCGGCGACGGAATGGCGCAGATCTACGCCGCCGAGTTCAGCGAGCAGGAGCTGAAGGACCTCGTGACGTTCTACAAGACCCCGCTCGGTCAGAAGCTTTTGATCGCGGAGCCCACGGCAATCAACGGATCGCTGCAATATATGCAGCAGTGGGCGCAGCAGTTCGGCGTGATCGTCAACGGCCAGTTCAAGACCGAGATGAAGAAGCGCGGTAAGGATATCTAAGAGCGCCTTCGAGCGCTCTCGGAGCGTCCGTGATACCTCGCCCCGCTTGCGGGGCGAGGGCGAAGAGAGAGGTACCCATGGCCGAGTTCGACGTCGACCTGTTTGTCATCGGTGGTGGTTCGGGCGGCGTTCGTGCCGCCCGCATCGCCGCCAATTATGGCGCGAAGGTCATGGTCGCCGAAGAGTACCGGATGGGCGGCACCTGCGTGATCCGCGGCTGCGTGCCGAAGAAGCTGTTCGTGATCGGCAGCCACGTCCACCAGGAGATCGAGGACGCGGCCGGCTTCGGCTGGAGCATCGGCCAGGTCTCGTTCGACTGGGCGACGCTCGTCGCCAACAAGGACAAGGAGATCGCCCGGCTCGAGGGCGCCTACACCAGCAATGTCGAGAAGTCGGGCGCCAGGATCGTCAAGACCCGCGCGGTGCTGGAGGATGCCCACACCGTCCGCCTCGCCACCGGCGAGAAGGTGACGGCGAAATACATCCTGATCGCGACTGGCGGCGCGCCCAATCACGGGCCGGCGGTTCCCGGCATCGAACACGTGATCTCCTCCAACGAGGCGTTTCATCTGAAGGAGCTGCCGAAGCGGACCGTGATCCAGGGCGGCGGCTACATCGCGCTGGAATTCGCCGGCATCTTCGCCGGCTTCGGCTCCGACGTCACCGTCGTCTACCGCGGCGACAACATCCTACGCGGCTTCGACGAGGACGTGCGCAAGCATGTCCGCACCGAGATGGAGAAGCGCGGCATCACCATCATCACCGGCTGCACGGTGGCGAAGGTCGACAAGCACGGCAAGGATTACACGACCCATCTCTCCAGCGGCTCGAGCATCGCTTCAGACCAGGTGATGTTCGCGATCGGCCGGCATCCCAATGTCAGGGGTCTCGGGCTGGAGGCTGCCGGCGTCGCCATCAATCCCGCCAATGGCGGCATCCAGGTCGACGGCTGGTCGAAGACGTCGGTCGACAACATCTACGCGGTCGGCGACGTCACCCACCGCACCAATCTGACGCCGGTCGCGATCCGCGAGGGCCATGCCTTCGCCGACACCGTGTTCGGCAAGCGCCCCGTGCAGGTCGACCACGCGACGATTCCGACCGCGGTGTTCTCGCAGCCGGAGGTCGGCACCGTCGGCCTCACGGAAGAAGAGGCGCGGGCACAATATAGCCACGTCGACATCTACAAGACCGATTTCCGCCCGATCAAGGCGACGATGTCCGGCCGCGACACCCGCGTGCTGATGAAGCTCGTGGTCGACGGCGCGAGCGACCGCGTGCTCGGCTGCCACATCGTCGGCGATGCCGCCGCCGAGATCACCCAGGCGGTTGCGATCGCGGTGAAGATGAAGGCGACCAAGGCGGATTTCGACGCCACCATCGCGCTGCATCCGACCGCCTCCGAAGAGCTGGTGACGATGCGGACGCCAACCGCGCAACACGTGCGCCAGGCGGCGGAGTAGGGCGCAGGCGGCGCGCCGATGATGCGGCGCGTCGCGGCGAAACATCCGGACACACTCGGGGCTGAGTGGGGCGATAGCCCTCGTCATGCCCGGCCTTGTGCCGGGCATCCACGTCTTTGCATCAATCACGCAAGAAAGACGCGGATGGCCGGGACAAGCCCGGCCATGACGGAGGGCGAGCCGCGAACAATAGGACTCTGGTCACGTTCCGGCACCGGGAACCAGTCGTCATAGTCGCGCGTATATAGACAGAGCTCCCTGAGATCGTTGATTGGCGGCTCGCGCGCCAAAAGCCGTTTGCCTTGCCTGAACGTCAGGACAATCGCTCGGATACTGCGGCCAAATGTTCTATCTCTGATTGAGAGGCCGCATTGGCCTTACCAGATGGAGATGTCGCCATGACAGATCTGGGTTTGATGACGCGCAAGTCGGTCGCCAGCATCATCGCCGAAGCAGGGGAGCACACGCTCGGCAAGACACTCGGGGCGCTCAGCATCACCGCACTCGGGATCGGCTGCATCATCGGTGCGGGCATCTTCGTGCTCACCGGCACCGCAGCGGCGCACTATGCCGGCCCGGCGATTATGCTCTCCTTCGTCGTCGGCGGCATCGCCTGTGCCTTCGTCGGCCTGTGCTACGCCGAGCTCGCGGCGCTGCTGCCGGTCTCCGGCAGCACCTACACCTATACGTACGCGACCCTCGGCGAGCTCTTCGCCTGGGTCATCGGCTGGGACCTCATCCTCGAATACGCGATGGGCGCCTCCACCGTCGCGGTCGGCTGGTCCGGCTACATCGTCTCGCTGCTGCACAATTTCGGCATCAACATCCCGCCGCAATATGCCGCGGCCCCCTGGACCGAGGCCAAGCTGGCTGACGGCTCGACCGTGGAAGGCATCGTCAACCTGCCGGCGGCGTTCATCGTGCTGGCGCTCACCGCCATGCTGATCGGCGGCACCAAGGAGTCGGCCCGGCTCAACAACATCATGGTCGGCATCAAGCTCGCCGTCGTGCTCGCCTTCATCCTGTTCGGCGTTGGATACGTTACACCAGCGAACTGGCATCCCTTCATCCCCGACAACACCGGCACGTTCGGTCAGTTCGGCTGGACCGGCGTGATGCGCGGCGCCTCGGTGGTGTTCTTCGCCTTCATCGGTTTCGACGCGGTGTCGACCGCGGCGCAGGAAGCCAAGCACCCGCAGACCGACATGCCGATCGGCATCCTCGGCTCGCTGCTGATCTGCACCATCCTCTATGTCGCGGTCGCCGGCGTGCTCACCGGCCTCGTGCCCTACACGGAGCTCGGCGTCGCCGATCCGATCGCCAAGGGCGTCGATGTCATCGGGCAGACCTGGTTCTCGGTGCTGATCAAGATCGGCGCGCTCTCCGGCCTCACCACGGTGATCCTGGTGCTGCTGTATGGCCAGAGCCGCATCTTCTTCCAGATCGCCAAGGACGGCCTGCTGCCCAGACTGTTCTCCGACGTGCATCCCTCGCTCGGCACGCCCTGGAAGAGCCAGCTGCTGATCGGGATCGTGGTGGCTGTTGTCGCGGCGCTCACCCCGATCGATATCCTCGGCGAGATGGTCTCTATCGGCACGCTGTTCGCCTTCGTGCTGGTCTGCGGCGCGGTGATCTACCTGCGCAAGAGCGATGCCGAGATCGCGCGCCCGTTCCGCACGCCCGGCGTGCCTGTCGTTCCGGTGCTCGGCATGGCTTTTTCGATCCTGCTGATGGTGTTCCTGCCCTGGGAGACCTGGCTGCGCCTGATCGTGTGGCTGGTGATCGGCCTCGCACTCTACTTCGTCTATGGCCGCCGCCACTCGGTCCTGCTCCACGGTGCGCCGCCGCGCTAGACATGTGATGACGACGATCGGCCTTGCGCTTGATTTCTTCACCGCAGACTTGCGCTGGAACGGTAAACGAGCCCTGCCTGACAGCCCAACGCCGCCCGCTTAAAATACATGCGAGCGGCGCTGTCTCTAGCCCCAGGAAGGTCGTTGCAAAATCCTGATAACTTTGAGTCTGCGGAGGCGCGCAAAGGTTTCATACCTCAGAAGGGGTAGCTTGCTTCCACAAGACCGGCGCGCTGCCGGCGGCCGCTCCTGGTGCGGGGAACTAGGGCACCTTTGTTGACGTGAATATGCCGCCCTTTGCGCGCGCTCAAATCAGATCCGGTTTCCGGCGAATGGCTCGCGCTACGGCGCTTGTGCACAGATGGCGCGCGACGGGCAGCGGGGCAATCTCGCGTGCGTCGGAACCTTGCGCTATGCTGGCAGTTCCACTCCAAACAGTTTGATGTCTCAAATTGAGGGAGCCGCCCATGACAGGCCCAACCGAGCAGGAGATTCGGACCCGCGCCTACGAATTGTGGAAGGACGCCGGCGAACCGCCGGGCCAGATGGATCAGCTCTGGTACAAGGCCGAACGCGAGCTGCTGGCGCGCAAGGCCGCCAACGGCGAAACGCATTGCGATATCAACGGGCACAACGGGCCGACAACATATCCGGAGCGATTGAGGGGCGTGCATTGAGTGCGTCGCGCGGCTGAGCTAACGAGTCCGGCAAGCTGGCCCGGACCGGAGGCACCATGCGCGACGCGATCGATCTTTCCGAGAAACTCTCGACATTCAGCGATCACTGGTCGCCGCGCCCGGTGGCGCAATTCAATGCCTGCGATGTCATGGTGGTGAAGGTGCAGGGCGAGTTCGTCTGGCACAAGCACGACAACACCGACGACTTCCTCCTCGTGCTGAAGGGCGTGCTCGACATCGAGCTGCGCGATCGCACCATCACGCTGCACCCCGGCCAGATGTACGTCGTGCCGAAGGGCGTCGAGCACCGGCCCGTCGCGCGGGAAGAGGTGCATCTGTTGCTGGTCGAGCCGACGGGCACGCCAAACACGGGTGATGCGGCGACGGCGGCGCCGCGGAAGGTGGTGTGAGATTGGGTAGGATGGGTGGAGCGAAGCGATACCCATCATTTTGACCGCTAAAATAGCGGTGGGTCGTATCGCGCGAGAACCATCCTCATCGTCGTCCTGGCGAAGGCCAGGACCCATTACCCCAAATCTCAATTGGCGCACGACGCTGGGGCCGCGATCGCGTTCACAAGTGAATTCGGTGGTTATGGGTCCCTGCTTTCGCAGGGACGACGGTGGTGAGAGTTCGGGCTCATCCCTCCGCCTCGAGCCACTCTGCGGCGCCGCGCCACAGGGCGTCGCGGTGTTCGCTGCGGAAGAAGCCGAAATGGCCGATCGCTTTTGCGCCGGCATCCGCGGGGCGGATCGAGATGATCTCCGGCGTGATCGACGTGAACGCGGAGCACAGCAATTCGACCGCCGGCCGCGTCGCCCAGGTGTCGTCGGTGATGGCAAGCGCGCGGAGCTGGCCCTTGAACTTCGGAAAATTTTCGCGCGCTACGAGCGTGGCATCGTCGAGCAGATAACGCTCGCGCATCACCCAGCCGCGCCATTGCTCGAACACGCCCCGCGGCAGGTCCATGCCGAGACCGGCCCAGGCGGGCACGTAGCCGAGCGTGCGCGCCAGCGGCAGGCCGATGCCGTTCATGAAGGCAACGACGCGGTAGCGCTCGGGCGAGGCCATCAGCTTCCAGGTGGCGGCCTGCGAGGCGACCAGCAGCGCGCGCGGAATTTCAGCGTTGTTGGCAAGGAGCCCAAGCGCCTGGCCGCCGAAGGAGTGGCCGACATAGGCGAAGGGCAGGTCGCGGTAGCGATAGCGCATCCAGCTCACCGCCGCGGTGGTGTCGAGCGCGGCCCAGTCCGCCATCGTGGCGTTGAAGCCGGCCAGCGACTTCGGCTTGTTGAGGCCGGTCGCCGCCATCGGCCTCGAGTCGCCGGTGCCGCGGTAGTCGTAGGTCAGCACCGCCGCGCCGCGGCGGGCGAGGTAGCCGGCAAAGCCGCGATAGACCTTGCGGGGCACGGCGGTCGCCGAGTTGATCAGGACGGCATGGCGCTTCCTGCCGCGCGGCAGGAACAGCGTCGCGGCGAGCGGGTAGCCGTCCGCGGCCGGCACGACGATGTCGTCGCTAAAAACGTCGTCCAGCGCGGCGGCGGCTGCGGCAATTTCCCTGGCATTCATGGTATGGTCCAGCAAATGCGAATTCGTATTTTCCTGCAAGAGTTTGACGGGATTGCAGGAATCCTTCTAGCGGGAGAGCGGGCGGCTGTGTATAAGCCCACCTTTCCCGCCGATTAAGTCGCGGTTTTTGCTCAGGAGTTGACCTCATGTCCGAGCGGTGGACACCCGATAGCTGGCGCGCCAAGAAGGTGCTGCAGGTGCCCGATTATCCCGATGCCAAGGCATTGGCCGATGTCGAGGCCCAGCTTGCGACGTTTCCGCCGCTGGTTTTCGCGGGCGAGGCGCGCAGCCTGAAGAAGGCGCTGGCGCGGGTCTGCGTGGGCGAGGCCTTCCTGCTGCAGGGCGGCGACTGCGCCGAGAGCTTTGCCGAGCACGGCGCCAACAACATCCGCGACTTCTTCCGCGTCCTGCTGCAGATGGCGGTGGTCATGACCTATGCCGGCGCGCTGCCGGTGGTGAAGGTCGGCCGCATCGCAGGCCAATTCGCCAAGCCGCGCTCGTCGCCGACCGAGAAGCAGGGCGATGTCGAGCTGCCGAGCTATCGCGGCGACATCGTCAACGACATCGCCTTCACGCCGGAAGCGCGGATTCCCGATCCGCAGCGCCAGCTGATGGCCTATCGCCAATCCGCAGCGACGCTCAACCTGCTGCGCGCGTTCGCGACCGGCGGCTTCGCCAATCTCGGCAGCGTGCATCAATGGATGCTCGGCTTCCTGAAGGATTCGCCGCAGTCCCGCCGCTACAAGGAGCTGGCCGACCGCATCTCGGACGCGCTGAACTTCATGCGCGCCTGCGGCCTCGACCTCGAGAGCCATCCGGAGCTGCGCGCCACCGATTTCTACACCAGCCACGAGGCGCTGCTGCTCGGCTACGAGCAGGCGATGACGCGGGTCGATTCCACCACCGGCGACTGGTACGCGACCTCGGGCCACATGATCTGGATCGGTGATCGCACCCGCCAGCTCGATCACGGCCATGTCGAATATTTCCGCGGCATCAAGAACCCGATCGGCCTGAAATGCGGCCCGTCGCTGAAGCCGGACGAGCTGTTGAAGCTGATCGACGTGCTGAGCCCCGACAACGAGCCAGGACGCCTGACGCTGATCAACCGCTTCGGCGCCGACAAGGTCGGTGATCATCTGCCGGGTCTGATCCGCGCCGTGCAGCGGGAAGGCCGCAAGGTGGTGTGGTCGTGCGATCCGATGCACGGCAACACCATCACCTCGACCTCCGGCTACAAGACGCGGCCGTTCGACCGCGTGCTGTCGGAGGTGAAGGCGTTCTTCCAGATCCATGCCGCCGAGGGCACCCATGCCGGCGGCGTGCATCTGGAGATGACCGGGCAGGACGTCACCGAGTGCATCGGCGGCGCGCGCGCCATCACCGACGAGGATCTCAACGACCGCTACCACACGGTCTGCGATCCCCGCCTCAACGCCGAACAGTCGATCGACATGGCCTTCCTGATCGCCGAGCTGCTGAAGCAGGAGCGCGCAGGCAAGGTCAAACCGATGCCGGCCGCCGCTGGGTTGTGATTTGGGGCAGGTGACTTGAGGGCGGTGACTTGAGGGCAGTGACTTGCTGAGGTTCTGGCGAGCCACCATCAACTCGCGCAACGGGCTGGCATTTGCCATTCGCTCGGAGCAGGCGATTCGCGAAGAGGTGGTGGCATTGGTGCTGTCGGTGCCGTTGGCCTGGCTGGTCGGCGCCACCGTGATGCGCCGGGTCGAGCTGGTCGCGACCGTGGTGCTGGTGCTCGTGATCGAGCTGCTCAACACCGCGATCGAGAAGCTCGCCGACCGCCTGACCATGGATCACGATCCGCAGATCGGGCGGGTCAAGGATATGGGCTCCGCCGCCGTCGGCGTCGCGCTCGTGATGGCCGGGCTGTTCTGGCTGTTCGCTCTCGCCGAACGCCTGGGCGCATTCTCGTCGTGAGCGCCAACAGACCGATCAAGCTTGCGGTGATCGGACGTGGACTGATCGGCTCGGCGGCCGCGCGACATCTGAGCAAGATGGGCCATGCGGTTGCGCTGATCGGGCCCGATGAGCCGGTCAATTTCTCGCAGCACAGCGGCGTGTTCGGCAGCCACTATGATGAGGGCCGCATCACGCGGGTCTACGATCCGCAGCCGTTCTGGCGGCAGATGAACCGCGCAGCGATCGCGCGCTACGGCGAGATTGCCGCGGAAAGCGGTGTCGAATTCTACCGCGAAGCCGGTGCGCTTCACGTCGGCGGTCGCGAAACCACCGATGTCGCCTCGGTCGGCCAAGTCTGCGCCGACGAAGGGATCGCGTGTGAAGCCTATCAGGATGCGGCGCTCGCGGAGCGGTTTCCGTTCCTGAAATCGACGGCGGGAATGCTGGGCTATTTCGAGCCGCGCAATGCCGGATACATCTCACCGCGTCGCCTGGTTCAGGCGCAGACCATCGCGGCGGAGCGCGCAGGCGCCCGGATCATCGACGAGCCAGCGCTCGGGATTTCGGAGAGCGGCTCCGGTGTGACGATCCGGACGCGATCGGGCGGCATCGCGGCCGAGCGCGTGCTGGTTGCGGCCGGCGGGCACACCCAATCGCTGCTCGGTCGCTCCTTGGGCTTTACGGTCTATGCGCGCACCGCGGCGCTGTTCCGGCTCGGTGCGGCGGAGGCGCAGCGTCTTGCCGGCATGCCGTCGATGCGGTGTCTCGGGCCCAAGGGCGACAACCCCTACATCCTGCCGCCGATCCCATATCCGGATGGCCAGAGCTGGCTGAAACTCGGCGGCGATCCGGTCGATCGTGCGCTCGAGAGCGAGGCTGAGATCAAGGACTGGTTCCGGTCGGGCGGATCGGTTGATGTGGCTGATCGGCTGCAAACCCAGATCCTTGACCGCATTCGCGACCTCAAATTCGAGGAACGCCGCGTCGTGCCCTGCATGACCACCTTCGGCGACACGGGCTTGCCCAGCATCGGACCACTTTCCGAGCGGGTCACGGTTGCATTCGGCTGCTATGGCAAGAGCGCGAAATGTTCGGACGAATTGGGCCGGCTGGGTGGCATGGCGCTGCTCGGCGAGGTGAGGGCAGAGCTTGCCCCCTGACCGGCGCCCAAGATCCCAGTGCGATTTCTGCAATCGCACCATGATCGGACGACCATTGCAGTTTGCCGTTGTGCGGGACAACATAAAGCTATGAGCGAACAACAGATCAAGATCACCCTGGCGCAACTCAATCCGACGGTCGGTGACGTCACCGGCAACGCCGCGAAAGCGCGTGCCGCGCGCGAGAAGGCGAAAGCCGACGGCGCCGACCTCGTGGTGCTGTCGGAGCTGTTTATTGCGGGCTATCCGCCGGAGGATCTGGTGCTCAAGCCGGCGTTCCAGTCGTCCTGCCGCGCCGCGATCGAGGAACTGGCGCGCGAGACCAAAGATGGCGGCCCGGCGATGCTGATCGGCACGCCCTGGGTCGAGGACGGCAAGCTCTACAATGCCTGCGCACTGCTCGACGGCGGCCGCATCGCCGCGCTGCGCTTCAAGGCCAATCTGCCGAATTACGGCGTGTTCGACGAGAAGCGGCTGTTCGCGCGCGGCCCGGCATCGGGCCCGGTGACGGTGCGCGGCGTGCGCATCGGCGTGCCGATCTGCGAGGACATCTGGCTCGAGGAATCCGAGGATTACGAGAATGTCGTCGAGTGCCTGGCCGAGACCGGCGCCGAGATCCTGATCGTGCCGAACGGCTCGCCCTATGCCCGCGACAAGGCCGATCTCCGGCTGTCGATCGTGGTGGCGCGCGTCACCGAGAGCGGGCTGCCGCTGGTCTATCTCAATGAGATGGGCGGCCAGGACGAGCTGATCTTCGACGGCGCCTCGTTTGCGCTGAATGCCGATCTCTCCGTGGCGGCGCAGCTTCCGGCGTTCGAGGAGAACATCACGACGCTGACCTGGCGCAAGACTGCCGATGGCTGGCGCTGCAACGGGCCGATCACTGCGCAGCTCGAAGGCGACAAGGCCGATTACGCGGCCTGCGTGCTCGGCCTGCGCGACTATGTTCGCAAGAACGGATTTCCGGGCGTGCTGCTCGGCGTCTCCGGCGGCATCGACTCGGCGCTGTGTGCCGCGATCGCGGTCGACGCGCTCGGCGCCGACAAGGTGCGCGGCGTGATGCTGCCGTTCCGCTACACCGCGCAGGTGTCGCTCGACGATGCCGCCAAGCTCGCCGCCGCACTCGGCATCCGCTACGAGATCCTGCCGATTGCCGACGCCGTCAACGGCTTCGAGTCAATTCTGGCGCCGGTCTTCAAAGGGCTGGAGCGCGACATCACCGAGGAGAATCTGCAGGCGCGCGCCCGCGGCACGCTGTTGATGGCGATCTCCAACAAGACCGGCGCCATGGTGGTGACGACCGGCAACAAGTCGGAAATGTCGGTCGGCTACGCCACGCTGTATGGCGACATGAACGGCGGCTTCAATCCGATCAAGGACATCTACAAGACCGAGGTGTTCCGTCTCTCGAGCCTGCGCAATGCCTGGAAGCCGGACGGCGCGCTTGGGCCGTCGGGCGAGGTGATCCCGGTCAACATCATCATCCGGCCGCCGACCGCGGAGTTGCGCGAGAACCAGACTGACCAGGATTCGCTGCCGCCCTATGAGGTGTTGGATGCGATCCTCGAACGGCTGGTGGAGCGCGAGGAGCCGCTTGCGACCATCATCGAGGCCGGCTTCGACCGCGATGTGGTGACCCGCGTCGATCGCCTGCTCAACATCGCCGAATACAAGCGGCGGCAGGCGGCGCCGGGAGTGAAGGTGACGCGGAAAAATTTCGGCCGCGACCGCCGCTATCCCATCACCAACCGCTTCCGCGATTTCGGCAAGGCGCTGCCGGCGCCCGACGAGACGCTGCTGACGCGCACCTCGCGCGCGTCGGCGGAGGCGTTTGAGGGCTAGAGCATGATCCGGAAAAGTGGAGACCGGTTTTCCCACGCGACAAACGCGTAAGCGTTTGCGCGGAGATCGTGCTCAAAAAACGTAATGAGTCTTACTGCTTCTTCGGGATGAAGGTCGGGCCGACCGTGCGGATCTGGCCGTCGCTCGCGGGCGCGGTGGCGTCAGCGGCGGCGGGCTGCTGCTGAGCCGCCGCGGCCGGCGCGCCCTTCTTGCCGGCGGCGGCCTTGGTCTGCGCGCGCTGCTGCATCTTCCGCGCGCTCTCCTCGGTGACGATGATGTCGCCCTGCTGCGCGGCGGACGCCTGGTCGTCGACCGCCTTCAGCGCCTCCGCCCAGCTCTGGCCGGCCGCCTTGCAGGAGCACGACGGATTGAACTCGGTGCGGTACTTGAAGGCGTTCGGCAGCGACGAGTAGGACTGGCCGTTGATCGAGACAGCCTGGTTGATGTCTTCGCCGGGATTGCGGTACGCGAACAGGCTGGCTTCCGCGGCCGGGCACTGCGCCTTGCAGACTTGCTCGTCGGCGGCGAAGCGCGCCTGCGTGGTCGCGAACGAGATCGGGAAATAGGCGCCGTCGCAGGTGCGGACGCAGACGGTGCGGAAGGTGCCGGACTGCCCGCCATATTGCGCGTCGGGCGGGGGCAGCGGATTGGGATTGCCGCCACCGCCGCCGCCGAACAGGTTCTCGATGAAATTGCCGGGGCCACGCGCGGCCGCCGCGTATTGCGGGCCGCAATTGTTCTGCGCCAGCGCGGTCAAGACCGAGCGGCGCTGGTTCTCGCGATCGGCGCCACCGAGCCCGCCGGTGCGCAGCCGCTCGAGATTGGCGGTCATTTGATCGAGATTGGCGCGCATCTGCTGGATCTGGTTGTTGACCGGTCCGCACTGCGCCGAGTTGTTATTAAAGAGCGACAAGAACCCGGAGCTGTCGCAGCCCATGCGCCGGGCCTGCGCGGTCACGCGATCCAGTTCGCCCTGCTGCCGGGTTGCAGCGTCCTGATAGCGGCGGATCTGCTCGTCCTTGGCCGGATCGCCGCCGCCACGATCGATTGCCGCCAGCTGGCCTTCGAGCCGGGCGCACATCGGATTGGCCTGCGCGCCCTGGGGCGCCGGGCCGGGCGGGCCCGGGGGCACCTGCGCGAGGGCATCCGCGGCGGGCAGGGCGATTCCACCCAGCACGGCGCAAGTCAAGAACCAGCGGGAGAAGCGAGAACGGGAGCTATTGGGCATATCCGGCCATTAAAACGACGCCGCGCGGCGATCAACGCCAAAGCGCGCGGGCAAGGCCGCTGCAATAGCCGTTTCTCGGGGCAGCGTCACGTCGTTTCCGGGGCGCCGGTGTGGCAATAACCCCGCTCATCCAGCCGCTTGGCTCAGCGTTGGCAGGTGATGGCGACGTATTCGCCGCAGCTATTGCCCCGGCATGTCTCGTTCGCGGCGTGCGGAACCGCGCCGGTGATCTCGTCTGGATCGACGCGGCGGTAATTGGTGGCCTGCGCAAAATCCCGTGACCGGCAGTAGGCGCGGGCAGCGGACGCGCCGCAGCGGTCGCCACGGGCAAGGCACTGGTCGATGCCGTAGCCGTCGGCCTGGTTGGCGACGATGAAAACGCGGCTGTCGGCCAGGGCGGCCGAGGAGACAAGGACGATCGTGCAGGCAATCAATGCTGAAATGGGCCGCATGGTGCACCAGTTAAAATGGCGGGGAATCCGCAGGCCCTCCCGTACGCCCAATTCCTTAATAATGATTAACCATGAGGGCGTTGGCGTGACTTCGGTGCGACGCGGGGCTGCAAAACGCCCGAAAACAGCCCCTTGACGGGATAAGGGGGCCGTGAGACACGATGGAACCATGAACGGCCACCTCGCCATCTGCAGCATTTGCCGCGAGATTATGAGCTAGCGATTCGCTGGCTGAGGCCGTCTTTTCTCAATCACTCTGAGATCACTGGACGCCCGGCCGCAAGGGATGGGTACCCATGGATTTGCGCCTCTACGATACGCTGACCCGGGAGAAGCGGCCCTTCGTGCCGCTCGATGCCGATAACGTCCGCATGTATGCCTGCGGACCGACGGTCTATGACTTCGCCCATATCGGCAACGGCCGCGCCGCTGTTGTCTTCGACGTGCTGTTTCGCGCGCTGCGCCATCGCTATGGCACAGGTCACGTCACCTATGTCCGCAACATCACCGACGTCGACGACAAGATCAACGTGCGCGCCGCGCGGGATTATCCCGGCGTCCCGCTGAACGAGGCGATCCGCAAGGTCACCGAGCAGACCTACCAGCAGTATCAGGACGACGTCACCGCGCTCGGCTGCTTGCCGCCGACGGTGCAGCCGCGCGCCACCGAGCACATCCCGGAGATGCGCGCGATCATCGAGAAGCTGGTCGCCGGCGGCTTTGCCTATGTCGCCGAGGATCACGTGCTGTTCTCGCCGCAGGCGATGAACGCGGCCAATTCGGTGCTGCCGCGCTATGGTGCGCTGTCGAAGCGCTCGCTCGACGAGATGATCGCGGGCGCGCGCGTCGATGTCGCGCCCTACAAGCGCGACAACACCGATTTCGTGCTGTGGAAGCCGTCGAAGCCGGGCGAGCCGTCCTGGCCGTCGCCGGCAGGCATTGCGGTGGAGGGGCGGCCCGGCTGGCACATCGAGTGCTCGGCGATGGCCTGGAAGCATCTCGGCGAAAAGTTCGACATCCATGGCGGCGGCATCGACCTGGTGTTCCCGCACCATGAGAACGAACTCGCGCAGACTTGCTGCGCGTTCCACACCGACCGCATGGCCAATGTCTGGATGCACAACGGCTTCCTGCAGATCGAAAGCGAGAAGATGTCGAAGTCGCTCGGCAACTTCTTCACGATCCGCGATCTGCTGGCCGATTGGCCGGGCGAGGTGCTGCGGCTCAGCATGCTGAGAACGCACTACCGTTCGCCGCTGGACTGGACCCTGAAGAGCGCGGAGGAAGCCGCAAGGACGCTCGACGACTGGTATGCGGTCGCGGCCGACGCCGAGCCCGGCGCGCCATCGCCGGCGATGGTCGAGGCGCTCTACGACGACCTCAACACGGCGCAGGCCATGGCCGTGCTGCACAGCCTGCGGAATGCTGCCGCCAGCAATGAAGCGAGCCGCAAGGAATTTGCCGGCTCGCTGCGGCTGCTCGGCTTCCTCTCTGAGAGCGCGGCGGCGTGGAAGGGCCGCAAGGAGCAGGCCAGCGGCGTCGATGCCGCCGTGGTCGAGGTGCTGATCGCCGAGCGCACCGCGGCGCGTGCGCGGAAGGACTTCAAGGAGTCCGACCGGATCCGCGATCAGCTCGCGGCGATGGGCGTGGCGATCAAGGACGGCAAGGATGCCGAAGGAAAGCCGATCACGACCTGGGAGGTTGCGCGATGAGCCGATCCGCACCCGCGTTGCGTCCGTATCTGCCTGACGACGCGCCGCTGCTGGCGGCGATCTTCGCGGCGTCGATCATGGACCTGACCGGCGACGATTACAGCGAGGCGCAGCAGGAAGCCTGGGCGATGGCCGCCGACGACGAGGAGGCCTTCGGCAACAAGCTCGCCGGGCAGCTGACCCTGATCGCGACATTGCAGGGCGCGCCTGTTGGATTCGCCTCGCTGAAGGGGGCCGATCACATCGACATGCTCTATGTGCATCCGAGTGCGGTCGGGCAGGGTGCAGGCAGCGCGCTGTGCGATGCGCTGGAGAAGATCGCGAGCGCCCGCGGCACCAAGGCCCTGAAGGTTGATGCGAGCGACACAGCGCTCGAATTCTTCCGCAAGCGCGGCTACGTCGCGCAGCAGCGCAATACGGTCACCATCAACGACGAGTGGCTCGCCAACACCACGATGCAGAAGACGCTCGACGGCGTTGCCACGCCTGGAGGCCACGCATGAGCCGCGAGCGCCTTTATCTGTTCGACACCACGCTGCGCGACGGCGCGCAGACCAATGGCGTCGATTTCACGCTGCAGGACAAGCAGGTGATCGCCGGCATGCTCGACGCGCTCGGCATCGACTATGTCGAGGGCGGCTATCCCGGCGCCAATCCGACCGATACCGAGTTCTTCAGCAGGAAGCCTGCGTTCGACCACGCGCGATTCACCGCGTTCGGCATGACGCGGCGGCCGGGCCGTTCGGCCTCGAACGATCCGGGGCTCGCCGGCATCCTCGAAGCCAAGGCGGACGCGATCTGCTTCGTCGCGAAATCCTCCGCCTATCAGGTCCGGGTCGCGCTCGAGACCACCAACGAGGAGAATCTCGCCTCGATCCGCGACAGCGTCGCCGCCGCCAAGGCGCTCGGTCGCGAGGTGATGGTCGACTGCGAGCACTTCTTCGACGGCTACAAGGAGAACCGCGACTATGCGCTTGCCTGCGCGAAGGCCGCCTATGAGGCCGGCGCGCGCTGGGTGGTGCTGTGCGACACCAATGGCGGCACCATGCCGCATGAGATCGAGACCATCGTCGGCGATGTCGTCAAGCAGGTGCCCGGCGCTCATGTCGGCATTCATGCCCATAACGACACCGAGCAGGCGGTGGCCAATTCGCTCGCCGCGGTGCGCGCCGGGGCGCGGCAGATCCAGGGCACGCTCAACGGCCTCGGCGAGCGCTGCGGCAACGCCAATCTCTGTTCGCTGATCCCGACGTTGAAGCTGAAGCAGGAGTTTTCCGACAAGTTCGAGATCGGCGTCACCACGGAGAAGATGGCGACGCTGATGAAGGTGTCGCGTACGCTCGACGACATGCTGAACCGCGCGCCGAACCGCCATGCGGCCTATGTCGGCGAGAGCGCCTTCGTCACCAAGACCGGCATCCATGCCTCCGCTGTCATGAAGGATCCGCAGACCTATGAGCACGTGCTGCCGGATTCCGTCGGCAACCACCGCAAGGTGCTGGTCTCGGATCAAGCCGGCCGCTCCAACGTGATGGCCGAGCTCGACCGCGCCGGCATCGTCTATGACAAGAGTGATCCGCGGCTGACGCGCCTGGTCGAGGAGCTGAAGGAGCGCGAGGCCGCGGGCTTCGCCTATGAATCGGCGAATGCTTCGTTCGACCTCTTGGCGCGCCGAACGCTCGGCAAGGTGCCGGAATATTTCAAGGTCGAGCAGTTCGACGTCAATGTCGAGCAGCGCTACAACGCCAACGGCCAGCGCGTCACGGTAGCGCTTGCGGTGGTGAAGGTCGACGTCGACGGTGATCGGCTGATCTCGGCCGCCGAGGGCAACGGTCCGGTCAACGCGCTCGATGTGGCGCTGCGCAAGGATCTCGGCAAGTACCAGAAATACATCGATGGCCTGAAGCTGATCGACTACCGTGTGCGTATCCTCAATGGCGGCACCGAGGCGGTCACACGCGTGCTGATCGAAAGCGAGGACGAGACCGGCGAGAGCTGGACCACGGTCGGCGTCTCGCCCAACATCATCGACGCCTCGTTCCAGGCGCTGATGGATTCGGTGTTCTACAAGCTGGTGAAATCGGGCGCGCAGGCTTAAGGCTGCGAAGGAAACAGGTGCCGTCATTGCGAGCGAAGCGAAGCAATCCACCTTTCCGCGCGCAAGGATGCATGGATTGCTTTGTCGCTTCGCTCCTCGCAATGACGGGCAGGAGGGCCCATGATCGACCACGTCTCTGTCGGCGTCCGCGATCTCGACCGCGCGGCGCGGTTCTATGAGCCGACGCTGACCGCGCTCGGCCTGAGCCGTCTGGTCACGCGGCCGGCAACGATCGGCTTCGGCAAGACCTATCCTGAATTCTGGATCAATCTGCGCGCCACGATGGCGCAGGTCGCGCATGAGAGCGGCAGCCATATCTGCCTGCGCGCGAAGACCACTGCCGAGGTCGATGCCTTCCACGCCGCCGCGCTGGCATCAGGCGGCCTCTCCGATGGTCCCCCGGGCCTGCGCCCGCACGACCGCGTGCGCTATTACGCCGCCTTCATCCTCGACCCCGACGGCAATCGCATCGAGGCCGTGACGTTTCCGAGCGAGTAGGGGTTACAGCCGCCGCGCCACTTCGGGCGCGAGCTCCTTTGCGGCCGCCGGCTTGCCGGCCACCGCCGAACGCAGCCGCGGCAGGATGTCGTCGACGCGGTCGGCCATCAGCACGTTGATGGGAAGGGTCGCGCGGATGAACTCGGTCGTGCGCATGTGGCTCAGCAGCGAGAGCAGGGGTTCCCAGAAACCATCAATATTGGCGAGCAGGATCGGCTTGTGATGACGGCCGAGCTGCTGCCAGGTCAGTTGCTCGACCAGCTCCTCCAGCGTGCCGATGCCGCCGGGCAGCGCGACGAACGCATCCGAGCGCTCGAACATCAGCCGCTTGCGCTCATGCATGTCGGGCGTGACGATCATTTCCTGAACCGAGGTCAGCGCATTCTCGCGCGCCCGCAGGAATTCCGGAATGATGCCGGTGACGGAGCCGCCATGATCGAGGGTGGATTTCGCGACCGCGCCCATCAGGCCGATCGAGCCGCCGCCGTAGACCAGGCGCACGTTGTTGTCGGCAAAGGCCTTGCCGAGTGCGATGGCAGCTTCAACGAAGCGGGGATTGTTACCGGGGCCGGAGCCGCAATAAACACAGACAGTCTTGATTTGGTTCATACGATCCTTGTGGCACTGCAGCGTAAACAGGGTCAAGACTCGCATATGGGGATTGAGGGCCAAAATATCCCGCAAATTCCCGCGAATCGCGAACAATTTTCGTCATAAGCCTGTACGCCGCGTTCAAACGATCTATATGACGGGCACAATGGCAAATCGTGGACAAGATGTGGCAGCGGACCGCCGCGCCATGACGGCGAGAGCGGGCTCCTGATGGTGCCGCCGCAACAGACTGTGACCGTGGCCGATCAGCCCACGGCCACGACGCCGGCCGCCGAGAAGGGGACGCTGCTCGGCACCCTCGTTCATCTCTGGCCGTACATCTGGCCCGGCGATCGCGCCGATTTGAAGATGCGCGTCATCTGGTCGGTGGTGCTGCTGCTGTTCGCCAAGCTCGCGACGCTGTCGGTGCCGTTCACCTTCAAATGGGCGATCGACGCGCTGAACGGCACGGGCTCGGCGCCGGTCGCTTCCTCGAACTGGATGGTCTGGCTGATCGCCTCGCCGGTGCTGATGACGATCAGCTACGGCGCGGTGCGCATCATCATGGCGGTGCTGACGCAGTGGCGCGATGGCATCTTCGCCCGCGTCGCGATGCACGCGGTGCGGCGGCTCGCCTACATCACCTTCGTTCACATGCACGAGCTGTCGCTGCGCTTCCATCTCGAGCGCAAGACCGGTGGCTTGACCCGCGTGCTGGAGCGCGGCCGCTCCGGCATCGAGACCATCGTGCGGATGGTGATCCTGCAGCTGATCCCGACCATCGTCGAGGTCACCTTGCTGGCGGCAGTGCTGCTCTGGCAGTTCGACTGGCGCTACGTGCTCGCGGTGCTGATCACGGTCGTCGTGTTCATGTACTACACCTACATCGCGACCGAGTGGCGGATCGAGATCCGCCGCAAGATGAACGATTCCGACACCGAGGCGAACACCAAGGCGATCGACTCGCTGCTCAACTACGAGACGGTGAAATATTTCGGCGCCGAGGAGCGCGAGGCGCGGCGCTACGACCGCTCGATGGAGCGCTACGAGCAGGCCAGCGTGAAGACCTACACCTCGCTCGCCGTGCTCAACACCGGGCAGGCGATCATCTTCACCGCGGGGCTGACCGCGACCATGCTGATGTGCGCGTTCGGCATCCGCAACGGCACCCACACCGTCGGCGATTTCGTGCTGATCAACTCGATGATGATCCAGCTCTACCAGCCGCTGAACTTCATGGGCATGGTGTATCGCGAGATCAAGCAGGCGATCATCG